>NZ_CP085324.1:0-1200000 GCF_020614395.1 Salarchaeum japonicum | reverse complement strand
CCTTTTTCTCCGAGAGGGGCGCGAAGCGCCCCGCTCCGACAAAAACCTGGAGGGAAAAACCCGGTCGCCTTCGGCGACCGGTACTGTCCGTCGGTACACCGCTCTCGCTATCCCGCCCCAATCTATTTTCGTGCGTCACGTCGAGTGTAAGTATGGTCGTGGTGTCCCGGCGGGTGTGTGGCGGGGTGCTCGTGGCGCTCGGGGCGGCGCTCGCGGTCGGGCACGCGGGAACGACGGGGTCGGAGCCGCCGCTGGCGTTCGCGGTGACGACGGCGCTCTCCGTCGCCATCGCGGGCGTCGGCGTGGCCATCGCGCGCGGCGGGCTCGTGTCGGCGTGGTGTACGACCCGGGTGCTCGCGTGGACGGCGGTCGCCGCGGGGCTGTTGCCGGCGGCGGTGCTCTGGGTGACCGCGGACGCGCCCGTGTTCACGTCCCTGTTCTCGACGGCTATCGTGGACGCGGCGACGGTCGGCGCGCTCGCGGGCGTGCTCGTCGGCGTGTACGACGCGCGAAACCGGAAGCGCCAGCGCGACCTCGACCGCCTGAACCGCATCACGAACGCGCTCCGCGTCGCCACCCAGGAGGTCGTGCACGCGAACGACCGCGACACCCTCGAACAGGCCGTCTGCGACCGCCTCGCCACGTCCGACCCCTACGAGGCCGTCTGGGTCGGCCGGTACGACGCCGAGGCGGACGTGGTGCGGCCGTCCGCGTGGGCGGGCCTGCCCGACGACTACTTCGACTCACTCACCATCCCCACGGACGACACCGAGAAGGGACAGGGGGCTGGCGGGCGCGCCATCAAGACGCGTGAGACGCAGGCGATTCCGGACGTGTACGCGGACGAGACGATGGAGCCGTGGTGGCGTATGCTCCGCGAGCACGGCGTCCAGTCGCTCGCCGTCGTCCCTATCCACCACGACGACACCGTCTACGGGTTCTACAGCATTTACGCCGACCGCCCGGACGTGTTCGACGAGACCGAACGCGACGTGCTCACGGAACTCGGGGAGACGCTCGGGAACGCCATCGCCGTCATCGAAACCCGGGAGCGACTCGCGCAACGCGAACAGGAACTCGCCCGGCAGAACCGCCGCCTGGAGGAGTTCGCGAGCGTCGTCAGCCACGACCTCCGCAACCCCCTGAACGTCGCGGAGGGCTACGTCGACATCGCGCGCGAGACGGCGGACGCGGAGACGGCGGACGCGCTCGACCGCGTGGACGACGCGCTCTCCCGGATGCACGAACTCGTCGAGGACGTGCTCGCGCTCGCCCGGCAGGGAGACACCGTGAACGACCCCGAGACCGTGTCGCTGTCGGGTGTCGTGACGGACGCGTGGGAGACCGTGGACACCGCAGAGGCCACGCTCGAAACCCGCGACCTCCCGCGGGTGCGCGCCGACGGAAGCCGCGTCCGGCAACTCCTCGAAAACCTCTTCCGGAACGCCGTCGAGCACGGCGCGGGCGACGACGGCCGCGTGACCGTGACGGTCGGCTGGCTCTCCGACGGCGCGGGGTTCTACGTCGCCGACGACGGCCCCGGCATCCCCGACGAGGAGCGCGAGCGCGTGTTCGAGACCGGGTACTCGTCGAGCGACCACGGCACCGGATTCGGGTTGAACATCGCGCGCACCATCGCGGAAGCGCACGGCTGGCGGGTCGAGTTGACGGAGAGCGAGTCGGGCGGCGCGCGCTTCGAGTTCAGAAACGTAGAGACCGCAGAGTAGGACAGACTGCAGGAGGGGGACGAGGGGGAGCCGTCCCCGGATGTGTGTCCGATTCGCCGCGCGCCGGGCGCGTCCACGCACGGCCGCTACGGAGCCGCGCGAGCGCCCGACGACGGCGGGTGCCAGTCAGTGCATGTCGGGATGGTCAGGCGAACGACGGGGGTCGTTCGTACTCCCGTAGCGAGCGTGACACGGGGGACGTGTCACACGTCCTCCTTCCACCCCCTGGTTGTTAACTCCGACTCGCGTTCTCAGTTCGTGGGATTGGCGTCGATGGCGTCGAGCGCGAGCACGACGGCCGCGCCGGCGACGACGAGCACGGCGGCGACCGTGAACGTCGGGACGTAGTCGTAGGCGGCGGCGAGCCAGCCGCCGAGGAGGCCGCCGACGCCGCCCGCGGCGGAGGAGAGCGCGGTGTAGAGGCCGAGCGCGGCCCCGCGGTTCCCGGGGCTGGCGTACCGGGCGACGAGCGAGTTCGCGGTGACGGCGATGACCGCCCAGGAGAGACCGGTGAGCGCGAACAGGCAGGCGACGGCGGCCAATCCGGTGAGCGTCGAGGCCTGGACGGCGTACCCGACGGCGGCGACGACGGGGAAGACGACGGCTCGCAGGCCGAGCGCGCCGGACTGGAGGCGGCGGAGGTCGTAGCGGTCTGCGAGTTCGCCCGCGCCGACGTAGAACACGGCGGACGCGAGACTGGAGACGACGTACAGCGCGAACACGGCACCGTCCCCGAACCCGGCCTGCGTGAGGAAGTCCGGGAGCGGCGCGCTGAACACGGAGAACCCCGCGAAGAAGACGGAGACGGCGGCGAAGTAGACGATGAGGGGGCGGCTGAGGCCGGTGAGGAGGTCGCGGGGGCTGGTGGTGCGGGCGAGCGAGACGACGCGCCCCGGAAGAAGTGGGGAGAAGACGGCGCGGACGGCGCGCCGGGACGGCCGGGAGCGGAGGCGGCCGCGGAGGCCGCGCGTGCCGGGTTCGCTCGGGAGGGAGCGCGCGGCCGCGGCGGTGCAGGCGACGGTGATGGCCGCGCAGAGCCAGAGGAGCGCGCGCTGGGTGTCTATCGCGGGGAGGCGCGAGCCGACGACGAGCGTCCACACAGACCCGAGCACGAGGCCGGCGGTCCAGCCGTACCCCTGGTACTTGTTGAGGCGGGCGATGCGGCCGTTCCAGCGGGACTGCGGGGCGTCCGCGAGCACGAGCGTGGTGATGACGGGCGTGACCGCGGCGACGAACAGCCAGAGCGCCGCGTCCGCGACGACGACCGCGGCGACCGACCCGAGGAGCGGGAGCGCGGCGAACGCGACGGCGATACCCGCGAACCCGACGAGGACGACCGTGCGCTGATGGCCGAACCGGTCGGTGAGCGGGCCGACCGCGAGCGAACTCGGTGCCATCGCCATCGAGGTGGCGAACCAGAGCACGCCGAGCGCGACGGCGTCCCCGCCGAGCTGGACGACGTAGAGCGGGACGAGGAGGCTCGCGACGCCGATGGCGACGTTCGCGCCGCCCCACGCGTACAGCCAGCCCTCCCCGCGCGGTGCGCGCTCCGGTTCGATGTCGGCCGCGGTGTCGGACACGCCCGGGGAGTCCGAGCGCCGGCGGGAAAAACCGCACGGGGTCGGACAATCGCAGGCGCTTTCCTCCACCGCCACGAACCCGGGCGTATGTCAGAAGCGGAAGCGGACATCTCGCGGACGCGCGCGTGGGTGGTCGCGGCGCGCCCGCACACGTTCCCGGCCGCCGCCGCGCCCGTCGTCGTCGGAGTCGGACTCGCGCTCCGGGACGGCGTGTTCGCGCCCCTCCCGGCGCTCGCGGCGCTCGTCGGGTCGCTCCTCATCCAGATCGGCACGAACTTCGCGAACGACTACTACGACGCCGTGCAGGGCGCGGACACCGACGACCGCGAGGGGTTCACCCGGGTGACCGCGAGCGGCCTCATCGAACCCGGCGAGGTGAAGCGCGCGATGTACGGGACGTTCGCCGCCGCCATCCTCCTCGGCACCTCCCTCGTGTACGTCGGCGGCGTCCCCATCCTCGTCATCGGCCTCCTGTCGGTCGCGTCCGGCATCGCGTACACCGGCGGCCCCTACCCCCTGGGCTACCACGGACTCGGCGACCTGTTCGTCTTCGTCTTCTTCGGTATCGTCGCCGTCGTCGGCACGTACTACGTGCAGGCCGCCTCCCTGGTCGCGGGCGCGTTCCCCGCCTGGATTCCCGCGGGAACCGTCACCGTGGACGCCTTCGTTGCGAGCCTGCCCGTCGGCGCGATCGCGACGAACGTCCTCGTCGTGAACAACGTCCGCGACCGCGAGGAGGACGCCCGAACGGGGAAGAACACGCTCGCCGTCCGGTTCGGCTACGCGTTCAGCCGCGCGCAGTACGTCGCGCTGTTCGCGCTCGCCTACCTCACCCCGGGCTGGTTCTACCTCCGCACCGCCGACCCGCTCGTCCTCCTCCCCCTGCTCTCGCTCCCGCTCGCCGCGTCCGTCACCCGCACCGTCCTCACCGAGACCGCGGGCGACGAACTGAACCCCGCGCTCACCCGGACGGGCCAGACGCTCGCGCTCTACACCGTCCTGTTCGCGCTCGGACTCGCGCTATGATTTCCTCGTTCTCCCTCCCGCTCGCCGACTCGCTCGACACCGCCGCCGGAACCATCACCGAACGCGAGGGATTCCTCCTCCGCTCCCGCGACGGCCTCGGCGAAGCCACCCCCCTCCCCGGCTGGACGGAGTCCCACGAGGACTGCCGAGACGCGCTCGAAACCGCGGACGCCGCGCTCCCCGACTGGCAGGCCGCGCTCGACGCCTGCGAGGGCCGGCCGGCCGCTCGCCACGCCGTCTCGCTCGCGCACCTCGACGCCGCCAGCCGGGTCGAACAGGAACCCCTGTACCGATTCCTCGCGGACGACGACGCCCGTGTCGAATCCGTGCCCGCGAACGCCACCGTCGGCGACGCCCCGGTCGAGGGAACCGTCGAGTCCGCCCGGGAGGCCGTCGCGTCCGGGTTCGACTGCGTGAAGGTGAAGGTCGGCGCGCGACCCGTCGCGGACGACGTGGAACGCCTCCGCGCGGTGCGGGAGGCGGTCGGCGCGGACGTGGAACTCCGCGCGGACGCGAACGCCGCCTGGAGCGCCGACGAGGCGAACTATGTATTCGACGAACTCGCCGGCGTCGTCTCGTACGTCGAACAGCCGCTCGCGAAGGGCGACCTCGACGGGCACGCGGCGCTCCGCGAACACGACGTGGGCGTCGCGCTCGACGAGACGCTCACCGAACACGGGATTCGCGAGGTGCTCGCGGCCGAGTCGGCGGACGCCGTCGTCCTGAAGCCGATGGCGCTCGGCGGCATCGACCGCGCCCGCGAGGCCGCGCTGACCGCGCGCGAAGCCGGGGTCGCGGCGGTCGCGACCACGACCATCGACGCCGTGGTCGCCCGCACCGCCGCCGTCCACCTCGCCGCCAGCCTCCCCGGCATGCCCGCGTGCGGCCTCGCCACCGCCCACCTGCTCGACGACGACCTCGCGCCCGACCCCGCGCCCGTCGAGGACGGTGAAGTCAGCGTCCCGCAGGAACCCGGAAACCTCCCCGGGGAGGTGGAGCCGTGAGGGACTGGCTCGCCCACCGCGTCCGCGCGTCGCCGGACGCGCTCGCGCTCGTGGACGCGGATTCCTCCCGAGAGTGGTCGTTCCGCGACCTCGACGACGCGGTGGAGACCACCTCGCGCCGCCTCGCGGGACTGGGCGTCGAACCCGGCGACCACGTCGGCGTGCTGATGGAGACCCGGCCCGCGTTCGTCCGCCTCGTGTTCGCCGCACAGCGCGTCGGCGCGACGCTCGTCCCCCTGAACGCCCGCCTCGCGCCCGCCGAACTCGCGGGGCAGGTCGAGACCGCGGACGTGCACGTCGTCGTCACCGAAGCCGAGAGCGAGACCGACGCGGTCGAAGCCGCCGGCGAGGTTCCCGTCGCGTCCGTGGACGCGCCCGACCACGAGGGCGTGGACGCGCTCGACGCACACGACGCGGCGGTTCCCGAACCCGACCGGTCGGTCTCGGACGCGCTCGCGCTGATGTTCACGTCGGGCACGACCGGCGACCCGAAAGCCGTGCGGTTGACGCACGCGAACTTCCTCGCCGCCGCCGCCGCGTCCGCCTTCCGCCTCGGCGCCCTCCCCGACGACCGCTGGCTCTGCCCGCTCTCGATGTACCACATGGGCGGCCTCTCCATCGTCCTGCGGAGCGTCCTCTACGGGACGACGGCAGTCGTCCAACGCGGCTTCGACGCCGCGCGAACCCTCCACAACCTCGACGCCCACGACTGCACGGGCGTGAGTCTCGTGCCGACGATGCTCCGCCGGATGCTCGACGCCGGCGAGTTCCCCGACTCGCTCCGCTTCGCCCTCGTCGGCGGCGCGCCCACGCCCGTCGAACTCCGCGAGGACGCGGTGTCGCGCGGCGTCCCCGTCCATCCGAGTTACGGGATGACCGAAGCGGCCTCGCAGATTGCGACCGGCACGCCCGCCGAGACCGAGGCCGCGCCCGACTCCGTCGGCCGGCCGCTGATGGGCTACGACGTGACCGTCGCCGGGCCCGAGGGCGAACTCCCGGCGGGCGAAGTCGGCGCGATACACGTCGCCGGCCCCTCCATCACGCCCGGGTACTACGACGCGCCCGAGGCGAACGCCGACGCCTTCACCCGGCACGGCTTCGACACCGGGGACGCCGGCTACATCGACGCGAGCGGCCGGCTTCACGTCCTGAACCGGCAGTCCGACCGCATCATCACCGGCGGCGAGAACGTCCACCCCGCCGAAGTGCTGGACGTGCTCCGCGACCACCCCGCCGTCACGGAGGCGGCCGTCGTCGGACTGGACGACCCCGAGTGGGGCGAACGCGTCGCCGCGCTCGTCGTCCCGGAGGGCGAGACGGACGCCGACGAGATTCGGGCGTTCTGCCGGGAGCGCCTCGCGGGCTACAAGGTTCCCCGAACCGTCGCGTTCGCGGACGACCTGCCGCGCACGGCGTCGGGGACGGTCGACCGCGCGGCCGTCCGGGAGGCGCTCGCCGCGGCCGCGGACGTTTAAGTCGCGGCGCTCGTGTCTCCGGTCGTGTGCACCCTGATACTCGCGTGGCGGGCGTTCCCGGACGCGCCCGTGGTGGTCGCCGCGAACCGCGACGAATCGGTGAACCGGCCCTCGACGCCGCCCCGGGTTCGCGACTGGGAGCGCCCGGCGCTCGCGCCCGCCGACGAGCGGGCGGGCGGGACGTGGATGGGCGTCACCGACACCCGACTGTTCGTCGGCATCACGAACCGGCGCGCCGACGGCGTGGAGGGCGAGCGCTCGCGCGGCCTGCTCGTCAGGGACGCGCTCGAAGAACCCACCGCTGACGCGGCCCGCGACCGCGTCCGCGCGGAACTCGACGAGCACGACTACGACGGCTTCAACCTCGTGCTCGCGGACGCCGACGACGCCGTCCGCCTCTCCTGGGACGGCACGCTCACCGAGGAGCGACTCGACCCCGGCGTCCACGTCGTCGTGAACACCGGATACGCGCCGCCCGAACGCGCGCCCGCCGTCCGCGACGCCCTCCCGCCGACTGACGGCGACCCCGACGCCTGGCTGGACGAGACCAAGGCGGTGCTGCGCGACCACGATGTCGGCGCGTGCGTCCACCACGAAGACCGCGGGTTCGGCACGCGCTCGTCCTCGCTCGTCCGCATCGACAGCGCCGGCGACGTGCGCTTCGACTACGCTGACGGCCCGCCGTGTCGCACCAAGTACGACCCCGCGGACGACCGCAACGGCCACATTTAAACCGCGCGCGGACGCCTATTCGACTATGAGCGCCAGCGACGACCAGCCGGAACTCTCGGAGGTCGAACGACGGGCGGTGGAGCTCGTCCACGAGACCGGCGGCATCCACCAGAGCGACTTCTGGAAGGAACTCGACGTGTCCTCCCGGAAGGGGAGCCGCATCGCCTCCAAACTGGAGGAGTACGGACTCGTCGACCGCGAGGAAACCGTCTACAACGGGAACACCACGTACTACCTCGAACCGGTCATCGACGAGGCCGACCTCGACTTCTCCCTCCTGATGGCGGGCGACATGCTCTCGCCGTTCGTCGGCGAGGAGGAACTCGACCCGCAGAGCGACGCGTTCAGCCAGTGGATTCTCAACCTCGTCTACGAGGAGTGACTACTCGCGCGCCCGGACGACGAACACGGGCCCGAGCGCTTCCGTCGCGACTCTGTCTTCGAGCTCTCCGAACACCCACTCCGTGAGCGACGGCTGCGGTTCACCCATCACGATGGCGTCGTACTCCGCGGCGACGGACGCGATGGCGTCCACGGGGCCGCCGCCGGAGGCGTCCGCGGCGGTGAGGTGGTCGGCGTCCACGCCCGCCTCGCGGAGCGCCGCCGTCACGTCCTCGGGCGCGAGATTCTCGTCCAGCGCGAACGTCGTCACGTCGATGTCGCGGCCGGCGACGAGACCGGCGACGAACCCCGCGACCTCCGCGAGGTCCGGCTGGCCGACGAGCGGGACGAGCACGTCCTCGACCTGCATCGCCGCGCCCGGGTGGACGACGGCGTCCGCGTCCGCCTCGTCGGCGGTGCGGGCGATGGTCTGCTCGACCTCGCCCGTGAACACCATCCGGGTCTCGACGGTCGCGCCCGCGTCCCGGAGCGCGGCCGCCACGTCGTCGAGTCGTTTCTGCGCGCGGTCGCCGAACTGCTCGCGCGCCGCGCCGGGCGGCGTCTGGTCGGGGACGCGGTAGTAGCCGAGCACGAGCACGTCCGTCGGCGCGAGGAGTTCGACGAGGCCGGGCGAGAGCGATTCGTCCTCCAGCACGCGGAGCGGAAGCAGTATCGTTCTCATCTCAGAGCACCCCCTTGAGGGAGACGTCGCGGGCGTAGTAGTAATACCACGCGGCCGCCGCGACCATCAAGGCCACGCCGATTACCTGTGAGAGCCGTTGCATGAACGCGATGAGGCCGAAACTCGCGAGCGCGCCGACGCCCGCGACCACGCGATAGGCGGGGACGCGGAAGTCGGGGTCGTACCACTCGGGCGTGTTCCGCCGCATCTGGAACAGCGCGACGCAGATGAGGCCGTACATCACGAGGTGGAGGAAGGACGCGACCTCCGCGAGCACCTCGGTCTGCCCGGACGCGACGAGCACGAGGACGGGGACGCCCGCCATCGCGAGCGCGACGTGCGGCGTCCCGTACTTCAGGTTAATCGCGCCCGCCTTCTTCGGGAGGAGCGCGTCCCGGCTCAAGGCGTAGACGGCGCGCGAGGAGCTCATGATGGACGCGTTCGCGCTCGACACGGTGGCGAGCAGGCCCGCGAGGAGGATGGCGATGACGCCGGGCAGGCCGAAGAACTCGCCCGCGACCTCGACCATCGCCGTCTCCCCGAACCCGCCGAGGGTCTTGCTGCCGAACGCGCTCGTCGCGACGAAGATGGTGGCGACGTAGAAGACGGTGACGAGAATCACCGACCCGACCATCGCGAGCGGGAGGTTGCGGCCGGGTTTCTTGATTTCGCCGGCGACCGTCGCGACCTGCGCGAACCCGAGGTAGGACGTGAACACGAGCGCGGCAGTGGTGAACACGGGCGCGAGGCCGAACGGCGCGAACGCCTCCGGGGTCGAGGACGCGCCGAACACGCCGAGCGCGTCGAGGCCGCCGTATCCGAGGAAGACCGAGAGAATCACGAGGAGCAACGCGACGACCGCGTTCTGGAGTTTCGCGGTGTTCTCCGTGCCGGTGAAGCTCATCGCGGTGAGGAGCGCGCCGAACACGAGGCCGAGCGCGGTCGTCGGCGGGACGGGCCAGGAGAGCGCGACGCCCGCGCGCCCGAGGAGTTCGACGGCGTAGCTCCCGAACCCGACGAGGTAGAACGAGGACGCGAACACCAATCCGAGCCAGAGGCTGATGCCGACGATTGCGCCCGCGAGCGACCCGAGCGACCGCGAGATGAAGTAGTAGCCGCCGCCGGAGCGCGGCATCGCCGTCGCGAGCTCCGACGCCGGGAGCGCGACGAGCAACGCGATGACGCCGCCGATGGCGTACGACGCGGCCGCCGCCGGCCCCGCCTCCTCCGCGGCCAAACCGGGGAAGACGAAGATTCCCGCGCCTATCATCGTCCCGACGCCGATGGCGAGCCCGCCGACGAGCCCGATGGTTCGTTCGAGTTCGACGCCCTCGTCCGTGACCGTCGCCTCGTCGGTCGTCTCGCCGACCGGCGCGGCGCTCGGTTCCTCGCCGGCGCGGTTCTCACCGCTCGGAGCCGGCGGTTCCTCCGTTCCCATACAGGCTTCCTCGAACGAACACACCAAAACGCTGTGGCCGCCGGAGACGCTATGCCCGCAGACCGCCTACCGACCGCATGCTTCCCGGACTCCTCGACTGGCTCGCCGGCCTGCCGCCGTGGCTCGGCGTCGCCGCCCTCGTGACGGCGTCCTTCGTCGCGGCCGTGCTCGTGAACGAAGTCGGCCTGCGCGCCGTCCGCCGACTCACCCGCCGCACCGGCACGACCGTGGACGACGCGCTCCTCCGCGAACTCCGGGTTCCGATACCCGTGACCGTCGCCGTCGCGGGCGCGTTCCTCGCGCCCAGCGTCGTCCCCGTGACGGACGCGACCGCGCTCGTCCTGCGCGCGAGCGCGCTCACCGCCGCCGCGCTCGTCTGGGCGCGCACGCTCGCCCGCCTCGGAACCCAGGGGTTGCGCGCGTACGACGCGCACACCGACGAGGGCGCGGACTTCGCGCCCATCTTCCAGAACCTCTGGACGTTCCTCGTGCTCGTCGCGACCGCGTTCGTCGTGCTCACCGTCTGGGAGATAGAGATAACGCCCCTCCTCGCCTCCGCCGGCATCGCCGGTATTGCAATCGGGTTCGCCGCGAAGGACACGGTCGCGAACTTCTTCGGCTCCATCTCTCTCTACGTGGACGGCACGTACGCCGTCGGCGACTACGTCGAACTCGACACCGGCGTCGCCGGCACCGTCCAGGACATCTCGATTCGCTCCACGCGCATCCTCACCCGGGACAACGTCGTCGTCACCGTCCCGAACGCCGTCCTGAACTCCGCCCAGCTCACGAACCACTCCGCGCCTGTCGGGAAGACCCGCGTGAAAGTTCCGGTCGGCGTCGCGTACGGGAGCGACCTCGACACCGTCGAGGAGTGCCTGCTCGCCGCCGCGGACGCCGTCGAACTCGCCGCGAGCAATCCGAGTCCGCGGGCGCGCTTCCGCGGGTTCGGGGACTCGGCGCTCGACTACGAACTCCTCGTCTGGGTGCCGAGCCCGCTCCACGACGGCCGCGCGACCCACGAACTCAACCGCGATATCTACGCGCGCCTCGACGCCGCCGGCGTCGAGATACCGTTCCCGCAGCGCGATGTCCGCGTTCGCGACGCCGACGCGACGCCGACGCTCGACGCGCACGGAACGACCGGAGAACAGAAACGGCGGGACGCCGCCTAGGCCAGCAGGCTGCCCGCGCGAATAATCGTCTCCTCGCCGAACGCCGGGCCGACGAGCTGGAGGCCGACCGGGAGGCCGTCGGACTCGCCCGCGGGCACGCTGATTGCGGGGAGGTTCGCGAGGTTCACCGGCACCGTGTTCGCGTCCGCGAGGTACATCTGGAGGGGGTCGTCGAGGCTTTCGCCGAGTTCGGGCGGGAGCATCGGCATCGTCGGGGACGCGAGCACGTCCACGGTCTCGAACGCCTCGTCGAAGTCCTGTTTCACCCACGCGCGGGCCTCCTGCGCCTGCTTGTAGTACTTGTCGTGGTAGCCCGCGGAGAGCGCGTACGTCCCGAGGAGGACGCGGCGTTTCACTTCGTCCCCGAAGCCCTCCTCGCGGGCGTCCGAGAACGCCTCGTTCCAGTTCCCGTCGTAGCCGCCCGAGGTGCCGTAGCGCACGCCGTCGAACCGCGCGAGGTTCGAGGACGCCTCGGACATGGCGATGACGTAGTACGCGGCGACCGCGTACTCGACCGACGGCAGGCTGACCTCGACGATTTCCGCGCCCGCGTCCCGGTACTCGTCGAGCGCGTCCTCGAACACCTCGACCACGGCCTCGTCCGCGCCAGCGCGGGTCTCACCGCCCTCCGCGGGGTCGTCGCCCGCGCGCTCGCGGCCGCCGACCAACTGGGTCGGCACGCCGATGGTCAGGCCCTCGACGTCGCCGGTCGCGGCGCTCGCGTAGTCCGCGTCAGCACCCGCTTTCCGGGTAGTGCCGTCGTTCTCGTCGGGGCCGGCGATGACGGAGAGGAGTTCGGCGGCGTCCGCGACGGTGTTCGCGATGGGGCCGATCTGTTCGAGGCTGTTCGCGTACGCGACGAGGCCATACCTCGAAACGAGGCCGTACGTGGGTTTGATGCCGACGACGCCGCAGTAGGCGGCGGGACAGCGAATCGAGCCGCCGGTGTCGCTGCCGAGCGCGAGGTCGGCGTCGCCCGCCGCGACCGCCGCCGCGCTTCCCCCGGAGGAGCCGCCGGGGACGCGGTCGTCGTCCACGGGGTTCGTGACGGGGCCGAACGCGGACGTCTCCGTGGTGGTCCCCATCCCGAACTCGTCCATGTTCGCCTTCCCGACGATGGTCGCGCCGGCGTCCTTGAGCCGGGAGACGACCGTGGCGTCGTAGGGCGGGACGTAGTCGGAGAGCATCTCCGAGCCGCAGGTGGTGCGGACGCCCTCGGTGGAGATGTTGTCCTTCACGGCGACCGTGCGGCCGTCGAGGACGCCGGACTCGTCGCCCGCGATGTCGGTCTCGGTGATGAACGCGTTGTGCGACATCTACGACACCCGCGGCCCCTTGAAGAAGCCGTCCTCGCTCTCGTCGGCGTTCGCGAGCGCCGCCTCCTGGGAGAGCGACTCCTCGACTTCGTCTTCGCGCATCACGTTCACGAGTTCGGGTTCGGACTCGACCTCGGGCACGTCTTCGAGGGCCTCGAAGTAGCCGAGAACCTCGGAGAACTGCTCGGCGAACGCGTCCACCTCGTCCTCGGAGAGGGTGACGCGCGCGAGGTCCGCGACGTGCCGGACTTCCTCCGCGTCGACGGCGGGTTCGCTCATATCCCGAGACTCGGTTGTGGCGTCGGTAAGAGTTTCGATACGGTCATAAGCCTTATTCAGCGGCCGGGCGTCACCACTAGGCACTCGATTACACACGGGCGGCGCGCGTGGGGCGTCGCCGGGTTCACTATGAGTGATTCACGCCTCAGACGACGGAGCGACGAGCGACGCACCGAGCAGGAGACAGAGTCCTCGGAGGACCTCCAGTGTCCGGAGTGCGGCGGGAGCCTCGCCGTGGACGAGGAGCGCGGCGAGACCGTCTGCACGGAGTGCGGGCTGGTGGTGGAGGAGGACGGCATCGACCGCGGGCCGGAGTGGCGGGCGTTCGACGCCGCCGAGAAGGACGAGAAGAGCCGCGTGGGTGCCCCGACGACGAACATGATGCACGACAAGGGCCTGTCCACGAACATCGGCTGGCAGGACAAGGACGCCTACGGAAATAGTTTGAGTTCGAATCAGCGCCAGAAGATGCAGCGACTGCGTAAGTGGAACGAGCGCTTCCGCACCAGGGACTCGAAGGAGCGCAATCTGAAGCAGGCGCTCGGCGAAATCGAACGCATGAGTTCGGCGTTGGGGCTTCCGAAGCCGGTTCGGGAGACGGCGTCCGTCATCTATCGGCGCGCGCTCGACGAGGACTTGCTTCCCGGTCGCAGTATCGAGGGCGTCGCCACGTCGGCGCTGTACGCGGCGGCGCGACAGGCGAACACGCCCCGGAGTCTCGACGAGGTGTCGAACGTCAGTCGCGTGGACAAGGATGAAATCGCCCGCACCTACCGGTACGTCGTGCGCGAACTCGGGTTGGAGGTCGCGCCCGCCGACCCCGCGAGCTACGTCCCCCGGTTCGTGAGCGACCTCGACCTCTCCGACGAGGTGGAGCGACAGGCGCGCGAACTCCTCTCGAACGCCCAGGACGAGGGCATCACGAGCGGGAAATCCCCGGTCGGGCTGGCGGCCGCGGCGGTGTACGCGGCGAGCCTGCTCGTGAACGAGCGCGTCACCCAGAACCAGGTGAGCGAGGTCGCGAACATCAGCGAGGTCACCATCCGCAACCGCTACCACGAACTCCTCGAAGCCGCGAGCGACATCCCGATGGACGCATAGGACTCCCCCTCGTTCTCGCGGTATGGAGACGACGCGACACTTCACCGCGACCGTCTACGTCGTACACGACGGAGCGACCGCGCTCCACGAACACGCCCGCCTCGGCATCCGCATCCCGCCGGGCGGCCACGTCGATCGGGACGAACTCCCCCACGAGGCCGGTCTGCGCGAAGTCCGCGAGGAGACCGGCCTCGACCCGACGCTCCTCGGGGACGCGCCGGACGTGCCCGCGCCCGCGGGCGAAGCGCTCCCGCGGCCGCGCTACCAGATGCTGTACGACATCAACGTCCACCCGGACGGTACGGTCGGCCACCAGCACGTCGACCACGTCTACTTCGCCACCGTCGAGGGGAGAGAAATCGACCCCGCGGACGGCGAGGAAGGCCCGGAGGCCTGGGACTGGTACACCGCCCGCGACCTCCGCGAGAGCGGTATCGACGCCGACACCCGCGAAATCGCGCTCGAAGCTATCGCGGCCGCCGAGTGATCACTGACTGTTCGACATCCCGCCGTCCACGACGAGCGACTCGCCGTTGACGTAACTCGCGAGGTCGCTCGCGAGGAACAGCGCGGCGTCCGCCACGTCGTCCGGCTGACCCCAGCGCCGGGAGGGAATCCCCTGAAGGTACTGGTCGCCGGCGTCCGTCCCGATGATGGGCACGTCCTCCGTCGTCATCGCCGTCTCGATGAGACCGGGGTGGATGGCGTTCGTCCGCACGCCGTCGGGGCCGAGCGCGGCGGCGACCGCGTACGTGAGGAGTCGTACCGCGCCCTTCGACGTGCAGTACGTGACGTGGTCGGGCGACCCGCTGAGACCGGCGACGCTGGAGAGGTTGATGATGCTCCCGCCGCCGTTCGCCGCCATGCGCTCGCCCGCGATCTGCGCGCCGAAGAACGTCCCCTTTACGTTGATGTCCATGAGCTGGTCGAACTCGTCCTCGGACACCTCGGTGAAGTCCTCGCTCCGGAAGATACCGGCGTTGTTCACCATCACGTCGATGCCGCCGAACTCCTCGGCGGCGTCTACGGCGTCCACGAGGTCGCTCCGGTTCGTCACGTCGCACTCGACGAACGCGGCGTCCGCGTCCGTCTCGTCGGGGACGAGTTCGTGCGTCGGCGTCCCACCCTCGCGGGGTTCGTCGCGGATGTCCGCGACGACGATGTCCGCGCCCTCCTCGGCGAACGTCCGCGCCATGCTGCGGCCGTTCCCGCTCGATGCGCCCGTGATGACCGCCGTCTTCCCGTCGAGTAGTGGTTCCGACATCACGCAAATATTTCCGCTACTCCGGGATAGCGTTTCTGCCAAAACAGATTGGTACTCACTCACACCCGACGCCGCGAATCGTTCGCTCGCGGGCTAGACGACGGATTCGACGTACTTCGTGACGTGGTCGTCCATCCGGCGCTTGAACCCGGCCTGGCGGGCGAGCCGGTCGAGTTCGCGCGCGACGAGACTGCCGTACTGCACGGCCTTCTTCTCGCGGTACGCCACCGGGTCGGGGAGGCGGTCGGCGGCGAGTTCGCGGAGCGCGCGCTTCCGCGTGCCGTCCGCGACGAGCAGGTCGTCGGAGAGCCGGAGCGCCTCGCGGACGACGGCATCGTGCAGGAGCGGCGTCACGGGCTCCGTCCCGGTCGCGCGCACCGCGCGAACGTCGCGTTCGAGCTGGTCGGGGAGCGTTCTCACGACCTCGTCGCGCGCGCCGCGGACGGTGTCGGCGTCGGTGCGGGGGTCGGTCTCGGCCTTCTCGACCTTCGCGTACCCGCCGAACAGTTCGTCCGCGCCCTGTCCGAGCAGGAGGCGGTCGGCGTTCGCGCGCTCCGCGACGAAGAACAGGGGGAGCGCGATGGAGACGTCCATCGCGTTCGTCCGGCCGATGGCGCGCGCCACGCCGGGAACCGCGTCCTCCACGTCGTCGATGGCGAGTTCGTGGACGGTCACGTCGCGTCCGAGGAGGCTCGCGGACTCCCGCGCCGCCGCGATGTCGGCGCTGTCGGGGAAGCCGACGACGTGCAGGGGCGCGTCCACCGCGTCCGCGACGAGCGCCGAGTCCACGCCGCCCGAGAACGCGACCGCCGCGTCCCCGTCGCCGGCGCTTGCGTCGTCGAGGGCGGTGTCGAGCGCCGATTCGAGGGCGTCGAGGCCGCCGTCGGTGGTGGAGTCGGGGAGCCGCCAGACGCGCTCGTGGTCGTCGGGCGTGCCGACGTGGCCCGCCGGGAAGGGGGTGGGCTGGTCGAGGTCGCTGGGGGTGTGGCTCCAGTCCCCGGAATCGGTGTAGAGGAGTTCGCGGCCGAGCACGTCGCGCGCGAGCCGTCCGTCCGGGAGTTCGCCCGCGAACCCCGTGGTTCCGGGGAGCGGGTCGCCGGACGCGACGGCGTCGAGGACGGACTGGGGGAGCATCAGAAGAACTCTCGGAGCCGGTTTTTCACGCGGCGTTTCGCGCCCCCGGCGGCCTGTCGGAAGCTCACGCGCCACGGCGTTCGCGTCCCCTCCACGGAGGTACGGCCGTCGCGGATGGCGTCCAGAATCGCGTCGAGCGAGCGCTCGTCGGTATCGACGCGCGTGACGGCCTGCCCCACCATCTCCGCGATGTGGGCGTCGCTCCCCGCGGTCATCGGGAGGTCGTGTTCCTCCGCGAACCGCTCGGCCTGCCGGTTCGCGCGGCCGGTGAGGAGCCTGGAGTTGTAGATTTCGATGGCGTCCGCGGACGCGAGGTCGCGCCGCGAGACGTTCGCCGCGACGCCGCTCCGGGACTCCTGGAACGGGTGCGGGACGACCGCGATGCCGCCGCGGGCGCGGATTTCGCTCAGTGTCTCGTCGAACGGCAGGCCGGTCGGCACGGCCTCGCGGACGCCGATGGCGAGCACGTGCCCCGCGGCGGACGTGACCTCCATCCCTGGAATCCCCACGAGGCCGTACTCGCCGGCTTTCTCGGCGGCGTCGAGGCTCGCGTCTATCTCGTCGTGGTCGGTGACCGCGAGCGCGTCCAGGCCGACCGCGCGCGCCTGCTCCAGGAGCATCTCGACGGGGTCGCGGCCGTCGTAGGAGAGCGCGGAGTGCGAGTGCAGTTCGACGGACAGCACGAATCGGCGTTCGCGGGCCGCCGGCAAAAGCCCCCCGGTACGGGCGAAGACGTTAGGTAGCGCGAACGTGTGGCGTCGGACGATGCGAGACCGACGGGAGGGACTGGAGCCGTGAGCACGATGGACGTGGTGCTCGACGCGCTCATCGTCGCGCAGAGCACGCTGTTGACGGTCGCGGTGGTCGTGATGGGTATCGCCGCGCGGGGGTACGCGGGGACGACGTGGGGCGGCGTCCTGCAACCCATCACGGTCGCTATCGTCGGGTTCCTCGGGACGACGATGGCGGCCCAGCTCCCGCTCCCGGGCGCGTGGTACCTCGTGGTGTCGTCGGCGTTCTGGACGGTGAGCGTCGCGGCGATGGTGGTGGCGACGGTGCGGCTGAACCGGATGACGCGGGGTGTCGCGCCGTGAGCGTCGAGTCCGCGGCGCTCGCGGTGTTCGCGGCGCAGACGTGCGTTCTGTTCGCCTGTATGCTCGTGGTGGTGAACGTGCTCGTGCGGCGGGCGGACGCCGTGCTCTACCGGGAGGGCGTGCTGTTGTTCGCCGTGACGCTCGGCCTGTTGAGCGCCGGGGCGAGCGCGAACTTCGCGTACGACTTCGACCTCGTGGAGTCGCGACTCGTCGTGCTCGTCTCGTACGTGTTCTACGTCGCGGCGAGCGCCTGTATCGTCGCGGCGGCGGCGTACTTCGCGCGGGACTTCGTGGAGACGACGCGCGACCGCACGGTCGCCGAGGACGCGAGCGCGGACACCGGGGGGTTCGAGGATGCCTGAGAGCGCGACGGGGCAGTTGAACGACCTTCCGGCGGGGACGCAGGTGCTCGCGGAAGCGCCGCCGCACAGGTCGGTGCTGGACGCGCTCCCCGAGCGCGCGTTCGACAACCTCCTGCTGGTGCGGACGAGCGCGTCGCCGACGCGGACGGAACGCGACCTCCGGGAGCGCGGCGTCGACCCCTCCCGGGTCGGCGTCATCCCCGTCACGGGGTCGTCCGTGAGCTACGACGGCCCGCTCTGGGTGTCCGAGCGCGTGAGTCCGAGCGACCTCACGGGGTTGAGCATCCAGTACTCGAACGCCCTCCAGTACGTCCGAGAGGGCGGCTGGGTGGTGTTCGACAACCTCAGCACGCTCTACATGTACGCGGACGCCGAGCGGCTCTACCGGCTCGTTTCGACGCTCACCCGCGCGACGGGGGACGCGGGCGCGACCGGCGTGTACGTGGTCGCGTCGGGCGTGATGCAGTCGGAGGCCTACTCGCAGTTGCGGGGCGTGACCTCCCACCGCGTCGAACTCTAGGTGCACGAACGTGCACATGGAAACGCATTAATGGCGGGTGTCGGTACACGTAGTTGAATGAGTCTCGCCGATTCGGACCGCGAACTCGTGGAAGCGGAACTCGGCCGCGACCCCACGACGACCGAGGCCGCGCTCTTCGAGAACCTCTGGAGCGAACACTGCGCGTACCGCTCCTCGCGCATGCTCCTCTCCGCGTTCGAGAGCGAGGGCGACCGCGTCGTCGTCGGCCCCGGTGACGACGCCGCCGTCGTCGCGCTGGACGAGGACACCTACCTGACGTTCGGCGTGGAGTCCCACAACCACCCGAGCTACGTCGACCCCTACGACGGCGCGGCGACCGGCGTCGGCGGCATCGTCCGCGACACGCTCTCGATGGGCGCGTACCCCATCGCGCTCGCGGACTCGCTCTACTTCGGGGACTTCGACGCCGAACACTCCCAGTACCTCCTCGACGGCGTCGTCGAAGGCATCAGCGACTACGGGAACGCCATCGGCGTCCCGACCGTCGGCGGGAGCACGCAGTTCCACGGCGACTACGAGGGGAACCCGCTCGTGAACGTCGCGTGCGTCGGACTGCTCGACGCCGACCGCCTCGTCACCGCGACGGCCCAGGAACCCGGGAACAAACTCGTGCTCGTCGGGAACAGCACTGGCCGGGACGGATTGGGCGGCGCGAGTTTCGCGAGCGAAGACCTCGCGGAGGACGCCGAAACCGAAGACCGGCCCGCGGTGCAGGTCGGCGACCCCTACACTGAAAAGCTCCTCATCGAGGCGAGCGAAGACCTCGTCTCCGCGAACCTCGTGGAGTCCGCGCGCGACCTCGGCGCGGCCGGACTCGGCGGCGCGTCCTGCGAGATGGTCGCGAAGGGCGGTCTCGGCTGCGTCATCGCGCTCGAAGACGTCCACCAGCGCGAGCCGAACATGAACGCGACCGAAATCCTGCTCGCGGAGTCCCAGGAGCGGATGTGTTACGAGGTCGCACCGGAGAACGTCGACGCAGTCCGCGACATCGCCGACAAGTACGACCTCGGCTGTTCCGTCATCGGGGACGTGACCGACTCCGGGAACTTCGTCTGCGAGTTCGAAGGGGAAACCGTCGTGGACGCGCCCGCGGAGTACCTCGCGGACGGCGCGCCGCTCAACGACCTCCCGACGGAAGCGCCGCCCGAACCGACCGTTTCCATTCCTGATACGAGCGTCGCGTCCGCGTTCGACGCCGTGCTGGCGAGTCCGAACACGGCCTCCAAACGCTGGGTGTACCGCCAGTACGACCACGAGGTCGGCGCGCGCACGAGCGTCCGCCCCGGCGACGACGCCGCACTGCTCGCGGTGCGGCGCGCCGAACAGGGCGTCGCGCTGTCCGCGGGCGCGAACCCGAACTGGACGAGCGCCGCGCCCTACGAGGGCGCGTACGCCACCGCCGTCGAAAACGCCACCAATCTCGCCGCGGTCGGCGCGACCCCGCTCGCGGCCGTGGACTGCCTCAACGGCGGGAACCCCGAGAAACCCGGCGTGTACGGCGGGTTCACGAACATCGTCGAGGGCCTCGCGGACGGCTGTCGCGACCTCTCCGTCCCCGTCGTCGGCGGGAACGTCAGCCTCTACAACGATTCCGCGACGGGGCCGATTCCGCCGACGCCGACGCTCGCGATGCTCGGCACGAAATCGGGCTACGACGCGCCCGGCACCGGTCTCAGCGGCGAGGGAACGCTGTTGCTCGTCGGCGGGCACGCGAGCGGTCTCGGCGGGAGCGAGTACCTCGCGCAGTTCGACGGAAGCGACCGCTTCCCCGCGCTCCCCGACGACCCGGCCGACCGCGTCGCCGGCCTCGCCTCCGTGGCAGACCTCGACTCCACGCTCGCGGTGCACGACGTGAGCGACGGCGGCCTCGCCGTCACGCTCGCCGAGATGCTCACCGCGGACGCCGGCCTCGACGCGAGCGTCCCCGGTCTCCCCGAACTGTTCTCGGAAGCGCCGGGCCGCGCCGTCGTCGAAACCACCGACCCCGACGCCGTCCGCACCCGCGTGGATGCGGTCGAACTCGGACACAGCGACGGGTCGGGCGCGCTCTCGCTCGACGTGAACGGAACCGAACTCGCGTACGAGTTCGAAGCGGTCGCGGACGCCCGCGACACGCTCGCCGCCGAACTAGACTAGGAGGGCGGGGGCGACGACGACGGCGAGCCCGAGGAGGAGAACGAGAAAACCGGTGAGGACGGCGCGCCCGCCGTACGCCTGCATCGGCGACGTGACGCGGGAGTCGTGACGGGACGCCCCGTCCTGTTCGTCGGCTGGTTCGTCGGTATCGGTGGTGTCACTCATACCCGGGGGTTCTGCGGCCGCGTACTTCGCTATGACGGATGCCGGACGATGTGCACGTCGTAGCCCGCGTCGGTCGCGACGTTCTGCCCGACGCTCACGAGGTTCGTGACGAGACGACCCGCGCTCCGACTGCCGACGAACACGACGTCGGCGTCGAACCGGCGGGCGGCCTTCCGCACCGCGAGACCGATGGTCGCGAGCGGCGGCGCGGACTCCAACCGAACCGGTTCGAACGACACGTCCGGCTGGCGTTCGTGGACGCGGTCGCGGAGTCGTTCCTCGATTGCGTCCATGTCGAACGCTTCGTCGGCGTCGAGCCAGTCGTTCGCGCGGGCGTAGGCCGGACTGCGCGGTATCGCGGTGACGGCGACGACCTCCCGCTCCCCCGCGAACTCCACGGCGCGGTCGAGCGCGGTTCGCGAGAGTTCCGAGTCGTCGTAGGCGACGAGAAACGTCATACTCGACGTAGGCCGGGTTCCACTATCAGCGTGACGTATCGAGGCGAAACCGTGAAACGCCGTCCGAGTGAACGAACGGGTATGTTGACGAAACGCGTCATCCCGTGCATCGACGTGGATCTCGATGAGAGCGGGGACGCGGCGGTCTACACGGGCGTTCAGTTCGAAGACCTCCAGTACACGGGCGACCCCGTCGAGCTCGCGAAGAAGTACAACGAGGCGGGCGCGGACGAGTTCGTCTTCCTCGACATCACCGCGAGCGCGGAGGGGAGAGAGACGATGCTCGACACCGTCTCCCGGGTCGCGGACGAAATCTTCATCCCGCTCACCGTCGGCGGCGGCATCCGCACCAGGGAGGACGTGAAGGAGACGCTTCGCGCCGGCGCGGACAAGGTCTCAATCAACACCGCCGCCATCCAGCGCCCCGAACTCATCACGGAGGGCGCGCGCGCGTTCGGCAGTCAGTGCATGGTCGTCAGCGTGGACGCCAAACGTCGCTTCGACGAAGACGGCGAGCACTACGAGCAGGTGGACGGCGAGTCCTGCTGGTTCGAAGCCACGGTGAAGGGCGGTCGCGAGGGCACCGGCCGGGACGTGGTGGAGTGGGTGCAGGAGGCCGAAGACCGCGGCGCGGGCGAACTGTTCGTGAACTCCATCGACGCCGACGGCACCAAGGACGGCTACGACCTCCCGCTCACGAGCGCCGTCTGCGATTCGGTGTCGACGCCCGTCATCGCCTCGTCCGGCTGCGGCGGCCCCCAGCACATGAAGGACGCGTTCGACGCGGGCGCGGACGCTGCGTTGGCCGCCTCCATCTTCCACTTCGACGAGTACGGCGTGGACGAAGTCAAGGAGTACCTCGACGAGCACGGCGTGCCCGTCCGCCTGTAGGCTGTGGCGTTCAGTCCTGGCCGGTCGGTCGGATGAGGAGTTCGTTGATGCTGACGTTCTGCGGGAGGGTGACGGCGTGGCGGATGGAGTGCGCGATGTCTGCGGGGTCGAGCGGTTCGGGTTCGGGCGGCATCTCGTCGCTGAGTTCGGTGTCGACCAGTCCGGGTTCGACGAGGGTCACGCGGACGTCGTCGTCGTTGACCTCCTGGCGGAGCGCGTCCGTGAATCCGTTCACGCCGAACTTGCTAGCGTTGTAGCCGGTTCCACCCGGCATCGCTTCGATACCGGCGACTGACGAGATGTTGACGACGTGCCCGGCCCCGTCGGTGAGCGCCGGGAGCGCGGCGTGCGTGAGCGACATCAGTCCGAGGAGGTTAACCTCGATCATCTGCCGCCACTCGTCGGTGTCGACGACCTGTGCGGGGCCGAGACGCATCACGCCAGCGTTGTTCACGAGAATGTCGAGTCCGCCGTACTCGGCGGTCGTCGTGTCGATGAGGTTCTGGATTGCGTCCTCGGCCGTGACGTCGGTCGGGACGACGAGCGCGTCGCCGCCGTCGTCCTCGATGTCGGCCGCGACCGCGTTCAGTTCGTCTTCGCGGCGCGCCGCCAGTACGACGCTCGCGCCCGCGTCGGCGAGCGCGTTCGCCGTCGCTTCACCGATTCCCGAGGACGCGCCGGTGACTATCGCGACCTCCCCGTCGAGGCTCGCTGTCGTATGAGACATGATACTGACTATCTGGTCAGTCAGTGAAAGTGTTCGGGTAACGGCTATTTTCGGAACGGCCGGCCGCCCCCTCCTACGCGGGTTCGAACCGGTAGCCGTCCCAGTTCTGGCTCTCGGGTTCGCGGATGCCGGCGTCGGGGTCGCGGAGTTCCTCGACGTGCACGGGTGTGACGGTGTCGCCGATTTCGATGTCGTCGGTGGTGAGTTGGCCGAGCGCACGCACCGGTTGGCCGTCCACGTCGAACTCGACGACGGCGAGGTGGTTGGGCTGGCGGACGCCCGGCGGGGTGGCGGTGCTCGTCGTCCACGTGACGACCTCAGCCGTGCGGTCGGCGAGCGAGACGGTGTCTTCCTGTGGTTCGCCGCAGTCGGGACAGCGGGCGTGACCGGGATACGTGAGGTGGTCGTTCGGACAGCGATGGGCGTTCATGGCGTTTCGAGGATGGTGGTGGTGACGCAGTTCCCGAACCCGCCGACGTTGCAGGCGAGGCCGACCGCCGCATCGACCTGGCGGTCGCCCGCGTCGTCGGTGAGTTGCCGGTGGAGTTCGTAGGCCTGTGCGACGCCGCTCGCGCCGAGCGGGTGGCCCTTCGACTTCAGGCCGCCCGAAGTGTTGACGGGGAGGCGGCCGTCGCGTTCGGTGACGCCGTCGGGGGCGAGCCGCCAGCCCTCGCCCTCCTCCGCGAACCCGAGGGCTTCGAGCTGGAGGACTTCGAGGATGGTGAACATGTCGTGAAGTTCCGCCACGTCCACGTCGTCGGGCCTCCGACCCGCCATCTCGAACGCGGCGTCCGCGGAGTCCGCGACGCCCTTCATCGTGGTCGGGTCGTCGCGCTCGTGGACGACGTGCGTGTCGCTCGCGCCCGCGACCCCGGAGACGACGGTGTAGTCGTCCGTGTACTCGCGCGCGACGGACTCCGGACAGAACAGGAGGGCGGCCGACCCGTCCGTGATGGGGCAGAAGTCGTACAGCCGGAGTGGGTCGGCGACGATTGGGGAGTCCAGAATCTCCTGTTCGCTGACCTCCTTGCGGAACTGGGCGTGGGGGTTGTCCACGCCGTTCCGGTGGTTCTTCGCCGCGACCGCCGCGAGCGACTCCCGGGGCGCGTCGTACTCGTCGAGGTAGAGCCGGGCCGTGAGGCCCGCGAAGCTCGGGAGCGTGACGCCGTGCTTGTACTCCACGGGATGCGTGAGGCTCGCGATGACGTCGGTCGCCTCCCCCGTGGTTCGGTGCGTCATCTTCTCGCCGCCGACGAGCAACGTCATGTCGCTCGCGCCGGACGCGACGGACTGCCAGGCGGCGTAGATTCCCGCGCCGCCGGACGCGCTCGTCTGGTCGACGCGCTGGGTGTACGCGCCGACCATGCCGAGGTCGTGCGCGAGCATGTTCGAGACGCCCGTCTGCCCCTCGAACTCGCCGCTCGCCATGTTCGAGACGTAGACGTGTTTGACCGCGTCCGACGGTACGCCCGCGTCCCGGAGGCAGGCGTCCCCGGCCTCCGCGAGCAGGTCGCGCACCCAGTCGTCGCGCTCGCCGAACCGCGTCATCGACGCACCGATTACGGCTACCCTGTCCATACTCGGGCGAGCGCGAGCGAACGCCTTCACGGTTTGGGTGACGCGGAAAACAGTAGGCTGATACTGTCGGGGCAAACAGGTGGGGGACGATGACCGAGCGGTCGTTCCACACGCGCCGCGGCGTCCTCGCCGGCGGCACCGCCCTCCTCGGGTCGCTCGCCGGCTGTGCGACCGTGCTCAGCGACGGCGACGACACCCCGAAACCGACGCTCGACGACTTCCGCGGCGACACCGGTCTCGTGGGCGAACGCCCCGTACCGGACGGGCCGCGCATCGCCGACCTCCCCGAACTCGACGGCCGCCTCACCGTCTACGTCGCGGGGAGCGCGAGCGAGCGCTACGAACGCCTCGTCGGCCTCTTCGAGCGCACGTACCCCGGGTTCGACCCGACGCTCCGCGTCGAACCCGCGGAGGTGCTCGTCGCCGCGCTCCGCGAGCAGGCGGAGGCCGGGAACGTCCGCGCGGACGTCCTGCTGGCGACGGACGCCGCCGCCGTGGACACGCTCGCGGACGACGACCTCACCGCGCCGCTCCCGGACGACGTGACGGCGCGCGTCCCCCGGCGGTTCCGTCCGACCGACACCTGGGTGGGCGTCGGCGCGCACTCCCGCGCGCTCGCCTACGACGCCGCGGCGTTCGACGCGGACGCGATGCCGACGAGCGTCCACGCGCTCCCGGACGACGTCCCGGGGTCGATTGCGTGGGCGCCGCGCTCCTACGGCTTCCGGACGTTCGTCACCGCGCTCCGCGCGCTCGCCGGCCGGGACACCGCCCGCGAGTGGTTGCGTTCCGTGCTCGCCGCCGACACCGAGACCGTGGACGGCGAGTTCTTCGCCGTGAACGCCGTCGCGCACGGAGACGCGTCGCTCGCGCTCGCCTCCCACCAGGACGTGCTCCGTGTTCGCGCCGGCGAGGACGCGCCCGACCTCGGCCTCGCGTTCACCGAGGGTGACGCGGGCGCGCTCGTCAACGCCACCGCCGCCGCCGTCCTCCGCGCGAGCAGCGCCGCGACGCTCGCACGCGAGTTCGTCCGCCACCTCCTCAGCGCCGAGGCCCAGGAGTTCGTCGCCACCGACGCGCTCGCCTACCCGGTCACCGACGGCGTCGCGCCGATAGCGGCGCTCCCGCCGATGGACGCGCTCTCCCCGCCCGCGCTCTCGCTCGCCACGCTCGGTGACGTGGCGCGAACCGAGTCCCTGCTCCAGGAGGTCGGGATTCTCCCCTAGGGCGAGAGCGACACCATGAACTCGATGTGGTCGGCGGCGTCCTCGACGGCGTCCACGACCGCGTCGACGCCCCGCACGAGTTCGCGCACGACGAGCGCGTCCGCCGCGTCCCGCTGTTCGAACGCGACGCGGACGGCGTCGTGCCGGCGGTCGTCGCACGCGCGCTCCAGTTCCCGGATGCGGGACACCGCCTCGGAGACCGTGTCGTCCTCGCCGTCCGCGAGGTAGGCGGCGGTCGCGGTTTCGAGGTGCGCGCTCGCCACCACCGCGTCCGCCACCATCTCCCGGAGGTGCGGGCGGACGGGCCCGAGGTACGCGCCGGTCGCGCGGTAGTCGAGCGCGACGGCCTCAGCGTGGTTCGCGACCTCGTCCGTGCGCGTGTAGAACTCCGCGAGGTCGCCCGCCTGCAGGTAGACGCCGCGGAACGTCGGGGCGGCCGCGCCGAGCGCCGACCGGAGCGCGCGCCCCGTCTCGTCGCACCGCGACTCCAGGGATTCGACGCGCTCGACGCCGGACTCGGTGCCGTCGAACACGCCGTCCAGCGCGCTCACGCACTCCGTCACCTCTTCGAGGTACGTCTCGCTCAGCTCCTCGATACGGTCGTCGGTCACACCGGCTGCCTCCATCACCCTCGAATCGCGCGAAAGCGACGGAAAGCCTTGCTATGAACCACCCGAAGCACTCGGTACCCGTCCGGAGCACTCGATACCTGCGACACCCACACGACCACCACGATTAGATATAGCGACATACAATTTATGAGGGGCCTATCGGACACGGGACGGAAGTCAATAATACGACATATTCTATCCAACGAATCTGAACGGCCTAAATCGCGACAGATCATCGATGCGGGAGCACCGAACCGACGGTGGGTACGGAGCCGCGACCACGCCGGACGACCGACGCAGGAGACGAGCGCGCCTATGCGTGTTCGACGGCGTGGGAGACTCGAACGGCGGCGCGTTTCTGGACAGCGGTCGGAAGCCACGCGGTATCTCATCGTGGCACGGCCGTTCCGCCGCGATAGTGCATACGATGCTCCCCACACCCCAGATGCACCCTGTGGATAGTTGACGGCGCGCAATCGAGCGCACGCGCAGTCTGAGCGGGTTCGTTTACCAGCTACCCGCTCGGTACGCCTCGTCGGCACGGACAGTCCGTCACCGAAGCTCGCGCTCGATGGACGACAGGCGACGACACGACTATAGCGCGGGCCATCAGTATCATGTCTTGTGCGAATCGCCAGTCCTCGACGTTTCCGTTTCGCGAGCGTTTCGAGAACGCGCGCCGCCAGCCACCGAGGGACAGTCGGCGGACGCAATCAGGAAGTTGCTTCGACGAAACTGACTCCCTCGGGCGGGCGTCTCGCGCGCGGGCCGGGTGACCACGCCGCTCCGGCGCATCGGTGAATCAAATCGCCTCTCGAACCCAAGTTAGTAAGAAATCCACATGGGACTACACAACTCCAATAGTAATCAATCTAAATGGGGCCTAGAAGCAGGAATCAATCAGAGTAGCACTACAATTCACTACTTAGCCAGGCACACTATTGCTGATAAGTGTATTTATCCACCGCAGTGGGAACTTTGATGGTGGCGGGGTGTGAGGCGTGGTGTATGAGCGAGAATGCAGAGCGCACGTCGGTGAAGGCGTACGTGCCGCGGTGGCAGAAGGAGGAGTGGGTCGCGGACGCCGAGGAGTTGGATATGACGCAGAGCGAGTTCGTGCGGGCGATGGTGCAGGCGGGCCGGCGGAACATCGATATCGGTGTCGAGGAGGGTGGTTCTGGGGGCGTAGACCCTGGGGGTAACGGCGGTGAAACGGGGTTGGAAGAGGACGTTCGGTCGTGTCTGGAGTCCGAGGGGACGCTGGACTGGGAGGAGTTGCTCGCGGCGGTGACCGACGACGTGGAAGACCAGGTCGAGGCCGCGATCCAGTCGCTCGAAGACGAGGGCGCGGTTCGGTATCGGCCGCGCGAGGGCGGGTACACGCTGGTGGACGAATGAGCGAGCGCGTCGAGTACTTCCTGGAGGACATGGGGTTCCATGGGAAAAGCGAGCGAACGAGAGCGGCGTACGAGCGCGTTCTCGGCGAGTACGCGGCGTTTCTCGACCAGCGCGGGGTGTCGCCCGCGGACGCCGACCGCCGGGACTGCCTCGCGTGGGTGTCGTCGATTCGGGACGGTCGCGCGGACAGCACGGTCGCGACGTACGCGTCCTACGTCCATCGGTTCTACGCGTACATGTCCCAGGTCGGGGAACTGGAGGCGAACCCGATGTCGCTCGTGGTCGAGGAGATGGACGAGTCCATCGACACCGACCCGGCGCGCCGCGAGATATCGATTCCGCGCATGCGGTCGTTCGTCGCAGATATCCGCCATCCGCTGGAGCGCGCGCTCGTGATGACGCTCCTGAAGACCGGGGTTCGGGTGGGAGAGCTCTGCAACCTCGACCTCCGCGACGTCACGCTCGACGCGCCCGAACTCGGGGACGCCTACGAGCTGGGCGGGCGCGCGCACCTCGACGGCCGGACGGACACGCTGTTCGTCGACCCGGATACCGTGCGCGGCGCGACCGTGAACGGCGAGGAGCGCACGGCGTCGAACAAGCGAAAACGCGTGACGCTGGTGCCCATCGACGGCGAACTGAAGCGCGCACTCCTCCGCTGGCTCGCGATTCGCCCGGACGCGCCGTCGCCCGCAGACCCCCTGTTCGTGAGCACGAGCGACGCCTGGGGCGAACGCCTGACGCCCGAGATGGTGCGGAACGTCGTTACGCGGCACGCGACCGACGCCGGCTGGTACGAACCCGGCGCGGACGCCACCGAGAACGTCACACCCCACTACTTCCGGCACTTCTTCACCACGCATCTCCGCGACCGCACCGGCGACCGCGGCGTCGTCAAGTACCTCCGCGGCGACGTGGCCGACGACATCATCGACACGTACACCCACAACTGGGGCGACCGCGTCCGCGAGGTCTACCTCGACTCGATTTACTCGCTCACGACGTGACCCACACCAAACTCGTAAACTGAATATCGCTATATTGAATGATTGGTGTGGGCGGTCTCGACGCCCGTGTTTCGCCTCGTCGCCTCCATCGTTTCGGAACGTTCAGGAATTCGAATCCCCCAGTAGGGCCGTGTTCGGAAGTCGTAGTGGAGGTGGGTGGCGGTGACGCCGGCGTTCGACGAGTGGCGGGTGACGGACGCCACGCTGTTCCAGGGCACGCTCCGGGAGGAGTATCGGCCGATAGACGTGGCGCTCGCGGCGCGGAACGCGATGGAGGCGCTGGGGATTCGCGCGCCGAGCGGGGACGCGTACGTCGTTCCGCTGTTCGACGGCGACGACCCCGTGTTGACTGACGAGTACGTGTTGTTCCGGCCGGAGAAAGAGCAGGTCGGGTGGCACGACACGTCGTTCGGCATCAGCGGCCGGGAGCGGTTCGTGGACTGCGCGGACGCCGCCGGCACGGAAATCGGGCACCGCGTCCAGTTCTGGTTGCGCGACGACATCACGCCGTCGGACGCGGGGCTCTCCGACGACGACCGGCCGCCGAGCGAACTCGCGCCCGCGGAACCGCACGCGGTGGACGAGGCCGCGGTGCTGGGCGACCTCCGCGAGTTCGTGCGGACGGAGAAGGACGCGGAGCGCTCGGGGGCGCGACGCGCGTACTGCGAGCTGGGGTTGGGCGAGTCGATTCGGCGCGGGGAGGCCGCGGGCCCGTTCGCGTTCGTCGGGACGACCCGGGACGAGATGGGGGACGTCGCGTTCGTCCTCCAGCACGTCGGCGACGACGCCTCGTTGCGCCGG
The DNA here is from genome assembly GCF_020614395.1 of Salarchaeum japonicum. Lineage (NCBI taxonomy): Archaea > Methanobacteriati > Methanobacteriota > Halobacteria > Halobacteriales > Halobacteriaceae > Salarchaeum > Salarchaeum japonicum. The sequence continues at coordinate 1,170,691 of NZ_CP085324.1, read as the reverse complement.
GACGAGGGCCTGTTCCCCGGGAATCGGTGTCTCCTGGACGCGCGCGGCGGGCCGTCGTGGCTGCCCCTGGACGTGGAACTCGTCTCGGTGGAGACCCCGCACGCGACGTTCCGTCCGCTCGACCCCGGAATCGATGACGAGACGCTCGAACGCGCGCTGAACGAGGCGGACGCCTGGCTCACCAGCCTCCTGAACCCCGTGCCGTTCCAGCGACGTCTGGACGCCATCGACGCCGTGGGCGCGGACGACGCGAAGCGCGCCCTGCTCGCGGGCACTCGACCGCTCGGGTTCACGGTGAACGAGCACTCGGACTATACTCCAACGCCGAGCTTGAACGACTACCAGCGGCGCGCGCTCGTCTGGGCGGACGCCGCCGAGGACGCCGTCTGCATCCACGGGCCGCCCGGAACCGGGAAGACGCGGACGCTCACCGCGTACGTTCGGTACGCCGCGACGCAGGGCCAGCGCGTGCTCGTCGCCGCGCACTCGAATCAGGCCGTGGACAACCTCCTCGTCGGGGACAGCACGCCCGACAGCCCCGACCCCGACTCGCTGCACGGGCTCGCGGACGACGCCGGCATCTCCCTGGCGCGCGCCGGCGGGAACACGGCGAACGACGTGGTCGCGGCGGAGTACGCGAACGAACCGCTCGAAGGCGCGGACGTGGTCGCGGCGACGACGAGCGCGGCCGCGGCGTTCGACCGGAACCGCTTCGACGTGGGCGTCCTGGACGAGGCGACGCAGGCGAGCCGGCCCGCGACCGCCATCGTCCTCGACTGCGCGCGTAAACTCGTGCTCGCCGGCGACCACAAACAGCTCCCGCCGTACAGCGCGAGCGAACACGACACCGACGCGGACTCCCACGCGTCGCTCTTCGAGTCCCTCCTGGAGCGCTACGGCGACGGCCTCGCCGTCCCGCTCCGCGAGCAGTACCGGATGCACGAGGACATCGCGGCGTTCCCGAACGAGGAGTTCTACGACGACCTCCTCGAAACCACCGAGCGAGAGGAGTCGTGGACGATAGGCGACCTCCCGGCGCTGGAGGGCGTGGACGTGACCGGGCCGGAACACCAGGACGTGGCGGGGAACTCGTACGCGAACCCCGCGGAGGCCGACGCCGTCGTCACGGAAGTCGAACGCCTCCGCGACCACGGACTCGGAGCGGCGGACGTGGGCGTCATCGCCGCCTACACCGGCCAGGTTCGACTGCTCCGCCAGCGACTCGGGGACGCCGGGTTCTCCGACGTGACCGTGGACACCATCGACTCCTTCCAGGGCGGCGAGCGCGAGGGCGTCGTCGTCTCCTTCGTTCGGAGCAACGACGCGCATGCGAGCGGGTTCCTCGAACTCCCCGACGAGGGCCCGCGACGCCTGAACGTCGCGCTCACCCGCGCCCGCAAACGCCTCGTTCTCGTCGGCGACTGGACGACGCTCGGCACCACCGCGGCCCACCGGACGCCGGGAGAGAGCTGTGCGGACGTGTACGGCCGGCTCGCCGACCACCTCGGCGTGTAGCCAGACAAGGCGGGACGGAAGTAGCTCGGATAGTTGGCCCGAGCGACCCCGGCCGTCGTGGACTGATCACTCGCGCGCGAGCAGGAACCCGCCGTAGCTCGCCGCCCAGAGAATCCCGAGGTAGGCGACCCAGCGCTCCAGTCCGCCGATGCCGAGCGCGGTGCCGTCCCGGAGGCCGACGAACCCCGCGAGCGTGACGAGGATGGCGACGCCGAGCACCGCCGACGCGTACTTGAACGCCGCCGACTCCGCGCGGGCGACGGCGAGCGCGACGAGACCGCTCCCGCCGAACGACACCATCGCCGCGAGCGCGTGCGGCGCACCCGTCTGCGACGGGAACAACCCCACGCCCGCGAACCCGACCACGCCGGTGACCCCAGCTAGCGCCGGCACCACCATCGAGTCGTACACGTCCCGGAGGAAGTACGCCGCGGCCGCCATCAACCCCCCGGAGACCACCATCGCCCCGTTGAACACCAGCCGCGACTCCGGCGTGCCCGTGTCCGACCCGAGAGCGCTAATCGTCAGCGACGACGTGCTGTACCCCGGATAGAACGCCTCCGCCGTCGTGAACGCCAACGCCAACAACACGCCCACCGCGAGCACCAGACTCCCGGCTAACGCGTGCGACCGATTTCGAACCATACCCGGAGACTCACAGCTATCGGATAAAAAACGACCGAGAACCCGAGGAGAGCCGGTAAAGGGATTTGAACCCTTGGCCTATTCCTTACGAAGGAATCGCTCTACCAGTCTGAGCTATACCGGCGCGCCTTCGCATTCCACCGTAGCCGGATGATAGAAATAAGGCTGTCGAATCACCCTCGGAGTCGGCGGGCTGGCGCGAGGATGCGGCGGGGGAGCCAGCGCGCGAACGCGACGACGGGGTGGAGGCGGCCCCAGCGGGGCGGGGTGGCGCGGTAGCCGTCCTCGACGCGTTCGGCGTGGCCTTTGCTGGCGAGGTAGGAGAGCGCGGGTTCGACGCGAGTTTCGGTGAGGGCGAGGGCGTCCGCGAGTTCACTGGGGGTTCGGGTGCCGTCGGCGTTCTTGAGTTCCCGATTGATGGCGTTCATGGTCTGCATGCGGAGCATGACTTCGGTTCCGTCGTCGTCCACGCCGCGGAGGAACGCGTGGGTGTCGGCGTCGTCCTCGTATCGGAAGGCGGTGTAGGCGTCGAGGACGCTCCACGCGCCGAACGCGGCGAGCAGGCCGGCGAACGCGACCACGGCGGGAGTTCGCGGAACGGTAGTGATTGCGACGAACGCGGCGGCGAGGACGACGAGCAGTCCGTACGCGCCCCGCGAGGTCTCGCCGGGGAGGTCGTAGGCGTCGATGAGCCAGTTCGTGGCGGTGACACCACCGAGGAGGCCGACCATGAGCGCGGCGGTGGACGCGTCCATGTCCGTGAACGCCGCGAGGAGGACGGCGAGCGCGACCACGCCACCGAGTTCGCGCGCGTGGTCGTTTTCGAGGAGGGCGGGCATAGACGACTGTATCGACGGCGAGTGAATAAGCGTTAGGCTCGGGTGAGGCGGGCGTCGAGGCAGACGTTGTACTCGTGGGGCGCGTACGACCGGACGGTGTGCCGGGTCTCGATTTCGACCGCGTAGTCGGGTTCGGCGGCGTCCCGGATGGCGCGCTCGCCCGGCCCGTACTTGTCGTCCTCGTGTTGGATGTCGTAGTAGTGGATGGTGCAGTCGTCGCCCGCGAGGCGGACGGCGGCGTCCAGGAAGTCGCCCGCGCTGTGCGGGAGGTTCATCACGAGGCGGTCGGCCCAGTCCTCGTAGTCGGCGGCGAGTTCGCGAACGTCGCCCGCGTGTGCGGTGATTCGGTCTTCGACGCCGTTCCGGCGGGCGTTCTCCCGGAGGTAGTCGATGGCGGCCTCGTTGATGTCGGCGGCGACGACCTCGGCACCCGCGTCAGCCATCGGAACCGCGTACGGGCCGACGCCCGCGAACATGTCGAACGCGCGTTCGCCCGGTTCGACCTGTTCGACGACGCGGTGGCGTTCGGTGGCGAGGCGCGGCGAGAAGTACACCTGGGTGATGTCGAGCGCGAACTCGTGGCCGTACTCGCGGTGGACGGTCTCGGTTTCGGTGCCGGCGAGCACGTCCCAGTCGCGGACGCGCGTCTCGCCCTTCACCTTCGACGCGCGATTGACGACGGTTTTCGCGCGCACGTCAGACTCCAGGATGGCGTCCGCAATCCGGCGGGCGCGCTCCGGGTCGTCCTCGTCCACGATGACGATGTCGCCGAGGCGCTCGTACGTCGGTTCGAACCCGAGGCGGTCGGCGGGCGTCGTCGGCGTCCGGCGCTCGGGCGCGTCGTGCGTCGTCACCTCGAACGCCTCGACGGCGTCCGGGTCGGTGACGGGAATGTAGAGGGTGTCGTCCTCGACCACGATGTCGAAGTCGGGGTCGACGAGGTCGGCGTCCGCGAGCCGCTGTCGGGTCGCTTCGCCCTCCGCGACGGGGACGCGCACGCACGGGACTTCCATACTCGCTCTCGGCGACGCCGGGGTTTACCGGCTTCGGACTCGACCCGAAACCGAAAAGCGCCCGCGTACCCGAAGGCGGGTATGCTCACGTTCGTCGGTCTCGGGCTCTACGACGAGGAATCCATCACCGTCGAGGGCCGCGAGGCCGTCCGGGAGGCCGACCGCGCGTTCGCGGAGTTCTACACCAGCCACCTCGTCGGCGCGACGGTCGCCGACCTCGAAGCCTACCACGACACCACCATCGAGGTTCGCGACCGCGAGGGCGTCGAACAGACCCCCGACCCGATTCTCGACGCCGCCGAGTCCGAGGACGTAGTGTTCCTCACCGCCGGCGATACGATGATTTCGACGACGCACGTCGACCTCCGACTGCGCGCGCACGACCGCGGCATCGACACCCGCGTGATTCACGCGCCCACCGCGGAGTCCGCGGCGTCCTCCCTCACGGGCCTCCAGAACTACCGGTTCGGGAAGGCGACGACGCTCCCGTTCGAGTGGGTGCACGGCGCGGACGGCGTCCCCGGCTCCGTCGTCGACACCATCGAGGACAACCGCGAGCGCGGCCTGCACACGCTCTGCTACCTCGACATCAAGGTCGATAATCCGTATCGGGAGGGCGACGACTACATGACCGCGAGCCACGCCGCCGGCCTGCTCGCGGACCACTGGAACCCGGACGCGCTCGGCGTCGTCGTCGCGCGCGCCGGCGCGCCGGACGCGCTCGTCGCCGCCGATACCCTGGGAGCGCTCGCCGGGCGGGACTTCGGCGACCCGCTCCACTTGCTCGTGATTCCCGGCGACCTCCATCACGTCGAAGCGGACGCGCTCACCGGACTCGCGGGCGCGCCGGAAAAAGTAGTCGAGGAACGAACTGTGTAGGCGACGACCGGACGGTTTAGGAGCGGTCGACGGGCGAGTCGTGGGGGTCGAGAATCTCGATTTCGTGGCCGTCCGGGTCTTTCGTGAACGCGTACATGTCGTCGCAAGACTCGGGGTCGCGGTAGTCCTCGGCCTCGCGGGTCATGAGGGTGTCCCAGTCGTCGTGGAGGTCGCTCGTACGCACGGCGAGGTGGCCCCAGGCGTCACCGAGGTCGTAGCTCCGGCCGTCGTAGTTGTACGTGAGTTCGACGGTCATCGCCTCCTCGGGGGCGTCCGCGGGCTTGAGGAAGTAGTTCGCGAACGTGTCTGCCTCCCAGCGCCCGGCGTGTTCGTACTCGAACTTCCGCGTCCAATAGCCGAGGTGTTCGTCGGCGTCCTCGACGCGAATCATCGTGTGGTCGAGACTCCACTTCGCGCCGTGGTCGCGCTCGACGATTTCGATTTCGTGCCCGTCGGGGTCTTTCACGAACGCGTAGCCCGGGTTGTCCTCGGGGCGTCGGTAGTCCTCGACGCCCTCGTCCATCAGGTCGTAGTAGGCGTCGTGGACGTCCTCGACGCGCACCGCGATGTGGCCCCAGGCGTCACCGAGGTCGTAGTCCTCCTCGCCCTCGTTGTGGGTGAGTTCGAGGAGCGCGCCGTCCTCGTGGACGTCCTCGGGGCCGAGGTAGACGATGGTGAAGCCGTCGCCGTCCCAGCGACCCTTCTCCTCGTAGTCGAGGTGGGACTGATACCAGTCCATGGACTCCTCCAGGTCGCTCACGCGAATCATCGTATGGTCGAGCACGAAGTCGCTCATGGTCGAGTGCTGGGACGGGGGCGGCGTAAACCTACTGGGGTCGGAACGCCCTGCCGCGAACGCGGCGGTAGTCCCAGACGGCGACCGCGAGCAGGCAGAGCGCGCCGAGCGGGAGCGTGAGGTAGTCGCGGTTGGTGTAGAAGCCGACGGCGAAGTAGAGTTCGTTCAGGCCCGCGAGCGCGAGGAGGCCGTCGGTCACGCGGTGGTCTTCGAGGCCGAGCGCACCGAGGGCGAGGCTGAGGAGGGCGAGCGCGTAGAGGAGGACGCCGGTGAGCCACGCGCTGAACCAGCCGCCGGGGACGACGGCGCTGTCGAGGTAGGCGGCGAGGTCGGTGACGCGGAACGAGGGCGTGAAACTGAGGAGGCCGTAAGCGGCGAACCCGCCCGCGCCCCCGTCGTAGAAATACACCGTCCACGGAACGACGCCCGCGAGGAGAACGGCGAGAACGCGTCTTCGGTCGGTCATCGCCGGGCGACGACGCGGAGCACGTCCTCGTCTTCGAGGACGTGGTCGCGGCCGACCTGCTGGTCGTCGTGCTGGGCGCTCGGGCCGGTGACGCGCGCGAACCGGAAGCGCTCGTCGAGCGTCCCGCCGAGCTTGTGGAGGGCGTCGTCCACGGTCGCGCCGCGTTCGACCACGAGCGGTTCCTCCCAGTCGATGCCGCGGCCCGGCTTGTCCATGTAGACGCGGATGAGGCCGAGTTCCTCCCACATCCGCTCCTTGAACGCGTCCAAGCCCTTCTCCTCGTGCGCGCTGATGAACACCGCATCGTCCGGGTCGATGTCGCGCGCTTCGAGCTTCTCGTTCACCGTCTCGACGTACGACGGCTCGATGAGGTCGACCTTGTTCACCGCGACCATCGACGGCAGGTAGACGCGGTTGTCCATCACGCCGTCCACGAGCTGGTCGACGTCCGGGTTCCCGCGGATGGCGACGTCCGCGTTCACGAACCCCTGCTCGCGGAGGATTTCGCGAACCGTATCCGGGTCGAGTTCCATGTCGCCGGACGTGTTCACGTCGATACCGCCCTTCCCCTTCCGGGTCACGCGGACGGCGGGCGGCTCCTGGTCGAGTCGAATCTTCGTGTTGTAGAGCTCGTCGTCGAGCCGGTCGTACTGTTCGATTTCGAACGCGGACAGCACGAACACGATGAGGTCGGCGGAGCGGACGACAGAGAGGACTTCCTTCCCGCCGCCGCGCCCGCCCGCCGCGCCCTCGATGAGGCCCGGCACGTCCAGAATCTGGATGTCCGCCCCCCGGTATTCGAGCATCCCGGGGTTCACGTCGAGCGTGGTGAACTCGTACGCGCCGACCTCGCTGTCCGCGTTCGTCAGCGCGTTCACGAGCGTTGACTTCCCGACGGAGGGGAAACCGACGAGCGCCACCGTCGCGTCCCCGTGCTGCTTCACGGAGTACCCGCCACCGCCGCCCGACCCGGACTGCTGGGCTTCCAGCTTCTCCTTCTTGTCCGCGAGCTTCGACTTCAGGCGGCCGATGTGGGCTTCAGTGGACTTGTTGTACGGAGTGTTGGCTATTTCCTCCTCCAACTCCTCGATCTCCTCCTCCAGTCCCATTACGCCGCCCTACGCCTGTCCCGCCTTTATTCCTGTTCATCAGGCCCGCACCGCCGACCTCGCGCGGTTTCGACACGTTAAAGCGCCCAACTCCTGCATGTCCGCGTGATGCCCGACCCCGAGAGTCTGCGCGACAGCACCCAGATCGTCCTCCCCGCGGACGACCTCCGGGAGCACCGCGCGGACATCGACGACCGGTTCGTCGTCACGGTCGTGGACGAAGGCGGCCTCGCCCGCATCATCGGGAGTCCCGTCGAAATCAAGGCTGTCAACGACTACCTCACCCGGCAGGGAATCAGCCTCCCCTGAAAGGTAATCCTTAAAACCGCGGCGACAGTTCGGATAGGTATGGCTGAGACTATCGAAGTGCTCGTACCCGGCGGTCAGGCCAACCCCGGCCCGCCGCTCGGTCCCGAGCTCGGACCGACGCCCGTGGACGTGCAGGCAGTCGTCGAAGAGATCAACGACCAGACCGCCGCGTTCGACGGCACGGAAGTCCCCGTCACCGTCGAGTACGAGGAGGACGGCTCCTTCAGCATCGAAGTCGGCGTCCCGCCGACGGCGGAACTCATCAAGGACGAGGCCGGCTTCGACACCGGGAGCGGCGTGCCCCAGGAGGACTTCGTCGCCGACCTCTCCATCGACCAGCTCAAGAGCATCGCGGAGCAGAAGAAGCCCGACCTCCTCGCGTACGACACGAAGAACGCCGCGAAGGAAGTCGCCGGCACGTGCGTCAGCCTCGGTGTCACCATCGAGGGCGAGGACGCCCGTAGCTTCAAGGCCCGCGTCGACGACGGCGAGTTCGACGACACGCTGGCCGAAGCGTAATTCGAATCCGCGGTTCCCGTTCTTCCGTTCTCTCCGTCAGTAGCCGAGCCTGTCGAGTCTGTCCGCGGCCCACCGGGCGTAGTCCTCGCCGGGGAAGTGGTAGGCGTGGTCGAGCGCGAAGTAGAGTTCGTAGAGCGGGCGGCGGGTCTCGAATTCGGGGTCGATGTCGCGAACCGCCTCGTAGCCGGCTCTGAAGGGGTCGCCGAGACCGCTCCAGTCGGCGTACGCGAGTTCGACCTCGTGGTGGCCGTACCAGGGCGCGGGGTCGAGGAGCGCGCGCACGTCGTCGGTTCCGGGGACGGCGTTGTTCCGCCAGAGGTCGCCGTGGAGGAGGCGGGGCGCGGGACGGTCGGGGAGAAGTGTGTGAGTGTCGTCCGCAAGCGCGTGGACGCGCGCGTGAAGGTCGTCGGTGACGGCGTCGCGGCGGTGGGCGGCGTCCGCGACCGGGCGGAGACGGTAGTCACCGAAGAACGTCGGCCAGTCCCGGAGGCGGGGATTCGGTTGTTCGAAGCGGCCCTTCCACGTGGGTTCGGGCCAGCCGTAGGTGTCGTGGGTGTGGTCGTGGAGGCGGGCGACCCGGCGGCCGAGCGCGCGCTCGATTGCGGGCGTCCACTCCTCGCCGGGGACGTAGTCGAGCACGAGTACGTCCTCGGTGGCGCAGACGACGCCGGGGACGGGCGCGCCGTGGTCTGCGAGCACGCGGAGGCTCCGGGCTTCGACGTCGAGCGGGGCGGGGCCTGTCTTCACCGCGACCGACCGACCGGAGTCCAGGCCGGCGCGCCACACCCGGCCGATTTCGCCGCCCGAGAGTTCGCTGAGGCGGACGACGATGGCGTCGGTCGCGGCCTCGACGCGCTCCGTGGGAAACTCGCTCACGACCGCCCTCGGCGCTCCGCACGGGTGAATCCTCCGCCCGCTTCTCGCGTAACGACGGCCTTAAGTGCGGCATGGTCGTTTTTCGAGACGAGACAGGCGTAGCCTGTTTCACTGACCCGTAGGAGCTCCCCGAGAGGGGGCAAGTACACTACGGAGGTGAAAGATGGCAGATGACATAGACGAGGCAGTCTCTCAAGCGCTCGACGAGGCCCCTGAGCGGAACTTCCGCGAGACGGTGGACCTCGCCGTGAACCTGCGAGACCTCGACCTCAACGACCCGTCGAATCGTGTCGACGAGAGCGTCGTGCTGCCGTCGGGAACCGGACAGGAGACACAGATCGTGGTGTTCGCCGAGGGCGAGACCGCCGTTCGCGCCGAGGACGTCGCTGACGACGTGCTCGACGGGGACGAGCTGTCCGACCTCGGGGACGACGATGACGCTGCAAAAGACCTCGCCGACGAAACCGACTTCTTCGTCGCCGAAGCGTCCATGATGCAGGACATCGGTCGCTACCTCGGTACTGTGCTCGGTCCGCGCGGGAAGATGCCGACCCCGCTCCAGCCCGACGACGACGTTGTCGAGACCGTAAACCGCATGAAGAACACCGTGCAGCTTCGCTCGCGCGACCGGCGCACCTTCCACACCCGCGTGGGTGCGGAGGACATGACGCCGGAAGACATCGCGGACAACATCGACGTTATCGTGCGTCGACTGCACGCAACGCTCGAAAAAGGCCCGTTGAACGTGGACTCCATCTACGTGAAGACCACGATGGGGCCGTCCGTCGAGGTGGCCTGAGATGTCCGCAGAAACTGAGCGCACCACCGACCACATTCCCGAGTGGAAGCAGGAGGAAGTCGACGAGCTCGTCGAGCTCATCGAGTCCTACGACAGTATCGGCGTCGTGAACGTCGCCGGTATCCCGAGCCGACAGCTCCAGGACATGCGTCGCGCGCTCCACGGGAGCGCCGAACTCCGCATGAGTCGGAACACCCTGCTCGTGCGTGCGCTCGAAGAAGTGGACAGCGGCCTCGAAGACCTCACGGAGTACGTGAGCAATCAGGTCGGACTCGTCGGAACGAACGACAACCCGTTCGGGCTGTACAAGCAGCTCGAAGCGTCGAAGACCCCTGCGCCCATCAACGCTGGCGAAGTCGCGCCGAACGACATCGTCATCCCCGAGGGCGACACGGGCGTCGACCCGGGTCCGTTCGTCGGCGAACTCCAGCAGATCGGTGCCGACGCGCGGATTCAGGAGGGTTCCATTCAGGTGCTCTCCGACTCCGTGGTCGTGGAGGAAGGCGACGTCGTCGGTGACGACGTCGCCAACGTCCTCTCCGAACTCGGTATCGAGCCGAAGGAAGTCGGTCTCGACCTCCGCGCGGTGTACTCCGAGGGCGTGCTGTTCATGCCCGACGAGCTCGCCATCGACGTGGACGAGTACCGCGCGGACATCCAGTCCGCCGCGGCCGCCGCTCGGAACCTCTCCATCAACGCGGAGTACCCGACGGCGCAGACCGTGCCGACGATGCTCGCGAAGGCCGCCGGCGAGGCGAAGAGCCTCGGCATCCACGCGGCCGTCGAGAGCCCCGAGCTCGCGGACGACCTCGTCGCGAAGGCGGACGCGCAGGTGCGTGCGCTCGCGGCGCAGATCGACGACGACGAGGCGCTCCCGGAGGAACTCCGCGGCGTCGAAGTCGAGCAGTCCACGGTCGAGGAGACCGAGGACGAGGACGAACAGGCTACTGAAGAAGCGGAATCCGAGGAAGGCGAGTCCAGCGAGGACGAGGACGACGAGTCCGGCGCCGAAGGTCTCGGAAACATGTTTGGTGACTAATAATGGAGTACGTTTACGCAGCACTCATCCTGAACGAATCGGGCGAGGAGATCAACGAAGACAACCTCACGTCGGTCCTCGACGCGGCCGGCGTCGACGTCGAGGAATCCCGCGTTAAGGCGCTCGTCGCCGCGCTGGAGGACGTCGACATCGAGGAAGCCATCGAGACGGCTGCCGCAGCGCCCGCCGCGGGCGGCGCGTCCGCCGGTGGCTCCGCTGAGGGTAGCGCGGACGAGGACGATTCCGAGGAAGAGGCCGAGGAGGCCGAGGCCGAGGAAGACGAAGGCGAAGAAGAGGAAGAAGAGGCCAGCGGCGAGGGTCTCGGCGACCTCTTCGGTTAATTCCGTCCCGTAACTCACCGTTCTTTCTTTCGACGCAACCCGGGTAGCCGCGCGTAGGTTCAAATAGGAGGGGGCGGCCAGCGGTGGGTGATGCTGGAAGGGTTGCGCGTGCTCCTCGACCCCGCGTTGGCTGGGAGCGTGCTCGCCGCCGCGCTCTGCGGCGTTCTGCTCGGCACGCTCTCGGGGTTGACGCCGGGGTTGCACGTGAACACGCTCGCCGTCCTGTTGGCGGCGCTCGCCGGTGAGTTCCCCGGCGACCCCGTGCTCGTCGGGGTCGTCGTGCTCACAGCGGGCGTAACGCACTCCTTTCTCGATATCGTGCCGGCGCTCGCGCTCGGCGTACCTGACGCCGCGATGGCCGTCACCGCCCTCCCCGGCCACCGGCTCGTGCTCGCCGGTCGCGGCCGCGAAGCCCTGCGGCTGTCCGCGCTGGGGAGCGCGAGCGCCGTCGTGCTTGCGTTCGTGCTCGGCGTGCCGGTGACGATGGGGATGCGGTACGTCAGTCCGTGGCTGGACGCGCACCTGCCGCTGGTTCTCGCCGGGGTGGCGTGCGCGCTCGTCGCGAGCGAACGCACGCCCCGCGCCCGCGTCGGCGCGGCGCTCGGCGTCGCGCTCTCCGGCGTGCTCGGTCTCGCGGTGCTCGACGCGACACTCAACGCGCCCCTCGGCGACGGCGACGTGCTCCTCCCGCTCTTCGCCGGCCTGTTCGGCGTACCGGTGTTGCTGGCCGCGCTCCGCGGCGCGGGCGTCCCCGAACAGGGCGACGCGGTCGTCGAGTCGAGTCCGCGGAGCGTCGGCGTGTCCGCGCTCGCGGGGTCGGCCGCGGGCGCGGCCGTCGCGTACGTCTCCGGGGTGTCGAGCGCCGTCGCCGCCACCGCCGCGCTCGGCGTCCTCCCGCGCAGGGGCGACCCCGACCGCGCGTACGTCGTCGCCACCAGCGGCGTCAACACCTCCAATACGATTTTCGCGCTCTACGCGTTCGTCTCGCTCGGCGCGCCGCACACGGGCGTGCTGGTGGCGCTCGACCGGTCGGGCGCGCCCCTCGACCTCCCCGTCTTCTTGCTCGCGGTCGCGCTCGCCGGTGCGGTCGCGGTCTGTCTCGTCGTCACCGTCGGCGACACCTACCTCCGGGTCGTCGGGAACATCGACCATCGGCGCGTCGTCGTCGCCGTGCTCGCGCTCGTCGCGTCGCTCACGTACGTGCTCTCCGGAACGGGCGGCGTCGGCGTCCTGGTCGCGGCGAGCGCGCTCGGACACCTGCCCGTGTGGTTCGGCGCGCGCCGCACGTGCCTGATGGGCGTCCTCCTGGTGCCGCTCGCGCTATAGCCAGTCCTGCTCGCGGAAGTACCACACGAGGATGAGGGAGAGCAATCCCATGCCGAGGAGGGTGGCGTGGTAGGCGTACGGCCAGCCGAGTTCGGGCATCGTCTCGAAGTTCATGCCGTACACGCCGACGACGAACGTCAGGGGGAGGACGATGGTGGCGACGACGGTGAGGCGTTTCATCACCTCGTTCGTGGACTGGCTGAGCGCGTTCAGGTAGATGTCGCGCGAACTGGACGCGAGGTCGCGGTAGGTCTCCACCAGGTCTACTTGCTGGACGACGTGGTCGTACACGTCCCGGTAGTACTTCTCGGTCTCCGCGCGAACCTCGGGCGGGTCGCCGCGCGCGAACCCGCTGACGGCGTCCCGGGTCGGCCAGAGGAGTTTGCGGACGGCGAGGAGTTCGCGGCGCACGTCGTTGATGTCGTCGAGGAGGTCGCTTCGGGCGGCGTCCACGATTTCGCCCTCGATGGCTTCGATGCGGTCTTCGATGTCGTCCAGCAGGGCGAAGTAGTCGTCCACGATGCGGTCGAGCACGCGGTACGCGGTGAAGTCGGGGCCGCGGCCGAGGATGCGGGCGTCCTCGCGGTCGATGGCCTCGCGCACCGCGCCGATGGCGTGCACGTCGTCGTAGGTGAGCGAGACCAGCCAGTCCTCGCCGACGAACAGGCCGACGGGTCGCGTGTCGAGTTCCTGGTCGAACGTCGTCTCCCCGGAGCGAAAGCGGGCGTCGGTGACGAGGAGGAACGTGTGGGTGTCGAACTCCTCGGTCTTCGGGCGGACGCCGTTCTCCACGTCCTCGACGGCGAGCGGGTGGATGCCGCAGGCGTCCCGCACCGCGGCGAGTTCGTCGGGCGTGGGGTCGTCGGCGCGAATCCACGTCGTCCCGCGCGCGGCTTTCGCCGCGGCGAGGTCGTCGTAGGTCGTAATGCCCGCGTCCGTGTAGACGATGGCGGTCACCGTCACGCGCCATCACCCCGGGTCGGGCGGCCGACGGCGGCGAGCGTCACGCCGACCATCACGCCCGTCACGGAGAACGCGCGCCCCGGATACGGCTGGAGGACGCCGGCCGCGTACGCGAGGAGGGAGAGCGCGGTCAACAGGCCGCCGGCCGCGCGAACGCTATCCATACCGACTCCTCACGGGACGCCGAAAAAAGCCTTCGCGTTAGGACGCGTGCTGGAGGTTCTGGAGGAGCGTGACGACGTGTTCCTCCTCGCCGTCCAACTGCTGGGGGTAGACGCCGACCGCGGCGACGATGTCACCGCCGTCGTTCACCTTCGTGACGTGGACGAACACGTCGATGCTCTGCCCGTCGAAGTTCGCCGTGCCGGAGAACTTCGTCACGGTCGTGCTGTGGCCGAGCACGGTCATCGTGGTGTTCGACACCGCGGTGAGGTCGCTGATGGTGCCGTACTGTTGCTGGATGAGTTCGGCGATTTCGCGGTCGTCGTACTCGTTGAGGGGGTTGAAGCTCTGGCCAAGCACGCTCACCTCGGGCGAGGAGAACGTCCCGAAGACGGCGGCGCGGCGTTCGACGCCGAGCACGCTCACCTGTTTTTCGTACTGGGCGACCCAGTTCGTTATCTCCACGGTCTTCGACTGCCCGGCCGCCTCGAACGTGCGGTTGACCTGCATCTCCTCGACGGCGACCTCCTCGTACCCGGCGGATTCGAGCGCCGAGTCCTGGACGGTGACCTGGCTCGCGGAGAACGTCACGGGCCCGCTGAGGAACCCGAGACAGCCGCTCGCGAGCACGAGCGCGGCGAGCGCGGCTGCGACCGCTGTTCGTCGTGACATGGCGTTCTGTTGGCTCGAAGCCGGGATAAAGACGACGGCTACCTGTCAGAGACGGTACGTGGGGCCGTCGTCGGTGTCCTCGACCGTGACGCCGAGGGCTTCGAGGCCGTCCCGGAGGTCGTCCGCGCGCTCGTACTCGCCCGCGTCCCGCGCGTCCTCGCGGAGGTCGAGGACGAGTTCCACGAGGTCGCCCGCGAGGTCGGCGTTCCCGTCGGTGACGGTCTCGAACTGGAGGCCGAGCACGCCGCCGAGGTCGGTGAACGCCTCGATGGCCTCGCGGAGGCCGGCGTAGTCGTACTCGTCGCTGGCGTCCACGTGCGCGTTCACGGCGGACGCCACGTCGCCGAGCGCGCTCAGCGCTTCCCGGGTGTTGAAGTCGTCGTTCATCGCCGCCGCGAAGTCCTCGCGCGCAGTCTCGACGGCCGTGCGGAGGTCGTCGTCCGCGCGTTTCGCGTAGGCGTCCGGGCTGTCCGCGGCGTCGGCGGCGCGGTCGTACGCCCGCGACAGGCGCTCCCAGCGCTCCTCGGCTTCCTCGATGGCGGCCTCACTGTACGTCTGTCGACTGTTGTACGTGCCGGAGACGAGGAAGGTGCGCACGACGTTCGGGCCGAAGCGCTCGATGGCCTCCTCGGCGGTGATGAAGTTCCGGAGGCTCGAACTCATCTTCTCGTCGCCGATTTCGAAGAGCGCGCAGTGCAGCCAGTAGTTCGCGAACGTCTCGCCCGTCGCCGCCTCGCTCTGCGCTATCTCGTTCTCGTGGTGGGGGAACACGAGGTCGCGGCCGCCGACGTGGATGTCGAGCGTCTCCCCGAGATGGGTCATGCTCATCGCCGAGCACTCGATGTGCCAGCCCGGGCGTCCCTCGCCCCACGGGGACTCCCACGTCTGTCCCTCGGGGTGCGCGGGCGTCCCCGGGTGGTCGGGGCCGCGGTGTTCCTCGACGGCGTCCGCGGAGACGCCGTCCGCCTTCCAGAGCGCGAAGTCCGCCGGGTTCCGTTTCTCCGAGCGTTCGTCCTCCTGGCCCTGTTCTTCGATGTCGTCGAGGCGCTGGTTCGAGAGTTTCCCGTACTCCTCGAACGCGGTCACGTCGAAGTAGACGGAGCCGTTGGACTCGTACGCGTACCCCTTCTCGACGAGCGTCTCCACGAGGTCGATGATTTCGGGGACGTGCTCTGACACCCGGGGGTAGACTTCGGCGCGCTTGAGGTTCAGGCCGCGCATCGCCTCGATGATCTCCCGGATGTAGTGTTTCGCCACGTCGTCCTCGTCGTCGCCCTGCTCGCCGACCCGGGCGACGATCTTCTCGTTCACGTCCGTGAAGTTCTCGACGTGTCGCACGTCGTACCCGATGAATTCGAGCCAGCGATGCATCACGTCGACGTGCACCCACGAGCGCGCGTGCCCGAGGTGGGGCGGGTCGGACGTGGTGAGTCCGCAGTAGTAGAGGAGCACGCGCTCGGGGTCTTGGGGTTCGAACGGCTCTTTCTCCCCGGAGAGCGTGTTCGTCACGTGGAGCGTCATAGGGGGCCGTACGCCGCCCCCGTTCTTAAATCACCGAATACGCGTCAGGCGTTGTCAGGAGTCCACGCGTTCGAGGGCGGCGAGCGCGTCTTCCACCGCCCGCAAGGCGGTCGCGCCGTCCCGACGTTCGACCACGACGACGAGCGAGCCGTCGGCGTACCCGGCGGCCTCGGGCGCGATACCGGCGGCGTCGAGGCGGGCGAGTACTGTCGCCGTCGCTCGCGCATCCACGCCGCCGCCGGTCGCGACGACGCCCGTCAGCGACCCCGCGCCGGACGCGTACGCGGTGTCGTTCACCGCGAGCATCCCGGTGTCGCTCTCGCCGAGGCCGCTCTCCATCCGCACCGTCGCGTCCGCCGCCTCGGTCGTGTGCGTGAGGTCGGCGGCGTACCGGCGGAGCGCGGTCGCCACCGCGTCCTGTTCCCCCTCGATGTCGAGCAGGCGGGCGGCGGCGGCGTAGTTCACCACGCCCGCCGCGAGCGCCGTCCGGAGGAACGGACGGGCGTCCACCGCAGTCCGGGTTCGTTCCGCGAGCGAAGGCATCGCCCGAGGGGAGTCACGGCGCGACGAAAAGCCTTCCCGTGTTCCGGGAACGCTCGATGGTTGCGAAGTCACTAAGACCGACGCGTTCCTTCATCCACACATGAGTCAGGCGCTCGTCATCGTCGGTCACGGCTCGCACCTGAACCCGGGGTCGAGCGAACCCGCGTTCACGCACGCGGACACGATTCGCGCGACCGGAGCGTTCGACGAGGTCAGGGAGGCGTTCTGGAAGGAGGAACCCTCGTTCCGGGAGGTGTTGCGGACGCTCGAATCAGAGGAGGTGTTCGTCGTGCCGCTGTTCGTGAGCGAGGGCTACTTCACGGAGCAAGTGATTCCGCGCGAGCTCCGCCTGGAGGAGTGGAGCGTGGAGGACTGGGAGTCCGACGGGACGGACGCCGACCACGTCACGCTCGACGCGACGGACGTGGGGAAGACGATTCACTACTGCGGGCCGGTCGGGACGCACGATTCGATGAGCGACGTCATCGTTCAGCGCGCGAAGTCGGTCACGGGCGACGACGACGTGGGCGAGGGGTTCGGTCTCGCGGTCGTCGGGCACGGCACGGAGCGTAACGAGAACTCGGCGAAGGCCATCTACTATCACGCCGACCGAATCCGCGAGCGCGGGCGGTTCGACGAGGTGCAGGCGGTGTTCATGGACGAAGACCCCGAGGTGGACGACGTGACGGAGTTCTTCGACGCGCCCGACATCGTCGTCGTCCCGCTGTTCGTCGCTGACGGCTTCCACACGCAGGAGGACATCCCGGAGGACATGGGCATCACCGAGGACTACCGAACCGGCTGGGAGGTTCCGGAGACCGTGGACGGCCACCGCATCTGGTACGCGGGCGCGGTCGGCACGGAACCCCTGGTCGCTGACGTGATTCTGGAGCGCGCGGGCGACGCGGGCGCGGCCGTCGAGCAGGCCATCGCGGAGGTTCGCGAGGAGACCGGCGGCGTGAACGCGGTGAGCGACTAGTGAGCGAGACCGTGCAGGTCGCGGCGCTCATCGACGCCGCCACCGACGGCGTCGAATTCGACGGTCTCCACGTCGAGGACACGACGTACGGCTATCGGTTCGAGACGCCCGCGGAGAGCCACCGCGGCCTCTCGACGGACGAACTCGGCGACGCCGCGACGGGCAACGAGTACGTCGCGAACTGGTACTACTGGCAGCACGAGGTCGCGGGCGACGGCACGCCCCGCCGGGCGTTCCTCCGGTGGGTGGAGCACGCGAACGGCGACGACACCGTGCCCGAGCGCCTCGACGCGCTCCGCACTGAGGGCCTCACTCGGGAGTGGGGCGAACTCCTCGTCACCGCGCGCATCCGCGACGGCGAGCACGTCTACGAGGTCTGCCATCACGAGGACGCGGGGGAGGACGACCTCGAATCCTACACCGACCCGCTGGACGCCCGACAGCTCGTGAAGCACGACGACGACGGGAAGTACCGCCCGCTCTCGACCGCGCCGAGCCTGCCGCACGGCTGGGTGTTCACGGGCCTCAGCGGCGAGGAGTTGGTGCGGACGGTGGACTTCGTCTACCCGGCGACGGTGGCGAACTGGCACCGCGAACGGGAGGGCGAGTTGGACGTGACGCACTACCGGGAGGCCGCGGAGCGCCAGTCCGGCATCTACGAGATTGTGAGCCAGCTCACGCCCGAACAGCTGGAGTGGGCGACCGAGGCGTGTTGCGTGGACTCGCAGTGCCTGAAGCGCCGGGAGTGGGAGTACGACGAGGACACCGAAATCGACACTCCCGGGGGTGAGGGCGCGTTCCCGTGCCGGGAGCCGTGTTCGCTGTTCGTCGCGGCGGCGCGGAAGTTCGTCACGCTCGAACGCGACGAGGAGCGCGAGTACACGTTCGAACTCACGCCGACGGAGAAAGAACAGGTCGAGGACATCATCGGCGCGGTCGCGGACGTCCGCACGGACGAGATACGGGAGGCGGACGTGAACGACGGCGCGAACCGGTATCGGGCGCGCTACCTCCGCGCGAAGCAGATGGACGACCGCGGCCTGTCGGGAACGCCGACGTACGACGACTAGGTGGCGCGCAGGAGGAAGCCCGCCATCGCGAGGCCGCCGACGAGCGCGACGCCCGCGACGAACAGCGCGACGACGCCGGTGAGGAAGACGAGCGCGAGCGCGGCGGACAGCACGCCCGTCGCGGCGACGACGCCGGGAACGACGAGCGTTTCGGGGGACGCGTCCGGCTCCCGGCTCGGTTTGTGCGCGAGGTCTTCGCCGACGGCGACGCCCTCGCTCGTCTCCGACGGTTCCTCGATTCTGACGGGCACCTCGACGGACTCGGAGCCGTAGCCAGTGAAGACGGTGAGCGTGCCGGAGACGGGCCGCGGGCCGTCGAGAATCTCGATGTCCACGATGGTCGTGGCGTTCCGGTCGACGTAGTGGTTGGTGTCGTCGAGCGCGGCGACCCGGCGGAGGGCGTCGTCCAGGCGGACGTGGACGTGCGCGGGCGACCCGTCGTTGTCGAGCACGAGCGAGAACGACCCCGTGGTCTCGAAGTCGCTTGCGTCGGCGCTCACGGAGTGCGGGCCGTCGGCGTTCACGCGTACCGTGAGAGTGTCGGCCACACGCTCGCTTCGTGGCCCGAGGGAAAAAGCTCTAGGCTGCTTCCCGCATGTCCGGCGGGAGGAGGTTCGGGATGCCGTCCTCGATGGGGTAGGCTTCGCCGCACTCGGTGCACGTGAGCGTGCCCGAGACGATGTCGTCGTCCTCCTCCTCGTCGATGTCGAGTTCGAGGTCGTGTTTGTCGAGCGGACAGCAGACGATGTCCAGGAGGTCTTCCTTCATACGCGAGTGGTGGGGAGCGCCCGGCAAAAGCGTGCGGGTTCCCTATTCGCGGAGGACGCTGACGGGGCTGGGGGCGTCGAGCGTGGTGAGGTAGAGCGCGGAGAGGCCGCCGACGAGGACGGTGGTGCCGTAGTCGGCGGCGCGGAAGAGGAGGGCGGCGACGACGACGGGGCCCGCCGGGTGCGGGGTGAGCGCGAGGATGAGTGCGGTGATGGCGGAGTCCACGACGCCGATGCCTCCCGGGGTGCCGATGACGGCGGTGAGGCCGGCGATGGGAACGACGAAGAGGAGCGTGGGGTAGGCGACGGGGACGCCGACCGCGCGCAGGCAGAGGTAGAGCGGGAGGACGTAGAGCGCCCAGCCGAGGTGGCTGAACGCGAGCGCCGACGCGAGCGTGCGCGGGTTCTCGCGGAGGGTGTGTGCGACCTCGTTCGCGCGCTCGACGCGCTCCGCGACGCGTTCGGCGGAGGCGGCGTCACGGACACGACTGGAGACGCGGCCGACGGTGGCGCGCACGGCGCGTGCGAGGGCGTGCGCGACGGGGCCGATGGCGTCGAATCGAACGATGAGGACGTAGGCGGCGACGAGCGCGGCGAGCATGCCGGCGATGGCGACGACGGCGACGAACCCGACGCCGTGCAGGCTGCTGTGGCCGACGGTGAGGACGAACGCGAGGCCGAACGTGGCGAGCGTGGCGGACGCGACGTTGTTCGCGAACTCGGTGGTGGAGATGGCGACGAGCGGGCGTTCGAACTCGCCGGAGCCGTACCGGGAGAGGACGTAGGAGACGATGCCGATGCCGCCGACGTGGCCGCCGGGGAGGACGGCGCGCCCGAACAACCCGGAGAAGTAGGCGGTGTGGAACCCGACGCCGTCGAGGCGGCCGCCGACGGTGTCGAACAGGCGGCGCGCGACTTGCGCCCACGCGAGGAGCGACCCGACGGACGCGACGACGGCGAGCGCGTACAGCGGTTTGTTCGCTCGTTCGAGCCCGTTCGCGAACGCGTTCCAGCCGACTGCGTTCACGAGTAACGCGAGCGTTGCGACTGCGATGCTGATTCCGAGCGCGGCCCTGACCCCCCGTCGCATACACGAGGCGTGGGGTCGGGGGTTCAGAAAAGTATGGGCCGACTACTGGAAGGGGTCGTGGCGGACGACGGTTTCCTCGCGGCCGGGGCCGACGCCGATGGCGTACGCGGGCGCGCCGAGTTCCTCCTCGACGTACTCGACGTAGGTCTGAGCGTTCGCGGGAAGGGCGTCGTAGCCCTCGCTCGCGACGGTCTCCCAGTCGACCTCGGGCCAGCCGTCGAACGTCTCGTAGACGGGCTCGCAGCGCGCCCACTCCTCGGTCGTGGCGGGCATCGTCTCCAGCACGTCGCCGTCGAGTTCGTAGGCGTGCCCGACCGCGACTTCGTCCAGGCCGGCGAGCACGTCGAGGTGGTTGAGGACGAAGCCCGTGAAGCCGTTCGCGCGCGCGGCGTGCCGGAGCATCGGCATGTCGAGCCAGGCGACGCGGCGCGGGCGGCCGGTGACGGTGCCGTACTCGCCGCCCTCCTCGCGGATGTAGGTCGCGAGTTCCTCGTTTTCGCCCGCGCCCTGTTCGTCGTAGCCGGGCGTGTCGCCCTCGACGCCGCCGAGTTCGGTGGGCATCGGGCCGCTCCCGACCCGGGTGAGGTAGCTCTTGACGATGCCCACGACTTCGCCTGTCCCGACGACGCCGGGGCTGAGGCCGGTGCCGGTCGCCGCGCCGCCCGCGGTGGGGTTGGAGGACGTGACGTAGGGGTAGTTGCCGTGGTCGATGTCGATGATGGTGCCCTGCGCGCCCTCCATCATCACGTTCTCGCCGTCGTCGATGGCGCTCGCGAGGAACTCGCCCGCGTTCACGGCCATGTCGTTCTCCGCGAGGCGCTCGCCGACCGCGGTGTACTCGTCGTGGAGCGCGTCCACGTCGAACGCGTCGGGGTCGTCGAGGTCGGTTACGTCGAGGCCGTAGACGTTCTCGACGATGGCGCGCTTCTGGGGGACGACGTATTCGAGGCGGTCGCGGAGCACGTCGGGGTCGAGGAGGTCGCCGACGCGGACGCCGCGGCGGCCGGCCTTGTCCTCGTAGGTCGGGCCGATGCCGCGGCCCGTGGTGCCGACTTCCTGGTCGTCCTCGCTCTTCGCTTCCTCCTCGATGCCGTCGAGGACGCGGTGGTAGGGGAGGATGACGTGCGCGCGCTTGGCGACGCGAACGTCGGGGTCGAGGCCGCGCTCGCGGAGCGCGTCGAGTTCGTCGAACAGCGTGCGGGGGTTGACGACGCAGCCGTTCCCGAGGACGCCGGTCTTCCCGCGGACGGCACCGGACGGGACGAGCGAGAGCTTGTACTCGTCGCCCTCGTGGACGACGGTGTGGCCTGCGTTGTCGCCGCCCTGGTAGCGCGCGACGACGTCGACGGCGTCGCCGAAGATGTCGACGACGCCGCCCTTCCCTTCGTCGCCCAGTTGGGCGCCGACGATGGTGACGGTCATGGTCGAACAGTTCCGCGCCCCGGGTAAACAGATTACGGATTCGACGCCGAAAATGCGCACGTTCGTGCCGGACTGAATCCGTGACGGCGTAGTTGTGCGCACGTCCTACCAACGCCACGCGGAGCGCCCAAAACGGTTATACTGGGGCGTATCGAAGCGTTCGAATTGAGAGAGGGCGGGCGTTCGCGGAGAGTAACCTTTAAACTCCGCAAAGACAAGTTAACAAATGCCATGATAGACCGCCTTGAGAAGGAAGTCGACATGCTCGAACGCCACCTCCAAGTCCTCCGGATGGTTCTCGAACGCGAACCCATCGGCATCGTGAAGATGTCGAACGAGACCGGCTACCCCCACCACAAGGTGCGGTACAGCCTTCGCGTGCTCGAAGAGGAAGACCTCATCGAGGCGTCCAGCCAGGGCGCGATTACCACCGAGCGGACGGAGGAGTTCGTCGAGGAACTCGACGACAAAGTGGACGAAATCATCGGGAAGCTCGAATCGATGAAAATCGACACCGAGGAAGCCGAAGTTTAGAGTTCGGGAACCGTCACGTGGAACGTCTCGTTTCTGTCCTCGACCAGACAGAGGTGGAAGCCCGACTTCCGAGCGACTTTGACGTAACTCTCCTTGTCACTGCGTGAGAGGAACCCGCCGCCGTCCGTCGCGTCCTTCGCCGCCTCCAGGGCGTCCGGTTCGAAGAAGGACGCGGTGACGTAGAACGCGCCGCCGAGCGTGTCCTGCGCGTCCGCGACGACTTCTGCGTTCTCCACGAGACCGGTCATCTCGTCGCCCGTCACGGGGTCGCGTTCGGGGTTGAGTTCGGCGACCAGCAGGGGGTTGCCCATGCGGTCGCGGAGCACCACGTCGAACGTCGAGCGCAGTTCCTCGCCCTCCTCGTCCCGGACGGAGATGGTGCCGTCGAGTTCGGCGCGGTCGATGTCGGGAAGCGCGTCGAACACGTCCGCCAGGCCATTCGTTCGGCCGGTGTCGAGGAGTTCGTAGGGGAGGTCGCGGACGACCCAGGAGACGAACCGGTAGGCGGCCGTGCCTTCGAGGAAGTCGTCGAAGGGGTCGCCGTTCACGGTCGTCTCGCTGGCGTCGAACTGCGTGTGGTGTTCGAGCCGCAGGTTCGCGTTCACGGCCTCCGCGCTCGCGTCGCCGTTCGCGACGGCGTCCAGGGTCGGGTCGGCCTTCGACCCGTATCGGACGAAGAGGTTCGTGCCGGCGAGCGCCTCCGCGGGCGTCCGGTCGGACGGCGCGGCGTCCTCGGTCGCGCTCGCGTTCGCGGTTTCGGCGCGTTCGCGCGCGGTTTCGAGGTCGGCGCGCAGTTCCTCGATTTCGTTCCGGAGCGCGTCGCGTTCGTCGCGGAGTTCCGCGACTTCCGTCCGGAGTTCCTCCGCCTCGCTCTCGGCGTCCGCCGCGCGCGATTCGAGTTCCTCGATGCGTTC
Organism: Salarchaeum japonicum; assembly: GCF_020614395.1. Lineage (NCBI taxonomy): Archaea > Methanobacteriati > Methanobacteriota > Halobacteria > Halobacteriales > Halobacteriaceae > Salarchaeum > Salarchaeum japonicum. The sequence goes on along the minus strand of NZ_CP085324.1, from coordinate 1,147,583 downwards.
CTCGCGCGCCGCGACCGCCTCCTTCAGCGTCGCCACCTGCTCGGACGACGCCGACGCGGACTGCCGGTTCGACTGGGAGCGCCGCGCGACCGTCTGCTGTGCCGCCTTCCGCTCGGTGCGCTGGGACGCGGTCGCGCCCGACGACGCGCCCGAACTCGGCCGTGACGCCGCTTTCTCCGGGTCGAGGGAGGGAACGGTCGTCGTCTCCCGCCACTCGGCCTCCTCCGAGAACACGCCGTCCTCCGCGGCGGTGTCGTCCACCGCGCGCGCCGACGGCGACTCCGCCACGCCCTCGGACTCCGGGCGCTCCGGTGACGGCCGCTCCGCCGGCGGGTCGCGCTCCCTGTCCGCGGTCTGCTCGGGCTCGGACGCCGCGTCCGCGTCGGCCGACGCCTCCGCGCTCGCGTCCGCTTCAGCCTCCGAAATCGCCGGTTCGTCGGCGGTCGGCTCGTCGGCGGTCGCGTCCGCAGTCGGTTCCTCCGGCGTCTTCACCGCGCGCTCCGCGGACGCGTCAGGCTCGACCGCCGCGTCGTCCGTATCGGCGTCCTGGACTGGGTTCTCGGGTTCGTCCGCGGCGTCCACGTCCGCCGCGGCGTCGGGCGTCGGCTCGGCGGTCTCCGTCTCGTCCGCCGCTCCGCCGGCGACCGCGACGTCAGACTCGTCTTCCGGTTCGGGTTCCGCGGGTTCGGGCACGTCGGTCACGTCGATATCGACCTTCACGACCTCGTAGAGCCCGACCTCGTCGTCCGCGCGCTCGAACGCCTCGTCGCCGGTGACGAGCTCCTCGCTCGACCCGACGAACGCCGCGCTCAGCGACCGGCCGCCGTAGTAGGCCGTGTAGTAGTCGCCGGAGAGCACGTTCTCGGAGAGTTCGACGTAGCCCGTGAACCCCGCGTCCGCGAGCGTCGCGTCCGTCTCCGAGAGCGGCGTGTCGTTCGTGTAGTAGGTCGCCTGCGTCTCCCCGCCGCGTTCCTGCATCGCGAACAACAGCGGCAGCGAGAGATGCGGTGCCTCGTAGACGTCCAGCGAGGCGTCCTCGACGTCCTCGATACTCCCCTCGAACACCCCCACGACGCGGCCGTTCAACATGAACAGCCACGTGTCGTCCGCCACGACGGCACCCGAGAACTCTCGGTCAGCGAGCCCGTGCAGGCCGCGGTAGCCGTCGGTGACGGACACCGACTCCCACGACCGCACGCGCTCGACCGTACGTGAATCCATACACGAGAGCGAGGAAGCCGCGACGTATAAAATCTCGCTCTCCCCGGAACCGAACGGCTTTCGTGACCGTCGCCCGCACTCCACGCCATGCACGTAACGGTCGTCGGCGCGGGACAGATGGGGAGCGGAATCGCACAGGTATCGGCGATGGCGGGCCACGACGTGGTCGTCCGCGACATCGACGCAGACCGCGTCGAAGCCGGCATCGACGGCATCGAGGACACGCTCGCGGAGGGCGTCGAACGCGGGAAAGTCAGCGAGAGCGAGCGGGACGCCGCGCTCGCCCGCATCGACGGCATCGTCGACCTCGACGACGCCGTCGCGGACGCCGACCTCGTCGTCGAAGCCGTCCCGGAGGACATGGAACTCAAGCAGGACGTGTTCACGGACATCGAGTCCGCCGCGCCCGCGGACGCCGTCCTCGGCTCCAACACGTCCAGCCTCCCCGTCACCGAACTCGCGAGCGCCCTCGACGACCCCAGCCGCGCCATCGGCCTCCACTTCTTCAACCCCCCACACCTGATGAACCTCGTGGAAGTCGTCGTCGCGGAGCAGACAAGCGAGGACATCGAGGCGTTCGCCACCGACTACGTCGAGGACATCGGGAAGGAAGCCGTCGTCGTCCGCGACACCCCCGGGTTCGCCACCTCCCGCCTCGGCGTCGCGCTCGGCCTCGAAGCCGCCCGCATGGTCGAAGAAGGCGTCGCCAGCCCCGGCGACATCGACGCCGGCATGCGCGAGGGCTACAACCACCCCATGGGCCCCCTCGAACTCACCGACCTCGTCGGCCTCGACGTCCGCCTCGACATCGCCGAAAGCCTCCGCGACGAACTCGGCGAACGCTTCAAACCCCCGCAGATACTCAAACGCAAAGTCCGGGCCGGCGACCTCGGCAAGAAGACCGGCACCGGCTTCTACGAATACGACGAGAACGGCGACAAAACCGGGCCCGCCGACTACTGAACTCGCGAACGACACCGAACCAGTCTCGACGCAAAACTCGCGGAAGTATCGAATCCGCCCACCTACGACGGAGCGGCGTCGCCACTACTCTGAGAAGTTATCAGTGAATTGGAAGAATGGGGCCGGAGGGATTTGAACCCCCGATCGACTGATATCTCCGGTGCGCCTCGGAACTCCAGAGGGTCGTCGTCGCGAGCCGATGATCAGTCGGTCGCTCGGTATACCAGTCTGGAATTTCGTCCCGGGCGCGTGGCCTCTGGAGTCAGTCGCCATGCCTGGCTTGGCCACAGCCCCGTGCACTCGTTCGTTGGAGGATTCTAAGTAAATGGGTTTCGATTCAGGTGAGGTCGAGGTAGTGGTGGGTGGTGTCGTCGAGGGTGCGGGTGACGGTGTCGCCGTGGGCGATGTCGAGGGCGTGCTGGAAGTGGGGGCCGTCGTGGACGAAGGTGTGGAATTCGCCGTTTTCGCCGCAGGGGTCGACGCCATCTGGGAGGTCGTCGAGGAGGCTGTGGTCGTAGGTGCGGCCGAGGAAGTCGGGGCCGAGGTCGTCGGTGACGCAGACGACGGTGGCGCGGTAGCCGAGGTCGATGAATTCGCGGGCGAGGGCGTTCGTGGGTTCGCCCCAGAGCGGCCAGCGGCCGGCGAGCGGTGTGCTGGCGAGGAGGCGTTCGCGGTAGTCGCGGATGTCTTCGAGGTAGAGGTCGGCGTACGCGACTTCGGTGACGCCGCGTTCCGCGTAGTCGTCGAGGAGGTCGCGAATGGTGGCTTCGTAGGTGTCGTTGTCGGCGTCCGTGGGGATGTCGACGCGGCGGAGGTCGAAGCCGAGCGCGTCGGCTTGGTCGCGAATCAGTCGCCAGCGGACGCCGTGCATGCTGGTGCGGTCGGTCTCCCGGCTGCCGGTGGTGTAGAGTTCGACCGGCGGGTCGCCGGCTTCGATGAGTCGGTGGAGGGCGAGCGTCGCGTCCTTGCCGCCGCTCCACGCGAGCACCCCGGTCACGCGTCGGTGCGTTCGCGCCAGTCGCAGTCCTGGCACTTGTAGCCGGTGACGAGCTCGGTGACGGAGGGCATGTAGGTGACGGAGATGACGTCGCCGCCGCAGTCGGGGCAGTCGCGGTCGGCGTCTTCGATGGCTTCGGCTTCCATCACGGAGTCGCCTTCGACGAGTTCGGCGAGTTTCTTCGGGGTGACCATGCGGCCTTGGACGACGCGGTTCTCGGACATACTCGGGGGGAGCGCGCGGAGCGCCCTAAGGCCTCCGTTACAGCCAGGGCGCGCGTTCCTCGCCGGCGTCTTCTCCGGGGTAGGCGCGGCCGGACTCCTCGTCGTCGTCGCCGCCGTCCGTGGCGGCGGGCTGGCTCGCGGACGCGTCGCCGTGCGCGAGTTCGTCGGCGGCGTCGGGGTCGATGGCGAGCACGCCGGCGACGGCGAAGACGACGATTGGGGCTTCCGGGGGGATGGTCGCGGGGACGAACAGGCTGAGCGCGAGCGTCGCGAGCGCGACCGCGGAGCCGAACCGGAAGCGGTCGATGTCGATGAGGCGGTAGAGGTAGGGCTGGGCGAACACGACGCCGAGCGCGAACAGGACGGCGACCAGTCCGGCGGCGGCGGCGTGCAGCATGAGCGTGGGGTTCGTTTGGACGGAGAGCGTCACGTCGCCGAGGCTGACGGCGGCGACGAATCCGAGGCCGACGATGACGCCGGGGCTGGGGAGGTACTCGCCGATGGTGGCGCTCGCGGTCTTCGCGGCGATGGCGAGGATGACGAGGCCGGCGAACCGCTCGAAGACGTGGATGTTGAGCAGGCTCTCGATGGTCGGTGCGAGCGCGGCTTCGACGACGGCGAGCGCGACGAGCGGGACGCCGACGGTGAGAACGGCGCGCGCTTGCTTCCGAACGTCGGTTTCGAGTTCGGCGAGGATGACGGCGACGGTGGCGCTCCCGCCGAAGACGAGCAGGCCGACCTGGAGGACGCCCGTCCACGTGTCGAGCGCGCCCGCGAGCACGAGCGCGGGGAAGATGCCGTCGACGAGCGGGAGGAGCATCACAGTCGCGAGGAGGCGGGTCGCGCCGCCGACCTGCCGCTCCAGGCGGAGCGCGATTGGGTGGCGTGAGCTACTCATCAGGGATGATGGCCGTGACCGGGGGCCGTCCGGTGGTAGCGGGGACGCGACGACCGCGACGCGCCGTCTCGACCGGCGGGCTGCCAGTCGAATTTCGATCCCGTTGTCCCGAATTTCGCGCACACGAGTGTCTGGATGCCGGAGGGGAGGGCGTGGTTGCCGGCGGTGCGCGCGATGCTGGGACTGTGGGAGTCCATACGTCCGGGTATTCGAGACGAACGCATAAGTATTGTGTGAGAAACGCCGACACGCGCCGATGATAGTTTCGCGCTTTTTTAAACTATGGCGTGGGTTCGTGGGCCGGAAATCCCATATTCCGACAATCGTTCACTCTCGCGGCTGTTGCGGGCGCGTCAACGCCGACCGGGCGTGTGGCACTGTGGTGCACATCGTCGGGCGTCTCGGAACGCTTTTCCCCCACGAACGTGTGCGATTTACATGGCGCGAGACGATTCCAGCGACGGACATTTCTCCGAGAAACTCCAGGTACCGGAAGCGCTGACCTTCGACGACGTCCTTCTCCGCCCGAAGGAGAGCCGCGTCGAACCCGATGAGGCCGACGTCTCCACGCGCGTCTCCAAGAACGTGGAACTCAACGCGCCCGTGCTCTCCGCGGCGATGGACACCGTCACCGAGAGCGACCTCGCCATCGCGCTCGCCCGCGAGGGCGGCCTCGGCGTCCTCCACCAGAACATGGACGCGGAGGAGATGGCGGCCGAAATCGAGCGCGTGAAGCGCGCGGACGAACTCGTCATCCGCCGCGAGGACGTGGTCACCGCGCGCCCCGAACAGACCATCAGTGACGTGGACGCGATGATGGCGCACGAGGGCGTGAGCGGCGCACCCGTCGTGGACGACGACGACGAAGTCCTCGGCATCATCTCGAACACGGACATCCGGCCCTACCTCGGCGTGAACGAGGACGACCTCGTGGAGGAGGCGATGACCGACGAAGTCATCACCGCCGGTCCCGACGTCGAGGCGCGCGAGGCGCTCGACCTGATGTACGACCACAAGGTCGAACGCATCCCCATCGTCGAGGACGGCAAACTCGACGGGCTCGTCACGATGCAGAGCATCCTCGAACGCCGCGAGCACGACGACGCCGCGCGCGACGAGAACGGCGAACTCGTCGTCGGCGTCGCCGTCGGACCGTTCGACGTGGAGCGCGCGGAAACCGCCGACGAGGCTGGCGCGGACGTCGTCTTCATCGACTGCGCGCACGCGCACAACCTCAACGTCATCGACTCTGCCCGCGAGATTCGCGAGACCATCGACGCGGACGTGGTCGTCGGAAACGTCGGGACGAAGGAGGCCGCCGAGGAAGTCGTGGACTTCGCGGACGGCATCAAGGTCGGTATCGGCCCCGGTTCCATCTGTACGACGCGCGTCGTCACGGGCGCGGGAATGCCCCAGATTACCGCCGTCGCGGAGGTCGCGGACGTGGCCGCCGAGTACGACGTGCCCGTCATCGCGGACGGCGGCATCCGGTACTCCGGCGACGCCGCGAAGGCCATCGCCGCGGGCGCGGATGCGGTGATGCTCGGCTCCTACTTCGCCGGCACGGACGAAGCCCCCGGTCGCGTCATCACCGTGGACGGCAAGAAGTACAAGCAGTACCGCGGAATGGGGTCGGTCGGCGCGATGCAGTCCGGCGGCGGCGAGCGCTACCTCAAGGAAGAACAGGAGGACGAGGAGTTCGTCCCCGAGGGCGTCGAGGCCGCCACGCCCTACAAGGGCAGTGTCGCGTCCGAACTCCACCAGCTCGTCGGCGGTATCCAGTCCGGCATGGGGTACGTCGGCGCGGAGACCATCCCGGCTTACAAGGAGCGCGCGGAGTTCGTGCGGGTCTCCCAGGCCGGACAGACCGAGGGCCACCCGCACGACGTGATGATTACGGACGAAGCGCCGAACTACAGCCCGCAGAACTAACTCGTCTGACAGCGCGGACTGCAGAACCCTGCGTTCGCGGCGTTCGAGTCCGGGTACGCTTTGAACTCGCCACCACACGTGTCGCACTCGTAGGTATCGAAGTCCGACATATCCCGGGGTATCGCCGCGAGTCAAAAAACCGTTGTGGCGTTACTCGCGACTCGGCACTAACCGCGACTCCGTGCGGACGTATTCGTGGAACGCCTCCCGCGCCGCCCGCGAGTCCTGAACCTCAATGAGCGTGCTGAGGACGCTGCGTTCGTCTTCTTCGGGCTCGGGGTCGTAGCGATCAGTGAGTATCTTCGCCTCGTACTGTCCGCCCTTCTTCACGATGAATACTCCATCCGTCTTCTCCCCGAGCGTCCAGCGGCCGGCGCGTTGTGTTACAGACACGGTTTCTCACCCGAACGTTCCTGACATTCGTCCCCACCACCATATATCTTTGGCGCGTGGTAACTATTAGCACAACGGGGGCGAAAAAGGGGGGCGACCGTCAGGGCGCGCAGATGTCGTGCAGGTCGTCCAGCCCGTCGATGTCGTGGGTCGGCTCCACGTTCAGGTACCAGTCCTCGCGGTGCGGCCGCCGGATGAACGCCGAGTCGATGCCGGCGTTGTTCGCCGCGTGGATGTCGGACTCATTGTCCCCGACGAACAGCGCGTTCGTCGTCCCCAAGTCCTCCAGCGCGCGATGCAGGTAGTAGGGGTTCGGCTTCCGGCGACGCAGGCTCTCCAGCGTCGGCTCGCGGCCGTACACCGCGCCGAACCGGTCGGAGACGCCGTAGTGGTCGAGCACGAACTCGACGGTCGCCTGCTGGTTCGAACTCACGACCCCGTAATCGAGGTCGAGGTCGTCCAACACGTGCAGGTCGTCGTAGAGGGTCTTGCGGCCCTCGTGGACTTCGGTGCGTTGCGCGAGCGTTCCCGCCCGGTCGCGAATCTCCCAGAGTTGGTGGGGGTTCAGGTCGTACGCGTTACAGATCTCATCGATGTCCGAGGGGTCGACGCCCGCGGCCATCGTCTCGATGTGTTCGGGGTCGGGGTCGGTCACACCGAACTGCTTGAAGGTGGTTTCCGCGGCTTCGCGCAGCACGTTGTAACTCGTCCGACCGACGAGAACCCCGTCGTTGTCGAACACGACGGCGTCGTAGCTCATATCAGGGCTTGGGACTCAGCGCGTATAAGGGTTTCATCGCTCGTGGAGTTTCGCCTCGCACTCCGCGACGAACCCGACGAGGCTCCGCGCGGCGTCCACGTCGAGCGACACCAGCACGCCCGCGTTCTCGCCGTCCGGGACGTGGAGGAGCACGCCCTCCTCGTGGATTTCCATCGTCGCCGTCGTCCCACCGAACCGCTCGTACTCCTCCTCGGACACCCACGCTCGCGTCCCCCGCACTCGCTCCACGAGCTCCGGGAGGAGCGTGTGTAGCTCGCGCGTCGCCAAGTCCTCGCGGACGTGAATCGGCTCCCACCCGTCGGCGTCGTACCGGAACGCCGTGCGGTAGGCGTCGCCCGCCCGGTCGCGGAGGTACCTGTCGAGTTTTGCGTGCCGAGGTTCGGACATAACCCAGCGTACGTCGATACGTAACTTTTCTCTTCGCATCCCCTGCGAAAAGTGCCCGCAAGCCGATAGAACCCGACTGGGAGCCGAGTCGCGGGGTATAAACGACGGACGGCCGTCTACCGGTGTATGCACCCGGACGACGTTCGCGAGGACTGGGCGGAGCGCTCCGGGGAGTTCTCGCCGGAGTACTACGCGCACCTCGGCCCGAACGACGTGAGCGAGACGCTCGCCGACGCGTTCAGTCACTACCTGGCGGACGACGCCGCGATTCTCGAACTCGGTTGCGGGTCGGGCCGCCACCTCGCGCACCTCCGCGAGCAGGGGTTCGAGAACCTCCACGGCATCGACATCAACGCCGAGTCGTTCGACGTGATGGCCGAGCACTTCCCGCGCCTCCACGACGCCGGAACGTTCCACGCGGGCGCGCTCGAAGACGTCCTCCCCGAGTTCGAGGATGGCGAGTTCGACGCGGTGTACAGCGTGGAGACCCTCCAGCACGTCCACCCCGAGGACGACTGGGTGTTCGAGGAGGTCGTGCGCGTGACGGACGACCTGCTCGCCACCGCCGAGAACGAGGGGAACAACCCGACCGCGGGCGACCAGGACGTGAGTTACGTGAACGACGACTTCCCGCTCTACCACCGCGACTGGAAGCGCGTGTTCTCCGACCGCGGGGCGGCGCAACTCCTCTGCGAACCGACGTCCCGCGACACGATTCGCGTGTTTCGCGCCCTCTGAACGACCGTACCGACGCCCCAGCGGAATAGTTCTATTTCTGACCAAATACTAATACGGGTGTCCGTGATGGCCTAGACCGGAGTCGCACGAGAGTGCGCTATCACCATGGAGTGTTATCGCTGCGGACGCGCAGCCGACTACGACCGGATCGCCGTGGGGCGGCGATCCGGGACGGTGGCGGGGAGTCTCTGCCTCGACTGCGAGGACGAGTGGCTGACCCCGGAGACGGTCACGTCGATGGCGACCTGTTTCGCGTGCGACGAACCCGCCGACCTCCTCTTTCCGAAGTGGGACTCCATCGTCGAGAGCGACGACGGCTCCGGTCCGGTCGAGACCGAGTACAAGATCTGTCTCACCACGCCGGCCGCCTGCCACTACTGCATCCAGCGGTAGTCCGTTCTCCGCGTCGAAACCCGACTCCGTGAGACGTGTTCTCTCTCTGTCTGGTAGTTCACGGCACGCCCCCGATTTTACATTTTCGGGAAACCTAAATTCGGTGTGCCGAAAAAATAGTTCTTCTTGGGGAAAACAGTTAAGTCGGTTCCGCACGTGTGTACGAACGCAATGAGCACTCAGGAAACCGTTCGTCGAGCAGCCGGAACCGTCGAGGAGAACGCCGTCCGCATCGAGACCGCGAAGGCCGAGCAGATAATCGAAGCGCTGAACGTCGACCTCGCCGCGACGTACGTCCTCTACCACCAGCTCCGCAAGCACCACTGGAACGTCGAGGGCGCGGAGTTCAACGACCTCCACGAGTTCCTCGGCGAGCGCGCGGAGGAAGCGGAGGACGCCGCGGACGAACTCGCCGAACGCGCGCAGGCGCTCGGCGGCGTCCCCGTCAGCGGCCCCGCGAACCTCGAAGCCCACGCGCCCGTCGAGTTCGAGGGCGAGGACGTCTACGACATCCGCACCTCGCTCGAACACGACCGCGAGATGTACGGCGACATCATCGAGACCGTGCGCGAACACGTCGGCCTCGCGGAAGACCTGGAGGACTACGCGACCAGCGAACTCCTCCGTGGCATCCTCGAAGACCTCGAAGACGCCGCGCACGAGGTCGACCACTACCTCGAAGACGACACGCTCGTCCGCACGAACTAACGATGTCGAACCCGCAAACGGGTCGTCTCGTCCAGCCGCTCGACGGCGCGACCGTCCAGCAGGAGTGGGGGACGGTCGAGGAGAACCCGCTCCGCCTCGACCGCGACGACGCGGCGCACGTCGTGGAAGCGTTGAACGCCGACCACGCCGGCGCGTTCAACCTCTTCTACCTCCTGCGCAAGCACTACTGGATGGCCGCCGGCGCGGAACACGAACAGGTCGCGGACGTGCTCGAAGACGGCTACGAGCGGGCGCGCGACCTGAACGACGCCCTCGCGGAACGCATCACCGAACTCGGCGGCGTCCCGGCGAGCACACCGCCCCAGATTCAGGAGTGCTCGCCCGTGCACCTGGAGGCCGAACACCGCTTCGACCTCCGCGCGTCCCTCGACGGCGACCTGGAGGCGTACGCGACGCTCGCCGCGAGCATGCGCGACCACGTGACGCTCGCGAAGGACGTGGGCGACGAGGCGACCGTCGAACTCCTGCAGGACGAACTGGAAGCCCTCGAAGCGGAGGCGCACGAGGTCGAGGAACTGCTCGCGGACGACACGCTCGTGGAGGTGTCGCGATGAGCGCGCCCCACCTCCGGCACCCCGGCGAGGACGCGCTCCGCCAGGAGTGGGGGACGGTCGGGGAGAACGCGCTCCGCCTCGACACCGCCGCGACCGAGCGGCTGGTGGACGCCCTGAACGACGACCTCTCCGGGCTGTACATCCTGTTCAACCAACTCCGCAAGCAGTACTGGACGCTCCGCGGCCGGGATGTCGGCCAGGTCGTGGAGTTCCTCGAAGACGCGGCCGACCGGCTCGCGGAACTGACGGACGAACTCGCCATCCGCGTCGTCGCGCTCGGCGGCGTGCCCGTGAACGGCCCGAAGGGTATCCGGGAGCACGCGCCGCTCCGCATCGAGGCGGGCGACGTGTACGACCTCCGGTCGTCGCTCTCGAACGACCTCGACGGGTACGCGACGCTCGCGGTGCAGTTCCGCGACCACATCACGCTCGCGGACGACCTGGGTGACGAAGCGACGTCGGACGTGTTGCGCGACCACATCGAGACTATCGAGGCGGACGCGCACGACATCGAGAAGTTCCTCGCGGACGACACGCTCGTCCGCCAGCCGTAACCCGGTTTTTAGCGGTAGTCGCTGAGTTCGACGGCACTGTCGGTGGCGAGCCAGCGGTCGCCGTTCCCGGGTTCGACGAACACGCGGCGGCCGGCGCTGATTTCGCGACAGTTCAGGGTCGGCCGCGCGTCCGCGTCACCCTCCACGGGGTCGGCGCGGGCGTCGGCGCGGTTCTGCGTCGCGCGGCGTGTGTCAGGCATTACCCCGGTTTAGGCAACCCTAAAGCAAAAAGCGTTCGGGTTTCCGCCGACCCTACGCGGCGTCGCCCGTGACGATGGCCGCGACCTCGTCGCGGTCGAACAACCGCTCGTCTTCGGGAATCTCGGGATAGCGCTCGCCGTCGCCGTAGCCCGGCCACGCGCCGAACTGGTCGGGATAGAGTTGCTTGGCGGTCATCTCCAACTGGAAGAGGTTCATCACGGGCCCCTGCATGCCGTGCCCGGACGGGTAGTAGCGGCCGTCGCGGAACGCCGGCACCTCCGCCGCGAGCGGGTCGTTCAACACCTCCTCCCGGGCCTGAATGAAGGTGTCCCCGAGCGCCGTCCCCCAGTACCGGAGGACGACAGCGGGTTCGGCCTCGATGAGTCCCTCGTAGTCGTACGCGCCGTCCGACCCGGGGCCGCCCTCGGTGGTCGTGAACGCGTTCGTCGCGCCGAACGGCCGGACGTGATTCCACAGGTAGCCGTCCTGCGTGAAGTCGTACGGCCAGAACGTCCCGCCGGAGTACGCGACGATGGCGAGCGACGGCCGCTCCTCGGCGGGCGGAAGCCCGCGCTCGATGGTCGCGACGAGGTCGTCCCGAACGGCCTTGAGCGCCGCGTACCGCTCGCGTTCCTGGAGGACGTCCGCGAGTTTCCCGATGTACTCCCAGAGCGTGTAGTGCTCGTAGTCGCCCTCGCACGCCGGCGGGGTCGCGTTCGTCCGGCTGTAGTAGTTCCCGAACCAGGGGCCGACGTCGGTCGCGATCGCCTCGATGTCGGCCTCGCTCCACCCGAAGGAGCTACTGCGGAGGAGACACGGGTCGAAGAAGTGCACGTCGTTGTCGAGCTCGTAGAACAGCTCGGTGTCGAGCGTCCCGGGTTCGCCGCTCGGCGTCACCCGCCCGAGGGACTCCCACTCGAAGGAGACGCCGTCGAGGGCGTCGTAGTAGTAGTCCACGGTGTTCCCGAACAGCTGTTTGTCGTACCCGATGCCGGTGATAGCGTCCCCGTGCCCGAGCGCGATGGTCGCACCCGCCGATATCGGATAGTAGGGGAGGACGCGCTCAGGCACCGCGTCGAACTCGACCTCGCCCACGGGAGCCATCGTCACCGAGTACGACGAATCCGCCGTCGTCGTCTCCGTGTCGTCGGTCGTCCCGTCGGTCGTTCCGGTCGTCGGTTCAGGTGTCGCGTCGTCGCTCGAACAGCCGGCGAGCAGGCCGCCGGTCGCGAGCGCGCCGCCGTACTTCACGTAGTCCCGCCGGGTCGGTGCGTCGTATCGCGTCGTGTCGCTCGTGTCAGTCATTATTCGAAGTCTCCGTTGATGATGTCCGCAACGCGCTGGCGGTCGAACAGCTGTTCAGACGTATCGAAGTCGGGATACGGGCCCCCGTCGTAGTCCGGCCACTCCCCGAACTGCTCGGGATAGAGTTCTTTCGCGACCATCTCCAACTGGAAGAGGTTCATGATCGGCCCGCCGTATCGGGCGCTGAGCGGATAGACGCGGTCGTTTGTCACCGCTTGAATCTCCCGTGCGACCGGGTCGCTGTGGAAGGTTTCCTTCACTGTCCGCCACTCCTCGCTCCGCGCGAAAGCGTTCTCGACGAGAATGACGTCCGGGTCGGCTTCCAGGAGCGCCTCCAGGTCGATTGTGGTCGCCTCCGGGATATCGGAGAAGACGTCCGTGACCCCGAACGGACGCGTGTGCGACCGGATGAACCCCGGGCCGTTCATGTGGAACGTCCAGATAGTATCCAGCTCCGGGGCCGTCATAATCCGCGCCGTTCGCGGCCGCTCACCGCTGGCCGGGATGCTGGAACTGATCGTCGAATCGAGCCCGGATTTAACGTCAGCGAGCGCGCTGTATCGTTCCTCCTCCTGGAAGACCCGCGCTACGTTGTTGAATATCTCCCAGAGCGTGTAGTACTGATACCGATCCGCCCAGTCGTCCGGTGGCTGGGTGTGGTTCCGACTGAGCGCGTTTCCGAACCACGGCGCGATCTCCGTCCGGACTTCCTCGACGTCCGCGGTATCCCAGGCGTCCATCGTCGAGACGTACGCCGGGTCAGCCAGGTGGATGTCGCTATCGAGCTCGTAGAGGGTTTCCTTGTCCGGGTTCCAGGAGTTGTAGAGACCCGACCAGTCGACTGACACGCCGTCGAGCCGTTCGAGAATCTTCTCGTAGTTCCCCTCGAAGTTCGACGGGCTGTACATGGCGTTGAGCGCGTCGCCGTGCCCGAGCGCGACGACCATGTCCGTGTGATGGACGAGAATGGTGAACACACTCTCCGGCGGTTGCTCGAACGCTACCTCTCCCGCCGGTGCCATCGTCACCGAGTAGCGCTCGTCTTCCGACGTGGTGGTATCCGTCGCAGTTACCGGGTCGTCGGTGGTCGTGTGTGTCGACGGGGACTCCGAATCCGACTGCCCGCTACAGCCGGCGAGCAGGCCGCCACCGACAATCGCGCCGCCGTACTTCAAGTAGTCTCGCCGGGTTCGTTCGGTGTGTATGTCGTCGCCGGACATAGTTTTAGGCTAGCCTAAAACACTATAGGTTCTTCGGTCGTCGCGGTGTCAGGGCGTCTCGTCCGCGCGCTCGGCCTCGATTTCGCGGGCGGCGGCGAGAATGCGCTCGTCGTCGATGTGCTCCAGCAGGCGGTCCTGTCCGCGTTCGGTTCGGGCCGTGACTTCTTCATCGTCGAGGTAGGCGTCGAGCCGGCGATCGATTTCGCGCTCTCGCAGTTCGACGACGCGGTCGTCCGCGAGGTCGAGGTCGTCCGGCGCGCGCTCGGCGAACAGTTCGCGCCAGCGGTCGCGCTCTCGCCACTCCCCGGTTAGTTCGGCGTCGCGGCGCCGCCAGTCGTAGTGGGACGCGACCATCTCGGGATAGCCGCGTTCGCGACGCACGTCCCCGAGAACTGTGCGGGCGACGTGCGCTCCCTGGCCGGCCGCCACGACGACCTGCACGTCCTGCTCGCCCGCGGGCGACGCGACGTACAGGCCCTCGACTGGGGTGCGCCCGTCCGGGTCGGCGTACTCGGGGTCGAAGTGCTCGTGGGTCTCGCCGTCGTGCGTGTGCTCCACGAACGCCCCGTCTCCCGTGAGCGACCGAAGGTAGTCCGCGTCGGACCTGGTCGCGGCGACGACGCGGCGCGCGCGAACGGCGTCTCCCTCCTGTCGCTCGACGACGAACTCGCCATCGGCGGCGCGGTCGACCGACACCACCATATCCGAGACGAGGTCTGCGCCCGCTTCCTCGACGTGGTCGTGAATGAGGTCGTAGAACGTCCCGACGTCGATTCCCGCGGGGAAACCGGGGTAGTTTTCGAGGTACGCACACCGCTGGAGCGACGACCGTCCCCGGTCGAACACGATCGTGCTGAGGCCGTACCGCGCGGTGAACACCGCCGCTGAACAGCCCGCGGGCCCGCCGCCGACCACGACGACGTCTCTCGGTGGTGCCGTCTCGGGGTCGCTCACGCCTCGAAGTCTCCGTTGATGATGTCCGCGACGCGCTGGCGGTCGAAGAACTGCTCCTCGCTGGGGAGGTCGGGGTACGGGCCCTCGGTGTACTCGGGCCACGCGCCGTACGCGTCGGGATAGAGCTGTTTCGCCGTCATTTCGAGCTGGAAGAGGTTCAGAATCGGGCCCTGGTAGCGGCCGCCCTGCGGGTAGATGCGGCCGTCCTGCACGGCGGTGATGGTCTGGGCGACCGGGTCGTCTTCGAGCGCGGCGCGGATGTCGCCCATGCTGTAGCTGGGGTGGAGGCCGCCGAAGACGAGGATGACGTCGGGGTCGGCTTCCGCGAGCGCCTCCATGTCCACGCGGGAGCCGGACGCCACGTCGTCCCCGAACGCGTCCACGGGGTCGAGCGGACGGATGTGTGCGGTGAGGAAGCCGGGCGTATCGACGTTGTAGACGTAGGGCGCGCTCGGGTCGCTGAACCCGCCCATGACGACGCTCGGTCGGTCGCCGTCGGGGAGGTCGGTCTCGATGCGGTCGAGCACGTCGGCGTGGATTTCCGCGAGCGCTTCGTACTTCGCTTCGTCCCGGAATACCTGGGAGACCTTCTCGAACTGCTCCCAGAGCGTGTAGTACTCGTAGCTGTCGGCGTACGCCGCGGGCGGCTCGGTGTGGCGGTGGCTGTAGTGATTCCCGAACCACGGGCTGATGTTGGTCGCTATCTCCTCGATGTCCGCCATGTCCCACGAATCGAGGGCGAGGACGCTGGCGGGGTCGGCGAGGTGGACGTCGCTGTCGAGGCTGTAGAGCTTCTCCTTGGTGACGTTCCACGACGAGTAGAGACCAGTCCAGTCGAGTTCGACGCCGGGGAGGCGGGGCGTGAACTGGTTCCAGAGCGCGTCGTAGTAGGCGGGGGCGTGCATCGCGTTCACGTCGTTCCCGCGGCCGAGCGCGAACGCCATCCCCGCGAGGTGAGTGAGGCGGGTGAAGATGGTCTCCGGAACCGCCTCGAACTCCACGTCGCCCATCGGAGCCATCGAGACGGTGTACGGGAACTCCGAGGCGGTGGTGTTCTCGGTGGTCGTGCCCGTCGTTCCCTCGGTGGTGGTCGTTGCGGTCGTGTCGTCGCCGCTGTCGCTCGAACAGCCGGCGACGAGGCCGGCGGCGAGGAGGCCGGTACCGGTCTTGAGGTAGTCTCTGCGCGTCGCGTCGGTGCGCGCGTCGAAGTCGCGTGCCATATTTTTAGGCTAGCCTAAAAGTATATAGGCGTTACTGAATCCGGGAGAAACCGTGGAAACGAAACTACTCCGCCGGCTTCGACGCCGAGTCGGTTCTTCCGGGCGGTTTTTCGTCGTCCGCGTCGCCGTCCGCGTCGGCGTGGAGCGGACGCACCATCGTCACCGACGGGCCGTTCGGGCCGTGCGCGACCTCCGCCTCGATGCGGAACACGTCCGCGAGCAACTCCTCGGTCACCACCTCGTCCGGCGCGCCGCGCGCCTGAATCTCGCCGTCCCGGAGCGCGACCACGCGGTCTGCGTACCGAGCGGCCTGTTCGATGTCGTGCAGGACGAGCACGACCGTGATGTCGCTCTCGTCGTGGAGGCGCTCGACGATTTCGAGGACTTCCAGCTGGTGGTGGGGGTCGAGGAACGTCGTCGGCTCGTCCAGCAGGAGGATGTCCGTCTCCTGTGCGAGCACCATCGCAATCCACGCGAGCTGTTTCTGGCCGCCGCTCAGACTCCCGAGTTCGCGGTCGTAGAGGTGGGTGACGCCCGCGAGTTCCATCGCGCGGTTCACGGCGTCCTGGTCGTCCATCGTCACCTCCTCGAAGAACCCGCGGTGGGGGTAGCGGCCGTGGTAGACGAGGTCTTCGACCGTGAGGCTGTTCGGGGACGCGCTCTGCTGGGAGAGCAGGCCGAGGCGTTTCGCGAGCGCCTTCGCGTCGAGCGAGTGGATGTCCTGGCCGTCCACCAGCACCGACCCCGCGTCGTGGTCGAGTTGCTTCGCGAGCGTCTTCAGGAGGGTGCTCTTCCCGCTCCCGTTCGGGCCGATGAGCGCCGTCACCTCGCCCGCGGCGACCTCGATGGTCTCGCCGTCGATGACGGGTTCCTCGGTTCCCGGGTAGCCGACGACGAGTTCCGTCCCGGAGAGCGACCCGGCGTCCGTGTCGCTGGGCAGTAGTTCCGCGTTCAGGTCGTCGCGGGGTGCGTCGTCGGTCGATGCGTCGGTCGTCGCGTCCGTGCGTGCCGTGAAGATGGATGGGAAGCCGGACATCAGATTTCACCGAGGTTCTGTTTGCGCCGCATGAGGTAGAGGAAGTACGGGCCGCCGATGAGGCCGGTGACGATGCCGACGGGGAGTTGGCCGCTGGTCGCGCCCGTGACGACCATCATGCCGAGGCGCGCGCCGACGTCGGCGGCGACCATGAGCGCGGGGCCGGCGAACAGGCAGCCGATGACGAGTTTCTTGTAGTCGCTTCCGACGACGGTGCGCACGAGGTGGGGGACGATGAGGCCGACGAAGCTCACGATGCCGGCGACGGCGATGCTCGCGGCGGCGGCGAGGACGGCGACGCCGGAGAGCGCGAACCGGACCTTCTCCACGGAGACGCCGAGGGCGCGCGCGGTCTGCTCGCCGAGCAGGAGGACGTTGAGTTGGCGGGCGCTCAGGACGGCGAGGAGCATCGAGAGAATCGTCCAGGGGAGGATGATTCGCACCTGCTCCCAGCCGACGCCCGTGAGGGAGCCGGTCGTCCACGAGATGGCGGTCTGGACGACGCCGATGTCGTCCGCGAAGAAGAACATCGCCGTCTGGAGGGAGCTGAAGACGGTGCCGACGATGACGCCCGCGAGGACGAGGCGGACGGGGCTGGTGCCGTTTTTCCACGCGATGGCGTACACGATGAGGAAGGCGATGGAACCGCCGAGCGCGGCGACGATGGGGAGGAAGGCGGTGAGACTGCTGAACACGACGAGCGAGAGCAGAATCATCAGGCCCGCGCCGGAGGAGACGCCGAGGATGAACGGGCTGGCGAGTTCGTTCCGCGTGACGGCCTGGAAGATAGCGCCGGAGACGGCGAGGTTCATGCCGACGAACGCCGCGACGAACACGCGGGGGAGCCGGATGTTCCAGACGATGAGCGTCTCGGTGGCGAGTTGCGGGAGTTCTTCGCCCTGGAAGCCCGTGATGGTGCGCATCAGGCCTTCGCCGAGGAAGTAGTCGAGGAGGTAGCGTTCGTCGAGCAGGACGGCAGGGTCGAAGACGGCTCCCCAGGCGGCGGGAACCGTCATGGAGTAGGAGCCGAACGTCACCTGGATGAGGCCGAACGCGACGACGAGCGCGGCGCTCGCGGCGCAGAGGCCGATGAGTTTCCGGTCGTGTATCCAGGCGAAGCGTCCCTCTTCGGCGCGCCGGGAACGCTGTCTGTTCCGGTCGGAGACGCGCGAACTCACGTCGGCGTCACCTCCGGGTCGTCGGGGCTGGTCGGTTCGTCCGTCGTCTCGGCCGACGCTACCCGGCGCGCAGGAGCGGGCGCGCTCGCCGGCGCGTTCCGGCGGGGGAGCGGTCGGGCCGCGTGGTCGTTCCGAATCACGAGTTTTAGGCGAACCTAAGAGAGTATAAGCGCTACGGATTTTAGGCCTACCTAAAGAGAGTGTGGGCGAGCTCGCGAACCCACGACTCTGTGTCGGATCAGAAGTCCCGTGTTGTGGGCAGGGCTCGTGCTAGTCGCGTACGAGAGAACACCCGAACTGACCGCCACCAGCGGAACGAACGAGGGGGCGCTAGCGGATACCAGGGAGACTATCGAGCGATCGCGATGCGCTGTTGTTGGGTGTCGGCTCAACCGATGTCGTCGAAGTCAGCCAGGACTTCGGGGGCGTGCAAGCACTCGACTTGAACGAGAATATCGCCCTCGAAGCCGCGCGAATACAGGATCAACTCCTCGACGACGGGGAACGAATGGCGACTCGCGATCTACTGATCGCCGCGACAGCGCGCTCCACGGGCGCGGAACTCGTCGTCGCCGACGACGACTTCGAAACCCGCCTACTCACCGACCTGATGAACGTTACTAACCTCCGCGACGACATCGTATAACCACACGAACCGGACAAATCAGCGACACAGGGCGAAAACAAGTGCGATTGGGAGTGGACTCGTCGGGATTTGAACCCGAGGCCTTCCCCGTGCCAGGGGGATGATCTACCACTGATCTACGAGCCCTCGCGTTCATTTGTTGGCCGGGGTTTCCATATAAGACCCTCGGTTCGGAATCAGGGGGGAAGTGAAACGCTTTAGAGGCTCGGCCCAGTCCTACTGTGTAGGGAACAGCACGGCCGTAATTCTGACTCGCCATCCGATTGGGTGGCTTGGGAATGCGGTAGTGCCGGCACGCCAGCGTGCCGCTTGCGGTTCGTGCGGTTCCAATCATCAACAATGGCACGAATGCATACGCGACGCCGCGGGCAATCCGGTTCGGAGAAGCCCGTGGCAGACGAGCCGCCGGAGTGGAGTGACGTTGACGAGGACGCCATCGAAGAGCGCGTCGTCGAACTCGCAGAACAGGGCTTCGACCCGAGCCAGATCGGGTTGAAGCTCCGTGACGAGGGCGTGCAGGGCACGCCGGTTCCGGACGTCTCCCTGGCGACGGGGAAGAGCGTCACGGAAATCCTCGACGAGAACGACGCGCGCGCCGACATTCCGGAAGACCTCCGGAACCTGATGGAGAAGGCGATTCGACTCCGCGAGCACGTGGACGAGAACGGCCAGGACCACCAGAACCGTCGCGCGCTCCAGAACACGGAGTCGAAGATTCGCCGCCTCGTGGACTACTACCGGGGCGACGAGTTGGACGAGGACTTCACGTACTCGTACGACGCCGCGGTCGACCTCCTCGAATAGATGGCTGCGACGGGGCGGACTGCATCGTTCGAGTCGGCGGCGCTCGCCGAGCGCGTGCGTGACGCGGCGTTCGTGTACGCCGTCGCGCACGCGGACGGCGATAGCCTCGCTGCCGCGGGCCAGCTTGCTCGTGCGTGTGACGCGCTTGGGACGCCGTACCAGGTGTCGCTCGCGCGGTCGCGTTCGAGCGCGCGGTCGCGGGTCGCGTCGGTGGCGGCGTCGGACACGGCGCTCGCCGTCGGCGTGGACGCGGGCGAGGACGCGCAGCCGCTCGACGCGGACGGCCCGAGCGCGCTCGCGGCGTACGCGGTCGCTGACCGGCTCGCGCCGGAGGCCGCCGACGCCGAGCTGGCGCTCGCGGGCGCTGTCTCCGCGGGCTGGACGCCGCAGGGTGACGTGCTCGACGCGGCGGCCGTCTCGCGGCGGCCCGGTGTCGGTATTCCGGTCGCCGACCTCGCGGACGGCCTCGCGCACTCGACGCGTCTCTCGGGCGCGTTCTCGGGCGACGAGGGGATGGCGGGCGCGCTGCTCGCCGAACTCGGTCTGCCCGCGGAACTCGACGCGGACGCGCACCGCCGACTCGCCTCGCGGGTCGCGCTCGACGTCACGGACGGCGCGCCCGCGAGCGCCGCGGACGCGCTCGCCCGAGTCCTCCGCCCGCACGTCGTCGACGACGGCTCCTTCGAGACTATCGAGGGGTACGCGGACGTGCTCGACGCGGTCGCGCGCACCGCGCCCGGCGTCGGCGCGGCGTTCGCGCTCGGTCGCGGCGACCGCGCGGACACGCTCGACGCGTGGCGGGACGCCGCAACGAGCGTTCACGCCGCGCTCGCGGCCGGCGAGGTGAAGCGGTACAGCGGCCTCGTCACCGTGGACGCGGGCGACGCCGACCCGTGGCTGGTCGCGCGCCTCGCGCGGGACTTCCACGGCGAGGAACCCGCCGCGCTCGCCACGACCGACGAGTCGGCCGCCCTCGCGACGACCGACGCCGACGCCCGCCGCGTTCTCGCGGCCGCCGTCGGCGCAGACAACGTCGGCGGCCGCGACGACCTCGCATCGAGCACCCGTCTCACGGACGACCTCGCGGAGACCGTTCGGGGGGAACTATGACGCGGAGCGCGACCGTGCGCACCCGCGTCGAGTACCCCGAACTGGTCGCGAACGCGGTTCGCCCCGACAACACCGACCAGATGCACACGGAGGCCCGTGACGAGTCGGTCGTCACGCGCATCGAACGCCCCAGCGTGGGCGGCCTCCGCACGACCCTGGACGACTACACGGTCAACGTCACCGTCGCAGTCGAAGTCGCACAGCACGCACACCGATTCAACACTACACAACAATGAGCGAACGATCCGTCTCCAAGAAGAACCAGCAGAAGCGGTGGTACACCGTCCTCGCGCCCGAACAGTTCGACCGCGCGGAACTCGGTGAAACCCTCGCTTCCGAACCCGAACAGGTCATCGACCGAACCATCGAAACGACGCTCGGCGAAATCACCGACCAGAGCGGCGAGAACAACGTCAAACTCACCTTCCAGGTGGACGACGTCGGGAGCGACACCGCGTACACGAGCTTCGTGAAGCACGAGCTCTCCCGGGACTACAAGCGCAGTCTCGTCCGCCGCGGCTCCTCGAAGATTCACGCTGTCGTCGTCGCCCGCACCGCGGACGACTACCGCATCAAGATTCAGCCCGAAGCGTACACGACGAAGCAGGCCGACGAGTCCCAGCGCAAGGCCATCCGTCGCACGATGATCGACATCGTCGAGACGGCCGCCACCGAACGCGCGTTCGAGGACGTCATCGACTCCATCGTCGAGGGCCGCCTCTCCTCCGCCATCTACAACGACGCGAAGACCATCTACCCGCTCCGCCGGGTCGAAATCGGGAAGACGACGCTCGAAGCGCACCCCGAGGAGGTCTACGAGGAGGAGGAGACCTCGGTCGCCGTCGAGGACGAAGACGAAGCCTAACTACTTTTCGACGACTCTCACGTTTCCGACCATATTCGCGGGCTCGTGGGGAATGCAGTAGTAGTAGTACCAGCCCGGCGTGTCGAAGACGTGCGTGTACGACTCGCTCGGCGCGATAGCGCCGCCGCCGCCGACCTCTCGCTCGAAGCTTTCGAGCGCCGCGGATTCGGTGTCGTAGCCGCCGGACGCGAAGTAGTCCGCGCCGTCCGGCATCGCGGCGGCGACGCCGGTGACGGTGTGGTAGCGGGTGCCCGTGTTCAGCCACGTGACGGGTTCGCCGACTGCGACTTCGATGGTCGGCACGTCGTCGGGGATGTAGCCGGGTGCGTCCGCGGGCACGTCGATGGCTTTCGATTCGACGGGCGCGAACGCGTTCGACCGCATCGCCACGTCGTAGTCGGTCGAGTCCGCGAGCACGCTCGCCGCGCCCGCGAGCACGCCCGTCGCGCCGACCGCGCCGACTGCCGCGAGGAACGAACGACGATCCATACACGACCTTTCGCGGCCGACCTAATAGGCGACCCGGTCCCGTCGTCCGATATAAACACGTAAGGACGCCGCTGGCGGACGAGTGGATATGCGACCGCGTCCACGGTTCGCGGGACGGCTGGGAGCGGCGGACGTCGCGACCAGCGTGAACGCCGGCCTCGGGTTCGCTGCGGTGGCGGCGGCGACGGTGAGCGTCGCGCTCGCCGCGCGCGTCCTCCTGCTCGCGGCCATCGTGGACGCAATCGACGGCTTGCTCGCGCGGCGGTACGGCGGGACGCCGGTCGGCGAGTACCTCGACTCGCTCGCGGACGTGGCGTCGTTCGGCGTCGCGCCCGCCGCGCTCGTGTTCGCCGCGGTCGCGGACGCCAACCCCGCGAAGTCACCGCTCGTGCTCGCGTCCGTGGTGGCGGGCGCGCTGTTCGTCGCGGCGGCCGTCGTACGACTGGGACTGTACACGGCGTACGACACCGGGCGCGCGGAGACCCGGGGCGTGCAGACGACGCTCGCCGGGACGATTCTCGCCGCCGGCCTGCTCGCGGGCGCGACGCCGCTCGCGTTGCTCGTCGCGCTCGCCGCGTTCGTCGCCCTGATGGTGAGCCGGATTCCCTACCCCGACCTCCGGCCGGCGCACGCGCTCGCGATGGGCGTCGTGCAGGCGCTCGCGCTCCTCGCGCCGAACGTCGCCGGGCACGCGCTCCCCCGCCTCCTCTTGGCGTTCGCGCTCACCTACCTCCTCCTCGCCCCCCGCTTTTACCCCCGCACCGAAGGGAAACCCTGATAGGCGTACTGGCGGAAGCACTCTGTATGAGCGACGAGGACGCGGATTCGGCCGACCAACCGGCCGAGAACGACGCGGACGCCGAGGCGGAGGCGGAGACCGACGCCGCGGAACCCGAACCGGGAACCGTCGCGGCGTTCGAAGAACGACTCGACGACGCCGAGGCGGCGCTCGACGACGCCGAAACCGAGGCCGACCTCGACGATGTCGACGAACTCTTGGACGACATCGAGGCCGACCTCGACGACGCCGACCTCCCCGAACCAGACGAGGACGAGGAGGACGCGGACGACCCCCGCGAGGAACTTGAGAGCCGTCTTTCGGACGTTCGGAGCGGCGTCGAAGACCAGCGCGGCCCGTACGCCGAGGACGTGGTGAGCGACGTGAACGGCGTGAAGACGACCGTCGAGGGGACGCGGTGGACGGCGGACGGACGCGACGCCGTGGTCGAGGCGGTGCAGGCGTTCGCGGCGACCGTGAACGACACGCTCGACGCCGACGTGAGCGCGCCGGACGACCTCGACGTGAGCGCGTTCGACGACCTCGTGGCGGCCGTCGAGGACGCCGGCCTAGACGCTGACGAGGACGCCGACGAAATCGCGGCCCTACTCGACGCGACCGACACGCTCGAAGCGGGCGTCGAGGACGCGGAGGAGTGGACGGATCTCTCCGTGCGCGAGCAACTGCGCCGGGACGGCTACTACGAGGCGCTCGGCGGGAAGTTCAAGGACTTCCCCCCGGAGTGGAGCGCGCTCAAGGAGTGGCAGAAGCGCGACGACGCCGAGATGGTGCTCCTGCTCATCGAGAAGATGGGGGACTCGGAGTACATGAAGCGGCACGCGCTCGACGCGCTGAAGCACATGGGGAACGAGAACGCGCTCGACAAACTGAGCGAACTCGCGAACCGCCGCGAGATTCCGGCTATCGAGGCCATCGGGAAGATAGGGAGCGAGGACGGCCTCGACGCCGTCCAGGAGTACACGGCGTCCGAGTCGAACCCCGAACTCCAGAAGGCGGGCCTGCGCGCGGTCGCGGAAATCGGGGCAGAAGAGGCGACGCAGGACGTGGCGAATCAGCTCGTCGCCGAGAACGAGAGCGTGCGCAGCGTCGCCGCGCGTTCCCTCGGACTCATCGGCGATACGCGCGCCATCGACCCGCTCGCCGGCGTACTCGGCGACGAGGACGAATCCGAGAGCGTTCGCGCGAGCGCGGCGTGGGCGCTCGTCCAAATCGGCACTGAGCGCGCCCTCGACGCCGCCGCCGAGTACGCGGACGAGCGGAGTTTCATCATCCAGCAGGAAGCGCAGAAAGCGGTGGCGGCGCTGGACGCCTAGAGGAAGGTCGCGACGAACAGCCCGACGAACGCGAGCGCGACGGCGAGGAAGCCGATTCTGCCGACCCACGTGTACTCGCTCGCCTCCTGCGGATTGAGTTGCACGCTGTACGACCCGAAGTCCGTGTCGTACTCGACGTAGCTCGGGAGCTGGAACGTTTCGACGAACAGCAACGCGCCGCCGAGCGCGCCGGCGGCGTAGCTTGCGAGACGAAGCGTCTCTACGAGGTCCATGCGGGGTTCGACGAACGCGACCGCAAAAACCCCGAGGGTTCATACCGGAAGCCGCGGCCAGACGGGTCGTGTTCCGCGCGCTCGCCCTCGCCCTCGTGCTCTCGGTGTCGTTCGCGGGCGTCGTCCCGAACCCGGCGACGGACGGCGACCGCGGCGAGTACGTCACGCTCACCGTCCCCGAGAACACCCGACTGGGAGCGTACACGCTCTCGGACGGCGAAGACACCGTCAGACTCCCAGGGAGAACCGTCTCGGGGCGGGTCGCGCTCGCGGGCGACCCCGCGCTCGCCCGGAACCTCACGGACGCCCCCGTCGTTCGAGTGCCGGGGTTCCCGCGGTTGGCGAACGGCGGGGAGCCCCTCGTTCTCCGACGGAACGGGACGGTGGTGGACAGGCTGACGTACGAGAACGCGCCGGAGAGCGAGGTGTTCGCGGACGGCGGCTGGCGGCCGCTCGGCGCGACGGCCTTCGCGACGGCGAGCGCGAGCGACGTGCCGGTGTCGGCGTTCGCGCTCCCGGACGCCCCGGAGCGCGTGCTGGCGGCGCTCCGGGGCGCGGAAGAGCGCGTGCTCCTCGCGGGCTACACGTTCTCCTCCCCGCGGGTCGCTCGCGTGCTCGCGGCCGCCGCCGACCGCGGCGTCACCGTCCGCGTGCTCGTGGAGGGCGGGCCGGTCGGCGGCGTCACCGACGCGTCGGCGCGCGTGCTCGACCGGCTCGCCGCTTCGGGGGTCGGGGTTCGGGTGCTCGACGGCCCGCGGTCGCGGTACGCCTACCACCACGCGAAGTACGCCGTCGCGGACGACCGCGCGCTCGTCACCTCCGAGAACTGGAAACCCGGCGGCGTCGGCGGGCACGCCACCCGCGGCTGGGGCGTCGTCCTCCGCGACCCCGGGCTCGCCGACCGCCTGGCCGCCGTTCATCGCGCGGACAGCACGTGGCGGGACGGGATTCCGTGGCGCGAGTACCGCGCGAACGCGACGTTCCAGGACGGCGCGCCCGCGACCGCCAGCTATCGGAGCGACTTCGACGCGTGGAACGGCATCGCAGACGCGTCGGTGTTCGTCACGCCCGAGGACGGCCACGCCACGACGCTCGGCGTGGTGCGGAACGCGTCCGACCGCCTGCTCGTCCAGCAGGTGCGCATCGACGACGACCGCTTCCTGAACGCGACGCTCGACGCCGCCCGGCGCGGCGTCCGCACCCACGTTCTGCTCGGCGGCGCGTGGTACGTCCGCGAGGAGAACCGGGCGCTCGCGGAGCGACTCCGAGAGACGGCGCGCGAGGAGGGACTGTCGTTGCGTGCGCGCGTCGTCGACCCGCGCTCGCGCTTCGACCACCTCCACGTGAAGGGCGTCGTCACCGAGGACGCGGCGCTCGTCGGGAGTCTGAACTGGAACCACGAGTCCGTCACGAACAACAGAGAAGTGATGGTCGTCCTCCGTGGCGAGCGGGTGGCGGACTACTACGCCGGCGTGTTCCGCGCGGACTGGCGGGGCGGCGTGTGGCGACTCCCGCTCGAATTGCTCGCGGTCACCCTCATCGTCGTGCTCGGAGCGATGGGCGTGCTGTGGCGTCGGGTGTCGTTCACCGGGTCGGGGCGGAACGGAGTTCCTCGTCGAGCTCCGCGTCCGCCATCTTCTCGATGAGAGCGTCCAGCACTTGCTCGCGCATCCCGGGCACGAACCGAATAGAGCCGACGACGAGGTGGCCGCCGCCGGAGACGCCCGCGCCGGGGAGTTCGTCGTTCAGGTCGGACACCATCTGGGGGATGTCGAGGCGCACGCCGTCGGAGCGGAGGACGGCGAAGTCGGGGCCGACGCCGATGGTGATGACGGGTTCGCCCGTCTCCACGACCTTCTCGTCGTGAATCTCGCCCGTGGTCTTCCCGGGCGCGGGGTACTGGAAGCGGTGGGCGTGTTCCTCCACGTCGATGGTGTAGAGGTTCGCGTCGTTCGCGACCGTGCGGTGTTCGACGTGCGGCATCGCCGCGTCCAGCTGGCGGTCGACCGCCGTCTCCGCTTTCTCCGCGAGGAACGGCACGAGGTCGCGGTGGCGTTCCTCGTCGCCGCCGACGTTCAGCACGTCGTTCACGAGGGTCGCGCCGGAGTCGTACCGGAGCATGTACGCCTCGTAGTCGAGGGCTTCGCTGATGTCGTGCAGGAACTCCTCGTCGTAGCCGGCGTCCCGGGCGAGCGCGAGGTAGTCCGACATGGCGTCCGCCTTCGAGCGGTCGGAGAGCCCGGCGACGGCGGGGACGTGGTCGAGTTCGCCGTCGAGTTCGGGCGAAATCATGCGCGCAAGCTCGACGCACATCATGCCCGTGGTGATGCGGTAGTCCTCGCCGTGCAGATAGGGGTTGACGTGCGCGTCCACGAACGGGTCGACGGCCTCCGGGTCGGGGTGGTGGTGGTCGACGACGAGAATGGGGATGTCGTAGTGGTCGAGCGCCTCGTACGCGGGCGTGTCCTCCTCGGTGCTGCCGTTGTCGAGCATGAGTAGGAGCGGGAGTTTCTGGCCGTGTCGTGCCTGGTCTTCGAGCCCGAAGTTGAGGTCGCGGGTCGCGTCCTCCATCTCGTAGTACGGCGCCTTGCTCGGGAGGCGCTTGAGGAGGTGGCGTTTCGCGTCGTCGTCCTGATGGGTGGCGTCGATGAACTGCTCCAGGGCGAGCTGGACGGGGACGCTCGCGCACATTCCGTCGCCGTCCGCGTGGTGGCGCATCCGGATGGGACGGGATTCGAGGACGGTCTTCCGGAGTTGGCGCGCGACCTCGCGGAGGTCGTTGCGGAGGCCGGAGAGCGCCGGCCACTCGACGAGCGGTTCGGTCTCGACGGGTTCCGCGCGCTCGGCGACGGCGGCGGCGAGACGGTCGCGGAGGTCGGTCGCCGCGGGGTCGTCCAATACGTCGATGTCCTCGATTTCGACTTGCACGCTCCCCTCGCGGGTCTCGACTTCGCCGGTGACGTGCACGACGTCTTCGAGGTCGACCTCGGGGTACGCGCGGACGCCCGCCTCCTCGAAGGCGGTGCAGGGCGCGATTCCGGTCTCGTCGCGCACGCGGAAGATGGTGGGGCCGCCGGTCTGCTTCACCTGCGCGACCTCGCCTTCGAGGTGGACGGTGTCGCCGACGCGGTCGGCGAGGGTTTCGACCGCCGCAACGTCGTACTGGACGGAGCGCTCGACCGTCTCGAAGTCGTCGCCCGCGACGGGTTCGAAGGAAAGGTCGCCGTTGTCGCGGACGGCCGCGAGTTCGACGACGAGGTCGTCGCCCACGTCGTAGGACGCGTCCTCGGGCATGTCGGATTCGTGGACGAGGCCGGAGACGTGCTTGGAGACGTCGACGAACACGCCGTACTCGACCACGCCGTTCACGCGGGCGTGGTAGCGTTCGCCGACCTCGATGGCGTCCGACGTACAGTCGGGGGAGAGCCGATAGACGACCGAGCGGTCGTCAGAACGAGAGTCACTCATTAGGACACAGGTGGGTGTCGTGGCTTTTAACTCTCCCGAAAGGCCGACTCGGGGGTATCGCAACCCTTAGAGTCGCCGCGCCGCGACTACCTCGTATGTTGTTCCGTTCGCGGCGGGAGGTCGTCGGCATCGCGGCCGACACGCTCTCGTTCGCGCTGTCGGCGGCCGCCGACACGCACCCCGACGAGTACCTCGGCGTGCTGCGCGGCACGCCCGCGAGCGACCTCGGCGTGGACGCCGACGGCGACATCGTCACGGACGTGCTCGTCGTCCCCGGCACCGAATCCAGTCCCGTGCAGGCGACCCTCCAGTCGAACCTCGTCCCGAACGACTCCCACACCATCGGGAGCATTCACTCCCACCCGAACGGCGTGCTCGAACCGAGCGCCGCCGACCGCTCGATGTTCGGGAAGTGGCCCGTTCACGTCATCATGGGCGCGCCCTACGAGTCCGACTGCTGGCGGTCGTTCGACCGCGAGGGCGAACCGCGGTCGCTCGACGTGTTCGACGTCGACCTCCCCGACCCCGAATCGTTCTTCGACTTCACGCAAGCGGACATCGACGAGGAATTATGAAGGTCGTCGCGCAGGGCACGTTCGACATCATCCACCCCGGTCACGTCCACTACCTCACGGACGCCGCCGGCATGGGCGACGAACTCCACGTCATCATCGCGCGCCGCGAGAACGTCGGGCACAAGGAGAAACCCGTCCTCTCGAACGAACAGCGCCGCGACGTGGTCGCCGCGCTCGACGTCGTCGACCACGCCCGCGTCGGCCACGAGTCCGACATCTTCGCGCCCATCGAGGACATCGACCCGGACGTCATCGCGCTCGGCTACGACCAACACCACGACCCCGAAGGAATTCAGGCCGAACTCGACTCTCGCGGCATCGACTGCACCGTCGAACGCGCGTCCCCCCGCGACCCCCAGCACGACGACGAACTCCTCTCCACCGGCGACATCATCGACCGCATCATCGACCAGCGCTGCGACTAGCGTTCAGTACATTTACGGACGCGTGGCTTGAGTTCCGGCCATGCGCCGCAGAACCGTTCTCGCCGCCGCGGCCGGCACCCTGGCGACCGGCCTCGCCGGCTGTTCGGACAGCACGAGTGACGCGCCGAGCGTGACCGACACGACCGCCGCCGAAACCACCACCGAAGCGACGACCACGGCGTCCGCTTCCGACGCGGACGCGGAGAACACGCCTGACGCGGTGGCGCGCGCGTTCTACGAGGCGCTCATCGCCGGGAACGTCGAGCGCGCGAACGCGCTCGCCCACCCCGAAACCCCGAGTTCGAACCTCCCCGTGACCGAGGAGTCCGTCCCCACCCAGGAGGTGACGATAGACGGCGTCGAAGTCGTCGAGCGAACCGACGGCGCGGCCGCCGTCGACGTCGCGCTCACAATCGCCAGCGACGACGGCACACCCCGACAGACCACCGAAACGGTGGGCCTCCGCACCCACGACGGCGACTGGCGTATCTGGCGGAACGACAACTGCACGAAAGTAGACTGCTAGTCCTGCTCCTCCCGCGGTTGCGCGTCCAGCAACCGAACCACGTCCTCCGCCACCTGCTCCGCCGGCACCCCGGCCTGCGTCGAGAAGGACTCCACGTGCGCCGCCAACAGACTCAACGCCCGCATCCCCGTCGTCTCCGCGTCCTCGAACTCGTGGGACAACACGTAATCCAACTCCTCGTCATCCACCACACCGACGAAGAACCCGTCCAATCCCTCGCGGTCGAGAAGCGAACGCGCCGTCTCCACGTCTGACTCGAACTCGGACATACCGCCCACCAGAGAACCCAGCCACATAGAAACCACGTTAGCACTCGCTCGGCAGTTCGTCCCCCGAAGACTGCACCGCCCGGGATTTGAACTGGGCGAGACGGTCGCCCGTCGGGCGCTGCGACTCGCTTGCTCAACTCCCTGCGCATTCACGCTCACTTCGTTCGATAGAAATGCACCGACCGGGATTTGAACCCGGGCCATGAGCTTGGAAGGCTCAGGTCCTGCCACTAGACCATCGGTGCTCGCGTCGGCCACACCATGCATCGCAAACCCGCGGTTTGCGCAACATCGGTGCGCGAGTGGGTCTATCCGTGGGTCGTTTATTGATGTTTCCTTTCGCGGGAGGGTTCAAACGGGATGCCGGGGGCAGGGGGTGGTGTTGGCGTAGTGTGTCGTCGCGCGGACTGGTGAACGTTCGGACGCCGCGCGGCGAGTGGGTAGTCCGGACTGTCAGCCCTTCGTGACGGTCGCGTAGCAGTTCCCGCTCGACAGTTCGAAGTCCACGAGTTCGAGCGCGGAGGCGTCGATGTCGGCGCGGAACTCGTCGGGCGCGTAGATGTGGTAGAACCGGGGGACGGTGTCGCCGCCGGGGAGCGTCCAGTCCACGGTGGTGTCGAAGCCGTCGGTTCGGTCGAACTTCGAGTGCGCGGTGCTCCACGCGCTCACGAGCGCCCGCCCGTCAGCGGTGAGGGTGCGGGCGAGTTCGTCGAGGCTCGCGCGGCGGGCGTCCCGCGTCGGCAGGTGGTGGATGGTCGCGACGTACACCGCGAGGTCGAACCTGTCTTCGCGGACGGGGAGGCGGGCGGCGTCGCCCTGGACGAACGCCGCGTCGAAGTCCCGGTCGTCTGCGCGAGCGACGGCTTCGTCGAGCAGGCCGCGGCTCGCGTCCACGCCGACGGCGGCGTCCGCGTGCGCGGCGAGCAACTCCGTGTGCCGGCCGTTCCCGCACCCGATGTCGAGCGCGCGCGTCGCGTTCGCGTCGCCGACGAAGTCCTCGACTTCCGGCCACGCGTATTCGCGGGTCTGGGAGAAGTGGCGGGCGATGCGGTCGTAGGTCTCGTGGACGTTCCGGGTCATGCGAACGCGAGGAAGACGAGGTAGGCGATTGTGAGCATCGCGGTCGCGTGTTTCGCGCCGGCTTTCACGCTCCCCTCACCCATCTGTCCGGCGACGAACCCCGAGCAGACGGCCTGGATGGCGCACGTGTGGAAGAACACGAGGCTGTACGCGTCCTTATCGACGTTCGCGCCGCCGATTCCGAGGTTGCCGATGCCGGTCACCGACCCGCCGGCGGGCGAACTGACGGAGAACAGTTCGCCCGAGGGGAGACTCGGGATGAACATCGTGTCGAGCGCGACGACGATGGTGAGGAAGACGAAGAACGCGAGGTAGATGACGACGAGGTAGGTGAGGAGTTCGTTCCGGCGTTCGCGGCGGAGGCGCTGGGTCGCTTTCGCCTCGTCGGCGGCGATGCGGAGGACGGGGCCGATGTCGCCGCTGGCGTTCATCGCGTTCGTGATGAGCGTGACGACGCGGGTCACGGTCGTGGTCTGGAGGCGGTTCTCGAAGCGCTCCAGCGCGGGTTCGACGCGGCCGTTCCACGTGATGTCCGTCCACGTCTTCTTCAGTTCCTCGGAGAGCGAGCCGAGTTGGCTGCCGACGACGCGGCCGAAACTCGCGACGATCGGCATCCCGGCTTCGTTCGTGCTCGCGAGGCGTTCGAGGAGGTCGGGGATGGCGGCCTCGATGTTCTTGATGCGGCGGCTTTCGAGTTCGTAGACGCCGGCGTAGGTGGCGAGCACGCCGATGGACGCGAGAATCAGGGGGTCGTCGATGGCGCGCAGGCCGAAGTCGCCCGCGGTGTACGCGAACCAGGCGTCCGCGCCGACGTAGAGGAGCGCGAGCGGTATCGTGACCAGGAGGAGGGATTCGGGGTTCGAGCGGACTTGCTCGATCGGGTTCCGGAGGCGGTACTTGATGGGTTCGAGGCGGCGGTGGATGGCGAGGCGGGCGACGTTGTCGTGCTGGCCGCCGTCCGCGACCGTGGTTTCGCCCCGTCGCGGGATGTCCTGGAAGCGAACGTCGTCGCGGTCGCCGCGGTCGCCGCGCGTGATGTGGGAGTCCTCGGTGACGCTGTCGAGGTAGACGACGAACCCGAGCGTGGCGAGCGGGAGGACGATGTAGGCGACGGCGCGGAGGACGGGGAGCATGCCGCCGGAGACCAGGCCGACGATGACGAGGATGGTGATGAGGAAGAGCGGGCCGGCGACGAACACGGTGACGTAGCCTTCCGCGAGCGTCGCGAGGAGTTCGAGGAACTGCTGTTGCTGGGATTCGGACTCCTCCTTGTAGTACTCGTACTCGTCCCGGAGGAAGTTCGGGAGGCTCTGTCCGCTCTGGAGGACGCTGACGAGGTTCTCGCAGAACTCGCTGAACTCGTCGCTCGGGGTGCGGTTCGCCATGCGTCGCATCGCGCCGATGACGTCCGCGCCGAACAGGTCGATGTCCTTCACGGCGACCGATATCTCGGTCGCGGTCTCGCCGTACACGTCCCGGTTGCGCGCGAGGATGCGGAGGATTTCGGGGAACGCCATCCCGCTCCGGGAGAGCGCGTACATGAACGCGACGTTCCGTTCGAGCGTGGCGTCGATGCGGCGGCGGCGTTCGCTCGCGCGATAGGAGAGCATCGACCACCGGAGTCGGTAGGTGGCGAGCGCGACGGCGACGCCGACGGTCGCGGCGCTCAACAGGAACACGACGAACACTTGGAGGACGGAGAGACTGCCGCTTCCGGCGAGCGAGGCGACGGTGGCGGGGAGGCGTGCGCGGAGCGCTTCGCCGCTCGGCGCGAGCAGGAGGATGAGGACGCCGGCGACGATGTAGACGGTGAGGAGGCTCGCGACGAGTGCCGCGATGGTCGCGTAGAGGAACGTCTTCGCGGCGTACACGCGGTACGTGGTGTCGACGTGCGCGCCGTGCAGGGTCTGCACCTGTCGGGTGTTGACGCGTTCGCGCTGGCGGGCGTACGACCCGAACGCGGCGAGCGCAAGGCGGGTGAGCACGCGGTCGATGCGGGGGACGACGGGTGCGAGCGCGAGCACGCCGAGGCCGAGCAGGATGACGAACAGCGGGAGGAGTTCGAGAATCATCCCTCGTCCGCGACCACGTCGGCGTCTGTGATGTCCGCGTCGACGCGGCCTTCGATGCGGGAGACGGTGCGCTCGGGGTGCGCGTAGTACTCGTTGACGAGCGCGGTGAACTGCCGGTAGTCGGTGACGCCGCTCTCCACGAGGTACTGGAGGACTTTCTTCCGGTTCCGGAGTTCGCGGAGGAGTTCGCCGCGCGACCACCCGCGTTCGTCCCGGATTTCGTCGAGGACGATGCTGTCGAACTGCTGGAAGCTGTCGTCGCCCGCCCGCCACTCGAACGCCGTGGAGTAGTCGAGGTCGCCCGTACGTTGGTCGATACCCTCGATTTCCGCGATGGTGCGGTTCCGGCGCACGCGGTTCTCCCCGACGTAGGTCAGGGTCTGCACGCAGAGGATGTCGAGGCTCTGAATCATCGCGCGCGGGACGTTGATGGGTTCGTTCTCAAGGCGGTTGATGACGGTCTGCACGCTGTCCGCGTGCATCGTGGAGTACGTGGTGTGCCCGGTGTTCATCGCCTGGAAGAGCGTCATCGCCTCCTCCCCGCGAACCTCGCCGACGATGATGTACTCGGGGCGGTGGCGGAGCGCCGAGCGCAGGAGGTCGTACATCGTGATGTCGTCGCCCTCCCCGAGGGATTCGCGGGTGACGCTGGAGAGCCAGTTGTCGTGGTAGAGCGTGAGTTCGCGCGTGTCCTCGATGGTGAGGACTTTCGAGCGCGGCGGGACGAACATCGAGATGGCGTTCATCGACGTGGTCTTCCCGGACGCCGTGCCGCCGGCGAAGATGAGGGACTTGTTGGACTCGATGGCGAGCCAGAGGTACGCCATCTGGTCTAGGTCGAACGTGTTGAAGTCGATGAGGCGCGCTGGCGTGAACGGTTCCTCGTCGTACTGGCGGATAGTGAACGCGCTCCCGCGCGGCGTCACTTCCTGGCCGAGCGCGAGTTCCGCCCGGGAGCCGTCCGGGAGCGTGGTTTCGGTGACGGGGTCGCCGATACTGATGTGTCTTCCCGATTGCTGGGCGAGCCGGACGACGAAGGAGTCGAGTTCGTCCTCGGAGAACTCGACCGTGGTCTGGATGTCGCTGTACTCGTCGTGGTAGACGAAGATGGGGATGTCGTAGCCGTCGCAGGACACGTCCTCGATGTGGTTGTCCTGCATCAGGGGGTCTATCTTCTCGTAGCCCTCGAACGCCCGGTAGAGGTAGTAGAAGAGGCGGTGGAAGCTCTCGGTTTCGACGACGACGCCGTACTCGGAGACGAGGTCGCGCATCTGTTCGCGGAGGACGTGTTCGGGGTCGTCGGCGTCGTAGCGCGCGCTGAAGATGAGGGTGTCGCGGATGTCCTCGAACAACTGGTCGAGGAGGTCGCGTTCGAAGTCGTCGAGGCTGGGTTCGACGACGGCGTACCGGTGTTCGTTGTCGTCGTCGTTGTAGTTGATGCTGATGAAGGCGTAGGGCGCGTTCACCCAGTAGCGTTCGACCTCCTCGAAGCCGTCGATGCCGTCGAAGTCCACGAGGGGGTCGTGTTCGCTCGGGCGGTAGTCTTCGACGGAGACGTGCGTGCCGCGCAGGACGTCCGTGAGCCGCTGGAGACGCCACTTGAGGTCGGCGGCTTGCGTCGAGAGGGAGTCGGAGAGTCCGTCGAAGAGTTCACTCGACATTCACTCAGGGTTGGGCGTCACCGCGCTTAAATCCTGTCGACGCCCGCGGGCGGGTTCGGCGTCACGTTCAAGCCGTGTGAACACGTAGCGTACGACATAGTGCAAATGAGGAGACAGGAGTTCACCCTGGACGTGACCGACATCGACTGGGTCGAGGACGACGACGCACCCCCGGAGCGCCCCACCGTCACCATCGACTTCACGGGGAGCGCCGCGCTCGAAGACCGCCTCACGGACGCCGACGGCGACCTGCTCGCCGGCGACGAAATCGACGTGGCGTTCCGCCTGCAGGGCGACGTGGACGACTCGGACGCGACCGGCGTGGTCGCCGTCACCCACCGCCTCACGGGCGACTTCGTGCTCGAACTCAACGAGGACGCCGACGACGTCCTCCAGTTCATCCGCGCCGCCCGCGAGTACGGCCGCGTCTCGGACACGGAGAAGCGCTACCGCGTTCACATCCACCGCGGCGGCGAGCACGTCGCCACCTACGAGAAGGACACCTTCCTCGTCTACAACACGGACGGCGACCTCCTCCGCCGCCACAGCCTCATCCCGAGCGGCATCGAGATCTAGGCGGCGTTCGACCGTAGCCGTAAAGCCGTCCGCTCGTGTTCTCCCCGGTATGGATTTGTTCGGGACGGCTGGGATTCGCGGGAGCGCGACGGAGCGCGTGACGCCCGAGTTGGCGCTCGCGGTCGGACGGGCCGCGGGCGCGGACGGCGGCGAGTTCGTGCTCGGACGGGACGGCCGCGAGACCGGTGGCGCGCTCGCGGACGCGATGGCCGCCGGTCTGCGGAGCGCGGGCGCGGACGTGCGCCGGGTGGGCGTGGTGCCGACGCCGGCGCTGGCGTTCGCGTCGCGCGGCCGCCGCGGCGTGATGCTCACCGCGTCGCACAACCCCCCGGAGGACAACGGCATCAAGCTGTTCGACGACGCGAGCGAGTACGACGCCGACCAGGAGGCGGTCATCGAGGAGCGGGTCGCCGCGGAGGAACCGCCGGCCGCGTGGGACGCGTGGGGGGAGGCGGAACACGTCGGCGTGCTGGACGACTACCGGACGGCGGTGGCGGCGTACGCCCGCGAGTTCGGCGCGGGCCTCGACGGTCTCCGGGTCGCCGTGGACTGCGGGAACGGGATGGGGAGCGTGGCGACGCCGCACGTCCTTGAGTCGCTCGGCGCGGAGGTCGTCGCGCTGAACGCGAACGTGGACGGCCACTTCCCGGGGCGGCCGAGCAAGCCGACGCCGGAGACGCTCGGCGACCTCACGAACTTCGTCGCGGACTCCGACTGCGCGTTCGGCATCGCGCACGACGGCGACGCCGACCGCATCGTCGTCGTGGACGAGTCGGGCGAGGTCGTGCACGAGGACACCGTGCTGGCGATTCTGGCGGAGCGCTACGTCCGGGAGAGCGGCGCGCTCGACCCCGTGGTGGTGACGACGCCGAACGCGTCGGCGCGCATCGACGAGCGCGTCCGGGCGGCCGGCGGTCGCGTCGAGCGGGTTCGACTGGGCGCGCTCCACGAGGGCATCGCGGCGGCGGAGGCCGCGGGCGGCGACGTGGTGTACGCGGCGGAGCCGTGGAAGCACATCCACCCCGGGTTCGGCGGCTGGATAGACGGCGTGGCGAGCGCGGCCGTCCTGTCCCGTCTCGCGGCCGCGGAGGGGTTGGACGCGCTGCGCGACCCGGTGACGGAGCGCCCGTACCGGAAGGTGAGCGTGGACTGTCCGGACGAGCGGAAGGCGGCCGCGATGGACGCGCTCGAAACCACGATTCCGGACGCGTTCCCCGACGCCGACATCGACACCGAGTACGGCGTGCGCGCGGAGTTCCCGGACGGGTCGTGGACGCTCGTCCGGCCGTCCGGCACCGAACCCTACGTCCGAGTGTACGCGGAAGCGGACGACGTGGACGCCCTGGTGGGTGACGTGACGGAACTCGTGGAGGGCGCGGTGGCGAACACATAACACATCGTACACACGTATGTGAACAAGTTCCGCATTCGAACGACGCATTTATGCGAGTACACGGTATTTCTGTACTCGATTATGGTGGATACCGACGAACGGCGGCGGCAGTTCCTCAAACTCTCAGGTGCGCTCGGAGCCGCGGGTCTCACCGGCCTCGCGGGCTGTTCGAGCG
This sequence comes from Salarchaeum japonicum, assembly GCF_020614395.1. Taxonomy (NCBI): domain Archaea; kingdom Methanobacteriati; phylum Methanobacteriota; class Halobacteria; order Halobacteriales; family Halobacteriaceae; genus Salarchaeum; species Salarchaeum japonicum. Next base: position 1,111,226 of record NZ_CP085324.1, on the reverse strand, counting down.
GCGGCGGGGGCGACGAGGCCGCGGCGAACATCGGCATCGTGTACGCCACGGGCGGCATCGGTGACGGGTCGTTCAACGACCAGGCGCAGACCGGCATCCAGCGCGCCGCGGACGAACTCGACATCACGTACGAGGAGTCCCAGACCGAGACGAACTCGGACTTCCAGCCGACCCAGCGCCAGTACGCGCAGTCCGGCGACTTCGACCTCGTCGCCTGCATCGGGTACGCGCAGGCGGACGCGCTCTCCACGAACGCCACCGAGTTCCCCGACCAGAACTGGGCCATCGTGGACTCCGTCGTGGACGAGTCGAACGTCGCGAGCTACGGGTTCCGCGAGCACGAGGGGTCGTTCCTCGTCGGCTACATGGCGGGCATGCTCACCACGCGGGACTTCTCCGCGGGCGCGGGCAACACGACCGCTGACACGAACACCGTCGGGTTCGTCGGCGGGACGGAGACGCCGCTCATCCAGAAGTTCCAGGCGGGCTTCGAGGCGGGCGTCCACCACCACGACGACTCCATCGAGGTCATCACGTCCTACGTCGGCTCCTTCAACGACCCCGCGGCGGGCCAGGAGCAGGCGCGCTCGATGTACAACAACGGCGCGGACATCGTCTACCACGCCTCGGGCGCGACCGGCGTCGGCGTGTTCCGCGCGGCACAGGACATGGGGAAGTTCGCCATCGGCGTGGACAAAGACCAGTCCGTCACGCAGGAGTCCTTCGCGAACGTCATCCTCGCGAGCATGGTCAAGCGCGTGGACACCGCGGTCTACACCGCCGTGGAGAGCGTCGTGAACGACAACTTCCAGGGCGGTGAGCAGGCGACCTTCGGCCTGAGCGACAACGGCGTCGAAGCCGTCTACGGCGACCAGATAGGCGGCCAGATTCCCGAGGACGTGAAGTCGAGCGTCGCGGACGCCCGAGACCAGATTATCGCGGGCGACATCACCGTCCCCTCGGAACCCCAGTAACACCCTCATCCCCGCTTTAATGTCAGACGCAATCACGCTGACGGACGTTACCAAACGGTTCCCCGGCGTCGTCGCGAACGACGCCGTGTCGCTCTCCGTCGAGTCCGGGTCGGTTCACGCCCTGCTCGGGGAGAACGGCGCGGGGAAGACGACGCTGATGAACGTCCTCTACGGCCTGTACGACGCCGACGAGGGCACTATCGAAATCGACGGCGCGGCCCGCGAGTTCGACAGTCCGCGGGACGCCATCGACGCCGGCATCGGGATGATTCACCAGCACTTCATGCTCGTGGACACGATGACGGTCGCGGAGAACGTCGTGCTCGGGGACGAACCGACGACGTGGTTCGGCCTGCGGACGGACGCCGAGGCGGCCCGCGAGGCCGTCCGCGACCTCTCCGAGCGCTACGGGTTCGACGTGAACCCGGACGCCCGCGTCGAGGACATCAGCGTCGGGGAGAAACAGCGCGTCGAGATTCTGAAAGCCCTCTACCGGGGCGCGGACACGCTCGTGCTCGACGAACCCCCCGCGGTTCTCACGCCGCAGGAGGTCGAAGACCTGTTCGCGGTGTTCGAGGAACTCACCGCGGAGGGGAAGACCGTGCTGTTCATCACGCACAAACTCGGCGAGGCGATGGCCGTCGCGGACGACATCACCGTCCTCCGGGACGGCGTGAACGTCGGAACCGTGGACGCGACCGATACGACCCGGGAAGACCTCGCGGAGCGGATGGTCGGCCGGGACGTGCTGTTCGAGGTGGAGAAGTCGGAGGCGACGCCGGGCGCGGTGTCGCTCGCCGCGGACGGCGTCACCGTCACCGACGCGGACGGCGTGGCGCGCGTGAACGACGTGGACTTCGAACTCAGGGAGGGCGAAATCCTCGGCATCGCGGGCGTGGACGGGAACGGCCAGGCCGAACTCGTCGAAGCCATCACGGGCCTCCGCGAACCCGACGCCGGCACCGTCACCCTCCACGACGAGGACGTGACGACCGCGTCCCGCCGCGACCACATCGACGCCGGCCTCGCCTACATCCCCGAAGACCGCCACGCGCGCGGCCTCGTGATGGACTTCGACCTCGTGGAGAACGGCATCCTCGGCGCGCAACACGGCCCGCCGTACGCCAGTCGGGGCGTGCTCGACTGGCGGACCGCGCGCGACCACGCCGAGGACATCGTGGACACGTACGACGTGCGGCCCGCCGACGCGGACGCGGACGCCGCCTCATTTTCGGGCGGGAACCAGCAGAAGTTCATCGTCGGCCGCGAACTCGAACGCGACCCGAGCGTCGTCGTCGCCACCCACCCCACGCGGGGCGTGGACGTGGGCGCGACCGAGTTCATCCACGACGAACTCCTCGACCGCCGCGCGAGCGGGGACGCCGTCCTCCTCGTCTCCTCGAAACTCGACGAGGTGCGGAGCCTCTCCGACCGCCTCGCGGTGATGTACGAGGGCGAGTTCGTCGCCGTCGTCGAACCGGAGACCGTGACGGAGGAAGAACTCGGCCTGCTGATGGCCGGCGAGTACCCGGAGGGGTTCGATGAGTAAGTTCCGACAGGCGCTCGAACGGCTCGTGGACGCGTCCGCGAAGGAGCGCATCGCGGTGAGCGCCGCCGCGCTCGCGCTCTCCATCCTCGTCGGCGCGCTCGTCGTGTTCGTCTCCGGCATCGTCGCGACCTGCGCGTCCCCCGCGTTCAGCGTGCTCGGCGTCGGCGTCTGCTACGACCCCATCAACGTCTTCACCGAGCTGTTCCTCGGCGCGCTCGGCCACCCCGAACAGGGCGGCTGGTCGCCGACGAACTACCGCATCGCCATCGCGCTCCAGCAGACCACGCTCCTCGTCTTCACGGGCCTCGCCGTCGCGGTGTCGTTCCGCGCGGGCCTGTTCAACATCGGTGTGCAGGGCCAGCTCGTGTTCGGCGCGCTCGCCGCCGCAGTCGCCACCATCTGGGCGGGCGCAATCGCGCCGTCCGGCGTCCTCGGCACCGTCTTCCTCGTGCCGCTCGGCCTGCTCGCGGGCGCGGTCGCCGGCGGCCTCTACGGCGCGCTTCCGGGCGCGCTGAAGGCGTACGGTGGCGCGAACGAAGTCATCACGACCATCATGCTGAACTTCATCGCGTCGAACGTCGCGTACGTCCTCGTCTCCACGTTCCTCATGCCGGAGTCGAGTCAGCTCGTGCAGACTGCCGTCATCCCGGCGGCGGCGAAGATACCGAACGTCCCATTCATCGGGTTCGAGGCGCGGGACGCGTTCAGCCTCGTCGCGCTGGTCGGCGCGCTCGCGTTCATCACGGGCGTCGCCTACTTGCTCGCGAAGACCTCGTTCGGCTACGACATCCGCACCAGCGGCCTCCAGGAGCAGGCCGCCGCGTACAGCGGCGTGGACGCGAAGCGAACCACCGTCCTGAGCATGGCGCTCTCGGGCGCGCTCGCCGGCGTCGGCGGCGCGGTCTGGGTGCTGATGGTGAAGGGACGGTTCCTCACCGGCCTCCCCTCGCTCGGGTTCGACGGCATCACCGTCAGCATCCTCGCGGGGAACAACCCCATCGGGGTCGGCGCGGCCGCGTTCCTCTTCGGCGTCCTGAAATCCGGAACCATCGCCGTGGACTTCTCCACGGACGTGCCGGTGGAGCTCGTGGACGTGCTCCGCGGCCTCATCATCCTGTTCGTCGCGATGCCGGAGTTCTTCCGGCTCATCGGGAAGCGCTATCTCGGCCTCGGGGGTGAGCAGCGTGCGTAACGCGCTCCGCGCCGCGGTCGGCGTGTTCGCCGCGCTCGTCGTGCTCGGCGTCGCGTTCCCGGACTCCCTGTTCGGCCTCGTCACCGACACCGGCACCGCGGAGGCCGCGCTCCGCCTCGCCGTCCCTATCACGCTCGCCGCGCTCGGCGGCATCTTCGCGGAGAAGTCCGGCGTCATCAACATCGGCCTCGAAGGCCTGCTCATCGTCTCCGCGTTCGCCGGCGTCGCCGCCGCGAAACTCCTCGGCACCGGCACGAGCGTCGGCCCCATTCCTTCGATTTGGGTGGCGTTCCTCGTCGGCGTGCTCGCGAGCACCCTGCTCGCGTTGTTGTTCGCCGTCGTCTGCATCGAGTTCGAAGCCGACCAGATCATCGCCGGATTGGCCGTCTGGCTGGTCGCGCTCGGCATCGCGCCGTTCGCGTCCATCGTGCTGTTCGGCACGAAGAACGTCCAGGTGTCCACGCTCGGCGACATCACGATTCCCGTGCTCTCCACGATTCCCTACTTCGGGGACGTTGTGTTCTCCGCGAACATCATCGTCTACATGATGTTCGTCGCCGTCCCCGCGTGCTGGTACGTGCTCAACCGCACCCAGTTCGGTCGCTGGGTCGAGGCGAGCGGGGAGAACCCGAGCGCGCTCGACACCGCGGGCGTGAGCGTCGACCGCGTCCGGTACGCGAGCGTCCTCATTTCGGGCGTGCTCGCCGGCATCGGGGGCGCGGCGCTCTCCCTCGGACACGTCGGCGCGTTCACCGCGGGCGGCGCGACGATGGTGAACGGCAAGGGCTTCATCGCCATCGCCACCTACCTCTTCGGGAACTACAACCCCCTGGGGACGCTCGTCGCGACCCTGCTGTTCTCCGGGCTGGACTCGCTCCAGATCGGCCTCCAGCAGGCTGGTATCGCCATCCCGTCGGAGCTCGTGCAGACGATTCCGTACGCGACGGTCATCGTCGTGCTCGTGTTCGTCGGCCGCACCCGCATCCCCGCGGCCGCCGGCGAGCACTACGACTCCGGCGAGGACTCCCGGTAGAAGCGAACCACCTTTTCCGCCAGCGCGCGACCGCCCCGTATGGACGACTTGATGCGGGCCGCGCGCGACGCCTACGAGAACGCGTACGTTCCCTACTCCGAGTACAAGGTCGGGGCGGCCATCGAGACCGCGGACGGCACCGTCTACACGGGCTGTAATATTGAGAACGCGAACTACAGCAACAGCATGCACGCGGAGGAGGTCGCCATCTCGCAGGCCGTCGCGGACGGCCACACGGCGTTCGAGCGCCTCGCCGTCTCCTCCGCCGCCCGCGACGGCGTGACGCCCTGCGGGATGTGTCGGCAGACGCTCGCGGAGTTCTGTGACGACGACTTCCCGGTCGCCGTTGACGGCGACGACGGCGGCGTCTACGAACTCGGCGACCTCATCCCGAACACCATCACGCGGGGAATGCTCGACTGAGCCGTCGCGGTTGAGCGTTCGCCGAGTCGGACGCCTTGGCGTTCCGGCATCGAACGGGAAGACCCTTGTGCGCCGCCCGCCGACCGGTCGGTATGCCCGGTGATTCGGAGGACCCGAACGAGGAGGTCCAGTACCACGTGGAACTCGCGGAGGGAGACGTCGCGAATACCGTGCTCCTGCCCGGCGACCCCGAGCGGGTGGAGAAGATTTCGGAGTTCTGGGACGACTACGAGGAGAAGGCGTACCACCGCGAGTACCGCACGCTCACCGGAACGTACGACGGCGCGCCCATCTCGGTGACCTCGACGGGGATCGGGAGTCCGTCCGCGGCCATCGCGGTGGAGGAGCTCGCGCGGGTCGGCGCGGACACGTTCATCCGCGTCGGGTCGTGCGGCGCGCTCTCCGCGGACATGGACGTGGGCGACCTCGTCATCTCCACGGGCGCGGTTCGCCAGGAGGGGACGAGCGACGAGTACGTCCGCGAGGACTATCCGGCGGTCGCGCACGACGAGGTCGTGAGCGCGCTCGTCGCGGCCGCGGAGCGCCTCGACCACGACTACCACGTCGGCGTGTCGATGAGCGCCGACGGCTTCTACACGGGCCAGGGCCGTCCCGGGTTCGGCGGGTATCGCGCGGCCGGGAGCGAAGACCTCATCGCGGAACTCGAAGCGGCGAACGTGAAGAACATCGAGATGGAGGCGTCCGCCATCCTCACCATCGCGAACGTCTACGGCCTCCGCGCGGGCGCGGTCTGCTCCGTCTACGCGAACCGCGTTACGGGCGAGTTCCGAACCGAGGGCGAGTACCGCGCGTCCGAGACCGCGAGCCTCGCCGTGAAACTCCTCGCGAAGATGGACGAGAAGAAAGAAGAGGAAGGCGTCGACCGCTGGCACGCGGGAATGAGCCTCGACTGACGCGAGCACAGCGAGCGCTTTTTCGTCCAACGTCAGCGCGTCGCGCTGACTGACTCCCCTTTCTCACTGTCGTTCGCTCGCCGGAACAGGGTTTTGCTGGATGCGTGGTGAGCGTACTGGCGGAAGCCGGAAGTAATATCACTTGGTGGTATAACCTAGTTATTCATGGTTCGGACGCAACTCCAGCGCGCTCGAAACGGCGACGTGACCGACGCGATGGAACGGGTCGCCGAACGCGAGAACCGAGACCCCGAGTTCGTCAGAGAGCAGGTCGCCGACGGCCAGGCCGTCATCCCGAACAATACGGCCCACGACGCGCTCGACCCGATGGTCATCGGACGCGAGTTCGCCACGAAAGTCAACGCCAACATCGGGAACAGCGAGGAGACGAGCGACCGGGACGGCGAACTCGAAAAACTGCACGCGGCGGTTCACTACGGGGCCGACACCGTGATGGACCTCTCCACCGGACCGAACCTCGACGCGATACGGGAGGCGAACGTCGCGCACTCGCCGGTTCCGGTCGGCACGGTTCCGCTGTACGAGGCCGTCGCGCGCGTCGACGACCCCGCCGACATCACGCACGAACTCCTCCTCGACGTCATCGAAAAACAGGCCCGACAGGGCGTCGACTACATGACGATTCACGCCGGCGTCCTGATGGAACACCTCCCGCTGACCGACGACCGGAAAACGGGTATCGTCTCCCGGGGCGGGTCGATACTCGCGCAGTGGATGGAGGAGAACGCCATGCAGAACCCGCTGTACGCGACGTTCGAGGACATCTGTGAGATATTCGCTAAACACGACGTCACGTTCTCGCTCGGGGACGGCCTCCGACCGGGCTGTCTCGCGGACGCGAGCGACGACGCCCAGTTCGCGGAACTCGACACGCTCGGCGAACTCACGCGGACGGCCAGAGACCACGGCGTCCAGGTGATGGTGGAGGGGCCGGGCCACGTCCCGATGAACGAAATCGCCGACAACGTCGAACGCCAACAGGACGTCTGCGACGGCGCGCCGTTCTACGTCCTCGGCCCGCTCGTCACCGACATCGCGCCCGGCTACGACCACATCACGAGCGCGATCGGCGCGGCCGAAGCGGGGAGAGCGGGCGCGGCGATGCTGTGCTACGTCACCCCGAAAGAACACCTCGGGCTCCCGGAACGCGAGGACGTTCGGGACGGATTGGCGGCGTACCGCATCGCCGCGCACGCCGCGGACGTGGCGAACGACCGGCCGGGCGCGCGCGACTGGGACGACGCGCTCTCGGAGGCGCGCTACGAGTTCGACTGGCGGCGGCAGTTCTCGCTCGCGCTCGACCCCGACCGCGCCCGCGAGTACCACGACCAGACGCTCCCCGGGGACAACTACAAGGACGCGCGGTTCTGCTCGATGTGCGGCGTCGACTTCTGCTCGATGCGGATAGACCAGGACGCCCGCGACGCCGACGGCGACATGACTCGACTCGACGACGACACCGACCTGGACGCCTCGGCGGCGGCCGACGTGAACCGTCCACCCGTGGGGTCGCACGACGCAGCGGGGGTTCCGGACGAGGTGGAAATCGGCGGCGTCACGTTCACGCCGGCGGAGTCCTCGACCGACGAGTCGGCGGACTAGAAGCCCTCGCGGAGGAAGGTGGTGGTTTCCGGGAAGAGGTCGCGGAGCGTGTCGAAAGTGTCGTCGTCCGCGCGGAGGTCGCGGGTGCGTGCGAGATCGGGGGCGGTTCGGTGGCCGACGGCGAGCTGGGTGAGCGTACCGACGTCGAGCGCGAGGTCGGCGTCCGCGGTCGTGCGTTCGATTTCGGGTGTACCGTCGGTGACGGTGAGGCGGAATGTGTCGTCGTTCCAGTCCGCGAGGTCGTCGCTGACGGAGACCGTGAGGTCGGCGTCCACGGGCGGGTAGTCGAACGCGGTGAGCGCGGCGGACACGTCCACGAGTCGGGCCATCGGGCCGGCGGAGACGGTGGTCTCGACCTCGCCGGGGTCGTCCACGACGTCGAGGAGCGGGGAGTCGGTGGCGGTGCGGAGGCGGACGGTTTCGACCTGTGAGTCGTGGTCGGAGAGAAAGCCGAGGACGGCGAGGTAGGCGTCGTAGTCCGTCCACGCGGCGTCCTGGACGGTGAGCGTCTTCCCGTCGTCCGACTCGACGCGGTAGACGACGTACGCGCGGTCGGTTCCGGTGGCGTCCCGCCAGCAGTAGACGTAGGGGTCGGTGTCCCAGCCGCGGAAGACGCGTTTTCGCCACCACTCTTCGGTGCGGTCGAGCGTGAGTTCGTAGCGCTCGCCGTGCGCGGCCAGCACGTCCGGGAGCCGGCTCCAGTCGTCGGCGTCGAGGCGACTCCAGGTGCCGGGGAGTTCGGCGTCCCGGGCGAACGCGAGCGCGTCCGGCGGGCACTCGTGGACGACGTGTTCGGTGATGGTCGCCCAGCCGAACTGCGCGTAGAACGGGTGTTTGAACGGCCAGAGCGCGCTCAGGTAGGTGTCGCGGTCGCGGTACTCGCGGAGGGATTCCGCGAGCATGTCGCGGACGAGACCGCGCCGGCGGTTCTCGGGCGGCGTCGCGACCGCCGAGAGACCGGCCATCGGATGGGTGTCGCCGCGGACGCGCGCCGTGAACCAGTAGTGCCGGCAGACCGCGAGCAGGTCGTCGCCGTCGAAGACGCCGTACGGGTCGCCGACCTGCGCGGGCTCGGGAGGGTCGTCGTCCGCGTCGGGGTCGTGCGGCCCCGATTCGGGGCGGAAGGCGTACGTGACGAACGCCCGGAACTCCTCCGTGCGGTCGTCGGGGAGGGGGCGGTAATCGACCATACGAACCAGCGCGGCGCGAAGAATGAAGAACGTGCCGAGTCAGTACGCGGTCTCCCCGACGGTTTCGAGGTAGGTCGCGGTGCCGGTGTGGTCGGCGTCGTCGAAGGACTCCACGCGGACGCGGACTTTCGTGCGGACGCTGTCGCGGGGCGCGTCCGGCACGCGAAGCACGGAGTCACCGATGCGGACGACGGGCGTGTCGCCCTCGCGGCCGGTGACGACGACGACGAACTCGTCGCCGGCGTCGAAACTCGGTGTCGCGGTGCGGAACCCGACGCCCGCGAAGAACGCGTCGAGGTTCATACGCGCGCCACCTCCTCGGCCTCACGGTCGGTAGCGTACTCCAGGCCGTACCCGGTGAGGGCGGCGGCGAGGAACACGAAGAACAGCAGCCAGCCGTGGAAGACGAACGGCCAGACGTCCACGGGGTTGACGAGCATCGACTCGACGCCGTACTCCTCGACCAGCGCGGGCATCTGGCTGTACCCGGCGAGCACGCCGCCCGCCCAGGGGAAGATGTACCCGAGCGCGCTCGTGTTCGCGTCGAGGATGTTCGCGCGGCGGTAGCCGTTGATGTTGAACTGCTCGCCGATGCGCGCGACGTACGGCGCGATGGCGATTTCCGCGGCGGTGTTGATGGTGATCATGGCGTTCACGCCGGCGGTGCCGAGCACCATCGTGGTCTCCGCGCGCCGGACTTTCGTCGCGACGGTGGAGAGCAGGAAGTCCTGCACGGCCTCGAAGCCGCCGCCCTGAATCATGATGCGGGCGGCGGCGACGATGAGGAGCGTGAGGACGATGAGCGGGAAGAACCCGGCCGCGCCCGTGTAGAGGCTGCCGTAGACGCCCGCGGCGGGCGTTTCGGGGCCGGCGATGGTGACGATGGGGAGCGCGGTGAACGCGTCCGCGAACGGCGCGGTGGTCGGCGCGACGAACTGGACGATGCTGCTCGCGGGCGCGAGGCCGAGGCCGACGTTGAAGACGATGGCGGCGATGATGCCCCACGAGATGGCTTCGACGATGTGCCGGCCGTTCACGGCCGTCCAGATGACGAGTCCCATCGAGACGAGGTGGACGAGGCCGACGACGTTCCCCGAGGGGAGGCCGTCGCCGGTGGGCTGGTAGGTCGCCATCAGCTGGCCGGCGATGAGGTAGCCGACGATGGCGAGCGCGGCGGCGACGAACGCGTACTTCAACCGGGAGGCGACGACGCCCCCGATGTCGGCGTCCTGCGTGACGGCGCTCACGATTGTGGTGTCGCTGACGGGCGCGAGGTTGTCCCCGAACACCGCGCCGGAGAGAATCGCGCCGAACATCAGGACGGGGTTCGCGCCGAGCAGCACGGTCGCCGGGAAGAACGTCGTGACGAACGTGATCGTGGTTCCGTACCCGGTTCCGATACCGGTCGCGAGCAGCGCCGCGAGCACGAACGTCAGCGCCGGCAGGAGGGTCGGGAGTACGGCTTCCGAGACGGGAACCGCGTTCGCGACCCAGATGAGGCCGTTCACGAACCCGCCGTCCTGGAGGAGCTGCGCGAACATGCCCGCCCAGAGCCACGCGACGATGGCCGTCGCGGCGACCCGTTCTGTCATCCCCTCGAAGATGGCGTTCGCGTAGTGCTTCCAGTCGCCCTTCACGAAGAACATCCCGACGACGAGCGAGACCAGCATCCCGAGCACCAGGCCGGTCGTGTCGCCGATGCCGAACAGGCCGCTCTGGACGACCGCCCACACCACGAACAGGCCGAGCGGAATCGCGCTCGCCGCCCGCCCCCCGTAGAACTCCAGGGTCGGCGCGGTGCGCGCGTCCTCGGCTTCGTTGAGTTCGGTCTGTACGTCGTCTACATCATCTGGACTTGACATTCATCTCTCCCTCGTGACTGCTGATTGGTATCTGCCCACATATAGTTCGGGGCATCGTCAAGGTTTCCGGCGGCGACGCAACTAAACCCGCCCGCGTCGTCGCTCCGGGCATGAGCAAATCGACGCACGACCGCCTCGTGGCGCTCCGACGCGACCTCCACCGGCACCCGGAACCCGCGTGGCGCGAGTTCTACACGACCGCGCGCATCGTCGAGGAAGTCGAGCGCATCGGCGTGGACGAACTCCACGTCGGCCCGGACGCGCTGAACACGGACGAACGGATGGCCGTCCCGGACGACGACGTGCTGGACGACTGGTACGACCGCGCGCTCGACGCGGGCGCAGACCCCGACGTGCTCGAAGACCTCCGCGGCGGCTTCACGGGCGCGGTCGCCGTGCTCCGGACGGGCGAGGGCCCGACGGTCGGCCTGCGCGTGGACATCGACGGCCTCCCGCAGGCGGAGTCCGACGACGACGACCACGTCCCCGCCCGCGAGGGCTTCCGCTCGGAGAACGAGGGCGCGATGCACGCCTGCGGCCACGACGCGCACGCGACGTTCGGCATCGGCGTGCTCGAACGCGTCAAGGAGAGCGACTTCGAGGGCACGTTCAAGGTGTTCTTCCAGCCGGCAGAGGAGCGCGTCGGCGGCGGGCGCGCGATGGCGCGCTCCGGCCACCTCGACGACGTGGACTACCTGCTCGCCGTGCACGTCGGCCTCGACCACCCGACGGGCGAGGTCGTCGCGGGCATCGACGGCTTCCTCGCGGTGTCGCACTTCCTCGCGGAGTACGAAGGGGAACCCGCGCACGCCGGCGCGAAACCCGAGGCGGGCCGGAACACCGTGCAGGCGATGGCGGCGGCCATCCAGAACCTCTACGGCATCCCCCGGCACTCGGAGGGAGAGACCCGCGTGAACGCCGGGCTCGTCGGCGGCGGCACCGCGACGAACGTCATCCCCGAGGAGTCCTTCGTCGAGGGCGAAGTCCGGGGCGAGACGACGGAGCTCAAGGACTACATGAAAGACCACGCGCACCGCGTGCTCCGGAGCGCGGCCGAGATGCACGACGTGGACGTGGACATCCACACCGAGGGGGAAGCGCCGAGCGCCGCGAGCGACCGCGCGCTCGCGGACATCGTCTACGACGTGGCGAGCGCGACCGACGGCGTGGACAGCCCCGTCGAGAGCGACAAGCTCGGCGGGAGCGAGGACGCGACCTTCCTGATGCAGGAGGTCCAGGACAACGGCGGCCTCGCGTGCTACCTCGCGGTCGGCACCGACCACCCCGGCGGCCACCACACCGCGACGTTCGACGTGGACGAAGCCAGCATCCCCATCGGTATCGACGTGCTCGCGGACTCGATTCTCTCCATCGCGGAGAACGAGCCGTAGCTCGATAGGGGCGTTCACGACGGCCTCGGAGTTCCGCGCGCGGACGGCCGGCGGGGTTTCGCGAGTTCCGCGCGCGACGACGGTTACGTGATGCCACACGTTGGCCTCGCTATCCTATTTGAACATTTATCAGATAAGCGAGTGTCGTAGCTTTTACCGAGCGAGCGAAGCGAGCGCAGAGTAAAAGGTACGTTCAGTACTTGGGGTCTGCGCCGGTGACGTCGTACACGTCGGTCATGATGTCGTCGCGGCGGTCTTGCCAGGTGTCGAGGGCGTGAGGGCTGTCGGGGTAGGACTCGTAGTGGTCGAGGAGGCGGTCGGCCTGGTTCTTGGTCTGGTAGAGGTTGTAGATGGTGCCCCAGTTCCCGAAGCTCTTGATGGCGGTCTGCACCTTGACGCCGAGGCTGAGTTCGGCGCTCCCGGCGTAGATGGCTTCGCTGAGTTTACCCATGGGGAGGCTGGCGAGGAGGCCCATGAGGTTGTCCACGTCCACGGCGGTGGAGAGGATGTTGTAGACGTCGAGGCCGGCGTAGCGCGCGCCGAAGTGATCCATGACGCGTTCGTTGTACCGCCAGAGGTTCTCCTCGCTCACGTCGCCTTCCTCGATGGCCGTGATAGCTTGTTCGCCCGCGTACTTCCCGGAGTAGGCCGCGCCGGCGATGCCGCCGCCGGTGGTGGGGTTGACGAGGCCGGCGGCGTCGCCGACGGCGATGAAGCCGTTCGCGACGGCGGAGTCGTAGGGCCGTCGGGTGGGGAGCGCCGCGCCGAGTTTGTCCTTGACCGTCGCGCCCGCGAACTCGGGGCGGTTCCGGAGGTCGCGTTTGAGGTCGTCTATCATCTGCATCGGCTCCTCGGTCATCTGGAAGCCGAGGCCGGCGTTGATTTCGGTGCCGGTGCGCGGGAAGTACCAGAGGTAGCCGGCGGCGCGCTTGGTCGGCTTGAAGACGAGCGCGTCCTTCCACTCGACTTCCTCCTCGACCTCGACGATTTCGCGGTAGCCGCTACAGAACTGGCTGTAGTTGACGTTCGTGTCGAAGTGCGTGCCGTCGAAGTCCGCGTTGTCCTGGAGGACGCTGAGCGACCCCGCGCCGTCCACGACGATGTCGGCGTCGAACTGGTGAACGTCGCCCTTGTGCTTCCCGCGGACGCCAGTAACGGTGCCGTCGTCGTCCTGGAGCACGTCGGTGACGACGACGTTGTAGTGGAAGTCCACGCCGCGGTCTTCCGCGCCGCCGATGACGCACTGGCCGTACTTCCAGCGGTCCACGACCGCGAGTTCGCCGGGAACGGGGATTTCGAGGACGGTGTCCTCCTGGGGAATCTCGAAGCGGCCGTGGTCGACCTCGGTGTTGGTGATGGCGGGTTCGAGTTTCGACTTCGGGATGGCGTCCGGGAAGTTCGCCGCGCCCTTGAGGGCGTCCCCGCACGCGATGTGACCGGCCTCCTGCTCGGTCTTCCGCTCGACGATAGCGACCTCGTAGCCCGCCTGCGCTATCGTCGCGGCGGCGTAACAGCCGGAGGTGCCGGCTCCGACGACGACCGCGTCGTACTCGTGGGTAGTCATACTCGCCCGATTGAAGGCGGGCGGGAAAACTCTTTACTCCTTAATCCGTCGCCTGCGCGGGGACACCGCGGAATAAAGAGTTTTACCCGTCGTCGCAGAACGAGGGTGTATGACGACGTACACGGTCGAGTTCGCCGGCCGCGACGAGACCATCGAGGTCTCCGAGAAGGAGACCATCTTGAAGGCGTGTTTCCGTGAGGGTATCGCGCAGGAGTACTCGTGTCGGGTCGGGATGTGCCTGGCGTGCTCGGCGAAGATTATCGAGGGCGAGGTCGCACAGCCCGCCGCGCGCGGGTTCACCGAGGAGGAGGCGGAGGAGTACGCGCTGACGTGCATGGCGCGCCCGCAGTCCGACCTCGTGCTCGACCGCGGGCAGTACCCGCCGAGCATCGAGGAGGAAGCGCCGGAGCCGAGCGGGCCGGTGACGGCGGGCGACGACTAAACGCCCGGCGTGGGCGCTGCTTTCTGGAGTGCGGTTTCCGCGATGTTCCCGCCGTAGTCGGCGCACCGGGAGAGGGAGTCCACGACGAGGCTGAGCTGTTGTGCGTTCCGGGGGTCGAGGTCGCGGAGGTGTTCGTCCACGGCGCGCGTGAGGTCGTCGATGTGGGGGATGCGTTCGCGCGCTTCGTTCGCGAGGTCGGTGGCTTCGCCGGTGTCGTCGGTGACGAGCGCGTCCATCGCCACGTCCACGATGCCGATTGCTTCCTCGTGGAGTTCGTCGAGCGCGTCGGCGACTTCCTCCGGGATGTCCTCGTCCATGTCGAGCGCGACGTTCGCCATCTTGGTCGCGTGGTCGGCGATGCGTTCGAGCTGGCGCGCGCTCGAATGGTAGTCGAAGCAGACTTCGCGGGAGACGCCGATTTCGGTGGCGGCTTCGGGGGAGCGGAGCGCGCCGCGGAAGATGCGGGAGACGACGAACCAGAGGCGGTCGACGTCGTCGTCGCGTTCGGTCACGTCCCGCGCGAGGTCGTCGTCGTTCTCGACGATGGCGGTGACGGCGTCGTCCAGCATCGACGTGGAGATGAGGCGCATGCGGCGGACGGCGTTGTGGATGGAGAGTTCGCTCGAATCGAGGAGGTCCTGGATGACGACGCGGTCGCCGGTCTCTTCGAGGACTTCGAGGCCGACGAGGCTCTGGGTGGCGTTCCGGATGACGCGGCGCTGGTCGGCGGTGATGCGGTCGGATTCGAGTTCGAGGACGTCGAACCCGGAGACGTACATCGTCATCACGGTTCGCATCAGGTGGTCGCCGTCGAGGCCGCTGATGTCGAACGTCCCCCGGACGGGGTCTTCGCTCCCGACCGGTTGGACGAGGAGGCTCCGGCCGTCCTCGTGGAACACCATCTCGTCGCCGGCTTCGATGTCGTTCTCGCGCGCCCAGTCCTTGGGGATGGAGACCGTGAACGTCGACCCGCCCGTCACCTGCACCTTCCGTCGTTCCATACCCACCGCTACGCGCTACACAATAAATTATCTTCGGTCTATATATTGATGGTTCGTGTGCGCCCCGATATCGCCTTAGCGGCCCGTACAACCCACATATATCGCGATACACCGTCCGAAACCGCGCCCGAATAGAGCGGATATACCACGATGTATATTCTACTATATAGTTGTAATAGTAGAGTATTTACCCCCGTCTCGGGTACGTCCGGGTGATGTCTGAAAGGCGTGCGACACGCCGTCTCGCCCTCGCTGCGGGGGGGTCGGCGCTCGCCGCACTCGCCGGTTGTATCAGCACCAGTCCGACACCGCCCGGGAGCGGCGGCGACACCGACGGCGGCGGCGACGGAGGCGGCGGGAGCGTCCCGCTCCTGCGCGCCGGCGGGTCGTCCACCGTGTTCCCCATCGCGAACCGCGCGTCCTCGTACTGGGGGTCGAACGCCGCCCCCGACGACGAGGAGTACTGGGGTCCCGAGCAGTACGATATCGACACCGACGCCCACCTCGCGGACTACTGGGCGGGCCTCTACGGGTTCGGCCCCGCCGACGGCGGCGTTCCGCCGTTCGAGGTGAAGGTGAACCTCAGTCACTCCGGTACGGGCCTGGAGAACCTGAAAGCGGGCCGCGTCGACATCGGGAATTCGAGCGCGCCCGTCTCCGCCGAACTCCCGGAGGCGAGCGAGGAGGAGCTGTCGAAGTTCGAGAACCACGTCGTCGGCGTGGACGCCCAACCCATCGTCATCAGTCAGGAGGTGTACGACGCGGGCGTCACCCACATGACCGCGGAGACCCTGCGCGCCATCTACAAGGGCGACATCACCGACTGGCGTGACGTCCCCGACTACGACGGCCCGTCGAAGCAAATCCAGTGCATCGGGCGCGCCGAGGGCTCCGGAACCGACACTGCGTTCCGCACGAATCTCTACGGCGACCCGAACGCGCCGATGCCCGGCATCGACGTGCGCAAGGGCCAGAACCAGCAGGTGCGGGACATCGTCGCGCGCTCCGGGAACGCCATCGCGTACATGGCGCTCGCGTTCGTCGACGACTCCGTGCCCGCCATCTCGCTCACGTTCGAGGGCACCGAGTACGTGCCCGGCGAGAACCTCTCCGACCCGAACTATCCCCTCTCCCGCGACCTCCACTGTTACACGTACGAGGGCACGTCGGAGATGGAGGCGGCGTTCCTCCGGATGATTCTCAGCGACTACGGCCAGGAGAACTTCGTGAAGCCGGTCGGGTACTCCGCGCTCACGCAGGAGCGACAGGACGAAGAACTCGCGAAACTCCCCGACACAGTATGAGCGTCGCAGAGTCGGCCACGAACCGCGTTCAGGACGCCGCGCGCGCCGCCGCGGACTGGGTGGTTCGCCTCGACCGCGGGACGAAGGTCGTCGGCGGACTGGGAACCCTGTTCCTCGTCGCGTTCCTCGCGGCGTTCACGCTCGGGAACACGCTCGCGTGGGTTCCCCTCGTCGGGTTCGTCGCCGCGAACGCGTTCGGCGCGTTCCGCTATCCCGGCGCGACCGCGCGCTACCTCGCGTTCGTCGCGACCGCCTGCACCGTTCTCGTGCTCGGCCTCATCATGGTCTACCTCTTCCTGCGCTCGCGGGAGGCGTTCGGCCTGATGAGCCACCACGTCTCGCTGTTCGGCGTGTCGTTCGACGTGCCCGGCCTCCGCATGTTCACGGACACGTCGTCGCCGTTCTGGACGCCGAGCCAGCAGTTGTACGCGCTCGCGCCGATGCTCTGGGGGACGTTCGTCACGACCCTCATCGCGACCGCCGTCGCCGGACCGCTCGGCGTCGCCGGCGCGTTGTTCATCAGCGAGATGGCTCCCGGGTGGGCGCGCGAAATCCTGAAGCCGAGCGTGGA
Organism: Salarchaeum japonicum; assembly: GCF_020614395.1. Taxonomy (NCBI): domain Archaea; kingdom Methanobacteriati; phylum Methanobacteriota; class Halobacteria; order Halobacteriales; family Halobacteriaceae; genus Salarchaeum; species Salarchaeum japonicum. Next base: position 1,094,193 of record NZ_CP085324.1, on the reverse strand, counting down.
GACGCTCGCCGGCATCCCCTCCATCGTGTACGGTTTCATCGGCTTCATCGTCCTCAGCGGCTTCATGATGGACGAGTTCAGCCTCCCGACGTTCGGGAGTCTCGTCGTCGTCGGGTTCGTCATCGGCGTGATGGCGCTCCCGACCGTGGTGTCCGTCGCGGAGGACGCCATCGCGAGCGTGCCCGGCGAGATGAAGGACGGGTCGCTCGCGCTCGGCGCGACGAGCTGGCAGACCACGACGAGCGTCACCCTTCCCGCGTCGCTCTCCGGGGTCTCCGCCGCGATTCTCCTCGGCGTCGGGCGCGCGGTCGGTGAGACGATGGCCGCGACGGTCATCCTCGCGAACCTCACCGAGCTCCCCGACCCGCTCTACGACGTGTTCGGGAGCACCATCACGCTCACGTCGCTCATCGCGAGCCAGTACGGCATCGCGACGGGGAGTCAGATGAGCGCGCTGTTCGCCGCGGGCGTCGTCCTGTTCGTGACGGTGCTCGCGCTCAGCATCGGCTCGCAGTACATCGAAGCACGCATGAACCGGAAACTGGGTGGTCAGGAGTGAGTTCGCTCGTTCAGTCCGAATCGTCGCGCGCCGAGTACGCCGCGGGCGTCGGCGTCACTGCGGGCGCGCTCGCGCTCGCCGCGAGCATCCTCGCGTTCGCGCAGGTCGTTCCCGTCACCACCGACCTCGCGGGCGTCGCGCTCTCCGACTGGCTCGCGGGCGGCCTGCTCGTCGGCGCGCTCGCGCTCGCCGCGGTCGGCGTCGCGTCCCGCCTCGACGCCATCGACACGACGCCGAACACGACCGCCGGCGTCTCCGTCGTCGCCGGGTTCGGCCTGCTCGGCCTCGTCACCGGCGGCCTGGTCGCCGCACAGACCCTCGGGTTCGCGACGCTCTGGCCGGTCGGCGCGCTCGTCGGCGCGGCCGTCGCGGTCGCGCTCGTCGCCTACCCGCGCGAGGACGTGGGGCTCGCCGTCGCCGGCGGCGGGTTCGCGGGGTTCGTCGCGCTCGTCGTCCTCCTCGATGTCATCGGCCCTGGGTGGCGGTGGACGCCCATCGAGTCCTCCGCCGTGTTCACGCCGAACACCGTCGTTCCCGTCCTCGTCGGCGTCGCCGGCCTCGCCCTCGCCTGGGTGAGCGCGCAGGCGTACAGCGGGTTCGGGGCGCGCGGCCGGGAGCGCGGCGCGAACTTCCTCGTCGGCGCGAACGCCGCCGCGATGATAGCGCTCCTCGTCGTCATCGTCGGCCTCATCGTCGTCCGCGGGTTCGAGCCGATGACGCGGAGCATCCAGTACGGCCTCTACTGGGGGCCGTGGTTCTGGTTCCACGTTCCCCTCCTCGACCAGTACGTCATCTTCAGCGGCCCCATCGTCTGGTTCTACTGGCCGTTCGTGATGGAGGGCGTCGCGCTCACGAACGCCGTGAACGGCATCGCGCCCGCCATCGTCGGCACCGTCTGGCTCGTCATCGGGTCCGTCCTGCTCTCCGTCCCGCTCGGCGTCGGCACCGCGGTGTTCCTCACCGAGTACGCCGAGCAGGGCCGGTTCACTCAGCTCGTCGAAGTCTCGACGAACGGCCTCTGGAGCACGCCCAGCATCGTGTACGGCCTGTTCGGGCTGGCGTTTCTCGTGCCCCGCCTCGGGAACACGAACAGCCTGCTCGCGGGCATGCTCGTCCTCGGGTTCATGCTCCTCCCGCTCGTCGTCATCACGAGCCGCGAGGCCTTGCTGAATGTCCCGGACGAGTACCGTGACGCGAGCGCCGCGCTCGGCGTCTCCCAGTGGCAGACCATCAAGAGCGTCGTGTTACCCGCGGCGATGCCGGGCGTCATCACGGGCGTCATCCTCGGCGTCGGCCGCATCGCCGGCGAGACCGCGCCCATCCTGCTCGTCATGACGGGCGAGCCGTTCCCGACGAACGGCGCGAACGTCCTCGGGTCGTTCTCCTTCACGTCCTCGTTCCCGTTCGTGGACATCCTGAACACGGGCGCGCTCCTCGAACCGTCGAGCGCGCTCCCCTACCAGCTGTTCGCCAGCATCAGCGCCGGCGTCGGACAGATGGGTGAGGGCTTCGCGTGGGCGACCGCGCTCGTCCTCCTGCTCGTCGTCCTCGGCTTCTACGCCATCGGCATCGCCTCACGAATCTACTTCCGGAAGAAACTCGAAGCATGAGCACGCAACACACCGAATCCGAACGCACCGCCGGCGAGAGCGAAGAACGCATCGACTCCGCGTGGACGAACTACGAGTTCGAGGGGGACGCGAAGATCTCCGCGACCGACGTGAACGTCCACTACGGGGAGGAGCACGCGCTCAAGAACATCGACCTCGACATTCCCGAGAAATCCGTGACGGCGCTCATCGGGCCGTCGGGGTGCGGGAAATCGACGTTCCTCCGGTGTCTCAACCGCATGAACGACCGCATCAAGAGCGCGCGCGTGGACGGCTCCGTGGAGCTCGACGGGGAAGAGATCTACCAGGACGGGGTCAATCTGGTGGAACTCCGCAAACGGGTGGGGATGGTGTTCCAGCAACCGAACCCCTTCCCGAAGTCGATTCGGGACAACGTCAGCTACGGCCCCCGCAAACACGGCGACATCGACACCGGACTGCTCTCCCGGCTCCTCGGTCGCGGCGACGACGAAACCGAGGACGAACTCGTCGAACGCGCGCTCCGGCAGGCCGCGCTCTGGGACGAAGTGAGCGACCGCCTCGACGACAACGCGCTGGGGCTGTCGGGCGGCCAACAACAGCGCCTCTGCATCGCGCGCTGTCTCGCCGTCGACCCCGAAGTGATTCTGATGGACGAGCCGGCGAGCGCCCTCGACCCCATCGCCACCGCCAAAATCGAAGACCTCATCGAAGACCTGGCGGAGGACTACACGGTCGTCGTCGTCACGCACAGCATGCAGCAAGCGGCGCGCATCAGCGACCAGACGGCGGTCTTCCTCACGGGCGGCGAGCTCGTCGAGTACGGCGACACCGACCAGATCTTCGAGAACCCCGAGAGCCAGCGCGTCGAAGACTACATTACGGGCAAGTTCGGGTAACACAGTATGCCACGAGAATCCTATCAAGAGAAACTCGAAGCGTTACGCAACGACGTGCTCTACATGAGTGAAGTCGTCACCGACCGCCTGCGCATGGCGCTCGAATCCATGCAGCAGTCCGACGAGGAACTCGCGAAGGACGTCATCGCGGGCGACGACGAGGTGAACGACCTCTACCTCGACCTCGAACAGGACTGCATCAATCTGTTCGCGCTCCAACAGCCCGTGGCGGGCGACCTCCGTCTCATCGCGTCCTCGTTCAAAATCATCACCGACCTCGAACGCATCGCCGACCTCGCCGTCAACCTCGGCGAGTACACCCTCGACGCCGAACACGAGATGTTCCCCGAGGTCAACATCCACGCCATCGGCCAGGAGACCGTCGATATGGTCGAGGACGCCATGGACGCCTACGCGAACGAGGACGCCGACGCCTGCTTCGCCATCGCCGACCGCGACGACGACATCGACGCCATGTGCGAGGACGCCAGCCAGACCGTCGTCCGCGACCTCATCGAAACCGAAGTCGAAGACGACACCACCGAAGACGAAATCGAGAGCCTCATGCAGGACGTCTCCCGCATGCTCCTCACCATCCGCGACCTCGAACGCATCGGCGACCACGCCGTCAACATCTCCGCCCGCACCCTCTACATGGTCGAGAACGACGACGAACTCATCTACTAGCCCACCTTTTTACTGCGGAGGGTTCGCTCCGCGAACCCCCGCTTGCAAAAACCTGGAGGGAAAAAGGCCGCGAGCGCCGACGGCGCTCGCGGTACTATCCAATTTCCCGCCCGCTACCGTTTCTCTCTGTGACCGTCTCCGCTCCAGCTTCACGACCGCGGGGATACGATGTGTTCGTGGTGGTTCGGTCTGCGTCCCCTACGTTTATTCTGGGTGCGGACGGGGTTCGAGTATGCGAATCAAGACCTCGTTGAAGAGCGACTTCCTGGCAGGGTTGATACTGGTCGCGCCGTTGCTCGTGACGCTCGTCATCCTTCAGTTCGTGTTCTCGTGGGTGACCGGATTCCTCGCGCCGCTCATCGAGGGGTCGCGGCTCGCGACGTTCACCGCGAACAACCTCCTGCTCGCGCAACTGCTCGCGCTGGTGCTGTTCGTCGTGGGCGTCACCGTCGTCGGGGCGGTCGCGCAGTGGTCGGTCGGAAAGCGCGTGTTCGGGCGGACGGGCCGGGTGGTGACGTTCATCCCCGTGTTCCGCACCATCTACGGGAGCATCCGGGGGATGGTGTCGTCGGTGACGACGCGGAGTTCGGACTTCGAGTCCGTCGTGTACGTGGAGTGGCCGCAGGACGGCGTCTACCGCCTCGGCCTGAAGACCGGTGACAGTCCCGCGGGCGTCGAGGACGTGGCGGGCGAGGAGGCGTACAACGTGTTCGTGCCGGGGAGTCCGAACCCGACGCAGGGGTCGCTCATCCTCGTGCCGGAGAGCCAGGCGCACGAGTCCGAGTTGAGCGTGCGCGCCGCCATCCGGCTGTTGATGACGACGGGAATGACGGAGGACGAGGATGAGTCCGTGATTCAACTCAGCGAGGACGAACTCGGCGACGAGGACGTTTCCACACCTTGATTAATCGGTCGGCCCCTCCACGTACTCGTACGATGAGTGCGCGAGCGGACGGCGGCAGACCCGAGTTGGTGGTCGTGTGCGGACTCCCCGGCGTCGGGAAGACGACGGTGGCCGAGACGATACGGGAGCGCGTGGACGGCGACCCCGACCTCCTGCGGACCGACATCGTCCGCGGGGACGTGGTGGACGACCCCGACTACACGGAAGCGGAACTCCGCCGAGTGTACGACGAACTGTTCTCGCGGGCAGCCACCCGCCTCGCGCGCGGCGAATCCGTCGTGGTGGACGGAACCTTCAAGCGCGCGATGCACCGGGAGCGCGCACGCGACCTCGCCGCCGACCACGACGCGCGGTTCCGCCTCGTGCGCGTGGAGTGCGACGAGGACGTGGTGCGAGAGCGCATCGCCGCGCGCACGGACGACGCGAGCGACGCGGACTTCGACGTGTACAAACTCTACAAGGAGGAGTTCGAGCCGATAGAGGACTCCTGCACGGTCATCGACAACTCGGGCAGTACGGCGCAGACGCGCGAACGCGTCATCGACGCGCTCTACTGACCCTCGTCTGCGAGTTCGTCGTACTGTTCGAACAGGAGGCGGGCGCGCTCGCTCTCCTCCTCGGTCGCTTCGATTCCCTCCTCGACCTCGCCGAAGGACTCCTCGCGGTGGCCGACCCACTCGCGGAGGTCGTCGTTCGCCTCGGCCGCGAGGTCGTCCGCCTCCCCGACGGTGCCGTAGGATTCGCGGAAGACGGTCTGCCAGCCCTCCTGTTCCACGTCGTACCCGACGCCGTAGACGGTGTCGCCGGTGACGAGCACGAGCGCGGACACCAGTCGCGTGTCCCGGCCGCGTTTCGAGGACGCGGACGCGGGCGCGGCCATACGGAACGATTCGGAGCGGTGCAGGGCGCGTCCCTCCGGAACCGTGAGCGGCCGCGGCGGGAGCGAGTCGAGACTCATACGCGACGGTGTGCGTCCCAGGGTGAAGAACGAACCGAACAGAACCCGCAAAGAAAAATACCCGCCGTCCGAATCGTGGCGTATGGTCACGGACGAAAGCGGATTCGCCGTCCCCGCAGGTATCATGGTGTTCCTAACGATAGTCGCGGCCGTCCCGGTACTCCTCCCGGGGAGCTTCTGGCCGCTCCTCCTCGTCGGCCTGTTCGCCGGGGCCGTCCTGGGCGGCGGCGCGTACTGGCTCGTCGAACGACTCTACTGACCCCGGTTCGGTTTTTCGCGGAAAGCGGAGCGTTTTTGCGGTACGGCCCGAGGGAGAGCGTATGTCCGAGACGTGGACGGTGCTCCTGCCGGCGACCATCGACCCGAGCGGCCCCGACGAACTCAGCGACTTCGCGTCCTTCGTCTCCATCAGCGAGTACGCGGACGAGGCCGCGCTGGTCGCCGACGCCGGCCGGTTCGACGCGGTCATCACGCGCACGGTTCCGCTGACCGCCGACTTCTTCGACGCCGCGGACTCCCTGCGCGTGGTGGTGAAGCACGGCGCGGGCGTCGACCACGTCGACATCGACGCGGCGACCCGGAACGGCGTGCTCGTGGCGAACACGCCCGGGAAGAACACGAACGCCGTCGCGGAGCACGCGCTCACGCTCCTGCTCGCCGCGAAGCGCCAGGTCGTGCGCGCGGACGCCGCGACCCGCCAGGCGGACTGGCGACGCCACGACTTCGAGGGCCACGAACTCTCGGGGCGGACGGTCGGTCTGGTCGGTGCGGGGAACGCCGGTCGTCGGTTCGCAGCCCTCCTCACCGGGTTCGGTGTCTCCTGCGTCGCCTACGACCCCTACGTCGACCCCGGCGTTCTCCCGGAGCACGTCGAACTCGTGGAGTCGGTTCGGGCGGTGTTCGAGGCGGCGGACGACGCGAGCGTGCACGTCCCGCTCACCGAGGACACTCGGCACGTCGTCGGTCGCGAGGAACTCCGACTGCTCCCCGACGACGGTGTGCTCGTGAACACCGCGCGGGGCGGCGTCGTGGACGAAGCCGCGCTGGTGGACGCGCTCGAATCCGGCGACATCGCGGGCGCTGGCGTGGACGTGTACGAGACGGAGCCGCCGACCGCGGACGACCCGCTCCTCGATCGGGAGCGCGCGGTGTTCACCCAGCACAACGCCGGCCTCACGGCGGAAGCGGCGCGCGCCGTCAGCCTCGCCACAGCCGAGCACGTCCGCACCGTCTACGAGGGCGGTCGTCCCGACACGGCGCTGAACGACCCGGCCTAGGTCGCGTCGCGGCGGTCGGGGAGCGTGACGGTGACGACGTTCCCGTCGTCGTACGCGAAGTCGAGCGACGCGCCGAGCGCGTCCGCGCACCACGTCACGACCCAGAGGCCGACGCCGCTCCCGTGACTGAGCGGGGTTTCGGTGCCCGCGCGCAGCGGCGCGAGTTCGGCGTCCGAAATCCGGGCGTTGTCGTCCCGCACCTCGACCGCCACCCGGCCGTCCTCGGTGTCGCGAACGCGAACGACCGCGCTGGGGTCGTCGTCGGCGTGCGAGACGGCGTTCTCGACGAGGTTCGACAGGAGCAGTCCGAGCACCGCGCGGTCGGTTCTGACGACCGGGTCGTCCGTGACCGCCGCGACCTCGACGCGGGCGTCCGGCCAGTCGGCCAGCACGTCCTCGCGGGCGTCCGCGGCGGTCGCCGCGGCGTCTACGGACTCCCACTCGCGGTCGCGCTCGCGGACGCGCCGGAACTCGTGCGCGGTCTCCGCGACCGCGAGCAGGCCGTCGCTCGACGACACGATGGCGTCCGCCTGGGATTCGAGGCGTTCGTCGTCGAGTTCCGCGCGCATCGACTGCGCGTGCCCTCGGATTATCGTCATCTTGTTCCGGAGGTTGTGCCGGAGCACGCGGTTCAGGACGGTGAGTTCCTGTTCGCGCTGGCGTTCGTCCGAGATGTCGTAGAGGATGACGGTGCCGCCGACGGACGCGCCGCGGGAGTCCGTGAGCGGCGTGTACGACACCGCGAACACGCCGCCCGCCGCCCCCGCCGTGGAGAGTTCGCCCGCGTCCCGCACCGCGTCGAGCGACTGGCCCGTCACGCCCGTGAACGGCACCGGGAGGTCGCTCGCGGGCGGCACGTCGAACACGGTGCGTGCGCGAGCGTTCGCGTCCACCACGCGGTCGCCCGCGTCCAACACCAGCACGGGTTCGTCGAGGTCGTCGAGGGCGTTGCGCTCCGCGGCGCGCCGCGTCACCGGGTTCGTCTCGAACATGTGCGTCCCGACGAACGCGTACGCGTCGAACGCCACGTGCGCCACCAGCAACACCACCAGGAGGTTCAGCGCCGGCCACGGCCCCGTGCCCGTTATCCACTGCACGAACCCGAGCGCGGGCGGCACCGTGCTGAGCGCGACCGCCACCGTCTCCCGGCGGTAGAGCGGGCCGTACGCCAGCATCGCCTCCACCAGCAACAGGACGGCGACCCCGACCGCCACCAGACACACCACTATCGCCGCGTACCCCGCGGGCTGAATCTCGTAGAGCGCGCCCGCGACCCCCAGCGTCTCCACCACCCGGAACTCCCGCCACAACCACCCGTGTAGCGGCTGCGTCAACGCGAGCGCCGACCCCGCCGCCGTCGCCGCCAGCAACCCCCGGAACGCCCACGTCCACAGCACCGCGCTCCGCCCCGTGTATTCGAGCGCGAACGCCAGGAAGAACGGCCCCACCCAGATGAACGCCGCGAGGAACCACGCCTCCGTGAACGCCCGCCAGGCCGACTCGAACACCACCAACCCCATGCCGTACCCGAGCGCCGCCACCCCCTGCGCGGCCAGCGTCACCATGAACCAGGACGCGCCGCCCTGCCCGCGATGCCGGCGCAGGAACCACGCGAGACCGAGCGACCCCACGCCTCCCGCGAGCACGCACACCAACACGACGACTCCCGAGAGAGATACCACGAACGTCTACAAACAGCGCCCGAACCAAAATGGCTTTTCGGGTTTCCGGAACCACTGACGGGAAAACGAGACACTCACACAACAATACGGCCCCGCGAGCCATCCCGGACTCATAGGACGCGTGGGGTAATAAGCCGCACACCCACGCGGTGCTCGCCAGCGTGGTTCGCGGGAGAAGCGGGCCGGGCGCGATTTGAACACGCGACCGTCTGATTAAGAGTCAGACGCTCTGCCGAACTGAGCTACCGGCCCTGTGATTCCTCGTATCCGCGGGACGGTAAAATAGGTTTCCTTCTGGGGGTCGCGTGTGGGTGGTTCTCGGGGGCTGTCGGGAGGACTAAGTACGGCCGGGGGGTACGCGTTCGTACATGAGTAGCCGGGCTACGATTTCGTCGATGTCCACGTACGCGATTCTCGGCTGCGGGAGCGTCGGGCACTCCGTCGCGGAGGAGCTCGTCGAGCGGGGGAAGGACGTGCTCATCGTGGACAAGGACGAGTCGCGCGTGGAGGCGTTGCGCGACCAGGATTTGAACGCGCAAGCCGCCGACATCCGGGACGACGGGGTCGCGGAGCTCGTGGACGACCGGGACGTGGTGCTCATCATGTCCTCGGACATCGAGGCGAACGAGGCCGCGGTGGAGAACATCCGCGACCGGAACGAAGACCAGTTCGTGGTCGCGCGGGCGAGCGACCCGGTGACGGCGGACGAGCTCACGCAGTTGGGCGCGGACGTGGTCATCAATCCGTCGAACGTCATCGCGGACGCGGCGCTCCGCGCGCTCGAATCCGGCGAACTGGAGTACAAGGCCCGCCAGCTCGCGGACGTCATCACGGCGTCGACGAGCAAGCTCGCGATTCTGACGCACGACAACCCCGACCCGGACTCCATCGCGTCCGCGGCGGCGCTGCGGTCTATCGCGGAACACCTCGGCGCGGAAGCGGACATCCTCTACTTCGGCGACATCGGCCACCAGGAGAACCGGGCGTTCGTGAACTTGCTCGAACTCGAACTCACGCCGTACGACAGCGTGGACATCTCTGAGTACGACACGGTCGCGCTCATCGACCCCGCGAAGGCGGGCGAACTGCAGGTCGATGCGGACGTGGACATCTACATCGACCACTACGAGACGGAGGGCGAGGTCGAAGCGGAGTTCGTGGACGTGCGGCCGAACGTCTCCTCGACATCGACGATTCTCACGAAGTACATCCAGGAGTTCGACCTGAGCGTCGACCAGGCGGTCGCCACCGCACTGTTGTACGGGATTCGAACCGAGACGCTCGACTTCCGGCGGGACACGACGCCCGCGGACCTCACCGCGGCGGCCTACCTGTATCCGTTCGCCGACCACGACACGCTCGAACAGGTCGAATCCCCGAACATGAGTCCGGAGACCCTGGACGTGCTCGCGGAAGCCATCACGAACCGCGAGGTTCGGGGGAGCCACCTCGTCAGCGACGCGGGGTTCATTCGGGATAGGGACGCGCTCGCGCAGGCCGCCCAGCAACTCCTCAACCTGGAGGGCATCACGACGACGGCGGTGTTCGGTATCGTGGACGACACCATCTACCTCGCGGCGCGCTCGAAGGACATCCGGTTGAACATCGGGAAGGTGCTGCAGGACGCGTTCACGGACATCGGGGAGGCCGCGGGGCACTCGACGCAGGCGTCCGCGGAGATTCCGCTCGGCATCTTCACGGGCATCGAGTCCTCGGAGGAGAACCGCGAAACCCTCCTCACGCTGACGGAGGAGGCGGTGAAGCGAAAACTGTTCGACGCGATGGGTGTCGAGCAGGAGACGAGCGCGCAGAACGGCGGTTAGTCCTTCCGTTTGACCATGTCGCCGAGGGTGAGGCCGGAGCCCCCGCTCTCGGACTCCCAGTCGTCGTCGCCGCTCGACGACTCGGTGAGCGTGATGGAGAGGCGTTTTTCGAGTTTCTTCTGGACGCTGTCGCTCGGGAGCATCGCACCGCGTTCGAGCTTCCGCACCAGACTGGCTTTCTCGCTGATTTCCTTCGCGAGTTCCTCCTGGCTGAGGCCGGCGGACTCGCGGGCGTTCCGGATTCGGTCGTCGTAGTCCGACGCGACCTCCTCCATCTCGTCGAACATGTCGCGGCGGCGCGTGTTCGACGACCCGCCGGAGGAGCCGCTGGAGCCGCTGGAGCCGCCCGAGGAACTGCTGGAGGACGTGGAGTACTTGGTGGACGTAGCGGACGACGACTGGGTCTTCACTTCGGTGCCGAAGTCGGCGCAGTCGTCACAGACGTCGAGTTCCGCGCCCTCGACCTTGATGGTCTTGGGGGACGCCGTCTCCGCGCCACACATCTCGCATTGAACCATAGAGAATCTAGCTCCGGGAGCGGCTTAAAACGCACGCCGCCGGTTACTGGAGGTCTCGCCACGCGCCGAGGAATCGCTGGAGGGCGGTGAGGTGGCCGACGACGGCGAACAGGCCGAGCAGCCACGCGACGACGCTCACGTCCGCGACGACGGGGACGACGACCGAGATGCCGCCGGTGAGGCAGACGAGCGCGAGGCGGTCGGCGCGCCCGAGGAGGCCGCCGTACTGGCGTTCGAGGCCGACGGCCTCGGTCTGCGTGCCGAGGTACGAGGTCATCAGGACGCCGGTGACGGCGGCGAACCCGAGCGCGTACTGTTCGATGCCGGCGGCGAGGCCGGCGAGGATGACGATGTCGGCGTAGCGGTCGAGGACGTGGTCGAGGAGGTCGCCGGCGGGGCTGTCCGTGTCGAGTTCGCGCGCGACGGCTCCGTCGAGCAGGTCGAGCATCCCGTTGAGGAGGACGAGGAGCGCGCCGACGCCGTACCACCAGTCGGGGCCGGGGCCGGCCCGATAGAACGCGCCGGCGGCGAGCACGGCGAGCGCGAACGCGGCGACGCTGATGCCGTCCGGAGTGAGGTTCAGTCTGACCGAGAGGCGGACGAACGGGCGGAGGATGCGCGAGGCGAGCGAGCGGTACTGATCGAGCGTCATAGGTAGTCAGTGAAGTCCACGCGGCCCGCGCTCGGGTCGCGGTCGCCCGCGATGACGGCTTCGATGTCGCCCGCGACTTCTTCGGGCGGCCGGTTCGACGTGTCTATCTCGTAGACGCGGTTCTCCCCGAACTCGGAGACCGCCTCGGCGAGAATCACGTCGAGCGCTTCGGATTCAGCGTTCTCCCTGGCTTTCGGTTCGGGTTCGCCGCGCTCGCGGAGCCGCTGGTCGAGTTCGCGCGGGTGACAGCGCAGGACGATGCAGATGTCGGCGTCGAAGTAGTGCGCGAGGTGGCTGTCCACGAGCACGTCGTCCCGGCCGTCCAGCCACTCGCGGGCGGCGTCCACGTCCACGACGAGACTGTCCCGTTCCTCGTCGCGTTCGGTGTAGAGGCCGCGCTCGCGTATTTCGTCGTTCAGGTGAATCACGTCGAGGTCGGCGTCCACGAGGTCGGTGGCCGTCGTCTTCCCCGTCCCCGGCGTACCCGTAACCGCGACTCTCACTCCGCGAGCACCTCGTTCAGCTCCGCGACGACGGTCTCGGTCTCCTCCTTCGTGCCGCACGTGATGCGGATGCAGTCGTCCAGCCCGAAGCTCGTGCAGTCGCGGACGATGACGCCGCGGCGCTTCAGGGCGTCCGCGACCGCCGCGGCGTCCCCGACTTCGACGAGCACGAAGTTCCCGTGACTCTCGAACACGCGCGCGTCGATGTGCTCGGTCATGTACTCGCGCGCCCACGCCGCGGTCTCGACCGTCCGCTCGACGTGCTCGTCGTCCTCCAGCGCGGCCAGCCCGGCGCGACACGCGACGAGGTTCGCGGCGAACGGCGTGTTCACGCGCCGGTACGCGTCCGCCCACGCCTCGGGCACTACCGCGTACCCGAGGCGGAGGCCCGCGAGCCCGTACGCCTTCGAGAACGTCCGCAGAACCACGACGTCGTCGCGCTTCGCGCGACTGGCCGCCGGGTTCGACCCGGCGACGCCGTCCCGGGTTCGCACGAGGTCGATTGCGGTCGGCGCGTCCGTGAACTCGCCGTACGCCTCGTCCACGACCACCAGCGTCTCCTCGTCCGTCTCCTCCGCGATTTCCTCGACGGCGTCGAGCGTGAACCGGCCGCCGCTGGGGTTGTGGGGGCTGGTGAGGAAGACGACGCGCTCGCCGTCGTAGGCGTCGAGGACGGCGTCCGCGGTGAGCGAGAAGCCGTCGTCGCGCTCGACCGGATAGGTCGAAACGCCGCCGTGGTGGAAGCGCGCGGTCATCCCGTAGTACGAGAACCCGGGGTCGGGCACGAGCACGTCGTCGCCGGGTTCGAGGGTGGCGCGCGCGAGGTAGTCGAGCGCGCCGTCCCCGCCGTTCGCGAGCCAGACCTGGTCGTCCGTCACGTCCCACTCGTCGGCGATGCGCGCGACGAGGTCGGCGTGGTCGGCGGTCGGGTAGTGGTGAACGTCGGTCGCGGTCTCGCGGACGGCCTCCGCTCCGAGCGGGCTTGGGCCGAACATGTTCTCGTTCGACGCGAGCTTCACGAACTCCGAGGGGTCGCGGCCGAGCTCGCGCGCGACCTCCTCGATTCCCCGACCCGCCTGGTACTCGACGTGGTCGGAGAGGTCCCGTGGGTGCATGGGTGAACCGAGCGCCCGGGCGGCCTTAAGCCTCCCTACAGCCAGTCGGCGTCCGGGTCGACGCGTCCCGCGGGCGTCTCGCCGTCGAGGAACCGCCGCACGTCCGCGGCGACGGACTCGTTCGCGTCGGCCATCGCTTCCGCGGAGTACCAGCCGGCGTGCGGCGTCAACACCACGTCGTCCCGGTCGCGGAGCGCGGACTCCGCGGGGAGGGGTTCGGTCTCGAACACGTCGAGGCCGGCGGCGGCGATGTCGCCGGATTCGAGCGCGTCCACCAGCGCGGCTTCGTCCACGACGCCGCCGCGGCCGACGTTCACGACCACCGCGTCGTCCCGGAGGCGGGCGAGGGCGTCCCGGCCGACGAGGCCGCGCGTCTCGTCCGTGAGGGGCGCGTGCACGCTGACGTGGTCGGCGCGCGCGGTGAGCTCCTCGAACGTGACTTTCTCCGCGTTCTCGCGCGCCATCACGTCGGCGTCCACGTAGGGGTCGTAGGCGAGCACGTCGGCGTCGAACCCGCGGAGGCGGTCGCGGAACGCGCGGGCGATGGGGCCGAAGGAGACGAGGCCGACGGTCGCGCCCGCGAGCCGGTGGATGGGCGCGCCGACCCGCCAGTCCCACTCGCCGTCGCGGACGCTCGCGTCGTAGGCGGGGACGCTTCGAACGCACGCGAGCAGGAGGCTGAGGGCGTGCGTCGCCACCTCGTCCACGCAGTAGTCCGCGGCGTGCACCACCGTCACGCCGCGCGCCGCCGCGGCCGCCACGTCCACGTTGTCCACGCCGATGCTCGGTTGCGCTATCAGTCGAACGCTCGCGTCCGCGAGCACGTCCGCGGTGACGGGCGCGGTGCTCGGCGTCACCCACACGTCCGCGTCGGCGTGCGCCCGGAGGCCCGCCGCGGTGTCGAGGTCTCCCACGGCGACGGCGGCGTCCGGGACGGCGCGCTCGAACGCGCTCGGGTCGTACTTCGGGTCGTCGTCAACCACGATTCGCGCGACCATACCCGTGGTTCGGACGCCCGCGCAAAGTCAGTCCCGGCGGGTTTCAAGTCGCCGCCGCCCCCAGGATGGGTATGGCACTCACCGAGACAGCCTTGTACGCGTTCCACCTGGTGTTCGCCTCGCTCTGGACGGGAAGCGTCCTGTTCGCGGCGTACGCCGTTCTCCCGCTCGGCCGCGCCGGCGACGCCTCCCCGGGCGTGCTCGCCGCCGTCGCCGGGAAGCTCAGCACCATCAACCGCGTCTCCAGCGCGCTGATGCTCCTCTCCGGCATCGGCCTCTGGAGCGTCCTCGACTACACCAGCCGGTTCCCGGACGACCCGAACAGCCACCTCGTCCTCACGATGGTCGTCCTCTGGTTCGTCCTCACCGGCCTCGTCGAAGTCGGCGTCTCCCGGCTGACGGACGCCGCCGACTCCGGGAAGGTTCGCACGCCCGCGGAGAACGCGCGGCCGTTCCTCCTCGCCGCCGCGCTCGTCGGCGTCCTTCTCCTGCTCGACGCCGCCGCGCTCGCCGGCAACCTCGTTTAAGTAGTCGGCCGTCCTTCGACCGCATATGGCACCACTCACGAGCGGTCTCGTCCTGTTCGTCGTCAGCCTCCTCGTCGGCGGGTTCGGCATCTACGTCGGCGGGCGCGTCGTCGCCGGCGTTGACGACTACAGTCACGCCGTCGTCACCGCGCTGGTCGGCGCAATCGTCTGGGCGATAACCGCGACGTTCCTCGGCTGGATTCCCCTCCTCGGCCCCATCCTCGTCTTCCTCGCCTACCTCTGGGTCGTCAAACACCGCTACCCCGGCGGCTGGGTGAACGCCGCGCTCATCACGCTCGTCGCGTGGCTCACGCTCGTCGTCGTGCTCGCGTTCGCGGAATCCTTCGGCGCGTTCGAGGACGAGTTCGACGCGTTCGGCGTCCCCGGAATCTAGCTCAGGCGCGCTCGACGGTGTGTTCGAGGGTGCCGACGCCCTCGATTTCGACCTCCACGCGGTCGCCGTCGGTGAGTTCGTTCACGCCCTCGGGCGTCCCCGTGATGACTACGTCGCCGGGTTCGAGCGTGAGGTAGCTCGTGATCTCCTCGACGAGCTCGGGAATCTCGAAGATGAAGTGCTCGATGCTGGAGTCCTGGCGGGTCTCGCCGTTCACGCGGAGCGAAATCGAGGCGTCCTCGGGGAGGTGTTCGGGGTCGGCGAGGACGGGGCCGAGCGGGCACGCGCCGTCGAACGCCTTCCCGCGAACCCAGTTCTTCTCCGCGTCCTGGTCGTCGCGGTTCGACACGTCGTCCGCGACGGTGTAGCCCGCGATGTACTCCTCTGCGTTCTCTGCGTCCACGTTCTTCGCCTCCTTCCCGATGACGACGGCGAGTTCGGCCTCGTGCTCGCAGTACTTGCCCTCGGGGAGAGTGACGGTCGCGCCCGGGCCGGTGACGGCGTTCGGCGGCTTCAGAAAGAGCAGGGGGCGGTCGGGGACGTCCTCACCGCGCTCCTCGGCGTGCTTCGCGTAGTTCCGACCGACGCAGACGACCTTCGTCGGGTCGGTCGGCGGGAGAACCTCCACGTCGTCGATGTCGTAGGTTCGGCCGCCGAAGGACACTTCGTCGCCGTGGTACTCGCCGTCTCTGACTGCGCCCGCGGGATCGCGGAATCGGACGTGATGCATACCTACGCGTTCGAGACGCGGGGCGTAAGCGTTGTGGAAACAGAAGACCGAGCGTCGGCGGTACGATTTATGGGTCGCACGTCCGTATCGACGGCCGCAATGGAACTCACCTGGTACGGCCACGCGACCTGGGGCGTCGAAGTCGGCGACACGAGCCTCCTCATCGACCCGTTCTTCGACAACCCGAAGACGGACACCGACCCCGAGGAACTCAACCCCGACTACGTCCTCGTGACGCACGGCCACGCAGACCACATCGCCGACTCGGATCGCTTCCGCGGCGCGCACTTCGTCTCGACGCCCGAAATCATCAGCTACCTCACCGACGAGTACGGCGTCGAGGACGGCACCGGCATGAACCTCGGCGGCACGTTCGAGGCCGGCGACGCCTTCGTCACGATGGTTCGCGCCGACCACTCGAACGGCATCGACACCGACTACGGCGCGACCGGCGGGATGCCCGCCGGGTTCGTGATTTCGGACACGAAACCCACGCAGGTCGCCGACGAGGACTCCACGACGTTCTACCACGCCGGCGACACCAGCCTGCACTCCGAGATGAAGGACGTCATCGCGCCCTACCTCGAACCCGACGCCGCCGCCGTCCCCGCCGGCGACCACTTCACCATGGGGCCCTGGCAGGCCGCCGTCGCCGTGGACTGGCTCGACGTCGACCACGCGTTCCCGATGCACTACGATAGCTTCCCGCCCATCGAAATCGACACCGACGACTTCGTGAAGGAAGTCAAAGCCACCGGGAGCGACGCCGAAGTCCACGTGCTCGACGGCGACGAGACCTTCCCCCTCTGACGGTCGCGCGCCCGAGTCGAGGCCACGCGTACCGAAGGGACAACGCTTACCTATTTTCCGGGCGACCACTCGAACGCAATGACGGACATCGACATCACCAGCACCTCGGAGGAGGGCTTCGTCACGCGCTCCCGAATCGGCGACTTCGAACTCACCATCGACGCCACCGACCAGGAGGGCCCGAACCCCAACGCCACCCTCGTCGCGGACTACGCGTCCTGCTACATTCCCGCGTTCCGCGTCGGCGGCCAGCAGCGCGACTACGACGACCTCGGCAAAATCGAAATCGACGCCGAAGCCGACCTGGACGACGACGACGACCTCGAAGCCATCCGCTTCCACATCAAGGTCGAAGCCGACGTCCCCGAGGACGACCTCGACGACATCGTCGCGCGCGGCGAGGACATCTGTCACGTCCACTCCGCCCTCCGCGAGGAACTGCACGCGGACATCACGGCGGAAGCGAACGCCTTCTAACGGACTTTTTACGGCTCGGGGTCGCCTTCCGCGACCCGCTCGCCGCAAAAACCTCGACTAAAAAGGGCGAGAGCGCTCCGCGTTCTGGCAATAAAAATATCTCGGCGAAGCTGCGAGTGAACCGGACGAACGCGGTCCGGAGAACTCGGTCGTTCGTCCGAACGCTATCGTCGAAACCGCCCGCCGTCTCCGTTACAGCGGCGCTGTCGGAGGCGTCGCTCTGGTGTCTGTTCGCGGTGCTATCGGATTCGGTTGGCCGCACCCTCCCCACGTGTGGGGTCGGGGCGTCGTGAGAAGTTATGCCGTGGAGCCGACCGCTTGAACGCGTTCGATGTCCGCTTCCATGCGGATGCTTGCGGGGAGGTCGCGTTCCATCACGCGGCGCGCGAGGTCGTCGTGGCCGTGGATTTCGAGGCGGCGCTGGTAGACGGTGTAGTTCCACGCGCCGTACTGGTCTGACTCGTCCCCGTCGAGGGATTTGTACTGAGAGACGTAGTAGTTCTCGGGCGTGTCCGAGTGCGGGCCCTTGATCTCTGCGCCTTTTCGTCGTACGTTGTCGCGGATGTCCCGGACGACCCGTTCGAGGGTGTCTCGGTCCCCGCTCGTGAACGTGAGCTTGGTTACGAAGGTCATGGCTGGAACTGGGTAATACGGTACGATGCAGTCCACCGTGAAAAGTCGTGTGCCTTCGCCCTCGCGTGCCACGGGGTCGCGCGGGTCCGACATTCACTTAACCCGGAGACAAGTAACATAACGTAATGACGGTTGAAGCAACCAGCGCCGGTGCGATCCTCTTTCGGGATACGCGAGGCCGGCGCGAATACCTCCTCCTCAAGAGCCGGCCCGGCGATTGGGAGTTTCCCAAGGGCGGCGTCGAGGGGGACGAAGAACTCCAGCAGACGGCTATCCGTGAGGTTCAGGAGGAAGCCGGTATCGAGGACTTCAGACTCCTCGACGGTTTCCGCGACGACTACGACTACGTGTTCGAGGCGGGCGGCGACCGCATCCACAAGACCGTCCACCTCTTCATCGCGAAGTCGTACGAGGCCTCGGCAGAACTGTCCAGCGAACACTCAGACCTCCAGTGGCGCGACTACGAGCAGGCGGTGAACACCATCACGCAGGACGGCCCGCGGGACATCCTCCGGGACGCCCACGAGTTCATCGACGACGCGCTCGCCGAGGACGCCGACGCGGACGCGGACGGCGAGGCGGGCGTCGAACAGGAGGGGTAGCGTGCCAGCGGAGTTCAGTTTCGAACTCCGCGTCTGCGCGGCGCTCGAAGCCGACTGGCCGCTCGACGACCGGGACACCGAGTTCTTCGTCGCGCGCCAGCTCGGGACGCAGCGGCGGCGCTGGGACACGCTGATTCTCGAAGTCGACCCGGAGGGGTTCGCGGCGCGCGCCCGGTTCGGCGGGACGCGCCTCGACCCGAACCTCCTGTTCGTGTGTCGGCACGCTCCCGCGGACTGGCAGTACTACCGGGACGCGCTCCCGGAGGGCGAGGTGCCGTGGCGGTACGTCCGCGAGACCATCCACCGCGGCGCGGCCCGCGGCGTGCTGGAAAAGCGAAAGCGCGGCGGCCGCATCGAACTCCGCCGGAAACACGCGTACCCGGACTGGGTGGAGCGCATCGTCGCGGTGGAGAACAAGCCCGACCTGGACGCGTCGGCGGCGCGCGCTCTCTCCGACCAACTGGAGCGCGACGTTGCGCTCGGGCTCGCGGACGAGGTCTGGGTCGCCACGGAGTCGGGCGACCGCGCCCTCTACGAGGAGATGCCGGTCGAAGCGGGCATCCTCGTGTTCGAGGACGGCGACCTGGACGTGCGCTGGCATCCGCGAGCGCTCGACCCCGCGCGACCGGGCACCAGAATTCTCGACCGGGGGAGCGACGCCTGCGAGTTCGAGTACGTCCCGGCGGAGCGGAAGGCGAAGCTCCGGTCGTGGCTCGCGGAGCGCGCGTACGAGCGCGGCTGGCGGTCGTACGTGGACACGATGCGGCCCGACTGCCGGCACTTCGACCTCCGGCGGGCGGGCGACGGCTACGTGCCGTACTGTCGCGCGAAGGGACGCGAGCAGACCGCGGGCGAGTGCGCGGGGTCGTGTCCCGAGTTCTCGCCCGAACCCCCGCAGTGGCGACAGCGGGGCTGGCCCATCGAAGGCGGGCCGGGGCAGACAGTGAAGCGCGTGCTGGACGACCGGAGAGAACGCGAGCGACGGGGTTAGTCGGCGAGTTCGACGGCGTCCCGGGGGACGGCGAGGCGGAACGTCGGCACGGTTCGATAGATGAGGTCGGCGACGCCCTTGCGTTCGAGCGTGCGGAGCGCGCGCCGCACCTCGCCCGTGTCGAACGCCTCGTCGAACTCGTTTTCGAGGTCGTGGAGGACGCTGACGACGCTCTGCGAGCGCTCGTCGGGGCCGGCGAGCACTTCCAGGATCTGTTGTTCGAGGTCGCTGAGGTGGACGCGGAGCGGGTCGTCCTCCCCGACGTCCTCGCCGGTGACGAGGGCGCGCGCCTCCGCGGTCGCGCGGATGAGGCTGTCCTCGTCGCGGTAGTAGTAGTCCTTGAGTTCGCCTTCGAGGAACTGGTGAACCTCGCTCCCCGACTCCATCCCCCAGCGCTCCTGGAGCGTCTTGTTCTTCGTGGGCTGGAGTTCCACGATGTCGGCGAGGCGCTCGCGGGCCTCCTCGGAGAGACTCATACCCGGTATCTCGCCGCGGGGGTATTTCGGCCTTCTGAAAGCCCCGAACCCAACCGTTATGCAGTCCGTCGCCGTGTTCCGAGGTATGAGCGACCTCGTCGAACTCGACGTCTCGGAGGGCGTGGCGACGGTGACGGTGACGCGTCCGGAGAGCCTGAACAGCGTTGACGCGGCGACGCTGGACGCGCTCGCGGACGCGTTCGCGGACGCCGCGCGCCGGGACGCCCGCGCCGTCGTGCTCACGGGCGCGGGCGAGAAGGCGTTCGTCGCGGGCGCGGACATCGAGTACATGTCGGACATCGGGGCCGCCGAGGCGGAGGCGTACGCGCGGAAGGGCCACGACCTCACGCGCGCCATCGAGGAGTTCCCCGCGCCCGTCGTCGCGGCCATCAACGGCTACGCGTTCGGCGGTGGCCTCGAACTCGCGCTCGCCTGCGACCTCCGCGTCGCGTCCGAGCGCGCCGTGCTCGGACAGACCGAAATCGACCTCGGCGTGATTCCGGGCTGGGGCGGCACCCAGCGCCTCCCCCGGCTCGTCGGCGACGAGACCGCGCGCCGCATGATTTACTTCGGCGACCGCATCGACGCCACCGACGCCTACGAGGAAGGCCTCGTCGGCGACGTCATCGCGCACGACGAGCTTCGCGACCACGCGCACAGCCTCGCGCGCGACCTCGCGGCGCAACCCCAGTTCGCGCTTGCCGCCGCGAAGGAAGCCATCAACGAGAGCCACCGCACCACGCTCGACGCCGGCCTCGACTTCGAGCGCCGCACGTGGGCGGGCCTGTTCGGCACGTCCGACCAGCGCGAGGGCATGGCGGCGTTCCTCGAAGACCGCGACCCCGATTTCGACTAAGAACTAAGGCGGAGGCCCGCGACGCCCCAGTATGGTAACGCGTATCAAGTTGAACGAGCTCGACGACGCGCTCGCCGACCTACCGTATCCGATGACGCACGGGGACGCCGTCTCCGAACTCGACGGGTACGTCCTCCAGTACGCGGACGGCGAGGAGCCGCTCGGGGACGTGGTGGAGCGCTCCGACGAGGACGTGTTCGACGACCCGAGCATGCTCGACGCCGAGATTCGAAACAACCTCCCGACGGAGGCGGTCGGGGAACCCGGGCAGTCCGAGGGGGAGGGCTAAGTCGGGGGGCTTAACTGACGACGCTCGCTAGGGCGGGCATGGAATTCTGCGACGACTGCGGTTCGATGATGCACGCGGAGGACGACCTCTGGGTGTGTGACTCCTGCGGGCACAAACAGCCGAAAGACCCCGACGCGAACTACGTGCTCTCCGAGGAACAGGAGGCGAGCGACATCATCGAGACGGACGGCGAGAACGCCGGCCTCCCGACCACGGAAGCGCGCTGTCCCGAGTGCGGGAACGACGAGGCGTACTGGTACATGCAGCAGATTCGGAGCGCGGACGAGTCCGAGACGCGCTTTTTCGTGTGCACGGAGTGCGAGCACACCTGGCGCGAAGACGACAACTAAACTCCTGCTCGACGGCGATTACTCGGCGTGTTCTTTCTTGAGGGAGAGCGCGGTGCGGTCGAACTCGCAGACGACCTCGTCGTTCTGATTCAGGGCTTCGACGTGCATCGTGACGACGCCGCGTTCGCCGTCGCTGGTCTCGCGTTTGTCCGTGACGGTGCTGCGGGCGGTGATGGTGTCGCCGTGGAACACGGGCGTGGGGTGTTCGACGTTGTCGTAGGAGAGGTTCGCGACGATGGTGCCGTCCGTCGTATCCGGAATCGTGAGGCCGACGGCGAGGCTCATCGTGTAGAGGCCGTTGACGAGGCGTTCGCCGAACTCGGTGTCGCCGGCGAACTCGGCGTCGAGGTGGAGGGGTTGCTGGTTCATCGTCATGTCGCAGAACCGCTGGTTGTCGGACTCGCTGACGGTGCGGGACTTCCGGTGTTCGATGGTCTCGCCGACCGCGAACTCCTCGTAGTACTTCCCGGGCATACCGGGGTGGTCGCGAGTCGGGGAGAAAAACCCCGCCGGTTCGAACGGCCACCACCCTTTTCGGTGTCAGAGAGCCATAATGTAACAGATATGCCCTCACTCTCGACGCGCACGAGCGCTCTTCTCGCGGCGTTGCTCGCCGTCGGCCTCATCGCCGGCGCGGCCGTCGCGGCGACCAACGGGTCGGTCATCGCCGACCCGAACACGCCGGACGCGACCGCGACGCACACCGTCACCGCCACCGTGGACGGCGGCGCGGCGGGGTCGTCGTGGACCGGCCTCGAAATCACGTACGAACAGACGGACGTGAGTGACGTCGGCCAGAACGACGTGGCGACGATCGGCATCGACCGCGGGGACGACGCCGCGGGAGACACCATCGACGTGGACGTCTCGAACGACCTCAGTAGCGTGAGCGCCGACAGCAACGGCGAGACGCTCACCGTCGGCCTCGGCGGGAACTACAACATCGGCGAGGGCGACGAGGTCGTCGTCGTGTACGAGGACGTGCAGAACCCGAGCGCCGGGACGTACACGGTCGGTCTCGACGTGAACTACCAGTCGAGCGGCGGCGAAACGTCCGCGACGCTGACCATCGAGTCCGACACGACCACCACGACGACCACGACAACGACCACCACGACGACCACGACAACGACGACGACGAGTGACGACACGACGACGCAGACCACCACGGCGGAGCCGACCACGACCGCGGAGCCGACCACCACGGCGGAACCGACTACCACGAGTACGACGACGGCGGAGGACGCGTCGGGTGCGCGGCAGGCGTCGGTCGTGTCGATGCCGGCCGCGCCGAACGCGAGCGTGACGCACGGTGCGATGGCGGTCGTCGGGAGCGCGAACGACGGGTCGTCCTGGACGGGCTTCCAGATAGACTACCGCGGGACGGGCGTTGACGCGAGTACCGTCGGGCAGAACGACGTCGTGAAGATCGGTATCGACCGCGGGAACGACAGCGCGGGGACGACCGTGGACGTGAACGTCTCCGACGACGTGAGTAGCGTGAGCGTCGGCGGGGACGGCCAGGTCGTGACCGTGGGCCTCGGCGGGAACTACGACCTCTCGCTCGGCGACCAGCTGGTCGTCGTGTACGAGGACGTGGCGAACGGCCCCGCGGGGACGTACGAGGTGCCCGTGGACGTGAACCACCAGTCGAGCGGCGGGTCGGCCGTCGCGGCGCTCGCGGTGACCGAGACCGCCGCGAACTCGACGGAGACGACGACCACGACCGTGAACGCCGACGACCCCACGACCGAGGGAACGACGGCGGCCATCACGGAGACAGAGACGACGACTGAGACGACCGAGTCCAGCGGGAGTACGCCCGGGTTCGGCGTGGCGGCCGCGGTGATTGCCGCGCTCGCGGTGGCGCTGTTCGCCCGCCGCGACACCTAAGCCGCGTCGGTGTTTTTTCGCGGTATGGTTCGACGCAGTCTCCTGTTCACGCCCGGCGACCAGCCGGGGATGATGCGGAAGGCCCCCGAGTCGGGCGCTGACGTGCTCGTGTTCGACCTCGAAGACGCTGTCGCGCCGGACAAGAAGGGCGTGGCGCGCGCGACGGTATCGGACGTGCTGACGTCGCCGGCGTTCCGCCCCGATTGCGAGGTGTGCGTGCGCGTGAACCCCGTCGGGGTCGCGGCGGACGACGACGTGGCGGCGCTCGCGCCCGCGTCCGACCACGTCGATGCCGTGATGCTCCCGAAGGCCGCGTCCGCGGACGACGTGCGGACGCTCGAACGCCTACTGGGCGAACACGACGTGGACGCGGCCGTGTTCGCGCTCGTGGAGTCCGCCGAGGGCGTGCTGAACGCGCAGGAGGTGGCGGCGGCGGACGCGACCGAGGCGGTGGCGTTCGGCGCGGAAGACCTCTCCGCGGACATCGGCGCGACCCGAACCGACGAGGGGACGGAGGTGCTGCACGCGCGCGAGCACGTCGTCCTCGCCGCGGCGGCCGCCGACGTGGACGCCATCGACACCGTCTACACGGACATCGAGGACGGCGACGGCTTGCGCGAGGAAACGGCGTTCGCGGCCGGCCTCGGCTACGACGGGAAGATGGCCGTCCACCCCGCGCAGGTCGCGCCGATTCACGACGCGTTCCGCCCCGATCCCGCGGACGTGGAGTGGGCGGAGCGCGTGCTCGCGGCGAAGGCGGACGCGGACGAGTCGGGGCGGGGCGTGTTCCGCGTGGACGGCGAGATGGTGGACGCGCCGCTGGTCGCGCAGGCTGAGCGCATCGTCGCCCGCGCCGACGCAGATAATTAAACACCTAATATCTCATGTTACCATACCGAAGCCATCACGTTTATTCGGAGCGGAGGGGTTCGTTCAGTCGATGAGCGAGTCCAATCCGTTCGAGAACCTGCAGGAGCAAATCGAGGACGCCGCCGGTTTCCTCCCCGACGGCGTCGGCGACGACGTGCTCGAACGACTCAAGAACCCCGAGCGCGTGCTGGAGACGAACCTCACCGTCGACATGGACGACGGCAGCATCGAGTCCTTCCGCGCCTACCGCTCCCAGTTCAACGGCGACCGCGGCCCCTACAAGGGCGGCATCCGCTACCACCCCGGCGTCACCCGCGACGAAGTGAAAGCCCTCTCCGGATGGATGGTGTACAAGTGCGCCGTCGTCGACATCCCCTACGGCGGCGGGAAGGGCGGCATCGTCGTCGACCCCAGCGAGCACTCCGCGGACGAACTCGAACGCCTCACGCGGTCGTTCGCGAAGGAAGTCCGGCCGTTCATCGGCGCTGACAAGGACATCCCCGCGCCCGACGTGAACACCGGCCAGCGCGAGATGAACTGGATAAAGGACACCTACGAGAAACTCGAAAACACCACTGAACCCGGCGTTATCACCGGAAAATCCATCGAGAACGGCGGGAGCGAGGGCCGCGTCGAAGCCACCGGTCGCTCGGTGATGTTCGCCGCACGCGAGGTCTTCGACTACCTCGATACGGACCTCGACGGCGCGACCGTCGCCGTCCAGGGCTACGGGAACGCCGGCTGGATCGCCGCGAAACTCCTCGACGAACAGGGCGCGTCCGTCGTCGCCGTCAGCGACTCAAGCGGCGCAATCCACGACCCCGAGGGGCTCGACCCCGTCGCCGTCAAGGAGTTCAAGAACGACTCCGGGCACGTCACCGGCTACGACGACGCCGAGGAACTCACCAACCGCGACCTCCTCACGCTCGATGTCGACCTCCTCGTCCCCGCCGCCCTCGAAAACGCCATCGACGAAGACATCGCCCGCGACGTACAGGCCGACGTCATCGTCGAAGCCGCGAACGGCCCCCTCACCCCCGACGCCGACGATGTCCTCCAGGACTCGGACATCACCGTCGTCCCCGACATCCTCGCGAACGCCGGCGGCGTCACAGTCAGCTACTTCGAATGGGTGCAGAACCGCCAGCGCTTCTCCTGGACCGAAAACCGCGTCAACGACGAACTCGAACGCGTCATCACCGACGCCTTCGACGAACTCACCCACGCCTACGAAACCCTCGACCTCCCCAGCCTCCGCACCGCCGCCTACGTCGTCGCCATCCAACGCGTCGTAGACGCGTACACGGGCAACGGGAACTGGCCCTAAACGCCCACCTTTTTCCGGGTCGGGGTCGCCGGCGGCGACCCACTCCCCGCAAAAATCTGGACCAAAAAGACCGGTCGCCGCCGGCGACCGGAAGAACACCGAATCGAAATCTCCGCGCCGCGACCGCGCCGCGACCGCACCGTGACCGTACCGCCACCGTACCGCCACCGCTCGTTTCGTTACTGGTGGCCGCTGACGGGCACGGGCTGGTAGGGTTCTTCGAGGTAGTCGATGTCGGAGTCGCTGAGTTCGATGTCGAGGGCTTCGACGGCGTCTTCGAGGTGTTCGACGCTCGTGGTGCCGACGATGGGAGCGTCCACCCAGTCCTTGTGGAGCACCCACGCGAGGCTGATTTGCGCCATCGTCACGTCCTTCTCGTCGGCGAGTTCTTCGACGCGTTCGTTGATTTCGAGGCCGCCGCCCTCCCGGTAGGGGTGTTCGTACATGTGTTCTTCCGTCTCGCCGCGGCGGGTGGCGTCGATGTCCTCGTGGGGGCGGGTGAGGAAGCCGCGCGCGAGCGGACTCCACGGGAGCACGCCGACGCCTTCCTTCTGGGTGTAGGGGAGCATCTCGCGTTCCTCCTCGCGGTACGCGAGGTTGTAGTGGTTCTGCATGGTCGCGAACCGTTCGAGGTCGAGGCTGTCGCTCGCGTGGAGCGCGTCCGCGAACTGATGCGTCCACATCGAGGACGCGCCGATGTACCGCACCTGGTTGCGGCGGACGGCGTCGTCGAGCGCGCGCAGCGTCTGCTCGATTGGCGTGTCGTAGTCCCAGCGGTGAATCTGGTAGAGGTCGATAGTGTCCATCCCCAGTCGGTCGAGGGAGTTCGCGAGTTCCTGCTCGATGGCTTTCCGGCTGAGGCCGCCCGCGTTCGGGTTGTCGTCGTCCATCTGGAAGAACGCCTTCGTGGCGACGACCTGCGAATCCCGGTCGTACTCGGAGAGGACGTCCCCGAGCACGCGTTCGGACTCGCCGTTCGAGTACATGTTCGCGGTGTCGAAGAAGTTGATGCCGAGGTCGATTGCGCGTTCGATTATCTCCCGGCTCTCGTCCTCGTCGAGCACCCACTCGCGCCACTCCGGGGTGCCGAAGCTCATGCATCCGAGGCAGATGCGGCTGACCTCCATGCCAGTGTCGCCGAGGGTCGTGTACTCCATAGGCGAGTGTCTCGCGCCGTCGTCAAGAAGCCTTCCGCGTCCCGGCAAGCGCGTCCGTCGCGCGTGGACTTTTGGGGGCGAGCGTCGAGAGGCCGGTATGGACTTCGAGTACCCCTGGGCGTTCGAGTCGCGGCGGTCGGCCGTACACGCGCGAAACGGGATGGTCGCGACGAGCCATCCGGTCGCCGCGCAGGCAGGCCTTTCCGTCCTCCGAGACGGCGGGAACGCGGCGGACGCGGCGGTCGCGACCGCGGCCGTGTTGAACGTCGTGGAGCCACACATGACGGGTATCGGCGGGGACGCGTTCGCGCTCACGCAGTTCGACGACGAGTACGAGGCCTTGAACGCGAGCGGCCCCGCACCCGACGGCGCGGACATCGAGACGTACCGCGAACGCACGGACGCGACCGACGAGAGCGGCGACCCGGCGATGCCGACCGACGGCGGGCTTCCGGTCACGGTTCCGGGCGCGCTCGCGGGCTGGGACGCGCTCGCGGAACGCTACGGCACCCGGAGCCTCGGCGCGCTCCTCGAACCCGCGGTCGAGTACGCACGGGAGGGCGTGCCCGTGAGCGAGTTCGTCGCCCGCCAGTTCGCGCAGGCCGCCCCCCGAATCCGCGAGTACGACGAGACGGCCGAGACCTTCCTCGACGGGGACGACGACCCGTACGAGGCCGGGGACACCCTCCGAAACCCCGCGTTCGCGGACACCCTCGAACGAATCCAGTCGGAGGGCATCGACGCGTTCTACGGCGGCCCCATCGGCGAGGGGGTCGTGGAGACCGTGCGCGAACACGGCGGCGAACTCGCCGTCTCCGACCTCGAAGCGTACAGCCCGGAGTGGACCGACCCCATCAGCACCGAGTACGGCGGCCTGGAAGTCCTCGAACACCCGCCGAACGGCCAGGGGACGGTCGCGCTCGAAGCGCTGAACGTCGCGAGCGAGTTCGACCTCCCCGACGACCCGACGAACCCCGACCGCCTCCACCACCTCATCGAGGCCGTCAAGATAGCGTTCGCCGACGGCTACGAGCACATCACCGACCCCGACACCTACGACGTGCCGCTGGAGACGATGCTCTCGGAGTCGTACGCGGCGGAACGCGCCCGCGAAATCGGCCACCGCGCGAGCGTCCGCGACGCGAAGGCGGGCGACCACGCCGACACCGTCTACCTCACCGTCGTGGACGGCGACGGGAACGCCGTCTCCTTCATCAACTCCATCTACATGAACTTCGGGAGCGCGCTCACCACGGGCGGGTTCGCGCTCCAGAACCGCGGCCACTCGTTCAGCCTCGACTCCGCCCACGCGAACAGCCTCGAACCCGGCAAGCGCCCGTTCCACACCATCATTCCCGCGATGCTCCGCGAGGACGGCGAGTTCCGCGCGTCCTGGGGCGTGATGGGCGGGTCGATGCAACCGCAGGGCCACCTCCAGGTCGTCGCGAACCTCCGTGCGAAACTGAACCCGCAGGCCGCGCTGGACGCGCCGCGGTTCCGCTGGCTCGCGGACAACCGGGTCGCGCTCGAAACCACCCGGATTCCCGACGACGTGGTGACGAACCTCGAAGGCCGCGGCCACCGCGTCGTGGACGAAGACACGTTCTTCGACGCCGGCGGTCACTGGGGCGGCGGCCAGGTCGTCTGGCGGGACGACGACGGCACCCTCGTCGGCGGCTCAGACCCGAGAAAAGACGGTCACGCGGTCGGCTTCTAGGGTCAGAGGCCGAGTTCGCGGCCCAGAACCACGTGCTGGATTTCGCTCGTCCCGCTCGCAAGCCCTCGCTCACTCTGTTCGCTCGCCCTTGCAGAGTCCACCAGGTCAGAGGCCGAGTTCGCGGCCCAGAACCATGTGCTGGATTTCGCTCGTTCCTTCCCCGATTTCCATGAGTTTGGCGTCCCGGTAGAAGCGCTGGGGGGCGAAGTCGGTGGTGTAGCCGTAGCCGCCGAGGGTCTGGACGGCGTCCTCGGCGTTCTTCCGCGCGGCCTCCGAGGCGTCGAGTTTCGCGAGCGCGGACTCCGTGCTCACGCTCTCGCCCTTGTCGTACTCGGTGGCGGCCTTGTGCGTGAGGAGGCGGGCGCGTTCGGTGCGCCGGTACATGTTGACGATTTTGTCGCGGATGGCGTCGAACTTCGAGATGGGTTTGCCGAACTGCTCGCGCTCCTGCGCGTAGGAGTGCGCGGCCTGGTACGCGCCCTCCGCGAGGCCCGTGGAGAGCGCGGCGATACTGATGCGGCCGCCGTCGAGCGTCTTCATCGTCTGTTTCCAGCCCTCGCCCTCCGCGCCGAGCAGGCGGTTCTCGGGGACGTAGAGGTCGTCGAAGACGATTTCGCAGGTCGGGGAGGCGTTCAGTCCCATCTTCTCCCACTCGGTCGTGACCTCGAAGCCGTCGTCCTCGTCGGGGTCGACGATGAACGTGGAGATGCCGTCGTAGCCCGCGTCGGGGTCGGTGACGGCCTTCACGAGCACCGACCCGGCGACGGAGGCGTTCGTGATGAACTGCTTCGTGCCGTTGATGCGGTAGCCGTCGCCGTCGCGTTCGGCGGTGGTGTCCATGTCGCTCGCGTCGCTCCCGCTCCCGGGTTCCGTGAGCGCCCACGACCCGAGGTAGTCGCCCTCGGCGAGCGGGCGGAGCCAGCGCTCCTTCTGCTCGTCGGTGCCGAACAGCTCGATGGGTTTGGAGGCGAGGCTGGTGTGCGCGACGTACGAGAGACCGATGGAGCCGGAGACGCGGCCGAGTTCCTCCGCGACGAGCGAATACGTGAGGTAGTCCGCGCCGAGCCCGCCGTAGTCCTCGGAGACGGGGACGCCGAGCATGTCGAGGTCGGCGAGCGCGTCGAAGATTTCGGCGGGGAACCGGTGGTCGTCCTCGATGTCCTGCGCGATGGGTTCGATTTCCTCCTCGCAGAACTCGCGGACGGTGTCCCGAATCATCCGGTGTTCGTCGGGGACGCTGAAATCCATGCGTCAAAATTTGCCACCAAGAGTATAAACACACCGGACGGCCCGGCGAGGCGGGAAGCATATGGGGCGCGCGAGCCAGGTATCGGTATGAGCGTTCGGCGGTTCGTCCGCGGCACGGTTCCCTGGAACCGGCTGGAAGCCCTCGCCCGCGAGCTCGGCGAGCGCTACGGCGAGTCGCCGGTGCGCGTGGCGTTCCTCGACGCGGAGAACTGGTTCTCGACGCCGTTCGTGGTGAACGACGAGTACTTCGTGAAGGTCGTCACGCCCCAGAACGCGACCGTGCACGCGCTGTTCACGGGAATGCGGAACCTCGGCGTGTTCTCCTCGGGCACCGAGGGCTTTTTCGAGCAGTTCGAGGACGCGTACGCGATGGCCGCCTACGAGTACGACGCCACCGAACGCATGCGGGACTCCGGACTGAACGTCCCGGAACCCGTGGACGTGTTCGAGTTCGACGACATGGGCGTGCTCGTCCTCGAATACCTCCCCGAGTTCACGCCGCTCGACGACCTCCCCCCGGCGAACATCGAGGCGTACGCGCCCGAGCTGTTCGCGGGCCTCCGCGCGATGCACGACCACGGTGTCGCGCACGGCGACCTCCGCGGGGAGAACGTCCTCGTCTCCGACGGCGACCTCTACTTCATCGACGCGACGAACGTCCGCGAGGGCCGGGAGGCCGCGGCGCGCGCCTACGACCTCGCGTGCGCGCTCGCCGTGCTCGAACCGCTCGTCGGCGCGAGCGTCGCCGTCGCCGCCGCGTGCGAGCACTACGACGCCACCGACCTCCTCGACGCCTGGGAGTTCCTCGACTTCGTGAACATCCGGCCCGACCACGACTTCGACGCCGGCGCGCTCAAGGGCGAAATCGAGTCGGCCGCCGCGTAATTCACGCCGTCTGATACGGGTCGTATGGGTCACCGGGGGAATCCCGTTCGAAGAACGTCGCGAGATCCTCGAACGTCCCCTCTCCGGTCCGCCAGTAGATCACCGCCCATCCCCGCCGGAAGTTCTCCCGTCGAAAGTTCGACCGGATCCCATCCCGCCAGTTCAGCCAGGTCTCCCGCGAAACGCGCCCCTCTCGGCGTAACCACACCTGTTCGTTCGTTAAGTCCACGTAGTTGTAGAGGAGGTTTAACTCCGATTCGGTCAGCGGCTTCGACTCGTCGAGAAGCATCTCCACCGGCATCTCCTTCGTGAGTTCGCGGTACTCACGCGTGAGCTCGTCCTCGAAGTCCCGCCGGAACTGACGGCTGTTCTGCTTGATGCGGTGGACGATGAGGACGGCACCGAGTCCGGTGAGCACGGATGCGATCGTGCGGACAAATGCGGAGAGTTCCATACTGGGTCCCTCGTCGAAACGGCCAGTTCCACGCAGAAGTCCCTATCTTTTTACTCCCAGACCGCGCAGGTTTTGCCGAGATGAGTACCTACAAGCACTACATCGACGGCGAGTGGGTTTCGGGCGACGGCTCGGAGACGTTCGAGAGCACGAACCCCGCGACCGGCGAGACGCTCGGCGAGTTCGAACGCGGCACGGACGCGGACGTGGACGCCGCAATCGACGCCGCAAACAACGCCGAAGAGGAGTGGCAGGCGCTCTCCTACATCGACCGCGCGGAGTACCTCTGGGACATCTACCACGAGCTCCGCGACCGCCACGAGGAACTCGGCGAGGTCGTCACGAAGGAGTGCGGGAAGGAGATTTCGGAGGGGAAGGCGGACGTGACCGAGGCGTGGCACATGGTCGAGTGGGCGGCCGGGAACGCCCGCCACCCCCACGGCGACGTGGTTCCCTCCGAGATCCCGTCGAAGGACGCCTACATGCGGCGGAAACCCCGCGGCACCGTGGGATGTATCACGCCGTGGAACTTCCCGGTCGCCATCCCGTTCTGGCACATGGCCGTCAGCCTCGTCGAGGGGAACACGGTCGTCTGGAAGCCCGCGGAGCAGACGCCGTGGTGCGGCCAGATTATCGCGGAGATGTTCGAGGACGCCGGCATCCCCGACGGCGTGTTCAACATGGTGCAGGGCTTCGGTGACGCCGGCGCGCGCATCGTGGACGACGACGGCATCGACACCGTGCTCTTCACCGGCTCCGCGGAAGTCGGTCACGAAATCGCCTCCAAGGTCGGCGGCGAACCCGGCAAACTCGCCGCCTGCGAGATGGGCGGGAAGAACGGCATCGTCATCACGGAGAAGGCAGACCTCGACGTCGCCGTCCACTCCGCGGTGATGAGTTCGTTCAAGACCACCGGCCAGCGCTGCGTCTCCTCGGAGCGCCTCGTCGTCCACGAGGACGTCTACGACGAGTTCAAGGAACGCTTCGTGGAGAAGGCGAAACAGGTCGCGGTCGGCGACCCGCTCGACGACTCGACGTTCATGGGGCCCGCCATCGAACCCGAGCACGTCGAGAAGATCACGGCGGGGAACGAGCTCGCGCGCGAGGAGGGCGCGAACGTCCTCGTCGACCGCGCAGACCTCGACGCCGACGAGATTCCCGACGGCCACGAGGACGGGAACTGGGTCGGGCCGTTCGTCTACGAAATCGACTACGCCGACGACCTCCGGTGCATCCGAGAGGAAGTGTTCGGCCCGCACGTCGCCCTCATGGAATACTCGGGCGACATCGAGCGCGCCGTCGAAATCCACAACGACACGCCGTACGGATTGGCCGGCGCGGTCATCAGCGAGGACTACCGGCAGATCAACTACTTCCGGGACAACGCCGAAGTCGGCCTCGCCTACGGCAATCTTCCGTGTATCGGCGCGGAAGTCCACCTCCCGTTCGGCGGCGTGAAGAAGTCCGGGAACGGCTACCCGAGCGCCCGCGAAGTCATCGAAGCCGTCACCGAACGCACCGCCTGGACGCTCAACAACAGCAAGGACATCGAGATGGCCCAGGGGCTCTCAGCGGACATCAAAACCGAGGACGACTGAGCGCCTCGTGCGTCAGGGCTATCGGCTTCTCGGCTGAGTGGGATACGGGGGATATATTTGGGGGAGTGCCGAGACGGTAGATACACTTCGAGTATGTCCCTCCTTCCGTCCTCGAACGACGATGTCGACGCCCAGCAGGAAGGGGAGCTACGGGTTTTCGGCGTCGATGACGACGAGACGAGTGAGGTGCTCGATGCGCTCGGTTCAGACACGGCGCGAACAATACTCTCCAGTATCTACTCGGAGCCAGCCACACCCAGCGAGCTCCAGGAGCGGACGGGCTTCTCGCTGCAGACGATCTCGTACCATCTGTCGAACCTCGAAGACACGGGTGTTGTGCGGGTCGCGGGCACCGAATACTCCGAGAAGGGGCGCGAGATGAACGTGTACGCGCCCGCTGACGAACCGATCGCAGTCTTCGTCGGGACTGAAGACCGAAAGAACAGTCTCGTAGAGCTCGTGAAGCGCGTTCTGAGTTCGTTTACTGTCCTCGTTCTGTCCACGGGGTACGTGTTCTTCAGAACCGCGGAACTCTCCGCGTCACCGAGCGGGAGCGGCGTGTTCACCGCCCCGTTCGCCATGTTCTTCCTCGGCGGTCTCCTGGTTCTCTACGTGTTCATCGCGTGGGGCGTGTGGGACGAAATACGGTCGTAGCGGGCTGTACTGGGAACAGGGAGCGGCCGCGGGACGCTCAAAACGAATTTTAAGCTACGGAAACGCGTTAGAAACTATGGGGAGTGTGGTTCCGATAGGATGAACCCGAACGATTCGGAACCGCGCGCGGAACCCCGGTTCGCTCGACGAACAGTTCTCGGCAGTGTCGCGTCGATAGCACTCGTCTCGGGGACGGGCTGTATCGAGATGGGCGGGTCGGGCGCAACGGACGTGTACATTACGAACGACACCGATACGACGCGGCGCGTTACGCTCACCGTCGGCCCCACGGACAGTGACTACGTCCAGATAGACGCCACACGCGCAATCCCGCCCGCCGAACACTGGAACCCGACCGCACAGAATAAAATCACGTGGGGCGGCACGTACACCGTCAGTGTGCGTGTCGAGAACGGGCCGTCCGCGACCTACACGTGGCGCGACCCACACGACCCACTGTACGTATCGTTCGGCACGGACGGGGTCAGTTTCGAGACTATGCCGGGAACCCCGACTGGGTGGGACGAGAGCGAGTGACTACCCGAGTCGGTTCCGTCGAGCGCTCCACCGGCAGGCCGTATCGAATCGCGCCTTCTATTTCGCTGGTTCGACAAGCCCCGGGTTCGTAGGCGGGGGTATGATTGCGCGTGTCTGGTACGGGTACACGGAGCCGGCGTCGGCAGACGAGTACGAGGCGTTCGTGACCGAGGAGGTGCTTCCGGACGCGGAATCCGGTATCGAGGGCTGTCTCGGCGGCGAGGTGTTGCGGCGGTCGCTGGACGGCGAGGTGGAGTTCGTGACGGTGATTCGGTTCGCGGACTACGACGCGGTGCGGGCGTTCGCGGGTGAGGAGTACGAGTCGGCGCACGTGCCCGCGGCGGCCCGGGAGTTACTGTCGCGGTGGGAGGAGGACGTGGCGCACTACGAGGTCGTGTGAGTGGCGGGAGGAGGTGGGGGTTCCCGGCGGGTGGACGCCGGGAAAGGGGTGGACGCGGTGTGGCGGACGTGGACGCCAATCTGTGCCGACACGTCGGCGAGAAAAGCGCCTGTGCGTCGGCACGCGATGATTGGTCGTCCTCCCGTATAAGGTTGTTTACCGGCGGCGGTCGCGGAGGGCGGGAAACTCCGCGCGGGTCTCCGCGACGTGGTCGCTCGACACGTCGGCGGTGACGATGTCGGGGTCGTCGTCGGTGGTGGCTATCGGGGTTCCCCAGGGGTCGTAGACGGTGGAGCGCCCGAGAAGCGTGGCGTCCTCGAAACTGCCGCTGCCGTTGATGGTGGCGACGTACGCGAGGTTCTCGATGGCGCGGGCGCGCGGGAGCGTCTTCCAATGTTCGACGCGGGGGTAGGGCCACGCGCTCGGGACGAGCACGAGATCGACGCCGGCGTCCGCGAGGTCGCGGTAGAGTTCGGGGAAGCGGAGGTCGTAACAGGTGGTGACGCCGACCGTGAAGCCGTCGAGGTCGGCGGTCGGCACGTCCTCGCCGGGGACGAGCATGCGGGCTTCGGCGGACTCGTAGCCGAACAGGTGGTGTTTCCGGTACGCGAGCAGGCGGTCGCCCGACGAGTCGAAGAGGACGCTCGTGTTCGCCAGCCCCTCGTCGGCGGGGCCGCCGTCGGTCGCGGCGAGGTCCTCGACGACGCTCCCGGCGAGCACGGCCACGTCGTTCTCGCGCGCCGCGTCCCGAATCCGGGTGAGCGTCGGGCCGTCGAGGGCTTCGGCCTCGCGCTGGTAGGCGTCGAACGCGAAGTACCCCACGTTGAAGATTTCGGGGAGCGCGACGAGGTCTGCGCCCTCGCCTGCGGCGGTTTCGATGGCGGTGACGGCGCGGTCGGTGTTCGCGTCCACGGCCGCGGCCTCGACCTCCAGTTGGGCGAGCGCGAGTCTCATTCGTCCAGTCGCCGCCGGAGGTTGTCCAGTTCCTCGTCGAGGTTCCGCTTGAAGAACCGTTCGACGCCGGGCAATCGGCCGTCCACCACGAACTCGTTGTGGAGCCGCGTCCCCCCGCACTCCCGGGGTTCGATGCGGTGCTCGCCGGTGACGCGGAGCACCTTGGACTTCCCGACGAACTTCACGTACTCGCCGTCCTCGCGCTCCACGTCCCGGGTCTCGACGGGAATCGTGCGGTTCACCACGGGGACGCGGACGTGCCACGTCGTCACGTCGCCGTCCTGCTCGAAGGAGTCCACGACGCTGATGGCGCTCGCGCGGCGCGTCGGGTCGGCGATGAACGCCCACACGTCCTCCGGCGGCGCGTCGAGGTCGAACGTCCGCTCGACACGTACGGTCATACGCCCACGTCGAGCGGTCGAGAGAAAAACCCGCCGATTACTGCGGTTCGACCTTCCACGTGGTCGAGCGCGACCGCCCCCACTTCTCGATGTCCACGTCCTCCGACTTCTCCGCGAGCCGCGGCAGTCGCACGCCCACCTGTTTCGCGGTGAGACCGATGGCGTCCGCGATGGTCTTCGCGCGGAAGTACCGCTCGCCGGTGGCCACGCTCTCCCGGAGGTAGTTCACGATTTCGCGCTCCTCCTCGGTGTAG
This sequence comes from Salarchaeum japonicum, assembly GCF_020614395.1. Taxonomy (NCBI): domain Archaea; kingdom Methanobacteriati; phylum Methanobacteriota; class Halobacteria; order Halobacteriales; family Halobacteriaceae; genus Salarchaeum; species Salarchaeum japonicum. Next base: position 1,058,545 of record NZ_CP085324.1, on the reverse strand, counting down.
TCGGCCATTAGCGACAGGGTATGCGTTTCGAGCGCTTAATGGTTCTGCTGATTACTCCGCGCCGGGAGTGCCGAGCACCTCGTCCAGCACCCAGAGCGCGGCGAGGACGGGGAGGAGGGGGAGGAAGAGGAACAGCATCGCCGTGAACAGCATCAGGCCGACGAGCGTCATGAAGGGGTCGTCGGAGCTGACTGGACTGAACAGGAACGAGAGGACGCGGTCGGTCTTCGATGTCGTGGGCATACCCGGTGGTTGTGGGAGTACCCGCAAAAACGCATCGCCCTGCGGCGTCAGTCGTAGACGTGGAACGCGCCGACGGCGAGGACGCCGAGGGTGACTGCGGCGGCGAACGCGTACGCGGTGTTCGCCTGGCTCTGCGCGACGTACATTCCGAGCGCGCCGGCGACGCTGAGCGCGCCGAGGAGCACGCCGCCGCCGATGCTCGCGTCAGTTTCGGTTGCCATACGCGAGTCGTCCCGTGCGAGTAACTTAATCACTTCCATGGCGGCCGACAACGATTAACCACGGGACGTTCGTTCACGACGTATGGACGTTCGTTCGCTGTTGTTCGGGAGCACTATCCGCGTCGCGCTCACCGTCGTTCTCGGCCTGGGCGTCGTGGCGGGGGGCGCGGTCGTGACGGGTGTCGTCGGCGTGCCGAGCGTGGCCTCGATGGACAACGGCTTCGGGGAGGTCACGAACGACACGACGGCAGTGAACACCGAACTCGTCGTGCACAACCCGAACCCAATCGGGATTCGGCTCGGCGACACGACCGTGAACTACAGCGTGCTGATGAACGACGTGACGGTGGCGACGGGGTCGAAGTCCGGGTTCGACATCGACACCGGGAACACGTCGATCAATCTCACGACATACTTGCAAAACGACCGGATTCCGGACTGGTGGGTGACGCACATCCGGAACGAGGAGACCACGTCGCTCGTCGTGAACGCGGACGTGCACTCCGGACTGCTCGGCCGCACGTTCAACTATCAGACCGGCGGACAGACGATTTCGACGGACATCATCAGCCAGTTCAATTCGAGCGAGACGCGCGCCGTAAACTCGGGGAGCGTGCTCGTGGACGACCCCCTGTTCTACGTGAATCGCACGAACGCCTCCTGGGGCGAGGTGTCGTCCGCGGAGACCCCCATCGACATGGAGTTCCTCGTTCACAACCCGAAGGACGCTCCGCTCGGCGTCTCCAAAATCGGGTACAACATCACGATGAACGACATCTCCGTCGGGAGCGGTGAACTCGACAAGGGCGTCGTCGTGCCGCCGCACGCGTCGAAGGAGGTGGAGGCGACGACGGCCATCCGGAACCAGCGCCTCGACGAGTGGTGGGTGTCCCACCTCCGGAACGACCAGGTGACGAACCTCACCATCGACTTCTACGCGGTCATCGAACCGCCCGTGGAGGGCGCGAGCGCGATGCGCATCCCGCTCCGCGACCTCACGTACACCCGCACCATCGAGACGAACATCTTCCGGGACGACCCCGGGAACGACACGAGCGACGACGCCACCACGACGACGAGCGACGACACGACCACGAGTGACGGGACGACGACTGCCGGAACGACCACCGAGGACGGAACGACGACGGACGATGGCGGCGTGCTCGACGGCGACACGACCACGACGACGAGCGACGGCGGAACGACGACGGCGGGAACCACGACCGAGGACGACGGGATTCTCTCGGTCAGTCAGGGAGGTACGTTTATGAGCGAGGAGGCCCGTGTGTCGAGTATGGCACGGAGTACTCAGTCTCCTGGTCGCGTTCTCCGCGCGTGACGAGATTTCAGTCGACGGCGAGGGCGAATCGGTCGTCGTCACGATAGGTGACGAGACGCTCGAACTCTCCCGGGACGCCGCGAAGGAACTGAAGACCGGCGTCGGGGACGCCCTCACGCGGCGCGAATCCTTCTTCCGCACCGCCTGCGTCCACCGCGAGGACGGGAGTTACGTCGTGGAACGCCGGAACGCGGACTCAACGGGGAACTCGGCGGTGTTCGAGACGTTCGACGAGGTGCGGCGGTTGTTCGACCGCCTCCCCGAGACGTTCGACGCCGACGACCTCTCGAAAGCGGGGTTGACGGGGTCGCGACGCCACATGCTGGTGCGGCACTTCGCGGAGCACCCGGGGTTCGCGTGCGAACTGGAGAGTCGGAGTCCGATACGCGCGAGAAAACTCAGTTGATGGTGGTGTGGTCGGACTGCTCGTTGAGCGCGAGGTTCGCGGCGATTTCGGCGTTCCGCATCGCGTACTGCGCGGTCTGCTGGAGGCTCACGAGGACTTCGCGGACGCGGAGGAGTTTCTCGTTCTCCATCTCGGGGAGGTCGGCGAGGATGTCGTCCTCGCGGTCTTCGATGTCCTTGAAGAGCTTGCGAACCTCGACGGTGGCGTCGTAGTCGCGGTTCACGACCGCGTCGACGGAGAGTTTCGTTATCTCGTCGACCTGGTCGGTGAACTCGCGGATGCGGCGAAGTATCTTCGAGTCGATGTCGAGCGTGTGCCCCTCGGTTTCGAGGACGATTTCGGCGATGTCTTCGGCGTTGTCGGCGGTGAGTTCGAGGTTCTTCACGACGCTCCGGTAGCCGATGAGGGGGAACCCGCCGTCCAGTCCGACGGCGCGCGCGAGGTTCGGGTTCTGGTAGGCGGTGAAGATGAGACGGAGGCAGAGGACGAAGATCTTGTTCGCCTGGCGTTCGCGGTTGAGCGCGCGCTGGGCGATGTCGGGGTTGCCGTGCGCGAGCGCCTTCACGGCCTCGCCGCGCATCGTACTGCCGGTGTTTTCGAGGCGCTGGAGGAGGTTGTCGAGGTCGAAGTCCTCGGGGTCGACCGAACAGCGGATGGTGATGCGTTCGGGCGTCTCCTCGATGACGCCGAGACCCATGAGCTGGGTTTCGGCCTTGTAGACGGCGTTGATGTGCGCGGAGTCGAGCGCGCCGTCGCTCTCGACGTGGATGATGCGCCGGCCGAGCACGTACTGGCCGACGATGGCGCGCTCGACGGCGTCAACGCTGTCGGGGGCGTCGGCGGCGAACGATTCGACGTGAATCGTGGCTTCGGTGTCCTCCTCGCGGGCGGACTCGGGCGTGATGGTGAGCGTTCCCTTCCCGCTCTCTCGAACCGTTATCTCCTCGCCCTTCTCGACGTTCTGCGCGCGCGCCCACTCCGCGGGCAGCGTCATCGCGAGCGTGGAGGGGCCGAGGCGTTGAACCTTTCGCGTGTCCATACCAGAAGAGAGTGACCAATCGGACTTAATCTTGTCTCTCGAACCTTATATTGACCTTAGGATTCCCGGGATATCTGTGGGTCTCCCAGCATCCGTACGGACGGCCTTAGACGACCTTGACGAGGCGGCGCTCGAAGCGACCCGTCCTGACCTGCGTCCAGCCGCGGAGCGACTCGTCCACGTCCTCGTCGCCCGTGTCCACGCGGAGCGCGCCGATGTCGTCGAGCTTCCGCCGAGATGCGACGACCTCGAGTTCGCTCCGCCGAATCACCGCGGGACTTATCTGGTGGTTTCCGCGCCCGAACACGAACCCCTGCCCGCCGATGGGCGACACCACGACGACGTTCTCCTCGCCGAGGTGCGCGAGAATCTCGTCCTCGGTCGCGTCCCGGACGAGCACCTCGCCGTCCCGCCACACGTCCACGCCGAGCGGCGACCCCGAGAAGCCGAACGCCTCCTTCACCGCGCCGACGGTGCTCCCGGGGCCGAGCACGTACGTCACGCCCTCCTCGACGCCGTCCGCCACGCCCTCCGCGAGCGCCTCCACGGTGCCGCCCGCGAGCTGTTTGCTCGACTGGAGCTGTTCCGCGACCGGCACCTCGACGACGGCCTTCAGTTCGGCGCGCACCTCGCCCTCGCGGTAGGCGTCCTCGTCGATGTCGTTCACCTCGCGTCCCTCGGTGCGCTCGAAGGACGCCGCGATTCGGCCCGCGGCCTCCGGGCGCACCGCGAACACCGACGAGTACACCTTCACGCCCGCCGGAACGCCGAGCATCGGCGTCTCCGCGCCGAGGTCGTTCAGCGTCTCCGCGATGTCCACGGCGGTGCCGTCCCCGCCGACGAACAGCACGAGGTCGGCGTCCGCGTCCACGAACGCCGCAACCGCAGCGCGGGTGTCGGCGGCGGTCGTCTCGTCGCCCGCGGGCGTACCGACAATCTCGGGGTCGAACCCGGCGTCCCGGGCCTCGTCCGCGCCCATCCGGCCGCCGTACGCGAGCACGCGAACGTCCGGGTCGGCGTCGCGGAGCGCTCGAAACGCCTTCCGCGCGCGGCCGGGAGCGCGTGGCTCCGCGCCCCTCCGGCGGGCTTCCTCCACGACGCCGTCGGTTCCCTTCAGGCCGACGCGTCCCCCCATGCCCGCGATGGGGTTCACGACGACTCCGATAGTGCGCATACCCCCGTTATGTGGGGGTGCGTAAAGTGCGGACGGGTCGCGGCGACTCGAAAAACACTAAGCCCGCGGGGCGAGAGAACCGGGTATGAACGCACTCGTCGCCGAAACCGCGGGCAGCCTGCCAATCGACCTCGCGAGCTACGCCGTCCTCGCCGTCGGCGTCCTGTTCGTCGTCGCGTGGGTCGCGTCCATCCTGCGCTAGACGCGCTCGCGGAGCCACGCGGCCGCCGCCTCGGCGGTCTCCGGGTCGGGGCTTCCGACGCGGATGCGAACGCCGTCGCCGGGATAACTCCCGACGGTCACGTCGAACTGTTCCTGTACCTCGGTCAGCGCGTCCACGAGCGCGGACTCCGGCTGTTCGGAGTGCACGACCTCGACGTGCGTGCGCTCGCCCTCGAACTCGCTCTCGACCGACTCGAACATCGCCTTCATCTCGGCGGGCACGCCGGGGAGGACGTAGACGTTCTCCACGACCGCGCCCGGCGCGACGCCCTCCTCGTTCGGGAGGACTCGCGCGTCCTCCGGGAGGAACGTCGTCCCCTCGGCGAGGTCGCTGTTGTGGTAGCCGTCGCGCTCCGCGAACCACGCGACCGCGTCCGGGTGTTCGACCACGTCGCGGTCGAACGCCGCCGCGACCCCGTCCATCGTCACGTCGTCGTGCGTCGGCCCCAGCCCCCCGGTGACGATGGCGGCGTCGTAGCGCTCCGCGAACTCCCGAGTCTCCCCCGCTATCTCCCCGACCTCGTCCGGCACGACGACCGTCCGGCGGACGGTGACGCCGCGCTCCGCGAGTCGGCGGCCGAGCCAGGACGCGTTCGTGTTCTCCGTCTCGCCGGAGAGCAGTTCGTCGCCGACGGTGACGATACCGACGTTCATACCGGACGAACGTGCGCCGGCGACAAAAACGCTATTCGACGTCGAGGCCGGCGTCCTCCCGGTACTGGCGGAGCCGTCGAATCTGGTTTCGGAGGTAGAACGCGCCCGTCACGCCCACCAGGGCGGCGAGCACGATGACGCCCGCGAAGATGTAGACGTCCTGCTGGTAGTAGTAACTCGCCTCGACGTGCCCGCCGTCGAGGGACTCCCACGCGAGGTGGACGCGGCCGTCCGCCGTCGAGCGCTCGTAGTCGCCGGGGTCGACGTGGCCGAGCACGGGAATCAGGACGTCCATCCCGCCGGGGAGCACGACCTCGTAGGAGCCCTCGACGGGCGCGGAGACGGTGACGCCGCGCTGACTGGCGGGCGCGGTGAACGCCAACTGGCCGTCCGCGGCGGGAATCGACACGACGGTCTCGGAGCGCGTCTCCGAGACGTCCACCACGGACTCGTTCACTATCGTCCCGTTCGGGTACCGGAACTTCACGGCGGAGAGCGAGACCGGCTGGTCTCCCGTGAGTTCGGTCGGCGTCGAGAACGAGAGTTCCGTGGTGTTGTTCGCGCGGTAGACCGCCTGGTAGGAGCCCGTGGACACGTCGATGGAGGCGTCCGCGGACGCGTTCCAGTCGTAGGAGACGTCCTCGCCGCTCGCCCCGGAGAACCCCATGCCCGCACAGCCGGCGGTGGCCGCGAGGAGAGCGACCGCGAGCACCGCGACCAGGCGACGCCTCATGGAACGACGGCGAGGAGTTCGGCGGGCAGGTATTCGCCGATGCTGGAGAGCAGGCCGGGCGCGTCCGTGTCCTCGCGACAGATGATGCTCTGTTCGAGGAGGCCGAGGCGTTCGACCGTGACGATGTCGTGCGCGTGACCCGCGCGGTTCACCGTCGCGCGCGTCTCCCCGCGGGTCGCGCTGTTCACGTTCACGCGGCCGGTGCCGCGCGTCCACTCGAACAGGCGGTCGCGCTCCGCCTCCGCGAGCGAGCACGGCTCGCCGTACACGAACCGGAGCGGGACGTGCTGGACGAGACCGAAGCGCTTCCGGATTTGCTCGGGCGTCCCCGGGCCGAGCCCGAGTTCGTCCGCGGGAATCCGCACTTCCTCGCCCGCGTCGAGCACGAACCCGTCCTCGTCCCAGAATTCGAGCGTGCCCGTGTAGGTGTCGCCCTCGCGGAACTGGGGCGTGATGACGCCCCACTCCTCGCGCAGGGCGTTCCGCGCGACTTCCTCGTCCGGCCCGGACAGCGTCACGGACGGGAAGCCGTCGTGGCGCACGCCGACTTCGAACTCCACGTCGAGGTCGCCGACCGTGTTCCGGATGAGCGACCGCAGGCCGTCGAGCGCGCGTTCGCGGGCGTCGCCGCCGACGTACACTTTGGTTGCGAGGACGACCATTATGCCGCGTTCAACTCCGATTCGAGCGCGTCGATTCGGTCGTCGATGGACGCCAGCATGTCCGTGTTCTCCATCGACTCCAGGGGCGACCCGCACTCGGGGCACTCGAACCCGAAGTCCATCGCCTCACCGAACTCGAACCGGATGGAGTCCACCTCGCAGAGGTAGAACTCGTTCTCCAGTTCGTACTCGCGGCGCTCCCGCAGCGCCTCCAGGAGGCGGTCCATCTCCTCCGCGAGGTTCTCCGGGATGTTGTCGTACTCGAACGTCCAGAGGTAGGTGAGCCAGCCCGAGTCCTCGTCGCGCACCCGGCGGTAGGTCGCGAGGTCGTTCTCGTAGAGGATGAAGAGCGCGCGTCGCACGTCGTTCAACTCCAGTCCGAGGCGTTCCGCGAGCTCCTCATCCGTCACCTCGCCGTCCGGCGGCGCGGCCGCGACCGGCATTCCCGTCGGCCCGACGAGTTCGTGGAGGTACTTCTGCACCACCGGGTCGTCGAGTAAGTCCTCAAAAGCCATTTGCGTGTAACTCCGGGCCGAACGACCCTTAATACCATCGGGTACGCGGCGCGAAGCGCCGCGGAACGAGCGAGCGGAGAGTGAAACGAACCGCGAGCCGGCGAAGCGCCGCGGAACACGCGAACGCGGAAACGACGTGACGCGTGAGCCGGGTGTTACTCGTCGAGCTGTTCGACGTTCTTCCCGGTTTCTTCGGGGATGACGCGGCGTTCGGCTCCCTCCCAGTTCTGGTCGAGTTCGCGGCCGTCGAAGAGTCGGTCGAGGAAGACGGCGAGGCCGGCGACTTCGGAGTGGGGTTGGTTGGTGACGGCGACGTTCCAGTCGGCGTGGTCGTAGACGGTGAACGGGACTTTCTCCCCGCCGACCACGACGAGCAAGTCATCGTCCGCGTGCGCTTCCCGAATCTCGTCCTGGACGTCCTGCACGCGTTCGCCGTACATGGTGAGGTGGACGATGTCGCCGTCCCAGTCACGGATGAGGGCGTCCTGTTCGTCCGTGAGTTCGACGGCGAACGGGCCGCCGAAGCGGCCGGTGATGTCGCGGACGGTGTCGGCGGACTGCCCGGCGTTCCCGGGGAAGACGACGCGGTCAGCGCCGAGCGCGCGCGCCGTCAGTCCCACGTGCGTCGTCATGCGGTCGTCGCGGCCGGGGCGGTGGCCGTACCGGCAGACGACGACTTCGCGTTCTCCCTGCATACCGTGGTGGAGCGGCCGCGCCGGGTAACGCGTTTCGGAACCGAACGTTCAAATCGGATAGCGGGGCCAGCGGGTGGCGTGACGTAGCCGTCGCCGCGCGGGACTCGGATTCGGAGTGCGCGACACGCCCCCGCGTCCGGTCGTCGTGTCGCCGAACGCCACGCAAGCCCGAGCGACGGCTGAACCAGAAGGCACTTCTCCGGGCCGCCGACAGTCCGCGTATGGAACTCACGGGACAGCGAGTCGTCGTCACGGGGGCCGCCGGGCTGGTCGGCTCCCACCTCGCCGGCCACCTCGCGGACGAGAACGACGTGCTCGCCGTGGACAACCTCTCGAAGGGCACGCGCGACCGCGTCCCCGACGGCGTCGCGTTCGAGAAGGCTGACCTCCGCGACGCGGACGACGTAGCCGAGGTTATCACCGAGGATGTCGATATCGTGTTCCACTTCGCGGCGTACACGGACACGAACTACTCGAACCCCCGGAAGCTGTTCGAGGAGAACGGCGAGATGACGTACAACGTCCTCGAACGCATGAACGAGGTCGGCGTGGACAGCCTCGCGTTCACGTCCTCCTCGACGGTGTACGGGGAAGCGCCGATGCCGACCCCGGAGGATTACGCGCCCCTGGAACCCATCAGCATCTACGGCGCGTCGAAGCTCGCGGACGAAGGCCTGGTGTCGACGTACGCGCACAGCCACGGCATCCAGTCCTGGATGTACCGGTTCGCGAACATCGTCGGCCCGCGCCAGCGCGGGAACGTCATCCCGGACTTCATCGAGAAGCTCTTGGACGACCCGGACTCCCTCGAAATCCTCGGGAACGGCCGCCAGGAGAAGTCCTACCTGCACGTGGAGGACTGCGTGGACGCGATGTGTCACGTCGTGGAGCACGCGGACGACGACCTGAACACGTACAACCTCGGGACGCGGACGACGACGAGCGTGAACACCATCGCGGACATCGTCGCGGACGTGCTTGACTGCGACCCAGAGTACAAGTACACGGGCGGCGACCGCGGGTGGACGGGTGACGTGCCGAAGATGCGGCTGTCCATCGAGAAGCTGTCCGCGCTCGGCTGGGAGCCGCCGGAGTCGAGCGACGACGCGGTGCGTCGGGCGGCCCGACAGCTCGCGGACGAACTCCGCGAGTAGACGGATATTCTTTTGACGGTTAGGCCCGAACCACTAGGTAGTTCGATGTTCGATGTGGGCTCGGCGCTTCCGATCGACGGCGTTCCCGAGGGGACGAACCTCCTCATCGGCGGCCCGGCGATGACCCGGAAGCGCGAAATCGCCCGTTCGCTCGTTGAGAGCGGGATATCTCGGGGCGAAGGCGCGGTCGTAGTGACGACGCGGGACAGCGCCGACCGCTTGCTCGACCTGTCCCCTCCGATTCGCACGGCGACCATAGAGGGCCGCGCGGGCGTCATCGACTGCGTGACGCGCGAGCGCGGGGGCGACTACCAGGAGCGGGAGAACATCCGGTACGTCTCCTCGCCGGGCGACCTCACCGACATCGGAATCCGCGCGGCCGGGTTCTTCAAGCAGTTCAGCGACGAAGACCGTCCGGTTCGGTTCGGGTTGGCGTCGCTCTCGACGATGTTGATGTACGCGGACACCCGGCGGGTGTTCCGGTTCATGAACGTGCTCACGGGACGCGTGCAACAGCACGGCTGGTTCGGCGCGACGGTGCTGGAGACGGACGGGAAGTCCGCGTTCGACACGTTCGCGCCGCTGTTCGACGGGATGGTGCAGACGCGGTTCGCGGAGGAGGGCAGCGGTATCGAGGTGCGCGTCCTCGGGTTGGAGGGGACGCCGACGGAGTGGGAGCGCCTCTAGGCGAAGTGGTCTTCGGCGGGGTCGTCCGGTTCTTCTTCGGGGCGGAGTTCCGTGTCCACGTAGTTGAGGAGGGCGTTGACGAGTTCGCCGTAGTCGTCGAGTTTGTCGCGGTCGAAGCTCAGGATGACGCCCTCCCAGTCGCCGAGCGGAATCTGGACGATGAGGACTTCGTTGAACCAGCGCGCGGTCACGTCGAGCGTCCCCCAGCGGTTGAACTCGCTTTGTTCGGGGATTTCGTCGAGCGCTTTGAGGATGACGTTCTTCACCATCTCGTCGAACTCCTCGTCGGTGAACTCGGCGGTGATGTCGTCTCGCTTGTAGAGTATGTCGTGTGCGTCCCCCTCGTAGTGGAGCGCGACGCGGAGCGTGTCGCGCTCGCCGGCTTCGGCGAGAAAACCGTCGAGTACGTCGTCGGTCATGGTTTTTTGTTCGGCCCCGCGAACCGTTAACCTTCCCCCTCAGGTGTCGGATTTCGCGACGAATCCGTAGCCGGTCGCGGCCATGGCGAACAGGATGAGCGGGCTGAGGAAGGCGAACGCGTAGTAGGGCGCGTACCCGCCGATGGAGACGGAGAGGTTCGCGAGGTCGATGCTGCCGGTGAGGGTGGGGACGCCGAATACGCCGGACATGTAGACCGCGCCGGCGTGCCACGGGATGAGCGCGCCGGTCGGGGTGCCGGCGGCTTCGACGGCCCGGGAGAGGTTGCGGGAGTCGAGGTCGTACTCCTCGTAGGCGTTCCGGAGGCTGACACCGGGCAGGACGATGCTCATGTACTGCTGGGCGCTGAAGACGTTCGTCACGATGGCGGCGACGCCGGTGCCGGCGACGAGGCTGTTCTCGCTCCAGACGAGGTCGAGGAGTTCATTCGCGAGCACGGCGAGCACGCCCATGCCTTCGAGGAGGCCGCCGAGGGAGAGCGCGAGGACGACGACGGTGATGGTCCACGCGGACCCGGAGAGGCCGCCGGTGGCGAGCAGGCTGTTCACGAGTTCGACGCCGGTTTCGGGCGCGGTGCCGTTGAGGAAGACGTTCCAGGCGGTGGTGAACTGTCCGCCCTGGAGGAGGACGGTGGTGAACGCGCCGGCGAACACGCCGGTGACGAGCGTGGGGAGGGCGGGGACGCCGTAGAGCGCGAGGCCGAACGTGACTACGAGCGGGAGGAAGACGAGCGGGTTCGTGGTGTAGGTGCCGGCGAGCGCGCCGCGGATGCTCTCGACCTGTCCGGCGGGGATCGCGCCGCCGGCGCGGAGGCCGAGGACGGCGTAGACGAGGACGGAGAGGCCGAGCGCGAGCGCGGTTCCGACCTTCATCGCGTCGATGTGGTCGTAGAGGTCGGTGTTGGTGACGGCGGCGGCGAGGTTGGTGGTGTCGCTGAGCGGGCTCTGTTTGTCGCCGGCGTACGCGCCGGAGAGAATCGCGCCGGCGGTCATCGGTGCGGGGATGCCGAGGCCGGAGCCGATGCCGATGAAGGCGACGCCGAGCGTGCCGGCGGTCGTCCAGGAACTCCCGATGGAGAACGCGACGACGGCGGCGAGCAGGGCGGTGACGGGGAGGAAGACTTCGGGCGTGAGGATGCCGAGGCCGTAGTACATCAGGCCGGGGATGGTGCCGGCGCTGACCCAGGTGGCGATGAGGGCGTAGATGGTGAACAGGATGAGGAGCGCCTGAAGGCCCATGATGAGGCCGTTGGAGACGGCGTCGTAGAGGTCGGCGTAGGTGAGGTCGAGGCGGACGAGGCCGACCAGGCCGGCGAAGACGATGCTCCAGAGGAGGGGGCCGTGCGGTGCGAGCCCGAGGTAGCCGGAGCCGACGCCGAGGAAGACGACGACGCCGAGAATCGGCAGGAGCGCCTCCCCGAGCGAGGGCCGGCGTTCGGGCGGGATGTCACTGAGCGTTTTCGGCTGGAAGTCCGAACTCATCACCACCGCGTATCACCGTGAAGCATTAAACAGTTCTGTTGTATGCACTACGTGTATGGGTCGGTGTCCCACACTCGCGTCGCTCACTCCGCCGCGAGCACCGTCACGTCTGCGTCTGCGACCCCGAGCGCGACCGTCTCGCCCGGCGTCGGCGGGTCGGTCGTGAACGCCGCGACGCGCTCGCCATCGAGGTCGAGAACCACGCGGAACGCCGCGTCCTCCCGCGTCACGCGCTCGACCGTCCCGCGGGCGCTCGCGTCGGCGACGCCGAGTTCGACGTGCTCGGGCCGCACCGCGACCCGCTCCCCCGCATACCCGAACGGCGTTCCGTTGAGGACGTTCGCGCCGACGAACCGCGCGACCCGCGGGGTTTCCGGGGTCTCGAACACCTCGGCGGGAGTGCCGGTCTGTCGAATCCGGCCGTCCGCCATCACGGCGACCCGGTCGGCGAGCGCGCGCGCCGTCGTCCGGTCGTGCGTCACGTACACCGCCGTCACGCCGTCCAGCACGCCGGCGAGGTCGTCGCGGAGCGCGCGCCGCGTCGGCTCGTCGAGCGCGGAGAGCGGTTCGTCCAGCAGGAGCGCGTCCGGCCGCACGGCGAGCGCGCGCGCGAGCGCGACCCGCTGGCGCTCCCCGCCCGAGAGCGTGTCCGGCGACCGCTCCGCGAGGTCGGCGACGCCGAGCGCGGCGAGGAGCGCGTCCGGATTCGGGAGGGGCGCGGTCTCGTCCGCTGTCGTGGCGAGCGAAAACGCCGACCGCTCGTCGTCCGCGTCCGCGACCGGCCGCGACTGGTAGCGCTGGCCGAACGCGACGTTCTCGCGGACGCTCCGGTGAGAGAAGAGCGCGTAGTCCTGGAACACGAACCCGAACCCCCGAGAGTCGGGCGGGTCGTCCGTGACGTCGCGGCCGTCGAGGCGGACGTGACCGTCGCCGTCGTGGAGGCCCGCGAGGGATTCGAGGAGGAGGGACTTCCCGCTCCCGCTCGGCCCGAGCACGACGAGCGTCTCGCCCGGGGGGACGGAGAGCGCGGCGTCCACGTCGAACGGCTCCGCGCCCTCGGTCGTGAACGTCGCGCGGACGCGAGCGTCGAGACCGCGCGTCACAGCACTCGCCCCCCGTCGTCCGCGACGCGGCGGACGACGACGAAGATGCCGATGCTCACCGCGAGCAGGACGAACGCGACGGCGTTCGCCTCGTCGAGCGACCCCGCGAGGTACGTCTTGAAGACGAAGACGGGGGCGTGCGAGGAGCGCACGCTCTCGCCCGCGAGCGGGTAGAAGAACTCGATGGTGTACGCGACGACGGCGACCGCACCGAACTCGCTGACGGAGCGCGCCCACGCGAGCACGCCCCCGGTGAGGACGCCCCTGGCGGCGAGCGGGAGGGTGACGCGGCGGAACGTCTCGAACGCGCTCGCGCCGTGGACGCGGGCGGCGTGCTCGACCCGGGAGTCCACTGATTCGAAGCCGTTCCGGATGCTGTTGACGGCGTACGGCGCGGAGACGAACGTCATCGCGAGCACCGCGCCCGTGACGGTTCCGAGCACGGGGAGGCCGGGGAACGCGCCGCCCTCGCCGAACCCGAACAGGACGACGATGCCGGCGACGGCGTGCGGGACGACCAGCGGGAGGTCGACGACGCTCTGGAGGAGCGCGCCGCCGGGCGGGTCGCGGGAGAGGAGGTAGGCGAGCGGGAGGCCCGTGGTGACGGCGAGCGCGGCGGCGAGCAGGGGCGCGTACAGCGAGACGTACAGCATCCGGTGGACGGCGGGGTCGCGGAGTGTTTCGAGGACGAGTTCCGGGTCTTGACGCGCGGTGAACAGCGCGAGCGGGAACGCGAGCGCGACGAGGAGGACGGCCGCGAGTGCCGCGCCCGCCATCCCCGCGAGGCCGGCGTTCGCGCCGTACGCGAGCGCTATCGCGGAGACGACCATGAAGACCGCGTACAGCGTCGGGTAGCCGAGCGCGAGCGAGACTGCGAACGCGACGACCTGCACGGTCAGGACGGCGAGGAGGACGGTTCGGTCGCCGGGGCGGTCGGACATCAGAGGGAGAGCGGGCCGAGGTGGTCGGTCGCGCTCGCCCGCGCCAGCACGCGGTCGGGGACGGCGTCCGCGCTGTCGGCGGGGACGGCGAGCGGCGTCACTGGTTCGAGGCCGGCGTCACGGAGCGCGCGCCGGCCGGGGTCGGTGGCGAAGTACGCGACCCAGCGCGCGCCCAGCTCGGGCGAGCGAGCGACCGACGGGACGGTCATGCCGTACGCGATGGGCGCGCCGACGAACGTCCCGGCGTCAGTATCCACCGTCGCCTTCGCGTAGTGCGCGGCGTACTCGTCGGTCGCCCGGGAGAGCGCGACCTGCGGCTGGAGCGCTATCCAGGGGAGGTCGGCGGTGGACGCGAGCGACCGGTAGTAGACGACGTAGTCGTACTTCCCGCTGCGGAGCGGCGCGGTGAGTTTCGCCTCGGTGCCCGTCGGAACGACGGTATTGTCGAGGATGGCGTCGCGGGTGGCCGCGTCGTAGAGCGCGCTCCCGCGGAACGGTATCGCGCCGAGGCGGATGCTCATGACGGCGCGGTAGCCGCCGGGGTCGACGGCGGGGTCGGAGTGCGCGACGGTCACGTCGTCCCGCGAGAGTACCTCCCACCAGTTCTCCCGCGAGATCTCGTCCGCACCGGTGGAGTCGGGCGTGTACTGGATGGCCATCGCGTTCGTGGCGAAGATGCCGTACCAGTCGCCGTCGTCGGGGAGGAGGCGGTCGCGGAGCAGGCGGAAGTCGGAGACGCCGAGGGCGTCGGCGCGCCGGCCGAGCCGCGTCACCTTCTTCGTGGACGCGACCGACCCCTTCGGTTCGCGGACGACGCGCGCGCCGGTCTCCGCCTCAAAGCCGTCCTCGGCGGCGGCGAACGGCGGGGAGAGGCTACCCGCGTGGAACACCGTCAGGTCGGTCTCGTCGCCCGTGTCGCCCGCGGCGGAGAGACAGCCGGCGAGCGCGTACGCGGCGGACGCCCCCGCCCCGGCGAGGACGGCGCGCCGCGACCGTTGTTCTCCCATGGATACAACGCGGTTGTGTCGAGTGCGGCATAACCGTTTTGCTCGCGGGGACGAACACTGGCGTATGGACGCGGACTTCGACGCCCGACTCCGGGCGGACGGCGTGACGTTAACCGAGCGCGACGCCCGCCTCCTCGAAACGGTGGACGAGACGGCGTCGATTCACGCCGCCGCGGACGAACTGGGGCGGTCGTACTCGCGGTCGCACGCCCGCATCACCGACCTCGAAGCGGCGTTCGGCCCGCTCGTGGAGCGCCAGCGCGGCGGCTCCGGCGGCGGCGGGAGCCGACTCACGGAGAACGCCCGGAAGACGCTCGCGCGCTTCGACCGCCTCCGCGCCGGCTACGCCTCGATAGCCGACACCGCCGAGGCCGTGCTCGACGGGACAGTAGAGGCCCGCGACGGCGAACTCGGCACGGTCGAGACGGCGGCGGGCCGGGTGCGCGCGCTCGTCCCGCCGGACGCGGACGCGGTACAGGTATGCTTGCGCGCGGACGCCGTGACGCTCCACGACCCCGCGGACGCCCCGGACGCGGACGCGACCAGCGCCCGGAACCGATTCGAGGGAACGATTGCGAGCATCGACCGCGGCGAGGCCGTCTCGCTCGTCGCCGTGGCCGTCGGAACCGGGACGCCCGTGTTCGCGCTCGTGACCGAGGAGAGCCGGGAGCGCCTCGACCTGCGCGCGGGGCGTTCGGTCGTCGCGTCGTTCAAGGCGACGGCGACGCGCGCGACCCGGCGGTAGCCCGGCGAGTCTTTAGGCCTCGGAGCGTAATCGTGGGTATGGACGACCTCTCGGAGGTGTCGGAATCGGACCTCCGGTCGGTGTTCGAGCGCGAGCGGTACGTCGCGGGCGACGACGTGGTGACGACGGCGTTGCTCGCGCTCCGACTCGGGAAGCCGCTGTTAGTCGAGGGCGAACCGGGCGCGGGGAAGACCGAACTCGCGAAGGTGCTCGCGCGCGGGTTCGACACCGACCTCGTGCGCCTCCAGTGCTACGAGGGCCTCGCGGCCGAGGAGGCGCTCTACGAGTGGAACTACACGAAACAACTCCTCGACGCGCAGACGGGCGCGGAGTCGGTGTTCGAGGAGGAGTACCTGCTCGAACGCCCGCTCCTCCGGGCGCTCCGGAGCGACGGCGACCGCCCGCCCGTCCTGCTCGTGGACGAGGTAGACCGGGCGGACGAGGCGTTCGAGGCGCTCCTGCTCGAAGTGCTGAGCGACTTCCAGGTGTCGATTCCCGAACTCGGCACGGTTCAGGCGGACACGCCGCCAGTCGTCGTGCTCACGTCGAACCGGACGCGGGAGGTGAGCGACGCGCTGAAGCGGCGGTGTCTCTACCTGAACCTCGAACCGCCGTCGGCGGCCCGCCAGCGCGAGATTCTGGAGCGCAAGGTTCCCGAACTCGATTCCGGGGTCGCGGCCGACCTCTGCGGGGTCGTGCAGGAACTCCGGGAGCGCCCGCTCCGCAAGCCCCCGGGCGTCGCGGAGACCCTGGAGTGGGCGGAGGCGTTCTCCGTGCTCGGCCGCGACACGGTCACCGCCGAGTCCGTGCGGGAGACGCTGTCCTGCGTGCTCAAGGACGCGGACGACGTGGAGCGGTTCGACGACGACGCGCTCCGGGACGTGCTCGCCGCCGCGGGCGTGAACACGGGGGCGTAGCGTGACGCTCGACGCCCACGTCCGCCGCGAACTCGTCGCGTTCGTCGCGCACCTCCGCGAGGCCGGGGTTGCGGTGCCGGGTGACGGCGCGCAGTCCGCGGCGCGAGCGGTGGCGGCGCTCGACGCTCGCGATGCGGGGCGCGTCCGGGCGGCGCTCCGGGCCGCGCTCTGCACGCGTCCGGGCGACGGCGAGGCGTTCGACCGCCTGTTCGACACGTTCTGGGCGCGCGTTCGCGGCGAGAACGCCGACTACCCGCGGAGCGACGGGAGCGACGAGGACAACCCGCTCGTCGGGCGGCGCGGGGACGACGCGGCCGCGACCCCCGACGAGGACGGCGGCGGGAGCGGGTTCGGGGACGGGTCGGGGGGCGAGGACGCCGGCCGGGGCGGCCGGGGCGACGCGTACACGGCGGACGCGGGCAGTCGGCCGGTGTCGCTCGACGCCGCTCCGCCGGACTCCCGGGAGGCGGTCGCGGCGTTCACGGACGCGCTCGCGGCGCTCCCGGGGCGGCGGTGGACGACCGGGGAGGAGACGCCGGACGTGCGGCGCGCGCTCCGGGAGAGCGTGCGGTACGGCGGCGTCCCGATGGAACGACCCACGCGCTCCCGGGAGTCCGCCCGGGTTCGCGGGGTCGCGCTCGTGGACGTGAGCGAGTCCGTGCTCGACGCGCTCGACCGGGACGCCCTGCTCTCCGTCCTGCACGCGCTCCGCCGGGCGTGGAACCGACTGCGCGTGTTCTTCTTCGACACCAGCCTGCGCGAGGTCTCGGACGCGTTCGACGCGCAAACGACGGAGGACGCCGTCGCGGCGCTCACCGACGAGAACGCGGAGTGGAGCGGCGGCACCCGACTCACGGACGCGCTCCGGTCGCTCCGCACGGCCCACGCGAGCGCCGTCGGCCGCGACCGCGTCGTCGTCGTGGTGAGCGACGGCCTGGAACGCGGCGGCGTCACCGGCCTGGAGCGCGAACTCGCGTGGCTGTCGCGGCGCGCCGGCCTCCTGCTCTGGCTGAACCCGCTCGCCGCGGACGAGCAGTGGTCGCCGAACGCGCCCGGGATGCGCGCCGCGCTCTCGTTCGTGGACGGCGTCTACCCGTTCGTGGACGCGACCGACCTCTCGCGCGCGGCGGAATCGCTGTCCAGGGTCGGGCCGACGCGACGCGTTCGATAAGAGAAAACGGAACCGCGGAATCCGCGAGTGCGGCGTTAGGCCGACGCGGGGGACGCGCTCGCTTCCTCGAAGCGCTGGAGGCGCCGCCAGAGGACGACGACGAGGACGAGGCCGACGACGAGCAGGCCGTTGACCACGTAGAGCGCGTTCGTGTAGTTACCGGTGGTTTCGACGACGTAGGACGCGAGCTGTGGGCCGACGACGCCCGCGATAGCCCACGCGGTCAGCGCGTAGCCGTGAATCGCGGACACGTCCTTCGTGCCGAACAGGTCGCTGAGGTACGCCGGCAGGCACGCGAACCCGCCGCCGTAGCACGTGATGATGAGGAACAACAGCGCGGCGAGCGCCCAGACGCCCGTGATCTGCACCATCACGAAGAACGCGACGATCTGGATGACCATGAACGCCGCGTAGGTCGTCGTCCGACCGATGTAGTCGGAGAGCGTCGACCAGAAGATGCGGCCGCCGCCGTTGAAGATGCCGATGTAGCCCGTGATGAACGCTGCGGTGGTAGCGGTTGCGCCGCCGATCTCCTGGAGCATCGGGGACGCGAACGCGAGCAGCATGATACCGGCGGTGATGTTGATGAAGACGATGCCCCAGATGAGGAAGAAGCGCGGGGTTCCGCGGGCTTCCGCGGCGCTGAGGATGTCGAGGCCGGGGAGCGCGCCGGACGCCTGCTCCTGGGCGTCCTCG
This sequence comes from Salarchaeum japonicum, assembly GCF_020614395.1. Lineage (NCBI taxonomy): Archaea > Methanobacteriati > Methanobacteriota > Halobacteria > Halobacteriales > Halobacteriaceae > Salarchaeum > Salarchaeum japonicum. Next base: position 1,040,302 of record NZ_CP085324.1, on the reverse strand, counting down.
ATGTCGTGCATCGACTCGGGGAGCCAGTCCTCGGGCGGTTTCTTGAGGTAGCTCGCGCCAGCCGCCATCAGGACGAAGTAGAGCGCGCCGAGCGCGTAGAAGGTCGTTGCGATGCCGCCGGGCGTGTACTCCGCGGCTCCCGTGCTGAAGCTGAGCATCAGTTCGTTGCCGAGCGGGCTGGTGACGAGCGCGCCCGCCCCGAAGCCCATGACGGCGAGGCCGGTCGCCATGCCGCGGCGGTCCGGGAACCACTCGACGAGCGTGCCGATGGGAGTGATGTAGCCGAGACCGAGACCCATGCCGCCGACGACGCCGAACGCGGCGAGGAACAGCGGCAGGCTCCCGATCTGTACGCTGAGCCCGGAGCCGATCATGCCGAGGCCGTACAGGACGGCGGCGGCCAGCCCGGATTTCCGGGGGCCGTACTTCTCGACGTACTTCCCGAGGAACGCGGCCGTGAAGCCGAGGACGAAGATGGCGATGGAGAACGCGAGCGTGACGTCAGTACTCGACCAGCCCTGGCTCTCCTGGAGCGGGTTTTGGTAGATGCTGTACGCGTAAATGCTACCGATGGAGAGGTGGATCGCGACCGCCGAGAGCGCGATGAGCCACCTGTTCTTGTCTGCGCTGACTGTGGACATCACCTTAGCCCGGGGACTCACAGGAGTATAAAAATTCGCTAACCAACCGTAACTACCGGCTTCCGCGGGTAGGGAATCCGTACCGTGGGATTACGACTGTTACCAAGACGAGGCGCGCGGCGCGCGGCGCGCGGCGCGGTCAGGGGTCGAGGGAGCCGAACTCGTCGCGGGTGTTGACGTTCGTGAGCGCGTCCGCGAGCGACACCGCCGGCGGCGCGTCGGCCTGGGTGACGCGGCGGACGGCGAGGCGGTCGAGGAGGGCGCGCGGTCCCGCCGTCCCCGCCACGTTCGTGAGCGCGTCGAGAACGGCCCTGCGGCGGTACCACGCGCAGAGCGGCTGTTGGACGCCGTCCGGGGCGACCGGCACGACCGCGTCGCAGTCCGGGGTGCGTTCGGCCGCGAGCCACCGCACGGCGGGCGCGTCGAGCCGGGGGAGGTCGGTGGCGGCGGCGAACAGCCAGTCGGCGTCGAGTCCGGCCGCGGCCGCGGCGAGGCCGGCGAGCGGGCCGGCGTAGTCGTCGTCGTCCGGAACGAACCGCACGCCGTCGGGGAGGACGCGGCGGTACGCGTCGGGGGGGCTGGAGCCGGCGGCGACGGCGGGCGGCGTGCCGGTGGCGTCCGCGAGCGCGTCGAAGACGCGGCGCACCATCGGCGTCCCCGCCACGGCCGCGAGGGCCTTGTCGGCGTCGCCGAACCGCGTGCTGTCGCCGCCGGCGAGGACGACGCCGCGGTCGCGCTGGTCGGGCATCGCGCATAGTAGTTGTGGCCGCTGGAAAAGCGCGTCGTTCGAACCGGCGCGAGTCGCCGCTTTCTGGCGGATAGGCGGCGTGAACAAACTTATTTGGGGCTGGCTTGAGAACAGTTGTTCGAGACGATGCACGATGTCTGAAACTGTAGGAAGCCAGCGACTCGCGGTACGGGTCGCCGGTCGCGAGTCGGGGGACGTCGCGGCGGCCGCCCGCGAGCGAGCGGACGCACCAGTCGTCGAGGCGGGTTCGACGGGCGTGCCGGGCGTCGAACCGCTCCTCGCCGCGAGCGACGGCGACGAGACGACGTTCTACGCGAACGCCACACCAGCGGACGCCGAAGCCGTCGCGGACGCGCTCGCCGGGGACGGCGCGCTTCCCGACGGGGACGCGACGGTCGATACAGCGGACGCGGCGGCGCTCCCGCTCCCCGACCTCGACGGGTTCGGGGCGGAGCGCTCGGTGCTCGCGCGGTGCGGCTGGATAGCGCCGACGAACCCGGACGCGTACGCCGACGCGGTCGGCTTCACCGACGCCGACCCCGACGCTGTCGTCGAGAGCGCGGGCGGCGTGCTCGGGCGCGGCTGGGGGGACTGGAGCGCCGACGAACCCGTCGGCCCGCTCTGGGAGGGCGTCCGCGAGCGCGACGGCAGTCCCGCCGTCGTCGTGAACGCCCACGGCAACCCCGGCGACGCGCTCCTCGGGGAGAGCGACCCGTTTTCTGTACTTGAGGGCGCGGCGCACGTCGCGCGCGTCGTGGACGCCGTGCAGGTGTTCGTGTACGTGAGCGAGGACGACGAGGCCGCCCGGGACGCGCTCACCGCCGCCGCGGACGCCTACCCCGACTTCCCCGTGGACGTGTCGGTGGTGGAGGGGCCGGCGGCGTACCGCGCCGCGGAACCGACGATGGCTATCGAGGCCGTGGAGGGCAACCATCGGCTCGAAGCCCGCCTCCGCCCGCCGGGGCCGGAGGTCGAGGGCGTGTTCGGCGAGCCGACCGTGGTGCACACGGCGCGGACGGTCGCGCACGTCGCCGCCGCTGTTCGCGGCGAACCCACGGACTCGCGCGTGCTGTCCGTGACGGGGGACGCCGACGAGGCGACGCTCGAACTCACCGCGGACGACGCGCTCGACACCGCGCTCGACGCCGCCGGCGTCAGCGACTACACGGGCGTGCTCGTCGGCGGTCGGTTCGGCGGCCTGACCACCGACCTCGACGTGACGCCGACGCCGGACGCGCTCGACGCCGCCGACCTCGGGACGGACGGCGTGCTCGAAGTGCTCGGCCCGGACGCGTGTCCGGTCGCGTTCGTCGGGAAGCGCGCGCAGTTCGCGGAGGACGCGAACTGCGGGCGGTGCGTGCCCTGCCGCGAGGGGTCGAAGCAGTTGACCGAACTCCTCCGGGACGTGTACGAGGGGTCGCTCGACCGCCCGAAGATAGACGAACTGATGCGCGTGATGGAGTCGTCGAGCGTCTGCGCGTTCGGCCAGCACGCGCCGCGGCCCGTCCGCACGGGCCTCCAGGAGTTCGCGGAGGAGTTCGAAGCGCACGCGCAGGGGACGTGTCCCGCCGGACAGTGTCTCTCTGACGCGACAGGAGAGGAGCCAGCGAGGGCGAAACCATGAGTTCACACGAACCAGAACCACATTCGGAGTTCGACGTACCGCCACTGACGGAGACGATTGCGCCCGGAACCGCGAGCGACCCCGACGTGACGAGCGCGGAGACCGCGACCGTCACGGTGGACGGCCAGGAGGTCGAGGTCGAAGCGGGTTCGACCCTGCTCGACGCCGTCGAGGAAGTCGAGACCGACGAGTACGTGCCCGCGCTCTGTCACTACGACCGCCAGGACATCGGCCCGCGGAGCGAGTGTCGAACCTGCATGGTCGAGACCGACGAGGGCGTCGTGCCGGCGTGCAGCACGCCCGCCGAGGACGGCCTCGACGTGTCCACGGACGCCGCTCCCGCGTCCGAGGCGCGGGACGTGAACCTCGACCTCGTGCTCTCCGACCACAACCTCCGCTGTACGACGTGCGGGAAGAACGGCCGGTGCGACCTCCAGGACGTCTCCATCGAGAACGACGTGGAGGAACCCCGGTACGGCGTGCTCGACGACCGCGACGAGTACGAACCCATCGACGACACGAGCGACTTCATCCAGATCGACCGCAACAAGTGCATCCTCTGCAACCGCTGCGTGGAGGCGTGTAACGACGTGCAGGTCGAGGGCGTTCTCCGCATGGAGGGCCACGGCGGGGACACCCGCATCGGGTTCCAGAACGGCTCGGACACGATGGAGGGCTCGACCTGTGTCTCCTGCGGGCACTGCGTCACCGTCTGCCCGACCGGGAGTCTCGTCGAGAAAGGCATCGAGGACGCGACGACTATCCCCCTGCCCGGGTTCAATCAGAAGAACAGCGTCGGGAAGGTCGTGGAGTCCGCGGACGTGGAGAAGGGACCGATGACCCCGATGAAGCGCGACCAGGTAACCGAGACCACCCGGGAGACGGGTGGCGACGAGGAGCGTGACTGGCCATGACGAACTTGGACGAACGCACCACGGACGACGAGGAACAGAAGGAGGGCGTCGCCGGCTTCATGCAGGGCGCCCGGAAGAAGGCGCTGTCGAACGTCGAGCACGTCGCCGAGGGGACGGCCGCGGGAACGCTCCCCGAGGGGAAGCTGTTCGACATCGCGACCACCATCGGCGATAAGCGCCTCGAAGACCTCACCGTCGAGGACACGACCTGCGGCTACTGCGCGGTCGGCTGTCGGTTCGACGTGTACACGGACGGCGACGAAGTGCTCGCCACCCGGCCCACGGAACCCGAGAAGTCGCCGGTGAACGGCATTTCGACGTGCGTGAAGGGGAAGTTCACGTACGACTTCGTGGACTCCGAGGGCCGGCTGACGACGCCGCTCGTCCGCGACGAGAACGGCGAGTTCCGCGAAGCCTCCTGGGACGAGGCCTACGAGCGCGTCGTCGAGGGCTTCCAGGACATCAAGGAGGAGTACGGCGGCTCCGCGATGAGCATGATCGCGTCCTCGAAGGCGACGAACGAGGAGAACTACCTGATGGGGAAGTTCGCCCGACAGGTCTTGGGGACGAACACCGTCGACAACTGCAACCGGCTCTGTCACTCCTCGACGGTCGCCGGGCTCGCGCGGACGTACGGCTACGGTGCCGCGTCCGTCTCGACGGAGGACTTCGAGCAGGCGGACGCCATCTTCCTCACCGGGTCGAACACGACCGAAGCCCACCCCGTGCTCGCGACGCGCATCAAGCAGCACGTCAAGGACGGGAAGGAGCTCGTCGTCTTCGACCCCCGCGAGGTTCAGATAGCCGAGTACGCCACCCAGTACACGGAAGTCCGGCCCGGGTTCGACCAGGTCTGGATCAACGGCCTCGTCCGGTACATCATCGAGAACGACCTCTACGACGAGGAGTTCGTGGAAGAGCGCACGCGCGGCATCGACCAGGTGCGTGAGGCCGTCCAAGAGTTCACGCCCGACTACGTCGAGGAGGTCACGGGCGTCACGCCCGAGGAACTGAAGTCGGCCGCGGAGACCATCACGAGCAACGACCGCGTCGTGTTCGGGTGGACGCTCGGCCTGACCGAGCACTCCCACGGCACGGAGAACATCATGGCGATGGCGAACCTCGCCGCCATCACCGGCAACCTCGGCAAACCGGGGACGGGAGTGTCCCCCTTCCGCGGGCAGAACAACGTCCAGGGCGGCGGCGGCGACATGGGGCCGCTCCCGGACAACTTCCCCGGCTACCAGTCCATCACGGACGAGGAGAACCGGAAGAAGTTCGAGGAGGCCTGGGACTGCGAAATCGACCCCGAACCCGGGTTCTACACGACGGAGATGTTCCTCGCGGCGAACGAGGACGAACTCCAGGGGATGTACTGCATCGGTGAGAACCCCTCGCTCTCCGAACCCGGGTCGAACCACGCCTCCGAGGTTCTGGAGGAGATGGAGTTCCTCGTCGTCCAGGACCTCTTCTTGAACGACACCGCGAAGTACGCGGACGTGGTGCTGCCCGCGTGTTCGTTCCTGGAGAAGACGGGGACATTCACGAACACCGACCGCCGCGTCCAGATGGTGAAGCAGGTCATCGACCCGAAGGGCGACTCGAAGACCGACTGGGAAATCCTCCAGGACCTCGCGAACCGGATGGGCCGCGAGTGGGACTACGACAACACCGCCGAAATCATGGAGGAGATGCGCCAGCTCACCCCCATCTACGGCGGTATCACGCAGGAGCGCGTCGAGGAGGAGGGCGGCCTGCAGTGGCCGTGCTACGACCTCGACCATCCCGGCACGGAACGCCTCTACACCGAGGAGTTCAACACCGAGGACGGGCTCGCGCACCTGCAGGCCGTCGGGTACAACGAGCCGGGTGAACTCCCGGACGAGGACTACCCGCTCTCGCTCACGACCGGGCGCGTGCTCTACCAGTACCACACGGGGACGATGACGCACCCCGAGGAGGGAATCCAGGGGTACAACGACCGCGACTTCGTGGAGATCAACCCCGAGGACGCGGCGGACTACGGTATCGAGGACGGCGACCTCGTCACGCTCGAATCCCGCCGCGGCGAAATCACGGTGCCCGCGCAGGTCACCGCCCGCATCGGGTCGGGGACGGTGTTCGCGCCGATTCACTTCGCGGAGACGTGCGTGAACAAACTCACGGACTCGGAGCGCCTCGACCCGCACGCCCGCACGCCGGAGTTCAAGGTGTCCGCGGTGCGCGTGACGCCCGTGGAGGGCGAACCGGACGTCGACTTCGAGACGCGCGAACCTGTCTCGGGTGACGACTAACGATGGCGAAACCGACCACTGACGTTCCCGACGCGGCGCTGAACGTCGAACCCGAGCGACCGCAGGAGGGCGAGGACGCCCTGCGCTCCGTTCTGGAGGAGTACGGCGGGGACTACGCGGACGCCATCGAGTACACGGACGAGCTCGAAGCCGTCCTGGAGACGGCGATTCTCGTCATCGCGAGCGCGGACGACGACGACGTGGACAAGGTCACGCAGTCCATCGTCACGCTCGTCGAGGCCGGTGACGCGCTCTCGACCGAGGGCACGGTCGCACTCGCGGAGGGCGTCGGCGAGAACAGCGACGACCTCGCGGACGCCTTGGACTCCGTGCTCGCGCTCCAGCAGTCCGGCGACCTCGACGAACTCATCGAGATGGCGGGCGTGCTGTCCGCGCTCGACGTGGACGAGACCACGGTCGCCGGATTGAACCGCGTGCTCGACGCGGTCGGGGAGGCCGAGGAGGAATCGGAGCCGGCGGGGCCGTTCGCGCTCGTCGGCGCGATGTTCGACGCGGACATCCGCGCCGGACTCGGCTACCTCCTCTCCGTGCTCCGCTCGCAGGGGAGTCGCCTCCGCTCCGAGGACTGATGGCGGAGGGAACCGTCTGCCCGCTCTGCGCGGTCGGCTGCCGGCTCGACGTCGGCGACGACGGCGACCGCGCGGTCGGCCGGACGGGCCCCGCGAACCCGGACGGAAGCCTCTGCGCGAAGGGCATCCGCGCGCCCCGCGTGCTGGACGACCCCGACCGCTTGACGACGCCGCTCGTCCGCGAGGACGGCGACCTCGTCCCGGCGTCGTGGGAGCGCGCGCTCGACCGCGCCGCGGACGGCCTTCAGGGGGTTCGCGCGGAGTACGGCGCGGACGCGCTCGCGTTTCTGGGCGCGCCGCACTGCACGAACGAGGAGAACTATCGCCTGCAGAAGCTCGCGCGCGCCCTCGGTACGAACAACGTGGACAACCGGGCGCGGGCGTGCCACGAGGAGGCGGCGGGCGCGCTCATCGAGCGGTTCGGGTATCCGGCGACGACGTTCGCGGCCGACGACCTCGACGACACCGACCTGTTGCTCGCAGTCGGCGCGAACCCGGCAGTCCAGCAGCCCGTGTTCTTCGACTCGTTCGTCCGCCCCGCCGTGAACCGGGGGGACGCGACGCTCGTGCAGGTCGACCCGCGCGAGAACGAGACGACGCGGCTCGCCAGCCACCACGTCGCGCCGCGGCCCGGGTCGGACGCGCGCTTCCTCCAGGCGGTGTGCGCGCGCCTCGTCGAACGCGGCGACGTGGATAGGGACTTCCTCGACGAGCGCACGACCGGCTACGAGGCGTACGCGGACGCGGTGGCGGACATCGACCCCGTGAGCGCGGCGGCGGAGACTGGCGTGTCGGCTGACGCGGTGGACGCGGTGGCGGACGCGGTGGCGGACGCCGACCGGGTCGCCGTGCTCGCCGCGACGGGCGTGGAGAACGACGGCGGCGCGACGCCGAACGCGCTCCTCGACCTCCTCGCGCTCACCGGGAACGTCGGTCGGCCCGGTACCGGGTTCGGCCTCCTGCGCGGACTGAACAACGAGCAGGGCGCGACCGACGCCGGCTGTCGGCCCGACGGCCTCCCCGGTCACGCGCCGCTGGACGACGAGTCGGCGCGCGCCCGCCTCGCGGACGCGTGGGGCGTCGCACCGCCCCGGGAGCCGGGATTGACCGAGAAGGAGGCGTTGCCGGCGTTCGGCGAGGACGTGCGCGGCGTGCTCGTCGTCGGCGAGAACCCCGGGGTGTCGAAGCGCGACGAAGCCGAGGTCGCGGAGCGACTGGCGTCCCTGGACACGCTCGTCGTGCTGGACGTGTTCGAGTCGGAGACGACCGCGCACGCCGACGTGGTGCTCCCGGCCGCCGTCGGCCTCGAAAAACCCGGGACAGTCACCTCGCTCGACCGGCGCGTCCAGCGGCTCTCCCCGCGCGCCGACCCGCCCGGGGACGCGCGCTCCGACCACGCGATTCTCGGCGGCCTCGGCCGCCGGCTCGCCGGTGACGCCTTTGCGGGCGACGTCGAGGACACCGCGCGCGAACTCGCGGCCGTGAGCGACCTCCACGGCGGGCCGGACGGCGAGCGCTGGCCGCAGGGCGAAGACACGCTCTACACGGAGTCCTTCGCGACCGCGGACGGCCGCGCGCGGTTCGTCGAACCGTCGTTCGAGGCGTCGCGGATTCCGGAGGGTGCGTTCGCGCTGGTGGTCGCGAGCCGCGCGGGCGGGTTCGGGATGGAGGCCGGCGACGACCGCCTCCGCCTCAACACCGAGGACGCGGCCGAACTCGGCGTCGCGGACGGCGACCGCGTCGCGGTCTCGACCGTGGACGGCGACGCCACAGTGGACGCGGTCGCGCACGTCACGGACGGCATCCGCGCGGGCACGGTCGCCCTGCACGCGGACGCCGCCGACCCGCTCGTCCGCGCGGGCGCGACCGCCGTCCGCATCGACTAGCGAACGCCGACCAGCGGGTCGTCGCGGACGTGACTGGTGAGCGCCACCCGCGCCACGTCCGCGCGCTCGTGGACGCCCGACGCGATTTCTTCGGCGATATCCCGGCGCTCCTGGTCGTCGACTTTGTTCAGGACGGGAATCACGGTCGCGTCCGCTGGGACGTTCTTCAGGCCGCCGTCGGGGTGTGCGAGCACCGCGGCGACGTGCTCGGGTTCGATGGTGTCACCCGTTTCGAGGTCGGTGAGCGCGGCGACGCGCTCGGGCCGGTGAACCGACTCGTCGGTGAGCGGGTCGCCGACGACCGCGGTGGAGGCGACGGGGAGGACGGTGTCGGTGTTCGCGGGGATCGGCGGTTCGCCCTCCTTGGGGGCCTTGAACTCGCGGCCGCGCGCGCCGTCGGCCTTCACGAGCACGGCGTCCGCGAGGTCGCGGAGGCCGGCGACGGTGTCGGGGTCGTAGCCCTGGTAGTGGCCGGGCCGGTACTCGCCGGCGACGACGCCGACCGGGAAGTCGGCCGCGGCCTCGATTGCGGCGCGCGGGTCGTCGGTCACGCGGAACGTCGAGACGCGCTCCGTGAGGTCGGGGACGCGGGTGGTCGTGGTGACGACGGCGCGCGGGATGCGGTCGGCGAGCGCGAACGCCGTGGTCTTCTTCCCGCCGGCTCCGACGATGACGACGACGCCGTCGGCGGCGAGGGCGTCACGGAACTCCATACGGTCGCTGAGAACGGTAGACGGGTAAGCGCGGCGTTACTCGGGGAACCCGCCGGGGGTGACGGCGCGCTTGCCGGCGTCGGTCGCGCGGAAGACGACTTCGCCCGTGACGGGTTCGACGAGGCCGCGGTCGGCGAGGACGGCGCAGCGGCGCTCCACGTAGGGCGTGTGCGCGCCGACCCGGTTGGCGATGATGGCCGCGTACTCCACGCGGCCGTCCGCGAGGAAGTCGAGTATCGCCGCGTCCACGGGTCGGAGCGCCGGACTGCCGCTTCGCGCGTCGCTCATACACCTTAGTGAGTATTGTTACCATATAACAGTATCGGGTGCATCTAAGTTCGCCACCCACCAAGCCCGGGTGTGCCCGCGACCACCACGCCCGACGAACTCGCCGCGCTCCTCGACGCGGACGCCGACGCCGCCATCCTCGACACGCGCCCGCCCGAGAGCTTCGACGCCTGGCACCTCCCCGGGGCCGCGAACGTCCCGTACAAGCCGAACCAGCCGTTCCCCGCGGACGCGCTCCCCGACGGCCTCGACACCACCGACCGCGTCCTCACCATCTGCGCGAAGGGAACGTCCTCGCGCTTCCTCGCGGAGGAACTCGACGCCGCGGGCTACCGTGACGTGTCCGTCGTCGCCGGCGGCATGCGCGACTGGAGCGCCGTCTACGAGACCGTCCCGGTCGTCGCGCGGAGCGACCTCGAAATCGTGCAGGTGCAGCGCCGCGCGAAGGGCTGTCTCGGCTACGTCGTCGCCGACCCGCGAACGGAGGAGGCGGCCGTCGTCGACCCGACCCGGCACACGGAGCGGTTCCGCGCCCTCGCCGACGCACGGGACTGGGAGGTCGTGCGCGTGCTCGACACGCACGTCCACGCCGACCACGTCTCCGGCGGCCGACGGCTCGCGGACGCCCTCGACGTGCCCTACCACCTTGGCGCGAACGCCCGCGAACGCGACGTGACCTACGAGTACGAGGAAATCGCGCGGAACGAGACCGTATCGGTGGGCGGCGTCTCCCTGAAGGCCGTGCCGACGCCGGGCCACACGACCGACCTGACGAGCTACCTCGTCGCGGACGCCGCGGTGCTCACCGGGGACGCGCTGTTCACGGACTCCGTGGGGCGGACGGAACTGGAGTTCGGGGACGCGGACGCCGACCGGGGGGCGCGCCTCCAGCACGAGAGCCTCCAGCGAACCCTCCTCGCGCTCCCGGACTCGCTCGCCGTGCTCCCCGGGCACGCGAGCGTCGCCGCGGACGGCACGTGGTCGCCGACGCCGCCCGGTCAGCCCGTGAAAGCCCGGGTCGGCGCGCTCCGCGACCGCCTCCCGTTGCTGTCGCTGTCCGAGGACGCGTTCGTGGAGCGACTCACCGCGAGCGCGCCGGCGAAACCGCCGAACTACGAGCGCGTCATCGCCATCAATCGCGGCCGCGAGACCGTCGAGAACGAGACCGAACTCACCGAGCTGGAACTCGGCCCGAACAACTGCGCTATCGACTAGCGTTCGAGGATGGTGCCGCCGGAGCCGACGACCACGTCCACGTTCGTGCCGCTCGGGCTGTCGTAGTGGTCTTTGAGGGACGCCTCGTAGAGCGTGGCCGTCACGCCCGTGTCGGCGGACTCCCAGGTGCCGCCCGCCTTCGCCTCGTACGCGACGCCGTTCGAGCCGACGATGAGTTTCTCGCCGCTCGCCACCTGGTCGATGCCGCGGAGGGCTTTCGACCCGAGGTCGATGGGCGTCCAGCGCATACAGGAGCAGTCGAGGCGGTAGACCTTCCCGGTGCCGCCCGTGACGTAGACGTACTCGGTGCCGTCCTGCTTGTACGAGATGGTGTCGTAGAACGCGACCTGGGCGTCCGGGATTCCCACGTCCGTCCACGTCGTGCCGGCGTCCGCGGTCTCGAACGCGTTCCCGCTCGTGTCGATGGCGTGGACGGTGTCCGTGCCGTTCTCGCGGGCGTCGATGGCGGGAATCGTGGAGCCGCTCCCCGGTTTCTGGAGGCGGAGTTCGTCGCTGTCGTTCGTCCAGACGAGACAGCCCTCGGAGTCGGTGGTGCCCTTGAGCACTTCGCCGGAGCCGTTCGCGACGTACACGGTCTCCTGGTCGCGCGCTCCGGTGACCGTAATCGCCTCCCACGTGCTCGTCATGCCGTGGGGCGCGGAGTAGTCGGTCTTCATCCCGGTCTCCACGTCGTACGTTCCCATCGCGCCGCTGGAGCCCGCGAACCAGACGCGCTTGCCGTCGTCGGTCACGGCGGCCGTGCGGAGGCTGTTGCTCCGCGTCGCCGGGCCGGCGTTGTAGACGACCTCCCAGCCGTCGGCCTTCCGGTGGAGGATGTTCCCCGTCTTCCCGACCGCGACCGGCCCGGCGACCGTGTCGCTGACGCCGTAGAGCGTTTTCTCCGTCGGGCTGGACACTTTTGTCCAGCCGTCGTCGCTCGCCGCGGTGGTCGTGTTGACGACCGTCGCCGCTCCGAGCGTCGCGATAGCTGCGCCACCGGCACCCTTCAGCGCGGTTCGCCGTGAGACAGGCAGTTCGGACATCGTTAGTTCACCTACTACCCGCAACGAGTGTCCACGTAAAGTGGCTTATGGCGGATTCTTCTAGACAAACGGCCACTAAATAACTTATTTATAAAACGTTCGGCCAAAAATGGTTGGTGGTCGCGCGGCTAGCCGTCGTGTGGCTCCCGGGAGAACGCGAACGGCCTACCGTTCGAGAATCGTGCCGCTGTCGCCGACGACGACCGTCGGACTGCCGAGCGCGACGCCGTTCAGGTGGTTGCCGGTCTCGCTTCCGTACTGCGTCCAGCCCGCGTCCGCGCGCTCGACGAGCGTGCCCGCGCCGCCCGCGCCGAGGAACTCGTCTCCCGCGCGCTCGAACGCGCTCACCTCCTTCGACCCCGCGGACTCCGGCGTCCACCGCATGCAGTCGCAGTCAAGCCGGAACACCTGACCGTTCGCGCCCGCGACGAACGTCTCCTCGCGGCCGCTCACCACGTCGTACAGCGGCACCGCGGCCTTCTCCAGGCCGACCGTCCGCCACGTCGCGCCGCCGTCCGTCGTCTCGTACACGGACGACCCGCTCGTAACCACGTGGCCCGCGTCCCGCGAACGCACGTCCACGCCCGTCACCGCGTACCCGCTCCCGGTATCGGTCGCCGTCCACGACGCCGACTCCCCGGACGCCTCGCCGCCGACGACCGTCCCCGAGGTCTTCGCGAGGTAGACGCGCTCGTCGCCCGCCGACCCCGCGACCGCCACGTCCCGGAACGAGTCACCCTGGTTCACGGGCTTCGAGAAGTCCGTCATCGCTCCCGACGCGACGTCGAGCGCGCCGACGCTCCCGCTCGACCCCGCGACCCAGAGGCGGTCGCCGTCGTCGCTCGCCGCGCACGCGTACAGGGACTTCCCGCGGCCCGCGCCGTCCGAGCGCGCGACCGACCACTCGCCGCCGTCGCGGCGGAGCACCGTCCCACTCCCGCCGACCGCGTACGCGCCCGCGGACGTGTATGCCGCGTCGTGCAGGCTGCTCCCGGTCGGAGAGGAGACGCTCGACCACGCCGACCCCGTCTCGGAAAGCGCGCCGATGCCGGCCGCAGCGACCCCCGCGGTCGCCATGCCCGCGAGCACGTTCCGGCGTGAGAACTCGACCATCTTGCACCGTCGTAGGCGGGGGGACGGAAAAGTCGTTGGGGCCGACCACACACGACTAAATGCCAGCCGAGAGACGGGTTCGTATGGCCGAGACCAACCGACAGTGGATTCTCGCGCAACGCCCAACGGGCGAACCGACCCACGACGACTTCGAACTCCGGGAGACGGAGAAACCGACTCCGGACGCGAACGAAGTGCTGGTCGACCTCTCCTACATGTCCGTCGACCCCTACATGCGCGGCCGGATGCGGGACGCCGAGTCCTACGCCGAACCCTGGGACGTCGGCGACCCGATGCAGGCCGGCGCGGTCGGCACCGTCGAGGAGTCGAACCACCCCGACTTCGACCCCGGCGATACCGTCGTCGGCAACCTCCGCTGGGCGGACTACGTCGCTATCGACGGCGCGGAGCTCTCCCACGTCCGCACCGGCGACGCCCCCGTCAGCACCGCGCTCGGCGTGCTCGGGATGCCGGGCCGCACCGCCTACTTCGGCCTCTACGACGTGGGCGAACCCACGCCCGGCGACACCGTCGTCGTCTCCGGCGCGGCCGGCGCAGTCGGCTCCACGGTCGGCCAGCTCGCCAAACTCGCCGGCTGCGAAGTCGTCGGGTACGCCGGGAGCGACGAGAAAGTCCGATACCTGGAGGACGAACTCGGCTACGACCGCGGCATCAACTACGAGGACGAAGACGTCCGCGACGCCCTCCGCGACGCCACCGACGGCGTCGACATCTACTACGACAACGTCGGCGGCCCCATCACGGACGCCGTCATGGATCACCTGAACGTGGACGCGCGCGTCGTCGTCTGCGGCCAGATCGCCCACTACAACGACACCGAACGCCCCACCGGCCCCCGCCACTTCGGCAATCTCATCCAGACGCGCGCCCGCGTCGAGGGCATCCTCGTCCGCGACTTCGCACCCCGCTTCCAGCAGGCCACCGAACGCCTCGCCGAGTGGGTCGCGTCCGGCGACCTCACCTACCGCGAAACCGTTACGGACGGCCTCGAAAACGCCCCCGACGCCTTCCTCGGGCTCTTCGAAGGCGAGAACATCGGCAAACAGCTCGTCAAACTCGACTGAGAGCCGAACCTTTAGCGGCCCCGACCCGAACGCTCAGCTATGCCCTCCCGTGACGGCTTCGAGACCTGGCTCGAATACGAGGTCGCACTCAGCGCCCTCCTGATTCTCGCCGCCATCACCGTCGGCGCGGGCCGCATCCTCGTCGCACTCCTCCGACAAGCCCCGCTCACGACCGTCGAACTCGTCCTCTACGGCGGCCTCGTGCTCCTCGCCGGTAGTTTCGGTGCGCTCCGGTGGCTCAACAGATAGCACCGCAAAAATACCGCGTAAACCGTCTCCGAACCACTCGTGCTCGCGGGTCGTTCCTCTCCGCTCGCTTGTTCGGCGAACGCGAGGCGGTCGCCTACTGGAATCCCATCGCTTCGATCTGTTCCTGATAGCGGTTCCGGATGGTGACCTCGGTGACCTGCGCGACGTCCGCGACCTCGCGCTGGGTCTTCTTCTCGTTGCAGAGGAGAGAGGCGGCGTAGATGGCGGCGGCGGCGAAGCCGGTCGGGGATTTCCCGGAGAGGAGGCCCTGTTCGGCGGACACGTCGATGATTTCGTTCGCCTTCGACTGGGTTTCCTCGGAGAGTTCGAGTTCGCTCGCAAAGCGCGGGACGAACTGCTTGGGGTCGACGGGCTCCATTTCGAGGCTGAGTTCCTGCGCGACGTACCGGTACGTGCGGCCGATCTCCTTCTGGTCGACCCGGGAGACTTCAGCGACCTCTTCGAGACTGCGGGGGATGCCTTCCTTCCGGCAGGCGGCGTAGAGGCAGGCGGTGGCGACGCCCTCGATGCTACGGCCGCGAATCAGGTCTTCCTTCAGCGCGCGGCGATAAATCACGGAGGCGACTTCGCGGACGCTGCGGGGGACGCCGAGGGCGGAGGCCATGCGGTCGATTTCGGAGAGGGCGAACTGGAGGTTGCGTTCGCCGGCGTCCTTCGTCCGAATCCGCTCCTGCCACTTCCGCAGCCGATGCATCTGGGAGCGTTTCTTCGAGCTGATGGAGCGACCGTAGGCGTCCTTGTCCTTCCAGTCGATCTGGGTGGTGAGGCCCTTGTCGTGCATCGTCTGGGTGGTTGGCGCGCCGACGCGGGATTTCTCCTGGCGTTCCGAGTGGTTGAACGCACGCCACTCCGGCCCCCGGTCTACGTTGTCCTCCTCGATGACGAGGCCGCAGTCCTCGCAGATGAGCTCCCCCTGGTCCGCGCTCACGCTGAGGTTCGTGGAGTCACACTCCGGGCAGACCCGAACCCCCTCCTGTTCGGAGCCCGTCGTTTCCTCCGCCTGGTTCTCGCGCTCCCGCTGCCGGCTGGGGCGTACCATCGTACGTACACCAAACACATCGGTAGTTTTAAGCCCTTTGTCTGGTGCGTCATGTTACCAAGACTATAGGCTCGCGGCGGCCCACGCGACCCCGACCGCGGCGAACGACCCCACGAGGTTCAGGAGGGCGTTCGCGGCGGCCACTCGGGGCCGCCCGTCCTCGGCGAGCCGCACCGTCTCGTACGCGAACGAGGAGAACGTCGTGAACGCGCCGCACGCGCCCGTTCCGAGGAAGAGCAGCCACGTGTCGCTCGCGTTCGCGAACGTGAGGAGGGCGAGCGCGAAACTCCCGAGGACGTTCACCGCGAGCGTGCTCCGCGGGAACTCGGTCTCGGGGACGAGCACGCCGACGTAGTACCGGGCGAGCGCGCCGAGCGCGCCGCCAGCGCCGACGAGCTGTGCGGGCGGCACGTCCATCAGGCGTCACCCCCGAGCGCGCGGGCGAGCGCGCGGCCGACGAGCACGCCGAGCAGGGCGAGCGCGTAGTTCGCGGCGACGTTTCCCGCGAGCACGAGCGGCGCGCTCTGCAGGCTCTCGACGGCGAACGTGCTGTACGTCGTGAACGAGGAGAGAAAGCCCGTGGCGGCGACGACGCGGGTGCGGTCGGCGAGCACGCCGACGTGGTACGCCTCGTACATGACGAACCCGAGGAGGAAGCTCCCGGCGGCGTTCGCGGCGAGCGTGCCGGACAGGCCGGGGAGAAAGAGCGCGAGGAAGTATCGGAGGTTCGCGCCCGCGAACCCGCCGACGGCCACGAGAACGGCCGTTTCGGCGGATTCGAGGCGGCTCATTCCTCGACGACAGTGATGTCGCCGACCATCCCCATGTTCTCGTGGGGGGTGCAGACGTAGTGGTACTCGCCCGGAACGGTGAACGTGTGCTGGTGTTCGAACCCGGCGTCCTCCCACTCCTCGTGGCCCGCCCAGTCCGACTCGGCGGGGATGCCGTCGGGGACGACGTTGTGCCCGCCGTCGAACCACTTCCAGATGACGGTGGTTCCGGCCTCGATGGTGAGCGTATCGGGAGAGAACGCGTACCCGCCGTCGGGCGAGACCTCGATGAGCGTCGTCTCCGGCGGGAGCGACGTGACGGTGACGTTCGTTCCGCCAGCGCATCCGGCGAGCGCCGCGACCGCGCCGACACCGGCCGTTCGAAGGAACTGCCGCCTGTCCATGCCAGTACATCACGTTGGGAGCGAAAAACGCCTTCCGGTTCGTCCGACCCCGAACGAGGCAGTACGTATTTATAGTTTCGTCAGTGAAAGGAGGCCGATGGGTCTCCGCGACATCGTCTCGGGCGTCGAAAGCCGCGAGAAGACGCTGACAGTGTACACGCCGACCGACGCCCTCGCCGACGCCGTCCGCGACTACTTCGCGTCCCAGAACGTGCGCGTCGCCCACGAACCGGTCGCGGACGCGGCGGACGCGCGCGTCGAACTCTCGGACGGCGACGGCGAACGGGTGACGTCCGTGGACGTGGAGGCTGTGGACGAACTCGTCTCCGGGCGCTCGAACCGCGAGTTCGGGGACGCGGTGCCCTACCGGGCGCTCCTCGAACACCTCGACCGCGCGACGTTCACGTCCTACGACCGCCGGCAGATGGTGACGGCGTCCCGTGAGGTCGAAGACCGCGCGTGGCGGGTCGGCGAGGGTTTGCTGGTCGCGGGGTTCCAGACGCTGTCGACGTTCGAAACCCAGCACGAGGCGTACCGGTTGCTCGCGGAGACGAACCTGGACGTGCACGTGTACGGCGCGCCCGACGCGGACGTGGCCTCCGTCGGGACGACCCTGCACCCCGTGGACTCCCCGGACGTCCGGGAGACGTGGTTCGTCGCGTTCGACGGCGGCCCCAGCCCCGAACAGAAGTCGGCGTTGCTCGCGGAGGAGCGCGAGCCGGGCGAGTTCTACGGGTTCTGGACGTACGACCCGGACACCGTCGACCGCATCATCGACGCGGTTCCCGGCACCGCGAACCGGCCGACGGCGTAGGCTACCCGTAGGCTTTTCTCACCTGCTACGCGAGAGCGTACCATGGTAGTTATCGATTGCGGCGTCCTCGTGGACGGCCGCGCGGACGACCCGCTCAGTGACGCCCGCATCGTCGTCGAAGACGAGACCATCGCCGCGGTCGGCACGCAGGAGGACGTGAACGCCCCGGACGGCCACGACCACGTCTCGCACCCCGACGCGACCGTGATTCCCGGCCTCATCGACGCGCACGTCCACCTGCAGGGGTCGCGGTCGATGAACCCGATGGACTGGGTGACCGACGGCGACGCGCTGTGCGCGGCGCGCGCGACCGCCGACCTCCGCGACCTCCTCGCGGCGGGGTTCACGAGCGTGCGCGACGTGGGGAGCACGACCGGTCTCGGCCTCCGCGGGGCCGTCGAGTCCGGCGAGATTCCGGGGCCGCGCGTGTACACGAGCGGGAAGTCCATCAGTCAGACCGCGGGCCACGGCGACAGCCACAGCCTCCCCTACGACTGGGCGGCGGACGCCGGTCTCGGCATCTCCGCGCTCGCCGACGGCCCGGCGGAGTGCCGGAAGACCGCGCGCAAGCAGATCCGGGAGGGCGTGGACTCCCTGAAGATCATGACGACGGGCGGCGTGCTCTCGGAGCGCGACGCGCCCGACCAGAGCCAGTTCACGGAAGAGGAGATAGCGGCGATGACGGAGGAAGCCCACCGCGTCAACATTCCGGTCGCGAGCCACGCGCAGGGGTCGGCGGGCATCAAGAGCGCGCTCCGGAACGGCGTGGACACCATCGAACACGGCTTCTACGTGGACGACGAGGCCATCGACCTCCTCCTCTCGACGGACGCGACGTTCGTCCCGACGCTCGCCATCATGCACCGCATCGTCGAACACGGCGACGAGCACGGCGTCCCCGAACACGGCCTCCGGAAGGCCCGCGAGGCCTACGACGCCCACCGCGAGAGCGTCCGGAAAGCGTACGACGCGGGCGTGCCGATAGCGCTCGGCACGGACTTCCTCGGCCCCGCCCTCGTCCCGCACGGCGAGAACGCGATGGAGGCCGAACTGTTCGTGAACGAAATCGGCATGAGCGAGATGGAGGCGATTCAGGCGGGGACGCGCGTCGCGGCGCGCACCGTCCCCGACGACGACCTCGGCACGCTCGAACCCGGACAGCGCGCGGACATCGTCGTGCTCGACGACAATCCCCTCGACGACATCTCGGCGATCCGCGAGAGTGTGCAGGCGGTGTACGCGCGCGGCGAGGAAGCGGCCTAGTTCTCGGGGGCGTCCTTCCACTCGCCCATCCCCGCGGGGTCGAGGTGGATGTGCACGTCGCCCACGTCGGGGAGCGCCATCACGCGCTCTCGGAGTTCGGTTTCGAGGTCGTGGGCCTCCCGGAGCGTGTGTTCGTCCGCGACCTCCGCGTGGAACTCCACCTCGATTTCGGTGCCGACGTAGTGCGCGGTGAAGTCGTGGATTCCCGCGACCTCCTCGTGGGAGCGGACGGCGTCCCGAATCGCGTCGAGTTCCTCCTCGGGGGGCGCGCGCCCGACGAGGTAGTCGATGTTCTCCCGGGAGATGGCGACGCCCTCGCGAATCACGAGCACGCTGACGAGCGCGCCGGCGATGGGGTCGAGCATCGGCTCGCCGATTGCAGCGCCGAACACGCCGACCACGGCGGCGAGGCTGGTGTACACGTCGTTCAAGCAGTCGGCGGCGAGCGCGTCGAGCGCGGGCGATTCGAGCGTCTCGTTCAACAGGGTGGTGTACCGGTAGACGAGCACCATGTCGAGCACGCCGAACGCGAGCCCCGCCACGAGCAGGGGGTCGAACACCACGTCGGGCGCGTGGAGCACGGAGAGACCGGCGTCGTAGAGGATGCGCGCGCCGAGCACGACGAGCGTCGCGCCGACGAACAGCGCGGTGAGCGGTTCGATGCGCTCGTGGCCGTGCGGATGGGAGCGGTCGGGACCCTCGAAGGAGAGGCGGCCCCAGACGAGCACGATGAGGCTCGCGAGGAGGTCGGCGAGCGAGTGCGCGGCGTCCGCGACGAGCGCGAGACTCCCGAACGTGACTCCGACGACGCCCTCCACGACGATTTTGAGGACGTTCCCGACGACGTTCGCCCAGGTCGCCCGCAGGAACGCGCTCCGGTCGTCCATCACCGGAAGGACGGAGAGCCGGCAGTTAGGGGTTGCGTTCGTGCGCGCTACACGTCGAACTGCCTGGTGTAGGCGACCGTCCAGAACGTCGCGGCGAGCACGAGAACCACGTACCCGACCCGGGAGGCGGCGGTCGTGTCGCCCGCGAGTTCGAGGACGCCGAGCGCGAGCGTCCCCGCGACGGCGGGCGACAGGCGGAGCGCGAACCCCCGCCCGAGTTCCTCGTCGTCCACATGCTCCGGCGTATCCGCCCCGACGCCCGCGATGAGGCTCGTGTGACCGCGCGCGATGAGCGCGAGGAGAACCGTGAGGCCGACGGCGATACCGACCAGCGCGACGCCTGCGGCGGTGCTCATACGCCGCCCTCGAACGCGACACCGTATAGGTCTTCCGCGCCCCTACCGGAGGAGCACGCCCAAGCCCGCGACGTACGCCGCGGCGACGCCCGCGAGCGCGTACTCGACCGCGTCGAGGAGCGGCACGCCGAGTTCGACGAGCGCCGCGGGCGCGACCACCAGCGCGACCAGAAGGAGCGGGAAGTACGCCGCGTACGCGGCGGTTCGGAGGGCCTCGACGACCAGCGAGGAGGGCATACCTGGGAGAGGGCGTGGGATGGTATAGCCCCACGCTAAGCGCAAACAGCGATTTGACCCATATCGGTACGGCGGTAATCCACGCGCGCACGGCCGCTCGGCGACCACGGGAGTTAGGGCGGCGGCGGTCGTTCGCGGTGGTATGCGCGATTGTTCGCACGCCGTCACGGACGGAATGCCCGTCTACCCGGGCGACCCCGCCGTGTCGGTCGAACCGGCGGCGACGATGGAGGCAGACGGGTTTCGCGTGCATCGGCTCGCGCTCTCCACGCACGCGGGGACGCACCTGGACGCGCCGAGCCACCTCGAACCGGACGGGCGGACGCTCGGCGAGTACGATATCGAGGCGTTCCGCTGGGACGCGCGCGTCGTCCACTGCGACCCCGGACGCGATGGTTCGATTCGCGAGGGCGACGTGCCCGCGGCCGACGGCGCGGACGCGGTGGTGTTCGCGACCGGGTGGAGCGAGCACTGGGGGGCGGACGAGTACCGCGAGCATCCCGCACTCACGCCGGACGCGGCGGCGCGGTGCGCCCGCGAGGGCTACCACGTCGGCGTGGACTGCCCGAGTGTCGACCCCGCCGGGAGCGCGGCGTTCCCGGCGCACCACGAACTCCTCGGCGCTGGCAGGCTGATTCTGGAGAACCTCACGAACCTCGCGGGCCTCCCGGAGCGCGTGACGATGCACGCGTACCCGCTGGCGGTGGACGCGGACGGCGCGCCCGCTCGCGTGGTCGTGGATTAGTCGTCGGTGGCGAGCGCTTGCGCGCGTTCGCTCACCGTGCTCCGCCGGTACATGAGGACGAACGCGGCGGTGGCGACGAGGATGACGCCCGCGGCGACCGCGAACGCGACGGGCATCGAGGAGAGGTCGGTGATGATGCCGACGGTGAGCGGGCCGACTATCTGCCCGACCTTCCACGAGATGGAGCGGAGGCTCATGCTGGACGCGACGGAGTCGAAGCGCTCACCCTCGGTGACGAACAGGCTCATGCTCGCGGGGAGGCGGATGCTGTCCGCGACGCCGAGCACCGCGTACGCGCCGAACATCACGGCGAGCGCGCCGGCGTTCGTGACGGTGCCGACGACGGGGAGAACCGCGGTGGTCAGGAGGTCGTTCGCGGGCGCGGCGAGCGGGAGCATCGCGGTGCCGACCGCGTAGAGGAGCGCGCCCGCGACGACGAAGCGGTGTTCGCCGCCGAGGCGGTCGGTGAGGTCGCCCATGTAGCCCTGGAGGAGGGCTTTCGCGAGCTTTCCGCCGGCGAGGATGCCGCCGATGACGAGCGAACTCACGCCGAACACGGTGCGGGCGTAGATGGGGAGGAAGAGGATGACAGCCATCTTCCCGAAGCTGAACGCGAGGCGGAACGTGACGAGCGAGCGCACCATCGGGCGGCCGAGGAGGGCGACGAGCGTCTCCCGGCCGGTCGCGTCCGCGGGGTCGGTCATCCCGCCGGGGTTGTCCCGGAGGAACAGGAGGACGAGCACGGTCGCGGCGAGCGTCACCGCCGAGAGAACCACGTACGTGAACGTGAAGCCCTGCGAGTAGAGGAGGTAGCCGCCGACGAGGTCGCCCGCCATGCTCGAAAACGCCGCGACCTGGTTGTAGGTGCCGAGCCAGCGTCCGCGCTCGCCGTCCGGGCTGATTTCGCCGACGACGGCCGACCCCGTAATCCAGAGCACGCTCGCGCCGACGCCCTGGAGGATGCGGACGAGGATGACGTGCACGGCGTTCTCCACGAAGATGAACGCGACGAACACGAGGACGTTGACGAGGAGGCCGGCGACGAGGTAGCGCTTCGCGTTCCCGGTGTCGATTTTGCGGCCGAGCGGGAGGACGATGAGGAGTTGCGCGAGCGCGAACGTCGCGCCGAACAACCCCTCGACGAACCCCGTGGTGCCGAACAGGTCGGCGTACAGCGCGAGCGCGAGGAGGAGCGTCGAGTACGCCTGACTGCGCGCGAACGCCGTGCCGGAGAGCGCGACGAACTCGGCGTTCCTGAAGAGCGAGAGCGGACTCCCACGGTCTTCGGACTCGGCCACGAGTACGCGACGCTACCCGCGCGCCGTCCTTAAAAAACGCGTCCGGCGAGGGGTTTGCCTACAGTTCGATGCGCTCGACGAGGCGCTCGCCGTCCCCGCTCGTGTTGATGGCGACGATGCGGATGCTGTCTTCGAGCATCGACCGGTCGAGTTTCTCCTTCAGGAGGTTGTCCACCTGGTAGACGCCCGCGGCGTTGTGCATCTTGATTTCGACGAGCACGGGCGTGTCGTCGCCGGGTTCGAGCGTCACCTCCCGAATCGCCTGACTCGAAATCGTATTGATGCCGCGGCCGCCGCGCTCGTACGGAATCCGCGAGCGTCCGCGCTCCATGTCGAGACCGTCCGCGACCCGAATCACGCCCGCCTCCGTCGTCAACGGCTCCTCCTCCGTGTGATGGCAGAGGATTGCGTGCAGGACTTCCGCCTTCACGCGCACCGCGTCCCCGGTTCCGTAGAACTCGGGCAGGAGGCGGTCGAGCAAGTCCGCCGCGAGCGGAATCGAGTAGTAGGAGTGGTCGTCGCGGTGGACGACGTGCCCGATGTCGTGCAGAGTCGCCGCGAGCGCGACGATGACCGCCTCGTCCGCCTCGTCGAGCCCCTGGTCGGTCGCGCCGTTGAACGCCACGCCACCGCGCTTCAGGAGGTCGTACAGCCGCAACGCGCGATTCCGCACGATTTCGATGTGCTTCGCGCCGTGGTCGTTGTAGCCCTTGCGCGCCACCGGGTTCACGTTCTGCGCCTCCAGGTAGGCCTGAATCTCCTCGTCCGACTCGATGTACGCCAACACGTCGTTCACCTTCCCGTCCGGGAACGCGTGCTCCTCGCTCGGGTCGTACGCGTGCGTCCCGCTCGCTTCGCTCATACCTCTGCGTCCGACCGCCGCGCCGAAAAAGACCGCGGGTCACACCCACCCACACGAGCAAAAGGCCTATAATCAGGTATAGGCTACCAATGGGTAGAGATGCTCACTGTACCAGCGTTCATCGGGGGTCTCCCGGGCGGGATGGAGTTCGCGGTCATCCTCCTGCTCGCCGTCCTCCTGTTCGGCGCAAACAAAATCCCGAAACTCGCCCGCTCCACCGGC
Organism: Salarchaeum japonicum; assembly: GCF_020614395.1. NCBI lineage: Archaea > Methanobacteriati > Methanobacteriota > Halobacteria > Halobacteriales > Halobacteriaceae > Salarchaeum > Salarchaeum japonicum. The sequence goes on along the minus strand of NZ_CP085324.1, from coordinate 1,016,981 downwards.
CAGGCGATGGGTGAATTCCAGAAGGGTCGCGAAGAAGTCGAACAAGAACTCCAGGAAATCCGCGACGGCGACGCACCCGCCGAGACGGAATCCGACTCCACCACGGACTCGGACACCGACAAGACGACCACCAACTAACCGACACGGCTTTTTCCAGCGCCCCACTCACCCCGATAGGGGCGCGTGGCCAAGCGGACAAGGCGAGAGGTTCCTAACTTCTAGACCGCGGGTTCAAATCCCGCCGCGCCCGCTCCTGCTACGAACGAACGTGAGTAGCGGAGCGAACCGCGGGATTCTGAATCAAGGAGGACGCGCGCAGCGAACACGAGCACGTCGCGGGAGTCCTGCAGGACGCGGAGCGTCCTGCTACGTCGCGCCCGCTAGTCTGTTCTGTGTGGTGTTATGAGGCGGCGACGAGTTCGGCGAGTGCGTAGATGATGGTGAGTGCGGCGGTGATGACGCCGATGGTGCCGAGAAGTTGGTTTCGGGGGACGGTGGTGGTCTGGGCGACGACGAGGAGGGCGAGGAGAATGACGAGGAGGGCGAGCAGGCGGTCGGTGCGGTCGGACATATGCTGGGGTTCGGCGTGGCGTACGGAAGGGTTTACGGCGAGCGGTATCGGTCGGGATGGGTGTCGGTCGGTTCGCGGGTGGCGAGCGCGCGTCGGGCGTTCTCGCGGATGGCTTCCTCGGTGACCGGCGTGCCCGTGAACGGGGTGTCGTTGACCCAGAGCGCGTTCGCGATGTCCGCGTCGAGTTCGACGATGTCGGCCGTGCTGACCGTGGTGGGGAGGCGGACGGTGCGGCCGTCGAGCACGTAGCCCTCGGGGAGGTGGGGGTAGTTGTAGGAGCTGACGCTGCCGAGGCCGTGATGGGCGGCGACGGGGTACCGGACGGTCAGGCGGTGTTCGTCGGGGGCGGTCGAGGTCACGTCGATGTGTATCGGGTAGCCGCCGCCGGCGCGCCGGGAGAGGCTGGCGTAGGGAACGCCGGAGACGCGGACGGCCTCTCGGGGGAGGGCGGCGGCGTCGATGGCGTCCGTGACGGGGAACGCGATGGCGAGCGCGTCGAGGAGGCGGGCGAGCGCGTCCGTTCGGGCGTCGCCGTACGCGAGCGCGGCGACGAGACCGCGGTCGAGGAGGGCGTCGGTGAGCGCGCGCTCGGTGTCGCGGGCGAGGAGGACGCGCGGGGTGAGTGCGCCGGTTCGGAGCGCGTCGCGGCTGGGGTGGGCGGGGTCGGTGTCGAGCACGAGGGCGTCGGCGTCCGTCACGCCGTCGAGCGTGTCGGTGACGGTGACGCGCTCCGGGGGGAGGGCGGCCCAGGCGTCGTCCTCGCGGACGCGGTCGAACGCGTCGCGTCTGTCCGGGTCGTCGCTGACGACGACGATGCGGGTGTCCTCGATTTCGGGCGGAAGGGGGGCGCGAGCGTTCTCGAACGCGGACAGCGGCGTGCGGGCGACGCCGGGGCGGGTGTCGTGGCCGAGCGCGTGCCCGGCGGGGAGGCGGGACTCCGTATCCCGGACGCGAACCGGCACGAGCCGGTCGAGGACGGGCGCGAGGAGTTCCGTTCCCTCGATGTCGTCGGGGAGGACGCCGACGGTCGGCCAGCGCGGGAACACGGCCTCGATGTCGTCGAGGTCTACTTCGAGGTACTCGATGAGGGCGTCCGGGATGGAGGCGTCGTAGAGGTTCTCGGGGTAGAACGGGAGGTCGGGGGCGACGGCGTCGTACTCGATACGCGGGAGGGCGTTGTAGCCGCCGATGCGGGCGAGGGTGTCGAAGAACACTGCGCGGGCGAGCACGCTCTCCACGCTGTCGGCGAGCGGTTCGTTCCGGCCGAGGCGTTCCGTGTAGCCGTTGTCGAGGTGGATGGCGGGGTCGCCGGGTTCGACGGTCGCGCCGAGGTAGTACGCGAGCGGCGCGGCCTCGTACACGTCCGCGTACGTCTCAGAGACGGTGATGGTGACGCCCGTGTCCGGCACCCGGAGGGCGTCCGGAACCCTGAGTTCGTCGCCGGGTTCGAGGGCGGGCGGGTGGCCGCGGAGCGTCGGCCAGGAGCGCTCGGGCGAGAACTCCTTCAGGCTCGTTCCCGCGTACGACACGGCGGTCATGAGCGCGCGCGGGTCGTCCGGGACGGTGATGGTGTGGTTCGGGGCGTTGTGCCTGGAGCGCGCGCCGACGGTGACGGTCGTGTCGCCGTCGAACGTGAGGGTGAGCGGCGCGTCGTTCTCCTCGCGAATCTCGTAGACGCCGGTGAACGGGCCGTCCGCCCGCAGAAACACCTTCATTCCGCACTCGATGTCGAGGACGTACGTGCCGGCGTCGAGCGACCGTTCGGTGTCGCTGAACTCGCCGAGGTGGGTGCCGTCCTCGGTTCGGATGAGCGCGCTCGTGTGCGTGTCGACGACGAGTTCGGTGGTTTCGAACGCGACGGCGTCGTCCACGGGTAGCGGGAAGAGCGCGGGGAGCGCGGAGCGGAGGCTGACGGGGCCGGGAGCCTGCAGGGAGAGCGACGCGTCGGTCACGTCGTCCGTGACGGTGACGGTGCCGTCGCCGGTCGCGTGAAACGACACGAGGTCGGGACGGCGGCGGGGATTCATGCGTCGTGTCAAGCCCCCAGTCGGATTTATGGGTGCCGGTCTAGTGGGTGTCGAACCAGTCCGCGAGCGTCTCCAGGCGGTGGATTGCGCGGTCGGGGTCGCCGATGTTGTGGTGTTCGTTCTGGTAGACGACGAGCTTCGAGTCCACGCCCTGCTTCTTCACGCTGACGTAGAGCTGTTCGGCCTGGGTCGGCGGACACCGCCAGTCCTCCTCGCCCGCGGTGACGAGGAGCGGCGTCTCGACGTTCCCCACGTCGTCGATGGTGGAGATCTCTCTGTACGTGTCCTCGTTCTCCCAGGGGAGGCCGAACTCGTCCTCGTGCCAGAGGTGGTTGTCGTCGGTGCCGAACGTGGAGCGGAAGTCGTAGATGCCGTGTTCGGCGGCCGCGGCGGCGAACGCGTGCGACTTCGTGACGGCGGCGGCGGTGGTGATGCCGCCGTAGGAGAAGCCGGTGAGGTAGCGTTCGTCCGCGTCCACCCAGCCGCGCTCGGTGAGCGCCTCGACGCCGGTGACCACGTCGTCCACTTCGAGGTCGCCGCGGGTGCCGCGGAGGCGTTCCGCGAACTCGCGGCCGTACGACGTGGAGCCTCTGTAGTTGGTGCGGAGGACGACGTAGCCCTCGTTCGTCCAGAAGAGGGTGTCGAAGCGGAACGCGGGGTCGTCGTACGCCATCGGGCCGCCGTGGACGGCGGAGACGACGGGGTGCGGGTCGGGGTCGTCAGGGTCGAAGTCGGGCGGGAGGTAGGCGAGGCCCTCGATGGTGACGCCGTCCGAGTTCTCCCACTCGACGCGCACGCACTCGGGCGTGTGGGCGTCGTCCACGATGTCGGCGTTCACGCGGCTGATGCGGGTGAGCGCGTCGTCGGTGTCGTCGTCGAGCGCGTCCACCGGGAGCGCGTGCACGTCCGCGCCGGTCGCGGGGTCGTCGAGGCGGAAGGCGAGGGTTCCCCCGGAGACGTCGAGGAAGGAGAGCGAGCGGCCGGTTCCCTGCGCGTCGAACACGCGCTCGGGGCTGTCGCGGTCCGCCGCAAGCCGGACGAGCCGGGTGTTCCCCTCGTCGCCGACGAGGCTGACGAGCGTGTCGTCGTCCAGCCAGCGCGGCGCGCCGTCCATGCCGAGCGTGCGGTCGAGCGACCCCGACACGGACGATAGTTCCCCGTCACCGGGATGGAGCACGTACGCCTCCGTCGGCTTGTACCAGTTGTAGGGGTCGCCGCCCGCGACCGCGAGCCGACTGCCGTCGGGCGACCACTCGGGCGCGTTCAGTCGGAGGTGGGCGTCCGTCTCCCGGCGGAGGCCGGTGCCGTCGGGCCGGATGGTGTAGAGGTGGGTGACGTGGGTGTCGTCGGGGTCGTCCTCCTGGTTCGCGACGAACGCGATGCGGTCGCCGTCGGGGCTCCACGCCGGCTGGAGCGGCCACCGCGACCCCTTCTCGGCGTCGAACGCGTCGTCCAGTCGGACGGTCGTGCGGTCGGCAACGTCCACGACGAACAGGTAGGTCGCGACCTCGTCCAGCCAGCCCGTGCCGTTCGCCTTGTGCTGGAGGCGTTCGATTTCGACCGGGCCGTCGTCCTCGCGCTGTTCGAGGTACGCCTCGTCCGCCTCTGTCGGGTCGCGGCCCGCCACGACGAGGCGGTCGCCGTCCGGCCCCCAGTCGAAGTCGCTGACGCCGTAGTCGCGGTCGGTGACCTGCCGGGCGTCCCCGCCGCGCGCGAGGTCGAACACCCACACCTGCGGCCGCGGCCCGTCGCCGCCGACCGGCCCCGAGTCGTCCTCGTCGTCGCGCTCGTTTTCGACGGCGAGTTCGGCGTCCTCGTCGCGTGCGCCGACGAACGCGAGGCGGTCGCCGTCCGGCCCCCACTGGGGGTTCGACGCGTCGGACGCCCGCGTGAGCCGGTAGGGGTCGCGGCTCCCGTCGGTCGGCGCGACGAACAGGGAGGTGCGCGAGTCGTCCTCGGCCTCGTCGAACTCGGTCGCGAGAAACGCCACCCGGTCGCCGTCGGGCGACACCGCGGGCGACGAGGGAACGCTGTAGTCGTAGTACCGCTCCGCCGAGAAGTCGTCAGTCATACGCGTTCCTCGGACACGCCCGCAAAGAGCCTAGGGTCTCCGGAAATCCGGCCGGGTCACTCCACGAGCGTCTCCTCGTCGCCGTGGGAGACCGTGACTTCGTGGCCGGTGTGGCGGGCGTGCGTGCGCGCCCACCGCGTCGCCGGGCGCTCCGCGAGGAAGGAGTCGCGGTTCGGGCACTGCCGGCACTCCACCCGGTACGGCGTCACGCCGTCCGGGAAGTGGCCGGTGTGGCGCTGGTGGTCGAGCGCGAACTGCTCGACCGCCTGGTTGCCCGCCTTCAGTTCGTCGAGTTCGTAGTCGAGAGCCCACTCCTCGCCGCACCGCGAGCACGACACGGTCGGCGTGTCGTCCACCTCGGGGTCGGTGTCGTCCACGTCCGGGAAGTCCATACGCGAGACACTCGCGGCACGCACTTCAGCGTCCGGGGAACGCGTCGCCGTCGTCCTCGATGACGCCGGGGTCGGCGCTCCCGACCGGTTCGGGGTCGTACTCGGGGCCGACGCCCGCCCCGCCCCGGTCGGCGCTGTCGCCGCGTTCGACGGGCGCGCGCTCCTCGCTCTCGGCGTCGCGGTCGGCGCGGTCGAGTTTCCGTTCGACGCGCGCGACCGACCGGGAGAGGCCCGCGCGGTCGTAGTGTTCGCGCGCGGCTTCGAGGTGGATGCGGCGCACGCCCGGGTCGTCGCCCTCCAGCGAGGCTTCCGCCTCGCGCTTCTGCCCGCGGAGGTGCGCGACCGCCTCCCGCCGCCGGATTTCGGGAATCGCGTACTCCGCGAGGTCGTCGAGCGCGTCGTCCACCAGTTCGACAGCGCGGGCGTCCCGGCCCGCCGACGCGTACTGGTTCGCGCGGACGACGCTCCGACTGTAGAGCGGTTCCCAGGCGTCGAGGAAGTCGTGGTCGGCGGCGAGCGCCCGTGCGCGGTCGAACGCGGCGACGGCGCGGTCGTGGTTGCGCGCGCTCCGGTGGCGGTGGCCGACCGCGAGCAGGCGGGCGTACGCCGCACGGCCCGCGACGCCGTCGAGGTCGATGGACTCGGCCACGTCGGCGGCCGCGGCGTGCAGGAGTTCGGGGAAGCGGGCGTCGGTGCGCGCGACCGCGCCCGTCCAGAGGAGGGCGTTCGCGAGCGCGAACGCGAAGTCGTCGTCGGACTCGGTCGCGGCGGCGGCGAGCGCGTCCCGCCACGCCCGCCCGCGCTCCCAGTAGTCGGCGTCGAGCGCCCGCGACTTCGCGTCGCCGTACGCCTCCCGGGTGTCGCGGTGGCGGCGGACGTACTCGCGAGCGCGCTCCAGTCCGGCGGCAGGGACGATGCGGGCGAGCGCGACCGCGTGGAACCGGCCGTCGTCCCGGTCGGCCACGTCGTCGGGCGCGTAGCCGAGGCGCTGGAGGCGGTCGCGGGCGGTCGGCCAGTCCGGCGCGACGGAGACGAGGTCGCAGAGCGCGTCCGCGACGGCTACGTCGCCGATTGCGTCGATTTCGTCGAGGCTGGCGGCGAACGACTCGAACGCGCGGCGGGTGCCGGTGGCGAGGCCGACCCGCGCGACGGCGGCGTGCCGGACGACTGGGTAACGAATGCTGTGCACGGCGTCCGCGGCGTGCTGGCTGGCGTCGGTGACGCCGTCGAGCAAGCGCGCGACGCCCGGCGGGTCGAGGACGAACCCCGCGAGAAACGGGAGGGATTCGGGGGTCGGAACGGCGTTCAGCACGGTCTTCGCGGCCGTCCGGTCGCCGTCGGCGGCGTCCGCGAGCGCGTCGCCGAGGACGGGGCCGGGAAGGCGGAGGGAGACGTGGGCGTCCGGGAACGCGAGGCGGACGCGGGCGAGACGCGTCGGTTCGGGAACGGTGACCGTCCAGTCGTCGCAGGTCGCGCCGGTCGCGGCGTCGAGCGCGGGGGTGTCCGCAGGGAAGTCGAGTCGGTAGCGGCGCTCGCGGTTGTCGCCGCGTTCGTGGTCGCCGAGGACGCGGGTGACGCGCGCGACGGCGTCGCCGGTGCCGACGGTCCAGCGGGAGCGCTCCATCACGCGAGGGGAGGGCGGCCGGGCGTAATAGCCCACCGTCTCGACCGAAGAATTATGCCGGCCCGCGGACGTGTGACGTGTACGTGAAACGAGACGGGGTAGCCGATGGCTGAGGGAACGTCGCTCGGCACGGACGACGGGGGACGGAGCGTCGGGCGCGCGTTGCTCGCGGCCGCGGTGGTCGTCGGCGTCGTGCTCGCGACTGGGGTCGCGCCGGCGTTCGGTTCCGTCGCGGGCGGCGCGCCGCTCGCCAGCCTCCTTCCCGTCGTCGACCCGCCCGCGCAGTCCGGGTCGAGCGGGTCGTCGGGCGGCGGGCTGTCCGGCGGCGGTCTCGGCGCGCTGAACGCCGGGTCGGAGGCGCGCGTCGGCGGCGACCTCGCGTCGAACGACTCCGCGTTCCGGTCGCTGAACGACGAGGTGCACTTCGTCGTGGAGAGCCCGCAGTCCGCGTACTGGCGGACGAACGCGTACACGACCTACACGGGGTCGGGGTGGTCGAGCGACGGCGAGCGCACGGCGTACGACCCGCCGGTCGCGTCCGGTGACGGCGACGCGCTCGCCTACCGGGTGACGCTCCGGCAGGCCGCGACCTCGCTCCCGACGGTGTGGACGCCGCGCACGCTCGACGCGAACACCGACCTCTCGGTGACGCCGACGAACGCCGTCGTCGCGGACTCACGTCTCCCCGCGGGCACGACGTACGCGGGGACGAGCGTGCGGCCGCCGGACGACCCCACGGTTCTGCGGTCGCTCGGCACCGACTACCCCGAGCGCGTCGAATCGACCTACACTCAGCTTCCCGCGGAGTCCCGGGCGGCGCTGACGCCGCTCGTGGACAACCTCACCGCGGGCGCGGAGACGCCGTACGACGCGGCGACGCGCGTGGAGCGCTGGCTCGAATCGAACAAGGAGTACTCGCTGAACGTGACCGAGGAGCTGGACGGCGACATCGCAACCCAGTTCGCCTTCGAGATGGACGCGGGGTACTGCGAGTACTTCGCGACGACGATGACCGCGATGCTGCGGACGCAGGGCATCCCGGCGCGCTACGTCGTCGGGTACTCGACGGGCGAGCAGACCGGCGAGGACGAGTACACGGTTCGCGCGATGAACGCCCACGCCTGGGTCGAGGTCTACTTCCCGGACGCGGGCTGGGTGCGCTTCGACCCGACGCCCGCGAGCGAGCGCCTCGCGCAGGAAGACCAGGCGCTCCGGAACCAGACCGGCTCCGGCTACGAGACCACCACGACGCCGACCACGCAGGAACCGACCGACGACACCACGACGACGCCCGAGAGAACCACCGCGCCTGACGACACAACGACGCCCGACGGCACGACCGACGACACCACGACGTCCGACGGGTCGGGCGACTCGGGCGACGGCTCGCAGTCCGACTCGGGTTCGGACGATTCGGGTTCGGACGACTCGCAGTCCGAGAGCGGGCTGTCGGTGTCGCTGAACCGAACGCCGGTGCCGGGCGCGGCCGTGGAGGTGACGGTTCGGGACGGCGGCGGGCCGCTCGCGGGCGTCGGCGTGACGTTCAACGGCGACCCGGTGGGGGTGACGGACGAGAACGGCACCGTGGTCGGCGTGGTGCCGTACGCGCGGGAGTTGACGGTGCGGACGGAGACGGAGACGGTGGTCGCGGAGACCGAAGACCGGTCGGCGGGGTTCGCGTTCACGTCGGGGAGCGCGTCGCTCCCGGCGACGGCGGCGAACAACTCCTCGACGTACGCGGTGGAGACGAACGCGTCCGTCTCCCTACTGGGGCGGACGGTCACCGGGAACGAGGTGACGGTGGTCGCGGCCGTGGACGGCGTGCCGGTGCGTGACGCCGCGGTGCTCCTCGACGGCGAGCACGTGGCGACGACGAACGACACGGGCCGGGCGCGCGTGACGCTCACGGCGGAACCCGGGAACGCGACCGTTCGCGTGGAACGCGACCCCGTGAACGGTTCCGCGACGGTGGAACTGGAGCGGTTGTCGCTGTCGGGCGAACCGTCGCTCCCGCTCGCGCTTCCGGGGACGGGGGCGACGGTGACGGCGACGCTCGGCGGCGACCCCGTCGGCGGCGTGCCCGTCTTCCTCGACGGCGAGCGCGTCGGCGTGACGGGCGCGGACGGGACGCTCCGCGTGTCGCTCCCGGTCGCGTCCGCGGCGACGGTGCGCGCGTCGGCGTACGGCCAGGAGCGCACGGTGGCGTTCGACTCGCTCTTCCTGCACGCGGGCGGCGTCGCCGTCGGCCTGCTCGCCGTGCTCGCGGGCGGCGTCTACGGACTCAGGCGGTACGGCACGTCGCCCCGCGCCCTGTTCGCGTGGGCCGTGAACGCGGCCGTCGCGGTCGCTCGCGGCGCGGCGAACCTCGTCGTCGCGCTCGCCGGGCGGGCAGTCGCGGCCGTCCAGCGCGCGGTCGATGCGGTCGCGAACGCCGTTCGGGGCCGGCGGTCGCCCCGCGACCTCGCCGCGGCGTTCGCCGCGTGGGTCGCCGCGCTCCGCGAGGACGCCGCCGACCGGGCGCGCGGCGTTCGCGACCGGTTCGGCTCGACCGACGCGAGCGACGAGGCGGAGGTGTCGGCGGCCCAGCGGACGCTGCGGGACGCCTGGCGGGACTTCCTCGCCGCGACCTCGGTTCGGCGGCCGTCCCGGCACACGCCCGGCGAACTCGCGGCGCACGCGGTCGAGCGCGACGACCTGCCCGCGGACGCGGTGCGTGAGGTGCGGGACGCGTTCCGGTCGGTCGAGTACGGCCGCCGCGACCCCGACGACCGACTGCCCGCCGTGGAGGACGCGATGCGGGAGATAGAGGCGGCGCGCCGCGACGACGGGGGTGAGGAGTGATGCGGCTTCGAACCTGGCTCGGCGGAACCGTCGGGCTGGCGTCGCTCGCCGCCGCCTACCTCTACACGCACCGGCCGCGCCTCGTCGAGTCTGTCGCGCCGCTCGCGAACGTGCAGGACGCGCTCGGCGGTGTGGAACCGACGCCGGTGCTCGCGGGACTCGGCGCGCTCCTCACGCTGTACGCGGCGCTCCGCGCGTGGCGGCCGTTCCAGCAGTCGCGAACGCCCGCCGAGGGGTCGGCGGCGGCGCGGTTCGCCGCGTACCGGGAGCGCCCGCCCGAGTTCGTGTACGGCGACGACCGCACGCGAACCGCCGCCGCGATGGACGACACGGTCGCGGACGCCGTGGCCGGGTCGCCGGACGCGCTCACGACGACGCGGGCGGCGTTCCGCAGTACCGCCGTCGCCGTGCTCGAACTGGACGACGGCGTGGACGACGCGGACGCGGCGGTCGCGCAGGGGTCGTGGACGGACGACCGGGTCGCGGCGGCGTTCCTCGCGGACGACGCCTCCTACCCGCTGTTGAGCCGGCTCCGGTCGTGGGTCGACCCCGCGGCCGCCCGGGAGCGCCGGGTGGAGCGCGCGCTCGCCGCCATCGAGGAACGGAGGGAGCGCGATGAGTGACGGCGTTCGCGAGCGCTCCGGCCGGTGGAGCGTCGCGGGCGTCGGCGCGCTCACGCTCGCGGGCGTCGGCTTCCTCTACACCGCGCCGCTCGTCATCGCCGCCGCGGCGATTCCGGCCGCGTTCGCCGCGTACGACGCGCTCACGACCGTTCCGGCGCGGGGACGGGTGCGGGTGGCGCGGTCGTTCGACGCGAGCGCGCCACGGCCAGGCGAGCGCGTCACGGTCACGCTCACGGTGGAGAACACGGGTGACTCGGCGATTCCCGACCTCCGGGTCGTGGACGGCGTGCCGGACGAACTCGCGGTCGCCTCGGGCGCGCCCCGCGTGTCCACCGCGCTCAGCGCGGGCGCGGCGACCACGGCCGAGTACGAGGTGGTGGCGAAGCGCGGAACCTACGAGTTCGACGCGCCGGTCGCTCGGGCGCGGTCGTTCTCCGGCTCGACGGCGGTGACCGTCGATATCGACCCGGACGGCGACACCGAACTCGTCGGCCAGCGCGCGGTGGACGCGCCGCCGATTACGGACTCCACGACGCTCCGCGCGGGCACGCAGACGACCGACCGCGGCGGGAGCGGCCTCGAATTCCACGCGACCCGCGAGTACCAGCACGGCGACCCCGTGAACCGCCTGAACTGGCGGCAGTACGCGAAGACGGGCGAACTCTCGACGGTTGAGTTCCGGGAGGAACACGCCGTTCGCGCCGCGCTCGTCGTGGACGCGCGCACGCCGACCCGGGTCGTGCCGGGGCCGGGCGAACCGACGGGAACCGAACTCGCGGGGTACGTCGGCCGCCGGCTCCACGGCGCGCTGACCGCCGCGAGCATCGACACGGACGTGACCGCCGTCGGCCTCGACGCCTCGCACGGCGCGCCGCTCGGCCCGGACGGCCTCCCCTGGGCGGACGCCGCGGACGGCCGGGAGAGCGCCGCCCTCGTGTTCGAAGCCGTGGAGGCCGCCGCGGACGACACCCCGAGTCCGGACGCCGCCTGGCAGTCCGCGCCGCCGAACGCCGAGTCCTGGGACGCCGCGACGACCGACTGGGTGCCCGAACTCGGCGAGCGCCTCCCGCCGCGCGCCGAAGTACTCGTGGTGTCGCCGTTGCTCGACAACTGGCCCGTGCGCGCCGCGAGCGCGCTCGCCACCCGCGGGTACGGCGTCACCGTCGTCAGTCCCGACGTGGTGTCCGAGTCGTCCGTCGGCGGCCGCCTCGCGCGCGTCCACCGCGACCTGCGGACGCGAACCCTCCGCGAGCGCGACGCGCGCGTCGTGGACTGGAGCCTCGACGACCCGCTCGACACCGTGCTCGACGCCTCACTCTCACACCTCCTCAGCCAATGACTCGACTCACCGACACCACGTGGCGACCGACCCGGGTCGGAACCCTGGTCGTGCTCCTCGGCACGCTCGCGGTCAGTGCCGCGCTCGCCCGACCGCTCGGCCTCGAACCCTCGATAGTGCTCGCGTGGACGGCGGCCGTGCCGTTCGCGCTCGGCCTCTGGCTCGTCGAGCGGGAGCGCTGGCGGCCCGCCGCGCGCTTCCTCGCGGGCGTCGCCGTCCTCCCGCTCGGCGTCGGCGCGACCGTCGGCGCGGTGTACGCGGCCGTCACCCTGTTCGGGTCGCTGTTCCCCCAGCCGACCGCGGCGCAGGTCGCGGAGGCGACGCTCGTCGTGCTCGGCCGGCTCGCCGTCGTCGCCGGTCTCACCGCCGCGGCGCTCGGCGCGACCGTGAGCGTCGGCGACCTCGCAGACCGCGCGAGCCTCCGGCGGTTCTCGAAGGTCGCCGGACGCACCGCGTTCGTCGCCATCGCTGCCGCTGGAGCGCTCGTCGCGCTCGCCGTCGTCGGCCACACCGAAATCGGCGGTCTCCAGGGAACCGTCGGCGACGCCGCGTCCGGAGTCGCGTCGGCGCTCGAACGCGAACTCCTCGCGCCCGACGCCGGGACGCCGCACGTGTTCTCGTTCGCGGCGCTCGTCGTTCTCTCGTCCCTGACGGTCGCGGGCGCGCTCCGCTCGCTCCCCGTCGCGGAACTCCTCGACGCCCCGGCGTCGGTGACCGCGGTTCGGCGCGCGCTCTACCAGGTCACGCTCGCCGGTATCGTCCTGCTCGTCGCGGGCACGCTCACCCGGTTCGCCATCTCGCCGGCCCGCCTCCGGCGCGTTCTCCCCGCGGCCGCCTACGACGCGCTGGTCGCTGTCACGACGCTCGGCGTCCTCAGGACCGCGCTCGTCGCGGCGGCCGTCGCGGGCCTCGCGGGCGTGCTCGTCGGCTGGCTGTTCCGCCGGCTCGCCCGGGCGTCCGCGGGAACGGCGGCCGTGCGGCACGCGCCGACCGTCGCCGGCGGCGCGCTCGTCGCCGGCACGTTCGCCGTGCACGCCCCGCTCGTGGACGAACTCCACGGGTTCGTGCTCTCCCAGGTGCCGTACACGGTCGCCGGCACGGTGCGCGAGCAGTCGGGCGCGATACTCTCCTATTACGGGACGTTCACCGCCGCCGCCGTCCTGCTCGCGGTCGTGCTCGTCGCCGCCACCGCGACGCTCGTCGCCGCCCGGGTCGGCGTCGGCCTCCGGATTCTCCCCGTGGACACGTTCGGGCCCGCGCTCGCCGCGGCCGGCCTGTTCGTCGCCGCCGCGTTCGCCGGCACCACGGACGCCGTCACGCCCCTGCGGTTTCTCGCGTGCGTCGTCGCCGCGCTCGTCGTCTGGGACGCCGGCGAGTACGCTACGCAGCTGGGGGACGAAATCGGCCGCCACGTGTCCACCGCGGGCGTCGAGGGCGTCCACCTCGTCGGCACGCTCCTCGTCGGCGTCGCCGCCGCGGCGCTCGCCGTCGCCGTCGCGAACTACGGCACCGCGATGGCCTTCGCGAACCCGAACGCGCTCCCCGTCGCCGTCGTCGGAAGCGGCGTCGCCCTGCTCGCGCTCGTGTTCGCGCTCAAGTAATCAGTCCGCGACCGCCGGCACGTCCAGACCGTCGAGCACGTCCGTGATTACGTCCGCGCGGTCGACGCCGCGGACGTTCGCCTCCGCGGTGAGGACGAGGCGGTGCTGGAGCGCGGGCCCCGCGACCCGCTTCACGTCGTCCGGCACGACGTAGTCGCGGCCCTGCACGACCGCCGCGCCCCGGGACGCCTCGAACAGCTTCTGGATGCCGCGCGGGCTGACGCCCACGTCCACGCGGTCGTCCTCGCGCGTGCGCCGCCCGAGTTCCACCACGTAGTCCCGGAGGCGCTCTTCCATATCTACCGTCTCGACGGTCGCCTGAATCTCCCGAACGGTCTCCGGGTCGAGCACGCGCCCGACGGTCGGAATCTGGGTGTCGCGCTCCGCGCGGCGGTCGATGAGTTCGCGCTCGCCCGCGAAGTCCGGGTAGCCCATGTCGGTCTTCACCATGAAGCGGTCGCGCTGGGCCTCGGGGAGGCCGAACGTCCCCTCCTGCTCGACGGGATTCTGCGTCGCGATGACGAAAAAGGGCTCGGGGAGGTCGTGGGTCGTGCCGTCCACGGACACCTGCCCCTCGCCCATCGCTTCGAGGAGCGCGGCCTGCGTCTTCGGCGGCGCGCGGTTGATTTCGTCCGCCAGCACGACGTTCGCGAACAGCGGCCCGGGGCTGAACGAGAACTCGCCCGTGGACTCGTTGTAGATGTTCGACCCCGTGATGTCCGCGGGGAGGAGGTCGGGCGTGAACTGGATGCGGGAGAAGTCGAGGCCGAGCGCGGTGGCGAAACTCCGCGCAGTGAGCGTCTTCCCGGTGCCGGGCACGTCTTCGAGGAGGACGTGGCCGTCCGCGACGAGACTGGTGACGACGAGTTCGAGGAACTCCTCGCGGGTGACGACCGCGCCGCTCACCTCGTCGAGGACGTCGCGCAGTCGAGAGGCCGCCTCTGCGTGTTGCATACAGGAAGGGGCGACCCCGGGAGTAAATACGTGTCGCCGCTACGGGGGGCGTTCGAGCGAGAACCGGTCTCGCGTGTAGGAGTAGAAACTCCCCGCGAGTCGGCCGACCGCGTCGAGTTCGCGCACGTCCAGTTCGCCGTCGGGCGCGAGCGCGTCGTCCACGTGCACGTACTCCACCTCGCCGACGACGAGCACGGAGTCGCCGACGCGGAGCGTGTCGTACAGCGAGCACTCGAAGTTCACCGGGGACTCCGCCACCCGCGGCGGCCGTACGCGCTCCGACTCGACGCGCGTCACGCCCGCGTGCTCGAACTCGGACTCGTCGGCGCGCAGGGTCGCGCTCGTCTCGTTCATCGCCTCCACCGACTCGCCCGTGACGACGTTCACCACGAACTCCTCCGTCTCCCGGACGTTCCGCGTCGTGTCCTTCGAACGCTCGTCCGTGTCCAGCGGCGAGAACATCACCGTCGGCGGCTCCACCGATACGACGTTGAAGAAACTGTACGGCGCGAGGTTGTCCACCCCGTCCGCGCTCGTCGAGGACACCCACGCGATGGGACGCGGCACCACCGCCCCCGAGAGCGTCCGGTACATCGACCCCACCTCGTCCGGCGCGTACTCCATACCCCGAGCACTCGCCCGCCCGACGAGTCCCTTTCGACTCGCTACGGGAAGATAGACTCCGGCACGTACGCCGTGACCGTCCAGTTGGGGGCGTCCACGACCTCGCTGATTTTGAGGTCGACGATGGCGGAGCAGAGGATGTAGGCCTCGCCGCGGGTGAGGCCGCGTTCGGCTTCGAGGTGGTCTATCATGTGTCGAATCGCCTTCTTCGTGGCGACCATGAGGTCGTCGGCGATGCCGGTGGTGGCGTACATCGGTTCGTCCGCGCCGGTCGGCGTGTACGGGTGGTCGCTCTCGAACTGGGGCTGAGAGATGTCCATGTCCGTGCGGACGTCGAAGCGCGCGGTGACGAACATCGGGGCTTCGATGCCGGTCACGCAGACTTCGCCGTCGCCCTGCGCTGCGTGACAGTCGCCGGTGGAGAACAGCGCGCCCGCGACCTCGACGGGGAGGTAGACGGTGGAGCCGGCGGTCATGTGTTTTACGTCCATGTTCCCGCCCACGTCGCGCGGCGGGAGGGTGTCGTGTTCGCCGTCTGCGGCGGGCGCGTTCCCGATGGTGCCCGGGAACGGGTGGAGCGGGACTTCGATGTCGTTCACGAAGTGGCCGGTGTCGCCGTCGAGCTCCCAGGCGTGATAGCCGGACTCCTCGAAGTCCTCGGGGAGCAGGCCGAGGCCCATGTCGCCCGGCATGAAGCCCGTGTACCCCCAGCCCTTGTGTTCGAGGTTAAGGAGTTCGACCGCCAGTACGTCCCCGGGTTCCGCGCCCTCGACGTAGACGGGGCCGGTGAGCGGGTGGACAGGGTCGAAGCTCACCTCGCCGAACTCCGCGGCGGTCGTCTCCATGTCCACCTGGCCGTCCACGGCGTCCCGGCACTCGAAGCGCACCACCTCGCCGGGTTCGACGGTGAGAATCGGGTCGAGGGAGTTGTCCCACGCGTTGTGGATGTTCTCGTCGTCGTCGCTCAGCTCGTAATCCACGCTGTATGCCATACGTCCACGAACGACACGAATCGGCTTAAGGATAGGTGCCGCGAGCGCCGGCGGGGGTGTGGGGTGACGCAACGCCTTTGCCCCTCGACACCCACCACTCGGGTATGACGTTCGACCCCGCCGACGAGGGCCTCGACGCCGACGAAGTCCGGGAGCTCGTGGACGAAACCATCGAGAACAACGAAATCGTGCTGTTCATGAAGGGCACGCCGATGATGCCCCAGTGCGGGTTCTCGAAGCGCGCCGTCGGCCTCATCACCAAGTACCGCGAGGACGTGGAGACCGTGGACGTGCTCCAGAACCTGGAGGCGTTCCGCGCCGCGCTCGAAGACCACTCCGGCTGGGAGACCATCCCCCAGACGTACGTCGAGGGCGAGTTCGTCGGCGGGAGCGACATCCTCGCCGAACTCGACGAACGCGGCGACCTCGCCGAGACGCTGAACGCCGAAGACGTCGAGGTGGACGCGAGCGACGACGCCGACGACCAGACCGTCGAATCCCCGTTCTGACGAACTACCGTTCTTCCTCCGACTCCGGCACTGCCCGCCGTCCGGCCCGATAGCGTTCACGCGCGACGCCGAGAAGCGAGTACACGACGAAGAGAACGACGACGACGGCGGCGAGCGCGAGTGCCGTGACCGCCAGCGTTTCGACGACTGCCATACCGACGGCTAGGCGCTCGAAAAACAAAAAGCCGGAGGCGAGTACCCGCTAGTTCCAGGGCGCGAAGTCGGGGTCGACCTCGCGTTCGAGGCGGTCGATGCCGTCGATCTTCTCCACGTCTTCGGGGTCGAGGCTGACGCCGAGGCTCTCCCAGTTGTCCCGGATGTGTGCTTCGCTCGTAGCTTTCGGGATGGTGGTGACGCCCTTTTCGCGCGCCCACGCCAGCGCGACCTGCGCGGCGCTCGCGTCGTGTTTCTCCGCGACTTCCGCGATGGTGTCGTCGTCGAAGACTTCGCCGCGGGCGAGCGGGCTGTACCCGACGAGTTCGATGTCGTGTTCGTCGGCGTACTCCCGGAGTTCCGTCTGGGGGAGGAAGGGGTGGAGTTCGACCTGGTTCGCGAACAGCGGCGCGTCGAGGACTTCTCGGGCCTCGTCGAGGTGGCGGGGTTCGAAGTTCGACACGCCGATGTGTTCTATCTTCCCCTCGTCGTAGAGTTCGTCGAACGCGGAGAGGGTGTCCGCGGCGTCGTACTCGTTCGCCGGCCAGTGGACGTAGAGCAGGTCGACGTAGTCCGTGCCGAGTTTGTCGAGGCTTTCCTCGAAGCTTTCGAGGACGTCGTCGTGGGAGAGTTCGCTCGTCCAGATTTTCGTCGCGAGGAACACGTCGTCGCGGGCCACGTCGGCCTGTTCGATGCCGTCGCCGACCGCGTCCTCGTTCCCGTAAATCTGGGCGGTGTCCACGTGCCGGTAGCCCATGTCGAGCGCGGTCTGCACTGACTGCGCGCACTGCGCGGGGTCTTCGTTCTGCCAGGTGCCGATACCGAGGACGGGCATACCGCTCTTCCGGGGGTAGTCGAATTCAGGCATATCTGTTGGATGTGGCGGAACGGGAAAAGACGTTTTGGTAGCGGCGCTACAGGTAGTGTTCGGTGGCGAGGCGCTTGAGGAGGGAGAGGTCGTCGAAGTGGAGGAGTTTCGCGATGGCGAGCGGGTTCCCGCCGTTCGCGTCCGCGAGCGTGTCCATGTTCGCGTCCTTCACGTCGCGGAGGAGGCGGTCGTAACGGTCGTTGTCCGCGAGGTAGAGCAATCGCGTCATCGCGAGGCGGCGCTTCGCCTGGGGCGCGACGTTCTGATGCCAGAGGTCGGCGTACGTCTCCATCGCCGCCTTCGACGTGTCAACGGTGCCGGTGAGACAGCGGTCGGCGGTGATGGCGGCGGCGCGCGCGGACTTCATGCCCTTGTGGATACCCTCGCCCCAGAGCGGGTCGATGGTCGGGACGGTGTCCCCGATGGCCATGAAGGAGTCCGTGCAGAGCTGGCCGGGCTCCTGGATGTGCGCGGAGCCGCGGTGTTGCTTGCCCTCCAGTTTCGTCGCGTTCTCGAACCGGGGGTCGTTGTCGAGCCAGTAGTCGAGGTAGCCGTCGATACTCAGTCCCTCCTTCCCGCGCTCCTGGTAGGACTCGTTCTGGATGTAGCACAGCCCGACCTTCGCCGTGTCCTCGCCGGTGTGGAATATCCAGGAGTAGCCGCCGGGCGCGAGGTCGTGGTCGAGACGGAGCATCATCGCGTCGTGGAGGTCGGCGTAGTCGGGGTGATCGACCTCGACGCCCTCCATCTCCCACTCGATGCCGATGGCCTGGTTGTGTCGTTCCAGGTCGCTGACGCCGAGCTGTTTCGCGAGCGGCGCGGCGGGGCCGGTCGCGTCGATGACGATGTCCGCATAGACTTCCTCGTCGCCGCTGTACTCGACGCCCACGACCTCGCCGTCCTCCGTGATGGGTTTCGAGACCCGGGAGCCGAAGCGGTACTCCGCGCCGTGCTCCCTGCCTTCCCTGACGAGGAAGCGCTTGAAGTCCGCGAACTCCAGGACTGCGCCGGGTTGTTGCTGGACGAAGTGCTCGTTCGGGGATTCGAGGACGACGGTGTCGGTGAACTGCATCACCATGTCGTCGGGAATCCCGAACGCACCCATCATGGAGGGGAAGGTTCCCGCGGTGGACTTGTTCGACTGTCGCGGGAACTCGTCTTCGGGTTCGGTTTCGAGGACGAGAACGTCGTAATCGCGTTGCGCCAGGTCGCGCGCGCACTGCGCGCCCGCCGGCCCCGCCCCCGCGATTACCACGTCGAAACGCTCAGACATACCCCAAAAAATCCCCGTCGCGCTAATCAACCTTTCCGAATACGCACGCAGAACGCCCGTATTCCGACGTTTCCCGGAGAACAGAAGGAGCGAGTGAGCGCACGCAGAGAAATCTTCTCGTCGGTAAACGTTAATACAAGAGAACGTATAGCGTGGCGCATGTCCGGGATGACGGTGCACCGGCGCGTCGCGGATCGACGGGCGATAGCCGCCGGCGCGCTGGTGCAGGCGTTCGCGCTCGCCGCCCTCTACCTCCTCGTCGCACCGTACTACCTCTACGGGATTGCCCCCATCGCCGTCGGGGCGTTCGTCGGCGTCATCAGTCGCGCGTTCGAGACAGAGGGCGTTGACGGCGCGGCCGCCGTCGGTCTCGGGTCGTTCCTCGGCGTGTTCGTCGTCGGCATCATCTTCTGGCTGAACTCGCCGTTCACGGTGACGCAGACCGTCGACATCCTGTTCGTCTACGGTGCGTGGACGACGTTCGGCGTCATCTGCTTCGCGCCTATCGCGGCGCTCATGGGCGGCGTCACCGCGCAGGTCATCGCCGGCTACGGCGGACGCGCACTATAAGAACCGAGCGGCTCGCAGAACCGACACGAACGTCCGACTCGACTCCCTCTCGTTCGTATGGACGTGAGTCTGCCGCCCGAGGAGGGGGATACGTACACGTACGAGCGAACGTTCACCACCGAGGAGGTGGAGTCGTTCGCGGAGCTCTCGCACGACGACCAGCCAGTTCACAGCGTGCCCGACGACGAGGGGCGACTGATGGTGCAGGGACTCCTCACCGCGACGCTCCCGACCGCCATCGGCTCCGCGCTCGGCGTGCTCGCCTACCACATGGACAACCACTTCCACAGACCAGTGTACACGGGCGAACCGATCACCTGTGAGACCACGCTCACCGACGTGGAAGAACGCGACGACCGCTACGACATCCGCGGCGAAAACGTCTGCACGAACGCTGACGGCGAGGAAGTTCTCACCGGCTCCTTCGAGGGCGTCGTCTGGAAAGAGTAGCGCCGCGTCGGCGGCCACTAAACTGAGACACCACGAACGCGCTCGCCCGGAGTAACCATCGAGTCGCTGTTGGAAGACGAATAGAACGAGTCGTCTGTCGGCGCTCTCCGATGCGCCGTTCACCGGTCGCCGGAGGCGACCGGCCTTTTTCCCTCCAGTAAAACGGTGGGTTAGTAGAACTCGCGGACGAGGTCCATCGCGCCGTCGGGCGCGCCGTCGGTGTCGATGTCGGCCATGTTGCCTTCGACGCCGTGTGCCTGTTCGTAGGACTGCGCGTCGTCGTCCTGGTAGAGGACGCCCATGTACTCCTTCTCGCTGTCGAGGATTTTGTCCTTCGCCTGCTCGCGGTCGCTCGGGTCGTAGTCCTCCTCTTCGCCGAGGTCGACGAGGCTGTCGCGGAAGTAGTCGTAGGTGTCCACGTCGTTGAACGTCACGCACGGGCTGAACGTGTTCACGAGGCTGAAGCCGTCGTGGTTGATGGCTTCCTCGATGATTTCGGTGTGGCGCTGGGCGTGACTGCTGAAGGACTGCGCGATGAAGCTCCCGCCGGCGGACAGCGCGAGCGCGAGCGGGTTGACCGGCGGCTGTTTGGAGCCTTCGGGCGTGGTCGCGGTCTCGAAGTCAGACCGGCTGGTCGGGGACGCCTGACCCTTGGTGAGGCCGTAGATGCGGTTGTCCATCACGACGTACGTGATGTCGATGTTCCGGCGGACGGCGTGGATGAAGTGGCCGACGCCGATGCTGTAGCCGTCGCCGTCGCCGCCCGCGACCATCACTTCGAGGTCGGGGTTGGCGAGTTTGACGCCCGTGCCGACGGGGAGCGCGCGACCGTGGACGCCGTGGAGCGCGTACGAGCGCATGTACGTCCCGATCTTCCCGGAACACCCGATACCCGCGACGACGAACGTGTCGTCGGGCGAGTTTCCGGTGTTCGCGAGGGCTTTCATCATGCCGTTCATCGTGCCGAAGTCGCCACACCCGGGACACCAGGTGGGCTGCTTGTCGGACTTGAAGTCGGTGAATCTGACGTTGGAGCTCATGCTAGTTCCTCCTGGATGTCGTCGGCGAGTTCGTCCGCCTTGAACTGGACGCCGTTGTACTTGTTCACACGCTTCACGCGGGTAAGCGTGTCGTGCTCGACGAGGTCGGCGAACTGCCCGGTCGCGTTACACTCGACGACGACGACTTCCTCGGCGGCCTCGATGTCCTCGGTGAGGTCGGGCCGCGGGAAGATGTAGGGGACGGAGAGCAGGCGCACGTCCACGTCCTCCTGGTCGAGGTAGTCCATCGCCTCGATGAGCGTTCCCTCGTTCGACCCCCACGAGATGACGAGGTTGTCGGAGTCGGGGTTGCCGAACTCGCGGTAGGAGAAGTCCTCTTCTTCCTCCGCGGTGGTGACTTTCTGCTGGCGCTTATCGACCTGTTCGACGCGCACGTCCACGTCCTCGGTACGGCGGCCGAGTTCGTCGTGTTCGAGGCCCGTGCTCATGTGCACGCCGCCCTCCGTGCCGGGGAAGGCGCGGGGGCTGACGCCGTCGGCGGTGACGGCGTGGGGCTTGAACTGGTCTTTCTCGTTCTGCCACTTCGAAATCTCGTCCTCGTCCACGACCTTCCCGCGGTCGATTTCGACCGCGTCCATGTCGAACTTCTCGGGTTCGAACGTCTGCTCGGTGACCGCCATCGCGAGGTCGGCGGTGAGGTAGACGGGCGTCTGGTACTTCTCCGCGAGGTTGAACGCCTCGATGGTCTTCCAGAAGCACTCCGCGACCGTGGTGGGCGCGAGGACGAACCGCGGAATCTCGCCGTGCCCGCCGTACAGCATCTGGTTGAGGTCGCCCTGCTCCTGCTTCGTCGGCATCCCCGTGCTGGGGCCGGAGCGCATGACGTTCGTGATGACGAGCGGCGTCTCCGAGGTGGCGACGAGTCCGAACGTCTCCGTCATCAGGTCGATACCGGGGCCGGAGGTCGCGGTCATCGAGCGAGCGCCGGCGCGCGCGGCACCGAGCGCCATGTTGATGGCGGCGAGTTCGTCCTCGGCCTGGACGACGTGCCCGCCGAAGTTCTCGATGCGGCCCTTGAGGTACGTCATCACGTCCGTCGCGGGCGTGATGGGGTAGCCGGCGTAGAACTTACACCCGGCGGCGATCGCGCCCATCCCGATGGCTTCGTCGCCGTTCAGGAGGACGTAGTCGTTGTCCGTGGTTTCGAGGTCGAAGTCGAACGCGAGGTCGAACTCCTCCTCGACGTACTCCGCGCCGAGACGCGCGGCTTCCTTGTTGTTCTCGACGATCTTCTCGCCCTTCCCGCCGAACTTCTTTTCGAGGGATTCGTCGAGGTTCTCGATGGGGAAGTCCGCGACCTCGCAGACCGCGCCGAGCGCGACGATGTTGCGCATGATGGCGCCGCCGGCGTCCTCAGCAAGCGACTTGAGGGGGACGTCGAGGCCCGTGACGTCGTCGGGGGCTTCGAAGTCGGAGAACTCGGTGCGCTCGCCGTCATAGATGATGACGCTGCCGTCGTGGAGTTCGTCGAGGTTCTCGTCGACGGTGCGTTCGGTGAGCGCGATGAGGACGTCGAGGCGGTCCACGACGCTGCGGACCTTGTCGACGGACGTTCGTACCTTGTATGCGGTGTAGCCACCTCGAATGCGGGACGCGAAGTCCTTCGAGGTGAAGACGTGCCGGCCGGCGCGCGAGAGCGCCTGTGCGAATATCTTGCCGGTGGAGTCGATTCCATCGCCGGCTTCCCCGCCGATGGCCCAGTTCAGGTCCTCGTGCATGTGGTGTAGGCTTCCGAATCGCCCGGCAAAAAGCCTTCTGAACCCGGTGGGCGTCGCGAAAACGAGGTTCGTGTGGATTCGACAACGATTACTGAACGCCCGTTCGTGTTTCTCGCTCGAACCGTCCGGTCTCCGGCCGGTCTGCGAGTCGAAATACCGTTTCGGCCCGAGCGACGAGACGACGCCCGGGGCGGTCGGTGGAGTCGCGGACTCCGGCCGACGTAACCACTAACACAACTGCTTTCCCCCGGCCACGGCAACCACGGGTATGGACACGACGGACGTGACGGTTCGCGCGGTTCGCGCGGTCGGCCCCGACACCATCGCCATCCAGGTGGACGCGCCCGCGGACTTCGACGCGAAACCCGGGCAGTTCGTACAGCTCGCGGTCACCGTTGACGGAAACGAGGAAGCCCGCCACTACACGCTCTCCTCGCCGGACGCGGACGACCTCCTCGAAGTCACGGTCGGCGTCGACCCCGACGGCACGGTCGGCCCCTACCTCGAAGCGCTCGAACCCGGCGACACCGTCGGTATCAACGGCCCGTTCGGTCACGCGTTCTACGAGGGCGAGCCCGCGGTGACGCTCGTCGTCGGCGGCCCGGGCGTCGGCCCCGCGGTCGGCATCGCGGAGCGCGTCCTCCAGAACGGCGGCGACGTGGCGGTCGTCTACCTCGACGACGCGCACGCGCACACCGACCGCCTCGCGAGCCTCGCCGACCACGGCGCGGACGTGTTCCTCGTCGGGGACGACGTGGAACCCGCGGTGGACGCCGCGCTCTCCGCGGTCGGCGGCCAGGTGTTCGTCTACGGGTTCAGCGAGTTCGTGCGGGAGGTCGCCGACCTCCTCGAAGCGCGCGGCATCGAGTCCGACGACGCGAAAATCGAGTCGTTCGGGTAGCCGCGGGGAACGAGTTTAAGTTTTCTCCGACCGTCCGTCCACCTAGACCCTGGAATGGACGACCCCGAACACGACGTGGAACGAGTTCTGAACCGGCTCGAAGACGTCCACGGGGAGATTCCGGTTCACCACGAGTCCACGCCGGTGCCGCGCGAGATGTACGTCGAGTGCATGAACGCCGCGGACAACGGCGAACTCGGTGGCGTCCGCGTGCTCGTCTCGCACGAAAACGAGTTCCTGCTCGTCCGCGAGGACGGCGGCGACGCCTGGGACGCCCCCGGGGGGAGTCTCTCCCGGAACGACACGCACGCCACCGCGGGCACGCAGCACGTCGCCGACCAGGTCGGCATCGAGTGCACGGTCGTGGACGCGTTCGCCGCCATCGAGCGCGAGTTCACGCTCGTGGACGGCGGCGAGGGCGTCACCGGCCTCTGGGTGTTCTTCGAGGCGGAGACGTTCGAGACGGACATCGCGACCGGCCCCGACATCGAGGACGCGCGGTGGTTCTCCCGGCCGCCGACGGAGGTCGGCCCCCACCTCTCGGAGCGCCTGTCCCTCGCCGCCGGCGACGACTAGTGTTCGACGTACTCCACGAGCACGCCGCCCGTGTCGCGGGGGTGGAGGAACGCGACCGTGTGCCCCCACGCGCCCGCCCTCGGTTCTTCGTCCACGAGTGAGACGCCCTCAGCGCGGGCGTTCGCGAGCGCGTCCTCGATGTCGTCCGTGACGAACGCGACGTGATGCATCCCCGGCCCGTTCTCCGCCAGGTATCGTCCGATAGTCGTCTCCTCGCCCGTGGGTTCGAGGAGTTCGAGGTAGGCGTTCCCGAGGTCGAGAAAACAGACGTTCATCCCCTGGAAGGCCTCCTCGTGAACGAGGTCGGCGTCGAACAGCGAGACGTACTGTTCCGCGAGGCTGACGGCGTCCTGAGTGGCGACGCCGACGTGGTCGAGACGCATACCTCGAACTGGCGGGCGACGGCCCGATAAAGGTTAGAGTGCGGTGCCGGGCTGGTACTCGCCGAACACGTCCCGAAGGACGTTACATATCTCGCCGACCGTCGCGTACGCCTTCACGGCGGCCACGATGTACGGCATGAGGTTCTCGTCGCCCTCCGCGGCCTCCCGGAGCGCCGCGAGGCGTTCCGCCACCGCGTCGTCGTCCCGCTCGGCCTTCACGGATTCGAGGCCCTCGATTTTGCGTTTCTCGTCCTCCTCGGTGACCTCCTCGATGTCGACTTCGGGTTCCTCGTCCACCTCGAACTCGTTCACGCCGACGATGGTGCGCTCGCCGTCCTCTATCTCCTGCTGGCGTTCGTACGCCACGTCCTGAATCTGGCGCTGCACCCACTGCTGCTGGATGGCGGACAGCATCCCGCCCTTGTCGTCCACGGTGTCGAGCAGGTCGAACGCTTCGTCCTCGATGTCGTCCGTGAGGGATTCGACGTAGTAACTGCCGGCGAGCGGGTCGATGGTGTCCGCCGCGCCGGACTCGTGCGCGAGAATCTGCTGGGTTCGGAGCGCCGTCCGAACCGACTTCTCCGTCGGGAGCGACAGCGCCTCGTCCTTCCCGTTCGTGTGCAGGCTCTGCGTCCCGCCGAGAACCGCGGCGAGCGCCTGGTACGCGACACGGACGACGTTGTTCTCTATCTGCTGGGCGGTCAGCGTGGAGCCGGCGGTCTGCGTGTGGAACTTCAACTGCTTCGACTGCGGGTCGTCGGCGTCGAAGCGCTCCTCCATGATTTGCGCCCACATCCGGCGGGCGGCGCGGAACTTCGCGGCCTCCTCCAGGATGTTGTTGTGGGCGTTGAAGAAGAAACTCAGCTGGGGCGCGAAGGAGTCCACGTCGAGGCCGGCGTCGAGCGCGGCTTCGACGTACTCGATGCCGTTCCCGAGCGTGAACGCGACCTCCTGGGCGGCCGTACTGCCGGCTTCGCGGATGTGGTAGCCGGAGATGGAGATGGTGTTGAAGTTCGGCGTCTCCCGCGCGCAGAACTCGAAGATGTCCGTGATGATTCGCATCGACGGCTCGGGCGGATAGATGTAGGTGTTGCGCGCGACGTACTCCTTGAGCACGTCGTTCTGGATGGTTCCCCGGAGTTCCTCGCGGTCGACGCCCTGCTTGTCGCCGACGGCGATGTACATCGCGAGCAACACGGAGGCGGGCGCGTTGATGGTCATCGACGTGCTGACTTCGTCGAGCGGGATGCCGTCGAACACCTTCTCGAAGTCCGCGAGCGTGTCGATGGCGACGCCGGACTTCCCGACCTCGCCCGCGCTCATCGCCGCGTCCGAGTCGTACCCCATCTGGGTCGGGAGGTCGAACGCCATCGACAGCCCCGAGGAGCCCTGGTCGATGAGGTAGCGGAATCGCTCGTTCGTCTCCTCGGGCGTGCCGAAGCCCGCGTACTGCCGCATCGTCCAGAGGCGGCCGCGGTAGCCCGTGGAGTAGACGCCGCGCGTGTACGGGTCTTCGCCCGGGAACCCGAGGTCGTCCGCGTAGTCGAGGTCGCTCACGTCGTCCGGCGTGTAGAGGCGCTCGACCGTCTGCCCGCCCGTGTCCGTGTCGAACTCCTCCTTCCGTTCACCGAACCGGTCGAGAACGGGGTCGAGCGTCTCCGCTTCCCACTCCGATTTCGCCTCGCGGATACTCGCGAGGTCGTCGTCGTCGAACATACCTCGGAGAACGGGCGAGGTCGCCTTAATGGTTGTACGTTAGGGAACCCGGGGGCGGTCAGTCGCTTCCGTGCGCGTGACCGCCGCTCCCGCCGTGGTCGGCCTCGTCACCGCCGGTGCGGTGGAGGTAGTAGAGCGCGAGGAAGCCAGCGGTGGCGAGGACGTTGAGCGCGGCCTTGTAGTTGAGTTCGATGGAGATGCGTTCGACGGTCGCGCTCGCGGGGTCGGGGATGAGGCCGAGGAGGTCGAACGCGATGTGGACGATGACGCCGGTGACGACGGCGGCGACGAATATCATCGCCGAAAGGACGGCGGCGAACGTGGTGCCGTAGTACTCCCGGTAGGCCTGCATGATGGGCGGAATGATGAGGTCGGCGTAGATGTAGGAGAGCACGCTCCCGAACGGGAGGCCGCGCGTCCAGAGAATCGCGCCAAAGGGGACGTTCCCGACGGAGCAGACGAACGTCGCGATACCGACGACAGCGCCGAGGATTGCCGTCCAGAAGACGTACGTGTACTCGCCGACGATGGGGCCGGCGAAGACGGCGTGCCAGACGGAGTCCGGGACGAACCCGGCGATGAGGCCGGCGAACACGAACCCGATGGCGATCTCGTCCCAGAGCATCCCCCACTCCTTGAGTTGCTTGTCCGCGAGCGCGCGCCACCCGGAGAGCGAGGTCGCCTGCTCCCAGACGGTGGTGTCGGCCTCCTCGGGGTTCCAGCCGCGTTTACAGGACTCGGAGCAGAAGTAGTAGGTCGTGCCCTCGTACTCGATGGTGTGCTCGGTCTCGTCGGGGTCGACTTCCATCCCGCAGTTCGGGTCGCGGACGGTGGTGTCGTCGGAGGCGTGCTCGCGCGCGGACTCCACGACTTCGTCGGGGACGAACCGGAACCCGACCGCCATCAAGCCGATGAGGACGACGCCGCCGACGAAGTCCGCGACGACGAACTCCCAGCCGAGCAGAATCCAGATGACGAACCCGATTTCGATGACGAGGTTCGTCGAGGCGAACATGAACGCGCCCAGACTGGCGGCGGCGCTCGCGCCCTTCTTGAAGAGGTTCTTCGACGTCGCGATGGCGGAGTAGCTACACGAGGAGGAGACGAACCCGAAGAACGTCGCGGTGCCGAGCGAGCGGACGCCCGCGCCTTCGAGGTGCTGGGAGATGTCCTCCTCGGAGAGCCAGGCTTCGACGCCGCCGGCGATGGCGAACCCGAGGACGAGCGCCCACCACGTTATCCACGCCATCTCCACCGCGGTTCGCACGGTGTCCTCCGCGCCCGTGAGGAGGTACGTGTCGAGCGGTTCGGTCGACGCGATCGCGCCCCCGGCGACGATGAGGGCGGCGAACGCAACCATGATGAGGTAGTCGCGTCGCTCCATAGCGTATGAAAGACACGCCCCGTTTACGCCGTTTGGGGCTTAGAAACCGAGGGTGAACCGGCGCGGATTCTTGGGTCGTTAGCCGCCCGTGTCGTACTTGTAGGTCGCGGTGTCCGCGTCGATACCGAAGTCCTCGGCGGTCTCCTGGGGTTCGTCCTCGCCCTCGTCGGAGCGGAACCGGCGGCGGAGGCGGCCCGGGACGGAGAACGCGTCGGCGTCGAGAACGAGCGGAACCGCGTCCTCGCCCTCCGTCTCCCGAACCTCGGAGAGCCGGCGAACCAGGGGCTCGGGGAGCGTCGATTCGTCGATGCGCTCGAACCCGAACTGCTCCAAGTACGCGGGTTCGGTGGTGAGCGAGAAGACGCGGTCGAACCCCTGGTCTTGTGCGGACTCGACGAGGCGTTCGATGACGTGCGCGCCGACCCCGCGGCCGCGCCA
This sequence comes from Salarchaeum japonicum, assembly GCF_020614395.1. Lineage (NCBI taxonomy): Archaea > Methanobacteriati > Methanobacteriota > Halobacteria > Halobacteriales > Halobacteriaceae > Salarchaeum > Salarchaeum japonicum. Next base: position 989,322 of record NZ_CP085324.1, on the reverse strand, counting down.
GTCGGGGAGGACGCCGATGTTCGTGAGTTCGCAGACGGACGTGTCGTCGCCCGAGTGGACGCGGAGCCGGCCGAACCCGGCTTTCTCTCCCGTTTCTTCGTCCACGGCGAACACGTAGTCCCGGGAGCGGAAGGCCGGATCCGGCATCCCGAACTCGTCCAGCCGGTCCAGCAACCACACCTCCTCGTGTTTCTCCGCGGGCCTGACGTGCATACTCGACACGTCCTGCCCGCGCATCAAAAGCGTTCCTCCGCCCGGCCCGGCGAGCCCCCTGAGTATAAGAAAGACCCGGCAGAATTTGCGCGCATGGAGTCACTCGACGACGTGAACGAGGTGGTGCACGAACCCAGTGAGGCGTTCGCGGACGCGACGAACGTCCGCGCGTTCATGCGGGAGTACGGCATCGACAGCGAAGCCGACCTCCGCGAACAGGCCGCGCGCGACCTCGACTGGTTCTGGGGCGAACTCCCAGACTACCTCGGACTCGACTTCTACGACGGCCCCGACGCGGTTCGCGACGCGTCCGACGGCCCCCAGTTCACGGACTGGTATCCCGGCGGCTCGCTGAACATCGCGCACAACACCGTCGACCGACACGCCCGCCGCGACTCCGGCACCCGGAACCACGTCGCCACCATCTGGGAGGGCGAGGACGGCGAGGTTCGCGAACAGACCTTCCACGACGTCTACCGGGAGTCGAACCAGGTCGCGAACGCGCTCGAAGAACGCGGCGTCGGCCGGGGCGACACCGTCGCTCTCTACATGCCGATGGTGCCCGAGGTCGTCTCCATCCTCTACGGCGTCTTCAAGGTCGGCGCGATTGCGGTGCCAATCTTCAGCGGGTTCGGCGTGGACGCGACCGCCACGCGCATCGCCGACGCCGAGTGCAGCGTGCTGTTCACCGGCGACGGCTTCTACCGCCGCGGGAGCGAAGTCCGCCTCAAGGACGGCGCGGACGACGCCATCGAACAGGCCGGACACGTCGAGCACACCATCGTCTTCGACCGACTGGGAACCGGGACGGACGACCTCCCGTGGGACGACGACCGCGACGAGTGGTGGCGCGAGGCCGTCGCCGGCCAGTCCGGCGAGTACGACACCCGGGAGATGGCGTCCGCGGACGAGTCGATGCTCCTCTACTCGTCCGGCACGACCGGGAAACCGAAGGGCATCGTCCACACGCACGCCGGCGGCCTCGTCCAGCCCGCAAAGGAGATTCACTTCAACTTCGACCACAAGCCCAGCGACCGCTTCTTCTGGGTGAGCGACATCGGCTGGATGATGGGGCCGTGGACGCTCATCGGGAACCACGCGCTCGGCGGCACGGTCGTGATGTACGAGGGCGCGCCCGACCACCCCGAACCCGACCGGTTCTGGGAACTCATCGACACCCACGACGTGACGACGTTCGGCGTCAGCCCCACCGCGGTTCGCGCGCTCCGCAAGCACGGCGACGACTGGCTGGACGTCCACGACCTCTCCAGCATCCGCATCCTCGGCTCCACCGGCGAACCCTGGGACCCCGAATCCTGGCGGTGGTTCCACGAACACGTCGGCGGCGGCGACGCGCCCATCATCAACATCTCCGGCGGCACCGAGGTGTTCGGCTGCTTCCTCGCGCCTCTTCCGACCGAACCCCTCAAACCCTGCACGCTCGGCGGCCCCGGCCTCGGGATGGACGTGGACATCGTGAACAGCCAGGGCGACTCGATAGCGGACACCGGCGACCGCGGGTTCCTCGTCGCGCGCGCCTCCTGCCCGTCGATGACCAGGAGCCTCTGGAGCGGCGACGACCGCTACCTGGAGGAGTACTGGAGCAACTTCGAGGACGTGTGGGACCACGGCGACTGGGCGCAGAAGGACGCCGACGGGTTCTGGTTCCTGCACGGGCGCGCGGACGACGCGCTCAACGTCGCCGGCCGGAAGGTCGGCCCCGCTGAAGTCGAGGGCGCGCTCATCGACCACGACGCCGTCACGCAGGCGGCCGCCGTCGGCGTCCCCGACGATACCACCGGCGAAGCCGTCGTCGCGTACGTCATCCTCGCCGACGGCTACCAGCCGTCGGACGCGCTCCGCGAGGAACTCCGCGAGCAAGTCGGCGACGAACTCGGGAAGCCGTTCAAACCCCGCGAAATCCTGTTCGTGGACGAGTTCCCGAAGACGCAATCGGGGAAGATAATCCGGCGCGCCATCGAGGGCGCGTACACCGGCGAGGACATCGGCGACCTCTCCAGCATCGAGAACCCGGACGCGCTCGCGAAACTGAAGGAAGCCCGCTAGAGAACGCCCGCGAGGCTCTCCGGGTAGACGGTTCGGTCGTCCAACGAATCGATTTCGACCCACTCGACGGGGAACGTCTCGTCCAGTTCCGGCTCTTCTCCCACGAACTCGTCGCGCTCGTACGGCCAGTCCTCGACCGTCTCGCCCTCGTAGAGCCGCCACACCTCGTGGCCGCGCTCGCCGTCGAACTCGAACGCGCGCTCGAACGTCCCCAGCCGTCGCTCGACGGTGAACTCGACGCCGAGTTCCTCCGCGAACTCACGGACGACGGCGTCGCGGCTGTGTTCGCCGAACTCGAACCCGCCTCCCAGGGGGCGGTAGAACGCCTCGCCGGTCTCGGGGTCGTGGTGGCGCGCGAGCAACACCTCGTCGCCGCGTCGGAGGACGCCGAGCGCGACCGGTCGGATGTCCCGCCACGTCTTCTCGGGCATGGACGCGAACCCAGCCACAGAGCGGCTATAAGCCTTCGGGAACCCGGGCGGGGGCTATCGTCCGGGATTCGGGCGCGTCGCTCGTCGCGACGGCGACCGTGCCGGTGGCGTCACCGTCGGGGAGCAGAAGCGTCGCGCCGGCGAGCAGGGGCGCGACGACGCCCGCGACGACCGTCCCGGGATGTGTGAGGGGCGCGCGCACCGCGACAGTGTCGTCGCTGTCGTAGTCGAGGCGGCGCGCCGCGTCCAGCAGGACGGCGTGCGTGTAGCGGTCGTCGGTGGCGAGCGCGACCGCGTCACCGCTGAACGACACCGGCGGGAACGCGGGGTTCTCGCTCCACACGTCCCGCTCGAAGTGCGCGCGACTCGGGTCGTCCGGACGTTCGCCGTACCCGACGTACTGGCCGCCCGCGGGGAGCGACACGTCGTCGAGCAGGCCGGTGGGTGCGACGTACGCGCGGGCGTCGAGTTCGGCGGTCGCGCCGAATCGGACGCGCGCGCCGAGCAGGGTCGCGCCGAGGAACGCGAACACGGCTTCGGGCGCGCGGTCGTCCGCGACGGCGACCGTCGCGTCCTCGTGGACGCCGCGATGCCGGAGGAAATTCCCCGTCTTGAACGCCGTCTGCCGGAGTTCGCGGCGGTTGTACTCGCGGGGCGGCGCGCGGAGTGCCGCGGACTCCGGGAGGTCGTTCACGAGGTCGTACAGCGTCTCCATGGTGGAGAGTAGATGTCGCTCGGGATTAATCCGACGCACTCGGGGGCTACCACATCGCTCACCTCGATTCGCGTGCGGGCGAGCGATGGATTTCGCGAACCCCACACGCGACGACGGTCACGTCACACCGCCGAGTGGCCCCGGGATGGTATTTGAAGGTTCGCAGGGAGACGCGGGCGGAGTGTTCGCGCGAACGAGCGACTCGAATAGTCCGGTAGTTCGAGCGAGTCCGGCGCGGCTTCGCCGCGTCCATTTTTAGTGGGTTTTTGCTGCGAGCGGTTTGGTTCGAGAGAGCCGAACCCGAGCAGGAAAAACGTCCGTTAGAAGGAGTTCTTGAGTTTCTCGAAGAAGCCCTGTTCGACGTCGATTTCTTCGCCGCCGGCTTCGGCGAAGGCTTCGAGGGCGTCGCGTTGCTCCTCGTTGAGGCTGTCGGGGGTGACGACCTGGACGGTGACGTAGAGGTCGCCGTGGCCGCGCCCGCGGAGATGCGGCATTCCCTTGCCCTGGAGGCGGAAGCGTTCGCCGCTCTGCGTGCCGCTGGGGAGGTCGAACTCGGCGCTTCCGGTGACGGTGGGAACCTCGATGGTGTCCCCGAAGGTCGCCTGGGGGAAGCTGATGGCGTGGCGGTGGTGGAGGTCGTCGCCGTCGCGCTCGAAGTCGGGGTGGTCGGTCACGTCCACTTCGATGAGGAGGTCGCCGTTGGGCGCGCGGCGGTCGCCGGGCGCGCCCTCGCCGTCCATGCGGAGGGTTTGGCCGCTCCGGATGCCGGCGGGGACGTTCACGGTGAGCGTGGCGTTGCGTTCGACTTCGCCCTGCCCGCCGCACGTGTCGCAGTTCTCGCTGTAGAGTTCACCGTCGCCGCCACACCGCCGGCAGGTCTGGGTCTGCTGGACGCGGCCGAGCGGCGTCTGCTGGGTTCGCGTCGTCTGCCCCTGGCCGTTACACTCCGGGCACGTCCGCACGTCGGCGTCCTCGGGGTGGCCGGAGCCATCGCAGTCCGGACACTGCTCGGGTCGCCGGACGGTGACCTGTTTCTCGACGCCCTCGTAGGCGTCCTCCAGGTCGATACTGAGCCGGGTGCGGAGGTCTTGACCGGGCTGGGGGCCGCCGCGACCGCCCTGGCCGCCCATCCCGCCGAAGAACTGCTCGAAGATGTCGTTCATCCCGCCAGCACCGCCCTGACCGCCGAACGGACCGCCAGCGCCGCCCATGCCGCCCTGGCCGCCCTGGCCGTCGAACCCGCCGCGCTTCTCCGCCTGCGTGAACCGCTCGTGGCCGAGCTGGTCGTACGCCTGCCGCTTCTCGTCGTCCGTCAGGACTTCCTTCGCCTGCTGGAGCTTCTTGAACTGCTCCTCGGCGTCGGGTTCGTCGCTCACGTCGGGGTGATACTTCTTCACCTGCTCCCGGTACGCCTGCTTTATCTCGGACTCGTCGGCGTCCCGACTCACCCCGAGCACGTCGTAGTAGCTCTCAGTCATCGATGCTGACGAGTGAACGGATGGTTAGTTGTCCTCGTCCTGCGGTTCGTCGTCCTCGACGTCCTCGAAGTCGGCGTCGACGAACTCCTCGCCGTCGCCGCCTTCAGCGCCCATACCTCCGGGGCCGGCCTGACCGCCCATGCCGCCCATACCAGCGCCCGCGCCGCCGGCCGCGCCGGCCTGCGCCTGCTGTTGGTAGGCCTGCTTCCCGATTTCCTGGAGTGTCTCGGTCAGGTCTTCGGTGGCGGATTCGAGGTCTTCGGTGCTGGCGTCCTCGTCGTCGAGCACGTCCTCCACGTCCGAGATGGCGGCTTCGACGTCCTCGCGGGTGTCGTCGTCCACGAGTTCGTCGTTCTCGTCGAGGAGTTTGTTCGCGCGCTGCACCGCGGACTCGGCCTCGTTCCGGGCCTCGATGTGTTTGCGGCGTTCCTCGTCCTCTTCTTCGTGCTTCTCGGCTTCCTCCTGCATGCGCTCGATCTCGTCGTCGCTGAGACCGGCCCCGCCCTCGATGGTGATGTCCTCCTTGTTGCCCGAGCCCTGGTCTTCGGCTTCGACGTTCACGATGCCGTCGGCGTCGATGTTGAACGTCACTTCGATCTGGGGCGTGCCGGCGGGCGCGGGCGGGATGCCGGAGAGCTGGAAGGCTCCGAGGAGTTCGTTCTCCTCGGCGATTTCGCGCTCGCCCTGGAAGACGCGAATCTGCACGGAGGTCTGGTTGTCGGCGGCGGTGGTGAACACCTTCGACGCCTCGGTCGGGATGGTGGTGTTCTTCTCGATGAGGCGCTCGAACAGCCCGCCCTTCACCTCGATACCGAGGCTCAGCGGCGTCACGTCGAGCAAGACGATGTCGTCCACTTCGCCGGAGAGCACGCCGCCCTGGACGGCCGCGCCGAGCGCGACGGCCTCGTCGGGGTTGACGTTCTTCTTCGGCTCCTGGCCGGCGAGTTCCTCGACCTTCTCCTGCACCTGGGGCATCCGTGTCGAACCACCGACGAGCACGACTTCGTCGATGTCGTCCTTGGTGAGGTCGGCGTCAGCGAGCGCCTGCTCCGTCGGGCCGACCGTGCGCTCGATGAGGTCGGACGTGAGGGATTCGAACTTCGCCCGCGTGAGGTCTTTTTCGAGGTGGACGGGCCCGGAGTCGGTCGCCGTGATGAACGGGAGGTTGATGGTCGTCTCCTTTCGACTACTGAGTTCGATTTTCGCTTCCTCGGCCGCGTCCTTCAGCCGCTGGAGGCTCTGGCGGTCGTCGCGGAGGTCGATGCCGTGTTCGTCCTCGAACTCGTCCGCGAGCCACTCGATGATGGCTTCGTCCCAGTCGTCGCCGCCGAGGTCGTTGTCGCCGTTCGTCGCGAGGACTTCGTGGTAGCCCTCGGCCATTTCGAGCACCGAAACGTCGAACGTCCCGCCGCCGAGGTCGTAGACGAGAATCGTCTTCTCGTCGCCCTCGTTGAACCCGTACGCCATCGAGGCGGCGGTGGGTTCGTTGATGATGCGCTCGACTTCGAAGCCCGCGATTTCGCCGGCGTCCTTCGTCGCCTGCCGCTGGCGGTCGTTGAAGTACGCGGGGACGGTGATGACGGCTTTCTCGATGTCGTCGCCGAGGTAGTCCTCGGCGTCGCGCTTTATCTTCTGGAGGATCATCGCCGACACCTGCTCGGGCGTGTACTCCTCGCCGTCGAGTTCGACCGTGTAGTCGTCCTCGCCCATGTGGCGCTTGATGGACGCGATGGTCTGGTCGGGGTTCTGGACGGCCTGGTTCTTCGCGGGTTTGCCGATGAGGCGTTCGCCGTCGTCGAACGCGACGACGGAGGGCGTGGTGCGGTCGCCCTCAGAGTTCACGATGATTTCGGGGTCGCCTCCCTCCATCACGGCGAACGCGCTGTTCGTGGTACCGAGGTCGATACCGAGAATTTTCTCGCTAGCCATCTTGGTAGCGAATAAGCCGCGCGTTTCGTTTAAACCTTGCTAGTGTGAACGCCTACCACGACCGCCGTACTCCTCGAAAACGAGCGTTTCGGGCCGCGCCGCCGCCCGCCGTCACTACCTTTATGTCGAAGCGGTAGGCTACTCGTCCGCGACGGTGACCTGCGCGGGCCGCAACACCTTCCCGCCCATCTCGTAGCCGGGCCGATAGAGGTCGACGACCGTCCCCGCGGACTGGTCGCTCTCGACTCGCATCATCACCTCGTGGCGGTTCGCGTCCACGTCCGTCCCGGGGTCGGGCGCGATTTCCTCGACGCCCTCGTTTTCGAGCACGCGGTCGAACTCGGAGAGCGTCATCTCCACGCCCTCCCGGAGCGACTCGGTGTCGTCCGTGTCCTCTTCGAGCGCTCGCGCGAGGTTGTCCCGCACGTCCAGCAAGTCCTCCACGAGGCCTTCGGTCGCGCGCTCCTCTATCTGCGCCTGCTTCTTCTTCGCGCGCTTCTTGTAGTTCTGGAAGTCCGCCTGCACGCGCTGTGCGCGCTCCTCCAACTCCTCGACCTCCGCTTCGAGGTCGGCGGTCTCCGCGCGGAGTTCGTCGGCCTCCGCTTCGAGCGCCTCGACCTCGGCGGCCAACGCGTCGTCGTACTCGGCCACGCGCTCCGCGAGCGCCGGCTCGGGCGCATCTCGGCCCGCCTCGACCGTCTCGTCGGCGCTGGTGGCTTCCTCGTCACTCATACCCCGAATCTGGGCCGCCCGCCCGTATAAGGATTTCAGAACGCCACGAGAAAGGCCCATTAGCCGGCGTGCCCGAGTGGGCGTATGAGCGACACGGAACCCGAGTTCACGGCGGCGGGCGTCGGCATCGGTATCGGCGTCGGCCTCTCCATCGGCGTCGCGCTCGGCGTCGCCCTCGACAACCTCGCGCTCTGGATGGGCGTCGGCGTCGCGATGGGCATCTCCTTCTCCCTCGCGTTCTCCCAGGCGGTCGCGGGCGAGGACGAGGAGCGAAGCGACGGCGAACGGGAGGGCGAGGCCGGACGAGGGCAGTGATTCGGCTCTCGTTCGAGGACGGCACGGTGCGCGTGGCGGGCGCGGACGCGCTCGACCTGCCGGGCGTGGAGTCGGACGAGCGAACTGACACCGGCCGCGCGCCCGCGTACCGGTACGCCGCGATTCGGGAGGCCCTGGACGACGCGGGTGCGGCGTACGAGGACGACGTGCTCCGGGACGCGCCGCTTGACGTGGCGTCGTCGTACGAGCTCCGGGAGTACCAGCGCGAGGCCGTCACGGCGTGGCGGGACGCGAACCGCCGGGGCGTGCTCGAACTCCCGACGGGGTCGGGGAAGACCGTCATCGGCGTGAACGCCATCGAGTCCGTCGGGCGGAGCGCGCTGGTGGTCGTGCCGACCATCGACCTGCTCGTGCAGTGGCGCGAGGAACTCGACGCCGAGTTCGACGTTCCGGTGGGCCAACTCGGGGGCGGCGAGCAGGTCGTCGAAGACCTCACGGTGGCGACCTACGATTCGGCGTACCTGCGCGCGGACGACCTCGGCGACCGCTTCGGCCTGCTCGTCCTGGACGAGGTTCACCACCTCGGCGGCGAGGGGTACCGGGACATCGGGCGGCTGTTCGCCGCGCCCGCCCGCCTCGGCCTCACCGCGACGTTCGAGCGGCCGGACGGCGCGCACGAGGTAATCGAAGACCTCGTCGGTTCCGTCGTCTACCGGCTCTCGGCGGACGATTTGGCGGGCACGCACCTCGCGGACTACGACATCAAGCGGCGGTCGGTTCCGCTCACCGACGAGGAGCGCGAGCGCTACGAGGACGCACAGGGAACGTTCACGGACTACCTGGAGGCGTCGAACATCCAGTTCCGGTCGGGCAGCGACTATCAGGAACTCGTGAAGCGCTCGGGGAGCGACCCCGCGGCCCGCGAGGCGCTGTTGGCGAAACAGCGCGCCCGCGAAATCGTCCAGGAGTCCGAGAACAAGGTACGGGAGCTGGAAGGGATTCTCGACCGCCACCGCGGGGACAGAGTCATCGTGTTCACGGCCTCGACCGACCTCGTCTATCGGTTGAGCGAGCGCTACCTGATGCCCGCCATCACGCACGAGACAGGCGCGTCGGAGCGGCGGCGCGTCCTCGACGCGTTCCGGCGCGGCGACTACTCGCGGGTGGTGACGGCGAACGTGCTGGACGAGGGCGTGGACGTGCCGGACGCGAACGTCGCGGTGGTGTTCGCGGGGTCGGGGAGCGAACGCGAGTTCACCCAGCGGCTCGGGCGCGTGCTCCGCCCGAAAGAGGACGGCGGGCGGGCGTTGCTCTACGAACTCGTCTCCGAGGACACGGCGGAAGAACGCGTGGCTGCGCGGCGGCGCTAGTCGTCCTCGGCGCGGCGGACGGTCGCGCTCGCGCTGAACGACTCGACCTCGCTGTACTGCACGTCGTAGGGGACGGTGACGGTGCGGGTCGCGTGCGCGTCGAGCGTCACCTGCCGGAGTTCGACGGACTTCTCGCCGTTCAGTTCCGCGGTGACGTAGACGATTCCGGACTGGGTGGCGTCGCCGGTGTTCGTCACCGTGACGTCGACGCCGAGGCGGCCGTCGTCGAGTTCGACGATGGTGGTGCCGTGCGTGGAGAGCGTGAACTCGGAGCCACCGCCGGACGAACAGCCGGCGAGCCCGCCGACCGCCGCGACGGTGCCGACGGCCGCGCCGCGCCGGAGGAACGCGCGTCGATGCATACGAGTGGGTTCCGTCGTCCGCGGAAAATACTTTCTGTCAGGCTTTTACCCGCCACCGCCCTATCCGGAACCGTGCTGACGAAAGACCTGCTGCGGGTGTCGCGGCGGGGCGGCGGCTACCGGCCTCGGTTCGCGGACGCGGACAGCGAACCGCTCGCCGCGCGCGTCCTCGGCACCTACCAGGGGCACGTCGGGGAACCCCGGCAGGCGCTCGACGACGCGCTCACCGCCCTCGAACGCGAGAGCGAGGACTTCAAGCTCGTCCGGGGGTTCGCGGCGCTCGTCGAGCGCGATTGCGCGTTCGAGACGCGGGCGGACGTGGACCCGGAGCGCGCCCGCCGCGCCGCGTTCCGCGCCGCCGAGGACGTGGGCGTCGTCACCGAGCGCGAGCGTGAGGCGGCGCTCGCACAGGCCGCGGAGCGCCTCGACACCGACGCGGACGCGCTCGACCGGTCGCTGTACGCCGACCGCGAGTCCCGCCAGGTGCTCACGGACGTGGACGCCCGCTGGACGCCCGCGGAACTCGTGGCGCAGTACAACCTCTCGCTCGCACAGACCGCGCTGTTCGACGCGACGGAGGTGCGAGTGCGGACGAGCGACCCGCGCGGACTCGTCTCCGCCGTGAAGCGCCTCGGGTTGCTGTACGAAATCGTGAAAACCGACAGCGGACGCGAGGTCGTCCTCACGGGGCCGGACGCGCTGTTCCGCGCGACCCGGCGGTACGGCACGCGGTTCGCCAGGGTGCTGCGCGCGGTCGTGGACGCCGACGACTGGCAGCTCGACGCCACCATCGACGACCGCGGCACCGAGCGCGAAATGACGCTGTCGAGCGACGACCCCCTGCGCGCGCCCGGCGTCGAACCCGTGACGGACGTGTCCTACGACAGCGGCGTCGAGCGCGAGTTCGCGGCGGCGTTCGAAGGCCTCGACCTCGACTGGACGCTCGTCCGCGAACCCGACCTGCTCGACGCCGGCGACCGCGTGATGATTCCCGACTTCGCGTTCGAGTACGACCACGCCGACTTCCGCGTCTACTTCGAAATTATGGGGTTCTGGACGCCGGAGTACGTCGAAAAGAAACTGGAGCAGTTGGACGCGGTCGAAGAGGAACTGCTCGTCGCGGTGGACGAGTCGCTCGGCGCGGGCGAGGACGTCGAGGTTCGCGACCACCGCGCGATTCCCTACACGGGGTCGGTGCGCGTGAAGGACGTGGTGGGAGAGCTACGTGCGTACGAGGACGACCTCGTGGACGCGGCGGCCGCCGAGTTGCCCGACGAACTCCGACCGGACGCGGACGTGCTCACGCTCTCGGCGCTCGCGGACGAACGCGGCGTGAGCGAGGACGCCATCGAGCGCGTGGTCTTCCCCGACCACGAGCGCGTGGGTCGGACGCTCGTCCGGCCGCGCGTGCTCGACGAACTTGCGAACGACCTCGACGCCGGGATGGCGTTCAGCGACGCCGAGGCCGTGCTCGACAGGTATGGGCTGTCGGACGCGAGCGCGGTGCTCGCGGAACTCGGCTACCGGGTCGCCTGGGAGGGCCTCGGCGGCGGAACGCTCCGCGAGAAGTAGTATCCCGCGCGTTCTCCCGTGGCGCGGTGGGTTTTTGCCGCGTCGCGTCCCGGAGAGGATATGGTGAAGTTCGATCCCGGGTCGCTGTTCTACCTCGGATTCCTCGGCGTCCCGTCCGCGTTCGGTGTCGGCCCGGAGTGGCCGGAGGTGTTCATGCTGTTCTTCCTCTTCGGGTTGTGGCCGCTCGTCGCGCCACTGCTCGCGGGCGGCGACCGCGGACGCTCCGCGCGCTTCCTGCTCTCCCAGGTACTGTTCGAACTGCTGCCGTGGCGGCTCGCGGCGTCGCTCGCCCAACTCGCCGGCCAGCTCGCGCCCCTCGTCCGCTACCGCGGGCGCTTCCCTGACGCGGAGTCGTACGAGCAGTCCGTCCGCCTCACCCTGCCGTTCGAGGGCTCGTGGACGGCCGTGAACGGCGGCGTCACCCGCGACACCTCGCACTCGTGGGAGCTGCTCGCGCAACGCTACGCGTACGACTTCCTCCGGGAGCGCGACGGCGCGACCCACGAGGGGGACGGCGCGGACTGCGCGGACTACCACTGCTTCGGCGAGCCTGTCGTCGCGCCCGCACCCGGAACGGTCGTCCGCGCGACGGACGGCATTCGGGACTTCCCCCGGCCCGGCACCGGCTGGACGGAGTGGCGGACGTGGGACATCCGCGGGAACCACGTCGTCCTCGACCACGGGAACGGCGAGTACAGCCTGCTCGCCCACCTCCAGGAGGACAGCGTGTGCGTCTCCGTCGGCGACGAGGTCGAGCGCGGCGAGCGCCTCGGCGCGTGCGGGAACTCCGGGAACTCCACGGAACCCCACATCCACTACCAGCTCCAGGACACTCCGAACTTCTTCCTCGCCGCCGGGCTCCCGCCGACGTTCAGCGACTTCGAGCGGGAGCGCGACGGCGACCGGGAACGAGTCGCCGCCGGATACGTCACTGCGCCGGCGACGGTCGCGCCTAGAACTCGCGGCGACGGCCCTTCGGCACCATCGACTGAAGCGACCCGTACGTGAACAGGCCGACGCCGATTGGTTCGAGTCCGTCCGCGATGTCGTGCGCGGCGACGAGGTAGCCCCAGTCGCCGTCCCAGTCGAGTTCCTGGTCGTCGCCCGCGAGGAACCGCTCCGCCTGCTCGCGGTTCAGTTCCACGACGTTCCGCGTGGCGTCCCGGCAGAACCGCTGAACGCCCGCGGTCGTCGGCTTCCAGTGCTCCTGGCGCGTCCGGAGAACGTTCAACCCCAGCGCTTCCACCGGAACGGGCAGCTCCGGGTTCGCCGGCAGCGCCCACACGCGCCCCGCGCCCTTCTCCCAGAACGTGTACCCCTCGAATATCGACGCGTCCAGCCCGAACCGATCCGTCCACCACTCCACCACTGCCTCCCGACTGGGGCGGCCCTCGACCTCGCGGTCGGCGGCCGTCTCGGGGAGGCGGTCGAACTGCGTGCTGTCGTTTCCTCTCATAGCGTGAGTTTCGCCGCGAAGAACCCGCCCGTGTCGTTCTGGTGCGGGTAGAAGCGCTTCGCGTTCGCCAGCGACTCGTCGTACGATTCTCCGTTCCACTCGGTGAGGCCGTCGTCGTGGTCGAGCGCGATGTCGTACGGCTCCACCGAGAGCGCGTCGAACTCGCCTAGAATCTCGTCCACGACGGCCTCGTTCTCCTCGGGCGCGAACGTGCACGTCGAGTAGACGACGGTGCCGCCGTCGCGCGTGAGTTCGACGGCGCGCCGCAGGATGTCCGCTTGAAGTCGAGCGAGGTTCCGGCTCGCGCCCGGACTCGCCTCGTCCAGCGCGTCGAGGTTCTTCCGAATCGTCCCCTCGCACGTGCAGGGCGCGTCCACGAGCACGCGGTCGAACGCGTCCACGTCCACCACGGACGGGTCGAACCGGCGCGCGTCAGCGTTCGTCACCGCCGCGCACGTCACGCCGAGACGGTCGGCGTTCCCGCGGAGCGCCGACAGCCGCCCGAGGTTGTCGTCGTTCGCCACCAGGAGTCCCGTGTCGTCCATCAGGTCGGCGAGCTGGGTCGCCTTGCTTCCCGGAGCCGCACAGGTGTCCCAGACCGCCTCGCCCGGCTGGGGGTCGAGGACGCGCGCCGGAATCGCCGACACCTCCTCCTGGCCGTGCACCCAGCCGTGGACGTACGGCCACGTGTTCCCCGGTTTCTCCGTATCGACTTCGAGCACGCGGTCGCTCCACTCGCGGCGCGACACCGCCACGCCCTCGTCCTCGAACGCCGCCACCGCGCGCTCCACGCTCCCCGTAATCGTGTTCACGCGAACCACCGTCGGGAGCGGGCGCTCGCACGCGTCGAGGAACGCCTCGAAGTCGTCGATAATCGACTCGTACCGCCGCATAGCCTCCATTACTAGCGGAGTGGGCGAGCGCGCGCTAATGCGTTTCGCCTCCGCCCCACGAATTATGTGTCCGCCCCCCGTCCCCCCGAGTATGGCCCGAGTTCGCGAGAAGACGGACGTATCCCTCGACGACCCGATGCTCGTGGAAGGACTGCCCGGCGTCGGACTGGTCGGGAAAATCGCGACCGACCTCCTCGTCGACCAGTTCGACATGGAGTACGTCGCCAGCATCGACGCCGACGGCATCCCCCGCGTCGCCATCTACGACGAAGGCAACCGCGGCATCGAACCACCCGTCCGCATCTACGCCGACGAGGAACGCGACCTCCTCGCCCTCCAGAGCGACGTTCCCGTCTCCCGCACCGCCGCCGTCGACTTCGCCGACAGCGTCACCAACTGGCTCACCGACGTGGACGCCACCCCCCTCTACCTCAGCGGTCTCCCCATCGAAGACCAGACGCCCGACGAAATCCCCGACATCTACGGCGTCGCCACCGGGAACGCCGCCACCCTCCTCGACGAGAACGACATCCCCACCCCGCCCGAACGCGGCGTCGTCGGCGGCCCCACCGGCGCACTCCTCAACCGCGCCGGCGAAACCCACCTCGACGCCGTCGGCCTCGTCGTGGAGAGCGACCCCCAGTTCCCCGACCCCGCCGCCGCCAACCAACTCCTCACCAACGGCATCGAACCCATCACCGGCGTCGATGTCAACACCGACGAACTCGTCGACCGCGCCGAAGAAATCCGCGAACAGAAAGAGAAACTCGCCCAGCGCATGCAACAGGCGTCCGAGGAAGAATCCAGTCAGGCCCAGCCGATGCGGATGTTCCAATGAACCGTTTTCCCGCTCGGGTCAGCGCCGCGCGCTGACCGCTCGCGGCAAACCCTTCACGAAAAAGGGCGGTCGCCGGAGGCAACCGGGAATCTCGCGCTCCGCGCGAGAACACGTGGTGGCTGTTTCGTTGACGGCGAACGTTTATCAGTGAGTGGGCGGCCAGTCGCGGCCATGAGTTGACGAGTGGGGTCGTGTCGGAGCGCGAAACCGGCGGGGACGCCGGCACGACCGAGGGAGTCGCCGCCTGTTCGCAGTTCCTGAAGCCGTAGGTTTATACGGATTCTCGCCGCGTCGGTAGGTATGACGGAGTTCTCCGAGCGCGTGGAGTCGATATCCATCAGCGGCATCCGGGAAGTGTTCGAGGCGGCGAGCGAGGACGCCATCAACCTCGGCATCGGCCAGCCGGACTTCCCGACGCCCCAGCACGCGCGGGACGCCGCGGTGGACGCGATTCAGGCCGGGAAGACGGACGGCTACACGTCGAACTACGGGATTCCCGAACTCCGGGAGGCGATTCGGGAGAAACACGCCCGGGACAACGACGTCTCGGTGCCCGAGAACGGCGTCGTCGCCACCGCCGGCGGGAGCGAGGCGCTCCACCTCGCGCTGGAAGCGCACGTCGATGCGGGCGAGGAAGTGCTGTTCCCCGACCCCGGGTTCGTCGCGTACGACGCGCTCACGAAACTCGCGGGCGGCGAGCCGGTGCCGCTCCCCCTGCGTGACGACCTCACGCTCGACCCCGCGACCGTCGAGGAGCACATCACCGAGGACACGGCGGCGTTCGTCGTGAACAGCCCCGGCAACCCCACGGGGGCCGTGTCGCCGCCCGAGGATATGCGGGAGTTCGCGCGTATCGCGGACGAACACGACGTGCTCTGCATCAGCGACGAAGTGTACGAACACATCGTGTTCGACGGCGAGCACCGCAGCCCCCTCGAATTCGCGGAGTCCGACAACGTCGTCGTGGTGAACGCGTGCTCGAAGACGTACTCGATGACTGGCTGGCGGCTCGGCTGGGTCGCGGGGAGCGAGCGGCGCGTCGACCGCATGGTGCGCGTCCACCAGTACGTGCAGGCGTGCGCGAGCGCGCCGGCCCAGTACGCCGCGGAAGCCGCGCTCTCCGGCCCGCAGGCTCCCGTTGACGAGATGGTGGCGGCGTTCGAGGAGCGCCGGAACGTCCTGCTCGACGGCCTCGAAGACATGGGACTCGACGTGCCGACGCCGTCCGGCGCGTTCTACGCGTTCCCCGAGGTGCCGGAGGGCTGGGTGGACGCCGTGATGGACGAGGGCGTCGTCGCCGTCCCCGGTGACGCATTCGGGGAGCGCGGCGAGGGGTACGCGCGGCTCTCGTACGCGAACGGCGTGGAGAACATCAAGAAGGCCGTCGAGCGGATGCGGCGCGCGACCGACCGCGTGCGATAACCCTTACCCGTCCGCCGCGCCCACGGCGTGGTATGGAAGTCGCGTTACTCACGGTCGGGGACGAACTCCTCGCGGGGGAGACGGAGAACACGAACGCGTCCTGGCTCTCGCGACGGCTCACGGAGCGCGGCGCGACCGTCACGCGCGTGCTCGTCGTCCCGGACGACCACGACACCATCGCGTCATACACGCGGGAGTGGCGCGAGCGGTTCGACGCCGTGCTCGTCACGGGCGGCCTCGGCGGGACGCCGGACGACGTGACGATGGACGCGGTCGCGGACGCCGTCGGCCGCGATGTCGTGGTGAGCGACGACGCAAAGTCACGGGTGGTCGAGACGGCGGAGCAGTTCGCGGACGACAACCCCGAGCTGGTGGACGCGTACGACCTCGACCTCGATTTCGACGCGTGGGCGAGCGTGCCCGAGGGCGCGCGCGTCGTCCCGAACGACGCCGGCCTCGCCCCCGGCGCGGTCGTCGAGTCCGTGTACGTCCTCCCGGGCGTTCCCGCGGAGATGAAAGCCGTCTTCGAGCGGATGGCCGCGGATTTCGGCGGCGATGTCGTCTCGGAAACCGTCTACACGCCCGCCCCCGAGGGCGCGCTCACCGGCCGACTCGAAGACCTGCGCGACGGGTTCGACGTGACCGTGGGCAGTTATCCCGCGACCGACGACCCGAACCGCATCAAAGTCACCGGCACAGATAGTGGAGAGGTCGAGCGCGCCGCTCAGTGGGTGCGCGAGAACGTCGAGACCGTCGACGAGTAGCTACTTCGCGGTGCTGACGATCTTGACGACGTCGCCTTCTTCGAGTTCGTAGGCGTCCGAGACTTCCATGCTGGTCTTGGCGTCGACGGCGTGGAGGTAGCCGTCGCCGATGTCGGAGTGGACGGCGTACGCGAGGTCGACGGGCGTGCTGCCGCGGGGGAGGAGGTGGGCGTCCGGGAGGACGTTCCCCTGGCCGTCCGTCCACTTCGAGGCGTCCTGGACGGGGTAGGCGGTGATGTGGTCGAGGAGGTCGTAGACGGCGTAATCGAGCGCGCGCTGGACGCCGGTGCCGCCGTACTCGTCCATGGTGTCGGAGAGCGCGTCGAGGAGCGCGCGCTGGTCGTCGGGAAGTTCGCCGACGACCTCGAACGTTGAGTCGCCGGGGTCGTAGTCGATAGCGCCGGCGTCCGCGCCGCGGCGGAGCGCGAGTTCGCCCTGCGCGGTCGCGGGAATCACGGGCTTGTCGAGCGCGCGGAGGGCTTCGACGTTCTCCGCGGGCGCGGCGTCTATCTTGTTCGCGACGACGACGATGGGTTTCGTGCGCTCGCGGACGCGGGTGGCGAGGGCTTCGCGGTGGTCGTCCTCCCACGCCATCGGACTCTCGGGGTAGTCGAGTTCGCGGAGGCAGGCCGCCACGTCGTGTTCGGTCGCGCCGAACCCGGTGAGGAGGTCGGTGAGCGCGTCGTCCATGTCGAACCCGGGACTGCGGGACTGGCGTTCGACGGTCTCCCAGTTCCGGTCGATGATGCCGGCGAGCCAGAGATCCATCTCGCGCTCGATGAAGTCGATGTCTTCGAGGGGGTCGTGACTCCCGATTTCGACGGGTTCGCCCTCGGCGTTCGTGCCGCCGGTGGCGTCCACGACGTTCAGGATGGCGTCGGCGTTCGTGAGCTCGTCGAGGAACTGGTTCCCGAGGCCCTTCCCCTCGTGCGCGCCCGGGACGAGCCCCGCCACGTCCAGGAGTTCGACGGGGACGTAGCGCTTCCCGTCGTGACAGTGTTCGTGCCCGCAGCGCTCGTCGCGTTCGAGGCAGGGGCAGTCGGTGCGGACGTGGGTCACGCCGCGGTTCGCGTCGATGGTCGTGAACGGGTAGTTCGCCACGTCCACGTCCGCCATCGTCGCCGCCGTGTAGAAGGTGGACTTGCCGGCGTTCGGCTTTCCGGCGAGCGCGAGAGAGAGCATAGCCCGAGTAGTCACAGCGTCGAAGAAGGGCTTTCGGTTGCTGACAATCGCCATAAGGGCTATTCGTCGCCGGACTGAATCGCCGGGACGATGAATTCGCTTGAGATTACGATACGTCTCGTCGCGGGTCTCGGGCTGATTCTCGCGAACGGCTTCTTCGTCGCTATCGAGTTCGCGCTGACGCGCGCCCGCCAGTTCACCGAGGAGGAGTTCGTGGACGGGAACCCCGCGCTGGAGCGCGCGTGGGAGATGACGAACGACCTCGAACTCTACTTGACGACGTGTCAGGTGGGGATTACGGCGTCCAGCATCGCGGTCGGTATCGTCGCCGAACCCGCGCTCGCCGCCATCTTCGAGCCGGTGTTCCACGGGACGTTCCTCGCGTCCGTCGGCGCGGGCGCGGTGCTCGCGTTCCTCCTCATCAACCTCCTCCACTTGACGCACGGCGAGCAGACGCCGACCTACCTCGGCGTCGAGCGCTCCCGGTTCGTCGCGAAGTACGGCGCGGCGCCGCTCTACTGGTTCCACTTCGCAATCTCCCCCATCATCACGCTCGGGGACGGTATCGCGAAGGGCACCCTGCGGTTGTTCGGCGTGGAGATGACGGGCGCGTGGCTCGAAACCGAGGAGGACGTCATCGAGAGTCGCGCGGAACTCCGGAACCGCCTCGAATCCGTGCTCGAACGCGGCGACCTCTCCGAGGAACGCCTCACCGAGGTCGTGAACGCGCTCGACGTGGGGACGACCGCGGTGACGGACGTGATGGTGGATAGCGAGGACGTGGTGTTCCTCTCCACCGCCGAGTCCATCGAGGAGAACCTCCACCGCCTCACGTCGTCGCCGCACACGCGATACCCGCTCGTCGGGGAGACGCCCGAAGACCTCGTCGGTATCGTCTACGTGCCCGCGGTCATCGACCACATCGACGACATCCGGTCGGGCGAGATGACGCTCGACGAGGTCGCCGCGCCGCCGATGACGCTCTCCGCGGACACCACCGTCAGCGACGCTATCGACCAGTTCCAGGCGGAGAATCAGGAACTCGCACTCGTCCTCCGCGACGGCGAGGTCGTCGGATTGGTCACGGCGACGGACGCGTTCGAGGCGGTGATGGGCGAAATCGACGACCCGCTCGACCAGGCGCGCGACTGACTACTCGGGCTCTCGCTCCACGTCCGTGCCCGCCATCCGCGTCTCGCCGCTCGCCCGAATGGAGCCGTCCACCGCGGCCTCCGGCTGAATCTCCACGTCCGTCCCGGAGACGTTCCCGAGGACGAGCGCCCCCGACTCGATGGTCACGTCGCCGCCCCTGGTGGTCACGTCGCCGTGAATCTTCGTGTCGGGGCCGACGACGATGTCGCCCTGCGCGCGCAGGCTCCCGAAGATGTTGTTCTCTCGCCCGACCTCGATTTCGGTCGCGCGGACGTTCCCGTGGAGCCGGCACTCGTCCCCGATGGTCGCCGGCGTGGAGACGCGCCACGCGTCGTCGCTGACGTGCGCGCTCCGCGGCACCCGAACCGGCTCCGCTTCCTCCGCGTCCGTCAGTTCGTCCACGAGGTCTTGGGCTTCCTCCTCCTCGCCGATGCGGAGGAGGTGGGAGAGGTAGACCATGAAGAAGACGATGGTCGGCATCGGGTTCCGAATCACGATCCAGCCGTTCGCCTCGAATCCCTCCGTGATGTCCACGTCGTCGCCGATGTCGAGGTCGCCGCCGACGACGAGGCGGCCGTCGATGTTCACGCGTTCGCCGAGGTAGGCGTCCGCGCCGACGAGCACGTTCCCCTCGACTTCACACCACATGTCGAGCCGGCAGTCGCCCTCGGCCTCGATGTTGCCGTCGAACTGGACGCGTTCGCCCGCGATGACGTTGTGGCCGCGAACCCCGAACTCGACCGTGCTCTGCCCGCCGACGAGCACGTCGCCGTCCGTCACGAGGTCGTGTTCTTCGACCGTCGTTCCGTCCGGAATCGAGAGTTCGTCGAGGGGGTCCGTGCCCAGCACACCCCGATTCTGGACGGCAGGGGGTAAAAGCCTCTCGGAGACCCCGACCCCCTATCCGCGCGCGGTCTCGTACTCCTCGCGCGTGACGGTGTACCGGACTTCGTCGTGGACGCCGCCGTCCTGGTCGGCGAGCGCGTTCCGCAGGCGGCCTTCGCGGCGGCCGCCGTGGCGCTCAACGTACTTCGTGATGGCGCGCTCCGACTGTTCGTTCTCGGGGACGTGGCTCACCTGCACGCAGGCGAGGTCGAGCGTGTCGAACGCGAGTTCGAGGAGGGCGTCCGCGCGTTCGCCCGAGTACCCGCGGCCCCAGTAGGGCTTGCGGAGCCAACAGCCGAGCGTACCCAGGTCGCGCTCCCAGTCCACGCCGAGCCCGGTCGCGCCCGCGAGTTCGTCGGCGTCCGTCGGGAAGATGCCGTACTGGGCGCTCTCGGCGTCCTCCCACTGCTCGCGGACGTGGTCGAGGTACTCTTTCGTCTCCTTCGGCGTGTCGTGCGGACTCCACGTCATGTACCGCGTTATCTCCTCGATGGCGGGGTCGTGCGCGCACACCTCGTAGTAGTCGAGCACGTCCACGTGGGTGTCGAGGCGTTTCAGTTCGAGTCTGTCGGTGTCGATGGTTTCGGGGAACATCTGTCTCTCTGAAGGATCTGTAAGCGGTGCGGCGAGAAGCGAAGGGAGCGCGCCCGACGCGCGAGGCGGGTGAGGCCCGCGTCACGCGGCCGAACGCACTG
Source organism: Salarchaeum japonicum (assembly GCF_020614395.1). Lineage (NCBI taxonomy): Archaea > Methanobacteriati > Methanobacteriota > Halobacteria > Halobacteriales > Halobacteriaceae > Salarchaeum > Salarchaeum japonicum. The sequence continues at coordinate 968,890 of NZ_CP085324.1, read as the reverse complement.
TCCGCTCCCGACTGCGTCCTGCGGATGCGTTGGGAGCGGACATCGTGGCCGAATCGACTGCGGGCATCCATTTGAAACTATCGCCGTGACGTGGTGCTTTTCTTCTTGCGCACCCTGATTCGGGACATGACCACGATGTCGTTCGACGAGGAGGGCGTGGACGCCGTCTACGCCGGGACGGAGTTCCGCCTGGAGAAGGAGATGATAGAGGACGCGACCGAGAAGCCGTACCCGGACGTGACCGACCACGACGTCATCAAACTCATCGAACCGAACCCCAGCCTCTCGGGGGAGCCGCGGCGCATCGCCGACATCCTCGACTGACACGTTTTAAGACCCTCCGCGGAGTCCACTGAGGTATGAGCGTTCAGTCGTTCGACCACCCGTCGTGGACGGCCGCCCTCGGAACCCTCGTCAGCTACCTCCTCGTGCTCGCCGGCATGACCGTCCTGTTCTTCGGCGTGCCCTACCTCCTCTTCACCGCGCTCTAATGGCCATCGACGCACTCGACGGCGACGCGCGCCTGCTCGCCGGCTACGCGGTCGTGCAGGCCGCCCTCCTCTCCTTCTCCTACCTCGCCGTGACCGCGCTCGGGTTCGGAAGCCCCGGCTTCATGCACTTCGGGATGCCGTGGTACCTCCTCGTGCCCGGCGTCTGGCTGCTCGTGTTCGGTCTCGCGTTCGCCGCGTTCGCGCCGCGCGTCCGCCGGAACTGAGACCTGTCACGCGAACAGCGGGAAGTATCGGTTCGAGCGGAGCATTATTGAACACCCGCATCCTGACACCACCCATGGGTATAGAAACCAATGGACAGTCCGCCCTCGAACGGGGGGTCGCGTTCGCCAAGAGCGGCCCGGGCGGCGCGCTCGTCGCCGGGTTCGGCGCGTTTCTCCTCGTCGACCTCATCCTGAAACTCGCCGGCGTCGGCGTGAGCGTCAACCTCGCGACGCTCCCGGTGGTGAGCGACGTACCGGTCGTCGGCGACCTCTCCGGGGGTATCGGCGGCGCGATTCCGTTCGGCCAGTTCAGCAGTTACGTCTGGAACGGTCTCGTCATCGGCCTCGTCATCGGCCTCGCGAGTATCGGCCTCTCGCTCACGTACAGCATCCTCAACTTCGCGAACTTCGCGCACGGCGACTACCTCACCACGGGCGCGTTCTCCGGGTGGGCCGTCACGTACGTCATCGCCGGGTTCGGCGGCCTCGACCTCGTCAACCTCGTCCTCCTGCGCACGCCCCCGGGAGACGCCGGCGCGAACCTCTGGCTCTCCCCGCTCGCCGTCTTCCTCGGACTCGCCGTGTCCATCCTCGCGACGCTCCTGTTCGCGCTCGCCATCGACCGCGTCGTCTACCGCCCCATCCGGGACGCAGACGGCATCTCGCTCCTCATCGCGTCCGTCGGGGTCGCGTTCGCGCTCCGCTACCTCATCAGCCTCGTGTTCGGGAACAGCCGCCGCATCGTCACCTCGACGGAGCGCCTGCCGAGTTTCGACCTCGTTCAGGTCGTCGTCGGGTTCGCCGAAACCGTCGCCGATGTCGCCCCGGCGTTCCTCGTCGACCTGTTCCCGTCCGTGCTCGTCCCGAGTAACGCGGGCGCACTCATCGTGAACGCGCACGAAGTGACGCTCATCGTCATCGCCGTCCTCCTCATGCTCGGCCTGCACGTCCTCCTGCAGCGCACGAAACTCGGGAAGGCGATGCGCGCGATGGCGGACAACCGCGACCTCGCGCGCGTCACCGGCATCCCGACCGAGCGCGTCATCACCACGACCTGGGTTATCGGCGCAGGCCTCACGGGCGCGGCGGGCTTCCTGCTCGTGCTCAGCCAGGGCGGTCTCGGGTTCACGACCGGCTGGCGGCTCCTCCTCCTCATCTTCGCCGCCGTCATCATGGGCGGCATCGGCTCCATCTACGGCGCAATCGCCGGCGGCCTCGTCATCGGGCTCGCGAGCCGCGTGTCGCTCGTCTGGCTCCAGGGCGACTGGTCGGCGTTCGCGCGCCCGACCGCGTTCCTGCTGATGATTCTCATCCTCCTGTTCCGCCCGTCCGGCATCTTCAGCGGGGTGAAGACGACATGAGCGAGAACGAGACGCCGAGTCTGCTCCGGCAGGTCGTGCGCAACGACGCGTTCAAAGTCGCGGCGCTGTTCGCGGGCATCTGGCTGTTGTTCTACGCGCTCAGCGCGTTCCTCGAATACCCGACGTACGGCGTCGTCGCCACCATCCGCCGCGTGACGTTCCTCTCCGCCGTCTACGCCATCGCCGTGCTCGCGCTGAACATCCAGTGGGGGTACACGGGCCTGTTCAACATCGGCGTCGCGGGCTTCATGGCCGTCGGCGCGTACACCACGGTCATCCTCTCCGCCGACCCCGGCGGCGTCCCGCCCGGCCTCGGCCTCCCGCTCCCCGTCGGCGTGCTCGGCGGCATCCTCGCCGCCGTCGTCATCGGACTGGTCGCCGCGCTCCCGGCGTTACGGCTGGACGCGGACTACCTCGCCATCGTCACGGTGGCGTTCTCCGAAATCATCCGGCTCACCCTGAACTCGCCCGTCCTCATCGACATCACGGGCGGCGCGAGCGGGTTCGACAACCTCCCGACGAGCCCCGTCCAGACGCTCCTGCTCACCGACCCCGGGAGCATCATCTCCGAGCCGACGGCGCTCGGGTCGTTCGTGTTCGGCCTCGGCGAACCGCTCGACCTCACCCGCATCGTGATGATAAACATCGTCTACACGCTCGGCGTGCTCGTCGTGCTCCTGTTCGTCTACCTCCTGCTCGAACGCGCCGGGAAGTCGCCGTTCGGCCGCGTTCTCAAGGCGATTCGGGAGGACGAGGTCGCCGCGCAATCCCTCGGGAAGAACACCCAGAGCTTCAAGGTGCGGGCGTTCGCGCTCGGCTGCGGACTCATGGGGCTCGCCGGCATCCTCTGGTACGCGATGGGGCCGCGCGCGTCGGTCGTTCCGACGAACTTCCGGCCGGAACTCACGTTCTACATCTTCATCGCGCTCATCATCGGCGGCTCCGGGTCGAACGTCGGGAGCATCATCGGCGGCGCGGTGTTCGCCAGCCTGCTCTACGAAGCCCCGCCGATACTCTCCGACGTGGTCGTGAAACTGCTCGCGGACTACAACGTCGCGCTCCCGAGCGCGCCCGACAACGTCGTGACCACCGTCTCCACGGGCGACCCGCTCGCCATCGTCGCGTTCCTCCTCGCGAACATCGACACGTTACGCTTCATGTTCATGGGCGCTCTGCTCGTGTTGCTCGTGCAGTACAAACCGGACGGCATCCTCGGCGACCGCACCGAAACCGCGGCCGCCGTCTCCCTCTCAGAGGAGAGCCGTCCCGCGAACGCGAACGCCGGAGGTGACTCCGATGAGTGACGCAGACGACACCGAGATACCCGAGACCGAGGGCGAACTGGACGCGGAACCCGAATCGCGGGACTCGCCCGCCGAGGAGGCCGCGAAGACGACGCCGAAGAGCCTCCCGCTCCGCGTGAACAACCTCCGCAAGGAGTTCGGCGGCATCACCGCCGTGGACGGCGCGACGTTCTCCGTCGAGGAAGGCTCGCTCACGGGCCTCATCGGGCCGAACGGCGCGGGGAAGTCAACGACGTTCAACTGCATCACGGGCGTCCACGAGCCGACGAGCGGGAGCGTCCACTTCCGCGACGAGGAGATAACGGGCGAATCCCCGCATCGAATCGCGCAGCGCGGCCTGGTTCGGACGTTCCAGATAGCGCGCGAGCTCGAAGAGATGACCGTCCTCGAAAACATGATGCTCGCGCCGGGCGGGCAGTCCGGCGAATCCGCGACGCGCTCCGTGCTACCCGGCCTCCGGTCGGGCGTCGTCGCCGAGGAGGAGTCCGTCCGCGAGCGCGCGTGGGAGACCCTGGAGTTCTTCGAAATCGACCACCTCGCGCAGGAACTCGCGGGCAACCTCTCCGGCGGCCAGCGCAAACTCCTCGAACTCGCCCGCGCGCTGATGACCGACCCGGACGTGATGCTGCTGGACGAACCGTTCGCGGGCGTCAACCCGACGCTCGAAGAGAAACTCTTAGACCGCATCCACGAACTCCGGGAGTCGGAGGGCCTGACCTTCCTCCTGGTCGAACACGACATGGACCTCATCATGGAGAACTGCGAGCACGTCATCGTCATGCACCAGGGGCGCGTCCTCGACGAGGGGCCGCCGGAACAGATCACGCAGAACGAGGAGGTTATCGAGGCCTACCTCGGGGGGACGGTATGACCGGCGCGTCCGCGGACGCCCGGCTCCCCGACGACGAGGCCGGCCTGCTCTCCGTGCGGTCGCTCGACGCGGGCTACGGCGACCTCCAGGTGCTCTCCGGCGTGGACTTGGACGTCAGGGACGGCGAGTACGTCACCATCGTCGGGCCGAACGGCGCGGGGAAGTCCACCGTGATGAAGTCCGTGTTCGGGCTCACCGACTACATGGACGGCACCATCACGTTCGGCGACACGGCCATCCACGGCTGGAACCCCGAGGACATCATCCACGAGGGCCTGGGGTACGTCCCGCAGAACGAGAACGTGTTCGCGGGACTGAGCGTGCGCGAGAACCTCGAAATGGGCGCGTACATCCTCGACGACGTGCCGGAAGAACGCCTGCGGGACGTGTTCGACCGGTTCCCGATCCTCGAAGAACGCCAGGAGCAGACCGCGGGGTCGCTGTCCGGCGGCCAACAGCAGATGCTCGCGATGGGGCGCGCGCTCATGCTCGACCCCGACCTGTTGATGCTGGACGAACCGTCCGCGGGTCTCGCGCCCGACCTCGTCGCGGACATGTTCGACCGCATCGACCGCATCAACGACGACGGCACGTCCATCCTGATGGTCGAGCAGAACGCGAAGGAAGCCCTGCGGCGCTGCGACCGCGGATACGTGCTCGTGCAGGGCGAGAACCGCTACATGGACGACGGCGACACCCTCCTTGACGACGAGGAGGTGCGTCAGGACTTCCTCGGCGGATAGGTCGAATCTCGTTTTTCGCGAACTATCGAGTGGTGCTCCCGGGAGCGGGTCGAAAGAAAAACGGGGGTCGCGGGGTCAGGCCGTGAACTGAATCTCGTCGATGGTGCGGATGCCGCCGCCGGATTCGAACCCGAAGTACTCGTAGGTCGCGGCCTTCAGGTCGCCGTTCTCGTCGAAGTCGACCGCGCTGGACGCGCCCTTGTACTGGATTTCGGTGCCCGAAGCCGCCATGTCGAGGCCCTCCGCGAGCGTGCTCGGGAGGACTTCCTCGCCGCCGGGGTTGGCGACGGCCTGCATCTCCTGGGCGATTGCCGCGCCGCTGTTCTCGCCCGCGGCGGCGTTCGCGAGCAGGCACACCGCCGTCGCGTCGAACGCCTGGGACGTGAACACGCCGGGTTCGTTTCCGAACTCGGACTGGAACTGCTCCGTGAAGTACTCCGTTCCCGGGCCGGCCGCGAGCGGCGCGGTGCCGGTGACGTTCGACATGTCGTTGCCCACGTCGGACGGGAGGCTCGCGGAGCGCAGGCCGTCCGTGACGAGAATCGGGACGTCCGAGTCGAAGTCCGTGTAGAAGTCCCGGAACAGCTGTTTCCCGCTCTCGGGGTAGCCGATGACGATGACGACGCCGGGGTCGTCCGAGAGCGCCTGACTGAGACGGGACGTGTACGAGCTCTGGGCCTTCTGGAAGGACACCTGCTGGAGCATCTCGCCGCCGGCGTTCTGGAACGCGGTGGCGAAGCTCTGGGAGAGCAGTTGACCGTAGGAGTTGTTCACGTACATCGTCGCCGCCGTGGAGGCGTCGAGGCGTTCCATCGCGACCTGCGCGAGGACTTCGCCCTGGAGCGCGTCCGTCGGCGGGGTGCGGTAGATGAGGCCGCTGTCTTCGAGGTCGGTGATGGCGGGCGACGTGCTCGCCGGCGAACAGCCGACCATCCCCGAGGGGATGAAGACGTTGTTCGCCACCGCGATGGTCACCTCGGAGGACGCCGCACCCGTGACCGCCGGGTAGCCGGAGTTACGGAGCGTCTGCGCCGCGGACTGCGCGGCGTTCGCGTCCGTCTGCGTGTCCTGCTCGGAGAAGTCGAGCGTGAAGTCCGTCTCGCCTTCGAGGAGGATGCGCGGGAGAATCGCGCCGTTGTTGATGGGGACGCCGAGGTCCGCGAGTCCGCCCGTCGTCGGGAGAAGGACGCCCTGCTTGAGGGTGCGCGCGCTGGACGACGTCGTGGTTCCGCCGCTACTGGTCGTGGTTCCGTCGTCGCCGCCGCCGTTGCTCGAACAGCCGGCGAGTCCGACGATGCCTGCGGCACCGACGCCACGAATCACGTCACGTCTATTGACATTGGATGGCATACCTCAAGATTTGGCTTCCACCACATAAATCTGTTCCGAGAGTACTGGCAGAAATTGCGGTGGACGGCCCAGCGACGCCGGAAACGGACGTTCTCGCTCAGCGGTTCCGGCCGAACCATTCTGTCGCGTAGTCCACGAGCGCGCGCTGGTCGAGGAGTTTCGCGTCCGCCGCGCCCACGCGACCCGTCTCGACGCCCACGTCGTCCTCGAACGCCGCGCCCACCGCGTCGAAGTCGTCGGTCGTCCGCTCGATGTCCGCGAACTCGACCCACTGGTGCTCGCCGTCCACCAGCATCGGCCCCTCCTCGACGGTTTCGTCGCGCTCGTAGTCCGCGCGGGTCTCCGCGAGGTGGAGCGAGGTGTTCGTGTCGTGGCCGGTGCCGAGTATCAGGACGAGTCCGTCGCGGTCGTAGACGGCGGAGAGCGGCGAGTTCTCGCCGAGGCCGCGGTCGAGTTCGTGGGTCGCCACGATGGCGTCGGCGTCCGCGCCCCACGCCGCGAAGGAGTACTGGGGGTGGTCGCTCCGCACGGCGTCCGGATGCGTGCGGAGACACTCCGGAACCGCCCCGACGCCGCGCGAGGGCGTCACGTCGGGCCGGAACGCCGGCATCGACTCCCGAACCGCCGGGAGCCAGTCGTCGGGAATCGGCGGGTTCTCCCAGACGCCGGGCGTGCAGAGGTGGCTCGTGTGCGTCGGCACCACAATCGTCCCGGCCTCGGTGACGGCGTCCCGGAGCGCCTCGACGACGCCCTGCGGGCCGCCGGGAACCCAGCCGAGGCTCGACATCGACGAGTGCACGAGAACCGTCTCGCCGCGAACGCCGAGGTCGCGGAGGTCGCTCGCGAGCCGCTCGGGCGTCACCGGTTCCTCGACTGCCTCGACCGCGTCTCCTTCGCTCATACCACCACACGGCGGCACGCCCGGCATAAGTCTTCTCGGAGACGGCGCACTCACTGAAAGAACTGCCAGGAGCGAAAAGAACGGATAACAATAGCGGGCGTCACAACGGCGGGAGCGACCCGCACGGCCCGACCACGCTGGGTTGGGACATTGAAAGGGGTTTTTCGGGCGCTCCGCGCCCGAAAAAGGGCTTTCAGGCGAACGTACGGGAGACGTCGGGTTCTTCGTCGTCGTTGGTGAGTTTGTCGTAGGCGTTGCGGAAGTCGGCCATGGTGACTTCGTCGCGGTCGTCGCGGATGGCGAACATGCCGGCTTCGGTGCAGATGGCTTTCACGTCCGCGCCGGAGGAGCCGTCGGTTTCCTCGGCGAGTTCGGTGAAGTCCACGTCGGCGGCGAGATTCATGCCGCGCGTGTGGATCTGGAAGATCTTCTCGCGGCCGTCTTCGTCGGGGTGGGGGACTTCGATGAGGCGGTCGAACCGGCCGGGGCGGAGGATGGCCCGGTCGAGCATGTCGAAGCGGTTGGTGGCGGCGATGATGCGGATGTCGCCGCGCTCGCTGAAGCCGTCCATCTCGGAGAGCAACTGCATCATCGTCCGCTGGACTTCGGCGTCCCCGGAGGTCTTGGAGTCGGTGCGTTTGGAGGCGATGGCGTCGATTTCGTCGATGAAGACGACGGCGGGTTCGTGGTCGCGCGCGACCTGGAAGAGGTCGCGGACGAGTTTCGCGCCCTCGCCGATGAACTTGTGGACGAGTTCCGAGCCGGCCATCTTGATGAAGGTGGCGTCGGTCTGTGCGGCGACGGCTTTCGCCATCATCGTCTTCCCCGTGCCCGGCGGGCCGTGGAGGAGCACGCCGCTCGGCGGGTCGATACCCACCGTGTCGAAGATGTCGGGGTTCTCCATCGGGAGTTCGACGGTCTCCCGGACCTCCTGGAGCTGGTCGTGGAGGCCGCCGATGTCCTCGTAGCCCACGTCGGGGGACTCCTCGACCTGCATGACGCGGGCGCGAACGTCGGCCTCGTCGTCGAGGCGCTGGACGACGGAGAGGCTGTTGTTCACGGCGACGCGCGCGCCGGGTTCGAGGTCTTCGCGGAGTTCGTCGGTGACCTCGGTGAGGGCTTCCTGGTTGTTCCCGTGCTGTTTGATGATAGCGCCGTTGTCGTTGAGTTCCTGGACGGTCGCGACGAACAGCGGGGACTGCTTGAGTTTCTTGTTCTCGTGGTTGAGGCGTTCGAGTTTCTGCTGGTACTTGTTGTTCTCCGCGTTCGCGTCGAGCAATTCGTCCCGCATCTCCTCGTTCTGCTCCTCGAGGACGTCGAGGCGCTCCTGCAGGGCGTCGATTTTCTCCTGCTTGGACGCGTCGTCCTCGTACGGGAGGTCGACGTCGTCGACGGTGTCGGTCATCACCAGTGTTAGGGCGGCGGTTCCTAAATGAGTTCGGGTGACAGTAATATCACCCACAGTAATTAGATAGAACCGAAGTTATTATCTTCCGGTATCCTGTAGTGGGTGGTGATGAGCGCCATTCAGTCCGCCGAAGCCGACACCCTCGAACGCGTCCGCGACCTCCCGCCGAGCGCGAAACTCGTCGCGAAAGTCCTGGAGTACGAAGACACCCTCACGCAGAGCGAGATAGCCGACGAAACCCTCCTCCCCGCGCGCACCGTCCGCTACGCGCTCACCCGCCTCGAAGACGAGGGCCTCGTCGACTCCCGATTCTCCTTCACCGACGCCCGCAAACGCCTCTACAGCCTCGACGTCTGAGCGCCGAACCTTTATCCGCGAACGCCGGAGTAGGGAGTGACAATGACGCGCGTCATCCACACGGGGGACACCCACCTCGGCTATCGCCAGTACCACTCTCCCGTGCGCCGCCAGGACTTCGCGGACGCGTTCCGGAGCGTCGTCGAGGACGCCGTCGCGGACGACGTGGACGCGGTCGTGCACGCCGGCGACCTCTACCACGACCGCCAGCCCGGACTCCCCGACCTCCTCGACACCATCGACATCCTCACACCGCTCCGCGAACACGACATCCCCTTCCTCGCCGTCGTCGGGAACCACGAGAGCACCCGGCAGGGCCAGTGGCTCGACCTCTTCGAGACGCTCGGCCTCGCCACCCGCCTCGACGCAGAGGGAACCAGCGTCGGTGACACGACGTTCTACGGCCTCGACTACGTTCCCGAGTCGAAGCGCGACCAGCTCGACTACGAGTTCGCCCCGCCGGAGACCGAGCACGCCGCGCTCGTCTCGCACGGCCTGTTCACGCCGTTCCCGCACGCGAACTGGGAGACCGAGACCGTGCTCGGCGAGGCGAACGTGGACTTCGACGCGTTCCTCCTCGGGGACAACCACGCGCCCGACCGCGCCGAAGTGCTGGACACGTGGGTGACGTACTGCGGGTCGACCGAGCGCGCGAGCGCGAGCGAACGCGACCCCCGCGGCTACAACATCGTCACGTTCGACGGGGACGCGCAGATAACGCGCCGCGGCGTCGATACCCGCGACTTCGTCTTCCTCGACCTCGACCTCCAGGGCGACGAGGGGACGGCGTACGTCCGCGACCGCGTCCGTGACGCCGACGTCGAGGACGCCGTGGTCGTCGTCACCATCGAGGGCGAGGGCGGGCAGGTGACGCCCGCGGACGTGGAATCGTTCGGGGCGGAACGCGGCGCGCTCGTCACGCGCGTGAACGACCGCCGCGAGGTCGAGGACGAATCGGACATCGACGTGAGTTTCGCCGACCCCGACGAGGCCGTCCGGGAGCGCGTGCGCGACCTCGGACTCAGCGAGACCGCGCGCGACATCGACGAGACCGTGCGGGAGAGCAAGCTCGCGGACGCGAACGTCCGCGACGCCGTGAAAGACCGCGTTCAGGAGGCGATTTCGGACGCTCCCGACGCCGTGATCGGCAGTGAGGGCGACGGGGAGGAATCGGTTCCCGACGAGGAGAGCGAGGGGCAGGCGGCGATGGGTGAGTTCCAGTGAAGTTCGAGCGCGTGCGGATTCGGAACTTCAAGTGCTACGACGCGGAGGACGTGCGGCTCGACCGCGGCGTCACCGTCGTGTACGGCCTGAACGGGAGCGGGAAGTCGAGCCTCCTCGAAGCCTGCTTCTTCGCGCTGTACGGCACGGACGCCGTCTCGGGGACGGCCGCGGAGGTGGTGACGACGGGCACGGAGGAGATGTCGGTGACGCTCTGGTTCAGTCACGACGGCGCGGAGTACGAACTCTCCCGCGAACTCAAGGTGCGCGATGGCCGGGTCGGCCGCCACGACTGCGTCCTCACGACGCCCTCCGGGAGCATCGAGGGCGTGACTGACGTGGAATCGCACGTCGCCGACCTCCTGCGGATGGACGCGTCCGCGTTCGTGAACTGCGCGTACGTCCGGCAGGGCGAGGTGAACAAGCTCATCAACGCCAGTCCGAGCGAGCGCCAGGACATGATAGACGACCTCCTCCAGCTCGGGAAACTGGAGGAGTACCGCGAGCGCGCCGGCGACGCCCGCCTCGGCGTCGAGGACGTGCTGACGGAGTACCGGAGCCGCCTCGAACAGCGCGCGGAGGACGTGGCCGACCTCGAAGACCAGGGCCTGCACGAACGCCGGAACGCCCTGCAGTCCGACCTCGCGGAGGTCGCGTCCGAAATCGAGCGCTTCGAGGAGAACCGGCGGAACGCCCGCGAGACGAAGGAGGAGGCGGAGCGCGTGCTCTCCGAGTACGAGGAGAAGCGCGCGGAACTCGACTCCGTCCGCGAGACCATCGCGGAACTCAGGGACGCCATCAGCGACACCGAGAGCGAGCGCGACAGCCTCCAGGAGACGGTGCGCGAGCACCGCGAGCGCGCGAGCGACCTCGACGACCGCGTCGAATCGCTCCTCGCCGACACCGACCTCGACGGGGACGCCGGCCTCGACGCGGTCGAGGCGCGACGGGACGACCTCGAATCGGAGCGCGACGACGTACAGGCGGACGTGCAGGAGGTCGCGAACGAGATGACGAGCGACCGGAAGGACGCGGAGTCCTTCGAGGAGCGCGCGGACGACCTCGCGGAGCGCGCCGCGGAGGCGCGCGAGCGCGCGGACAATCTCGAATCTGACGCGGCGGACGCCGCCGACGAGGTCGCGGAACTCGACTCGACCATCGCGGACATCGAGAGCGACATCGGGGAGGCGCGTGAGGCGTTCGCGGACGCGCCGGTCGCGTTCGGCGAGGCCGCCGAGTACCGCGAGCGACTCGAATCGGAGCGCGAGGAACTGCGCGCCGAGCGCACCGACGTCCGGGAGGAGTTGGCGTCCGCGCGGTCGCGCGTCGAGGACGCCGAGGAACTGCTCGCGGAGGGGAAGTGTCCGGAGTGCGGGCAGCCGGTGGAGGGGTCGCCGCACGTCGCGTCCATCGAGGAGTACCGAGAGCGCGTCAGCGACCTCGAATCGGACGTTGCGGACATCGAGAGCGATATCGAGGACGTGACGGAGCGCATCGAGCGCGCGGAGGAACTGGAAGCCGTCGAGCGGTCGGTCGCCGACCTCGAATCCCGCCGCGAGTCGAAAACGGAGGTTCGGGAGGCGAAGGCGGAGTCGGTCGCGGAGAAGCGCGCGGACGCGGCGGAGGCCCGCGAGCGCGCGGACGACCTCGCGGAGCGCGCCGAGGAGAAGCGCGCCGAGGCCGCAGAGGCCCGCGAGCGCGTGGAGGAGCGCCGGGAACGGCTCGGGGACTTGCAGACGGAGAAGCAGTCGCTGGACGAGCGAATCGAACGGCTGGGCGACCTCGCGGAGGCGTTGCGGGAGCGCGAGCGCGAGCGCGACGCGGCCGAGCGCGTGGCGGAGAAACGCGAGAGCCTCGGCGAGCGCAACGAGGAGCGCCGGGAGCGCCTGGCGGAACTCCGGGAGCGAAAGCGCTCGCTCGAATCCGCGTACGACGAGGAGCGCATCGAGACGGCGGAGGCGAACAAGGAGGAGGCCGAGCAGTACCTCGACCAGGTCGCGGAGAAACTCGACACCCTGCGCGAGCGACGCGACGAGATTCAGGGGAAGCTCGGCGGCGTGAAGAAGGACATCGAGACGCTCGAACGGTTGCGCGAGGAGCGCGACGCGCTCGACGAGACCGTCTCGGAGTTACAGGGCGTGCACGAGGAGACGGAGTCCCTCGAATCCCTCTACGGCGACCTGCGCGCCGAGTTACGCCAGCGGAACGTCGACAGACTAGAGCGCCTGCTGAACGAGACGTTCGACCTCGTCTACCAGAACGACTCGTACGCCCGCATCGAACTGGACGGGACGTACGAGCTGACGGTGTACCAGAAGGACGGCGAGCGCCTCGACCCCGAACAGCTCTCGGGCGGCGAGCGCGCATTGTTCAACCTCAGCCTCCGGTGCGCCATCTATCGGTTGCTCTCCGAGGGCATCGAGGGATCCGCGCCGATGCCGCCGCTGATTCTCGACGAACCGACGGTGTTCCTCGACTCCGGGCACGTCTCGCAGCTCGTGGAACTGGTGGAGTCGATGCGGGACATCGGCGTGGAGCAGATTCTCGTGGTGAGTCACGACGAGAGCCTGCTCGGTGCCGCGGACGACCTCGTGCGGGTGCAGAAGGACGCGACGACGAACCGCTCGCACGTCGAGCACGACACGCCGACGCTCAACGCCGATTGAGGAGTTTCGCGACGCCGCGGTCGCCGGTCGAGGTGAGGCCGTACCCGGGTTCGCCGGCGACCGTGACTTCCTCGACGACGCCGGCGGCCCGGCACTCCGTGAGGAGGCCGAGGAGGTCGCTCTCGCAGTACTCGTAGTCGGTGAGCATGTCGCGGACGGGCCGGGAGCCGTTCTCGTGGAGGTCGATGAGGAGGCCGAGCGAGCGGTCGTCGTGGGCGACGCGGAGGACGGCGCGCACGCTCTCGGGGACGACGGCGGCCCGGGTTTCGAGCGCGGGGCTGTCGAGCGCTTCGACGGCGTCGTTCGGAACGTACTCCTCCTCGCCGGTATCCGGGTCGCGCAGGAGACTGCTCTCCGCGGACTCCTTCACGAGCACGTACACGTCGCCGTCGTACCGAACCGTTCGAGTCATTCGTCCTGGCGGTCGATGATTTCGCCGATGCGGGCCTTCGAGCGCTTGTAGTCCCACGCGCAGTACGCGAGGATGGCCGCGCCGGCGAGCGCGGTGCCGCCGCCGACGACGAGGAGGCCGCGGAACGCGAGGAACATGAGGCCGAGCGCGAACAGGAGGATGCCGACGTTGAGGAAGGCGACGAGCTTCCAGAACCGGAGTTTAATCTCCGTCGGCACCTCCGTGGACTCCCCGTCCTCGTCGTCGTCGGTGTCGGGGACGGCGGTCTGTGGTTTCAGCGGGTTGTACACGGATAGTGAGAGCCGTCGGAGCGAAGAAAAGTTATCGTTGCTCGGCGAGCGGCGTCGCGTTCGTGGCCTTGAGCCACGCGAGCGGGTTGTCCGCGTCGTAGAGTACGACCCCGTCCTCGGTGTCGTAGGACTCGACGGTCGGACCCTCCTCCCCCTCCGGTAGTTGGGGTACGTGGTTCCGGCGCTCTTCGTCACCCGTCGTCGCGTGGTCGGACACGTGTGTCACCTCACCCCACGATAAGAAGTACCACGGTATAACCCTTTTCCCCGTCGGTCGGCGGACGCAGGGTCTTTTAGTCGGGCGCGACCAAGGGAGACCCAATGCCTAACGCCAGCCTGACGGACTTCGACGGCGGCGGGGACGACGCGGACGCCGCGGGGGACGGCGACCGGCCCGCCGCGGAGGCGCGGTACGTCGCCGGGGACGGCGACCCCGTCGTGAACGAAATCATCGACGCCGAGGAGGGCGCGCTCCCGGACGCCGAGGGAACCCTGGACATCGCGGTGACGCAGGTGGACTACACCGTCGAGGGACAAGGGAGCCGCGAACGCCCCGTCATCCACGTCTTCGGCCGCCGCGAGGACGACACGCCCGAGCACGTCCGCGTGCACGGCTTCCGCCCCTACTTCTACACGCCTACCGACAGCCTCTCCGAGGGCGACCTGCAGGACGACGTCATCACCGGCAGCGAGGACGGCTACGAGAGCATCCGCGGCGAGGAACTGACGAAGGTGTTCGGGCGGACGCCCCGGGACGTGGGGCAGATTCGCGACCGCTTCGAGCACTACGAGGCGGACATCCTCTTCCCGAACCGCTTCCTCATCGACAAGGACGTGAACAGCGGCCTGCGGGTGCCCGAGCGCCGCGCCGAGGAGGACGGCGCGCTCGTCGCGCACCACGGCGAGGTCGAACCCGTGGAAGCCGAGGCCAGCCTGCGCGTGAACACGTTCGACATCGAGGTGGACGACCGCTCCGGGTTCCCGGAGGACGGCGAGGAACCCATCGTCTGCCTCACCAGCCACGACAACTACCGCGACGAGTACATCGCGTGGCTCTACGACGCCCCCGACGCCGACGTTCCCGCGCCCGACGACCTCGCGGACTACGACCTCCTCGACGAGAACGCGGACGCGTCGGTCGAGGTGCGGTCGTTCGACGAAGAGGCGGCGATGCTGGACGCCTTCCTCACCTACGTCGAGGACACGGACCCGGACGTGCTCACGGGCTGGAACTTCGAGGACTTCGACGCGCCGTACTTCATCGACCGCCTCGACGTGCTCGGGATGTCCTACGACCGGCTCTCCCGCGTGAACGAGGTGTGGACGGGCGGCTGGGGCGGCCCCGACGTGAAGGGCCGCGTGGTGTTCGACCTCCTGTACGCCTACCAGCGCACGCAGTTCAGCGAACTCGACTCCTACCGCCTCGACGCCGTCGCGGAGACCGAACTCGGCGTCGGGAAGGAACGCTACACGGGCGATATCGGCGACCTCTGGGAGCAAGACCCCGAACGCCTCCTGGAGTACAACGTCCGCGACGTGGAGCTCTGCGTCGAAATCGACCGCAAGCAGGACGTGATTCCGTTCTGGGAGGAGGTCGCGTCCTTCGTCGGGTGTAAACTGGAGGACGCGACGACGCCCGGGGACGCGGTGGACATGTACGTCCTGCACAAGGTGCACGGGAGTTTCGCGCTCCCCTCGAAGGGCCAGCAGGAGTCTGAGGACTACGAGGGCGGCGCGGTGTTCGACCCCATCACGGGCGTCCGCGAGAACGTCACCGTGCTCGACCTCAAGAGCCTGTACCCGATGTGCATGGTGACCATCAACGCCAGCCCCGAGACGAAAGTCAATCCGGAGGAGTACGAGGGCGAGACGTACGTCGCGCCGAACGGCACGCACTTCCAGAAGAATCCCGACGGCGTGATTCGGGAGATGGTGGACGAACTCCTCGAAGAGCGCGAGCAGAAGAAGTCGCGGCGGAACGACCATGACCCGGACAGCGAGGGCTACGAGCGGTTCGACCGCCAGCAGGCCGCGGTGAAGGTCATCATGAACTCGCTGTACGGCGTGCTGGGCTGGGAGCGCTTCCGCCTCTACGACAAGGAGATGGGCGCGGCGGTGACCGCGACCGGACGGGACGTCATCGAGTTCACCGAACGGGCCGCGAACGAAATCGGCCACGAGGTCGCGTACGGCGACACGGACAGCGTGATGCTGGAACTCGGCCCCGAGTTCTCGAAGGCGGAAGCCATCGAGACCTCGTTCGAGATTGAAGAGCACATCAACGGCCGGTACGACGACTTCGCGCGCGACGACCTGAACGCGGACGAACACCGGTTCCAGATCGAGTTCGAGAAGCTCTATCGGCGGTTCTTCCAGGCGGGGAAGAAAAAGCGGTACGCGGGCCACATCGTCTGGAAGGAGGGCAAGGACGTGGACGACATCGACATCACGGGCTTCGAGTACAAGCGAAGCGACATCGCGCCCATCACGAAGGAGGTGCAGAAGGAGGTCATCGACCGCATCGTCCACGGAGAAGATATTGACAACGTGAAGGACTACGTGCACGGCATCATCGAGGACTTCCGGGACGGCAACGTGAACCTGGACGACGTGGGCATCCCGGGCGGTATCGGAAAGCGCCTCGACAACTACGACACGGACACCGCGCAGGTTCGGGGCGCGAAGTACGCGAACCTCCTGCTGGGGACGAACTTCCAGCGCGGGTCGAAGCCGAAACGCCTCTACCTCGCAAAGGTTCGACCGGAGTTCTGGCGGCGCGTCGAATCCGAGAAGGGCCTCGACCCCCAGACCGACCCGCTCTACGGGGAGTTCAAGCGCGACCCCGACGTCATCTGTTATGAGTACGCAGACCAGGTGCCCGCGGAGTTCGAAATCGACTGGGACACGATGCTCGATAAGACCCTCAAAGGCCCCATCGAGCGCATCCTGGAGGCGCTCGAAGTGTCGTGGGAGGAAGTGAAGAGCGGGCAGACCCAGACCGGACTCGGGTCGTACATGTAACCCCCGGCAGGGCGCGCCGATTCTACGTTCGCGAAATAAATTTTGCTTTGCGAGAAGATGACACCCGGGGATGCGTAAGCATTATGCGTCGCAAACACCTCCTTCGAGATGACTGAAGGCATGGCTACGCTTACACTACAGAACGTACACGCGGAAGTCGCAGAGGAGGGCGAGAAGATTCTCAACGGTGTCGACCTCGAAGTCGACTCCGGCGAGATTCACGCCCTGATGGGTCCGAACGGCAGCGGGAAGTCCACGACCTCCAAGGTCATCGCCGGACACCCCGCCTACGAAGTCACCGAGGGCTCCATCACGCTCACGCTCGACGACGACGACTTCGGCGACGTCGACGAGATTCCGGAGGACGCACGCGAGTGGAACCTCCTCGAACTGGAGCCGAACGAGCGCGCCGCGCTCGGCGTGTTCCTCGCGTTCCAGTACCCCGCCGAAATCGAGGGCGTCACGATGACGAACTTCCTCCGCACCGCGCTCAACGCGAAGCTCGACGAGCGCGAGGAACTCCTGTTCGGCGAGGACGAGGAGGAAGAAGAGGAGGACGCGGGCTACGACACCAGCCCGATGGAGGGCCCCGCGGACGAGGGCGACGTCGGCGTCGCCGAGTTCCAGCAGCTCCTCTCGGAGAAGATGGAACTCCTCGACATGGACGAGAAGTTCGCGCAGCGCTACCTCAACGCCGGGTTCTCCGGCGGTGAGAAGAAACAGAACGAAGTCCTGCAGGCCGCGATTCTCGAACCCGCTATCGCGGTGCTGGACGAGATCGACAGCGGTCTCGACATCGACCGCCTGCAGGACGTCGCGGACGGCATCAACGCCCTCCGCGACGAACAGGGAACCGGCATCCTCCAGATCACGCACTACCAGCGCATCCTCGACTACGTCGAGCCCGACACGGTTCACATCATGCTCGACGGCGAGATCGCGATGGAAGGCGGCCCCGAGCTCGCGGCGAAGCTCGAAGACAAGGGGTACGACTGGGTGCGTGACGAGGTCTACAACGCGGCCTAAACCACGATTATGAGTTCAGACGAACACCTCAAAGAAACCGACACGGAAGCCCGCTTCGAGTTCAAGAAAGAGCAGAAGTCGGCGTTCGAGTCGGAGAAAGGACTGACCGAGGAGACCATCCGTCTCATCTCGGAAGACAAGGACGAGCCCGACTGGATGCTGGAGCGGCGTCTGCGCGCGCTCGAACACTACCAGGAGATGCCGATGCCGACGGACTGGCCGGGCCAGCCCGACCTCACGGAACTCGACATCGAGGAGATCGTTCCCTACATCCGCCCCGACATCGACGTGCGCGGCGGCGCGGAGTCCTGGGAAGACCTCCCGGACGAGATTCGGGACACGTTCGAGAAGCTCGGCATCCCGGAAGCCGAGCGCGAGGCGCTCTCGGGCGTCGGCGCGCAGTACGAGTCCGAGATCGTCTACCAGAACATGCAGGAGCAGTGGGAGGAGAAGGGTGTCATCTTCATGGACATGGACAAGGCCGTCCAGGAACACCCCGAACTCGTGAAGGAGCACTTCATGACGAAGAACGTGCCCCCGAGCGACAACAAGTTCGCCGCGCTCCACGGCGCGGTCTGGTCCGGCGGCTCCTTCGTCTACGTCCCCGAGGACGTGACGGTGCAGATGCCGATTCAGGCGTACTTCCGCATGAACTCCGCGGGGATGGGGCAGTTCGAGCACACGCTCATCATCGCGGAGAAGGGCAGCGAAGTCCACTACATCGAGGGGTGTAGCGCGCCGAAGTACGGCACGCACAACCTCCACAGCGGTGGCGTCGAAGTCTTCGTCGGCGAGGACGCCCACGTGCAGTACTCGACCGTGCAGAACTGGTCGAAGAACACGTACAACCTCAACACGAAGCGCGCCATCGTCGAGGAGAACGGTACGATGGAGTGGGTTTCGGGGAGTATGGGGTCGAAGGCGACGATGCTCTACCCCTGCACCATCCTCAAGGGTCGCGGCGCGACGGACAACCACATCACCATCGCGTTCGCGGGCGAAGACCAGGACATCGACACCGGCGCGAAGGTCTACCACAACGCGCCCGAGACGAAGTCCACCATCGAGTCCAAGTCCATCAGCAAGGACGGCGGCCGCACGAACTACCGCGGCCTCGTCCACATCGCGGACGGTGCGGAGAACTCCAGCACGTCCGTCGAGTGTGACGCGCTGATGTTCGACAACGAGTCCACCAGCGACACCATGCCGTACATGGAGATCGAGGAGTCGAAGGTGGACGTGGCCCACGAGGCCACCGTCGGGAAGATCGGCGACGAGGACGTCTTCTACCTCCAGTCGCGCGGACTGGACGACGACGACGCGAAGCAGATGATCGTCGCCGGGTTCATCGAACCCATCACGGAGGAACTGCCCATCGAGTACGCGGTCGAACTCAACCGCCTCATCGAACTGGAGATGGAGGGGAGTCTCGGATGAGCACGCAACTCCACGACGGCATCACCGAGGAGACGGTTCGCCAGCTCTCCGACGAGCGAAACGAGCCGGAGTGGCTCCTCGAAACACGCCTCGACGCGCTCGACGAACTGGACGGCCTCGACTTCCCGAGCGTCATCCAGACGCCGGGTCGGACGTGGACGAACCTCGAAGACCTCGACTTCGAAGCGCTCGTCGAGCCGCACGAGCAGACCGAGGAGAAAGACCTCGAAGTGGACGAGGACGCGACCGTCGTTCCGTTCCACCGCGCGCTCGACGACGCCGACCTCGAAGACCTCGTGAAGGAGCACTTCGGGTCTATCGTCCCGACCACGGAGAACCGGCTGACGGCGCTCTCCACGGCACTGTTCACCACGGGCACGGTCATCTACGTCCCGCGGGGCGTGGACGCGGAGGACGTGAAGGTGCGGACGACGATGAACGGCCGGTCGCTGTTCAACTACACGCTCGTCGTCACCGAGGAGAACGCGTCCGTCACCATCCTGGAACGACAGGACACCGGTTCGGCGCTCGACGGCGAGCGGTACTACTCGGGTATCGTCGAAATCGCGGCGGGCGAGAACTCGTACGTCCAGTACGGGAGCCTGCAGGACTTCGACCAGCAGACGTACAACTACACCGTGAAGCGCGGCGACGCCGACACATACAGCACCATCAACTGGATCGAGGGCAACCTCGGGAGTCGGCTGACGAAGACCGCGGTCAGCACCGAGCTCAACGGCGACAGTTCGGAGACCCAGATCGTCGGCGCGTTCTTCGGGCACGACGACCAGCACTTCGACCTGGACAGCGCGGTCTGGCATCGTGCCGAGCACACGACCGCCGACCTCGTCACGCGCGGCGTCATCGACGACCACGCGCGCTCCGTCTACGAGGGCACGCAGGACGTCGGCCGGGACGCCTGGGACACCTCCAGCTATCAGCGCGAGAACACGCTGATGTTGAGCGACGAGTCCGAGGCGGACGCGTCCCCGAAGCTCATCATCAACAACCACGACACGGAAGCGAGTCACTCCGCGACGGTCGGTCAGATCGACGAGGAGGACTTGTTCTACATGAAGAACCGCGCGGTTCCGCCGCAGACGGCGAAGAACATGCTCGTCGAGGGGTTCTACGTCCCCGTCCTCGAAGAGATCGAGGTGGACGAACTCCGCGACGACCTCGAAGAGCGCATCCACGAGCGCCTCAACTAGGCGGTTTTTTCTTTCGCGGCCGCGACCCGTCGGTGTGAGCGACAGCACCGTCCGGAACGCGGTTCCCGGGGATGCGGCGCGCGTCCGGGAGATAGCGGTGGCGGCGTGGCACGAGGCGCACGCGCCCCTCATCGGCGACGACCACGTCGAGGCGTTCCTCGCGGAGCACTACACGCAAGCCGACCTCCGGGACGCCATCGAGAGCGCGAACTCTGTGTTCCTCGTCGCAGACTGCGAGCGCGTGCGGGGGTTCGTGGAGGTCGGACCGGGAGATGGGGACGGGACGTGGAGCGTCTACCGCATCTACGTCCACCCCGACCACTACGGCGAGGGCGTCGGCACCAGCCTGCTCGACGCGGCGGCGGCGGAGCTGCCGGCGTCGGCGTCCCGGCTTCGACTGGTGGTGCTCGCCGGGAACGACCGCGCCCGCGGGTTCTACGAGTCGCGCGGGTTCGAGTTCGTGCGCGAGAAGCCGAACGAGTTCGACGCGCGGGACGCGGTGTACGCGAAACGACTGGACGACACCGTTTAAGTTCGCGCGGCCCAAGGAGCGAGTATGACGGACGGACGCCGAGGTGAACCGTGAGTTCAGTCGCCGCACGCGTGGACTCGGACGACCAACTCGCGCGCCTCCTCCAGATCGGTATCGTGCTCGAAGAGGTCGTGGAAGCCCGCGCGTACCAGCACTACCAGCGCCTCCCCGCGGACGAACGCGACGAACGCATCGAGGAACTCCTCGCGGACGCCCGCGAGGAATCACACAAGCACCGCCAACGCCTCGAAGACCTCGTGGACGAACTGGACGCGGACAGCATCCCGTTCGACGACATCCAAGCACTCGTGAACGCCCAGTACGCACAGACGCGCCCCGACGACTTCGACGGCGTGCTCTACGACCAACTGAACGGCGAGGAAACGGCATACAAGTTCTACGACGACCTCATCGACGCCATCGAATCCAGCGACGCCGAGTTCAGCATCCCCCGCGACAGCCTACTCGGCGTGCTCAGCGACATCCGACAAGCCGAAGCCGAAGGCGTCGAGGAAGTCGCGAACCTCATGGAGGACCGCGTATGAGCGTGCTCCAACGACGAACCAGGAGGTGGTTCGCGTGAACACCGCCGACCAGTACTTGAAGACTATCTTCGTCGTCCAGCAGTTGGAGGACGGCCCGGCGTCCACGGGCGCGCTCGCCGACCGCCTCGACGTGAGTCCCGCGAGCGTGAACGAGATGATCGGGAAGCTCGAAGACCGCGGGCTCGTCACGCACGAGAAGTACAAGGGCGCGGCGCTCACCGACGACGGCGAGGCGCGCGCGGTCGAGGCGCTCGGCACGTACTGCATCCTCGAACGCTTCCTCGCGAACGTCCTCGACGTCGAGGAGTACCGGGAGGAAGCCCGCCAGCTCGAACCCGTTATCGACGAGACCGTCGCCGACCGCCTCGACATGATTATCGACCGCGAACCCGACTGTCCCGCCTGCTTCGACCCCGAGGCCGACGCGTGCGGGAAACTCGTCGAGGAACTCGAAGGCGTGCAGGCCGACGACTAGCCGCCACACCTACACCGCTTGCCCTCCCAGTACGCGTATGGACGACGACCTCGGCACGGCGCGCATCGTCTACGACGACCCGGAAGAAGGCACTGTCACGCGCGAACTCCAGAACGAACACATCGCGTACTTCCAAGACCACTGGATACTCAAAATCGGAGAGGACGACGGCAAGGACGTGGTTCGCCGCATCCCCGTCGAACGCGTCCACTACGTCGAACGCACCGTCGAAACCTTCGAGGACGAAGTCTCCACGCTCAAATCCCAGGTGGAATCCTTCGCGGACGACGTCCGCACCACCATCTTCGGCGGCCGCGACCGAACCACGGACTCGGGCGACGTCACCCGAATCGACGTGGAGAGCGGCGACGAGACCGACCGGTAACGCCGGAGTCTCGCAACGCATATTAGACTGGGTTCCCGATTCTGAAGTGCACGAGACGTCCCGTGGTGGTGAGCAGTTCCGACGGAGCTGCGAGGTACACGGGCTGAGCGGCGTGAAGTCCCGTGGTGTAGTGGCCAATCATAGCGGCCTTTGGAGCCGTTGACGGCGGTTCGAATCCGCCCGGGACTACTATCACATGTCTAACTTTTCTTTGGTGGGAGCGGAGTGGTTTTCCTCGCTGAGCGTGTTGCTGGTGGTATGAGTGTCTTGGAGTCGTTGCCGGGGCGGGCGTTGAGTATGGGTGAGGTGGCGGCGTTGAACGAGTCGGACGCGTTCGAGTTGGTGGTGCCGGTGGAGCGGGAGGAGGCGGTGCGGGCGGAGTCGATGGAGGAGGTGACGGTGAGCGAGGCGGTGGTGTTGGTGACGGAGTCGTGGGCGAAGGCGGTGGTGCTCGACAACGGGTGGTCGGTGGTGGAGTCGGTCGGCCTCGACGGTGTGGACGACCGGACGGAGGCGTTGTTGGAGTGTGAGCGCGCTATCGAGGACGCGCGGTTGCCGGGCGAGCGCGCGAACTAGCGCGTCGCGGGTTCTTCGCGGGTGTGTGAGTGGTCTGCAAAAGGCTAAAGAGCGAAACAGGCGTTCGTGTACGTAATGAGTTGTACGTATCGGGTTCGAACGGAGGTGGCGAGATGGGCGTCGAGATAAGGGATTCGCCCGTGTCGTCGGAGAAGATAGCGGAGATGAAGACGTTCGTCTCGGACTATCTCGCCGCGAGCGTTGAGAACGAGGACGGCGGCGGGCGGATGCGGTGGTATCCGTGGCATTCCGCGGAGTACCGGTTCAATCACATCCTGAACGTGACCGACCTGGCGGTGGAGATCGCTCGCCGGGAGGGCGCGGACGTGGACGTGGTTCGGGTCGCGTCGCTCTTCCACGACGTGGCGAAACTCGAAGCCGACCAGGACGTGCACGCGGAGGAGGGGGCGCGGGTGGCGCGGCAGTTCCTGGAGACGCACGGTGACTATCCGGCGTCGTTCGTCGACCGCGTCTGCGACGCGATCGCGAAGCACTCCTATCAGGGGTCGCTCGGCGACCTCTCCCTGGAGGCGCGGTGTCTCGTGGAGGCCGACCTCCTGGACAAGGTCGGCGCGAACGGCACCGTGTTGATGTTGTTGCGGATGGGGTACGAGGCGCGCACGCACATGGATTCGGCGGAGATGATAGAGCGCGTGTACGAGCGCGGCGAGGAGGCGGTGAGTCGCGTGGAGAGCGACGCCGCGGAGTCCATCGCGCACGAGCGGTTGAAGCGCGTGCGGTGGTTCCGGGAGTGGTTGGAGGGCGAGGTCGCGCGGATGGAGACGGACGACCGGCCCTAGACGACCCGGGAGCGTTCTGCGGCCGCGCCGACGCAGAAGAAGAGCGCGGCGACGACGGCGATGATGAGCACGAGGTCGTCGATGAGTCCGAAGACGAACACGCCGAACGCGGCGAACACGACGGCGGACGCGGCCTCGATGTAGAGCGAGGGGAGGACGCGTTCGGCCTGTTCGCCGATGAGAGCGTCCACGCCGGTGCGGAGCGCGAGCGCCGCGACGACGCCGAGGAAGACGGAGACGAGCGAGTCGGGGAACGTCGCGGCGAGCGCGATGGTGAGGAGTTGGGTCTTATCGCCGAACTCCGCGAGGCCGATGAACGTGAATCCGGTGAGGGTCGGGCCGTGGCCTTCGGTGAGTCCGCGGAGGGGTGCGGGGACGAGGGTCGCGGGGTCGTAGGGCGTGAGGGGGCTGGCGCGAACGGTGTTGAGGACGTTCAGGAGCGTCCACGCCGCGAAGACGAGGAAGAGCCCGCCGGTCGCGACGGTCATCGCGGACGCGGGGACGACGCGTGTGATGGTGCTGCCGAACACGACTTCGAGCGCGCTCCACGCCGCGAAGGCGGCCATCGCGCCGAGGAAGATGCGTTTCGCGTCGTACTTCGTGGCGAGCGTGACGACGGCGAGCTGGCCCTTGTCGCCGAAGGTCGCGAGGAGGTTCGCGAGGAACGCCGCGAGGAACGGTCCGTAGTGGGCGTACTGTTCGATGACGCCCTGGAGGCCGCTCGCGGTCATGGCTGTGCCTCGGCGGCGGGGCGGACGCGGATGGTCGCGGCGACCGATTCGGGGAGCGTCACGGTCTCGCCGTCGATGTCGAGGACGAGCGTGCCGATGGGCGTGGTGTCCGTGACGGTGAGCGCGGTTCCGGGTTCGACGCCGACCTCGGAGAGATAGCGGAGTTCCTCGTCGTCGCGGTCGCTCACGCGCGCGACGACGACGCTGTCGCCGGGTTCGGCGCTCGCGAGCGAGACGGTGTCGTCCTCCGCGAGCGTGAGGTCCTCGCTCGGGATGGGGTCACCGTGCGGGTCGACGCGGGGGTCGCCGAGCGCGTCCGCGACCCGGCGCTCGAACTCCTCGCTGATGTGGTGTTCGAGCGCGTCCGCCTCGTCGTGCACCTCCGACCACTCGTAGTCGAGGTGTTCCGCGAGGTAGGCTTCGAGGAGGCGGTGGTGGCGCAGCACTTCGAGCGCGACGGCTTCGCCGTCCTCGGTGAGTTCGACGCCCTTGTACTTCTCTCGAACCAGGAACCCGCGGTCTTCGAGGTTCTCCAGCATCGAGGTGACGGTCGGCGAGGTCACGTCGAGCGCGTCCGCGACGGTCGAGGTGCGGACGGGCGGGCCGTGCTCGCGCTGGAGCATGTAAATCGTCTTCAGGTAGTCCTCCATCACGTCGGAGAGCATTCGATACCGAGAATTAGAACCGTCTAACTATGAAGTTTGTGTCCCCGACTAGATGCCCTTGCTCATCAGGTGACTGCGGAGCACGTCGTCGTCCTTGCTCCCGTGACCCGTGTTCAGGAGGACGACGGTGTCCTCCTCATCGAACTCGCCGCGTTGGGCGAGCTCCCACGCGCCGGACGCCGCCGCCGCGCACGTCGCGCCCATCTCGACGCCCTCGTTCTGCGCGACCGTGACGGCGGAGTCGAGGATGTCCTGGTCGCTCGTCGCGACCGCGCCGCCGTCGGACTCCCTGAGCGCGTCCAGAATCAGCGGGCTCGCGCCCGGGTCGGGAATCTCGATGCCGCCGCAGATGGTGTCCGGGTTCTGCCACGGCTCGTGCACGTCACGACCCTCCTCGAACGCCCGCACGACCGGCGCACAGCCCTCCGCCTGCGCCGCGTACATCGCCGGCAGGTCGCCGGTCAGCCCGAGGTCGCGGAGCTCCTTCGCGGCCTTGTGCATCCCCACGAGCCCGACGCCGCCGCCCGTCGGGTAGACGACCGCGTCCGGCACCTCCCAGTCGAGCTGTTCGACCGTCTCGTACAGCATCGTCTTCTTCCCCTCGTGGCGGTACGGCGTGACGAACGTCTTCACCGAGTACCACTCGGGGTTCTCCGCCATCGCGCCCTCGTACGCCGCGCCGGCGTCCCCGATGCGGCCCTCGACGACGTTCATGTCGCCGCCGTGCACGTTCACCATCGCCTTCTGCGTGAACCCCGACCGCGACGGCAGGAACACGTGCGCGTCCAGGCCCGCGCGGGCCGCGTACGCCGCCGCCGCCTGCCCCGCGTTCCCCGCCGACGCAAGCGCCACGTCGCTCGCGCCGTGCTGACTCGCCGCGGTCACCGCCACCGTCTGCCCCCGGTCTTTGAACGTCCCCGTCGGATTCCGGCCCTCGTCCTTGATGAGGACGCGCCCGACGCCGAGTTCGTCCGCGAGCTTCGGCGCCTCCACCAGCGCCGTCGCCCCCTCGTCCATCGACACCGCAGACTCCCGCGTGAACGGCAGGAGCTCCTCGTACCGCCACATCGAATCGAATCGCCGGGACTCGAACGTCTCCCGCGACACGTCGAGCGCGTCCAAATCGTACTCGGGGTCGAGAATCCCCTCACACTCCGGACACCGATGCGTCGCCTCCTCGGCGTCGAACGACTCTCCACAATCCACGCACCGCAACCCAGTGAACGCCTCAGTCGTCTCCATACACGTACTCCACGACCCGCGTCGAAAGGAGTTACCCTTGCGGGACGCCCCGCCGGGTCGCACTCGCTCGCTTCGCTCCCTCGCGCGACTACCGTCGAACACAGTTCGACTGAGTCGCGTTCGCTCACTGCGTGCTCACGCGACCAACGCAAACTCCGCTTGCTGGGTCGCACTCGCTCACCCTGCTCCCTCGCGCGACCGGTGGAACTTTGAGCGTTCCACCCCCCGAATCGCGTATGGCCGACGTGCTCTCCGATAAGCGCTCCGCGACGCGCTTCCGGATTCTGGTGGAAATCGCGGACCGGCAGCCCGCGGTGAGTCAGGGCGAGATAGCGGACGCCGTCGGCGTCACCACGCAGGCGGTCTCCGAGTACATCCGGGAACTCACGGAGGAGGGACTGGTGGAGAAGGAGGGACGCTCGCGCTACCGCATCACGAAGGAGGGCGTAGACTGGCTCCTCCGGACGGCGGACGACGTGCGGCGGTACGCAGACCGCGTGACCGAGGACGTACTCGGGAGCGTGCAGGAGGACGCCGCCATCGCCACCGGCGACATCAGCCAGGGCGACACCGTCACGCTCGACATGCGCGAAGGACTGTTGCACGCCACCCCCGGCGAGGAAGGGCCGGCGACGGGCGTCGCGACCACGGACGCCGCCGCGGGCGAGGACGTGGGCGTCACGGGCTTCGAGGGCATCATCGACCTCGCGCCGGGTTCCGTCACCGTCTACCAGGTGCCGCCCGTGCGCTCCGGCGGCAGCAACGAGGTCGCGCTCGACGAACTCGCCGCCGAAGCGAGCCGCGCAAACCTCGTGCTCGCCGCCGGCGTCGAAGCCGTCGTCGCGCTCCGGAAGACCGACACCGAACCCGCGACCACGTTCGCCGTCGGGGACGTGGCCGCGGACGCCGCGAGCCGCGGGCTCGAAGTCGTCGTCGTCGCCACCGCCGACGCCGTCGGCCGCGTCACCGACCCGCTCCGGGACGCCGGCGCAACCTACGAAGTCGTCGACCTCTAACCACCAGGCTCACAATCCGCGTTCCGCACGTCAGAAGAGAAACCCCGAGAGTCCGTAGTCAGCCGATGTACCGGAGGTCGTCCTCGCTCCCCGGACTCGGCCCCTGTTCCATCTGCTGCATCTGCTCGACCACGTCCTCCATCTCGTCCGCGCGCTCGTCCAGCGCGTCGAAGTCCACGTCGAACCCGAGGAGGGATTCGAGGACTTCGAGGACGGCTTTCGCGCTCTTCGGGTCGACGAGGTAGCCAGAGGTCTCACCCATCAGACACGCGGCGTCGAACCCGCGGCGGCCGCCGAGACCGAGGAGGAGACCGCTCGTGCCGACGATACCGCCGGCGGGTTCCTCGGACCGGAACTCGACACCGGCCTCCTCCAGGTCGGCCGCGAGCGCTTCGTCGCTGACCGCGCCGACGACGCCGTACTCCTCGATGAGTTCGCCCGTGGGAACGCCGCCGAGCGCGAACACGTCCGAAACCCCGAACTCCTCGGCGATGTCGAGGAAGGCGTCCGTCACGCGATAGTGGCCGGCGTTCTCCTGCGCCTGATGGTCGCCCGTGAGAACGAGGAGGTCGCGGCCCTCCGTCTCGACGGCGTGCACCTCGACGTGCGCGAGTTCCGCGACGCCCTCGTCGCCCACAGTCACCTGCGGCGGGAAGTGCTCCGAGTACACGCGCCGAACGAGCGTGCTCTCCCCCTCCTCGACGACGTGCTCGGCGACGAGCTTCCCGACGTGCCCGACGCCCGGAAGCCCCTCGACGAACACGGGGTTCGTGAGGTCGGCGTCCGCGACCGTCTCGACTTCGAGTTCCTGCATGCTCCTAGTCCCGAACGCGTCTCTTAAGAGCGCGTCGGTACTCCCCGTACGGGTCTTCGGGGTTGAACGGCGCTGGCGCGCTGTTCTCGGCGTCCGCCCCGCACTCGGGACAGGTAGAAGAGAGCGTGTACACCGGGCGGTCGTGGTCGCGGCACACCCGGATGTCTGACTTCACTGGTCTTCGTCGAGCTGGCGCTCGCGGTGGAACTCACCGCTCCCGCCGGCCGCGGCGATGGCGTCGGTCGCGCGGGCGGCGCTCGCTTCGAGTTCGTCCTCCGCGGTCTTGTAGTTCGGCGCCTGCACCTTGATGCGGTACTCCGGCGACCCGACGTACGTCACGTCCAGGTCGATTTCGTCCGGAATCTCGCCGTCGCCCTCGGCGGCCTGCAACGACTCCTTGATGTCGTCCACGCCGTCCCCCGCCGGGGATTCGAGGTGGACGTACCCGGTGACCGTGACGTAGGGCACGGAGACGTTGTCGCGCGCCGTGGAGACGACAGCCTCGACGTCGTCCTCGTCGAGGTCGGTGGGGTCGAGCGCGTCCGGCCCGTGGATGGCGGCCTGCTCGAAGCCCTCGTAGAGACTGCCGAACTCCGCGATGAGTTCGTTCGCGACGGCGCGGAACTGGTCGTCCGCCATCTCCTCGCCGAACGCGATGCTCATCCACTTATCGGCCTTCTGCTCGTTCTTCCAGTCCTGAATCGCGTCCGAGCGCTGGTGTTCGTTGACGTCCTTGATGGAGAGGTCTATCTGCTGGGCGTCCCTGTCCACGTCCAGGACTTTCGCGACGACCGTCTGCCCCTCGCGGACGTGGTCGCGGACGTTCTTGATCCAGCCGGACGCGACCTCGCTGATGTGGACCAGCCCGCGCTTGTCCTCGTACTCCTCGAGGTCGACGAACACGCCGAAGTCCTCTATCTCGTCGACCTTTCCGACGACGAGTTCACCGGGCTCGGGCCAGCCTTCGTACTTCATCGAGTCTCGACGGTTTCGAGGACGTCGCCCTCGATGTCGGCCTCCCCGCCGGTCGGGCGCGCGAGCGTCGTGCCGCAGACGGCGCACGCGACCTCGCTGGAGGCTTTCCCGAAGACGACCTGTTCGTTCTCACAGTCCGGACATTCGACGCTGTAGAAGTTCCCGGGCATTATTCTTGAAGCTCCAGTCGGCCGGCGCGCCATCCCTCGCGGAGGTGGGCCTTCCCACACTCGCTGCAGCGGTACTTGAGGTCGGTCTTCTTGGTGGGCTTGTCGCCACCCGGCACCTTCGAGAACTTACCGGCGTTCCCGATGCGGGAGGTCTTGCGGTCGCGCTGGCGGCCGTTGACCTTCGTCATGCCGGACGTGCGGCCGGAACGGACTTTCTCCACCTCGTGTTCGTTGTGCTCGTTGCAGTGCGGGCAGTACGTGTTGAAGCGGCGTGGCATCTGCATAGTGAATCGACTCTTGTCGTCTGCTTCGACTGGGGGCCTTAAAATCCGCACGGTTCGACCCCGCCCACCGAAAACCCAATGTCGTGTGCGTCGTACGCACACCCGTGTCTCGACGCGCCCTCCTCGCGCTCGCCGCCCTCCTCGTCGCGGCGGCCGTCGCCGCACCCGTCGCGGCCCGCCCGCCCCCGGAAGACGTGGACGGCTTTCCCGTGTTCGCGGGCGAGCGCCACGACTACCCCGCATCAGCTGTCGAGAACGTCTCCGTCACCGTCGCCGTCGCCGCGAACGGCACGAGCGCGTGGACGGAGCGCGCGACGCTCGCGAACCCGGAGACCGCCGAGGCGTTCCGCGAGAACGACACGCTCCGTCGCCTCGTCGTGACCGAGGCGTTCGACCACCGGTTCGACCATGCGACCACGAACGTCCACGCGCGCCTCGACGGCGACGCCCTCGTCGTGACGTACCGCCTCGACGGCGTCGTCCACACCGGCCCGGGCGGCGGCGTGCTGTTCGCGCCGTTCGCGGGCTACGGGAACGACTACCGCCCCAGCGGCGCGGACGTGACGATACGGGCACCCGTGGACTACCAGGTGACCGGCGCGCCGTCCGCGATGACCGCGCACGAACGGGTCGTCCGGTGGAACGACTCCACGGGCACCGGGATGGCCGGCGTCTCCCCGGGCCTCGTGGTGTTCGCGCCCGACGACGCCGCGCTCCCCGGCCTGCGCGGCGAACTCGCCGTGGTCGCGACGTACGGCCCGGCGACGCTCCGCACCGCCGCGGGCGGCGCGCTGCTCTACGGGCCCGGGTTCGGCCTCCTGCTCGCCGGCCTCCTCGGACTCTCCGCCACGCTCCTCGGGACGCCGAGCATCGCCGCGAGCCGAGAGCAACTCGAACGCGCCGGGTTCGTCGCCGTCCTCGTCGCCGTGTTCGCGTGGATACTCGTCGTCGCCTACCCAGACACGGGCGCGGGGCCCGGCGTCGTCGTTCCGTGGTGGCTGGTCGCGCTCACCGTCACGCTCCCCGCGGGCGTCGTCGGCGGCGCGTTGCTCGCGCTCGCGCGGTGGTACGACCGCGGGGGAGTGCGAAGCGTTTAATCGGCCCGCCCGCGCACGCTCCAGTCATGAAGCGGCTCATCATCGACGGGGATCCGGGCGTCGGGAAGGACGCCGTCATCGAACACGACGGCGAGGAACAGATCCTCTTCGGCATCTCGCGGAACGGCGACTGGCACGGTCCGAAGCGCGTCCAGCTCTGGTGCACGATGGGCACCGAGGACGAGCGCGAGGACTTCGAGAAGCGGAACTTCGTCCCGCAGTGGCTCGACGTGGAGCGCGTGCAGGCGGAGGACGTGACGGTCGTCGACCCGGCGAGCGCGCGGAGCTAGGCCGCGAGCCGGGACTGGTTCACGGCGTACACGGTCACCTCCTCGTTCTCGTAGGCGACGCTGATTCCGGGTTCGGACTCGAACGATACGGAGCCGTAGGCGTCGCGTTCGAGCGGCCCGTAGTAGATGTACTGCACGTCGTAGTAGTCGAGGAGCACCGCTCGGGACTCCGCGCTGTCGAGCGTGTAGACGAAGTTCACGTCCCGGACGCGGCGGTCGTAGCGAGCCGAATCGTGGTAGTTCCGGGCGTGCACCCAGCCGGCGACGGTGGGGATGCCGGTGAGGCTGGACGCGGGGTTCGCCCACTGGTAGATGTCGCTGCTCGGACGGGAGACGATGGTCGGTTGGCCGTCGATGGTCTCGTCCATCCACTCGATGGCGGCGGCCTCGGCGGGATGGTAGTCCTCGGCGGTCTCGAACGCGTCCAGGGACGGGTCGCCCATGTCCGCGAAGTGCCGGGAGAGCGAGAGCGACGCGTACGGCACGCAGAGCGAGCAGACGAGCAGGGCGACGAGCGCGACGCGGAGCGCGGTCGCGCGGTCGAGTTCGCGAGGGGCGGGGAGTCGGTCGCGGGCGTGGGGGAGGACGCCGGCGAGCGCGACGCCCGCGGCGATGGCCCAGAGCGCCCAGACCTGCGCGTACACCTTGAACACGGTGTTGAACCGGCCCGCGCCCGCGGCGTCGTTCAGGTACGCGAACTCCACGAGCACGACGAGGCCCGCGCCCGCGACGACGAGCATCGTCTCGTAGCCCGCGTCCCGGCGGCGGAGGGCGTACCAGCCGGCGGCGACGAGCGGCCCGGCGAGCGCGAGGCCGACGAGGTCGAACAGCCAGCCGAACGCCGCGAGCGCCAGCACTGTAGCGGCGACGCCGGCGGCGAGCGCTCGGGTATCCCGGTCGCGGGCGGTCGTCCGCGCGAGGAACGCGGCGAACACGGCGAGGAACGCGCCGTGCACGAGCACGAACGGCCCGAGCGGGCTGCGCTCGGGGAGGACGGCGAGCGTCTGCTTGCTCGCGCCGGCGAGGAGCACCGTGGAGACGAACGGCCACGTCCACGCGAGCGCGAGCGGGACGACGGGAAGCACGAGCAGGAGGGCGACGACGGGACGCCCGACCTCGGCGCGCACGCCGTCGAGCGAGGGCTGGACGCGCTCGGGGAGGAGCGTCCACGGCGGACGGGGGGAGAGCGCGAGCGCGAGCCACGCCAGCCCGACACCGGTGGGGAAGCTCCACGTGTTCGTCGCGAGCAAGAGGCCGAGGACGGGCGGGAACGCGCCGTAGACGAGGAGGCGGCGACGCCACGCGCCCTCGGAGCGCCAGTACGCGTAGAGCACCGCGAGCGCGGCGACGAGCACGGTGACGCTCATCATGTGCGCGTGCAGGTCGCCGTTCAGGTACGCGAACAGCGGGAACTCGTTGATTGTTCCGGGGATGACGCGGCTCGCCGGCCAATACGAGAACGTCCCCGGGTCGATGACGGCCGCGTCGTAGGGGACGCCGGCGAGGTTCGCGAGCCAGCGCCCGACGCCGTCGGGGAGGAGCGTGACGACGACGCGAACGGGCGTGCGGACGTTACTCGCGAGACCGAACAGGAGCGCCGCGAGCGCGCCACCGGCGAGCGGCCGATAGCCGCGGCGGCGCGCGAGTTCGCGCCCGAACCCGAAGACTGCGGTGACGGCCATCGCGTAGAACGACGCGAGCGCCGGGCCGTACGCGAACCGGGGGTCGGTTCCCGCGAGCGTCGTGAAAATCGCGGCGACGAGGTGGCCGCCGTAGTAGTAGACGACGTGCTCGCCCGCGAACCAGAAGTCCTCCGGCGGCAGGCTGTCGCCGCGAAGGAGCGACCGGAGGAGTCCGTAGTCAAGGAACTTCTCGCCGCCGCTCGCGTACACGCCGGGGTCGGCCGCACGCACCGCTATCAGGAACAGGAACGCCGCCGAGAACACCGTGAGGGTCGCCGCGAGCGCGCGCCCGTCCACGTCGAGCCCGTCGCGCGCGAGCCACAGCGACCCGCCCGCGAACACCGCGAGCACGCCGAGAACCACCGGCAGACCGAACGAGACCCGTCCGAGCCAGAGGACGGGCACCGTCACGGACACGACGACGAGCGGGAGCGCGACGAACGCCCCGCCGTCCCGCGCGTCCGGGAGAAGCCGCGACGCCGCCGGCACCCCCAGTCCGAGCAACGCCACCAACAACACCCACCAGGCGGCGACGACCCCGTACTCCATCACCACGAACACCCGCGGCCGACGGCATACGCTTTGGGATATCCGAGAAGCGAAGCCGGAACCTCGAACACCGGCCGCTGGTCGAGGTACTGCACGTCAGAAGTAGCGGGAGGTAGATTTGAACCGCGGTCGTTCCGCGTACGCGCCACTTCCTGATTCAAATCTACTCGCGTACGAGTTCGTTCACGACCGAACTCACCTGTAAGTGAGTTCGGTGTTCACGCCAGAAGTAGCGGGAGGTAGATTTGAACTACCGATCTCCGGGTTATGAGCCCGGCGGAATCTCCTGGCTATCCCATCCCGCTACCAGTTCGTAGTCGAGTCCGACGAATAAGGGTTGTGATTCGGTCGCCGTGTGGGAGTTCTCCCCTCAGTCGAGTTCGTCGAGGAGGGCGTCCGCGGCGGCCGCGGAGGACTCGGGGCCGCGGGCGGTGACGAGGTCGCCGTCCACCGTAACGGAAGTGTCCGCGTCGAGTTCCGCGTCCCAGTCGCCGCCCGCCGCCTCGACCTCGTCCTCGACCCAGTAAGGGAGTTTGCGGCCGTCCGGCATCCGGTCGTAGTCGTCCACGATGCCCTCCTCCCACGCGTTCGGGAACCCGGTGACATCGCGACCGTCCACGAGGAACTCGCCGCCGTCGTTCTCACGTCGCGCTCGC
This sequence comes from Salarchaeum japonicum, assembly GCF_020614395.1. Classification (NCBI taxonomy): domain Archaea; kingdom Methanobacteriati; phylum Methanobacteriota; class Halobacteria; order Halobacteriales; family Halobacteriaceae; genus Salarchaeum; species Salarchaeum japonicum. The sequence goes on along the minus strand of NZ_CP085324.1, from coordinate 935,112 downwards.
GGTTCACCACCGCTCGCGTCTTCCGAAGCGCGTGGCGCTTCGTAGGTGAACGCGAGGATACCGACCGCGTGACAGACGACGAGCGCTTTCCCGTCGTCCCCGGCGACCGCGTTCCGGAGGAGGCGACGGGCGTCCCTGTCCTGATTCACGTCCCACGCGGTGCCGTGACCGCCCGGGAACACGACCGCGTCGTACCCGTCCGCCTCGACCGCGGCGAGCGGCTCGGGGTCGTTCAGTCGGTCGTCGTTCTCGTGCACGTCACGCACGAACTCCGCCGTCTCCTCGCCGACCTCGTCCGGGTCGGCCGAGCGCTCGTCCAGCACGGGCGGCGACCCGGACGGCGTCGCCACCGTGATATCGAAGCCTGCGCTGTCGAGCGTCGTCAGTGGTTCCGCGCACTCTTCGCCCCAGTAGCCTTCCTCGCTCACGACGAACAACGCACGAGACATACGAGAACGAACGGCCGCCGCGAGGAAAAGCGGTGTGCCGGCGGTGGCGAGTGCCGGTTAGTCGTCCGCGGGTTCGATGGTTTGCGCGACGCCGTCCGCGTGGAGGTGGCAGGCGGCCGGGTGGCCGGTGCCGGTGTCCATCAGGTCGGGTTCGGACTGCTCGCACACGGTCTCGAACTCGTCGGCGAGCAGCGACCGCGCGTCGTCGAGGTTCCGGCGGACGATGTCGTCGAGCGCCTCGTCGAGCACGGATTCCGCCGCGCTGCTCGTGAGCTGCTCGGGGATGTCGTGCTCGCGGCGCAGTTCGTCCTTCATGCGCTCGCGTTCCGCCGCGGTCGCGGACTCGTCGTCCTCGACCCCGACGAACTCGCGGAGCCCGTCGACGTCCACGCCGTGTTCGTTCATCGAGACGCGGAGGTTCATCACGCCCCGCCAGTTCTCCTGTTCGAACTCGTAGCCCTCGGGCTGGATGACTTCCGGGCACCGAGAGTGGAAGTTACACCCGGACGGCGGGTTCGAGGGGTTCGGCACCTCGCCGTGCAGGCCGGCGTCGATACCGCGCGAATCGAGGTCGACGGTCGGGATGGAACGGAGGAGCGCCCGCGTGTACGGATGCTGGGGGTTTTCGAAGAGCGACTCGGTGTCACCGATCTCCACGATCTTCCCGAGGTACATCACGGCGACGCGGTCGCAGACCTCCCGCACGACGCTCATGTCGTGACTGATGAAGAGGATGGAGAGGTCGAACTCGTCCTGGATGTCCTGCAGGAGCGAGAGGACTTCCGCCTGCACGGACACGTCGAGCGCGCTCACCGGCTCGTCGGCCACGATGAGGCGTGGGTTGACGACGAGCGCGCGGGCGAGCGCGACCCGCTGTTTCTGGCCGCCGGAGAGTTCGTGCGGGTAGCGGTCGGCGTCGTCGGCGTTCAAACCGACGCGCTCCAGGAGGTTCCGCGCGATTTCGTGGCGGCGCTCGCGCGGCCCGACGTTGTGAATCCGGAGCGGCTCCGAGATGGACTCTCCCATCGTCATCCGGGGGTCGAAGCTCGAATCCGGGTTCTGGAAGATCATCTGGGCCTCGCGGCGGAACCGCTTCAGTTCGGTGTCGTTGTACGTCGTGATGTCCTCGCCGTCGAAGTTCACGCTCCCCTCGGTCGGGTCTTCGAGGCGGAGGATGCTCTCCGCCGCCGTGGACTTCCCGCAGCCGGACTCGCCGACGAGTCCGACGGTTTCGCCGGGCGCGATGTCGAACGAGATGCCGTCGACCGCGCGCACGCGGCCGACCTCCTTGTTCAACAGCCCCTGCGTTATCGGGTAGTGCTTCTTGAGGTTCCGGACTTCGAGAAGCGGTTCGCGGGCCGTGGATGTGGATAGCTGCTGGCTCATCGTTCGCCTCCGTCGGTGGTGACGTCCTGCTGGTTCGCGTTCTGCGCGCCGTCGAACGTGAGGTCGGACGCGTCGTATCCCGGTCCGTAGTAGACACAGGAGGCGTCGTGCGACCCCTCGATGGTGTGCCGGGGCGGCTGGTCGCCCGTCCGGCAGTCCTCGGTCGCGAACTCACACCGCGGATGGAACCGACAGCCCTCCGGCGGGTTCGTGACGCTCGGGAGCGCGCCCGGGATGCGGTTCATCGACCGACCGCGGCCCGGGAGGCACTCGATGAGCGCGTTCGTGTACGGATGCGAGGGATTCTGGAACACCTCCTCGACCGTCCCGGTCTCCATGACCTTCCCGGAGTACATCACCACGACGCGGTCGGCGATTTCGGAGACGACGCCGAGGTCGTGCGTGACGAAGATGATGCTCATCCCCATCTCCTCCTGGATGTCCTCCAGGAGGCGGAGAATCTGCGCCTGAATCGTCACGTCGAGCGCCGTCGTCGGCTCGTCCGCGATGAGGAGGTCGGGGTCGCACGCGAGCGCCATCGCGATGAGGACGCGCTGTTTCATCCCGCCCGAGAACTCGTGCGGGTAGTCGTCCACGCGCGCGCTCGCCTCCGGAATCCCGGTCTCGTCGAGCAGTTCGATGACGCGCCGACGAACCTCCTTCTTCGACATGTCGCTACGGTGGATGCGGAGCGTCTCCCCGATCTGGCGGCCGACCTTGTACACGGGGTTCAGGCCGTTCTGGGGGTTCTGGAAGATGTGACTGATGCGGTTTCCGCGAATCTTCTGGAGTTCCTTCCCGGTCATCGACGTGAGATCCATCCCGTCGAACGTGACGGTTCCCTCGACGATTTCGCCGGGCGGCATGTCCAGAATCTTCGTGATGGACTCGCTCGTCACCGTCTTCCCGCTCCCGGACTCGCCGACGATAGCGACGGTCTCGCCCTGCTTCACGTCGAACGAGACGCCGTCGACGGCGTACGCGGTGCCGTCCTCAGTGTGGAAGTGCGTCTTCAGGTCTTCGACGGAGAGGAGGGGGTCGCTCACAGGCCACCACCTCCACCGACTTCCTGCCGGGGGTCCATCGCGTCACGCATCGCCTCGCCGACGTAGTAGAACGCGAGCACGGTAAGGAACAGGAAGATACCCGGAATCGTGGATATCCACCAGGCCTGCTCGATGTTCGCCTGCCCGGCGGCGATGGTGCGACCCCACGAGAACGTGTTCGGGTCGCTGAACCCGAGGAACGCGAGCGACGCCTCCCCGAGGATGAACCCGGGGACGGAGACGGTCGCGCTGATGATGATGCTGTTCGCGGAGTTCGGAATCAGGTGCTGGCGGACGACGTACAGCATGTTCGCGCCGGACGCCTGCGCCGCCATGATGTACTCCTCCGCGGAGCGCTGGAGCGCCTCGCCGCGAACCGTCCGGGCGACGCCCTCCCAGCTGAAGAACCCGAAGAGGAGGATGATCATCCAGAGTTTACTGCCGAACAGGTAGGTCAGCAGGAGCAGGAGCATGAACGTCGGGAAGACGGACTGGATGTCCGTGTACCGCATCAGGACTTCGTCCATCCACCCGATGTCCATCGCGGTCGCGAGCGCGGCGACCGCGCCGACGAGCGAGCCGATGAGCACCGTGAACACGGTCGCGATGAAGCCGACTTCCATGCTGACGCGCATCCCGTACACGACGAGCGCGAGGATGCCGCGTCCCTCGGCGGACGTCCCGAACGGGTACTGCATCGTCCCCGTCTTCTCGACGCCGTTGATGGTCGCGGTGACGCCGGCGGGCGGGAGGATGCGGTTGTCGAACCGGATCTGGGGCGGGTCGACGACGACCGGCCCGAAGATGCCGACGACGAAGATGAAGGCCAGCCACGCGAGCGCGACGACCGCCATCTTGTTCTTCTTGAACCGCTTCCAGTAGAACTGCCGCATCCGTTCGTTCTTGTAGAGCGGGTAGAACCCGTGGAAGAACATCGCGACGAGCGTCACGAGGAACAACCACTCGACGCTGAGCACGTCCCACCCGAAGATGAGCGGGTGGGCGTTCTCGATGACGAAGTGGTCGTACACGAACAGCGCGCCGATAACGAGGTACGAGAGTAGCTCCAGAATCCCGGCGCGAGTGAGGGCGAACGTCGAGACGTCCTGCGAGTCCCACTCGATGTCCTCGAACGAGATATCGTTATAATCTGATGACATTGTTTATCTGTTACCGTAGTCGATCCGCGGGTCGAGCACGACGTACGCGATGTCTTCGAGGAGGTTCCCGATGATGGCGAGGAACACCGTGAGCAGGGTGGTCGCCAGGATGAGCGCCGTGTCCTGCTCGACGATGGCGGTGTACGTCATGTAGCCGAGTCCCGGAATCGCGAATATCTGTTCGATGATCACGGACCCCGACCAGAAGATGGCGAGGAGGCTCCCGACGAAACTCGTCGAGAGCGGCACCGCCGCCATCCGGAGGACGTGGTGAATCATGAGGCGGTACTGGCTCGCGCCCTTCGCCTTCGCGACCTTGACGAACTCCTGATTCATCTGCTCCAGCGCCTGTGCGCGCGAGTACCGCATCTGCCACGCGAGCGACGCCGTGAGCAGTACCGTGATGGGGAGTACGAGTTGGAGGAAGTTCCTCACTGATAACCACCCGTACTCCAGTGGTATGCCGCTCTGGTAGTACACCGGGAGGGCGTCTATGTTCACGGCAAATAACATTATCAGGACGATGGCGAACCAGAAGTTCGGGATGCTAATCCCGAAGAACGCCACGAACGACCCGGCGTAGTCAGTGACCGTGTAGGGTTTGTACGCCGAGTACAGTCCGATACCGTACCCTATCAGTGTCGATAGTATCAGGACGGGTATCGCGTACTGCGCGGTGAACTTCCACGCGGACAGTATCGCTGGAATCACCATCTGCGACCGGGAGTCGGACCACCCCCAGTTCAGGGTCGCCATGTTCACCATGTAGTTCACGTACCGCTCGGTGACGGGCGTGTCGAGCCCTTCCCGTTCGCGGAACTGCTCCCTACACTCGGCGGGGTCTTCGCCGGTCGTCGCACAACTCATCATCGCCTGCATCTGTCCCTGGTTCGGGGACGCAGTGACGAGCGCGAACGTGAACGTGAGCGCGATCCACACCGCGACGAACGTCCACAGAATGCGCTTCACTATATACCATTTCATAAATATATGACGTGGTGAGGGCGTATAGGCGGCAGTTAACGGCCGCTACTTCCGTTGGAGAAGTACATCCGCGTGGAAGACCGGTCCTGGAGCATGTTCCAGTAGCTTTCCGGCGGGCTCTCGCCGATGTTCTGCACCTGGTTGCGGTACGCGTAGAAGTTGAAGGGGTTGTACTCGAAGATGACCGGGCGCTCCTCGGAGAGGTAGCTCAGCATCTCCTGAATTGTACTCTGAGCGGCTTCGCGGCTCTCCGCGGTCTGCGCCTCGTCACGCATCGCTCCGAGGTCGCGGTCGGGCGTGTAGCCGTACGCGTTGAAGTTACCCTGCTCGCCGAACAGGCTCGCGATGGTGCCGGCAGGCGTGAGCGGGCCGTACGAGAACCCGAGCGTGAGCATGAAGTCCCAGGAGTTCGAGGAGACAACTTCGTCCCACGGACCGGGGTTGTACGGGCCGCCGCTGGTGTTGTCCTCGCCGTACCCGATAGTGCCGGAGAACCCGGACGCCTTCTGGCCCGGCTGGAAGAAGTTGCTGAGGAGGCTCGTCCAGGAGGTCGTCTCCTGGTTGAGCGCGATACCGACCTGGTTCAGCCGCTGCTTGAGGTAGGCGGCGCGCAGGTCGTCGGTCTCACCCGACTGGTAGACGACCGTGAGTTCGACCTGGTTTCCGTCCGGGCCGACGAACGTGTCGCCGCTGTAGCCGTAGTCGCTCGACGTCCCGGATTCGAGGAGTTCGCGCGCGGTTTCGAGCGACCCCTCGAACGTCACGGGGTCGTCGGGCGCGTACGGACCCCAGGACGGATGGAGCGTGTTCTGGGCCGCGGCGCGGCCGTCGGCAATGTTTTCGACGACGAAGTTGTTGTTGTAGATGTGCGCCAGCGCGTGGCGAACCTCCTTGTTCCGGAGCTGACTCCAGCCGTTCGCGCGGTGGTTGATGCCGAGGTACCCCGACCAGGCGCGGTAGGGGTTCTCGTAAAGCTGGAGGTCGTCGGACTCGTTGTTCTCGTACGAGCCGACCTGCGTCGACGGGATGAACGTTGCGTCGATTTCGCCGGCCTGTAGCGCCTGCCGCGCCGTCTGGGCCTTGTCGAAGTACTGGAAGTGGTACTCGTCGAAGTACGGCGCTTCGGTGAAGATTTCGGGGACGCGGTCGTCGTTCGCGGCCGCCTCGCGGAGGTAGTAGTCCTCTCCACGTTCGAACTCCATGATGGACTGCTGCGACCAGCGCTTGAGGTCCCACGGTCCGAGGTTCCCGTTGAAGGTCGCGCGCATAATCGCATTGTCCTGCGCGAGGCCCTCCGCGTTCTGGTCTTCGACGTAGGGCTGCGCGATCTCCTTCGGAATCGGGAACATGTAGGAGAGCGGCTCGTTGTACGGGAAGAACGGCCGCGAGTTCGGGATGGTCTCCCGAATCGTGTACTTGTCCACCTTCTCGAACTGGATCGGCTCTTCGTCACTCCCGACAGTGAACTCGGAAGCGTACGTGAAGTTCGCCCAGTCGGCCGTCCAGATGTTGTCGATGCACCAGAGGTAGTCCTCCGCGGTCAGTTCGCCGTACCCTTCGCCGAACTGGAGGTTCTCGCGGAGTTTGATGTCGATCTGGTTGACCGGCTGTTCGACCGTCATGTCCTCGAACCAGAGCGGGAGGAAGTCCGAGTACTCGGGGCTCTCGCGGACGTACCCCAAGTCCATGACCATCTCCGCTCGCGCGGAAGTCTCTCCGTCACCGACGCGGAAGACGTTCAGGCCGTTCGTGTTTCCGGTGGTTCCGTAGATGAACGTGCCGCCGGAGGGGATCTCGTCCTGGGAGACCGAGGTTCCGGAGGTCGTCGTTCCGCTGGTGGTGGAGGTCGAGTCGTCGCCGCTGCTACAACCCGCGATGCTCGCGGCCACGCCGGTCGCGGCCATGTATTGCATCACGCGACGCCGGTCGAGGCCTCCCTCGCCGCCGTCTTCGTCGCCTGCCAGTTGGTTCCGTCTCTTGTTGCCGGATGGCATGCTATGGAAAAACAAACATGTGCATAAATATTCTTCGATAGCAGAAGGTGTGTTGGGGAACCCGGCGCTTCTCTACGATTTCCAAAGGGCTGAAAGAAGTTGGCTAAAATCCTAAACCATCATGAAAATACGTTACGGGCGCGCGAGGCGGCGTCTCGTCAGTAGTCGCCGTCCGCGTCCGTAATAACGACTTCGCCGTCCACCACGTCCACGTTTATCAGCGTCTTCACGTCGATGTCGGACTCGTCGAGCTCGTTCGGCCCCTCCTTCTTGATGACCGCGACCACGTCGCTGACGTCCGCGCCGATGTGGTCGAGGGCGTCCGTGATGGCGCGCAGGGTGCCGCCCGTGCTGAGCACGTCGTCGAGCACGAGCACCTTCTCGCCCGCGTGCACGTCGTTGATGTACATCTCGGACTCCGAGTAGCCCGTCTGCTGGGTCAGGGAGACCTCGTCTTCGAGGCCGTAGGAGCGCTTGCGGATGACGACGAGCGGAATGTCCGTCATCAGGCTGACCGCGGTGGAGATGTGGATGCCCATGGCGGCGGGCGTGACGATTTTGTCCACACCCTCGATTTCGGCCTTCCGGATGATTTTGATGACTATCTCCCGGAGGAGTTCGGGTTCCAGGACGGGAACGCCGTCGCTGATGGGGTGAACGAAGTACTGGTAGCCCTCTTTCTCGATGATCGGCGCGTCGAGGAGAGACCGCTTGAGCCTATCCATGCTGACGCTACGTGCGCCGAGAGTAAAAACTGACGAATCGCCAAGAGCGAACGATTAAGTTACGAGTACCCCATCGTACGCCCGTGCAACCAACCCCCGACCTACCGGTAGTGCTCGCGCTCCTCGCACTGCCGTTCGTCGCCGCCGCGGTCACGCCGCTCGTCCATCGCGCGCTGGGCGAGCGCACGGCGTACTTCGCGGCGGTCGTGGCGCTCGCCTGTTTCGGGCTCGCCGCGTCCCAGTACGGAACGGAGGGTGTCGTCGCCGTCGAGTGGATTCCCGCGCTCGGCGTCTCGCTGAGCCTGTACGTGGACGGACTCTCCCTGCTCGTCGCGTTCCTCGCGTCGGGCGTGGGCGTGCTCGTGTTCACGTACTCCGCGGGCTACATGCACGGCGAACCCGGCCTCGCGAAGTACTACGCGACCCTGCTCGCGTTCATGGGGTCGATGCTCGGCGTCGCGCTCGCCGCCGACCTCGTCGCGCTCTTCGTGTTCTGGGAGCTCACCAGCATCGCCTCGTTCGTCCTCATCGGCCACTACTCCGGCCAGGAGTCGTCGCTGTACGCCGCCCGGAAGTCCATGTTCGTCACCGTGGGCGGCGGCCTGTTCATGCTCGTGGGGTTCGTCCTGCTCGCGAACGCCACCGGGACGTTCAGCATCGCGACGATGCTCGACCAGCCCGAACTCGTCCGGGAGGCCCTGCGCTCGCAGGGCGTCCTCCTGCCCGTCGTCGTTCTGGTAGGTATCGGCGCGGCGGCGAAGTCCGCGCAGGTTCCGCTCCACATCTGGCTGCCGGACGCGATGGAAGCCCCGACGCCGGTGTCGGCGTTCCTCCACTCCGCGACGATGGTGAAAGCCGGCGTCTACCTCGTCGGCCGCCTCCGCCCCGTCCTCGCCACCGACGAGTGGACGCTGTTGTTCGCGACGCTCGGCCTCGTCACGATGACCGTCGCCGCCGTCCTCGCCATCGCCGCGACCGACATCAAGCAACTGCTCGCGTACTCCACCGCGAGCCACCTCGGTCTCATCGTCGCCGGGTTCGGGTTCGCGTCCGTCCTCGGCGCGGAGACGGGCGCGTTCCACATCCTGAACCACGCGATGTTCAAAGCGCCCCTCTTCCTCGTCGCCGGCATCGTCGCGCACGAAGCCGGGACGAGAACCATCAGCGAACTCGGCGGCCTCAGGCGCGACCTCCCCATCACGGCCGCCGTCACCGTGGTCGCGGCGCTCGGGATGGCGGGCGTCCCGCCGTTCAACGGGTTCTACTCGAAGGAGTTCCTCTTCGAGACGACGTACGAGTTCGCCGCGCACGCGGGCGGCCTCGCGTGGGTCGTCCCCGCCGTCGCCGTGCTCGGGAGCGTGTTCACGTTCCTCTACTCGGTGCGCTTCCTGATGCTGTTCTTCGGGGAGAAGCCGAGCGGCCTCGGGCACGTCCACCGCCCGCCCCTGACGATGCTCGCGCCGCCCGTCCTGCTCGCCGTGGTCGCGGGCACCATCGGCCTCAACGGCCTGCTCGCGTCATTCCACGCGGGCTTCGCGCCAATCACGGAGTTCGTCGCCGGTATCGTGAACAGCACGACCGTCGGCGGCCACGGCGGCCACGAGTTCTCCTACTACGTTCCGACGTACGTCAGTCCCGCGCTCGCGATGAGCGCCGCGACCATCGCGCTCGGCCTCGTCGCCTATCCGGCGTACGGTCGCATCCACGACGCGCTCCACGCGCTCTTCCGCGCGGTTCCGCCGGTTCGCGCCGACTGGTGGTACGACACCGCCGTCGGCGGCCTCGACGGCGTCTCCCGGGGCGCGGCGCGCGTCGTCCAGACCGGCCAGCTCCGCACGTACGCCGCCTGGACGCTCGCCGCCACCGCGGGCCTCGCGCTCGCCGGGTACGCCGCCGTCGGCGCGTCCCTGCCCCCGCTCTCGTACTCGCTGTCGATTCCGCTCCTCCTCGTCCTCGTCACCGCCGTCGTCGCCGCGGCCGCGGTGACCGTCGCGCCCTCGCACACGACGGGCGTGCTCACGCTCTCCATCCTCGGGTTCATGCTCGCCATCTTCTACATCCTCGCGAGCGCGCCCGACCTCGCGCTCACCCAGCTCGTCGTCGAGACGCTCGTGCTCGTCATCTTCCTGCTCGTGCTCGACCGACTGCCGTCCTACTACGGCGAGACCCGACTCTCCCGGAAGCTCCGGGACGCCGGTCTCTCCGTGCTCGTGGGCGCGACGGTCACGGTGACCGTCCTGCTCGCCACCGCGGGGAGCGACCCGTCCGCGAGCATGAACCCCGTCTCCGGCATCGACACCGAACACATCGTCGAACTCGCGGTGGAGGAGGGCGGCGGGACGAACATCGTGAACGTCATCCTCGTCGACCTCCGTGCGTTCGACACGATGGGCGAAATCGCCGTCGTCGCGATCGCCGCGCTCTCCGTGGTGACCCTCATCGCGATGCGGGAACGCGGAGGTGAGGCGGAATGAGCACGATAATCCTCCGCACGGTCACGCGGCTCGCGGTTCCCATCGTGTTCATCACGTCGTTCGCGCTGTTCCTGCAGGGCCACAACCTCCCCGGCGGCGGGTTCATCGCGGGCGTCCTCACCGCCACCGGCCTCGCACTGGTCTACATCGCGTACGGCCTCGACTTCCTCGAAGAGACCGTCTTCCAGCGCTCCATCGGCGGGAGCGTCGAACACATCCAGCACGGACTGGTCTCCGACTACCGCCGGCTGTTCGCCGTCGGTCTCGCCGTCGCCGCGGGGAGCGGCCTCGCCTTCGTCGCGCTCGGCATGCCGTTCATGTCGTACGGCTACACGTACGCGTCCTTCCCGCTCTACGACCACATGGAACTCGCGTCCGCGGTGGTGTTCGACTTCGGCGTCTACTGCGTCGTCGTCGGCAGCCTCCTCACGATTCTCTCGGTGGTGGGTGAAGAATGACTGAAACGACCCTCGCCGTCGTGCTCGGCGCGCTGTTCGCGTTCGGCACCTACCTCGTCCTCCGCAGGGACGTGGTGCGTGTCGTCTGGGGCGTCACCATCATCAGTCAGGCCGCGAACGCCTACCTCATCACGATGGGCGACATCGCGGGTTCCGTCCCCGTGCTGAGCCACCACGGCCCGCCGTTCTCGGGGACGACCGACCCGCTCGTGCAGGCGCTCGTCCTCACCGCCATCGTCATCGGGTTCGGGACGACGGCGTTCGCGCTCGCGCTGACGTACCGCGTCTACGAAGAACACGGCACTATCGACCTGGAGGAACTATGAATCAGTTCGTCATCGCGCCGTTACTCGTCGCACTCTGCACAGCCATCCTCACGCTCCTCACCCGGCGGTTCGGCCGCGTTCAGCGCGCGCTCAGCGTGCTCGGCGGACTCGGGTACGTCGCCGCCGTCGCGTGGCTCGTCACCGCGGTCTACCCCTCGGGCGGCCCCGCGGTCTACCACCTCGGAGACTGGGTCGCACCCTACGGCATCGTGCTCGTCGCGGACTCGCTGTCGGCGTTCATGCTCGCCATCTCCGCCGTCGTCACCCTGCCCGCGCTCGTGTACGCGACCCGCCACGTCTCCGCGTTCGGCCAGAAGGTGTCCTTCCACCCGCTCTTCCACCTGATGGTGGTCGGCGTCACCGGCTCCTTCCTCACCGGCGACATCTTCAACCTCTTCGTCTGGTTCGAAGTGATGCTCCTCTCCAGTTACGTCCTCGTCGTCTTCTACTCGGGGCCGGAGCAGACGACCGCGACCCTCCGGTACGTCGTGCTCAACCTCGTCGGGAGCGCCGTCATGCTGCTCGCCATCGGCGGCCTGTACGCCACCACGGGCACGCTCAACATGGCGGACATGGCGCACCGCCTCGCGAACGCCCAGCAGTACGGCGTCCACGTCGCGCCCGTCCTCGGCCTCACCGCGCTCCTGTTCGCGGTGTTCATGGTGAAGGCCGGCGCGGTTCCCTTCCACTGGTGGGTGCCGGACGCGTACGCCGCCGCGCCCGCGCCCGTCTCCGCCGTGCTCGCGGGCGTCGTGAAGAAAGTCGGCGTCTACGCCGTCATCCGCCTCTACTTCACCGTGTTCGCCGCCGCACCCCTCACCGACCTCGCCGTGCCCGGCGACACCGTCCTGGGCTTCTTCGGCATCGTCCTGCTCGCCAGCGCCGTCCTGAGCATGCTGTTCGGCGGTATCGCCGCCGTCGGCCAGCACGACCTCGACCGCCTGCTCGCGTATTCGAGCATCGGCCAGGTCGGGTTCATCTTCGCGGCGCTCGCCGCGGCCGCGCTCCGCCCGGAACTCGCCGCCGTCGGTATCGCCGCCGCGCTCGTCTACTCGCTCACCCACGCGCTTGCGAAGAGCCTGCTCTTCCTCCTCTCCGGCGTCGTCGAGGACGCCGCGGGGACGAGGCGGCTGGACGACCTCGGCGGCCTCGCACGGCAGTCGCCCGTGGTCGCCGGCGCGTTCCTTCTCGGCGGCCTCGGCCTCGTCGGCATCCCGCCGCTCGTCGGATTCTTCGGGAAGTTCCTCGTGTTCGACGCGCTCGCGCAGACCGACGTGGTCGTCGGACTCGCGGCCGCGCTGGTGGGCGCGATACTCACCGTCGCCTACGTCTCGAACGCCTGGAACCGCGGGTTCTGGGGCGAACAGTCGGCCGCGGTCGCGGGCTGGGACGCCGACAGCGTGCAGGTGGCGTGCGTCGTCGCGCTCGCGCTCGGCGTCGTCGCCGCCGGCGTCGGCTTCAACCCGATTCTGGAGTTCGCCCGCGCGGGCGCTGACGCCGCGCTCGACCGCACCGCGTACATCACGTCCGTCCTCGAACAGGGAGGTGGTCACGCGTGAAACTCCCCGTGAAGCGCTGGCAGGCGACCGGCGTCGCGCTCGCCGTCCTTTGGCTGTTCGTCAGGGGCGTCCGCTTCACCGCGCGGAACCTCGCCCAGGAGTCCCTCATCGGCCTCGCGCTCGGCCTCCCGACCGCGTACGTGTTCCGCGAGTTCTTCACCGGCCGCGTCAACCTCGTGCGCCTCGCGCGCACCGTCCCCTACGCGGTGCTCTACATCGCGGTGTTCCTCTGGGAACTCCTCACCGCGAACTTCGACGTGGCGCGCCGCGTCGTCGACCCCCGACTCCCAATCGAACCCCGGGTCGTGACGGTTCCGTTGCGGGTCGAACGCGACATCGCCATCACGACCATCGCGAACAGCATCACGCTCACACCCGGCACGCTCACCATGGACTACGACGACGACCAGAACGCGCTCTACGTGCACGCAATGGCCGCCACGACGGACGAGGAGGTCATCGACCCCATCCGGACGTGGGAGGACTACGCGCTCGTCATCTTCGACGAGGAACTGAAACCCGGCGACCCCGTCCCCGAGCGGGACGCGGAGAACGGGGGTGAGTCCGGTGGCGAGTGAGGCCGCCGTCCCCGCGTTCCTCGACTACGCGATTCATGCCTCGCTGGTCGTCGCCGCGCTCCTCACGCTCGCCTGTAGCTATCGCGTGATTCAGGGGCCGACCGTCCCCGACCGCGTCGTCGCGCTGGACACCATCGGCACGAACGTCGTCGCCATCGGCGTCCTGTTCGCGCTCGCGACCGGCCGCGGCCTGTTCGTCCTCATCGGCCTCGTCCTGGCTATCGTCGGGTTCGTCAGCACCGTCACCGTCGCGAAGTACGTCATCGAGGGGGACATCATCCAATGAACACGCTCACCGCCGCCGTCGTCACCGCATTGCTCGTCGTCGGAAGCGTCTTCCTCACCATCGGCACGCTCGGCCTGCTCCGCCTGCCCGACGTGTACAACCGCATGCACGCCACGTCGAAGGCGACCACGCTCGGCGCGGCGTCCATCTTCCTCGCCGGGTTCGTCTACTTCGGCCCGTCCGGCGAGGGCCTCACGTCGCTCGTCGGCATCGTCTTCCTCTTCCTCACCACGCCGACCGGCGCGCACATGATTTCGCGCTCCGCGCAGAAGATGGGCGTCGAGTTCTTCGGGAACGCCGACTGGCCCGAGGACGACGACTAACCACGTCGCTTTTCCATGACGCTGGTCGCGGCGTAACAGACGGCCGCGTACGAACAGACGAACGAAACTATCGTCGTCGCGACGCCGAGGAGCGACGAGTAGGAGACGACGCGTTCGAGAACGGAGAGCGCGCCGAGCGCGACCACGAACGTGAGCGCGCCCGTGAGGACGGCCACGACGACCGCGACGCCCGTCGAGTCGAACGCGGTCAGTTCGCTCCAGCGCGTCCGCACACTGTCGAGGGAGGGCACGTCCGACGCTAGCGAAGCCGGGGTGTTAGTCGTTCTGCCGGCCGAGGACGCGCGCGAGTTCGTCCGCGATTCGCAGGCCGAGTCCGGTCTTCGTTCCCGTGAACTCGGTGTGTTCGTCGGCGTCCACGAGGAGCGCGCGGGTGTCCTCGCCGCCCATGACGCTCGCGTCGTTCGCCACGACGAACGAGAGTCGGGCGCGCTTCAGGGTCTTGCAGGCCTGTTCGAGCATCTCGTCGTCCTCGCCGGAGGTCTCGGCCTTGAACCCGACGATAGCGAGGTCGGGGTGGGTCTCTCGAACCTCGTCGATGAGTTTCGGCGTGGGTTCGAGGTCGAGCGTGAGTTCCTGGCCGCTCCGAATCTTCTCGGGACTGGGTTCGACAGTGTAGTCGCTGATGGCGGCCGCGGAGACGAGCGCGTCGGCGTCCCGGCAGGCGTCGAGCGTCGCGTCCAGCATCTCCGCGGCGGACTCGACGCGTTCGACGGTCGCGTAGGGGGCGTCGTCGCCGTCGTGCACGAGCGTCACGTCGGCCCCGCGGACGTAGCACGCGCGGGCGACGGCCCGCCCCGTCCTGCCGGACGCGCGGTTCGTGAGCACGCGCACGGGGTCGATGCGTTCGCTCGTCGCGCCCGACGTGACGACGACATGGCGGTTCTCCAGGGGGCGGTCGCCAGCGGCGCGCGCCACGTCGAGGCAGATGGCGTCCTCGGTCGCGATTTTGGCCTTCCCCTCCTCGACGCGCGGGTCGACGAAGGAGACGCCCCAGGACTGCACGCGGTCGATTGCGTCGAGGACGCCGGGGTGGTCGTACATCGGCTCGTGCATCGCGGGCGCGACGACCACGGGTACGTCCGCGCCGAGCGCGGTGGTCGCGCAGGTCGTGACGGGCGTGTCGTCCACGGCGCTCGCGATTTTCCCGACGGTGTTCGCGGTGGCGGGCGCGACGAGGAACACGTCCGCCCAGCCGTCGCGGCCGCAGAGTTCGACGTGCTCGACGCGGCCGGTGATGTCGGTCACGACGTCGTCGTCGGTGGCGAACTCGACCGCCCACGGGTGGACGATGGACTGCGCGCTCTCCGTCATCACGGCGCGGACGGACGCGCCGCGGCGGCGGAGTTCGTGCGCCAACTCGACTACCTTCACCGCCGCGATGCTCCCGGAGACGCCGAGCGCGACGTTCACTCCCTCCAGCATTCGTCCGAGGAGAGGGCGAGCACCGTCAAAGTAGTTTGGAGAACGCGCCCCGACCCCAACATATAATTCGTGTCGTGACAGGTCTGGAGTGTGAAGCGACGAGCGTTCGTGTCGGCGGCCGCGCTCGCGGCGCTCGCTGGGTGTAGCGCGCGCTCCGCGACGCCAACGCTCCGCTCGCGGACGAGCCAGTCGTTCCCGGAGGCGTGCGCGAATCCCGTCGGCGGCGAGGTTCGGGAGGTGACGTTCGCGGACGCGCCCCGGTTCGTCGGAGGCCGCGTGCGGGGGATGGACGTGTACCGGTCGCGCCCGGAGTGGCACGACGCCCTCCCGGAGTACGCGGCGTCGTTCGTCGCGGGGACGGACTTCGGGGAGCGCGCGCTCGCGGTGGTGTTCGTGCGGAACCGGGCGCGTCCGCGCGCGGCGTGTCTCACGGGGTTCGACCGCTACGACGGCACGCTCCGCGCGCACGTCGCGGTGGACACGAGCATCACGGGCGCGGAGACGACGAAGGTCTGGTTCGTGCGGCGCGGGACTGCGGCGCTGGACGCGTCGTACGCGGTGCGCGTCGTAGACCACGCGTAGCTCGCAAATATACCAGCCAGAGCACACTTTTATGTGGCGCTATTTCAATGAGTCGAGTGGTGGTCGGCCGCTGACAGCGTCTGTCATCCAACCACTTCCAACGCCGTCGTGCCGACCACCGCTCCACCGAGGAGCAAGCGAGGATATTGGTTCCGCCCTTTTGAGTTTTGTTATTCAGGAATAGCCGTAGAAATAATGTGGCGTGGTAGCGTGCGACGGGGTTACTCCTCGACGGACGGATGCATCGTCGGCGTGTCCGGGTGGCGCTCGCTGAACGCCTCCCGCATCCGCTCCATCGACGCGCGCTCGCGGCGCTCGCGTTCCGCCTCGTCGATTTCCTCACAGCCCGGCGGCACCTCGCGACCGCGGCCCGTGAAGTAGCCCTCGGGCGCGACCCAGTCGTGGTAGAAGGGCACGTCTGAGTCCTCGATGAGGCTGAGCGCGGCCTCCGCGCCGCTCCCCGCGGAGACGACGGCCTGGTGGTAGCGGCCCGCGACCCGGCCCGCCGCGTAGAGCCCGGGAACGCCGGTCCGGCCCTGGCCGTTCGTGTCGAGGTACGTCTTCGTCCCCTGTTCGATGAAGTCGAGGCCGAGGTCGTCGAGGAAGGACGCGTCCGACCACGAGGAGACGACGACGAAGTCGAACTCGTGGGTCTCGTCCGCGGTGACCTCGAAGCCGCCGCCGGTCGCGGTCACGTCCGCGACTTCGGCGTCAACGACGTTCGCGCCGGATTCGGTCGCCTGCTCGCGCGTCAGGTCGAGGAAGGTTCGGGGGTTGACGCCCGCCGGGAACCCGGGGAGGTTCTCGACGTGCGCGTTCCGCGCGAAGATGGATTCGCCCGCGTCGAACACGGTCGTTTCGAGGTCGGCGCGCGCGGTGAACGTCGCCGCGGTGAGGCCGGCGACGCCGCCGCCGACGATGCCAACGGTGGGTGTGTCGGACATACCCGAGAGAAGACGGCGGGGATTGAGAAGCGTCCCGGTTCCGGCGAGCGAACTAAGCCCCGGGCGCACCCAGGGCAGGCCGTGAACAGGCTCTCGGTCAGCACCGTCGTCCGCATCCCGCCGAGCGAGGCGTACGAGTTCCTGCTGGACTTCCCCGGGTACGCCGCGTACTCGAAACACCTCACGGGCGTCGACCAGTCCGGCGACGGCGGTCCCGGCACCCGCTATCGCCTCCACTTCTCGTGGTGGAAACTCACCTACACCGTCCACTCCGAGGTGACGGCGGTCGAGCCGCCACACCGCATCGAGTGGGAGGTGACGAAAGACCTCGACGCGAGCGGGCGCTGGCGAATCGACCCCGTGGAAACCGAGTCGGGCGCGGGGTCGCGGGTGACGCTCGAAGTCGAGTACGACCCGGCGTCGGCGGACAACGCGGTGTCGCTCCCGGCGTTCGTCAGCCTCGACTGGGTGGTGGAGAAGGCGGCCGAACGCGTCGTCGAGGAGGGCGAGCGCGTCGTCGAGCGCGTCGTCGCCGACCTCGAAGGCGAACGCCGGAACGTGGAGCTCCGCGTGTCTACGGAGTGAAGCGCGGCGTCGTCAGTCGAAGAAGCCGGTGGTCTCGGGCGTGGTGACGACGGGGAGCGTGCCGCCGTGGTCGATGCGAACCGTCGCGTCGTGGTCGAGCGTGGCGACCTCGCGGTCGTCCACGAGCAACACCACGTCGGCGGTTTCGCGCTCGACGGTGAGGTCGGTCGGGAGCGGGAGCACCCAGTTCGACTGGTCGACGCGGAACGGCGCGACGGGGACGACGGAGACGGCGTCCACGCCGGGCGCGACGACGGGGCCGTCAGCGGCGCTCCCGTATCCCCTGCTACCGGCCGCCGTGGCGACCGTGACGCCGTCCGCGCGCACCGTGTCCACGGTCTCGTTCGCCGCGTGGACGCCGTACTCGGAGATGCGCGCGGGTTCGTCCGTGACGACCATCGCGTCCGCGAGCGCCCGGTACGTCTCGCCGTCCGCGCGGACGGACAGGAGCGGCGTCGCGTGAACGCCCGCGTTCCCGACGAACGCGTGCGTCATCGCGTTCGCGTGGCGCTCCCAGCGGGCGGACGGAATGCCGGGCACGTCCCCGAGCACGAGCACGGGCGCGTCCGCGCCGGCGCGCACGAGGTCGTACAGCGCGGCCTCGCCGTCCGCCACCACGAGGTCGGCGTCCGCCACGGCCCCGGGGTCGCCGGTCACGGGGTCGCGGTCGTGCTCCGCGACGAACGCCGCGAGGGCGTCCGCACGCTCGCCGCGCACGCCCACCGTCTCCACGTCCGAGAGTCCCGTCATCGACTCACTCGTCGTACGGCCAGTCGCCCGTTATCTTCATCCCCTTCGCCTTGTCCTCGTCCTCCAGCTGGCTCGCGATGTCCGCGGGGCTGGCGTGCGCGACCGCGAACTCGTCGCTCGCCAGGTCGACGGCGAGGTCGGTGAGGAGGATGGCCTGCTCGCGGAAGTCCCGGGCTTCGAGCTTGTCGAGGGTGTCCGCGAACGTGTGCCCCCAGCCGCGGCCCTCGTCACCGGTCTCGCTCATCACGTGGTAGCCGGGGACGCCCCACTGCGTGTACGGCCAGTGGTCGGAGTGCGGGCCGAGTTCGGGCGTCGTCGTCACCGGGTGGCCGAACCGCTCGCCCACCCGCTCAGCGGCGTCCGCGAGCGCGTCGAACCCGTGCGTCGTAAAGGAGAGCGTGCGGCCGCGGACGACGCCGTCGAAGTTCAGCACGGCCTCGATGTCGTCGTGGTCGCGCTTCGCGGCGTCGTACTCGGAGCCGACGAGCCCGACCTCTTCAGCGCCGAACGCGACGAAGTGCACCTTCGTGTCGAGTTCCTCCTCGCGCTCGGCGAGCGTGCGCGCGAGTTCCACGACCATCGCCGTGCCCGCGCCGTTGTCCATCGCGCCCTCCGCGATGTCGTGCGCGTCCACGTGGCTCGTGACGAGGAGTTCCTCGGTCGTGTCGGGGCCGAGCGTCGCGTGCACGTTCTGGCTCGTCGCGTCGGGCGTCTCCGCGTCCACCGAGACGGACACGTCGTCGCCGTCGAAGCGCCGGGAGAGCCGGGAACCGACCTCCTTCGACACGCCGACGGCGGGGATGTCGCCGATGGGGGCGTCCGCGTTCCCGACGCTCCCCGTCGGCGGCAGACAGCCCTCGACGTGGTTCCGGAAGACGAACGCGGCCGCGCCGCCCTCGACGGCGTAGTAGTACTTCTCGCGGCGGTGGATGAAGCGGTCGAAGTAGTCGGGGACGTTCGACGCGACCATCACGACCTTCCCCTCGATGTCGTGCTCCTCGAAGTCCGACGGGAGCCCGTACCCGAGGTCGACGAACTCGCCCGACACGTCGCCGGCGGGCGACCGCGGGAGCGCGATGCAGTCCTGTTCGGTGTCGCCCGCCTCGATTTCCGAACGTCCGCGCTCCCAGCCCTGAATCTCGAACTCGTCCAGCCACGCGTCGTCTGCGTACTCCGCGAGCGCGTCCCGCGTCGCCTCCGCGGCCGCCCGCTCGCCGTCGCTTCCGGCCATCCGGTCGCCGACGTCCACGAGTCGTTCGAGGTGGTTCCAGCCAGTGTCAGAAGTGAAGGTGTCGCCGATCCACTCGGTCATACCCGAGAGTCCACGCAGGACGCACCTAACGGTTACGGGAGACCGAGTGGGTTGCCGGTACGGCCTACTCGCCGACCGGTATCGTGCGGTCGCTCGCGAAGAACGCGAACAGCGCGAACAGGCCGAACAGCGCCGGTTCGTTCGTCACAACACCCAGGACGCCCAGCACGCCGAGGACGCCGAGGCGGTCGACTCGCACTTCCATGCGCGACTGTTCGACGCGAACGCACGAAAAACACGGGGGCGGTTCTCAGCCGCTGGAACGCCGACGTTAGAGGGTGCCGTCGTCCTTGAGGCCCTCGATGATGTCGTCGACGAGGCTCTCGACGTCGTCGTAGGGGAAGTCGGCGTTCCCGCTGAGTTTGGACGCGAGTTCCATCGCGGTGAAGGAGACCTCGCCGTCGCCGGCCTCGAACTTCGTCGCGGGGCCGTTCGGGAGCGCGGGCACGAGCCCCATCTGGTTTTTCACGGGGTAGTCGGCGTTCTCGAACGCGTCCGTGAGCTCTGCGCGGAGTTCGGCTTCGAGTTCGTCACTCATGGACACACCTGTGCGCGGTTCGACGTTAAGGATTGTGGAACGGTGCGCGGGGGAACTGAAGTTTTTTGCGCGGTGACATCCTCTCCTGGGGTATGCGCGAGACGTTGGCCGAGTGGCGGCCCGCCGTGGACGAAGCCATCGCGCGCGTCCTCCCCCGCGACCCCGACGAGGCGTACGTCGCGGAGTTCTTCGGTGACGCGCGGTACGAGTACGACGCGGACGCCCTCGCGGAGGGCCTGCACGACCCCGTCTGGGATCTCCTCGACCGCGGCGGGAAGCGCTGGCGCGCCGTCGCGTTCCTCCGCATCATCGAGGGACTCGGGGGCGACCCCGAGCGGTTCCTGCCGTACGCGACGGTGCCCGAAATCCTCCACAACGGCACCATCATCGTGGACGACGTGGAGGACGGCGCGACCCTCCGCCGGGGCGAGGAAGCCCTCCACCACCGCTACGGCGAGGACGTGGCGCTGAACGCGGGGAACGCGCTCTACTTCATCCCGCTCAAAGTGGTGTCCCGGAACCCCGCCGAGTTGGACGACGAGACCCGGCTCGCGGTCTACGAGATGCTGACGTACGAACTGAACCGCACCCACCTCGGGCAGGGAATGGACATCCACTGGCACAACGAGGACGGCGTGAACCTCACGGAGGCCGAGTACATGGAGATGTGCGCGTGCAAGACCGGGTGTCTCGGCCGCATCGTCGGCCGGCTCGCCGCCATCGTCACCCACCAGCCGCCCGCGATAGAGGACGCGCTCGCGGACTACATGGAGACGCTGTGTATCGCGTTCCAGATCGGGGACGACATCCTCGACATCGAGCACTCGCTCGACCGCGCGGGCGACTTCGGGAAGGCGTTCGGGAACGACATCCACGAGGGGAAGAAGACCCTGATGACCGTGCACGCCGTCGAGAACGCCGAGGCGGACGCGGCCAGCCGCCTCGAAACGATCCTCGCGAGCGACGACACCACGGACGAGATGGTGCTGGACGCCATCGACATCATCCAGGAGACCGGCAGCCTCTCGTACGCCCGGGAGCGCGCGCTCGACCTCGCGGCGGACGCCCGCGACCACCTCGTGGACGTGCCGCTGACGCCGGACGCGCAGGCGGATTTAGAGGAGTTCACGCGGTTCGTCGTGGAACGGGACGTATAGTCCGGAACGCGTCGTTTTATACGCGTGGTCGGCTGATTTCTCGGTATGTCGTTCGACTTCGATCTGCTGAAGGAACTCACGGAAGCCCGGGGCGTCCCCGGCTACGAAGACCGAATCCGGGACATCGTCCGCCGCGAACTCGACGGCGTCGCGGACGAACTGCGCACGGACTCGATGGGGAACGTCGTCGCGACCATCGAGGGCGCGGAGAACCCCGACTACGAGGTCGCAGTCGCCGCGCACATGGACGAAATCGGATTCATGGTGCGTCACGTCACCGACGACGGTTTCCTCCAGCTGGACGCGCTCGGCGGCTGGGACGCCCGCATCCTCCGCGCGCAGCGCGTCACCGTCCACACCGATGAGAAGGACGTTCCCGGAATCATCGGGTCGCTCGCGCCGCACACCCAGGACGAGGACGAGCAGGGGAAGAAAGACGAGGTGCACGACGTGTACGTCGACCTCGGACTGGACGGCGACGACGCCGACGACCTCGTCTCCGTCGGCGACCAGGTGACGCTCGACCAGCGCACCGAACGGGTGGGCGAGAACGTCACCGGAAAGAGCCTCGACGACCGCGTCTGCCTGTTCGCGATGCTGGAGGCCGCAAAGCGCATCGACCCCGACGTGACGGTGCACTTCGCCGCGACCGTGCAGGAGGAGGTCGGTCTGCGGGGCGCGCGGGCGCTCGGCGTCGACCTCGACCCCGACCTCGCGCTCGCGCTCGACGTGACCGTCGCGAACGACGTTCCGCAGGTGAGCGACGAGGCCGACTACGTCACCACGCTCGGCGAAGGCGCGGCGATAAAGCTCAAGGACGGCAGCGTCATCACGAACCCGAACGTCCACAAGCGCCTCCGCACCGTCGCCGAAACCGAGGACATCGACCACCAGCTCGAAGTCCTCCCCGCGGGCGGCACGGACACCGCCGGCTTCCAGAACACGCACGGCGCGAAACCCGTCGGCGCGGTGTCCATCCCCACCCGCTACCTCCACACGCCCGTCGAAGCCGCCAACGGCGACGACATCGACGCAACCATCGACCTCGTCACCGCGTTCCTCGACAGCGAGGACGGCGAACACGACTACCGGCTCTAGGCGGACGCGGTTTTTTCGTGGAGGGTTTTCGCGGCGGGCCGCCCGTGCCCGCCGCAGAAAACGGTCCGCGCAGAACGACTACCGACTGTAAGCGGTTCGGGGTTTTCCTACCACGCGTCGCCGCTGGCGAGGTCGACGCTGTTGTCGAGTTTTGAGGAGGGACAGATGTCTTCGAGGAGGCAGTCCGCGCAGTCGGGATTGCGGGCGGTGCAGGTGTCGCGGCCGTGCGCGATGAGCCAGTGCGTGTAGTTCTTCCAGTGTTCGCGGGGAACCACGTCCATCAGGTCGTCCTCGATGGCTTCGGGGCGTTCTTCCTCGGTGATGCCCAGTCGCCGGCTGATGCGCTGGACGTGCGTGTCCACGACGATGCCTTCCGTGATGTCGTGGCCGTGCTGGAGCACGACGTTCGCGGTCTTCCGGCCGACGCCGGGCAGGTCGGTGAGGTCGGACATCGAGTCCGGCACTTCGCCGTCGTGCTCCTCGACGATTTTCGCGCAGGCGTTCGTGATGTAGCCCGCCTTCGAGTTGTAGTACGTGATAGAGTTGATGTCTTCTGCGAGGTCGTCCTCGTCCGCGTTCGCGTAGTCCTCGGCGGAGTCGTACTTCTCGAACAAGTCGGCGGTGACTTTGTTCACGCGCTCGTCCGTGCACTGCGCGGACAGCACGACGGCGATGAGGAGTTCGAGCCGGTTCGAGAAGTTCAGGGAGATTTCGGGTTCCGGGTACTCGTCGCTGAGTCGGTCGATGACCTCCTCGACGTGTGCGCTCCGAGAATCGGGACGTTCGCCCATACCGAGGGAGGGAGCGCCGGGCGCTTAGACCTACTCAATCCAGACCGTCTTCCGGTTCACGAACTCGCGGATGCCGTCGCTCGCGAGTTCGCGGCCGTACCCGGAGATGCCGATACCGCCGAAGGGGACGCGCGGGTCGGACTTCGTGAGCTGGTTCACGTACGTACAGCCGGCCTCGATTTGGCGGGCGACGCGCTCGCCGCGGTCGCGGTCTTCCGTCCAGACGCTCGCGCCGAGACCGAAGTCCGTGTCGTTCGCCTTCTCCACCGCCTCCGCCTCGCTATCGACCTCGAAGACGGACGCGACCGGTCCGAACAACTCCTGTTCGTCCGCCGGACTGCCCTTCGGCACGTCCGTGAGCACCGTCGGCGGGTAGAACGCGCCCGCTCTATCCAGGGGTTCGCCGCCGCGTTCGACGGTCGCGCCCGCCTCGACGCTCTCTCGGACTTGCTCGTGGAGTTCCTCCATGAGGCCCTCGCTCGCCATCGACCCCACGTCCGTCTCGGGGTTCTCGGGGTCGCCGACCGAGTACCCATCGACTTCGTCGAGGAAGGCGTCGAGGAACTCGTCGTACACGTCCGAGTGAACGATGAAGCGCTTGCCCGCGATGCAGGACTGGCCGGTGTTCTGGTAGCGCGCCTGCGCCATCGTCTCGATGTGCTCGTCGATGTCCGCGTCGTCCAGCACGACGACGGGGTCGCTCCCGCCGAGTTCCAGCACGGTCTTCTTCAGGTGGCGTCCAGCGGTCTCCGCGACCGCGCGCCCGGCGGGCCCGCTCCCGGTGAGCGTCGCGGCCTTCACGCGGTCGTCCGCGAGGATGTCGTCCACCTTCCCCGACCCGACGAGGAGCGTCTGGAAGACGTCCTCGGGATACCCGGCCTCGACGAACACCTCCTCGATGGCCTTCGCGCACCCGGGGACGTTCGACGCGTGCTTCAGAACCCCCGTGTTGCCCGCGGTGAGGTAGGGCGCGGCGAACCGGAACACCTGCCAGAACGGGTAGTTCCACGGCATCACCGCGAGCACCGTCCCTAGCGGCTCGTACGACGTGAACACCTCCGTGCCCGCGGGGCTCGCGCGCGGTTCGTCCCCGAGGTGCTGGCTCGCGTGCTCGCTGTAGTACTCACAGCCCCACGCGCACTTCTCGACCTCCGCGCGCGCCTGCTCGATGGGTTTCCCCATCTCGCGCGTGATGAGTTTCGCGTACCGCTCTTTGTTCTCCCGGAGCACGTCCGCGGCGTTCGCGAGCAGTTTCTCGCGCTCCCGAATCGGCACCTCCCGCCAGTCCTGGAACGCGTCGTCAGCGGCGGCGAGCGCGTCCTCCACGTCCCCGTCGTCGTGTTCGTCGTACGTCTCGACTCGCTCTCCCGTCGCTGGATTCACGCTCTCCATACGCGTGCCACGAGATGCCACGACAAAGGTTTTTGCGCCGCCCGGGGGCTTCCGGGGCGTTTATGCCGGCGACGCGACGCCTACGACGTATGAAGGCCACCGCGAAAGCCCACCCGATTCAGGGGCTCGTGAAGTACCACGGGATGCGCGACCACGACGCGCGCTACCCCTACCACGACAGCATCAGCGTCTGCACCGCGCCCGCCAACACCACCACGACCGTCGCGTTCGACGACGACCTGGACGCGGACGAGTACGTCATCGGCGGCGACCGCGTGACCGGGAGCGGGGCCGACCGCATCGAGAGCGTGCTGGACGAGGTGCGCGAGCGCGCCGGCATCGACACCCGCGCGCGACTCGTGAGCGAGAACGACTTCCCGACGAACATCGGCCTCGGCTCCTCCGCTTCCGGGTTCGCGGCGGCCGCCGTCGCCGCCTGCGAGGCCGCGGGCCTCGACCTCAGCCACCCCGAGATGTCCACCATCGCCCGCCGCGGTTCCGCGTCGGCCGCGCGCGCCGTCACCGGCGGGTACTCCGACCTCGGCGGCGGGATGAGCGACGCCGAGTGCCGGAGCCACCGCCTCGACGCCGCCGACAGCCTTGAGGAGGACATCCGCATCGTCATCGCGGAGGTTCCGGCGTACAAGGAGACGCAGGCCGCGCACGACGAGGCCGAGGACAGCCACATGTTCGACGCGCGCCGCGTCCACGTCGAAGACCAGCTCGCGGAGATGCGGAACGCCGTCCGCGCCGGCGACACGGAGCGCGTGTTCGAGACCGCGGAGCACGACTCGCTCTCGCTCGCCGCGACCACGATGACCGGTCCCGCCGGCTGGGTGTACTGGAAGCCCGACACCCTGGAGGTGTTCGAGACCGTGCGGGAGTTGCGAGCGGACGGGACGCCGGCGTGGTTCTCGACGGACACGGGCGCGACCGTCTACGTGAACACCACCGCGGAACACGCCGAGGACGTCGAGGACGCCATCGCGGCGACGGGCGTCGACACGCGCGTCTGGGAGGTCGGCGGGCCGGCGCGCG
The DNA here is from genome assembly GCF_020614395.1 of Salarchaeum japonicum. Classification (NCBI taxonomy): domain Archaea; kingdom Methanobacteriati; phylum Methanobacteriota; class Halobacteria; order Halobacteriales; family Halobacteriaceae; genus Salarchaeum; species Salarchaeum japonicum. The sequence goes on along the minus strand of NZ_CP085324.1, from coordinate 909,734 downwards.
TGCTGGACGAGAGCGAGGCGCTGTTCTAGGGCCGGTGGCTTTTCGGTGGCGGCGCGGCATCTATGCGTATGCGAGTCGTCGTGCTCGGCGGAGGATACGCGGGACTGTTGCTCACGCGGAAACTGGAAGACCGCCTCCCCAGGGACGCGGAACTACTCCTGGTGGACGACACGGGCGACCACCTCGTCCAGCACGAACTCCACCGCGTCATCCGGAAACCCGGCCTCACGGACGCCATCACCATCCCCCTCACCGACCTCACGGAGCGCGCCGAGGTTCGAGAGGACACCGTGCGCGGCATCGACACCGACGCGAAGACCGTGAGTCTCGACGACGGCGGCGACCTGGAGTACGACGCGGTCGCGGTCTGTCTCGGCGCGCAGACCGCGTTCTACGACCTCCCCGGCGTGGAGGAGCACGCGACGCCGATGAAGCGCCTCGAACACGCCGCGCGCGCCCGCCGCGACTTCGAGGGCGTTCTCGACACGGGCGGCGGCACGGTCGTCGTCGGCGGCGCGGGGCTCTCCGGCGTGCAGGTCGCGGGCGAGTTCGCCGCGCTCGCGCGCGAGGAAGGCGTCGAAGACGACGTGGACGTGGTGCTCGTCGACCGCTCCGCGGACGTGACGACCGGGTTCCCGGAGAACTTCCGGCGGGCCGTCCGCCGCGAACTCGACCGCCTCGACGTCACCGTCCACACGAACGCCGCCGTGACGGGCACGACCGACGCCGAAGTCGAGTTCGCGGAACGCGACCCCATCGCCTACGACCAGTTCGTCTGGACGGGCGGCATCCGCGGGCCGGACGCGCTCGACGGCGAACGCCGGGGCGTCCGGGGGACGCTCGAATTCGCGGAGAACGCGTTCGCGGTCGGGGACGCCGCCAGGGTCGTGGACGCCGACGGCGCGGTCGTCCCGGCGAGCGCGCAGGCCGCCGTGCGCGCCACGGACGTCGCCGCCCGCAACCTCCTCGCGTCCCTGGAGGAGACAGACGGGTTCGACCCCCGGCTGGAGCAGTGGCGCTTCGAGAGCCCGGGCTGGCTGGTCAGCGTCGGGGACGGCGCGGTCGCACAGCTCGGCCCCGAAGTCCTCACCGGGAAAGCCGCGGAGGTCGTGAAGTCGAGCGTCGGCGTCGCCTACCTCGCGGAACACGGCTCACTCCGGAACGCCATCGAGGTCGTCCGCGAGGACGTCGAGGGCGCGCCCGCCCTCCCCGACCTCGACGCGCTCGACTAGGGTTTCTGCGCCTCCACGACCACCACCTCGAAGTCGGGGCCACCGTCGTCGAACCGGCAGTCCCAGCCGCCCCGAACGTCCACGCCGCGTTCGTGGGCCGCCGCGAGCAACGCCCGTAGTTCGTCGTGGAACTCCTCCTCGCTCGTCGGGTCGCTGTCTGTCTTCATGGAGTTCGTCGCGTTACCACGGGGATTGTCGAGAACCGTAATAGGTCTATCCGCCGTCGCGACGTGGAAGGGCTTTTCCCGCCGGCAGTCGAACCCCCGCGTATGCCGGAAGACGAACCCGAAGACGACGGAGAAGAGGAGTCCTCGTTCCGCGAGCGAATCGAGGAGATTCGAGAGAAGCGAGCGGAGGAACGCGAGGAGGGCGGCGACGAGTCCGCCGAAGACCGCCGCGAGAAGATGGAGGAAATGATGGGCGGCGGCGGCCCCGGCGGCATGGGCGGCGGCGGGAACCCGTTCGCGCAGATGATGGGCGGCATGATGGGCGGTGGCGGCCCCGGCGGCATGGGCGGCGGCCCCGGCGGCGCAGGGCCGGGCGGTCGCGGCGGTCGCGGCGAGGGCGGGAGCGAGTCGAGCGAGAAGCTCGCGCGCGAGGTCGAACAGCTCCGGAAGGAAGTCGAGCGCACGAACAACAAGCTCGACCGCATCGCGAACGCGCTCGAAGACTAGAGGCGTTCGTAGACCGCTTCGAGGCGGTCGACCGCTTTCTCGACGCCGACGCGTTCTCTGTGTTCGAGACACGTCTCCGCGAGTCGGTCGCGGTCGGCGAGCGCGCGCTCGATGGCGTGCGCGAACGAGGCGGTGTCGCCGGGCGGGTAGTGGTAGCCGGTCTCGCCGTCCACGACGGTCTCGGCGAGCGCGCCGGCGTCCGCGGCGACGACGGGGGTGCCGCAGGCGTTCGCTTCGAGCGCGACCAGTCCCTGGGTTTCGACGGGGCTCGGGAACGCGAAGACGTCCAGCGACGAGTAGAACGCGGGGAGGTCGGCGCGGTCGAGAAAGCCGAGGAAGCGCGCGTCCACCCCGTTTTCGCGGGCGCGGGCTTCGAGGTCGCTCCGCGCGGGGCCGTCCCCGCCAAAGACGAGCGTTGCATCCACTTCGGCGGCGGCGTCCACGAGGTCGCGGAGGCGTTTCTCGTAGCCGTGCCGGCCCGTGTACCCGACGAGCGGGCCGTCCGGGAGGTCGAAACGCTCCCGGAACTCGGCGGGGTCGGTCGGTCGGAACTGCTGGAGGTCGATGCCGTTCGGGAGGGCTTCGACGGGCGTGTCCACGCCGATTTCGGTTTCAACGTGGCGTTTCGTCTCCTCGCTTGGCGTGAGCACGAGGTCGGCGCGGTCGAGGAAGACGCGCTCCCAGCGCTCGCTCGCGCGCTCCGTGAACCCCGTGACGGCGTCGGGGACGATGTACTCGGCGTACTCGCTCGTCGGCGTGTGGTAGTGCGCGACGAACGGGAGGTCGTTCCGGCGGGCGAGCCGGTAGCCCGCGACGCCGAGCGCGAACGGCGTGTGCGCGTGCACCACGTCCACGTCGTCGAGCGCGCGCGGAATCGTCGGCGTTCCGAGTCGGAACCCCTCGTAGAACGGGAACGGGAGGCTGCGAACGGGGTGTTCGCCGTCGTCGGGCGCGTACTCGTCCGACCCGGGGTAGACGACGGGCATCCGGCCGCCGCGCTGCCGCCAGCGGTCGCGCCACGTCTGAATCGTGTACGTGACGCCGTTCACCGTCGGGAGGTAGGTGTCCGTGAAGGCGGCGACCCGTGGAACCATTGTGCGGCGGTACTCACCCCCGCCTTATAGGGCGTCTCCTTTCCCCGCGACCTCGCGGTACACGTCCGTGAGGCGGTCGCCGACCACGTCGAGGCTGTGCTCGGCCGCGGTGTCGCGCGCGCCCTCGCCGAGGCGCTCGCGGAGGTCTGGGTCGTCGCGGAGGCGTTCGAGCGCGTCCGCGAACTCGGCGTCCGTCTCGGCTTTCAGGCAGTCCTCGCCGTCCGTGAAGAACTCGTCGAACACGTCGATGTCGCGGAGGACGACCGGTTTCCCGCACGCCATCGCTTCGAGGACGGCGATACCCTGGTTCTCGACCTTCGCGGGGAACATGTAGATGTCGCCCGCGCCGAACGCCGCGCGCTTGTCGTCCATGTAGCCCGTGAACGTCACGTTCTCGGGCGGGTCTTCGACCCAGCGCTTCGTCGTCTTCGACGCCTGCGGCCCGGACTCGTAGGGCCCGAACCACGCGAAGTCGAAGTCGGTGTCCTGGGCGACCCGGCAAAAGGTGGTGAGGCCCTTGCGCTCGATGACCTCACCCACCGAAAACACGACGAGGTCGTCGATGTCGAAGCGCTCCCGGGTCTCCTCACGGAACGACTCATACCCCTCCAGACTCGCGGCGTCCACGCCGTTCGTGATGGTCTGGATGGGCGCGTCCACGGGATAGGAGTCGAGGAGGTCTTTCGTGTACTGACTCGGGACGAGCACGCGGTCGGCCTGCGAGTAGAACCACTTGAGGTAGCGCTTGAGGGCGGGCGCGGCCTGCGTCGAGAAGCGGAAGGAGTCCGCGAAGTCCTCGGCGGTCGTGTGCGCGTGCAGAATCAGTGGGATGTCGTTGCGCTTCGCGTGGCGCGCGACCGCGAGCGACCCCGGGCCGATGGTGTTGCAGTGCGCCACGTCGTACTCGCGGAAGAACGGCGCGCCCGTGAGTCGGGCTTTCCCCGCCGCGAACGGCGTGCCGCCCTGCCAGGGCGTCGTGACGACCTCGACGTCGGTGTCCGCGAGCGCCGCGCGCTGCTGGCGAGTCGCGGTGACGATACCGCCGCGGAGGCGGTCTTCCAGTTCGAGGTAGTTGAGGACGCGCATACACCGAGAACGCGGGGGCGGGCGAAAAACCCCACCGAAACGCCTCACTCGCGAGCGCGAACGGAAGGCCGACCCCGGAGTCTTGGTCACTCGGAAACGCCAACCGCCTTTATTAACCTAGATGATGGTATAAAATGTATGAACCGGCGCGAGTTCCTCACGACCGGAATCGTAGCCGGTGTCGCGGCGTCCGCGGGCTGTGCGAGTTCGACGGAGCCGGCCCCAGTGCGCACGGGCGACGCCGTTCCCGGCTGGCGGATGTACGGCCGCGACCCCGCCAGAACGTACACCGCGCCCGTGAAAGGAAACCGGCCGGAGTCGACGCCGCTCTGGTCGAAGTACGGCGACCGGGAGAGTACCCTGGAAGACCCGGTGATGACGACCGACACGGCCTACGTCGCGTACGGCCCGGATTCCGAGTACCGGGAAACCAGCTACATCGAAGCACTCGACCTCGAAACCGGCCGGCGGAACTGGCGGACGCCACTCGACGCGAACCGAATCGGCACGCCGCTCGTCGCCCCCGACGCGAATCGCGTGTTCGTCAACGCCGCGCCGCGAACGGGTGACACAGGCGTACTCTACGCACTGGACGCGCAGTCGGGAGCCATCGTTGCAACGCGAACGGTCGACGACGCTGGTGTCGGGCCGATACTCCGCACGCAGAACGGTATTCTCAGCTGTCGCGACCGTGGAACGGTGGCAGTTCGGAGATACGATTCGGCCACCCTGCGAAAGAGCTGGTCGCGCTCGGAGATATCTCGAATCCCAACGGCGAGCACTGATACGGTTTATCTGGCAACAACTGACCGAACACTCGACGCGCTTAATGCAGCGACAGGAGAACGTGAATGGACAGTAGATATGGGCCCGACGCGGATACCACCCGTTCTCACCGAGTACGGGATTCACGTATTAGTGAACAAGAGCGTACAGACGTATGCGGCCGATGGCACACTGAGACGGACGATAGGCCTCGACCCGAAAATCACCGAGTGGCGAGTGTGGCATCCAATCGTCACGGCTTCTTCGCTCGTACTAAACGTCTACAGTTTGTCTGAATCTGCGGACAGTATTATTTCGATTCCCCATCACGGAGAGGATATCCGGTGGAGTACAGTCTATGACGGAGGCGCAATAACTCGCATTGGGCTTGGAGGCGATTTCGTCGCTGACCTCCGTAAAGGCGGAACGTATGCGCACCAGTTAGTCAACGCCGAATCGGGTGTCGAAAAACGATTCGGTGAGATTCAATCACCCGTCGCCGCAACAGGAGACCACCTCCTCGCGGGAGACCAAACCGAACTTATCGCATATCGATGGGGAACCCCGTCTAATTAGGAGAGACGGAATGGGAGACTGTTAAAAATACTCTCAATTGTATTCCCACCCCCGCCGTCAATAATTTGAATAGAATAGTGTGCTCCTATGCATAATCACCGGAACCGTTTTCGGCGGCGGCCCCCGAGCATCGGGCGATGAAGATAGCGGCGGAGCGAATCGAGCGCCTGGGGCTGCTCGCGAAGGAGGCGGCCGCGGCGGGCGACGCGGAGCGCGCGCGGACGTACGTGCGGCGGGCGCGTCGCATCGCGGAGCGCCACCGCCTCTCGCTCCCGCGGAAGCTCAAGCGTTTTTCCTGTGATTCCTGTGATTCCTACCTGATTCCGGGGCGGAACGCGCGGGTTCGCACGCAGGACGGGCACGTGGTGGTGACGTGTGACTGCGGGGCGCACGCGCGGTATCCGTACGACTGACGGGCGTGGTGGCATGAGGGACGCACCGTGGCATGCACGAGGCGGTGCGTCCGTCGGGAGACGGGAGTTATCGGAGGGGGACGACGGTGATGTCGGTGGCTATCCAGCCGTCGGTGTTGTCGTCCTCGGTGAAGACGGTTCGGTCGTCGCCCACGGTGCGCGCGGTGACGAGCGGGATGTCCGGTTCGTCCGCGCGGCGTGGCGGGTCTGTGGTGGCCGGTGGCGGAGCCATCACGCTGGTTTAGGCGAGCCTAAACGAAAAAGGTTCGGGTCTGTGCCGGGAGAGCCGTACGATTCTTTTAAGACGCGCCCGAACGGGTGCGTAGACATGACCACAGAGGAACTCAAGACGAAGGCGCACAACGCCGACGTGACGGTGTGGGTCGGAAAGGAGGGTGTGGAGTCGGTCGTGGACGAACTCAAAAACCAGCTCGACACCCGCGACGTGGTGAAGGTGAAGTTCCTCCGCTCGTCGCGCGGCGGCACCGACACCGAGGAACTCGCCGACGACCTCGCTGACCGCGCGAGCGCCGACCTCGTCAGGACTCGCGGGAACACGGCGGTGTACCACTGATGGTCGAACCGCTCCCGTTCCTCGACGACGCCATCCCCCAGTACGCGCTCGCCGTCACCCAACTCCTCTACTTCGTGGTGGCCTTCCTCGCGGTCTACCTCGTCGGCCGCCTCACCGTCGTCCCGCTCGTCGACCGCGCGCTCAAAGCCCGCGACCTCGACGCGCACTCCCGGAAACCCCTGAAGCGCCTCGTGCGCATCGTCATCGTGTTCGTCGGGTTCGGCGTCGCGTTCGGGTTCGCGGGCTACGGGAACTTCCTCACCAGCCTCGCGACCATCGCCGCCGCCGCGACGCTCGCCATCGGCCTCGCGATGCAGGACGTCCTCCAGAACTTCGTCGCCGGCGTCTTCATCTACACGGACAAGCCGTTCCGCATCGACGACTGGATCGAGTGGGACAACGGCACGTACTCCGGCGTCGTGGAGGACATCAGCCTCCGCGTCACTCGCGTGCGCACGTTCGACAACGAACTCCTCACCGTCCCGAACTCCCAGTTGACCGACGGCGTCATCAAGAACCCCGTCGCGAAGAATAAACTCCGCCTCCAGTTCCTCTTCGGCATCGGCTACGACGACGACATCGAGAAAGCCACGGACATCATCGTCGAGGAAGCCGAGAAACACGACGGCATCATGGACGACCCCGGCGTCACCGTCCGCCTCACCGAACTCGGCGACTCCTACGTCGGCCTCAAGAGCCGGTTCTGGATTCAGAACCCCTCGCGCGCCGACTTCGTGAAGACCCGCGGCGAGTACGTCACCGCCGTGAAGGAGCGCTTCGACGAGGAAGGCATCGACATCCCCTACCCGACCCGCACCCTCGACGGCGAACTCCAGGTGCAGGGCGACGAAATCGCCGGGTTCGGCGACGAGTAACACTTTTTCCGCGCTCTTTCCACGTTCGACCGTGAAGGCGTCCCAGCGATTCATCGTCGTCGCGTGCGCGATATTCGCCGTCCTGGCCGGTGCCACAGCGCTCGTTCTGCCACCCGACTCGACCAGCACGCTCCCCGTGAACCTCGCCGCGATGCTGGTCTGCTGGCCGATAGCCTACTGGGTCGTCTACCATCGACGCGGAAAACGGCGGTTCTAAACGAGGCACTGGCTACGAGCGCGAAATCCGGTATGAATGGTGGACGTGCCGGGGTCGCCCGAGCCGTCCCGCCCGGGTAGTCCCGGTCGCCTCCTCCGCCCCGCGACCCTTCGAGCGGCGAACGTCCGATGGTCCGCTGCTCACTTCCGTGCCTGACGGGGTCCCATCGGCGAACCGCGGCGACGACGCCCCTGCAGGCGCGCGTCGCGGACCGCCGTCCCCGAAGGACGAGGCTTCTCTGTCGGCTTCCGGGGCCCGGGCGGGTTAGCCCGGACTCGCCCGGCGTTCGGCCCCCGCTGATGACCGTAGTGCGGGTGGGTGGGGCGGGGCCAAACCGCCCGGCCTAGTCCAGTTCACGATAGTCGACTCCCCCATAAGGGCCTTTCGTCTCCCCCGGATTGGTGGCGGAAGACCCTTCAACGTCCCGTTCGCTTGGGCGAGTATGGGACTCGGAGGAACGGCGAAGAAGGTGCAGAAGCTCGCGGACGTGGCCGACTCGCTGCAGGCGCGCGTCAAGTCCATCCGCGAGGACGTCGAACAGACCCAGGAGACCGTCATCGACACGAACGAACGCGTGGAGGCGCTCGAACGCGAGGTCGCGCGACAGGGCGAAGTCCTCGACGCCATCGCCACCGAACTCGACGTGGATACGGGCGAGTCGGACGGCGATGACAACGCCTAAAGAACGCGCGGCGATAGGAGGGAGTAGATGACGACGCACCGCGAACCCCTCGATTCGGTTCTCGACACGGTGGGGGAGACACCGCTGGTTCGCGTGCACGAGTCGCCCGACGAGGCGCCCGTGTACGCGAAACTGGAGTCGTTCAATCCCGGCGCGAGCGTGAAAGACCGCATCGGGAAGTACATGCTCGAACAGATGCTCGAACGCGGCGACCTCGCGCCCGGCGGCACGGTCATCGAACCCACGGCCGGGAACACCGGTATCGGGTTCGCGGTCGCCGCCCGCCAGCTCGATCTGGACGCGGTGTTCGTCGTGCCCGAGCGGTTCAGCGTGGAGAAACAGACGTTGATGCGCGCGCTCGGCGCTGAGGTCATCAACACGCCCACCGAGGACGGGATGGAGCGCGCCATCGAGCGCGCGCACGAACTCGCGGGCGAACTCGAAAACGCCGCCGTCCCCCAGCAGTTCTCCAACCCATTGAACGCGGAGGCGCACTACGAGACGACCGGCCCCGAGATTCACGACGCGCTCGACGGCGAGGTCGGCGCAATCGTCGCCGGCTGCGGCACCGCGGGCACCCTCATGGGAACCGCGCGCTACCTCCGCGACCAGAACTCCGACACGTACGTCGTCGCCGTCGAACCCGAGGGCTCGCTCTACGCGCGCCTCGAAGGCGACCACGTCGAGGAGGACGAGTACAAGACCGAGGGCATCGGCACGCACAACCCCGCGACGAACGAACTGTTCGACCCCGAGTTCGTGGACGACGTGATTCAGGTCTCCGACGAGGCCGCCCACCACGAACTCAAACGCCTCGCTAGCGAGGAAGGCCACCTCGTCGCGTCCAGCGCCGGCGCGGCCAGCGTCGCCGCCTGCCAGGTCGCCGACGACATCGCCGACGGCGTCATTGACGCCCCCCACGACACCGTCGCCACCATCTTCCCCGACTCCAGCGAGCGCTACCTCTCCAAGGACATCTACGGAACCTACGCCGAGTGGGAAGGCTGACCGGAAAACTCCGATTTCGCTCGTTTATCGCTTGTTCGCTAGCCGAGGAGCCGCCGGTGTTCGACTTTCATGCACTTGTCCTGGACGAAGCGGAGGCCGGCGTCTTCCGCCATCTCGGCCGCCTCGTCGCTGGTGATGTCGAGCTGGAGCCAGACGGTTGTCACGTCGTCGCGGGCGATCGCTCGCTCGACGATTCCGGGAGCTTCGTCGCCGGGGCGGAACACGTCCACGAGGTCGATGTCTTCCGCCACGTCGTCGAGGGAGTCGTAGGCCGGTTTGCCGAGGATTTCGTCGGCGTAGGGGTTGACCGGGATGACCTCGTACCCGTGGTCTGCGAGGTATTTCGGGATGTCGTGGGCGGCCTTGCCGGGCGTGCTCGAACACCCGACGACGGCGATGGTCTCTGCCTGGAGTATCTCGCGGAGTTCGTCGTCGCTCTCGACGGGCATACTAGAGAAGTGGGGCGCGAGCGGGATAAGTTCAGAGGGCGGCGGCGCGGCCGACGAGGAAGGCGACGACGGCGAGGAACATCCCGTACTTGAGGAGGAACTGACCGCGTGTCGGGTCGCTGAAGGACTCGTAGGCGGCGTACAGCATCACGAGGTCGGCGACGGCGACGACGGCGAGGTAGGGCGCGCCGAAGACCTCCCAGAGGTAGGGGAGGGGGCTTGCGAGGACGGCGACGACGAGCGAGAGCGCGGCGACGACGAGCGCGCGGCGCTCCCCGACGGCTATCGGGAGCGTGTTCAGGCCTTCCTCGCGGTCGCCCGCGATGTCCTCCACGTCCTTCACGACCTCGCGCGTGAACGTGGAGAGCGCGGCGAGCGCGCACAGGACGGCTCCGGCGGCCACGTCGCCGACGGCGGCCGCGCCGAAGAGGAACGTGCTCCCGACGAGGTAGGCGACGACGAAGTTCCCCGCGCCCGGGAGGCCCTTCAGGTACTCCGTGTAGACGAGGAGCGCGACGAGGTTCACGCCCGCGATGGCGATGGCGAGGACGGGGAGGACGAGCGCGCACACGATTGCGCCGCCGAACAGCGCGAGGCTGAACGCGAGCGCGCCCCGCGGCGACACCGCGCCCCGGGGGATCGGGCGGTCGGGCTGATTGATGGCGTCGATGTCGCGGTCGAAGTAGTCGTTGATGGCGTTCCCCGCCGCGATAGCGAGCATCGTCGCCGCGACGGCGGCCGCCGTGTGGAGGGGGTAGTCGGCCGCGCCGCCCGCGACGAACGCGCCGACGAACGTCAGCACGCCCGCGGCGACGACGTTCCCGGGACGCGTCAGTTCGACGGCGCCACGAACCGTGCTCGACATACAACGTCGTCACTCACCAGTGAGTATAAAACAGTCGTCTCGACGCGAGTCGAGACGCGAACGCCGTCGCTGGCGTTCGAAAAGTCGGTTAGTAGAAGTCCGGAAGAACTCGCCTTAGAGGCGGGTGACGTTCTTCGCGCGGGGGCCCTTGGGGGCGTCCTCGATCTCGAACTCGACCTCAGTGCCTTCTTCGAGGTCCGGGCCGCCGACGTCTTCCATGTGGAAGAACACGTCCTCGTCCTCGTCCTCAGTCTCGATGAATCCGTAGCCGCCAGTGTCGTTGAAGAAATCAACTTTTCCGCTTGCCATTACAAGCATTCGTACGCCCCGTTTACGTATAACACTTCCGAGGGTACGTGTACCACGGCCCACGGCGCGCGAACGGAGCCGGGACGCGGGAGGGCGAGGTTTCTAACCGGGGCGTCCCCTTCCTGTCGTATGGACACGCTCGCCGCGCTGCTCGCCGGGAACGACGGGCACGTCGCCGCGTTCCGCGACCGGTTCGACGACGTGCAGGACGTGCAGCGTCCCGAGGCGGTGACGGTCTGTTGTTCGGACTCCCGCGTCCTCCAAGACCACATGTGGGGGAACGACCGACCGGGCCGCGTGTTCACGTGTTCGAACATCGGGAACCGGGTCGTCCAGCGCACCGGCGCGGGCACGGTCGTCTCCGGGGACGTGCTCTACCCGCTCGAACACGCCGGCACCGATCTCGCCGTCGTCGTCGGGCACTCGGGGTGCGGCGCGGTCACCGCCACCTACGACGCCATCACGACCGATGTCGTCAGCGAACCGCCCGGTATCCGACACTGCATCGGCCTCCTGCGGCCCGAACTCGAACCCTGCATCGAGCGCCTGCCGGACGGCCGCGGGCGCGCGGACACGGTGAACGACCTCGTGGAGTGCAACGTCGACCGGCAGGTGCGCGCGCTCCGCGAGAGCGAGGACGTGCCGGACGGCACGACCGTCGCGGGCGTCGTCTACGACTTCCAGGACGCCTACGACGGCGAGCGCGGCGAACTGCACGTGGTCAACGTGGACGGCGAGCGCGACCCATCGGTGCTCCGCGAGCGACATCCCGACCTCGCGGGGCGCGTCCAGCGCCGCGTCACGCACTGAGACGGCCGCGCGACCGGGACGGCCGTGGGCAGGCGAAGCGCCTTATGCGCGCGGGGGTAAACGGAGCGCATGACCGAGTACGAGCTCGACGATATCGACCGAGAGATCATCTACGCGCTCCAGGAGGACGCTCGCAACCTCTCGTCCGCCGAAATCGCCGACCGTACTGACGCGTCGTCGAGCACGGTGCGAAAGCGCATCCAGCGCCTCGAATCCGAGGGCGTCATCAAGGGGTACAGCGCGAACGTGGACTACCAGAAGTCGGGGTATCCGCTCCGGATGCTCCTGTTCTGCACGGCCCCGATTCCGAAGCGCGGCGAGCGCATCCAGGACATTCTCGACATTCCGGGCGTCGTGTCGGTGCAGGAGTTGGTCACGGGCGAGGAGAACCTGCTCGTGACGGTCGTCGGGGAGACCGACGAGGACATCACGACGGTCGCGAACGCCCTCCTCGACATGGAGTTGACCGTCTCGGACGAGGTGCTCGTGCGGAGTCACGAGACGACGCCGTTCGACGACCTCACCCGGGAGCGCGCGGCGAGCGACGAGTAACCCCACTCCTTCATTATCGAACATCCTGTTATCGCCCCAATCCCAAGGGAACAATTTGGTCGTACCAAAGCCTATAATAACCAGTCTGTTCGTATAGTTGGGTAAGGCGGGCCAGTTCGCTCACGACTCACCTGGAATTGCGGGGGTGTCGGCCCGTGCGGCGGGAACTCGAACGATGACCGGACACTCACGCGCGAACGACTCGGTACAGCTCCCGGAGACGACGCCGTCCGCTTCGGGGGTGGCGCGAGCGACGACCGCCGCCGTCTGGACGCTGTTCGCGCTCAGCCTGGCGACGGCCGCCATCTCGGTCGCGAACGGTGCCGCGTGGCGGGTTCCGGGAGTCGTCGCCGTGGACGGCCTGACCGCGGTTGTCTGGGTCGCCGTCGCGTTCTTCAGCGGCATCGTTCACTCCTACTCCCGGCGGTACATGGCCGGGGACGCCGCCATCGACCGGCTCTTCGCGCTGACGTTCGGCTTCACGCTCGCGGTGATGGTCGTCGCCGCCGCCGACCACGTCGCGCTGTTCGCCGCCGCGTGGGTCGCGATGGGACTGACGATGGCCGAACTCATCGGGCACGCCCGCGGCTGGGAGCAGGCGCAGGCCGCCGAGACGCTCACGCGGCGGTACTTCCTCGCGAGCGGCGGCGCGCTCGCCGGCGCGCTCGCGCTCCTCGCGTGGGCGACCGGAACGACCACGATTTCGGGGATTCTCGCACACGCCGGCACGCTCTCGCCCGAAGTCGCCTGGCTCGCCATCCTGGGCCTCTTCCTCGCGGCGATGATTCAGTCCGCGCTGTTCCCCTTCCACGACTGGCTGCTGTCCTCGATGACCGCGCCGACGCCCGCGTCCGCGCTGATGCACGCCGGGTTCGTCAACGCCGGCGGCATCCTCCTCGCGCGCTTCGCGCCCGTGTTCGCCGACATCCCGACCGCGATGGCGGTGCTCGTCGTCGTCGGGGCCGCGAGCGCCCTCGTCGGACAGGCGCTCCTGCTCGTCCGCCCGGACGTGAAGCGCCGGCTCGGCGGCTCCACCGTCGCCCAGATGGGCTTTATGATACTTCAGTGCGGCCTCGGGTTCTTCGCCGCCGCCATCACCCACCTCATCCTCCACGGCTTCTACAAGGCCTACCTGTTCCTCTCCTCCGGGAGCGCGGTCGAACAGACCGCGCCCGTCGAGCACTCCCGGAGCGGCGCGTCGCTCCCGTCGCTCGTCGTCGGCCTCGGGGCCGCGGTGGTCGGCGGCGCGGTGTTCGTCGCGCTCACCGGGAAGGGGACGGAACCGGACTCCGGGCTCGTCCTCGCCGGCCTCGTCGCCCTGACGGCGCTCCACGCGGCCCGCGACGCGCTCGAACGCGCGAACCTCTCCCCGGGCGCGGCGCTCGTCGTCCTCCCTGTCATCGTCGTCGTCCCCGTCGCCGTCTACGGCGTGCTGTTCACCGCCGTCGCGACCGTACTCGCGGGCGTGCCGATGACGCACGCGCCCACCGACCTCTCGGCCGTGCACGGCATCGTCGCCGCCGCCTTCCTCGCCGCGTACCTCGCGGTCGAACGCGGCTGGCACGAATCGAGCACGCGGCTCTACGTCGCCCTCCTGAACCTCTCACAGCCGGCCCCCGAAACCGAACTCACCACCGCGGAGAACTACAATGACGCGTGAATCCCACTACCTCGCGAGCAGTATCGAGCGCGCGGCGGAGAACGTCGGTGCGGTCTGGCCGCTCCACTCGTTCGTCACCGCGAACCCCCTCTCCGGGTTCGAAGACCGGCCGTTCCACGAGGCCGTCGCGGAGGCCGAACAGTTGTTCGGCGGCCGCGGCTACCCCGCGCCCGAGATATTCCGGCGGGCCTGGGAGGCCGACCGAATCGACCCCGGCGTGCTGGCGAGCGTGCTCGACGACCACGGTATCACTCGGGAGCCGGACGCCCTGCTCGACGAGATGGCAGCGGACGCGGACGGTACCGCGGACGCCGGCGCGCGCTCCGAGACGGACGCCGCGGACGCGGTCGACCGCGTGCTGTCGAAGTGGCTGACCGCCTTCCTCGACCAGGGGCAGGCGAAGTGGTCGATGCCGAACCGGGACGCCGGGTTCTACGCGGCGTGGCGCGAGATGGCTCCCCACGACTCCGAGATACCGGACTGCGACCGGCCGTCCGACCTCCCGGAGACCCCCGTAGACGCGCTTGAGAGCGTGCTCTCCGCGTATCCGCAGGGAGAGTGGGAGACGATATTCGAACACCAGCTCGCCGCGCTCCCCGGCTGGACGGGCTTCATCAAGCAACGCGCGGGCGACGACGCAGACCCCTGGCAGGCCACCCACCCAATCTCGCTGACCGAGTACCTCGCGGTGCGCCTCCTGCTCGCGGAACGCCTCGACGCCCCGCTCCGCCCCGACGACACCGAAGACACCGGCGCGGATGCGGGGGTTCCGCTCCCCGAACTCTGGCTGACCGCGTGGGAGGAAAGCCACCGCGAGCGCCTCCTCAGCGCGGTGTCCGACCCCGACGAATCCGCGGACGGCGAATCCGGCGAGCGCGGGCGGCCGGACGCGCAGTTCGTGTTCTGCATCGACACGCGCTCCGAAATCATCCGGCGGCACGTCGAAGCCGTGGGCGCGTACGACACCTACGGCTACGCGGGGTTCTTCGGGATTCCGATGCGCTACCAGGGGTACGACGCGGACGCCGCCGGGGACGCGTGTCCGCCCATTGTGGACGCCCAGCACCGCATCACCGACCGGCCCGTCCCGGACGCCGGGGCGGCGCGGGAGCGCCACGACCACCGGCGGGGCCTCCTCGACGCGGGCCAAAGCGTGCTCAAGAGCCTGAAGTCGAACGCGGCGACCGCGTTCAGTTTCGTGGAGAGCGCCGGCCCGTGGTACGGCGCGGCGCTCGCCGCGCGCACGCTCCTCCCCGGCAGAGTGTACGACGCGCTCCACGACACCGACTACGCGCCCGACGAGCGCGAGTTCTGCGAGCCATCCATCGACTACAACCCGGACGGGGTGTACGCGCTCCGCGAGGGCCTGTCGTTCGAGGAGCAGGTCGAGTACGCCCAGAACGCGTTCGAGTTGATGGGCTGGGAGGAGTTCGCTCGCCTCGTCGTGTTCACGGGCCACGCGAGCCAGACGACGAACAACCCGTTCGATTCGAGCCTCGACTGCGGCGCGTGCGCCGGAAACCCCGGCGGCCCGAACGCCCGCGTCCTCGCCGTCATCTGCAACGACACCGACGTCAGGGCGGAACTCCGCGAGCGCGGGTTCGACATCCCGACGGACACCGTCTTCGTCGCCGCCGAACACGACACCACCACCGACGACATCACGCTCTTCGACGAGCGCGTGCCCGAGACGCACGCAGACGACCTCGAACGGGTGCGGAGCGACCTCGCGGACGCCCGGGAGCGCGCGGCCGCGGAGCGGGCGGACGCGATGGCCGGCGACGCCGCGGACGGCGTTCGGGAGACCGAGCGCCGGGCCGCCGACTGGGCGGAGACCCGGCCCGAGTGGGGGCTGGCCGGGAACGCCTCGTTCGTCGTCGGGCCGCGCGAGCTAACCGCGGACGCCGACCTCGACGGCCGCACGTTCCTCCACTCCTACGACTGGCGCGCGGACGCGGACGGCGACGCCCTCGAAGCCATCCTCACCGGCCCGCTCGTCGTCACGCAGTGGATTAACAACCAGTACTACTTCGCCACCGTGGACAACGCGGTGTACGGGAGCGGGTCGAAGGTGACCCAGAACCCCGTCGGGAACGTCGGCGTGTTCCAGGGGAACGGCGGCGACCTCATGACCGGCCTCCCCCTCCAGTCGCTGTACGCCGACGCCGACACCCCCTACCACCAGCCGCTCCGCCTCACCGCCGTCGTTCACGCGCCCGTCGGCCGCGTCACCGACCTCCTCCGCGACCACGACGAACTCACCCGGCTCCTCGACAACGGCTGGATACACCTCACCGTCCTCGACCCAGAACAGGAGAACGCGCCGCTCCACTACCAGGGCGACCTCGAATGGGACGCAGAAGACGAACCCGTGGCCGACCCGCCCCGGCAGACGGTGTCCGCCGACGCGGACTAGAACGCGAGAGCGAACTCACTCACGTGAGTCGGCGGGCGAGCGCTCGCGGCGCAGCCAGAGATAGGCTCCCGCGACCAACCCGCTACTCGTGAGGAGTCCGGGAAGCAGCCACTTCTCGAGAGACGTGGTTTCCTCGGTCTGTCTTGGCTCTAGTGCGGCGACGTTCCCTTCGGTATCACCGACGTAAATCGAGTTATTCGCTATCGCGGGCGGTGTTCGGACGCGGAAACCGATGTCCGTCGTCGAGAACGCCGTGCCGTCGATCGCGTCCAGCGAGTAGAGGCGTCCGTCTTCACTGCCAACGTAGACGCTGTCGGCCGAGACGGTGGGGCCGGCTGAGACGTACATTCCAGTCCGGTACGACCACTGTTCGGAGCCGTCGGTTCGGGAGAGCGCGTACACGTGATGGTCGTAGCTTCCGACGAACACCGTGTCGTCGGTCACTGCCGGCGAGCCCGTGACCCAGTGGCCGGTCTTGGACGACCACTGTGGCTCCCCGCTCTCGGCGTCGAGGGCGTAGACGGTTCCCGCTATCGTCCCGAAGTAGACCGTTCCGTCGGCGACTGCGGGTGCGGATTCGACGCGGCCATCCGCCTCGAATGACCAGTCGATAGTCCCGTCATTCGTCGAAAACGCGTACAGCCTGTCGTCGCGCGCACCGACGTATCCCGTTCCATCGCTGAGTGCCGGCGTCGTTTCGGTAGTGGGTATCGCCGGTTGCGTCCAGCGGACGCCGCCGTCAGCCGGGTCAATGGCGTACACACCACTGTTCGCGAGCGTGAGGTACAGCGAGTGTCCGTCCGTTTTGATTCCGGACGTATTGGCGGTTCCCTTCTCCCACGGTTGGACGCGCCACTCCTGGGAGCCGGTTTCCGCGTCGAACGCATAGACGGAGCCGTCCGTCGCGCTCGCGAACACGGTTCCATCCGCGACGAGCGGTGCCGCCATCAGCCCGCCACTGGTAGCGGCCGTCCATTCTACCGTTCCATCGGCCGTATCGAGCGCGTACAGCGTGTTCGCCCGCGTCGCGACGAACACCAGCGAATCCCCGGTGACGAGCGGTGCGTCGATTCGGCCATCGACCGCTGCAGTCCAGCGCGTCGAGAGAGCGGTCGGAGCAGTAGCTGCCGGTTTGTGGCTCGAATTACCCGAATCATATCCGAACTCGGACCAATCAGAGGCAGGATCACCGGTACGTGCACGCGTTGGAGACGCGCTGACCGCCGGGAGAGAAAGCGTACCGACCGACTTGAGCAGTGTTCTCCTGGAGGGACGTTCAGGCACACATAGAACCCTACTCTACAAATATATGATGCTTTCTCCCTTCATACGAATCCAGTACCCGAGTGTCGGAGGCTACCGTTTCTCGCGCTGTTCTATCTTGTTCAGTTCGATGAGCAACCGGAAGATGGCTTTCACCATGTTCTCGTCCACGTCGTAGGTGTCGGCGTAGCGGCCGGCGCGTTCCATGACGGCGTCTTCCTGTTCCTCGTCGGTGGTGGCGAGGCCCTGTTCTTCCTTGACTTGGGCGACGCTGTCCGCGACGTAGGTGCGGCGCGCGATGAGTTCGACGAGGTCGTGGTCGATGTCCTCGATCTCCTCGCGGAGTTCGTCGAGGGTCATGTCGTCAGCACGCGGCCGCCGGTCGTTCGTGTCGTCGTCAGTAGCGTCGTTCCGGGTCTCTCGTTCCATAGTTCTCGTACCTCTTTGAGGGCGTCCTCGGGGCCGACGGCGACGTGGCTCGGGCCGGTGCCGGAGAGGCTGACGCCGTCGGCGAGCGGGAGGGCGTCCACGGCGGGGGCGGTCGGTTGGTCGAGCGCGGCGCAAAAGGCGAAGCCGTTGACGGTCATCGCGAGTTCGTAGCGCCCGGCGAGCGCGAGTTCCGCCACGAGTTCTGCGACCGGCGCGATGCGCGCGCACCGGTCGGCGTCGGCGTCCGCGCTGTACGCGCGCTCCGGCGGCGTCCAGACGAGCACGTCCCAGTCCACGTCGTCGCGCGCGAGCAGCGCGTCCTCGGTGTTGTCGGTGACGGTGAGGCCGCCGAGCATGCTCGCGCTCGCGTCGTCGAACGCGCCCGTCACCGTCACGCCAGTCTCGCGGGCCGCCCGCACGCCGAGCAGCGCGGCGTCCTCCAGCGTCACGTCGTCCGCGACGCCGAGCGCGGAGAGCGTCGCGAGCACGGTGGCGTTCGCGGCGGCGCTCGAACTCTTCAACCCCGACGCCATCGGAATCTCGCTCTCGGTCTCCACAGTCCCGCCGAGCGCGGGGTCGCCGTACTCCTCGCACGCGAGTTCGACGCAACGCTCGATGAGCGCGGTGTCGGCGTCCGCGTCCTCCGCGACCGTCCCCGTCACGGACTCCGCGTCGGGGTCGAGCGAGACCTCGGCGGTGACGGTGAGGTCGATGGCGAACGCGGAGCCGCGGCCGGTGGCGAGCGCGTTGAGTACGGTGCCCGCGGCGGGCGCTTCGGCGCGGCCGTCCATACGGGAGAGTGGGCGAGTCGAGGCTTCAAGGTGGCGGTGGCGTCAAACCCTCGACCCGCGGGCCTTTTCCCGGCGTGGCGTCGAGAACGGGTATGAGCGGACGTAGCGACGTGGCTCCGGACACGCTGGACGTGGAACTCGCGGCGGACGGCGTCGCCGTGGAGTACGCGGACGGCCGCCGCACGTTCTACCACGGCGTCCCGGAGAAAGTCGAAGGAACGCTGCGCGCACAGCCCGGACGGGACGTGCACGTGCTCGTCACCGACCCGGACGGGACGGAGGGCGCGCTGACGTACGTGAACGACCGGATGACGAGCGACGAAATCCTGGAGGAGACCGGTGTTGGGCGCGTCCTCCTCGACGCCGACGGGGAGAAGACGGTGTTCCCGGGGGTGACGGTGCGCCGGGACGGGTACGCCATCGAGGTCGAGGCCGACCCCGAGGCGGCGGGCGGGCGAGTGTTCGTCTTTGAGGAGGACGAACTGAGCGAGTACAGCTACGAGTTCGCCTGATTACTGGAGGTAGGAGGGGTCTTCGGCATCGCAGTTCTCCTCGTGTTGTGCGGCGTCGTCCGGGTCGTCGAACATCAGCCCGCACTTCTCGCAGGCGTACCACGTCATGTCGTCGCGCGTCGTCTCTTCGACCATACTCGTGGTTCCGCTCGCTATCCCCAAAACCGTTACCCCCACCCGTGTTCTCGCAGGGCGCGCTCGTACGCCGTCTCGGGGTCGCTCCAGTCGTCGCGTTCGAGGTCGGCGACGACGCGCCCGAGCGACATGACGGTGAGGCGGTCGGCGAGGCCGTCGAACCGGTCGAGGTTGTGCGTGGACGCGAGCACGTACCGGTCGTCGGTCGCGTACGCCTCGATGGTGTCCACGATGGCGTCCCGGGTGGCGGGGTCGAGGTCGGCGAGCGGTTCGTCGAGGACGAGTACGTCCGGGCGGTCGAGGAGGGCGAGCGCGAGGTCGAGGCGCTTGCGGTAGCCGTCCGAGAGCGCGCTCGCCGGGCGGTCGCGCATCGGCGCGAGGCCGAGGCGGTCTTCGAGGGTCGCGCGCCACTCCCGGGGTTCGTCCGCGAACCCGGCGAAGACGGCGAGGTTGTCGGCGACGGTGAGGTCGTGGTAGACGCTCGGCGTCTGGAACGCGTAGTTCACGCGCCCGGTTCGCTCCACCGCGCCGGACGTGGGCCGCGTGAGGCCGGCGAGACACCGCAACAGGGTGGTCTTCCCGCTGCCGTTCGGGCCGGCGACGCAGTGGACGCCGGGCGCGAAGTCGAGCGTCACGTCGTCCACGGCGACCACGTCCCCGTAGCGTTTGGTGAGGGTTTCGACGCGCATCTCAGGCACCTCGTTCGTAGTACCGCACGCTCCCCGCGAACAGGACGCAACAGGCGGCGAGCGTCCCGAGCAGGAGAAGGACGGTGTCCGCGTACGCGGCGAGTTCCTGGCCGCGGAGCGTGAACCCGCGCGCGGCGACCATCGCGTGATAGGTCGGGAGCGACGTGACGAAGTCGCGGCGCGCGACGGAGAAGAACCCGCGGGGGTAGGCGAGCCCGGAGAACGCGAGGCAGAACAGGAGGACGGCGAGGTTCGCGAGGCGTCCCCACGCGGAGAACCGCAGGGCGACGGTGACGGCGGCGGCGAGCGTGCCCGCGGCGAGGAAACAGAGGACGTACACGGCGAGGACGCTCGGTCGGAGAAACCCGACAGGGGTGCCGAGGACGCGGCTCGCGAGGTCGAACACCGCGACGGGCGCGACGAGCAGGACGGTGAACGCCGCGAGTTTCGTCGCGACCACGCGGTGGAGCGAGGATTCGAGGCGGAGGCGGTCGATGGCGGCCTCCTCCGACGCGAGGTTGTACGGGAGGTAGGCGAACGCGACGAGCAACACGAGCACGAACAGGAACGTCGGCAGGAGGTACGCGGAGAGCGAGCGCTCGCGGCCGACGACCGTGTACGCGGTCGAAACGGGGCGGTCGGTGAGCGAGGCGACGCCGCGTTCCGCGACGTTCGCCAGAACCTGCGCGGGCTCCAGGTAGGGGACGACGCTCCCGGAGACGAACAGTTCGACCGTCGCGCGCCCCGACCCCGTCGTGAGGTTCGCGGGCGCGGTGACGACCGCGTACACGCGCTCGTGGGCGAGCGCCCGCATCGCCGCCGTCCGCGACTCGTAGATGGCGGGGTCGCTGAACAGCGCCACCGCACCCCGGACGACGGAGAGGTCGTCGTGGGTGACGCCCGGGCCGGCGGGCGCGACGGCGACCGGCACCGAGGTCGGGAGGACGTGCTCGAACGCGAGCGTGCCGTACACGAACAGACCCGGAACGAGAACGAACAGGACGAACAACGGGAGTTTCTTCCGCCAGCCCCAGCGGAGTTCCTTCGCGAGGAGCGGCGGGACGCCCATCTACGCGGTCGCGGTCGTCGTAGACTGCGTTTCCGACTCGTTGTACGCGCTCGCTATCGCGTCCTCGATGTCGGACGCGGCGTTCTCGTAGGAGAGCGTGACCGTCGTCCCCTCGCTCGTCACCTCGATCTTGTCGATGGTTTCGGCGGCGGCCTCCTCGGACGCGAGTTCGTACGCGGCTATCCCGCCCTGCATCACCTGCATGATGTTCGTCGCGGCGCTGCTCGTGTTCGTCACGACGTTCGTCACGCTCCCGACGTCGGTGTCCTCGACGTAGAACGCGCCCGACACGACCTGGACGGAGTTCAGGCTCTCGGTGGCGAACCGGGTCTCGGAGGCGTACGGGCCGGCGTCGAGTTCCTGCTGGGGGACGGTCATCGCGAACTTCACGTAGCCCGCGCGGGTGTCCGCGAACGTCTCTCGGAGGTCGCCGCTCACCGCGGGCGCGTCCCCGGCGCGCACGTCCACGACGGCTTTCGCGGCGGATTCGGTGCCGGTGACGAACGTCCCGTCACCGAGCCAGCCGACCACGCTCCCGCTCGCGAACTCGGAGTCGGGAACCCAGAGCGTCGCGTTCCCGTACGTCTCCGTCGAGAACTCCATGCCCGTCTGGTTCGTCACCGCGGCCTTCAGTTCGGCCTTCGAGAGCGAGGACGTGACGAGCGCGCCGTTGAACGACCCGGACTCGCCGTCCGCCTGCTCGCTCGCGTTCGAGAACACCGTCATCGTCCCGAACTGACTCGCGGACACCCCGCTCGCGGACTCGGTGTCGTTGATGGCCTCGGCGACGGACGTGGGCCCGGAGTAGTAGGGCGACGACTCGTTCAGCTCGGCGTAGTACGTGTTCAGCACGCCGCGGAGCGTGTCGTCCGCGAGCATCGACTCGGCGTCCACGAACGCGAGCGAATCGACGTTCGCGGGCACGCTATCCAGTTTCGCGGCCTCGCTCGCACTCCCGCCGTCGTCGGCGAGGAGTCCGGCGCAGCCGGCGGTCGAAACGAGCATCGCGACGGCGAGCACGGCGAGAACCGACCGCGCGCTCGCGCCACCGCGGAGGGAGGGCACTCTCATGGACGCGAGTTCTGTCGGGATTCGTATAACGGTTTTCCAACACGCTCGCCGACACCCCGAGTCGCCGGCCCGAACCGCCGCACGTGTTTTCCCCAGGCCGCCCCTACCGCGGGTATGGCCGCGGTCATCTTCGACATGGACGGCGTCATCGTGGACACGGAACGCTACTGGAAGGACGTCATCGAGCGAGTCATCGACGAACTCGTCGTGGACGGGGACGACCTCGAACCCACCGACCTCATCGGCATCAACGTCCACGACCAGTACGACCGCCTCCGCGACGCGGGCTACGACCTCACCGTGGACTCCGCGGACGAGTACTTCGAGTTCTACGACGACCACGCGGACGCCGTCTACACCGAACACGCCGACCTGATGCCGGGCTTTCACGACCTCCTCGACGCCCTCGACGAGTACGGCGTGCCGCTCGCCGTCTGCACGTCCTCGTACCCGCGCTGGGTGGAGATGGCGTTCGACCGCTTCGACCTCAACGGCCGCTTCGACGTGGTGGTGTCCGCCGCCGACCTCGACATCCCGGGGAAGCCCGACCCCGACATCTACGAGGTGACGATGTCCCGCCTCGGCGTCACCGCGGAGGAGACCGTGGTGGTGGAGGACTCCGAGAACGGCATCCGGGCGGCCGACCGCGCGGGCGCGTACGTCGTCGCGTACGAGGCCGACGAGGCCGGGGAGATGGACACGTCCGCCGCGGACGAGGTCGCCGCGTCCGCGAGCGACCTCCGCGAACGCCTGCTCGCCGCGCTGGACAACATCGACCGCGGGCCGTCACGTTGATAGGGCCGAGTCGAGTGTCTGTACGCAACAGACGCCCGCTCATGGACACATCAGACCACTCAGTCGAGGACGGTGAGTCCGCGGTGAACGCGGGAGCGGACACCGACTACGACCACATGATTCACGGGGAGGACTTCTTCGAGACGCTCGTCGAGAACGGGTCGGACGCCATCATCACCATCGACGAGTCCTCGACGATTCTGTACGCGAACGAGAGCGTCGAGCGAGTGTTCGGCTACGAGCCAGGCGAACTCATCGGGAGCGACCTGACGAAGGTGATGCCCGACCGCCTCCAGCAAGCCCACTACAACGCGCTCAGCGACTACGTGGAGTCCGGAGAGCGGACGATGAACTGGAACGACATCGAGATTCCCGGCCAGCACAAAGAGGGCCACGAGGTTCACCTCTCGGTGACGTTCGAGGAACACCCCTACGAGAACCGCCGGGTGTTCTCCGGCATCATCCGCGACATCTCCGAGCGCATCGAGCGCGAACGCCAGCTCGAACGGAAGAACGAGCAGCTGGAGAAGTTCGCGAGCATCGTCAGCCACGACCTCCGCGACCCCCTGAACGCCGCGCAGGCGCGGTTGTCGCTCGCGAAAGCGCACGCGGAGGGCGGCGAGGAGTACATCCGGGAGGTCGAGGAGATACACGACCGGATGGGCCGGCTCATCGACGACGTGCTCACGCTCACGAAGGAGGGGCGGGCGGTCGGCGAAACCGAACACATCGCGCTCGAACCGATAGCGCGGGACGCCTGGCAGACCGCGGGAACCGAGACCGCGTCGCTCGAAATCGACGACCCGAACCACGTGGAGGCCGACCCCGAACGCATGCGCACCGTGTTCGAGAACCTGTTCGGGAACGCCGTCCGGTACGCCGGCGAGGACGCGCACGTCCGCGTCGGCCAGCTCGACGAGGGGAACGGCTTTTTCGTCTCGGACGACGGCCCCGGGATTCCGGCGGAGAAACGCGAGGACGTCTTCGAGTACGGGTACACGGACTCCGAGAACGGCACCGGGTTCGGGCTGAACATCGTGAAATCCATCGCTGACGCGCACGGCTGGAACGTGGAGATAACCGAGAGCGAAGCGGACGGCGCTCGCTTCGAATTCCGTTCGCCGGCGATAGAATGACGGACGACGACGGCAACCCGGTGGTGCTCGCGGTGGACGACGAGGAGCGCGTCACCGAGGCGTACTCGCTCTGGCTCCCCGACGAGTACACCGTGCTCACCGCGGTCGACGGCCGTGAGGCGCTGTCGATGATGGATTCGTCCGTGGACGTGGTGTTGCTCGACCGCGAGATGCCGAACATGCGCGGCGACGAGGCGCTCGACCGCATCCGCGAGGAGGGCTACGACTGCCGGGTGGCGATGGTGACGGGCGTCGAACCCGACGTGGACATCATCGAGATGGGGTTTGACACCTACCTCACGAAGCCCGTGACGGGCGAAGACCTCCGGGAGGTCGTGGAGGACTTGCTGTCGCGGGCGACGTTCGACTCGCGCTCCCAGCGCTTTTTCGCGCTCGTGGCGAAGCAGTCCACGCTCGAAACCGAACGCTCCCACGGCGAACTCGAAGAGAGCGAGGAGTACCAGGAGCTCACGCGGGAGGTCGAGCGGCTCCGGGAGGAACTGGACGAGACGTTCGCGGCGATGGACGAGGAGGGCGTGCAGGCGAGCTACCGCGACATCTAGTCCCAGAACGCCTTCGTCCGGGCGTACTCGCGTTCCCGTTCGAGGATGTCCCGGTAGAAGTCGGCCTCGTTCTCCCGGTGGTTGTTGATGATGCGCGCGGCCGTTTGCGGCCCCACGCCCCGCGCGACGAGCGCCTTCACCGCCTTCGTCCCGTGGCCCTGCACGAGGCTCGCGTTCCGGTACACGCGCTCGGTTCGTTTTTCCTGCTCGTCGTCCTTCTCCTCGGCCCGCACCGCCGTCACGGCGTCGTCCGCCCACGGGCTCAGCGCGGCTATCATCGTCGACCCGCAGCGCGGACACTCCGGCTGGTCTTGCACCCGGGAGACCTTCGTCTCGTGCTCCCAGTCCTGGCAGTGCACGCAGAACAGCCGCACGCGGTCGTCCTCGATGCGGTCTTTGACCGTGTTGATGACGCTCGCGTCCGCGTTCTCGGGCGTGAGGAGCTCCTGGCCGGACGACCGGCCGCCGACGCCGATGGCGGTGCGGCGGCCGTGCACGACGAGGTCGAGGTCGCCGGACTGAATCCGGGCGAGCACGTCCCGCGCGCGCTCCACGTCGAGGTCGGTGTGGAAGACCTCCCGCATCGCCTCGTCGTACACGGGCGTGTCCTCCAGAGCGGCCATCACGCGGTTCAGGCCGACGCCGTCCCGGCCCTTCCAGCGCTTGAGCGCGCCGAACTTCGCCGCGACGTGACTCAGCGTGAATTTGAGCGCGTCCGACTTCTTCAGCGAGAGTTCGAGCAGCGGACGGATGTGGTCGGGGTCGGTGTCCTCCAGCACGTCGAGCACGTCGCTCGCGCGGATTCCCTGCGGAACCTCCAGGGAGATTCGGTACGGCCCCACGTCGAGTCCGACCGAGGAGCCGGTTCGCTGGCCGAGCAGGGCGGAGAGCAGTCGTCCGAGCGTCTCGTTCGCGCGGTGGCCGAACGCGGCGTTCACCACGATGTCGCGGCCCTGTGACTCCACGACGACGCGGTCGTCGGTCGGGACGGGCGCGTCCGCCTCGACCGTTCGTTCCACGGGGTCGAGCGCCCGCTCGGCCGTGTAGGCGTCCGTCGGGTACGGGGCGGTGAGGTCGCGCGCCACCGACTCGACGCCAGCGCCCGATTCGAACTGCGGGCCGACGACGTCCCGAATCTCCCCGACCTCCTGCGCCACGTCGTACGGCACCGGAATCTCCGACCCCGTCCACGACGGCACTTCGCCCGAGGGGTCTTCGATGGGGCTGACCTCGACCCGGCCCTCCTCCTCGTCCACCTCCGCGATGCGCCACATCTCGCCGCGCTGGATGAACGACGCGCCCGGTTCCGCGAAGTTCACGACGAACCGCTCGTCGAGCGTCCCGACCTGTCGCCCCGAGGCCACGTCGTACACCTCGTACGTCTCCTCGTCGGGTATCATCGAGAGGTTCGCGTAGTAGTACTGCCACGTCCCCCCGGACTTCTCGATGGTGTCCGACTCCTCGTCCAGCCACAGCACGCGGTTCCGGCTGAGTTCCTCCACGACCGCCTTGAACGTCTCCTCGTCGAGGTGGCGGAACGGGTACGCTCGGGTCACGATCTGGTACGCGCGATACGCCTTGAGTTCGCCGAAGTCCATCAGCAGGCCCACGATTTGGTTCGCGACGGTGTCGAGGCTCCCGTGGTGAATCGGCGTCTCCTCCACGTCACCCTCGGCGGCCCGGCGGGCGATGGCGAGCGCCTCCAGGGTGTCGTCGGGATGGCCGGTGACGATGGTGCCGTGGGAGACTTCGTCGCGGCGGTGGCCGGCGCGCCCGACGCGCTGGAGGAGGCGCGCGACCTCCCGCGGACTCGAATACTGGACGACGTGGTCGATGCGGCCCACGTCGATGCCGAGTTCCATCGAACTCGTACACAGCAGTCCGTCCAACTCCCCGGCCTTGAACTGGTCTTCGACCTCGATGCGGGCCTCCTTCGAGAGGCTTCCGTGGTGGACGCCGATGTTCGCGTCGAGTTCCTTGAACCGCGACCCCAGCGCCTCCGCCGTCTGTCGCGTGTTCACGAACACCAGCGTCGAGTCGTGGTCGTCCACGATTTCTCGTATCGCGCGGACGTGGCTCGCGACCTCGGGACTCGTCAAGAGTTCGTTCGACAGCCGCTCGTCCGACTCCCGCACCCGCGGTTCGCGCACCGTGAACTCCACCTGCGAGGTCACGTCCACCTCCACGATGTCGCACTCCCGGCCGCCCGTGAGGAAGTTCGCGACCTCCCGCGGGTCGCCCACCGTCGCGGACAGGCCGATGCGCTGGAAGTCGCCCGCGAGTTCGCGCAGGCGTTCGAGGCCGATGGTGAGCTGCGCGCCGCGCTTCGCGCCCGCGAGTTCGTGCACCTCGTCCACGACGACGTGGTGCACGTCCGAGAGCGCGCGCCGCAACTTCTCGCCCGTCAACATCGCCTGCAAGGTCTCCGGCGTCGTCACCAGCACGTCCGGCGGGTCGTCCGCCTGCTGGGTGCGCCGGTACTGCGTCGTATCCCCGTGGCGAACGTCCACCTCGATGTCCAGTTCCTCGCCCCACCAGTCGAGGCGCTCGCGCATGTCGCGGTTCAACGCCCGCAGGGGCGTGACGTACAGCGCGCTGATGCCGAACCGGTGGTCGGCCTCCGCGATGGCCGACAGCACGGGAAGCATCGCCGTCTCCGTCTTCCCCGTCCCCGTCGGCGCGATGACGAGGCCGTCGTGGCCCGCGACCAGCGGCGGAATCGCGCGCTGCTGTGGCTCCGTCGGCGTGCTGAACCCGCGCTCGGAGAGCGCGTCCCGCACCGGCCGCGAGAGCCGGCTGAACGCATCGACGACGCCCGCGTCGCTCATACGCGTACCAGGGCCGGCGGCCGGATAAGCACACCGTGAACGTGCTACCGTGCCGCATCCGCGGGCTACTTGGGGCGGGCGGACGACCCCCGAGTATGTACCTCGCAGACGAAGCCTGGCCCGACCTCGCGGGCGAACTCGACGGCACCGTCGCGCTCGTCCCGCTCGGCTCCACCGAACAACACGGCCCCCACCTCCCCGAAGGCACCGACCACCTCATCGCGGAGGCGTTCGCGCGACGGGCCGCCGACCGAACCGGCTTCCTCTGCACGCCCACCGTCAACATCGGCGTCAGCCCCCACCACCGCCAGTTCCCGGGAACGATGTGGGTGGACGCGCCCGCGTTCCGCCAGTACGTCGCGTCCTTCACGCGAAACCTCGCCTACCACGGCGTCCGGAAAGTCGTGTTCGTGAACGCGCACGGCGGGAACGTCCAACACCTCCGCGAGGTCGGCCGCCGCGTCCGCGACACCGAGGACGCCTACGCCGTCGAGTGGATGTGGGACAACTCCATCCCCGACCTCGTGGACGACGCGTTCGAACACAACGGCCCGCACGGCGGCCCGAAGGAGACCGCGCTCATCCAGTACCTCCACGAGGAACTCGTGCACGACGACCGCCTCCAGGACGCCCACGAGGGCGGCGTCGAATCGCTCGCCGACCTCGACACCGTCCGGAACGGCGCGCGCACGTTCTACGACGCCGTCGAGAACAGCGAGAACGGCGTGTTCGGCGACCAGACCGACGCCACCCCCGAGAAGGGCGAAGAACTGTTCGACGCCGCGCTCGACGAACTCTGCCAGCTCGCCACCTGGCTCGACGACCAGCCGTTCGAGGCGCTCCTCCCGCCGGAGAGAGTCTAAGTAGGAAGCCGCGGCCACTCCGGGCGTGTTCTAGCGATTGCCCGCGGGCCGCCGACTCGACTCTCGTCCCCCGACGACACCCGTTCGGGTACTGGCGACGCACGGCCCGCGGACGCGAACGCGTCGGCCGCACGCCCTACAGGTAGCGGTAGTCACCCAGCCGCGTGCCATCGAGGAGGTAGGCGTCCGCCGACGGCAGCGCCTCCGGGAGGAACGGCGCGAGGAACCCCTGTCCCTCGACGTTCACCCACGTCCCCCCGCAGAGGTCGTTGAACGCCGGGCACACCACGAGCTCCGCGTCCACCTCGACGCGCTCCCCGAGGTGCTCGCGGAACGGCCCCGGGTCGAGCGGGCCGCGGAGCCACGCGCGCTCCACCCGCGACCCCCCGACCTCGTCCTCCAGCCGCACGGCCGGGTGTTCGTGGCCCATGCAGACCACGTCCGCGTCGAGCACCTCCCGCGACGGCCACGTGTGCCCGTGCACGAATCCCACGTCGCCGAACCGCGCACCCTCGCCGGGCGTCACCTCGACGCCGAGTACGTCGTCGAGGTTGCCGTCGTGGTTCCCGCGCACGAGCGTCACCGGCACCGGACACTCCCGGACGAGCGCTTCGAGTTCCTCGCGCTCCGCGCCCTCCGGCGTCCCGATCTGGTGGCCGAGGTCGCCGAGGAACACCACGCGCTCCACGCCCTCCCGAACGACCAGCGACAGCAGTCGCTCCCGGCGCGCGTCCGCCTGCGAATCCACTTCCAGGCCCTCGCGGCGGAGCGACCGCTCGATGCCCGCGTGGTAGTCCGCGACCACGAGCGCCGACTCCCCGCCGACGTCCGCGACCGCCGCGGGCGCGTCCGGCACGGGTTCGACGCGCGCCATCAGATGGCCTTGAGCGTGTCCTCCCCGGACTCGTAGCACCGCCCGCTCATCAGCGCGCTCTGGATGGCGTCCTCCACGTCACCGGGGTCTTCGTCGGTCGCTTCCACGACCGTCCGAATCACCTCGTCGCGGTCGACGCCGTCGCCGTCGTCGAGGTCGTCCATCGTGTCCACGACGAAGTCCTCCAGGTCGCCCTCGAACGCGTCCGACTCTTCCTCGTCTGCCGCCTCGGATTCGAAGGAATCCTCGGACTCGTCCGGGTCGGCGGCCTCGGGTTCGATGCCGGCCTCGCCGGCCTCGGGGATGTCGTCGCCCGTGGAGAAGTCCATGTCGAACTCCTCCTCTATCTCCTCGCGTTCCTCCTCGTCGAACTCGTACATCTCGTCCGTCCCCGTCTCGAAGTCGCCGAGGCTCTCGGACTCCTCGGGTTCGGGTTCGACGGCCTCGGGTTCCGGCGCGGTGGACTCCGCGAGCTCCTCGGTCGTCCCGACGTCCCCGGCGTCCGCGGCGTCGGGTTCCGCTTCGACCGCCGACACCGTCTCCGACTCGGAGTCCTGCTCCGCGACCGGTTCGGACGCGGCGTCCGACTCGGGTTCGGATTCGGTAGTCGTCGGTTCGGAGACTGGTTCGGATTCGGGCGCGGATTCGCTCTCCGTCGCTGGTTCCGCCGGTTCCGTTTCGGCCGTGGTCTCGGTCTCGTCGTCGAGGTCGGCGGAGAGGTCAGTGTCGACCGCGCCGCCCGCGTCGGGGGCGGGCGTGGTGGCGGCGACTTCGTCGCGGTCGCCGGCGACGACTTCGGCGGCCTGTCGGGCAACCGTGCAGAGGTCGTCGAGGTAGGTCTCGGTGGTGCCGTAGTGGTCGATGGCGAGCGGAACGCCCGCGGCGAGGTCGGGGCGGACGCCCGCCTCGCTCAGGGCGTTCCGGAGGTCGGTGCCGCGTTCCTCGCGGCCGAGCGCGTCCGCGAACACGCCGACGCGTTCGGCGGTCTGTTCGGCGGTGCGGACGACCCAGCGGTCGCGGGTGTCCGCGTCCACCTCGCTGATGGACTCGGGGCGGACGGACGTGTAGACGGTGTCGGCGTCCTCGGGTTCGAACGTCCGCGCTTTTCCGGTGATGGCGACGAACGCGGGCGCGTCGAGGCGTTCGAGCGACGCGAGCGCGTCCGGCTGGTACTGCCCGGCGTACACCACGAACGCGCCCGTCGGGTCGACGATGCGCGCGCGGAGCACGTCGTCGCTCACCTGCTCCACT
Organism: Salarchaeum japonicum; assembly: GCF_020614395.1. Taxonomy (NCBI): domain Archaea; kingdom Methanobacteriati; phylum Methanobacteriota; class Halobacteria; order Halobacteriales; family Halobacteriaceae; genus Salarchaeum; species Salarchaeum japonicum. The sequence goes on along the minus strand of NZ_CP085324.1, from coordinate 879,208 downwards.
TCGGTGAGCACGCCGACGACGAACAGCCGGTTCACGCGCGCTCCCGTCGGCGTGACGACGTAGTTCGGCGCGCGCTCCTCGTCCGACTCGGCGTAACTGAAGTCCGCGTCGTCGAACTCCGCCGCGAACACCCGCCACGCGACCTCCCGGCTCGGTCGGTCGTCGGGGGTCGAGTTCGAACTCATGCGTCCACCTCCGCGAGGAAGGCCTCGGCACGCGCGGCCGGGTCGTCGTCCGCGGGCCGGAACGCGGTCGCTTCGAGGTTCGCGCCGTACTCGTCCACGGAGAGGTGGCCGCGCACGACGTACTCGCCGCCGACGACCTCCTCCCGGATGCTGTCCGCGACGACCTCCTGATCCATCGCGTCCCGGGCCTGCTGGCGTGCGTCTTCGAGGCCGCCGCCGTACACCTGTTCGGTGAGGTCGCGGCCGAGAATCGCCGTGACGGTGGCGGTGCCGTCGTCGAGAATGGCTTTCACGCGGAGGTCGTCCTCGCCGTCCACCTCACCGTGCTGGCGGCACTGGCCCTTCTGGGTGACGCGCCCGCACTCGGGACAGCGCTGGATGAGACCGCTTCCGTCCCGGACTTCGAGCACGTTCCCCTGGAGTTCCACGTCGTACGCGCCGCCGCGGCCGACGGCGTCCCGAAGCGCCATCCGGGTCGGGCCGCCGAGTTCGATGGGGTCGGGAAGTTCGGTGACGGTGGAGAACTCGGAGACGTTCACGGAGGGGACGCCGCGGAACTCGCGGACGTACACGTCCTCGATGCGGACGGACGCGCCCTCGCTGAGTTCCTCGTGTGGATTCCAGTCCGTGAAGGGGAGGCGCGCGGACTCGTCGCCGAGCACGCCGGAGAGGATTTCGGTCTCGCCGTCCCGGCCGTCGATGGTTCGGGTCTCGACTTCCACCACCTGGACTTCGACGTTCCGCCCGCGGTCGCCCGCGCGCAGCTCCGCGAGGTCGCGGTCGCCGCCGACCTCGTACGGCACGTCAAGCGGTTCGTCCGCCGGTTCGACGGTCGAGGACTCCCCGAAGTTGAGTTCGGGACGGCCCTCGTACTCGCGGACGCTCGCGTTCCCGATGGTGACCGTCTTTCCGGGTTCGAGGTCGAACTCCTCCCACGCGGTGTACGAGATCGTCCCGGATTCGTCGGCGAGTTCGCCCTCCAGAATCGTGTGGTCGTCGCCCTGGTAGCGAATCGAGCGCGTGCCGACCGTGAGTACGACGGCGGTCACGGTGACGCTCCCGCTCTCCGTGTCGATATCGGCGATGTCCGCGGCGGACGGCCCGGTGCTCTCGCCGCCGCCTCCGCCGCCGTACTTGCGTCGGAGGCTCTGCTTCGCCTCGTCGATGGGGACGCTGTACTCGACTAAGTTTTCGAGTCCTTCCTTGACCTCCTGTTTGTCAACGCCGAGGTCGGAGGCGAGATCCTCAGCATGGTCGTCGATGTTCATCACTCGACGGTTCGGACGGCGCGAATAAAAAGCGTTCGCGGACCGAAATCCGTTTCTCCCGCCCCCCGCAACCCCGGAGCATGCACGTCCGCGTGAACGCCGCGACGAGCGTCGACGGAAAGCTCTCCACGCGGGAACGCACGCAGTTCGCGATAAGCGGCGCGGAGGACTTCGAACGCGTGGACGAACTCCGCGCCGACTTCGACGCGGTGATGGTCGGCGTCGGCACCGTCCTCGCGGACGACCCCTCACTCACTCTGAAGGACGCCGACCTCGCGGCCGCCCGAGCGGAACGCGAGGAGTCCCCGCACCCGGCGCGCGTCGTCGCGGACTCCCAGGCGCGCACGCCGACGGACGCGAGCGTCCTCGGCCCGGACGCCGACACGTACGTCCTCGTCTCCGAGAACGCCCCCGACTCGCGGGTTCGAGAGTTGGAGCGCGCGGGCGCGCACTGCGTCGTGGCCGGGAACAACCGCGTCGCCCTCCCCGACGCGCTCGCGAAACTCGAATCTCAGGGCGTGGAGCGCGTGATGGTCGAGGGCGGCGGCGAACTCCTCTTCTCGCTGTTCGCGGACAACCTCGTGGACGCCCTCTCCATCTTCGTCGGGTCGATGGTCGTCGGCGGCCGGGACGCCCCCACGCTCGTGGACGGCGAGGGATTCACCGACGACTTCCCCCGCCTCGACCTCACGGACGTGGAACGGCTGGACGACGGCGTCCTCCTCACGTACGACGTGCTCGGTCGGAACGGCGGGGACTAGCCTGTACGCCTTTCACGGAGCGGAACGTACGAGGAGCAAATGGACGACCGCGTGACGCTCCGCGTCGACCCGCACGTGCACTCAGAGGGGTCGTACGACGGGCACGAGCCCGTGGAACTCCTGCTCGAACACGCGAGCGACATCGGTCTCGATGCGATTGTCGTCACCGACCACGACGCCATCGAGGCGTCCCTGCGCGCCGCACGTCTCGCGCCCGATTACGGTCTCGTCGGGATTCCGGGCGTCGAAGTGTCCACCCGGCACGGCCACCTGCTCGCCATCGGCGTCACCGAGCGCCCGCCGAAGGGCGAGTCGTTCGCGGACACCGTCGCCGCCGTCCGCGAACTGGGCGGCGCGGCCGTCGTCCCCCATCCGTTCCAGCGGAGCCGACACGGCGTCCGGAAGCGCTACCTCGACGACACGGCCGTGGACGCCGTCGAAGTCTACAATTCGATGCTGTTCACGGGGTTCCGGAACCGCCGCGCGCGCCGGTACGCGCGCAACCGGAACTACCCCGGAATGGGGTCGAGCGACGCCCACCACGTGATGAACGTCGGGCGCGCGTACACCGAACTCGACGTGGACGCCCCCGAGAAGTCCGCGGTGACGGCGAGCGACGTGGTGGCCGCCATCCGGGACGGTTCGACGGGCGTCCGCGGCCGCCGCACGCCAATCCACCGGAGTGCTCGCCAGTACGCGATGGGTGCCGTGAAGAAAGGACTGTTCGAGGTCACGTCGCGCACGCCGCTCGTGCCGACGGTGCCGTCGTCGTACGCCCAGCAGTTCTAGATTAGTGCTGGTGGCCGGTCGCTTCGCCGTACGTCATGCCGAAGCGGTCTTCGAACGCGTCGAGCATCTCGGATTCGAGCGACTGAATCTCGTCGCTCGGTTCGCCGTCGGAGTGGTGGGCGATGGCGTGCGCGCGGGACGTGAACGCCATCACGGCGATGTCGCCGACGACCTGCGCCGACGACTCGTCTTCTTCCTCGCTCAGGAGGTCGATGAGACCGGCGGGGAGTTCGACGTCGTCGCTACCGTCAGGACCCTCGATGGTGAAGGAAACGGAATCCATACCCCATCGAGTACGTCCAGTACTACGAGTCCTGCGGTTCGCGGAAGCGTTCGACCGGCCCGCGGTCGAACTCGTCGTACCGCCCGCACGCCTTCAGGAGGCGGATCGTTCGCACGCGGTCGATGCGCGCCGTCTGCTGGAGTTCGAGAATCGTCTCCGCGTCGTCCACCATCTCGTGGAACTCCGCGAGCGTGAACGAGTCGCTCCGCCGAATAAGGTCGCGTGGGTCGGCGGGCGTCATTAATGAAGCGCCACGAACCGAGGGAAAATAAGCAGTTCGGTGACGTTAGTCGTCCGCGGGCGCTTCGCCGCTCGCCGGTTCGGACTCGGCGAGGTCGGCCTCGGTTTCGAGCCACGCGTCGCAGTCGAGCGCGGCCTTACACCCCATCCCGGCCGCGGTGACGGCCTGCTGGTAGTGGTAGTCCACCACGTCGCCCGCGCCGAACAGGCCGGGGACGCCGGTCGCGGTCTGCCCGCCGCCCGCGCCGCCCTGCGTGACGATGTAGCCCTCGTCGTCCAGTTCCACGTCGGTTCCTTCGAGGTAGTCCGTGTTCGGCGTGTGGCCGATGGCGACGAAGAACGCGCCCACGTCGAGGTCGAACGACTCCGTCTCGGGGTCGTCCGGTTTCTCCGACGGATGCCCGGCGGGGTTCCGCACGAGGCTCACGGACTCCACGCCGTCCTCGGGCGACCCGTGGACTTCGGTGGCTTCCGTGTTCCAGAGGACTTCCATGTCGCCGTTTTCCACGTGCTCCTCGATGCGTTCCTGCCAGTAGTCCTCCGCGCGGAGTTCGTCGCGGCGGTGCACGAGGTAGACCGTGTCCGCGAACTTCGTCAGGAACGACGCCTCCTCGGCCGCCGCGTCGCCGCCGCCGACGACGACCATGTCCTCGCCGCGGAAGAACGCGCCGTCGCACGTCGCGCACGTCGAGACGCCGTACCCCATCAGTTCGTCCTCGCCCGGGATGCCGAGCGTCCGCGCGCTCGCGCCCGACGCCGCGATGACCGAATCGGCCGTGTACACGTCGCCGTTCGCGAGTTCGACGCGGAACAGCCGCTCGGCCCGCTCCACGTTCTCCACGACGCCGTGTTTCAGTTCCGCGCCGAAGCGCTGGGCCTGCTCCTTCATGTTGTTGATGAGGTCGGGCCCCGAGATGCCCTCCGGGAACCCCGGATAGTTCTCGACCTCCGTGGTGAGGGTGAGCTGGCCGCCCGGTTCGTCGCCCTCGAACAGGAGCGGGTCGTTGTTCGAACGCGCCGCGTAGATGGCCGCGGTCAGCGCCGCGATGCCCGTGCCCGTGATGACGAGCTTCCGGTGTTCTTCCACGCCGTCGGGTGCGTCGTCCGCGATGCCGAGTTTCTCGTCGAGTTCGCCGGTCTGGTCGAGTTCGTGCGTGTCGTCCCAACCGCCGATGAGTTCGTCGTCGATGAACACCTCGGGAGCCGTCTCCCGGCCGTTCGCGCGTTCCTTCATCTCCTCGAACTTCTCGGGGTCGCCGGTGACGTTGTACGTCACGTACTCGACGCCCTTCGCGTCGAAGAGATCCATCGCCTTCTCGCAATAGGGACAGTCCGTCTTCGTGTATATCTCCACGTGGGGCTGCTCGCTCATACCGTGAATTCGGGCCCGTGGAAGTATGTAGGTTGCGCTGGCGCGGAGTCCCGCCGACAGTCGAAGCGCTTACCCGCCGCACTCGCGGCGTATCCCGTATGCCCGCAGACCTCGAAGAGAAGACGAACCGGTACGAGCGACTGCTCGCGGAGGCGCTCGACGCGGCGGAGGTCGCGCCGCCCGCGGACACGCCGCTCGGGGAGGCCGCGCTGGAGTTCGAGGAGATGGCGCAGTCCTACCTCGAAGACGGCCGGCACTTCCGCGAACAGGACGACCTCGTGAACGCGCTCGCGTCCTTCTCGTACGGCCACGGCTGGATGGACGCCGGCGCGCGCATCGGCGTGTTCGACGTTCCCACCGACGGCCACCTGTTCACGCAGTAGTCCGGCCACCACTTCTTTCGGTCGAGGGCGGAAACGAACGGCTGTCATGAAGCACGACGAGTTCGTGGGCGAAGTCCAGCATCGAGCGGAACTCCCGTCCCGCGGGCGCGCCATCCGGGCGACCCGGGCGGTGTTGACGACGCTCGGCGAGCGCCTCCAGCCGAACGAGGCGAGCGACCTCGCCGCCGAACTCCCGCTCGAAATCGACTACTTCCTCCACAACGCGGACTCGGGACAGCTATTCGACTACCAGGAGTTCACGCAACGCGTCGCGGAGCGCGCGAACGCAGACCCCGCGGACGCGCACTACTACGCGCAGGTCGTGACGGACGTAGTTGGTGAATCCGCGCAGTCCACCGAACTGCTCGACGTGACGAGCCAGCTCCCCGAGGAATACGACGACCTCTTCGACCTCGTCGGCGAGGACTACTACGAGTAGTGCGGCGGTAATCTTTTTCCGAGCACCGTGCACACGCAGACGTATGGCACACGAAGCGTACGTGCAGTTGCTCTGTCCGGAATGCAGTAAGGACTGGGAGATGACGCCGAGCGAACTCCCCGCACACGACGAGAACTACAGTTGTCCGGACTGTCACGCGACCCGCCGCACGGCCGAGTTCATGCGGACGGACCGCGACCTCGAAAACCTCAAAGAACTCCAGAGTTAGACCGCAGAGCGCGCACCGCACGCCTCGCAGTGGAGGCGTTCCGTTCCGTTCTCCGTTTCCAGGTTCGTGTCCGGGAGGCCGCACTCGGGACACAGGACGTACGTATCGACGTAGTCGTCGAGCACGGCTTCGACGCGGTCGCCGCCGAACTCGCCGGTGAAGCGCGCGCGGCCGCTCTCGTCTATCTGGGCGCTCGTCGCGAGTTCGTCCTGGATGAACTTGAGGACGTGTTCCTCGTCGCGGCCGAGGCGGTCGATGGTCGCCTGGAAGTTCTCGTAGACAGTGACGTTCCCCTCCTTGCGGACGGTGGGTTCGGGGACGTCGAACCGGCTCTCGCTCCCGGCGACGTCGGGCTTCTCGCTCATCGCTCGGTCGAGTTGCTCCTCGTAATCCATACCGGGAAATGGGGCGAGAGGACGTAAAAGCGGTTCGGCACGAGACGCGCTGAGCCACCCACAGAGAAGTGTGTTAACCTTCCTCAAGATACTACTAAGTCCCCGTAGCCGTTAGAATGTGCTGTCATGAAGAAGCAGGAGCTCATCCACCTGCACGGACTGCTCGCCGAAGTAAGCAACTTCTACGAGGGCGTGGAAGACGACGGCGTCACGCTCGACGAATACCAGGATCTGGGGGTGCGACCGACATCCATCCACAAATCGAAAACCGAACACAAAGCAGCAGTGTTCGCACTGGCGTCCGGCATCACGACGTCCGTGGAGCCCGAGACCGAGAAGGTCGCTGCGCAGGCTGACTAACCCATCGAGAGTTCTCGCGGTACACGCACACGACGTAGCTACGCGTCCGTCACGCGACTGACGGCGAGCGGGATGTCCGTGAGGTGTTGGCCGAGCTCCGAGCGCGCGATGCGGGCGGCGTGTTCGTCGCGGTCGACGTTGTAGACGGTGAGTTCGAGTTCGAGCGCGACCAGTCCCTCGTCCGCGGCGACGAACGCGGCGTCCTCGGAGTCGCCGCAGTTCGGGCACTCGCGGGTCGCGGGGCCGATTTCGACGTAGTTCAGGTCGGGGTTGAGGAGTTCGCCCGTCTTCGAAACCGCGATGCGAACGGCTTCGTCGGGCGTCTCGACGTCGTAGACGGGGACGGCGGCCTCCAGGACGACGCGGCAGTCCATAGCGGGGCGTCTCTCCCACGCCGCTATAGTTCTTTGCCCCGCGTTAGCACGCGAGACCGACGGACACTTGGCCGGGACGCGACCGAGAGGAGGTATGGAAACCGGGTCGATACCCCTCGACTCCCTCGCGTCAGCGTTCGACCTCCAGTCCACCCTCGAATCCGGCCAGTCCTACCTCTGGACGCGCGAGGACGGCGCGACCTACGAGACGGACGGCGCGCACGGCGGCGACGCCTGGTACGCCACCGTCGCCGACGGCGACGTGATTCGGGTGCGGCAGACCGACGACGAACTCGTCTGGGAGGCCACCACCGACGCCGACGCCCGCCTCCACGACCTCCTCCGACTGGACGACGACCTCGACGCGATACGCGCCGCCGCGAACACCGACGACCTCGTGGACGCCGCGTACGACCGCTACTGGGGGATGCGCATCGTCTCCGACCCATTCTTCGGCTGCCTGATATCGTTCATCTGCTCGGCGCAGATGCGGGTCGAACGCATCTTCGCCATGCAGGAGTCCCTCCGGGAGGCGTACGGCGAGCGCATCGAGTTCGACGGCCGCACCTACCACGCGTTCCCGACGCCCGACGCGCTCGCCGAGACGACCGAGGACGAACTCCGCGACCTCGGCCTCGGCTACCGCGCGCCCTACGTCCAGCGCACCGCCGAACTCGTCGCGTCCGACGAACTCACCAGAGACGACATCCGTGGACTGGACTACGAGGACGCCCGCGACGCGATGACGGGGTTCGTCGGCGTCGGCGAGAAGGTCGCGGACTGCGTCCTGCTCTTCTCGCTCGACTACCTCGACGCCGTCCCGCTCGACACCTGGATTCGCACCGCCATCGAGGACTACTACCCCGACTGCGCCCGCGGGAACTACGCCGACACCTCGCGCGCGCTCCGCGAACAGTTCGGACCGTACGCCGGCTACACCCAGACGTATCTGTTCCATCACCTGCGCAACGGCGGCGGGAACTAAGTCCGACCCGCCACCAGAGCGACGTATGAGCGAGCGAATCCGCGCGCACGTCTTCGTCTCCGGAACCGTGCAGGGCGTCTACTACCGGGCGAGCACGCGGGACGCCGCCCGCGAGCGCGGCGTGGACGGCTGGGTGAAGAACCTCGCGGACGGCCGCGTCGAAGCCGTCTTCGAGGGCGACGAGGACGCCGTGGAAGAGATGGTGGAGTGGTGTCACACAGGGAGTCGTCGGGCCGACGTGACGGACGTATCCGTGGAGTACGGGGAGCCGGCGGGCGTCGAGTCGTTCGAGATTCGGCGGTAGCCCGCGGATTTACGGCGGCCGAGACAGAGGAGTAGAGTATGATTTCGAGCAGGCGGATGGCCGCCGTGGACGAGAACGCGGAGGCGCTCGGCGTCTCACGCAAGCAGTTGATGGAGTCGAGCGGGAACGCGGTCGCGCGCGAGGTGCGCGAGGTCGCCGACCCGGGCGCGTCCGTGGCGGTCGTCGCGGGCCGCGGGAACAACGGCGGGGACGCGTTCGTCGCCGCGCGCTTCCTCGCCGACCACGACGTGTCCGTCCACCTTCTCGGCCGCCGCGAGACCATCACCACCGCGATCAGTCGGGAGAACTGGGGCGCGCTCGCGGAGAGCGACATCCCCGCGGAAGAAGTCTCGGACTCGCGCGCGCTCGACTTCGGGGAGCCGGACGTGCTCGTGGACGCCCTGCTGGGAACGGGCGTGTCGGGCGCGCCCCGCGAACCCGAGGCGTCCGCCATCGACGCCATCAACGAGTCCGAGGCGACCGTCGTTTCCGTGGACGTGCCGTCGGGCATGGACGCGGACACGGGCGAGACGCCGGGCGCGGTCGTGGACGCCGACCGCGTCGTCACCTTCCACGACGCGAAACCCGGACTGGACGGGGAGACCGTCACGGTCGCTGACATCGGCATCCCCGAGGCGGCCGAGTTGTTCGTCGGGCCGGGCGACCGTAACGTCCTCGGGCGCGACCCGCAGGCGCACAAGGGCGACTTCGGGAAGGTGACGGTCATCGGCGGCGGGCCGTACACGGGCGCGCCGGCGCTGTCGGCGCAGGCGGCGCTCCGCGCGGGCGCTGACCTCGCGTACGTCGCCTGCCCCGAACCGGTCGCGGACGAGGTGCAGGGGTACAGCGAAGACCTCATCGTCGAACCGTTCGTCGGCACGCGCCTCCAGCCGACGCACGTCGAGACGCTCCTCGACCGCGCGAGCGAGCGCGACGTGGTCGTGCTGGGGCCGGGGCTCGGCGACGCGGACGACACCCTGCGCGCCGTCCGCCAGTTCCTCGCCGACTACGAGGGGCGCGCGGTCGTGGACGCCGACGCCCTCCAGGTCGTTCCGGACGTCGACACCGAGGCGACGCTCGTCTGCACGCCCCATCAGGGCGAGTTGGTGAAAATGGGCGGCCCGCGCGAGTCCGAGTGGCGCGACCGCATGGCGGCGGTAGAGTCGTTCGCCGCCGACCTCGGGCACACGATACTCGTGAAGGGCGCGTACGACATCGTCACGGACGGCGAGGCGACGCGCGCGAACCGCACGGGCAACCCCGGAATGACCGTCGGCGGAACCGGGGACGTGCTCGCGGGCGCGACCGGCGCGCTCCTCTCCGTCACCGAGCCCGTGGACGCCGGCGCGCTCGCCGCGTACGCGAACGGTCGCGCGGGCGACGACGCCGTCGCCGAGAACGGCTACGGGTTGCTCGCGAGCGACCTGCTTACGAGGCTCCCGCACGCACTCTACGACGATGACTGACGACGACCTGACGCACACCACGGACGAGGGCGACGTGCAGATGGTGGACGTGGGCGAGAAGCCGGACAGCGAGCGCCGCGCGGTCGCGCGCGGCGAGATTCACCTCTCCGAGTCCACGGTGGACGCGGTTCGCGCGGACGAAATCGGGAAGGGCGACGTCCTCGCCACCGCGCGCGTCGGCGCGATACAGGCCGTGAAGCACACGTGGGAGACGATTCCGATGTGCCACCAGATACCCATCACGAACGTGGACACCGACTTCGACGTGCGCGACGACCGCGTCGTGCTGGAGGTTGCCGTCGAAACCACGGGAAAGACCGGCTGCGAGATGGAGGCATTGGAGGGCGTCACTACTGGGCTGAACGTCGTCTGGGACATGGTGAAAGCCGCCGAGAAGGACGAATCGGGCCAGTACCCGGGGACGCGCATCGAGAACGTCGAGGTCGTGGCGAAGGAGAAGAACTAGGCTTCCGCGAGGTTGCTCGCCTTCGAGCGCGTCTTCTCCACGATGCTCGGTCGGGCCTCGAAGTCCACGACCACTTCGTCGTCGCCGTAGGACACGTCGCGGACGTGCGCGTTGTCGTGCACCCAGGAGACGACGCTCATCGTGTCGTCCGTCAGGGGCATCACGAGGCGTTCGCGCTCCCGGTCGGGGAGTTCGTCGTGGATGCGCTCGCGGAGCGCGTCGAGGTTCAGTTCCTCCTTCCCTGAGACCGCGACGGGGTTCGGCGCGAGCGCGGAGAGCGCCGCTCGCTTCTCCGCGAGTTCGTCCTCGGGCACCTCGTCCACCTTGTTGAGGACGGTGACGATGGGGGCTTCGTTGCGCTCGTAGAGCGTGTCGTGGCTCGTCACCAGCTTCTCCCGGATGTCCTCGACGGACTCGGTTGCGTCCACCACCAGGAGGACGAGGTCGGACTGGTAGACCGATTCGAGCGTGGACTTGAACGACTCGACGAGCCAGTGCGGGAGGTCGCTGATGAACCCGACGGTGTCCGTGAGGAGCACGTCCCGGTTCTCCATGTCGAGTCGCCGGGTGGTGGTTCCGAGCGTCGTGAACAGCATGTCGCGGGACTCCGCGGTCGTGTCGAGGTCGGGGTGGCGCTCCTCGTTCTCGTCCACGTCGAGGTCGGCGGCGAGCGACCGCATCAGCGTGCTCTTCCCGGCGTTCGTGTACCCGGCGAGCGCGACGAGGTCGAACCCGGACTCGCGGCGCTGGTCGCGCCGGTGTTCCTCCGTCTTCTCGATGTTCGCGAGTTCGTCCCGGATGCGGCTGATGCGGTCTTTGATGTCCTGCTCGCGGCTCTCGTCGTACTCGCCGAGCCCCATGAACCCGGGTTTCTCGTCGCGCTTCGCGAGACTCGTCTTCGCCTCGGCGCGCGGGAGTTCGTACCGGAGTTCCGCGAGTTCGACCTGCAACTGGGCCTTCCGGGTGTGCGCGCGCTGGCCGAAGATGTCGAGGATGAGCGTGAACCGGTCGACGACCTCCACCCCGTCCGGGAGCTTCCCGCCGAGGTTGAAGATCTGGTAGGGGCCGAGCCGGTTGTCGAACACGACCGTGTCCGCGCCGGTGTCCCGCACCAGCGTCGCGAGCTCCTCGACCTTCCCCTCGCCGAGCTGGAGCGCGGGGTCGGCTTTCCGTGCCTGCGTGACCTCGCCGACGACGTCGTAGCCCGCCGCCCGAACCAGGTCGCGAACCTCGTCCGTGTCCGCGGTGCCCGAATCGACGCGCTTCGCGACGACGGCCGTGTCAGGTGTACGTGCGCCTGTCACTTACACGAGGGTAGGGGCCGAGAATACTTAAGCACCGGGCGCGGCACAAGAGCCTTAAAAGCGGACGGCGACGGATACGGTATGGCAGTCAACATCGACCCGACCTCCCTCGGCATCGAGTTCGGGAGCGGCGCGGTCATCGGCGGCATCATCGGGTTCGCGGCGAAGAAAGTCGCGAAACTCATCGCCGTCCTCGTCGGCATCGAGCTCGCGCTGTTCAAGTTCCTCGAATCCCGCGGCATCCTCACCGTGGACTGGGAACGCCTCACTGCCGGCGCGGTGCAGGCCAGCGAGGCCGCACAGAACGGCACCCCGCCCGAGTGGATTAACACCATCCTCTCCACGCTCTCCATCTCCGCGGGCTTCACGGGCGGTTTCCTCGTCGGATTCCGGCGCGGATAACGGTTTTTCCTCCAGGTTTTCCGGGCGCGTGCCAGCGCCCGGAAAAAGTGGGGCTTCACGGGCGGTTTCCTCGTCGGGTTCCGGCGCGGATAGTATTCGGCGGGTTCTTTTCTGCGGGTTCGGTCGGTTTCGGGCCGTATTTTCGTGGTATGTGTACCCATAACAGTACTGTAAGAGAACTTACTTATCCGAGGGGTGCTTCGATTCGAAAGCATGCGAAGGACTGCCCTCCTCGCGGTAGCGCTCGCAGCCATGCTCGCACTCGCGGGCTGCGGCGGCACCGGCGGGAGCACGACCGCACCGACCACGAACACCACCACGACCCAGGCGTCCGTCGATTACCCGCCGGGCGTCACCGCTGCCGGCGTCGAGAGCGGGTTCGACCTCACGGACGCGCACGCCGAGGCGCTCCGGACGTCCGACTACGAGGTTACCGAAATCACGTCCGTCCGCGTCAACGGCTCGGGCTACGAGGCCTACATGCAGACCACGAAGGCCAGCGGCGACACGCTATCCGCGTCCCGGGGCTACAGCGCCACCCCGCCCGGCAACGACTACAGTAGCGTCGCGTTCTGGTCGAACGCCACCACCGGCACCGTCCAGTACACGCACGACGACGGCAACACCACCACCGCGACCGTCGGCGGCCCGGGTGACACCGACCTCGTCCGCACGCCCGACCAGTGGAGCGAGTACCTCTACACGCTCCTCGCGGCCGGCCAGCTAGAGGTCTCCGAGACCGACGACGGGAACGTCGAGCTCCGCGCGACCGACGCCGTCAACGTCAGCACCGAGTACGGCGAGGCCGCCACGGAAACTCTGAGTGCGACCGTCACGCCGAACGGCTTCGTCACCGACATCTCCGTGAGCTACACGACCACCATCGATGGCGAACCCGCGACCGTCTCGAAGCAGTTCACGTTCGAGCGCGGGGACGTGACCGTCACGAAACCCGCCTGGGCGTAACCCCGCCCGCGACCGATTCTTCTTTCGCACCACCGCTCGTGAGCCGTGGTAGCGTCCCGCAGTGCGAACACGTTCGGGCGTAGGTACTCCGGTCGCGCGCCCCGAGTACCGACTGCAATGGCTCAGAGCATCTACGCGGACATCGGCGGCCGCGACGCCGTCGAGTCCGTCGTCTCCGACTTCTACGACCGCATGTTCGCCGACGACGACCTCACGCCGTACTTCGACGGCGTGGACAAGCAAGCGCTGTTCGCCCACCAGGTACAGTTCATCAGCGCCGTCGCGGGCGGCCCCGTCGAGTACGACGGCGACGACATGGAATCCGCGCACGACGGCATGGGTATCACGCACGAAGCGTTCGACCGAACCGCGGAGAACCTCGAAGCCGCGCTCCGCGAGAACGACGTGCCCGACGAACACGTCGAGGCGATTCTGGACGAGGTCGAGGCGCTCCGCGACCCCGTCGTCGAGGAGGACGTCGAAGCGCCCGCGGGCGCAGTGTAGGCCGGCATCGGCGGAGTTTTTTCCGCGACCCCCCTATCCGCGGCCGTGACCCGCGCGACGCTCGCCATCACGCTCCCCGACGAGATGTGGCTCGCCCCCGTCACCCGCGAGAACCCCGACGCGACGTTCCGCGTGCTCTCCGCGCTCCCGGCCGAGGACGGCGCTGGCGTCGGCCTCGTCGAAGCGCGCGGCATCCCGTCAGACGAGATGGCGGCGGTTGTCGCGTCGAGCGACGCGCTCCGCGACGGTGACGTGCTCCCCGCAGAGGACGGCGTGCTCGTGCAGTTCGAGACGCGCACCCCCACCCTGCTCTCCGCGACCCGCTCCGCGAAACTCCCGCTCGACTTCCCGTTCGAGGTCAGCGACGGCGTCGCGCGCTGGACGCTCACCGCCACCCACGAACGCCTCTCGCGGCTCGGCGACGAACTCGACGCGCGCGGCGTGGACTACCGACTGGAGCGCGTGGACGCGGACGCGACCGGAGAGCGCGACCCGCTGACCGACCGCCAACGGGACGTACTGGAGGCGGCGGCCGCCGCGGGCTACTACGACGAACCCCGGGCGTGCTCGCTCACGGACGTCGCCGAAGACGTCGGCCTCGCAAAATCGACAGTGAGCGGTATCCTCCACCGCGCCGAGCGCGCGCTCGTCCACGCCCACCTCGACAGTTAGCGCGTCGAGAGTTCGTCCTTCTCCTTGATGATGCGCGTCTCCGCCTCGCCGCTCGTGTGCTCGTTCACGAGGTCGTAGAACTCGTTCTGCATCCCCGCCGGGAACGTCAGCACGCCGACCCAGGAGCCGTCCGCCTGCCACTCCTCGCGCTCCAGGTCGCCGAACTGCCGAATCTGGGCCTGCGCGCTCCCCGCGTAGTCCGCGGGCACCTGCACCGCCACCGTCACCTCGTCGAACCGAATCGGAATCACGGGCCGCAGCGCGTCGAGCGCGTCGTCAACCTGGTTCTCCACCGGCTCCATCGGGTCGACCGTGAACCCCGCCTGCTCCAGCGCGTTCTCGATGCGGTCGGGCGGATGCGGCGCGTTGTCCATCTGGGGGTTCACCGCGTTCCGCGCGATGGTGTTGATGAGCTGCTTGCGCTTTTGCTCCTGCATCTCCTTTCGCTGTTCCGCCGTAATCTGAATCTCCCCGCGCTCGACGACTTCGGGGATGATTTCGAGAGGGTCGGTCGTCCCGAACACGGTTTCGAGGTCTTCCTCCGCGGGCCGGTCGCCGCGACTGGCGTTCTCGAACACGTCCCGGGCGGCGATGACGTCCTCCAGGTCGCCGTCGAACTCGCCGCGCTTCATCGCGAGCGCCGCGTCCGGGTCGATGAGCACCTCGAAGCGTTCCCCGTGAGACTCCAACCGCGCTGTTACGGCTTCGTCGAGCGAAATCATACCAGCCGCTACGCCCCCGGACGGGAAAAAGGTGGTAGCCGTCGCTCCCGGAGCGGAAAGCGAAAGAAAGCGACGGGATTACTCCTCGCTCTCGTCGTCGGACTCGGCCTGCAGGTCGAAGTCGTCGAGGTACTCGTCTATCTCGTCGTTCGTCAGTTCGACGAAACTCCGGGACTCGGCGTCCACGGTGGCGACGCCGATGCCGGACGCGGTGAGACCCTCCTCGTGGCTCTCCGCGAGCGAGCGGAGCGCGAGGCCGACGGCCTCGTCGAGTTCGAGGTCGGACTGGTAGTTCTCCTCCAGATAGCTCTGGATGTCGTCGCGGCCGGAGCCGATGGCGAGCGCCTTCCACTCGTTCGGCGTGCCGGACGGGTCGGTCTCGAACAGCCGGGGGCTGCCGTCCTCGTCCACGCCGCCGATGAGGAGCGCGACGCCGAACGGCCGCGCGCCGCCGACCTGCGTGTACTGCTGGATGTGGTCGGTGATGTCCTTCGTCAGCGTCTCCACGCCGATGGCCTCGTCGTAGCGGAGGCGGTTGACCTGGGAGTTCCGGCGCGCGAAGTCGATGAGCTGGCGGGCGTCGGCGACGTGGCCCGCGGACGCGATGCCGATGTGGTTGTCTGCCTTGTGAATCTTCTCGACGCTCGTCTCCTCCATCAGGGAGGAGCGGATGCGCTTGTCCACGAGGAGGACGACGCCGTCCTCGGCGCGCACCCCGATGGACGCGGAGCCTCGTTTGACGGCCTCCCGGGCGTACTCCACTTGATAGAGCCGACCGTCCGGGGAGAAGATCGTGATACCTCGGTCGTATGCTTGCTGCTGGTTTTGACCCTGCATAGTTTAGTCCAAATCAGAGCGGGTCGCGCCCACGTACGCACCCTCGACGTCGATGTCGATGCGGCCGTCGCGAGCGACGGCGCGCCGGGTGGCGTTCCTGAACACGACTTCTTCCTCGCCCGTACTTAAACTCGCGCGTCCTAAATAGTTTTCTTCCGCGGCACGCACCGTCCCCGAAACCCCGCGGACGGCGACGCGAACGGCCTCGCCGTCGACGGCGGTCACGCACGCGAGCGCCGCCCGCGCCTCGCTCACGTGGCCGCGGCGCGCCCGCACGATGGCTTCCCCCGTTCCGTCCGCGAACGCGAAGGAGAACACGCGCAGGTCGGCGTCCGCGCTCCCCGGGTCGCCGAGGAGGTTGCCCGCGGCGTACCAGAGCGCGCGCTGGAACGCCCCCCGCGAGAACGCGGCGTCCGGCCAGCCTTCGAGTTCCACGGCGAGGTACCGCCAGCGCGGCCGCAAGTGCTTCGGGAGGTGCTTCATGCGCGCTCGGCGACCAGCACGCCGACGTGGTCGTGCACCATCTCGACCGCCGTGAGCGCGTAGCCGGCGTCCGTGAACGCGTCCGCGAGCACGCCCACCGTCGCCGGGTCGTCCACGTCGGGACTGAAAAAGGGTTCCTCGGGGTTCGGTTCCCCGAATAGCATCACGTCCCCGAGCACGATTTTCTCGGGGTCGAGGCCGGCGATGACGTCGATGGCCTCGCGCTTCTCGTCGTCCGCGAGGTGGTGCATCGCGAAGTTCGACGTCACCACGTCCACGGAGCCGTCGTAGTTCGGACTCCGGAACCGCCCCTCGCCGAACTCGACGTTCTCGACGCCGCGCTCGTCGGCCTTCGCGCGCGCCTCCGCCATCATCCCCTCGCTGATGTCGCGGCCGACCACGCGGCCCGCCGCGTCCGCGACGGCGAGCGCGATAGCGCCCGTCCCCGTCGCCAAATCGAGCACCGTCTCGTCGCCCGAAAGACCGGCCGTGGCGTGCTCGACGACGAGGCGGACGCACTCGTTGTACTCCTCGCTCTTGTTCTCGTCGTACTCCGCGGCGATGTCGTCGAAACGCGCGGCGTGCTCGTCAAGCGTCTTCTTCATACCGTCCCCTACGCACGCCGGGCGCTATGAAGTCGGCGGACATCCGCTCCCGGTTCCGCGCCGCGAGAACCCCCCACTCCCGGAGACCCGCGCGAACCCACGCCTCGCCGAACCCCGCCTGTTCCGCGACGGCGACGAGTTCCCGGGGCGCGCGAACGTCCAGGTGGCTCGCGGGCGCGGCGCTCACGACGTACGGCGCGTCGTAGTGCTCGACGATTTCGCGGAGCTTCCGGAGGCCGCGGAGCGCCCGCACGCGCTCGCCCCCGGACTCGCGCAGTGCCGGCCCGAAGTCGAACTCCAGCCGGACGGCGTTGCGCTTCGCCGCCTTCACCATCACGTGGTTCACGTCGCTCCCCGGCCGGGAGAGCACGTCCACCTTCTCCTCCTCGACCGCGTACCGGTTCATCGTCGCGTCCCCTCCCCGCACGCAGAGCACCGTCGCGTCCGACCGGAGGTTCGCCACCGCGCCGCTCGCCCCCGTCGGGTCGTCGGCCGCCACCGTCACCCCATCGACCACGTCGATTCCGTGCTCCTCGCGCACGCGCTCCGCGTCGAACTCGGGGCGGTCGCCCGCCCTGCTCCGGACGACGACGCCGTCGTACTCGACGCCCGCGAGCGCGTCCGCGAACCGCGAGACCGTGCTCGCGCCGTCCGGATGTGCGAACACGGCCTCGTACATCACAGGGCCTCCCGCGCGTTCTCCAGCGCCGCCTCGCGCTTCGCCGGGTACGCCTCGACCTTCGCGCGCAGCGAGATGCCGTCCCCGAGTTCCGCCTCACCGTCGAACGCGGCCTGCTTGTCGAGGTGCGCGAAGAACTCGCAGTTCTCCGTCACCCGGTCGTCCAGTTCGTCGCGCAGTCGGTCGATGTCCGCGCCCTCTCGGAGGCGTTCGAGCACGTGGCGGAGGTCGTCCGCCAGCTCCACGCGCGCCGAGAACACCACGATGCGGTCGCCGTTGTGCCCGCGGCTCTCCGCGCGCTGTACCTCCGCGTCCTCCGGCAGGAAGTAGCGGAGCGCCGACTCGACGCGGTCGTCAGCCTCCGTCTCGTAACAGAACGCGCGGAGGTCGATGTAGTGGAACGGAACCGAACTCATTACTCGCTCTACGAACCCGAGGGAGAAAAACGCGGTTGTTCGCGGAACCGCTCTCGAAGATTACTCCGCGGCTTCGAGGTTGTCCTCGGGGACGCCGGCCTCCTGGCCGTCCTCGAAGGAAATCGTGTAGTTCGCGTCGCCGAACATCGTCTCGACCTTCTGCGTGATTTCGCCCGTCTCACCGTCGAAGTCGCTGTGCTCGTCGTGCAGGACGACCGTGTCACCTTCTTCGAAGCTCATACCTCGGGATTCCCGCGGCCCGGCCAAAAGCCCCCCGGTTCGCCCCGACAGAAACGTTATGCCGCCTTGTCGTCAACAGAAACCCATGATACTTTACGCCCACACCACGCGCACGCCGAACCGCCCCCGGAGTCACGCGCACGAACCACCGAGCAATGCCGATTGACGACACGTGGTTCCTCGCGCAACGCGCGGAACAGACCGCCGAACGCGCCTACCACCGCATCAGCGACGCCCACGACGACTTCGTAGAGTTCTCCCGCACCCGCCACGTCGGCCGCGAGCGCTTCCGCACGCTCGCCGAACGCATCGAGAAAACGGGTGCGCCGTTCGGCGCGCACACCATCGTCTACCGGCCGTCCGGCGAACTCCTCCTCGTCCGCCACGACGGCGTCGACCTCTGGGTGCTCCCCGGCGGCGGCGTCGAAACCGACGAAACGTACCGCGAGGCCGCCGAACGCGAACTCGACGAGGAAGCCGGCGTGGACGCCGCCTACCGCGGCCTCGCGATGCTTACCCGCATCACGGTGCGCTCCGGCCCCTACGAGACCCGGGGCGTCCTCCCCGTGTTCGCCGCCGACGCCACCGACTGCACCGAACCCGAAATCAGCGACCCCGACGACGAAATCAGCGCCGCCCGCTGGTTCGACGACCTCCCCGACGACACCCGGGATAGAGACGACCTCGAACAGTGGCGCAACCGCGTGCTCGCCTGACGCAACTCCTTACTCCGCGCCGAACTCCACGCCCTCTCGCGTCTCCGCGTCGATGCGCCGGAGCGCAGCGCGGGCGTTGCCGGCGTGGTACCCGAAGAACACGTCTTCCGCGTACTCCTCGGCGACTTCGGCGGCGTGGAGGAGGTTGTCGATGTCGATATCGACGGCGTAGAGTTCGACGCTGAACGGCGTGTCGAGGAGGGACTGGAAGCCCGAGGCGATGGTTTCGAGCCAGTAGGTCGTGCCGTAGTTCGTGTCGTAGAGCGGGACGACGAACTCGTCCACGTACTCGGAGAGCGCCTCGATGTCGAGGCCGCTGCGCTCGTAGAGGTGGCCGGGATAGGGGTCGGGGTGGAGGGTGAGGTAGAGTCTCCCCGGGACGCGGTCGCGGATTTCGGCGACGAACTCCGTGATGACCGACGCGCGCCACTCGCCCCAGTCGTCGTAGTCGCTCTCCGCGAACGCCTGTTCGCAACGCTCGCAGTGACAGTACTCGCCGCGGGGGAAGCCCACGTCGTCGAGTCGGAGGTCGTCGTTCGCGTCGGTGCAGGCCTCCACGACCTCGACGAGGCCGTTCTTGTAGTGGCCTGCGCTCGGGCAGATGTAACCCCAGTCGAAGTACGTGCGCTCTTTCGTCGCCCGCTTCCCCTCGTCGTCCACGGGCACGAGACCCGGGTCGGTCTCGGCGGTGGCGGTGTCGCCGAAACAGGACACCATGTTCACGCCGTTCTCCACGGGGTCGGTGTGGCGGCCCGTGACGTCCTTCACCTCGTAGAACCCGCGGTCGAACTCCGGCCAGTCCAGTTCCTCGGCGTTCCGCGTGACGACGCCGTACATAAAGAATCGGAGGGCTCCAGGAAGGGTAAGTGGTTCGTTAGTCGATGCGGTCGACGGCTTCCTCGCCCTCGTCGCTCCCCGTGAGGAACTTCACCGCGACGTAGAGCAGGATGAGGGCGATACCGACCTTCAGGAGTTTGCGTGCCATACCTGACAGTAGACCGCCACCCCCCTTAGTGTTAGGGCTTACGCGAGCAGGTGGTCGGTGAGGTCGTCGCGAACGATGGTCTCGCAGTACGCACACCGCACGCCCTCGGAGAGCACGTCGAAGCGCGGCTGAACGGGTTCGTCGTCGTTCGTGATGCAGTCGAGGTTCGGACACGAGAGCACGCCCTCGACCGTCTCCGGGGGTTCGACGTGCTTCTTCTCCGCGACCTCGTACTCGCGGATGATGTTGATGGTCGCGTCCGGCGCGATGAGGGACAGCACGTCGAGTTCGTTCTGACTCAACTCCCGGCCCTCGACCTTCACCACGTCCTTCTTCCCCATCGTCTGACTCGGAACGTTCATCCCGAGGCTCACTGTCTCGCCGCCCGATCCGTCGATTTCGAGGAGCGCGAGGACGTGCAGGGCTTCGCCCGCGTTCACGTGGTCGATGACGGTGCCGTTGCGGATCTTGCTGACGCGGAGTTCGGTGTCTGTCATAGCAGGGAGTCGAGGAGGGCCATTCGGACGGGAACGCCGTTGTGCGCCTGACTGAAGTACGTCGCGTGCTCGGTGTCGTCGAGTTCGGGCGCGATTTCGTCCACGCGCGGGAGCGGGTGCATGATGGAGAGGTCGTCCCGAGCGTGTTCAAGCGTGTCGGCGTCGATGCTGTACTTCCCGGCGACCTTCCGGTACTCCTCCTCGTCGGGGAAGCGCTCGCGCTGGATGCGCGTGACGTACAGCACGTCGAGGTTCGGCAGGACGTCTTCGAGGCTCTCGTGTTCGCGGACGTTCGCGCCGGCCTCGTGGAGGTCGTACCGGACGCTCCGCGGGAGTTTCAGGGACTCCGGGCTGATGAAGTGCTGGCGGGCGTCGAACTTCGTCAGCGCGTGCGCGAGCGAGTGCACGGTTCGGCCGTACTTCAGGTCGCCGAGGATGCCGATGGAGAGGTCGTCCAGCCCGGCGTTCTCCCGAATCGTGTAGAGGTCGAGGAGCGTCTGACTCGGGTGGTGGCCCGCGCCGTCGCCCGCGTTCACCACGGGCACGTCCACGTACTCGCTCGCGAGCTGGGCCGCGCCCTGCTTGGGGTGCCGGAGGACGATAGCGTCCGCGTACCCCTCGATGACGCGCACCGTGTCGGCGAGCGACTCGCCCTTCTTCACCGACGACGACTCCACGCTCCCCATATCGACGATGTCGCCGCCCAGGCGCTTCGCCGCGGTCTCGAAGCTCATCTTCGTGCGCGTGCTCGGCTCGAAGAAGCAGAGCGCGAGCAACAACTCGGGGTGTCGCTCCCGGAACGCCGCGGGGTCGGCCGCGAACTCGCTCGCGCGGTCGAGCACGGCCTCGATGTCGGCGCGCGAGAGTTGTTTGGCGGTCAGCAAGTGGTCGTGACGCATCACCGAGTAGGGGGTGCGCCGATACCTTGAATCCCCCGACCCGGAGTTCAAGTGGGAAGCCGACCCAGCCGGGGGCGTGCTCGCCGTCACCGGCGGAAAGGGCGGAACGGGAAAGACAACGACCACGCTCGGCCTCGCGGCCGCGTACGCCCGCCAGCGCCGCCGCCCCACCGTCGTGGACGCCGACCGCGACATGCCGAACCTCGCCATCGCCGCCGACACCGCGGGCGTCACCGGCATCGACGTGGTGGCGAACCGGGGCGGCCGCCCAATCGACGACCTGCTCCCCCGGCATCCGCGCGGCCCCGTGCTCGCGGACTGCCCCGCCGGCGCAGGCCCCGACGCCGTCACCCCGCTCCGCCGCGCCGACCGCGCCGTCCTCGTCACCACCCGCGACCGCGAAGCAATCGAGGACGCCGTCAAAACCGCCGAACTCGCGCGCGCCGTCAACACCCCGATAGCCGGCGTCGTCGTCACCCGCCACCACACCGTCCCCGACGGACTCACCGCCACCCTTGACACCACGACCGCCGTCGCAATCCCCGAACGCGACCCCCCGCTCAAGAACGCGGACGCCACCGCCGCCTACGACGCCCTCGCCGCCGCACTCCAGCCCCGCCGCTCACCGAGGGAATAAACGAGAGAATCGACAGGGCGCTCGCGGCGTCGCCGCCCGTCTATTCAGCGAAGCCTGCGGCTTCGCTTACTCGCGCCGCTCCGACTCGGCGCTCGTTCGTCCAGCGAAGCCTGCGGCTTCACTTACTCTTCGAGCTCTTCGGCTTCGAGCTCTTCCGCGATTTCGTCGGCGTCCACGTCGGCGTCTTCGAGCGCGTCCTCGATGTCGCCGAGGTCTTCGCCGCCTGCGCCGCCGCCCATCATACCGCCCATGCCGCCCATCATGCCGCCCATGCCGGAGCCGTCGATGACTTCCTGGACGATGACGCGGTCGATGTCGAGCTGGTCGATGACCTGCTGGAGGATCTGCTGCTTACCCATCATCCACTGCTGGTTGAACTGGAGCTGGGGGTTCTGGTCGATGTAGAGCGTCTCCTTCTCGACCGTCTCCGTTTCGGTCTCGCCCTCGTCGTTCTCGACGTCCTCCTCGACTTCGTCCGTTTCGAGGTGCATGTCGAGGTCGACGTCGAAGTACATCGAGAGGAGGCCCTGGGCCTTCTCCAGGCGGTCGGTGACCTCGCCGAGAATCTCGTAGTCGTACTCGACGTCCTGGCCGGCGAGCGCGTGGTTGAAGTCGACGCGGGCGCGGCCGCCGACGATGGTTTCGACGTGACCGTGCTCGCCGTCGATATCGACGTGCGCGCCGGGGAACCGGGAGTCCTCGGGAATCTTGTCCGACTTCACGGTGCGAACCTGTTCCTCGTCGTACTCGCCGAACGGCTGGTCGACGACGACGCTCCCCTCGTCGCCGACGTCCTTGCCGACGATGTCCTCCTCGACGGGTTCGAAGATGTGGCCTTCGCCGAGGATGATGGTTCGGGGCGCGAAGTTCTGTTCTTCGGTGTCGACGCCTTCCTCTTCCGCGACTTCCTCGTCGGTCGTGTCGACGAGTTCGCCGCCCTCGACGGTGCGGGCGGTGTAGGCGAGTTCGATGAAGTCGCCTTCCTGCAGTCCTTCGGCGGATTCGTCGGCCGTGTCGGCCTCGGTTTCGTCGCTCATACCCCAATGGACTGCCGTTCTATCCTTAAGAAGCACGGTTCCGGTGCGTTACCGGAACTCGTCGAGCGAACGCAGGACGGACGCGTTCACCGTCAGCCAGGCGGTCGTGCGCTCGTCGTCGCTCGCGTCGGCGGGCGAGAGCGTGCAGCGGGCGGGGCCGTCGGTCGAGCGCACCGTCTGCGCGCGCAGCGGGGGAATCGCGTCACCGGTGCCGGCCGGGTGCGTGGAGTGAGTCACGACACGCGTGGAAGGCCGCGGAACGGGGAAGAGCCCTGCTATGTGACGCGTATAGGTCTCGGGAGCCGTCCGGAGTCGGCAGGCTTTCGGCGGCACGGCCGCGACCACGGGGTATGTACGAAGTCGAGGTGAAGGTGGAGGCGACCCACGAGCGCGTGCGCCGCGAACTCAACGAGCGGGGCGCGGGCGCGGGGGAGACGGTGGTGCAGGAGGACACGTACTTCGACGCGCCCCACCGGGACTTCGCGGAGACGGACGAGGCGCTCCGGGTGCGCGAGCAGGCGACCGTGCGCGAGGGCGAGTCCCCGAGCGAGGCGCTGGACGGCGCGGACTCCCGCGTGACCTACAAGGGCCCGCTCGTGGACGACGAGTCGAAGACGCGGGAGGAACACGAGACGAGCGTCGAATCGGGGGCGGAGATGCGGGCGGTGCTGGACGGTCTCGGGTTCGCGGAGGCGGCGCGCGTGCGGAAGGTGCGGTCGTACTACACGCTGGAGGGCGTGACGGTGACGCTGGACGACGTGCGCGACCTCGGGGAGTACGTCGAGGTCGAACTCGAAGTCGAGTCCGAACCCGAGATTTCGGACGCCCGGGAGCGCGCGTACGGCGTGCTCCGCGACCTCGGCCTCGACCCGAACGACCAGATTCGAACCTCCTACCTCGGCCTCCTCCTCGAATAACCACGGGGAATATTCCCGGGGTCGGTCGTTTCCGCAAGTTATAGAAGCGGCTGTCGGGTATCTCGGGTAATGACGGAGCGCAATATTCGCGTCCGCCCCATCGACAGGGACGCGGTCGAAGACGAGGAAGTCGAAATCGTGGAGCGAAAGGGCCTCGGCCACCCCGACTCCATCTGTGACGGCATCGCCGAACGCGTCTCCCAGGCGCTCGCACAGGCCTACCTCGACCGGGTCGGGAAGGTTCTCCACTACAACACGGACGAGACCCAGCTCGTCGCCGGCACCGCCGCGCCCGCGTTCGGCGGCGGCGAAGTCATCGAACCCATCTACGTCCTCATCGTCGGGCGCGCCACGAAGGAGTACGAGGGCCAGCGCATCCCCGTGGACGCCATCGCGCTCGACGCCGCCCGCAACTATCTCCGCGAGACCCTGCCCGCGCTCGACCTCGAAACCGACGTCATCGTGGACGTGAAACTCGGTGAAGGCTCCGGCGACCTCCAGACCGTCTTCGGCGAAGAAGGAAAGGCCGTGCCGATGGCGAACGACACGAGCTTCGGCGTCGGCCACGCCCCGCTCACGGAGACGGAGACGCTCGTCCACCAGACCGAGTACCGACTCAACACCGAGTACCACGACGAGAACCCCGCGCTCGGCCAGGACGTGAAAGTCATGGGAAAGCGCGAGGGCGACCAGATAGACCTCACCGTCGCCGCCGCCCTCGTGGACGAACACGTCCCCGACATGGACGCGTACAAGGCCGAAGTGGAGTCCATCCGCGAGTTCGTCGCCGACCTCGCCGCCGAGTACACCGACCGCGAGGTGACCGTCCACGTCAACACCGCAGACGACTACGAGGACGGCTCCATCTACCTCACCACCACCGGCACCAGCGCCGAACAGGGCGACGACGGCTCAGTGGGCCGCGGGAACCGCGCGAACGGCCTCATCACGCCGAACCGCTCGATGAGCATGGAAGCCACCTCCGGGAAGAACCCCGTGAACCACATCGGGAAGATATACAACCTCCTCTCCACCGAAATCGCGCACGACGTGGTGCACGAGGTAGACGGCATCCGCGACCTCCGCATCCGCCTCCTCAGTCAGATCGGCCGCCCCATCGACGAACCACACGTCGCGGACGCCCACCTCGTCACCACCGACGACACCGACATCGAAGACATCGAGGACGACGTCCGCGAGCGCATCGACCACCACCTCGAACACGTCACGGACATCACCGAACGCGTCATCGACGGCGAACTGACGACGTTCTAGAGTTCTTCCGCGGCGTCCTTCTCCACGAGCGGTTTCGCGTTCTCCTCCGGGAGCACGACCACGTCCTCGGCTTCAAGCGAGTACTGGCGTTCGTCCACGCCGAACACGTCACCCACGTCCCGCGTGATGCGAACCGTCGTCCGCTCCGCGCCCGCGTCCCCCTCGTCGTCCCCGTCCGCGATTTCGTCGCCGCTCGCCCCGTCCGGAGACGGCGACTCCTCGGGCGCGTCGAGACCGCCGCCCATCGCCGCCGCGGCGCTCGACTCATCCGGCTCCGGGGACGGCGTCGGCTCGCCGGTATCGGCCGCGTCCCGGTCGGGTTCGGGGCCGTCGCCCGGGTCGGGGTTCGCGTGGGACGCGTCGATGGGGTCGGGAGTCGCGTCGCCGCTCGCGGACGCGGGTTCCTCGCGCGCGTCGGCCTCGCCGGCGAGCACGTCGAGGACGTGAGACTTGTTCTCCTCGATGCGCGCGACGAGGTCGTCGTACAGCCGGCGCTCCTCGTTCGTCAACCCCTCCGTGTCGCCCGTCATGCCCGCGGCCGCGAGGCTCGCCTGCTTCACGAGCTTCCCCATCCGGCGCTCGTAGATGGCTTCCGCGACCTGCTCCGCCGTCTCTATCTCGTCGGTGAGCGTCTGCACCTCCCCGGAGGAGAAGGGGTCGTCGGCCGCCTCGGCCGCCCGCTCGCGCTCGTCCTTCCGCGACTGAATGTAGTCCGCGACCTCCTCGTAGAAGGAGTCGCGGAGATCCTGGAGGCTGTCCGAGGCGCGTTCGCGCGAGCGCACCGCGCGGAGGTCTTCTAAGTTCATTCTTGGCCTTTCTCCGCCCACCCGCGAGCCATCAGGAAGATGCCCGCGTACTCAGGTAGCGACACCACGCCCGGCTCCACACTAAACGTTTCGCCCAGCAGGGAGAACTCGTACTCCCGCGTCGCCTCCACCGTGATGTCGTGCCCGACGAACGTCTCGGGGACGGCGTCCACGAGCGGGTCGAAGTCGTCCAACTCCGCCCGGGAGAGCCGCTGGACGGCGAGGCCGCTCCCGCCGTGGAGCGTGCCCGGGAACCGAATCAGGCGGTGGGTGTCCGTCGTCACGGGTTCGTCGATGGCGGCCTGCTGGTCTTCGACGGCCTCCGCGACGAGCTTCCGCGCGAGCTTCAGGAACGCCGGATGCACGTCCACGTTCCCCGCCTTGACCTCCGCCGTGTTGTTTTCGAGGACGTTGTAGATGGCCTGCGCGGACTTCTCGCCGATACCGTCGAACGTCTGCAACCGATACACGGCCTCCTCCTCGTCGAGTTCGAGGAGGTCGTCCACGAACGCGCTGATGTGGTCGACCGCGCGCCGCCCCCACCCGCCGTCCGTCGGGAGCGTGCGCTTCGTCGTCGGGTTCTTCAGGCCGACGCCGCTCACCGTCTCCTCCCGAACGAGCGAGTCGAGTTCGAGGCCGTTCCCGAGCACGTAATCCACGACCTCGCGGCGCTGCTCGCGCTCCAACCCCCGAATGCTGGGGTCGCGGACGTGGACGTGGTAACCGCGGCCGCCCGAGAACACGAGTTCGAGGTCGTCGAACCCGAAGTCGCGGTCGAGGAAGTCGAGGAGGCGGTAGAGCGCGTCCTTGCACTTCGCCAGCATCTCGCCGTAGGAGTCCTCGCCGAGCGTCACGTTCGGCAGGTGGTCGGCGTCCAAATCGAAGACGAGGTCGGACTCCCGCCACGTTTTCGCGTCCATCGAACTCGCGCTCGGTTCGTCGTAGTAGCCCGCGGAGAAGTAGACGTGGCGCGGGCGCTCCCGGCGCGCGAACTCGTCGAGGTCGCCGAGGTCGAGCAGGGACTTATGCCGAACCATCGTCGTGTCCGGGCCGGACGTCCACGGGATGTACCCCCACTCGCGGTCGTCCGCGCCCGGCGGCGGCGACAGACTCACGTTCCGGTAGTAGTCCCGGAACCGGCCCCGCAGGTAGGCTCGCGTCCGCTCCTCCATACTTCTCGAACCCTACCGCGGCCGCTGTAAAAGACGTGTCGTTACCGCCGCAGGAACTCGCTGAGTTTGTCCCGGAACTTCCCGCGCTCCCCGAGACGGAGGTAGTACGCGGTGCCGCCGTCCTCGTAGTAGTTCTCGATGCGGCGCTCCACCTCGAACCCGAGGTGCTTGTAGAACGCGAGCGCGTTCTCGTTCGACGCGCGGGCGTGACACGACACGGTCTCCGCGTCCTCCGCAACCGCCGCGACGAGGCGCTCCCCGAACCCCTCGCCGCGATAGTCGGGCGAGACCGCGAGGAAGAGGATGTAGCCGTCGCGGCGCGCGGCCGCGAACCCGACGAGCGTGTCGTCGCCCGCGACGTACGCGTACACGGTCGCGCGCTCGTAGGCGTCCGCGAAGAACCGCCACCGCTGCTTCAGGAGGGCTTCGTCCTCCCGAATCTCCTCCTTCAACTCCCAGGCCTCCTGGAGGTAGTCGTCGTCGCCCCGGGGAACGACGCGCTTCTCGACGGTGACGCTCACTACCCACGCGTACGCCGTAGTCGAATATAATTCCACCGTCCCCCTGCCACAATCCTTTCGGCACCCCGCGGCGTTGGGAGAGGTACATGTCCGCCGACTCGATGCCGCCGCCGGATCGCGTGCAAGAAGCCGGGGAGAACGCCTACGCGAAAGTCCGGGAAGCGGCGCTCACCGGTGTCGCCGTCATCATCCCGCTCCTCATCACCATCTACGTCCTCACCGCCGCAATCGGCGTGTTCGAGGACATGCTGCGACCCGTGCGGGAGGCGATGCTGCAGGCGGACGTCGCGCCGTTCGCGTCCACGCTCCTCATCGAACTCACCGCCGTCGTCCTGCTCGTCGCCGTCATCTTCGCCGTCGGGTTCACCGCCTCGTTCTCGTACGGCCAGAAAGCCATCGCGTACTTCGACAAACTCGTCGAGCGCGTCCCCGGCATCGGCGCGGTGTACAAGAGCTTCCGGCAGATGAGCGACGTGATGCTCGAATCCGACGCGAACAACTTCCAGGAAGTGAAGCTCGTCGAGTACCCCCACGAGGGCACGTACACGCTCGGGTTCGAGACCACGCGCACGCCGAAGCCGCTCCGGAACGCCGCGAGCGACGACACACTCCGCACGCTCTTCCTCCCGCTCGCCCCGAACCCGGTCATGGGCGGGTTCCTCGCGCACATCCCCGAAGAACGCATCATGGACGTGGACATGACCGTCGAGGAGGGGATGCGCGCCGTCGTCACCACGGGCGTCGCCGTCGCCGGCGACGACACGGAAGGCCTCTCACAGGAGGAACTCTCGCGGCTCACCGGAAGCGACATGGCGGACGCGCTCTCAGACGACGAGTAGATGTACGAACTCCGCGAACACACCGCCGACGTCGCCGTCGAAGCCGGCGGGGAGACGCTCGGCGACGCGTTCGCCGCCGCCGCGGACGGCATGGCGGCCGCGATGTGCGAGGACGTTCCCGACGGCGGCGAGCGCTTCAAGGTCGCGGAGACCGCGAACTCGCGCGAACGCCTGCTCTACGACTACCTCGACCGCCTCATCTACGAACGCGACGTGCGCGGCGTCCTCCCCGTGGACAACGCCGCCACCGTCACCGACACCGCGGACGGCTACCGGCTCACCGGGAGCGCGCGCGGCGTCCCGCTCGCGGACGTGCACGCCCGCGACCTGAAGGCCGTCACGTACTCCGAGATGGACGTCGCGGAGACCGAAACGGGCTGGCGAGCGTACGTCGTCTTCGACGTGTAGGACGAAACGTATTCTTCCGTCCCGGCCCCACCGACGAGTATGACCACGTTCGACGCCGACGGCCGCACCCTCGAACGCGTCCGCGAACACGTCTGGGAACTCCCCCAGGAGGACGGCATGAACGTTCCCGCGCGCGTGCTCGCCAGCGAGGAACTCCTCGAACACATCAAAGACGACGACACGCTCGACCAGATAGCGAACGTCACCCACCTCCCCGGCGTCGTCACGAACGCGCTCTGCATGCCGGACGGCCACCAGGGCTACGGCTTCCCGGTCGGCGGCGTCGCCGCGATGGACGCCGAAAACGGCTGCATCAGCCCTGGAGGCGTGGGTTTCGACATCAATTGCGGCGTCAGGATGGTGAAGACGACCCTCACCTATGAGGACGTGGCGGGCCGCGAGGAGGAACTCGTGGACGCGCTGTTCGACGCCGTCCCCACGGGCCTCGGCGGCGGCGGCGTCGTGGACTCCAGTCACAGCGCGGTCGAGGAGATTCTGGAGGACGGCATGGAGTGGGCGCTCCGCGAGGGGTACGCGGTGCCCGACGACCTCGAACACTGCGAGGACGAGGGGCGGCGGCCGGACGCCGACCCGAGCGCGGTGAGTCAGAAGGCGAAAGACCGCGGCGCGAACCAGATCGGGAGCCTCGGCTCCGGGAACCACTTCCTCGAAGTCCAGCGCGTCACCGATGTCTTCCGAGACGACGTGGCAGACTCGTACGGCCTCGAAGAAGACCAACTCGTCGTGCTCATCCACTGCGGGTCGCGGGGCCTCGGCCACCAGGTGTGTTCGGACTACCTGCGGCGCATCGAGGACGAACACCCGGACTTCCTCGACAGCCTCCCGGACAAGAACCTCGCCGCCGCGCCCGCCGGGAGCGCGCTCGCCGACGAGTACTACGGCGCGATGTGCGCCGCCATCAACTTCGCGTGGGTGAACCGCCAACTCATCATGCACCAGACCAGGGAGGTGTTCGCGGACGTGTTCGACACCTCGTGGGAAGCACTCGGGATGGAACTCCTCTACGACGTGGCGCACAACATCGCGAAGAAGGAGACGCACACCGTCGACGGCGCGGAGCGCGAACTCTACGTCCACCGGAAGGGCGCGACGCGCGCGTTCCCGGCGGGCCGCGAAGAAGTCCCGCCCGCGTACCGCGACGTCGGTCAGCCGGTCATCATCCCGGGGAGTATGGGCGCGGGGAGCTACGTGCTCCGCGGCGGCGCGGACTCCCTGGACGTGACGTTCGGCTCCACCGCGCACGGCGCGGGCCGCCTGATGAGTCGCACTCGCGCGAAACAGCAGTTCGACGCCGACGACGTGCAGACGGGACTGGAGGAACACGACCGCATCTACGTGAAGGCGCAGAGCGGCGAGACCATCGCGGAGGAAGCGCCCGGCGTCTACAAGGACGTGGACGAAGTCATCCGGGTCTCCGACGACCTCGGCATCGGCGACAAGGTCGCGCGAACCTTCCCCGTCTGCAACATCAAGGGGTAGGGCCGCCCGGGCCCTGCGGGCCGCGCGGCTCGCTCGGCCCGACGTTCAGTTCGACGAACTCCGACTCCGGTTCCGACTCGACTTCCCGTCCGTCGTCGTGCCGAACGAAGTTCAGGTAGAACGGCTCCCCGCAGCCGTCCGCGCTCCACTCGACGCCCTCGCTCTCCCCGCAGACGAACCGTATTCCGGCGGCGTCAGCGTCGGGGAGCGCGCCGGGCGGGTCGTACGACCAGCCCTCCAATGGGTACGGCGTCACCGACTTGTCGGCGAGGTAGGCGTCCCGCTCGACAGTGGCGAGCGTCTCACAGCGCGGACAGTAGTACGTCACGTCGGCCATACCCGATGCTGGGGCCGCGTGGCGAAACGCATTTCCCCCGCGGCGGCGACGCCCCGAGTATGATAGACGAGACCGCCGAGGAGATTCGGGAGATGCGAACGCACTCCTCCTCGGTCGTCGCCGTGAAGGCCGCGCGGGCGCTCCGCGAACTCGACGACCAGGAGTTTCCGACCGTGGAGGAGTACGTGCGGGCGCTGGAGCGGAACAGCCGCGCGCTCCGGCGAGCCAGCCCCTCGCACGCGAGTCTCGTCACGACGCAGCGCGAAATCGTGGACGCGATTCACGACGCCGACCCCGAGTCCGTTGAGGACGCGAAAGAGGCGACGCGCGCGGCGGTCGAGCGCGTGGTCGAGCGCGTCGAATCGGCGAAACACGCGGCCGCAGAACAGGTCGCGGACGACCTCGACGACGGCGCGACGATCCTGACGCACGACTACTCGACGACCGTCCTGGAGGCCATCGAGCTCGCGGCGGAGGACGGAACGTACCTCGACGTGTACGTCACGGAGGCCCGGCCGCGTCATCTCGGCCGGAAGGCGGCGCGCGTGCTCGCGGAGATCGACCGCGTCACGCCGACGCTCATCGTGGACGGCGCGGCGGGCTACTACCTCGACGACTGCGACGAGGTGCTCGTCGGGATGGACTGCATCGTGGACGACACGCTCTACAACCGCGTCGGAACGTACCCGCTCTGCGCGACCGCGAACGACACGGACACGCCCGTTACGGTGGCGGGGTCGAGCGCGAAAATCGTCGATAGCGAGGGGTTCCGGTTCGAGAACGAGTTCCGCACCGCCAGCGAAGTCATCCGCGAACCCCCGGAGGGGTTCGAGGTCGCGAACCCCTCGTACGACGAGACGCCGACCCGCCTCCTCGACCGCGTCGTCACCGAGGACGGCGTGCAGACGTTCTAGGGCGAACACGAGGACTTCTGCGAGCGCGCCGGCCGTCCCCGACTTTCGCGAGTGCGGCGCGCCCCACTACTCAGGACATACCGACCGCTGGCCGCGCTATCGTACTTGAACGCTCGGAGTGCACAAATAGCAAAATAAACGCCGGCATTCGCGGCGCGTCGCGCCGCGATTCACTCGCTCGCGGAGCGAGCGAGCATTTTTCCCTCCAGGTTTTTCCGGAGGGGGTCGCGAAGCGACCCCCTCACGAGAAAAAGTGGGTTAGTAAGACCGTTCTTTGGGTTCGTAGGTCTTGTTTTCGCCGTCGAGGATGACGGGGCGGTACCAGAGTTCGGGCTGGCCGTCGTTCCAGGAGACCATGGTGTGTTTGAGCCACTCGTCGTCCTTGCGCTCCTGGTGTTCCTTGCGCCAGTGTGCGCCGCGGAACTCGTCGCGGGCGAGCGCGCCCATGGTGAGGGCTTCGGCGATGTCGAGGATGTTCCGGGTTTCGAGGGTGTGCTGGAGGTCGGTGTTGAACGTCCGGGATTTGTCGGCGACGTACACGTCCTCGTAGCGTTCCCGGGCGTCCCGGATGTCGTGGAGCGTCTCTTCGAGCGCGTCCTCCTCCCGGAAGACGTTGACGTTCGCGGTCATCGTCTTCTGGATGTCGGAGCGGATTTCGGCGTGCTGGGTGCCTTCGTCCTTCTCCAGGAGGCGCGTGATGCGCTCGTCCTCGCGTTCGACGGCGGCGTCCACGACGGTTTCGGGGTCTTCCGCGGCGAGTCCGCCGTCCGCGGCGGCTTCGTCGTCGCCGACGGTGCCGAGGGAGGCGGTGGTGTCGAGGTCTTCGAGTTCGGGGTTCGCGGGTTTCCCGGTCTCGATTTTGGGTTCGCCGAGGTCGCGGCCGGCGGCGTGCGAGCCGGCGCGCTTCCCGAACACGATGAGTTCGGGGAGGGCGTTCCCGCCGAGGCGGTTCCCGCCGTGCACGCTCACGCACGCGCACTCGCCGACGGCATAGAGGCCGTCGATGCACGTCTGGCCGTGTTCGTCCGTCTCGATACCACCCATCGCGTAGTGGTGGCCGGGCTTGACGGGCATCGGTTCTTCGAGGCCGTCGACGCCCTCGAAGTCCTCCGCGAGGTGGAGGATGTTCTCCAGGCGGTCGAGGATGCGTTCCTCGCCGAGGTGACGCATGTCGAGCATCACGTACTCGTCCTCGAACCCGCGGCCTTCGTTCACTTCCGTGAGTTCGGCGCGCGCGACCACGTCGCGGCTGGCGAGTTCGCCGTCGTTGGTCGCGTACCCGTACTCGAACATGAAGCGTTCGCCCTCCGTGTTGTAGAGGATGCCGCCCTCGCCGCGCACGCCCTCGCTGATGAGGACGCCCGTCGAGGGGAGCGTCGTCGGGTGGAACTGGATGAACTCCATGTCCTCCATCGGGACGCCCGCGCGGTACGCCATCGCGACGCCGTCTCCGGTGTTCGCGACCGCGTTCGTGGTGTGGTCGAACACCTGCCCCATCCCGCCGGTCGCGAGGATGACGCCGTCGTTCGCGCGGAAGCCCGCGAGTTCGCCGGTCTGCACGTCGTAGCCGACGATGCCGTGACAGCTGCGTTCGTTCGGGTCGTCCTCGTCCGTGACGGCGAGGTTCGTGACGTACCACTCGTCGTACACCTCGATGCCGCGCTTGACGACCTGTTCGTAGAGCGTGTGGAGGAGGTGGTGGCCGGTCTCCGCGCCCGCGTACGTGGTGCGGGGGAAGGAGAGACCGCCGAACGGCCGCTGGCTGACGCGGCCGTCGTCCTCGCGACTGAACGGCATCCCCCAGTTTTCGAGCTGGATGACGTTCTCAGGGGCGTCCTGCGCGAGCGTTTCGACGGCGGGGGCGTCACCGAGGTAGTCCGACCCCTTCATCGTGTCGTACGCGTGGTCTTGCCACGAGTCGCCGTTCCGCAGCGCGGCGTTGATACCGCCCTCGGCCGCGCCCGTGTGGGAGCGAACCGGGTGGAGTTTCGTGACGAGCGCCACGTCCGCGCCTTCCTCGTGCGCCGCGATGGCCGCACGGAGGCCGGCACCGCCTGCACCGACTACGAGTACGTCGTGTTCGTACATGATTTACCAGAATTTGAGATTGCTCTTCACGGCCTCCCGCTTGAGCTCCTGAATGTGTTCCGTGAGCGGGATGTCCTTCGGACAGACCGTGGTACAGGAGAACTGGGTCTGGCAGCGCCAGACGCCGTGTTCCTGTTCGATGATTTCGAGGCGTTCCTGCTGGCGTTCCTCGCCCTCGCGTTCGTCGAAGTAGAAGCGATAGGCCTTGTTGATGGCCGCGGGCCCGAGGTACTCGTTGTCGCCAGCGGCGATGTTACAGGAGGACATGCACGCACCGCACCAGATGCAGCGCGTGCTCATCTTGATCTTCTCCCGGTTCTCGCGGGACTGGAGCTGTTCGCCCTCCGGTTCCTCGCTCGGGTCGAAGTACGGCTCCACGGACTCCATCTGGTCGTAGAAGTGCTCCATCTCCACGACGAGGTCTTTCACGACGTCCGCGTGCGGGAGCGGTTCGACCCGCACCGTGTCCGAGTTGTTGAGGTCTTGAATCTGGGTCTGACAGCCGAGGCGCTGACTGCCGTTGATGAACAGCGCGTCCGACCCGCAGACCGCCTGCCGGCAGGAGTGCCGGAAGGTGAGACTGGAGTCGAAGTGGTCGCGCGCGTGCATCAGCGCGTCCAGCACCGTCATCCCCTGTTTTCGCGGGACGTGGAACGTGTCGAAGCGGGGTTCCTGTTTGTCCGCGATTTCGGGGTCGTACCGGAAGACCTTCAGTTCGACCGTGTCCTCCGCCGTCTCGGTGGTCGAGGACGCGGCTTCGTCCGCGCGTTCTTCCTTGCGTTCGAGGCGTTCAGCCTGCGGATCCGTCTCCGACTCCGTCTGCGTGTCCGGTGATTGCGTGCTCATAGTAGACTACCTCCGGCGAGTGCGAACGAGACGCGGAGTCCCTGCACGAACAGCGCGACTCCGGCGACGACCAGCACCCACTTCGCGACGCGCTTCGGCGTGCCGCTGATTCCCTGGTTGACGAGCGCGTTGTAGACGCCGTTGACGCCGTGGAACGTCGCCGTTCCGAGGAACAACACCATCGTCAGCCAGTACGCCGGTACCTCCATTCGGCCCATGCTGCCCGCGAACGTGATTTCGGGCGCGTGGTTGTAGAAGTGCAGGAGGAAGAAGTGGAACGCGAGCGTCACAACGAGGAACGCCGCGGTTGCTCGCTGCAGGAACCACGCCAGGCCGCCGCGACTGAACGAGGAGTAGCGTTCTGCCATGTTAGAATGCCCCCGTGAGGAACGTCGGGACGCTCGCCACGACGATAGCGCCGGTGAGGACGAGCGACGCGTAGAAGCTCTTGTCTTGCTGTTCGAGTCCGAGTCCGAGGTCCACGAGGAGCAGGCGAACGCCGTTCAGGATGTGGAAGACGGCGACCGCGAGCAGTCCGACCTCGAGGAATCGGACGATGACGATGCTTTCGAGGCCGTGGAGCGTCTGGGTGTAGACGTCCTCGCCGTTCGCGATGACGGCGGCGGACGCGTCCGCCGCTTCGATAGACGTGCTGAGAACGGCGATGTGCGTGAACAGGTACGCGATGAGTACCCATCCCGTGAACTTATGGAACACCCAGGCCCACATGCCGGCCGAGAACTCCCGCCATCGGCCGAAGTCCTCGATGAGGCCCCGGTCGTACGACTGACTCATACCACGTGAATCTCTGACCCCGCTCCACATAGAAGTTACTAACCCCGCATCCTACGCGGGGCGCTCGGGCATCGTGCCGGAGCGGTCGCGTTCGTACGCGCGCCGCGTGGGTTCGTCGAGTTCGACGAGGTGGCAGAGCGGGTTCCCGGGGTAGACGACGGGGTTTTCGAGGAGGCCGACGAGCAGGCCCGTGAACGGCGCGGCGACCTCGTCCCGCGTGGACTTGAAGGGGTTCGTGATTGTGCAGATTC
This sequence comes from Salarchaeum japonicum, assembly GCF_020614395.1. Lineage (NCBI taxonomy): Archaea > Methanobacteriati > Methanobacteriota > Halobacteria > Halobacteriales > Halobacteriaceae > Salarchaeum > Salarchaeum japonicum. The sequence goes on along the minus strand of NZ_CP085324.1, from coordinate 843,639 downwards.
GGTCGCCCTCGCGGACGAGGTCGCCGTGCGCGTAGTGGGTTTCGACGATGCCGCCGGCGTCCGCGCGCAACCACGTCTTCTCGCCGGAGTCGATGACGGTTCGCCAGCCCGGCCAGTCCACGGGCGCGGCGGGGTGGAGGCCGTACTGGGCGAGCACGCTCGCGACGCCGTCGAGCGCCTCGTCGATGAACTGCCGCTGGAACCGGTGGGCTTCCCCCATCTCGACCGTGACGGTGGGGACGCCGGCGTCGCTCGCTTCGCGGCGGAGCGTCCCGTCGGGGCCGGTGCTGTCGATGATGACGTTCGACCCGAACGCGCGCGCGAGCGCCGCCACGTCGTCGTTCTCCATGTCGGCGCGGACGTGGAGCATGTTCGACCGGCCGCGCGTCGAGGTGTGGAAGTCCACGCCGTAGTCGCAGGGTTCGACGAAGTTCGTGAACAGCTGGTGGGCCATCCGTTTCGCGCTCGTGGAGGTGTCGTTCCCGGGGAAGGAGCGGTTGAGGTCGCGGTCGTAGATGGGGAGGTAGCGCTGCTGGGCGGTGAATCCGGGGACGTTCACGACGGGGAGGCAGACGAGGGTGCCGTGGAGGTTGTCGTGCGGCCAGTCCTGGGCGACTTCCCGCACGACCTCGATGCCGTTGAGTTCGTCGCCGTGGACGGCGGCGGAGAGGAAGACGGTCGGGCCGTCGTAGGGGCCGTTGACGATGGTGACGGGGACGCGGATGGGGTCGCCGAGGTAGGTCTCGCTGATGCTGTACCGGATGTCGGCGGTCTCCCCGGGGTCGACTCGGCCGCCGTTGTACGTGAACGCCCCGTCTGTCATGCCCGTTCCTCGGCGCGCGGCACGTAAAAACGTGTGCGGGCGGTCGAGCGGACGTGATGCGGCACGCCTTTAGCCCGCCCGCGAGTCACGTCGGGTATGACTGATTCGGTACACGTGGGGGTGTTGAGTCTCCACACGTCGAAGGAGACGAAGGCGATTCTGAACGCGGTGGAGGAACTCGGCCATCAGGGGACGTGGTTGCGCGAGGAGACGCTGTCGGTGGACGTGCGGGACGGCGAGGTGTCGATAGACCCGGACGTGGACGTGGTGGTGAACCGGCTCCTGCTCTCGAACACGGAGCAGCCGGCGGAACTGCTCGGGCTCGCGCACACCCTCGAAGGCGTGACGCCGATGCTGAACGAGCCGTCGAGCGTGCTGACGGCGTTCCACAAGTACGCGACCGCCACCCACCTCGCGGCGGCGGGGCTGTCGGTGCCGGACGCCTTCCTCTCGCTGTCCGCCGACCGCCTGAACGAGGAGCGCCCGCGGTTCGGCGAGGAGGCCGTGTTCAAGACCGCCATCGGGACGCACGGCGGCGGCACGTGGAAGGTCGGGGCGGACGAGGACGTGAACCCGCGCGTGGGCGAGCGGTACGCGTTCCTCCAGGAGCTCATCGACCGCGACGAGGACAGACACCGCGACCTCCGCGTGTACGTCGTCGGCGGCGAGGTCATCGGCGCGATGCGGCGGTTCGCGCCCGAGAACGACTGGCGGACGAACGTCGCGCTCGGCGGCGACGTGGAGGGCGTCCCCGACCTCCCCGCGGACGCCGAGACGCTCGCGCGGGACGCGGCGACGACGCTCGGCCTCGACATGGCGGGCGTGGATCTCGTGGAGGGCGAGGACGGCTGGTACGTCCTCGAAGTCAATCCCACCGCGGGCTTCAAGGGCCTGTTCAAGGCGACGGGCACGAGTCCCGCGCCGGACATCGCGCGGCTCGCGGTGCAGCGCGCGGGCGGCGCGGTGAGCGACGACGCGGTCGAGCGCCTCCGCGGCCAGTTCGACACGTCGATGCCGTCGGGCGCGCCGCGGACGCCGAGCGAACCGACGGAGCGCCGCGTCATCGGGTACACGGAGGAAGTCCTCGTCTCGGGGACGAGCGGCACCGAGCGCACGCTCGCGAAGTCGGACACGGGCGCGTCCCGCACGAGCCTCGACACGTCGTTCGCGGCGAAAATCGGCGCGGGCCCAATCAAGCGCATGACGAAGGTGAAGTCGGGGAGCCTGAAGCAGGGGAAGGCGCGGCCCGTCGTGGACATCGTGGTGAGCGTGAACGGCGACCGTCACACCGTCGCCGCGAGCCTCGAAGACCGCGGCCACATGGACTACCCGCTCCTGCTCGGCCGGGATATCCTCAAGCACTACCAGGTGGACGTGACGCGGACGACGGACAGCGAGGAAGCGGAGGAAGAAGAGCTCTCCGAGGAGTAGTTCAGTCCTCGACTTCCGCGACGGCTTCGGCGATGTCCTCCTCGGCGCGCCAGAGGTAGAGGCTCGCGTAACTCCGGTACGGACTCCAGCGCTCGGCGCGCTCGCGCATCTCGGCGCGCGTGAGGTCGTCCTCGAACACGGCCTCCATACCCTTCCGAACGCCCAAATCGCCGACGGGGAACACGTCCTCGCGGCCGAGCGAGAACAGTAGTTGCATGTCCGCCGTCCACTCGCCGACGCCCGTAATCGCGGTGAGTTCGTCCCGTACCTCGTCGTCGCTCAGTTCCTCGAAGAACTCCCTGGTGTAGTCGTTCTCGGCGAACGCGTCGGCGATGTTGTTCACGTACCGCGTCTTCTGCCGGGACAGCCCGGCGTCCCGAAGGACGGCGTCGTCGGCTTCCCGAATCCCCGCCGGGGTGACCTCGACGGCGTCGAAGAGGCGTTCGCGGGTCGCGGCGGCGGACGCCATCGACACCTGCTGGCGGATGACGGAGGTGACGAACCGCGCGAAGATGTCCTCGGCGGGGTCGATGGTGAGTTCGCCGTGCGCCTCGACCAGCGGCCCGAGGTGGGGGTCGTCGCGGAGGAAGTCGTGGGGCTCTCCCATACCCGTCGAAGGAGGGCCGCGAGAATAGGCGTTACGTCACCCGTGAAAACCCGTGTAAACCCGCGAATCGTTCACGTCGGGCGGGAGGGAAACCTTCAATCGGCGTCCGTGTGAGTCGTCGTGTATGGACGTCGAAGACATCGACACCATCGCGGTGCTTGGCGCCGGAAACATGGGCCACGGCATCGCGGAGGTCGCCGCGCTCGCGGGGTACGACGTGAACCTGCGGGACATCAAGGAGGAGTTCGTGCAGAACGGCTACGAGCAAATCGAGTGGAGTCTCGACAAGCTCGCCGACAGCGGTCAGATAACCCAGGACGAGGCCGACAGCGCGCTCGACCGCGTGACTCCCGTGGTGGACATGGAGGACGCGACGGGCGACGCGGACTTCGTCGTGGAGGCCGTCCCGGAGAAGATGGACATCAAGAAGAACGTCTACCGGGAGCTCGAAGACCACGCGCCCGACGACGCGGTGTTCGCGACGAACACGTCCTCGCTCTCCATCACGGAGCTCTCCGAGGTGACGGAGCGACCCGCGCGCTTCTGCGGGATGCACTTCTTCAATCCGCCCATCCGGATGCAGCTCGTGGAAGTCATCTCGGGCGAGCACACCGACGACGAGGTGCTCGACCTCACCGAGGCCCTCGCGCGCCAGTTCGGGAAGACGCCCGTGCGCGTCCGGAAGGACAGCCCGGGGTTCATCGTGAACCGCGTGCTCGTCCCGCTCCTCAACGAGGCGGCGTGGACGGTTCACGAGGAGGACGCGACCATCGCGGAGGTCGATTCCACGACGAAGTACGACATGGGCCTCCCGATGGGGTCGTTCGAGCTCGCAGACCAGGTCGGCATCGACGTGGCGCTCGACGTGCTCGAATACATGAACGACGTGCTCGGCGCGGCGTACGAGCCGTGCCCGCTCCTCGTGGAGAAGGTCGAGGCGGACGAACTCGGGAAGAAGTCCGGCCAGGGCTTCTACGACTACGAGGACGGCGGCGCTGACATCCCGACCGACGAGTCCTCGGAGGACGTGCGCCTCCGCCTCACCGCCGTGATGGCGAACGAGGTCGCGAAGCTCGTCGGGAACGACGTGGCCGACCCCGCCGAAATCGACGAGGCCGTGATGCTCGGCGCGGGCTTCCCGGACGGCCCCGCGCGCCTCGCGGACGAGTCCGACCTCGCGACGCTCCGCGACACGCTCGACGACCTCCACGAGGAGACCGGCGCGGAGCGCTACGCGCCCGCCGACTACCTCGTCGAACTCGCCGATTCGGAGGGAACCTTCCACCCCGAGCACGGCGGCGAGGAGACCGAGCAGGACTTCGACACCATCAGCATCGAGGTGACGGAGAACGTCGGGCACATCACGCTCGACCGCCCGCACCGCATGAACACCGTGAACGAGGCATTGCTGGACGAACTCGGCACCGCCGTGGACGTGCTGGACGACGACGAGGACGCGCGCGCCATCCTCATCACGGGCGCGGGCGACCAGGCGTTCAGCGCCGGCGCGGACGTCCAGTCCATGGCGGGGAGCGCCGACCCCCTCGACGCCGTCGAACTCTCCCGTCTCGGCCAGTCCACGTTCGGCAAACTCGAACGCGTCGACCTCCCCGTCGTCGCCGGTATCGACGGCTACTGCCTCGGCGGCGGCATGGAGATGGCGACCTGCGCAGACCTCCGGGTCGCCAGCCAGCGCAGCGAGTTCGGCCAGCCCGAACACAACCTCGGCCTGCTCCCCGGCTGGGGCGGCACCCAGCGACTGAAGAACATCGTCGGCGAAGGCCGCGCGAAGGAGATCATCTTCACCGCCGACCGCTACGAGGCCGCCGAGATGGAGTCCTACGGCTTCGTGAACGAGGTCACGCAGAACGACAGCCTCGAAGACGAGGCGTTCGACCTCGCGAAGAAGCTCGCGCAGGGCCCGCCGCTCGCCCAGAAGTACACGAAGCGCGCGATGCGCGCCGGCCGCGACAGCACGGAAGCCGGCCTCGAAGCCGAAGCGCAGGCGTTCGGCCAGCTCATGAACACCGACGACCTCATGGAGGGCGTCACCGCCTTCATGGGCGACCGCGACCCCGACTTCCAGGGCAAGTAAGCCGCTCGCAGTCCCCGATTTTCCGCGAGCGACCGCGGTGTGCCGACGCCTTTCACGCTCGTTCCGATTAGAGAGATTTAAGAGTCCGTATCCTCTCACTCAGAATGCGAACGCTCGATTGGTGTAGTCCGGCCAATCATGAGGGCCTTTCGAGCCCCCGACAGGGGTTCAAATCCCCTATCGAGCATTCTCACGGAGCTATTCTCGGTAGTGGAATCTATTTCCGAACATCCCGAGAAACGAGAGAGTCGGCGGGGATTTGAACCAGGGAACGAAGCGAAGCGGAGTGACCGAGGTTCAGACTCCCCTATCGAGCATTCTCACGGAGCTATTCTTTGTAGTGGCGACGTTCCCCGAACGCCTTATCCGGAATCCGGTACAATCGTAGAGTGATGACGGAGTGGTCGCTGCCCGACGGCTGGACGGTGTGGAGCGACGAGGACGGCGGGCGCGCCGTGCTGGTGTTCCGGCCGGACGTGTTCGACGGCGCTGACTTCCCCGCGCCCTGCATGCCGACGATTTACGTGAGCCGTCGCAGTCCCGAGAAACGGCTCCGACAGCGCGACCGAACAACGGGGCCGTGGCACGTCTCGCTCTCGCTCGAACCAGAGGTTCGCGTCGATGCCGCGGACGAGACCGTGGACACGCGCCGGGAGGCCGTCGCGGCCGCCACCCGGCTCGCGGAACGCTTCGCGAACGGCGAGGTGACGTACCGGGACGCCTACCAGGTGCCCCGCGAGGACTACCTGGACGAACTCGACCGGCTCACGAACTGAGAGGGCTCACGGACTGAGCCAGTCCGCGACTCGCCGGCTGGCGAGCGAGAACGTCGTTTCTTCGGGAAGGATTCGCGTGTCCACGGTGAAGTCGGCGTCCGCGGTCGCGTCCTGCTCGCGGAACGCGCGGTGGATGGTTCTGACGCCCGGTTCGCCTATCGAGTCCGCGCGCTCCCAGTCGCGGCGGAGGCAGGTGTCGAGGTCGGCGGTGGCGTACAGGAAGTAGGTGTCGCCGCTGTCGCGCGCCCACGCTCGCCAGTCGGGGTCGTGGAACGTGCCGTCGAGCACGACGAGCGCGTGCTCGCGGAGCAGGTGGCGGGCGTCGTCGAGCAGGCGCTCGTAGGTGCGAGTGGTGTAGTCGTCGGAGTGGAGCACGGGGGCGTCGAATCGGGCGGCGAGTCGGGTCGCGAGCGTGGTCTTCCCGGCGGCCGGCGGGCCGAAGGCGACGAGCAGGCTCATGCGGTGACGGGAGGCTTATGCGTGTTCGCCGGCAATCCCGGAGTATGTTGACGCTCGTCGGGACGCGGCTCGCAGACCCCGGGACGGAGTTCGTCTACCGGGGCGAAGCGAGCACTTGCGAGGGCTGTCCGTACCGCAAGCAGTGCCTGAACCTCACCGAGGGCGTCCGGTACGAGGTGACCGACGTCCGAAAGAACGGCCAGGAACTCGACTGCGGCGTGCACGACGGTGGCGTGGTCGCCGTGGACGTGGAACCCGCGAGCGTCCGCGCGAACGTCCCGTCGAAGGGCGCGTACGCCGGGAGCAAGGGCCAGTTGCTCGGGCCGTGTCCGCACACCGAGTGCCCGAGCCACGAGTACTGCGAGCCGATGGGCGTGGACTTCGACGAGAACCGGAAAATCGAGGAGATCGTCGGCGACCCGCCCCACGACTACTGCGCGCTCGGCCGCGAGTTGACGCTCGTGGAGTTCGCGCCCGAGGGCGACTGACCGAGCGACTCCTGTTTCTGCCCGTGGTAGCCGAACTGGTTCGCGTACCCGTACGGGGAGAGGAGCACGGGGTAGAAGTCGCGGTCGGCGCGGATGACCTCGCCGTCGGCGGCGGCGACGGGGTCGCCCTCCTCGACGAACGAGAAGTTCTCCGCGAACACCTCGTACTCGTCGGCCGCGGGTTTCGGAATCGGGTCGCCCATCGTGAACGCGGGGAGTTCGCGCGCGACGGCGTCGCCGGGGAGCGCGCCCTCGACGGTGAGGAACTCCCGGGTGAGCGTGTACGCGTTCTCCGCCGCGGTCTCCGACCCCTGGAGGCCGGCCTCGACCTCGACTATGTCGGCGTCCGCGGCGAAGATGCGGCCCTCCCCGAAGTCCTGCGTGTCCACGAGCGCCACGACGGAGAGCCGCGGGACGATGCGCTGGACGTGCTCGGCGCGCCCGTCGCTCACCGCGAACGGGTCGGCGTGGGACTGCGTGGAGTGAATGGAGAACACGGTCATCCCCTGCACTTCCTCCGCGAGCTCCTGCGCGAGTCGCCGCTCGTGGGCGTCCGCGGGCGTGTCCGGCGTGAACGACCGGTTCAGGTCGGCGTCCACGTACCGGACGCCGCGCTCCAGGGCTTTCTCGTTGACGACGATACACTTCACGGGGCGTTCGACGTCCGGGTCGTCGTCGAGGAGTCGCTCGATCGCGCGAACCCCACAGGGTTCGTCGCCGTGCACTCCGCCGACGACGGCCAACTCGGGGTCGCCGTCGCCCAACTGTTCGACGCGCATTCGCTAGAACGGAGGGGCGCGCTCGGGAAGTGCGTTGCGCTCCCCCACGCGACCTGCGACATCCGACGAGGCGCGCCCACGCCGTAATCCGCAGTCCTTAAGCGCGCCACACCCCGATTCAGGGACGCGTGCGGGGGTCGCCAAGCCTGGTCAACGGCGGCGGGTTCAAGCCCCGCTCTCGTAGGAGTTCAAGGGTTCGAATCCCTTCCCCCGCATGTGTGCGCGAAAGCGCGAACATGCGCGGAAGTCCGCGAGGCGGACTTCCCCCGCAAACTCACGTGCTCGGTAGCGGTCGCTTTATCGACGTTTTCTTGCCGGTGCCGTCGTTCCACCGAGTATGAGCGAACGCGATAGGGCGTCGGTGGTGGAGTCGGCGGCGCGCGCCGGTGCGCGCGTGGCGGACGAGTTCTTCCGGACGGACATCGAGGTGGAGACGAAGGACGGGAAGACGGACGTGGTGACGCACGCCGACCGGGACGCCCAGCGCGAGGTCATCGAGGTGGTTCGGGAGTCGTTCCCGGAGGACGCTATCGTGGGGGAGGAGGAGGACGAACTGAAGGAGGTGCCGGGACGGGGGCCGGTGTGGGTCATCGACCCCATCGACGGGACGAACAACTACGTGCGGGACATTCCGCTGTGGGCGACGAGCGTCGCGGCGGTGGAGGACGGTGAGGCGGTGGCGGCGGCGAACGTCCTGCCCGCGCTCGGCGACACCTACGTCTCGAACGCGGAGGGCGTGTGGGTGAACGGCGACCCGGTGTCGGTGAGCGAGGAGGACGACCCAGAGGCGTTCACGGTGTCGCCGACGGTCTGGTGGGCGTTCGCCGACCGCGACGAGTACGCGGGCATCTGCGAGGGCGTCGTCGAGCGGTTCGGGGACATGCGTCGGTTCGGGAGCGCGCAGGTGACGCTGTCGATGGTGGCGGCAAGCCAGTTGGAAGCGACGGTGACGAACGTCGAGACGCACCCCTGGGACACGGTCGCGGGCGTGCACATGATTCGGCGGGCCGGCGGGCGCGTGACCGACATCGAGGGCGACGAGTGGACGCCGGAGAGCACGGGCCTGGTGGCGTCGAACGACACCCGCCACGAGGAGGTGCTCGCCGCCGCGCGGCGTGCAATCGAGTAGCAAACGTATTGGGCTCCCGAACCCCACGGGGCGTATGGACCTCGACGACACGGACCGCGCAATCCTCCAGGCGCTCCAGGAGGACGCGCGCGTGGCGTTCAGCGAGATTGCGAGGCGCATCGACATGTCGAGCGCGACCGTCCACGACCGCGTGAAACGCATGGAAGAAGAGGGCGTCATCCGCGGCTACCACGCCGACGTCGACCCGGAAGCCATCGGGTACGGTCTCTCCGCCATCGTCGGACTGCGAGTCGAGCAGGGCCGGGAGGACGAGGCGCTCGACCTCCTGAAGAGCATCGACGGCGTGCAGGAGATAACGCTCACGACGGGCGAGTGGGACATCGTGATGCGGGTGTACGCGCCGGACACGTCGAAACTCCGCGAACTCATGTTCGACCGCATCGCCCAGGTGGACGGGTTCGCGCGCTCGCAGACGATGGTCGTCCTCGACACCGAGTACCGAACGCACGAACTCCCCGTCTGAGACCGGAAGCGTAAAGCGGCCCCTGAGACGATTTCTCGCACATGACTTTCCCGGAGACCGACCGCGAGCGAACGTGGGCGGCCGGCGTCGGTGCCGCCGTGCTTGCGCTCGTCGGCGGGTCGCTCCTCTTCTACGACACGGTGTACGGCGGGTTCGTCTGGCACTACTTCTGGGGGCCGGTGTACGCGGACGCCCACGGCGCGGCGTGCGCGGCGTGGAACGGCGGCAGTCCCGTCCTCCTCGACAGCGCCGTCCAGTGCGCGAGCGCGACGGAGCCCGTGGCGTACCCCGGATACACGCTCGTGAGCGAAGTCGGATACATGGTGACGCTCATCGTGATGCTCAGCGGCGTCGTCTTCCTGCTCGACCGCCTGAACGTCGGGGAGAACCGCCGCCTGCTGTTCGCGCTGTTGCCGTTCATGTTCTTCGGCGGCGCGCTCCGCGTCGTCGAGGACGCGAACGACGCGCTCGGCGGGAGCGCCGTCCCCTACCCGTGGAACTCGTTCATCATCAGTCCGCTCATCTACTTCACCGTCTTCTTCCTCGCGGTCGGCGCGCTCGTCCTCGCGGTCTGGATCGCCCGGCGCGACTACACGGACGACTACTATCGGCCGCTCGCCGCCATCGGGAGCGCCGTGCTCGCCGCGTCCCTCGCCTACCTCGGCTACCTCGCGGCGACCACCGACCGCGTCCACTTCCTCCCCGTGTTCACGGTGCTCACCATCGGCATCGCCACCGTGCTCGCCGTCGCCGTCTACAAGGGCGCGGACGCGTTCGCGCCCGAAATCAACTACGGGACGGGGCTCGCGGGCGCGGTCGTCATCTGGGGGCACGCCGTCGACGGCGTGTCGAACGTCATCGGCCTCGACTGGGGCGCGGAACTCGGCTACCCGAACGGCGACCTCGTCCCGAAACACCCCGTGAACAGCGCCGTCGTCGACCTCACCCAGCAGTACGTCCCGCAGAGCATCACCGCCGTCATCGGTGACGCCTGGGGCTTCCTGCTCCTGAAACTGGTCGCGGCGACGTTCGTCGTCTGGCTGTTCAACGACGAGCTCTACGAGGAGAACCCGCGGTTCGCCGTCCTCCTCCTCGTCGCCGTGCTCGCGGTCGGACTCGGCCCCGGAACCCGCGACATGCTCCGCGCGACCTTCGGCATCTAGAGGCCGAGCGCTTCCACGATATCGTACTCGACGCCCGCGTACTCCACGAGCTTGTACCCGACGTAGATACCGACGATTCCCATCACGCCCGCGAGGCTGGGCGGCGCGGGAATCGGCACGTCCAGAAAGCGAAACAGCGCGCCCGTAATCGCGCCCGTGAGGAGCGCGAGGACGACGTAGATAGCGTTCATACGCCACCTGGGGCGTCCGAGGGGTTAGTCGTTCTTGTACTCCTTGCGGTAGCCGCGGAACTCCGTGCGGTGGGCTTCCTCGTCCGCGAGCAGCGTCACCGCGAGGTCTTCCGTCACGGGGTCGTTCGCGTCCTCCGCGGCGTCGATGAGGTCGCGGTAGGTCGAGATGGCGTCCTCCTCCGCCTCGATGACGCCCTCGATGACGGAGAGCACGTCCGTGGTGTCCGCGGGCGGCTGGAGGCTGTCCTGGTGCGCCTCGAACTCGCCGGAGCCGGGCGGGGACTCGTCGAGCTGTTTGAGGCGTTCGCCGAGCTGTTCGGCGTGCCCGAGTTCCTCCTGGATGTCCGTCTGGAGGGACTCCTTGATCTCCTCGGCGCGCACGCCGTCCAGCACGATGGAGTTCGACATGTAGTTCATCACGGTCTCGATTTCGTCCTGGTACGCCTGCTTCAACAACCGGGTGACTTCGTCGCTCGACATACAGGAAGAAAGACGCGTGCGCGCTACTTAGAGTTAATCGCTACGCCGTCTCGTGGTTAGTCGCGGAGGCGTTCGACGTGGTCGATGCGGCGCTGCACGAGCTCCGCGGTTCCGATGTCCTCGCGGATGCGGAACCCCTCGGTCACGCCCGCGAGCGCGTCGCTCGCGCGGTCTTCGGCGTCCGCGATTGTTTCTCCGAGACCGACGACGGCGAAGCTCCGGGAGGTGGTGGTGTAGACGCCGTCGTCGCGGGCGTCCACGCTCGCGTAGAAGAGGATGGCGTCCTCGCCCACCGAGTCCTCGGTGACGGTGACGCGCGCGCCCGCTTCGGGGTCGGTCGGGTAGCCGGCGGGGACGGCGTACTTGCAGACGGTGGCGGTCGTGTCGAACGCGAGTTCGGGGAGGGGTTCGCCGTCCCGCGCGGCCGTGAGCACGTCCAGGAAGGGCGTCTCCATGACGGGGAGCGTGTTCATCGCTTCGGGGTCGCCGAAGCGCGCGTTGAACTCGACCACTTTGACGCCGTCCGCGGTGAGCATGAACTGGCCGTAGAGCACGCCGCGGTACGTGGGGAGGGCGTCCACGACGGCCTCCAGCACCGCGACGGCGTCGTCGTAGTCCTCGGCGGTCATGAACGGGAGCGTGCGCGCGGCGTCCGAGTAACTCCCCATCCCGCCCGTGTTCGGGCCCTCGTCGCCCTCGAACGCGCGCTTGTGGTCCTGGACCGCGGGCGTCGGTCGCACGTCGCCGTTCGCGACGAACGCCTGCACCGTGAACTCCTCGCCGACGAACCGCTCCTCAAGCACGACCTCGTCGTAGTCCTCCTCGCGGAGGTACGCCTTCGCCTCTTCCTTGGTGACCTGGTCGCCCGTGACCTTCACGCCCTTCCCGCCGGTGAGGCCCGCGGGTTTCACGGCGAGGTCGCCGTCGTAGGCGTCGATGTACTCGCAGGCCGCCTCGGTGTCGGTGAACGTCTCGAAGTCCGGACAGCCCGGGATGTCGTGCTCGCGCATGAACTCGCGCTGGAACGCCTTGTCCGTCTCGATGCGGGCGTCGGCCTCCCGCGGGCCGAACGCGTACACGTTCGCGGCTTCGAGCGCGTCCACGACGCCGGCGGCGAGCGGCGTCTCCGGGCCGACGACCGCGAGGTCAGCGCCGACGGCCTCGGCGTGCGCGGCGACCGCGTCCGGGTCGGTTTCGTCCAGCGTCTCGAAGGACTCGGCGAGCGCGTCGATGCCGGGGTTGCGGTTGCTCGCGCACGCGTGGAGGTCGCAGTCCGGGGCGAGCGAGCGCGCGACGGCGTGTTCGCGGCCGCCGCCGCCGACGAGGAGCACGGTCTCGGTCATACCCGACGACAGTCAGCAAAGGAGTGTAAAGGTTCCTCTTAACGAGCGGGCGAGTATGCGCGTTCGTGCGTATCTTCGAACTCCGTGTTTTTCCGCGTGGCCCCCGAACCAGCGGGTATGACCGACCCGCTCGCGCGGAACCGACTGGACGACGAGGGAAGCCCCTACCTCCGCCAGCACGCCGACAACCCCGTTCACTGGCAGCCGTGGGACGCCGCCGCCATCGACGCCGCCCGGGAGCGCGACCGCCCGCTGTTCGTCTCCATCGGCTACTCGGCCTGCCACTGGTGTCACGTGATGGAGGAGGAGTCCTTTTCCGACCCCGACATCGCCGCGAAGCTGAACGACGAGTTCGTGCCCGTGAAGATAGACCGGGAGGAGCGCCCCGACCTGGACGACGTGTTCATGACGGTCTGCCAGCTCGTGCGCGGCGGCGGGGGGTGGCCGCTCTCCGTCTGGCTCACGCCCGACCTGAAGCCGTTCTACGTCGGGACGTACTTCCCGCCGGACGCGAGTCGGAACCAGCCCGGGTTCCGACAGCTCCTGGACGACATCGCGGAGTCGTGGCGGACGGAGCGCGAGGACATCGAGGCGCGCGCCGACCAGTGGACGGCGGCGGCCCGAGGCGAACTGGAGGACGTTCCCGACCCCCTCGACGACGCGCCGGGGAGCGACGCGCTCACCGCGGTCGCGGACGCCGCCCGGGAGCGCGCGGACGACGAGCACGGCGGCTGGGGCGGCCAGCAGAAGTTCCCCCAGCCGGGCCGGGTGCACGCGCTCCTCCGCGCCGCCGACCGCACCGGCGACCGCTCGTCCCTCGACACGGCGACCCGGGCGCTGGACGCGATGGCGGACGGCGGCCTCCGCGACCACGTCGGCGGCGGCTTCCACCGGTACTGCGTGGACAGGGACTGGACGGTCCCGCACTTCGAGAAGATGCTGTACGACAACGCCGAACTCGCGCGCGCCTACACCGCCGCCCACCAGGTCGCGGACGGCGACCGGTACGCGGAGATTGCGCGGGAGACACTCGACTTCATCGACCGCGAACTCAGCGACGGCGACGGGTTCTACGCGACGCTGGACGCGCGAAGCGGCGACGAGGAGGGGTCGTTCTACGTCTGGACGCCCGACGAGGTGGACGCCGCCGTCGCGGACGACACCGACGCCGCGCTGTTCCGGGCGCGCTACGGCGTCACCGAGACGGGGAACTTCGAGGGAGACACCGTGCTCACCGTCGCTGAGTCCGTGGCGGCGCTGGCGGACGAGCACGACCTGCGCGACTCCGCGGTCGCGGAGCGCCTCGACCGCGCCCGCGAACAGGTCTTCGAGGCGCGAGCGGAACGGACGCGGCCCGCCCGCGACGAGAAGGTGATTTCGGCGTGGAACGGCCTCGCCGTACGGGCGTTCGCCGAGGCAGGACTGGTGCTGGACGACGCGTACGCGGAGCGGGCGGCCGCGGCGCTCGACTTCGCGCGCGAGGAACTCTGGGACGGAAATGGAGTGCTCGCGCGTCGGTGGCTGGACGGCGAGCGCTCGGGGCCGGGCTACCTCGACGACTACGCCTTCCTCGCGCGCGGCGCGCTCACGACGTACGAGGCGACGGGCGACCACCGCCACCTCGCGTTCGCGCTGTCGCTCGCCCGCGAACTCGTCGAACAGTTCTACGATTCGGGAACGGGCGCGCTCTACTTCAGCACGCCCGACACGCCGCTCGCGCGCCCGCAGGAGACCGAAGACCGCTCCACGCCCTCGCCGGTCGGCGTCGCCTGCGAGACCCTGCTCGCGCTGGACGCGTTCGCGCCCGACGAGGGGTTCGCGGAGGTGGCGGAGCGAGCGCTGGAGACGCAGGGCGCGAAGATACGGGAGTCGCCGCTCGGGCACGCGTCGCTCGCGCTCGCCGCGGACACCCACGAGACCGGCCACCTCGAACTCACCGTCGCCGCCGACGAACTTCCAGAAGACTGGCGGCGAGTACTCGCAGACACCTACCTCCCCGACCGCCTGCTCTCCCGGCGACCGCCGACCGACGGCGCGCTCGCGGGGTGGCTAAACGACCTCGGCGTTGCGGACGCCCCGCCGATTTGGGCGGGCCGGGAAGCCAGCGGGAAGACGGGAGCAGGGGCGACGGCGTACGTGTGTCGGCGCGCGTGCTCGCCGCCGCTCACGACCGCCGGAGAAATCGAGGAGTGGGTTCGGGAGTTCAGGCCGTAATCGCGCGGAGTTCGCTCGCGAGGAACTCCGCGATGGGCTGGTCTTCTTCCTCGACGAACCGCGCGAGTTCGTCGCCGTCCGCGTCCTCCACCAGCACGGTCGGGATGAGCGAGACCTCGTACTCGGTCATCTTCTCGCCGGTCTTCACGCCGTTCTCGCGCTCCACGGGGTAGGTGGAGACGCGGTCGTCGGACACGTCGGCGGCGGCGAGCGCCGCGGCGAACGCGGGGAGTTGTTCGGTGCAGTCGGGACACCAGTCCGCGCCCCACACCCGGAAGTGCGTGGAGTCGTCGAGGGAGGCGAGCGTCTTCACGGCGTCCTCGTGGGCGGACTCGTCCCACTCGGGGGCTGGCGTCATGCAGTCGAGCGTCATACCCCGGGGTACGCGCTCGGGGGGCTTAACGCGTGTGTCCCGGCACTCCCTGCCGGCGTCCAGTACGTGTTTAGGACTGGGGAGCGTCAGTAGGAGTAATGAGAGACAGCATCCTCGACACCATCGGCACGCCGCTGGTTCGCCTGTCGTCGCCCGAGGGTGCGACCGTCGCCGCGAAAGTCGAATCCTTCAACCCCGGCGGCTCCGCGAAAGACCGGCCCGCGCGCGAGATGGTTCGCGCCGCCGAGGAAGCCGGCGACATCCGGCCGGGCGACCGACTCGTCGAGGCGACCAGCGGAAACACCGGCATCGGCCTCGCGGTGGTGTGCGCCGCCCGCGGCTACGACCTCACCATCGTCATGCCCGAGTCGAAGTCCGAGGAACGCCGCCATCTCCTCGCCGCGTACGGCGCAGACCTCGAACTCGTCGCGGGCGAGATGGCGGACGCGAACGACCGCGCCGCCGAGATGGCGCGCGAGAACCCCGACACCTACCTCGTCAGCCAGTTCGAGAACGAAGCCAACCCCCGCGCGCACTACCGCACCACCGCCGAGGAAATCATCGAACAGGTCGAGGGCCGTGAGGTGGACGCGCTCGTCGCCGCCATCGGCACCGGCGGCACCATCACCGGAACCGCCACCCGCCTCCTCGAAGAATACCCCGACATGGACGTCGTCGGCGTCGAACCCGCCGAGAACCCCGTGCTCACCACGGGCGAACCCGGCGAGGACGACTACCAGGGAATGGGGCCCGGGTTCGTCAGCGACCTCCTCGACACCGACCTCCTCGACTCGGTCGAAACCGTCCCGCTGGACGACGCCGAAGCCGAATGCCGCCGGCTCGCCCGCGAGGAAGGCATCCTCGTCGGCCAGTCCAGCGGCGCGGCATCCATCGCCGCCACCCGCGTCGCCGACCGCCTCGCCCAACCCGAACTCGACTGCCCCGAACCCCCCGCCGCGCTCGCCGATGGGGGCCAGTACGACGACTGCCCGCTCGTCGTCACCATCCTCCCCGACTCCGGCGAACGCTACCTCAGCGCCGGCACCTTCGATTGAACGTTTCGCGTCTGTTGAAGTCCTCTGTACGGATAGGTTGGAGAGGCTGTGCTGAACACACAGGCTAATCCTCTCGCCGCGTCGGAGGTCGGCATCACGGCCCCCGTCCGCCCCGCTTCCTTCGGTCGGGGAGACCGCGTGCCTACGTTCACTCACGATATCTGCGGCGAGTTTCTCGAACCGCTCGTGGTCGACCTGCGCAAGCGCGATTTCGAGATCGTTCTGGCAGTTCCGATCCAGAACGCTCCCGGGAACGTCGGTCACGGAAGAGGAAGGCGATACGTCCGTTCCCAGCCTGCTCGGGTAGTCCGTTGCGACGGACGAACGCGACCTCGTGACGGCGCACCTACCGAACGAGGGGCCACTACCAATTCCGTGTAATAAACGATACCTGTGTGCTCAATACACCCTGTGGCAAATCATTCAGCTTCTTGTCCGTATTTTTTACCGAGCCAGAAGGCCATGACTGGAACGATAACGAACGCAAACAGGGTTGCAGCCGAGCTGTAGAGGAGTATAGTTTGGCCAACTGTTCCAACAGTTGGAATCCAAGATGCTGTGCCGGCCATAATCGAATCTGAGAGCCACATTATACCGGCGTCGAGGAGGAATGCAATGAGAATAAGTCCGGCAACACTAGCCGGAAACCGGAGTTTACCAGTTTGATTTCGCATCGGCATGTTTCATATCTATGGCTCTATCAACATAAGTATGCAACCCAGCCTGCTATATACACCGGGAACACTACTCAGACTCTGGGAATGGGTGTTCGAAAAGACGTTCACCCGAGTCCTTACAACTGACAGCGAGGACTTTGTGAGAACTACAACACGACTCGACGACCTCCTCACCGAGTAGGACATCGCCACCCGTCGTCGGGCACGTCTCAAGGAACATTCGCAAACTGTTCAGAAGCGGCCCCCGCTCTTCCGGATCAAACTCATCCCAGCCTAGAATCCGGCGCTGAAGGACGCGACTCGCTGCGACATCCGCGACGAGCGCTGCCTGAGAGGGCCACTGTCCGAGGGTACCCGTCTCTGATCGAAGGATTCGTACCTCGTTGTTGGTGGTAAGTTCAAATGCCTGATTTTCCTCGTCGATACCGAGGGCGTCTGCAACTGTCTCCGCAGTGAGGTCTGTATCGACGAGTGCTTCGGTTGCAGCAGTCCACGCGTTCGCAAACTCATCAGTCAAACAGAGGTCGTCGGAATCCGCGCACGGTTCAAGAATATCGTGATTCACAAAGAACGCCTCAAGGTCGTTATCGGGAATGTTCTGTTCATGTTCAACCTCATTGTTGCCGTTGTCACCTAGTTCCGAGGCTGGCTCCGACGGTGTCTGCGGCGTGGTATCTAAAGTCGTACGAGTGCCTGTCGTCGAACTTCTGGTCGCGCTCGAATTGAATCCGGACGCGAGGTCTGGGTCTGGGTTCTTCCCGAACCACTCGAGAACAGTTGGTGGGAGGTATTGCTTCGTCAATACAGGGGTTCCCGGCACAAGATACCCACGGAGATAGATGAGTCCAACGGAAATCCCTACCGCGACAAGGCTACCAAGCCGGGTCTTTCGTGCGACCAACGAGCCGACGATTCCGGCGATGGCGAGGTTCAGTACCGTGCACGGTTCACATCTGTTTTCACCGGTGTAATCCGGTTGGTGGAGCAAATCCACCACATCAACTTTCATTCGGCCAGTACTATCGTTCGTATTAATATTAATTTTGGGAAGTCCAGACCCGAATGGATATGATTAGGAGCGGGCTATTCCCCATCCAATTTCCACATTAATAGGTTATATAATTAATTGAACCTACTTCTACAGCACAGATATATGCTCCCACGGACCTGTGAATGGCTCCCAAATAATGAAAGGTTTTACTTATTAGAAAGCCAAATGTAAGTCTATGCGCTCCCGGAATGTAACGGCTGTTATTTTGTGTATGATACTTGTTGCCTGTGCTGGTTGTGCCGGCCTATCTGGTAGCGATAACCAGTCGACAATGGCAGAACCGGAACAACTCGCTCCTGGAATCACAACTTCGGGGGTGTCAGATGCGATGGAATTGGCGAATAGCCATCTGACAACCCTCCGATCGGGGCAATTCGTGAAGCGAACTACCTTTGAGGTTGTTAATGGGTCTACCACAACGTCAATCCGAGAATCTAGACTTTCTTACGCGAACCAATCCTACTGGCGATGGAACCGAACTAGTCAGGGAGTTCCGATCGGCTTCAACATAACGAATGGAACCGTCATTGGATATACTGAGGGAGAACGCGTGATATACAGGCTCTATGGGGGTAAGAATACTACCTACCACGTTCCACAGTTAAACAGTTTCCCCGATGATCCACCAGTCCCACCTAAGCGGGTGCTGCCAGAGAAAGTCTTTGAGCGGAATCTTGTCTACCAATTGATTGCCAACGCAAATATAACCGTTGAACGCGCGGGAGCAGACCTTATCCACATCCACGGGACAACCGATGAAGTGACATTCGCTAATTCAAGAGTGACCGGGGTTGAGTTCCAGATGCACGTTTCGAGTGAAGGCGTTATCCAACAACTTAATATCACTTACAGAGCCGGAGGGTCCACTGTCCACCGTACAATTTTGTTTGAGATGGTAGATTCTAATCCCGTAAAACAGCCAACTTGGTATCATAGGGCCTCAAATACCACCGCGTAGTTATATCGACTGTTAATATAGTACTACTTTCTAACTATAGTAATATATTTATGTTATTATTGTGTGGGGTTTTGTATGGTAATCATCAGGTGGATTCGTAATCGTATTGGCTTGGCT
The DNA here is from genome assembly GCF_020614395.1 of Salarchaeum japonicum. NCBI lineage: Archaea > Methanobacteriati > Methanobacteriota > Halobacteria > Halobacteriales > Halobacteriaceae > Salarchaeum > Salarchaeum japonicum. Next base: position 824,946 of record NZ_CP085324.1, on the reverse strand, counting down.
AATAGCGATAACAATAGTGACACGGGTGATGAGCAAGTTAGTGTCAATCGGAGAAAGGTTCTAAAGGGAGCTGTAGCAACATCAGGCGTCGGAGCTGTTCCAATGTCAGTTAGCGCTGAATCACCAAGCAACTTGACCATGACGCCGGTAGAAAGAAACAGCGCGTTTGAAGACATATTTGGCGATTCACGTAACGGATCAAGTATTACACTCTCTGACTCGCAACAGAATCATCTAGGCGAGTACATTAGAGACCAAGCCAGCGAACTCATATATCGGTTAGAGGACAAGGGTGTGTTTGATGTAGCCAGTATTGACGCAGAAGACCTACTAAGTGGACAGGCATTTGAATCCACAAAGTTTGATCTGGATAAACCCGAATCTGGAATAGTATTGGGTTACCGCTCACGGCTGGGCGAAGAACGAACAAAAATTCAATACACCCTTCACCAGCCGAGTGAACTCGGATACTTTGAAGACGAGACCCGTATATCTATAATCATAACCCCGGGGGAGAAACGCGCATATGCGCTCATAGAACCACTTTCCCAGGTAAGCGGAACGAAAAACAATAGCATAATTCGCCATATAAGCAATAAGCAAGAATCACCAGTTAACAGTGAGGACCAAATACATAAAATAGATGAATACGATGTAGTAACACAAGGTTCCATATTTACGTATTGTTATAATCCGACCAGCGGACAGCCTATCCGTGCTCGTGTTTATTGCCAAGCCGGATCTTGTTCACAAACAGTTATTGGGACTTGTTCACCCCCTGTTTCGAGGAGATGGCCACGATGCCAGAGATATTATATTGACGGTTGCTGGTACTATGATACTCCTTGTCCACAGGGGGAAGACCGAGCAAAGTGCTAGGAAATAACCTGGTCTGACCGCCACTTCTGGATACCAGATCTGAACGGCAACGAGTACTGGACTAGTACAAGCGATATCGGCTACGAATCAGAGGGCCCCGAGGGGATCGCGTTCAACGTTCACGACATATCAGTCGACACACAGGGAGTTTGTTCAGCCGGATGTGAACTCCGCTGGAATGAAGGCACCTCCGATTCAGCCATTCAACGCACTATCTATGGGGAGTACGAACACACGTACGAAGGCACCTGGGACGGGCTGAGTATCTCAGTCGGAGCTATCTCACTCAGCTGGTCGAGTTCTGGCGGGTCGTGGGATACCGCAACTGACCACAATGGAGATACCCTGAAGGTAAACGCGGCAGATCTCTCCTACGACGATTGCGTTGGGCCGTAAACACCGACTAACCACTCCTCTTCAGTTGGTGCGTGCAGTCTGAGTCGAGAATGGTATCTCCCAAAAGAACTTGTCCAATATCTGAATAGTATACCAGTCCCCGATATGCCGTACACTGAAATACGCCCTCCAACTTCGCTAGAACAACTACATCGTTCGTTCTGTGATATCGTTGAACTCTGATACCCGATTCTCGATGGGTCGCCAAAGGAAACCAGTTAAAGCCAGTCGCCAGTCGCGAGACGCGTTGCGTCTCGCTATGCAGCCAGAAGCCGTCGATTTCCGTCGGTAAAATCCGAACGCTCACAGAAACCCAAGCAGACACGGTCGGAGCGTTCTCAAGCGAGCGTTGACGAGACGCGTTGCGTCTCGTTCGCTAACCAGAAACGCATCGCGTTTCTGGTAACGGCTCGAAGAGCCCGAGCGCAGAGATTCGCCGCGCGAAGCGCGGGCCGAGGAACCCGCGAAGAGGGTAACGACGGCGTTTCGTCCAGCTTTTTCCGAGCGCGCCGGTATCGCCGGCGCGCAGCGTAAACGGTGGGTCAGAAGAACTCGTCTTGGGTGACTCTGACGACGACGGTGTCGTCGTATTCGCTTCGTTCGTAGTCGCCGTCGCCACCGCTGCCGCGGAGGACGTTGGTCGGGTCGACGAGGCGGCCGTTTTCGACGCCGTAGACCTTGAGGCGGTTGATCGGGTCGTCGGGGGAGACGTTTCCGTCCCGGATTTCGCGGGCGAGGGGGCGGGAGAGCCACTCGTGGCGGCTGACGCTGGGGTCTTGGACGAAGGCGTCGCTGGTGAGGCGGGCGAGGTACCAGTTGAGGTCGTTGAGGAGGCTGACGGCCGCGCCGAGGCTGACGGTGTCGAGGACGACGGTGTTGTCCCAGGGTTCGGTGAGGTCGTAGGTGGCGAGCGCGCGGCGGGCGGTGTCGTAGCCGTAGAGGTCGAGTGGGAGGCTTGAGTCGTCGTCCTCGACGAGGCAGACCCGAGTCATGTCATGGTACCTCCACGAGGTCGCGGTCTTCGACGGCGGTCTCGATGAGGCAGGGGAGGTCGTCGGGGACGGCGGCGCGCACGGCGGCGGGGTCGGCGTTCGTCTCGGGGTAGTCTGGCGCGATGCGGTTACAGCCGGCGTTCACGGTGGCGGTGTCGAACGTCCCGATGTCGCGGGCCTGGGAGACGATGTCCTGTTTGTCCCGCGTGAAGAGCGGGCGGTGAATCGGGAGCGTGGTGGCGTCGTCCACGGCGGCGAAGTTCGCGGCGGTCTGACTCGACTTCTGGCCGAGCGCCTCCCCGGTGACGACGCCGACCGCGCCCGCCTCCTCGGCGACGGCTTCGGCGATGCGGTACATCAGGCGGCGGTAGACGAGCATCCGCTCCGCGCCGGTCGCCTCGACGACGCGCTCGACGGCGGGGCCGGTGGGCACCCGGTGGACGGTGAGGTCGCGGCCGGACGCGTAGGCGGAGAGCCGGCGGACGGTTTCGATGGCGCGCGCCTCGTGGTCGGGGCCGCCGTACGGCCCGAGGTCGAGGTAGACCGGAATCACGGGAGCGCCGCGTTTCATGGCTTCGTACGCCGCGACGGGCGAGTCGATGCCGCCGGAGACGAGCGCGACGAGCGGGCGCTGGGTTCCCAGCGGCAGGCCGCCCGGGCCGTCGCGCTTTTCGAGGAAGACGTACGCGGCGTCGTCCCGGCACTCCACGAAGAACGTGATGTCGGGGTCGTCCAGGTCTACTTCGGGCTGGAAGTCGTTCTCGACGGCCTCCCAGACGGCTTCCCCGCCGTCCCGGCCGATGTCCTGGCTCGTGAAGTCGTGGCTGCCGGCACGCCGCGCCTCGACGGCGAACGCGCCGCCGTCGTAGTGTTCGCGGGCCGTGTTCGCGAGCGCGCGCCGGATGCCGCGCATCGACGGGTCGACCACGAGACACGGGCTGGCGGAGACGACGCCGAAGGCGTCGGTGGCGGCGTCCGCTATCGCGTCAACGTCGTCGCCGCGCGCGAAAATCCGCGCCCACCGCACGTCCACGGCCGCCTCGATATCCCGCGATTCGAGCGTTCGTTCGAGGTTCTCCCGGAGCACGCGCTCCATGTCGGACTGCACCTTCGCGGACTTCGACCCGACGTCCCCGTGTCGCACGAGCACGGTGTCCGCACCGGGAGGAATCATACCCCGACGTAGTGAGGGAGACGCCTTACGGCCTTCGAAAAATCGAGAACGTGCCGAGCGCGGGCTTACTGGAAGGCGTGTCCCGGCTCGAACGCCTCTTCCTCGGGACTCTCCGCCGTCTCGAAGCGCTGTTCTATCTCCTCGTACTGCTCGCGAACCTCCTCGTCCACGCTCGGCCCGACCTCGTCGAGCGCGTCCTCGAAGTGCGCCATCGTGACGCGGACGTTCCCGACGCTCTCCGCGGCCTCCTCGGGGCTGACCGAGTTCACGAACTCGCGGGTGGCGTTCATCGTCGCCTCCCGGACGAGCGCCTCGATGTCCGCGCCGACGAACCCGTCGGTGCGCGCGGCGACCTCGTCGAGGTCAACGTCGTCCGCGAGCGGCTTGCTGCGCGTGTGCACGGAGAGGATGGCGCGGCGCGCGTCCTCGTCCGGCACGGGCACGTGGACGTGGCGGTCGAGGCGGCCGGGACGGAGGAGCGCGGAGTCGATGAGGTCGGGGCGGTTCGTCGTCGCGACCACGACCACGTCCTCCAACTCCTCGATACCGTCCAACTCGGTGAGCAACTGGCTGACGACGCGCTCGCCGACGCCGGAGTCGCTCATGTTCTGGCCGCGCTGGCCCGCGATGGAGTCGATTTCGTCGAAGAACACCACTGTCGGTGCGTTCGACCGCGCTTTCTCGAACACCTCGCGGACGCCCTTCTCGGACTCCCCGACGTACTTGTTGAGGAGTTCGGGCCCCTTCACGGAGATGAAGTTCGAGTTCGCCTCGTTCGCCACCGCCTTCGCGAGCAAGGTCTTCCCCGTTCCGGGCGGCCCGTAGAGCAGGACGCCCTTCGCGGATTCGAGGTCCATCGACTCGAACACCTCGGGGTAGTCGAGCGGCCACTGGATGGTCTCGCGCAGGCGCTCCTTCGTGTCTTCGAGGCCGCCGACGCTCTCCCAGGTCACGTCCGGAACCTCGACGAACACCTCGCGGAGCGCGGACGGCTCGATGCCCTTCAGCGCGTCCTTCACGTCGCTCTCCGTGACCTGGATGGATTCGAGGACTTCCGCGTCTATCTCCTCGGATTCGAGGTCTATCTGGGGGCGCACCCGGCGCAGGGCGTTCATCGCGGACTCCTTCGCGAGGGACTCGATGTCCGCGCCGACGAACCCGTGCGTGTTCTCCGCGTACTCGTCCAGGTCGATGCCGTCGGCGAGCGGCATCCCGCGCGTGTGCACCTGGAGGATTTCCTTGCGGCCGTCCTTGTCCGGGACGCCGATTTCGATTTCGCGGTCGAACCGGCCGCCGCGGCGGAGCGCGGGGTCGATGGCGTCCACGCGGTTGGTGGCGGCGATGACCGTCACGTCCCCGCGCTCTTCGAGGCCGTCCATCAGGCTGAGGAGCTGGGCGACGACGCGACGCTCCACGTCACCGCTCGTCTCACCGCGCTTCGGCGCGATGCTGTCGATTTCGTCGATGAAGATGATGGCGGGCGTGTTCTCCTCCGCCTCGTCGAACACCTCGCGCAGTTGCTCCTCGGACTCCCCGTAGTACTTCGACATGATTTCGGGGCCCGAGATGGTCTCGAAGTGCGCGTCGATCTCGTTCGCCACCGCTTTGGCGATGAGCGTCTTCCCCGTTCCGGGCGGGCCGTGGAGGAGCACGCCCTTCGGCGGCTCGATGCCGAGTTGCTGGAACAGTTCGGGGTGGCGCATCGGGAGTTCGATCATCTCCCGCACCTGTTCGAGTTCCTCGTCCAGGCCGCCGATGTCCTCGTACGCGACGTTCGGCGTGCTGTCGCCGCTCTCGCCGCCGCCCGTCTGAATCTCCTCGGCGGGCCGCTCGGAGAGCTGAATCTCGCTGGAGTCCGTGACGACGACCGTGCCGTCGGGTTCCGTGTCCGCGATTTTCACGGGAATCTGCTGGCCGCTCGACGACCCGAGGCCGCCGAACCCGAAGCTGATGTGGACGGTCTGTCCGGCGGTGACGGGGCGGCCGCTCAGGCGGTCGCGCACCATCGGGGAGATGTCGCCGCGTACGCGGAGGTTCTGCGGGAGCGCGACCGTGATCGCGCCGGCGGGCTTGATGTCCGCCTTCTCCACTTCGACCTTGTCGTCGATGCCCACGTCGGCCTCCTGGCGGAGGCGGCCGTCGATGCGGGCGACGCCCTGGCCGTCGTCCTCGGGGTAGCCAGGCCAGACGCGCGCGACGGCGCGACCCGAGTCCTTCCCGCTGATGACGATGTAGTCGCCGTTTTCGAGGCCGAGTTCCTGCATCGACTGGCGGTCGATGGCGGCCAGTCCACGGCCGGCGTCCTTCTGCTTCAGGGGTTTGACCGTGAGTTTCATCGTTCCACCTCGACGGTGACGACGCCGTTCGTAATAGTTGCTTTCGCCACGTCGCCCGCGGGGACGTCGAACTCGCGCTGGCGGCGCTCGCCGGTCTCATCGACGAGGATGGCCGTGCCGTCCACGACGTCCACGGAGACGCCGTCGGCGCTCGTGCCGAGGTCGGCGGCGACCACGGTCCGGTCGTCGTAGTCGTAGCGACGGACCATCGTGCCGCTCTCGCTGACGGAGGTTCGTTCGTTCATGCTAACCCATAGTTAGGACGCTAAGTATTTAAAGCTTCCTACAGCGTGGGTGGTACGGGCGGCGGTTTTCGACTAACGGTAGAATTGCGGTTCACACTCGCCGGGGAGCGACTGCGTACCGCAACGTACACGCGCCCCGACCTAAACGCCATCGCCACCAGCACTCACCACGGGGTAGTTCCACCGACCGCGCTCGCCCGAGACGACGGTAGAAGAGAATAGAACGAGCTGTCTGTCGGCGCATCTCCGATGCGCCGTTCACCGGTCGCCGGAGGCGACCGGCCTTTTCCCTCCAGGTTTTTACTGGAGGGGTCGCGGAGCGACCCCTCACAGTAAAAAGGTGGGTTAGTAGAGGTCGTCGAGGTCGTCTGCGGTGTGGCTGTGTTCGCTCGCGGGGAAGTCGCCGTTCTCGACGTCCTGCTTGTACTCGGCGATGGCGGACTCCATCTCCGCCTTGAGGTCGCCGTACTGTTTGGCGAAGGGCGGACTCCAGTCGGTCATCCCGAGCACGTCGGTGACGACGAGCACCTGGCCGTCGGTGTCGGGGCCGGCACCGATGCCGATGGTGGGGATGTCGATGGCGTCGGTGATTTGGGCGGCGACGTTCGCGGGGACGTGTTCGAGGACGAGGCTGAACGCGCCGGCGTCCGCGTGGGCTTCGGCGAGGCGGAGGATTTCGCTCGCGGTGTCCTCGGTGGTTCCCTGGCGGGTGTAGCCGCCGAGTTGGTTGACGTGCTGGGGGGTGAGGCCGAGGTGAGCCATCACGGGGATGCCGAGCGAGGTGAGGGTGTCGGTCAGTTCGACGGTGTGCTCTCCGCATTCGAGTTTCACGGCCTGCGCGCCCGCGTCCTTGAGGAGGCGGCCGGCGTTCTCGACGCTCGCCTCCTCGCTCGCGCCGAAACTGAGGAATGGCATGTCGGCGACGACGAGCGTGTCCTCGGTCGCGCGCGCGACCGCGCCGGTTCGACTGACCACGTCGTCCATCGTCACGGGGAGCGTGGAGTCGTAGCCCATCACGGCGTTCCCCATGCTGTCCCCGACGAGCACCATGTCGAGACCCGCGGCTTCGACGGCGGCCGCGGTGGGCGCGTCGTACGCCGTGAGCATGGTTATCGGCTCGTCGCCCGCCTTCCGACGGATGTCCTGAACGGTCGGCATACGTCGAGATGCGCGAGCAGGCCGGTAAGCGTTTCCGAACCGGAAGAGCGGGGTTTATGCGGGCACGCGTCGAGAATAGGAGTGTGCCAGAGCGCGTCGAGACGCACGAGACCGAGGGCGTGGATTACGCGTGGGTGATGCAGACGACGTTCGTCCTCACCATCGTCGTCGGCGCGCCCGTCGTCGCGCTGCTCTCCGTGTTCACCGACCTCAGAACGTGGGCGTCGATGGCGATGTTCGCCGTACGGGTCGGCGCTGTCGTCTGGATTCTCACCGCCGTCCCCGTCTTCTTCTACGCGCGAAAGCAAGCGCTTCAGTCCTCGACGTAACGGAAGTCGGTGCCCGCGCGGCGAGCGGTCTCCTCGTCGCGTTCGGCGTCACCGACGAACACCACGCGCTCCGGGGGAACGCCGAGCGCGCGCACCGCCGCCCGCAGCGGCTCCGGGTGAGGTTTGCGCTCCGCGACCGAATCCCGGCCGACGACGGTTTCGACGCTGTCGAGCAGGCCGTGGCGCGAGAGGGCGACCCGGCAGGCGGCCTCGCAGTTCAGCGAACACACCGCCACGGGAACGTCGCTCCCGGCGAGTTCGTCCGCCAACGGGAGGCGTTCGGCCGTTTTCGCGCCCTCGCGTTCGTACTCGCTGATGATTCGCTCGGCCTCGTCGCCGACGCCCGCGGACTCGGCGGCGTCCAGCAGTCCCCACGTCGCGTACTCGGCGGCGTTCACGCCCGCAGCGTCGAGGAGCGCGCGGACGTCGGCCGTCACCGCCCGCCAGTCCACGGGAAGGGAGACGAGCGTGCCGTCCAGGTCGTAGACGACGCCGTCCATTAGTCGAGGAGGCCGCGGGCGATGACCTCCTTCTGAATCTCGGAGGTGCCCTCGTAGATGGTCGTTATCTTCGCGTCCCGGTAGTAGCGCTCCACGTCGAAGTCCGTCGTGTAGCCGTAGCCGCCGTGAATCTGGACGGCCTCGTTCGTGATGTCGACGGCGGCCTCGCTCGCGTGGTACTTCGCCATCGCCGCCGCCGCCTGGTAGTTCTCGCCGCGGTCGGCCTTCGCCGCCGCGTCCCGGCAGAGGAGCCGAGAGGCCTGGAGTTCGGTTCGCATCTCCGCTATCTTCTCCCGGATGCTCCCGAACTGGCCGATCGGCTGGTCGAACTGCTCGCGGTCGTTCGCGTACGCGACCGCGTCGTCGAGCGCGGCCTGCGCGAGTCCGACCGCCTGCGACGCGATGCCGACGCGGCCGCCCGTGAGGATGTGGAGCGCCGCCGACAACCCCTCGCCCTCCGGCGTCAACCGGTACTCGGCGGGGATGCGGGCGTCGTCGAACGTCAGCGTCGTCGTGTCGCTCGCGCGCAGGCCGAGTTTGTCCTCGCGCGGGCCGACTGAGAGGCCGTCGGTGTCCTTCGGCACGACGAACTGCGTGACGCTCCCCGGGTCGCTCCGGTCGGTCTTCGCGAACAGGATGACGACGCCCGAGCGCTCGCCGTTCGTGATCCACTGCTTCGTGCCGTTGATGACGTACTCGTCGCCCTCCCGGCGCGCCTCCGTCTCCATCCCCGCCGGGTTCGACCCCGCCTGCGGTTCCGAGAGCGCGAACGCGCCCACCGGACGCCCCTCAGCCATCTCCGGGAGCCAGCGCTCTTTCTGGGCCTCGTTCCCGAACTCCGCCAGACAGGACGTGGCGAGACAGTGCACGGACAGCGCCGTCGCCACCGACAGCATCCCGTACGCCAACTCCTCGTTCACCACGCTGTACGTGAGTTTCTCCACGTCCAGCCCCCCGTACTCCTCGGGCACCGTCATCGCCGTCAAATCGAGGTCGCCGAGCGTGTCCCACACGTCCTCCGGGAACGACTCCGTCCGGTCGGCCTCCGCCGCCACCGGCGCGAGTTCCGCCTCGGCCACCTCGCGCGCGACCTCCCGAATCGCCTCCTGCTCCGCAGAGAGCTCCATACGCAATACTCGCCGGAAGACGAGAAAAAACGCCGGGTTCCGCACCCGCGACTACTCAGCACTGCGCCAGCGTACGCGCCGCGAGAACTACTCCTGCGTCACGTCCACGCCGAGCCTGTCCTCCAGTTTCGCGATGAGCGACCCGCCGACGCCCGCGCGCGTCGCCCGCCCCTGCTCGACCGCCAGCAGGTCGTTCTCGTCGATGTCCAGTTCGTCCGCCAACTCCTCCAACTGCAAGCCCTCCGCCTGCCGGGCCTTCTGAATCGTCCGCCCGTAATCCGACGACAGATAGGGAAGCTGGTCGCCCTCGTAGCTCGTCCCCTCCTCCTCCCAGCGCGTCGAATCGCCCGACGCCGCGTCGAACTGCCGCGCCGTGTTCTGCGCCGCCTGCTTGCGACGCTGCTGTTCTTCCGACACCTCGCGCTCGGTCTTCGACGACTCGTCGAGGTTCGCGCAACTCGAACACACCTGCAACTCCGCGCCCGCCACGCTCGCCGTCGTCAACGACTCCGACGAGGTCCCGCAGAGCTCACAGGACCCACTGGATCCCCCACCGGAGGACCCACCGGTCGAATACTTGGCCATACACACCCCTATGATGGACTACCCATTTTAACACCTCGCTTACCGGCACGAGCGCGGACAAAACACGACACCGCCGCCGACCACCACGCCGACACACGACACCGTGGCTGGTCGGTGTTACGTCGTCAGTAAGTTGTGCGTGGGTGATGTCCCGGTAGGGGGATATCACCGTGCATCGCAGCGTTGGACGGTGTGTCCGTCCGGTGCGATGCGTGGGACCGGATTTGAACCGGCGAACCTCTACAGGACAGCGCCCTCAACGCTGCGCCTTTGGCCTAGCTTGGCTACCCACGCTCGCGCGTATCTCGCTGCACTCCACCGTAGCCGCGGCCATAATAAAACCCCTACGATTCACGGGCCGAATGCGGGACGGCCGCACGGTAGTGTTTTGGCGCGGGCGACGCAAGCACGGGTATGCAGTCGTTCGTTCGGCGTCACACGGTCGGAGTCGCGGGCGTGGTGAGCGCGCTCGCGCTCGCGGTGGTCGTCGCCGCGGTGCGCGGCGTGATTCCCGCCGGCCTCCTCCCGACCTACGAGCCGTTGGTGTCCGTGATTCCGTCGCTGAACGCGCTCATCAGCGCGACCGCCATCGCCACCATCGCGCTCGGCTGGCGGGCCGCCCGGAACCGCGACTTCACCCGGCACCGCGCGCTGATGGGCGCGAGCACGCTGTTGTTCGCGGGCTTTCTCGCACTCTACCTCTACCGGCTCGTCGTCCACGGCACCACCGAGTTCGGCGGCCCCGACGCGGTGTACCAGTTCCTCTACCTCCCGGTGCTGATAGTGCACATGGCGCTCGCGATGGTGTGCGTCCCGCTCGTGGTGTACGCGCTCGTCCTCGCCGGCACGCACTCCGTGGCGGAACTCCCCGGGACGCCGCACGCGCGCGTCGGCCGGGTCGCGGCGTCGCTCTGGCTCGTCTCATTCTTCCTCGGCATCGTCGTCTACCTCCTCCTGTACGTCGTCTACTGACGCCACGGCGTCCACGCGGGCGGCGACACCGGGAGGGCGACCGGCCGCCACGTCACCGTCGTTCGGTGGTGTTCGACGGACGCGTCGGTGCGGAGGGTTCGCGTCCGCGTGACCGACAGCACGCGCCCCGATTCGGAGAGTTCGAGCGTCGCGTCGAACGCCGTCACCGGCTGGTCGCCGTCGTACGTGCCGTTCTCCGCGACGAGCGTCGTCACGGTCGTGCCGTTCCGTTCCTCGGCGCCCGCCACGGCGTAGTCGGCGTTCGCGAGCGCTGACTGGAGCAGTCGGCGCTGGGTCGCGGCGTTCCGGAGCACGCGGTCGTAGAGGTCACTGCGGTTGCGCTCGCGCACGGTCGCGTTCCCCCGCTGGACGACCCGGGTCGCGACCGCGGTCTCGTTCGCGTAGTACCGCGTGTCCTGCACGCTCGTCTCGTTCCCGATCGAGTTCACGCCCGCGTTCGTCCAGTAGACGCGAGTGCCGTTCGGCGCGAACCGCACGACCGACTGGGAGACGAGGCCGAACGCCTCCCCGCGGACGACGCCGTCGATGGTCGTCTGCGCGACCGCGTGCGCGCCCTGCGCCGCAACGGACGCCTCGTGCGCGTCGAGCAGGCGACTAGCGTTCTCGACGCCCTCGGCGGTGACGCCCGGCGGATAGTCGGCGTCGGCGGGCGCGGCCGTCCCGTCGGTCGTCGTCGGTGTGGGCGCGGTCGTCGTCTCGATTGTGGTCGGTTCGGACGTCTCGGCGGTCGTCGGCCGCGGAGCGGTGGTGCTGGTGTCCGCGACGGGCGCGCCGCAGCCGGCGAGGACGAGGGCGATGCAGAGCGCGGTGAGTGGGAGGGCGCGGGTCACGCGTCGGGGTAGCGCGACCGCCCGCAAAAAACCGGCTGACTCGGCTCAGTCGTCGGCGGACGCGACCCCGGGGCGTTCGACCTCGCGGTCGGTCGTCTCCCCGTCGATGTCGTAGGGGTACTCGCCGGTCACGCAGCCGAGGCAGAGGTCGTCGCGGCGTTTCCCGATGGCGGACGCGACGGCGTCCACGGAGAGGTAGGAGAGGCTGTCCGCGCCGATCTCCTCCCGGATTTCGTCGGTGCTCTTGTCGGCGGCGATGAGTTCGTCCCGTGTGGCCATGTTGATGCCCATGTAGCAGGGCGCGAGGATGGCGGGCGCGCCGATGCGGACGTGGACTTCCTCCGCGCCCGCGTCCCGCACGAGTTCGACGAGCTGGTTCGAGGTCGTGCCGCGGACGATGCTGTCGTCGATGATGGTCACGGACTTCCCCTCGACGGTCGAGCGGATGGGGTTGAGTTTCAGGCGGACGGCGCGCTCGCGGGCCTCCTGGGTGGGCATGATGAACGTCCGGCCGACGTACCGGTTCTTCATCAGGCCCTCCGCGAACTCGACGCTCGCGCCGTCCTCGTGCGCGGCGTCCGAGTACCCCGAGGCGAACGCGCGCCCGGAGTCGGGGACGGGCATCACCACGTCGGTGTCCACGCCGGACTCCGCCCAGAGTTCGCGGCCCAGATCCCGGCGGACTTCGTAGACGAGTTCGTCGTCGATGACGGAGTCGGGGCGCGCGAAGTAGACGTACTCGAAGAAGCAGTGCGCGCTCCGGTCGCGCTCGAACAGCTGGTAGGCGTCGAACCCCGTGCCGTCCTCGTGGAGGACGACGAGTTCGCCGGGCTGGACGTCCCGGACGAGGTCGCCGCCGAGGGTGTCGATGGCGGCGGATTCGGAGGTGATGACGTAGCCGTCGTCGAGTTCGCCGATGCAGAGCGGACGATTTCCTTCGGGGTCGCGGACGCCCATCACGGTGTCGTCGTGCATGATGGTGAGCGCGTAGGAGCCGTGGATGCGCTCCATCGTTCGCTTGACGGCCCGGACGAGGTCGGCTTCGAGGAGGTTTCGCGCGATGTCGTGCGCGATGACTTCGGTGTCGCCGTCGCTCGTGAACGCGTGGCCGGTCGCCGCGAGTTCGTCCCGAACCTCGTCGGCGTTCACGAGGTTGCCGTTGTGGCTCAGGCCGAGCGCGCCCCCGCGAAACGACACGGAGAACGGCTGCGCGCAGGACTTATCGAGGCTTCCCTCGGTGGGGTAGCGGACGTGTCCGAGGCCGGTGCTTCCGGTGAGGGCGTCGATATCGGATTCGTCGAACGCGTCTCCGACGAGCCCCATCTCGACGTGCTGGTGTTGCTGGAAGCCGTCGTGGGTGACGATGCCCGCCGACTCCTGGCCGCGGTGCTGGAGCGCGTACAGCGCGTAGTACGTCGGGAGCGCGGCGTCCCGCTCCGCGAGACTGATGCCGACGACGCCGCACTTCTCGGTCATTCCGGTCGCGGGGCGGCTCGCGCCAGCGCCATCTTCCATGGATAGTTCTTGAATCATCCACAGATAAAAACACCCGTGATTGTGCCTCAGTTGCCGCCAACACCACCAAATAGTATGCATTATCGTGCATACTAACGTGAGTCGGGCGTGCGTACGCGGAGCGCGTCGAACCGGGAACGCACATCCAGGAGTCGGGGCGATTTCGTCCGAGTCGGCGAAGCGTTCTTGGAACTCCGGCCAATTGTGTTATCTGGTAACGTATGTCACGACACGGCGGCGGTGGCGGACGGGGACGCACGCGGGCGGCCGCGGACGCGGAACCCGTCCGTCGGAGCGTCGAGGTCGAGTACTGGGTCGTCGACGACGACGGCGAACTCGCCAGCCCGAGCGGTCTCCTCGACGCCACGGACGGCGTCGAACGGGAGTTCGTCGAACCGCTCGTCGAGGTGAAGACCACGCCCTGCGCGACGCCACGCGAACTCCGCGACGAACTCACCGCGCGACTGGACGCGGTGCTCCGGCGGGCCGACGAGCGCGGAAAACACCTCGTGCCGCTCGCCACGCCCCTCCGGGCGGACGAGATACCCGAACACGACAGCGCTCGCACGCGCGTGCAGAACCGGACGCTCGGAGAGTCGTTCGCGTACGTCCGGCACTGCGCGGGCACGCACGTCCACGTCGAACAGTGGCCGGGCCACGAGACCGACCAACTGAACGCGCTCACCGCGCTCGATCCCGCGCTCGCGCTCGTGAACTCCTCGCCCTACTACCGGGGCGAACGCGTCGCGCCCGGCGCGCGATCCGACCTCTACCGCCGACGGGCGTACGCCGACTTCGACCGCCAGGGCCGCCTCTGGCCCTACCTCGACGACACCGACGACTGGACGCGCCGCGTCGAGTCCTGCTACGAGGCGTTCACGGCCGCCGCCCGCGACGCCGGCGTCGACCCCGACACCGTCGAGTCCTGTTTCGACCGGGAGAGCGCCGTCTGGACGCCCGTCCAGCTCCGCGAATCGTTCCCGACCGTCGAGTGGCGCTCGCCGGACGCCGCCCTCCCCAGCGACGTGCTCCGCCTCGCCAACACCGTCGCCGGCGTCGTCGGGCGCGTCCGCGAGACCGACGTACGCATCGGGGACGGCGGCGGCCGCGTCACCGACGACGAACTCGTCCTCCCCGCGTTCGACGCCGTCCGCGACTACGTGGACGCCGCTATCTACGACGGCCTCACCGCGGACGCGCTCAGGGACTACCTCGACCGGATGGGGTTCGCGGTCGATGCGTACGCGCCGACGACGCGAGCGTTCGAGAAACAAACGCTATCGCTGTCGGAGGTGCGGGAGCGGCGGCTCGCACACGCGAGAACGCTCGAAGAAGACGTCCGGCGAACGCGCGGCGTCGCCGAGAGAACCTGAGTTAGTTGTCGCCGGTCTTGCCCTGCCACGCGTAGTCGCGGCGCTTCGAGGACTTCCCGAAGCCGCACGAGGAGCATTCGCCCTTCTTCACGTGGTAGGACTTCTCGCCGCAGCGGCGGCACTTGACGTGCGTGGTGGTGTTCTTCTTGCCCTGGCTGGGAGTTCCTGAGCCGGTCATGGTTTGATGGTAACGACGTTGTCGCCTCGGATAACGGTTGTGTCTTCGCCGTCTTCGAGGACGAGGTTCATGTGCTGGTCGTAGCCGGTGAGGACGCCCTCGAAGATTTCGCCGTCCTTGAGGTGGACGGACACGGGTTCGTCGAGGGAGTCCTCCAGGATGTCGAGAGGTCGGCCGCTCATACCCACACTCCGGCCCGTCGCACGCTTAAATATATCGGACCTATATGTCGACTGTGAAGGCGTCGCGGCCGGATTCGTGGTCGGCGACGGCGGCGAGGAGGTCGGCGGCGGCGTCGAGGTCGCGCTGGTCGATGACCTCCGCGGGCGTGTGCATGTAGCGGTTCGGGAGGCCCAAATTGAGGGAGGGGACGCCGCTCCGGCTCGTGTAGAACGCGTCGGCGTCCGTGCCGGTGCGGATGCCGGCGGCCTGGAGTTGCACGTCGATGGCTTCGGCGTCGGCGGCGTCGCGGACGGCGGCGACGAGTTCGCGGTGGTTCGTGGAGCCGCGCGCGACGACCGGGCCGTCCCCGAGTCCGATTTCGTTGTGCTTGTCGCTGGGGAACTCGGGGCTGTCCGAGGCGTGGGTCACGTCCACGGCGACGGCGGCGTCCGGGTTCACGTCGTACCCGACCATCTTCGCGCCCTGCAGGCCGACCTCCTCCTGGACGGTGGAGACGGCGTACACGGTGGAATCGACGCCGCGGTCGGCGGCGCGCCGGAGGGCTTCGGCGGCGACCCAGATGCCGACGCGGTTGTCGAGGCCGCGCGCCGCGACCTTGTGGCCGGCGAGGTCGTGGACGCCCTCCGCGACCGTGATGGGGTCGCCGACGGAGACGAGTTCGCGCGCCTCCGCCTCGTCCTCAGCGCCGATATCGACCGTCATCTCGCCGATGTCGTCGTACTCCTCGTCGCTCGGGTCGCGGAGGTGGATGGCGGTCTGGCCGATGACGCCGTTCACGGGGCCGTCCTCCGTGTGCACGACGACGTGGCGGCCCTTCGAGACGGACTTATCGGAGCCGCCGACGGGCGTGAGGTGGATGAAGCCGTCGTCGTCCACTTTCGCGACCATGTAGCCGATTTCGTCGGCGTGCCCGCCGAACAGGAACTCGGGGCCGTCGCCGCCCTCGTAGACGGCGACCGCGTTCCCGTACGCGTCCGTGTGCACGTCGTCGGCGAACGATTCGACGTAGTCCACCCAGACGCGCTGGGCGGGCGCTTCGAACCCGGACGGGCTCGCGGTGTCGAGGAGTGCGTCGAGGAACTCGCGGCGGTCTCTGTCCATACTTCGATTCGAAGGTCTGCGACCATGAACGCCACGGAACCCGAGCGCCCCAGTCCCACAACGGCTAACACGCGTCCCGCCGAACCCCCGAGTATGGGAATCTTCGAGATTCACTTCCACGACAGCGAGTTCACACCCATCGCGAACTTCGGCCCCGCGGAGGACGAGGACGGGAGCGTGTTCGACGCAGAACCGTCGTTCGACGCCGACGAGGAGACCGAGACCGGTTCGAGCGGGTCCGCGGTCGTGCCGGCGCTGGTCGCGCTCGCCGTGCTCGCGGGCGTCGCGTTCGCGGTGAAGAAACTCCTGAACTGAACGGACGGGGACGCACAAGACCTATTTCGTCGGGCGGCGGAGGACACGTATGAGTCTGTTCGAGGGCGTTCGCGCGGTCGCGTCCGCGTCCGGCGACTCGCTCGTCGACTGGAACGCGGTTCGTGACGCCGCGAAGGCCGGGACGCCGCCCGGCGACCTCACCCTCACCGCGGCCGAGCGCGAGGCGTACGCGGGGGACGTGCGGGACGCCCGCGAGCGCATCCGCGAGGTCTCCACGCTCGACTTCGACGTGCCCGAGACGGTGTCGGTGATGAACCGCCACCACTGGATAGACGCGAACGCGGGGACGTTCGAGCGCGCGTTCCGCCCCGTGAACGACGCGTCTGCCTCTCTTCCCGGCGTCTCCCGCACGCTCAACACGGGCGGCGCGGCGGCCGCGCTCTCCTTCCTCGCGCGGAACGTCCTCGGCCAGTACGACCCCCTCCTGCTCGCGGACGGCGACGCGCACGAACTCTACTTCGTCCACCCGAACATCGTCGAGGCCGCCGCGTCCCTGGACGTGCCGCTCGCGCGCTTCCGGCGCTGGATAGCCTTCCACGAGGTCACGCACGCCGCCGAGTTCGGGGCCGCGCCCTGGCTCGCGGACTACCTCGAAGACCGCTTGCGCGCGGGCATCACGGAACTCGAAGACGAGTACCGCCTCGACACCGACGAGTTCGAGGAGGTGTTGCTCGCGATGACCGCCGTCGAGGGGTACGCCGAGTTGCTGATGGACCGCGCGTTCGACCGCGAGTACGGCGACCTCCGGCGGAAACTCGACGCCCGCCGGCGCGGCGGCGGCCCCCTCACCAAACTGTTCCGCCACCTGCTCGGTCTCGGTCTGAAGCGCAAGCAGTACGAACAGGGCCGAGAGTTCTTCGACGCCGTCGTTGACGCGCGCGGCATCGAGACCGCGAGTCTCGTCTGGAACGCGCCGGAGAACCTCCCGCGGCGGGACGAACTCGACACGCCCGGGCGGTGGCTCGCGCGGGTCGCGTAGCCCCGAACGTTTTCCCCGTCGGCCGCGTGAGTGACTGTATGGCAGAGCGGTACCGGCGACTCCTCGAACGCGTCCACGAACGCGCCGGCGACGCGTTCCGCGTCGCGATACGGTACACCGCGGACGACTGGACGATTCTCTACCTCCGCGACGACCTCAAGACCGAGGAGTTCCGCCGAACCGTCGGCCGCACCATCGCGCGCGCTCGCGACTACACGCCCATCAGCGACTCGGACTGGTACGACCCGCTCGGCGACAGCCAGGCGAACGTCGAACTGTACGACGCCGCCGCTATCATTCACTTCCGCGACCCGTCGGGCGGCGGCGGCGTGCTCGTGTCGCTCGACCGCGACGTGGCGCAGGGCCTCGGCGCGTTCGTGGACGAGTGCACGTCGCTCATCTACGGCTCTCGCGACTGAGAACCACCGAGACCAGGTGCGGGCGTCCGCCGTCGTCTCGCTCACCGCGTTCCGGTCGTCCGGGAGAACAGCGCCAGGCCGGCCGCGCTCCCGCCCACGCCCACGACGAGCGCGGGGATGCGGGACGCGACGACGCCGTACGCGACGACGGCGACGCCGACTGCCACGAGGAGGAGGGACACCGCGCGCTCGGGGTCTGCGTCGTGACTGTCGCTCATCGGTCGTGTGTGACGCGAGCGACCAAAAGAAAGTTCGGGAGGCCGGGCTACTGGAAGCCCCGTCCCACGTCGTCGGACTCGATGAGGTCGTCGAGTTCCTCCGTCAGCAGTTCCTCCGCCTCCTCGAACGTGTCGGAGAGACCGTCGAGTTCCTCCGGCCGGCCGTACTGGTCGTACTCCATCGGGCCGAACGCGGGGCTGTCGATGGCGTCCATCACGTCCTCGAACAGCGCGTCCGGCGTCGTCGGCGCGTCCGCGTGCGCCTTCACCACTTCCTCCAGCCGCTGGGCTTTCTCCTCGGCGTCGTCTTCGTCCTCCGGCGGGGACTGCACCGCGAACCCGCCGCCGGTCTTCTCCGGGAAGAAGGAGTCGAGTTCGTCGTCCAGCCGCCGCGCCACCCGCGCGCCCGCGCCCTTCACTTCGTAGGGATTCTTCGCGTACGTCTTGAGCTGGTAGACGCCCGCGCTCGGATGCCCGAGGTAGAGGTCTTCGCCGACACCGCCGGCGCGGTCGCCGGCGACGGCCCGCCAGCCGTCCGGGTCAGCGCCGCTGTCCACGACGTCCTCCACGATGTCCTTCCAGTCACGGACTCGCATACACCCCGACGTTACGGCGTGACCACGGTAAGCGTATCGCTCGAACCAGACCACCAACGCGTCCCGAACCGCGACCCACTCCACGCAGTCCGCCCCGCCGACCAACCGCGGGAGGGGGATTCGAACGGGGGCGAGCGGGCTTTCGCGGACGCGGTAGCGGTGTCGGGTGAGTTAGCGGAGGTAAAGACGGTTCCGGGGAGCGACAGCGTTTTTCTCGCGCCGCCGTTATCCCGTATGTGAACGTTCGGGGCGAGGTCACCGAGGTCGGTGAGGTTCGGTCGGTGAGCACGCAGTACGGGGAGCGCGACGTGTTGGACGTGACGGTGCGGGAGGACGCCTCGTTCCACGAGGTGTCGCTGTGGGGGAAGTGGACGGAGTCGGCGGAGTACCTCTCGCCGGGGATGGAGTTGGTGGTGACGGACGCGGAGGAGCGCGAGTACGCGGGGGAGACGGAGTACGCGACGGGGAAGGAGTCGTACGTGGTGGTGGAGCCGGAGTTCCTGGTGAACGTCACCGACATCCGGGAGTTCGTGCAGTGTCCGCGCCAGTACTACCTCTCGAAGCTGCAGGCGCTCCCGCTCAAGTACGCGGTGACGAAGGGGACTATCGTCCACGAGGTGTTCGGCGACCTGCTCCGCGGCCGCGACCTGGACGACGCAATCGACGAGCGCGTCCGGGAGGCCGGCCTCGAACTCGGATTGCTGGACAAGGAGTTCGCGGAGGTGCGGGAGGACGTGCGGCAGAACGCGAGCGCCATCGAGGGCTGGCTGAACCAGGGACTCCTCACGGAGGAGGACGAGTGGCGGTCGGAGTACACGCTGGTGTCGGACACGTTCGGCATCAAGGGACGCTGTGACGCCATCCGCCGCGGGATGCCCGTGGAGCTGAAGACGGGGAAGAACACGAACCGCGACCCCCGCTTCCACGACAAGATTCAGGCCGCGTGCTACGCGCTCTTGCTCTCGGAACGCGGCGTCCCCGCGGACACCGGCACGTTGCTCTACACGAAGAACGCGGCGATGGCACGCAACGAGGCGAGCGGCGACCTCAGCCCCGCGAAGGAGTTCAGCATCGGGAAGGGACTCCTCGAATTCGTCGTCCGCACCCGCAACCACCTCGCCGCGCTCGAATGGTCCGAGACGACGCCGACGGGCTACGAGGCGAACGCGAAGTGCGAGTACTGCTTCGAGCAGGACGCCTGCATGGTCGTCTCCGGCCGACTCGGCCAGGAGTCGAAAGCCGGCCAAATCGGGAGGAAGCTCCCCGAGGCGGAGCGCGAGTACTTCGACGACCTCTACGACGCCATCGAGGCCGAGCGCCGCGAAGTCCACCGGGAGTACGCGAAGCTCTGGAAGCAGAGCCCGGACGAACGGGCGGACGACGACCGCGCCATCGTCGGCCTCGAACCCGACTCGCGGGAGGAACTCCCCGACGGCCGGTGGCGGCTCACCGCGAAGCGACCGTCCGCGGCGACCTCGAAGATTCGGGAGGGCGACCGCGTGCTGGCGAACGACGGCGACCCCGTGCACGGGACGGCGGAGATGGCGCGCGTCGAACGCCTCGACGCGGACGAGGTCGTGGTCTCGACGGACGAACCCGTGGAGCTCCGGCGACTCGACGTGTACCCGAGCGACCTGAACGTCAGTCGGATGCTCTCGGCGCTCCACGACTTCGTCCTCAAATCAGAGGAGCGCCGCCGTGACGTGCTGTTCGGCCGGGAGGACCCCCGGTTCGAGTCGGGGACGGAGACGTTCATCGACAACAACGACGCGCAGAACGCCGCCGTCAATCGGGCGCTGAACGCGGAGGACTTCGCGCTCGTGCACGGGCCGCCCGGGACGGGGAAGACGTACACCATCGCCCGCATCGTCCGCGAACTCGTCGAGCGGGGCGAGCGCGTGCTCCTGTCGGCGTTCACGAACCGCGCGGTGGACAACGCCCTCGACGCCATCGAATCCCAGGGGTTCGAGGACGTCGTGCGCGTCGGCACGGAGTCCGGGGTGCGCGAGGACATGCAGACGTATCGGTTGTCGAAGTCCGGCGACCCCCGCGAGCAGGCGGAGAAACTGGAGTCCGCGGACGTGGTCGCGGCGACCACGGCGACCTGCGGGTCGCGCATCCTGCGCTCGCAGGAGTTCGACGTGGCGCTCGTGGACGAGGCCTCACAGCTCACCGAGCCGGACACGCTCGCGGCGGCGAACCGCGCGGAGCGGTTCGTGCTCGTCGGCGACCACCAACAGTTGCCGCCGGTCGTGCGGTCGGGCGGCCGGCTCTCCGAGTCCCTGTTCGAGCGCCTCATCGAGCAGTATCCGGACGCGGGCGTGATGCTCGACCAGCAGTACCGGATGAGCCAGCGGATTCAGGCGTTCAGTTCGACCGAGTTCTACGACGGCCAACTGCGGCCCGCGACCGGCGAGGTGGCGGGCCAGTCACTCGCGGACATCGGCGTGACCGGCGTCCCCGAGGGCGTGCGGTTCGAGCACGTCGAGGGAACCGACGCCGCGCACACGGACGCCCGCGAGGCGGAGCGCGTCACCGAACTCGTGGAGGCCTACCTCGACGCCGGCGTCGAACCCGGGGAGGTCGGCGTCATCGCGCCGTTCCGCGCGCAGGTCACCGAAATCGGGCGGCGCGTCCCCGACGGGGTCGCCGTGGACACCGTCGACCGCTTCCAGGGGTCGTCGAAGGAGGTCATCGTCGTGTCGTTCGTCGCGTCCGACGACATGGAGAGCCCGATTTTCGAGGACTACCGGCGGCTGAACGTCGCGCTCTCCCGCGCGAAGAAAGCGATGGTGCTCGTCGGGGACGCCGACGCGCTCCGAACGGACGACACGTACCGGCGGATGGTCGAGTGGGCGAGCCTCTAACCCGATACGTTCTTGGTTCGCGCCCGAGACGAACCGGGTATGCGAGGCGAAGCCAGCGCGGTGTTCGGCGGGCTCATCGGCGTCATCGCGCACTTCCTGGTTCTCTACGGTGTGGCACCGGCTATCGGGTACGAAGCTGACCCGTTCGTGAACATCGCGGGCATCACGGGGGCGCTCGCCGCGTTCTCCATCTACCTCCTCGTGCTCGGCCTGCTCTACCCGCTCGCGTACCACTACTCGCTCGCGTTCCTCCCCGAGGGCGGCGTGCTCGCGGGCGGGTTCGTGAACGCCGTGCCCGTCTGGCTCGGGTTCGTCGCGCTCGACTGCCTGAACACCGACCAGGTGGCGATGTGCGCGGCCGTCGCGGGCCTCGCGGCGCTCGCGTACGGCTACCTCCTGACGTACAGCCACGTCGAGTTCGCGAGCGACTTCTAGACGCTTTTCTCCCTCCCCGCACGAGTCGGGGTATGCGCGTCACGTTTCTCGGCACCGGGAGCGCGATGCCGACCGGCAAGCGCGTCCAGTCCGGCCTCCTCCTCGAAGACGACGAGAACACCCTGCTCGTGGACTGTGGGAGCGGCGTCCTCCACCGACTCGCCGCCACTCCCACCGGCTACGAGGGCGTGGACACCGTCCTCCTCACCCATCACCACACCGACCACGTGAGCGACCTCCTCCCCCTGTTGAAGGCCCGGTGGCTCGCGGGCGAGGAGTCCCTCACCGTCGCGGGGCCGCCCGGAACCACCGACCTCGTGGCGGGCCTGCTGGACGTCCACGACTACCTCCGGGACAGGGTCGACCTCACGCTCCGCGACATCGAGGGCGAGTTCTCCGTCGCCGGGTTCGACGTGGATTCGATGGAGACCCGGCACTCCATGCGGTGTTTCGCCTATCGCATCGGTGACTTCGCGTACAGCGGGGACTCGGAGGCGTTCGACGACCTCGCCGCGTTCGCGGACGGCACCGACGTGTTCGTGCACGACTGCTCGTTCCCCGACGAGGTGGACGTGTCGAACCATCCGACGCCGCGCGCGCTCGGCCGAGCGCTCGCCGGGAACGACTACGGCACCGTCTACCTCACCCACCGCTACCCGCACACCGACGGCAGGGAGGAGGCGATGCTCGACTCGATTCGCGAGCACTACGGCGGCGACGTGGAACTGGCGCGGGAGGGCGACACGGTCGAGTTCTAGTCTTCGAGTTCCTCGACGCGCGCTTCGAGTTCCGCGATGCGGTCGTCCCGCTCGGGGAGGTTGGCGAGAACGACCAGCGGGAGCGTAAGGCCGACCAGCAGGCCGAGCACGCCGAACGCCGCGAGGCCGAGCGCCGCGCAGACCGCGGGGAGGACGACGACCGCGAAGAGGGAGTTCGGGTCGCGAATCGACATATCGAGAACGTGTCATCGATTGTACAAAAAGTCTGGGGGCGAAGCGGACTCCGCTGTTAGTCGAGCCGGTAGCGGAGGACGGCGGCGATACCGCCGAGGTTCTTGAGCTGGTCGCCGGGCGCGTACTCGTGGCTGAACACGGTGACGCTCCCGCCCTGGCGTTCGACGGACTGGATGAGGTCGTTCACGTCCACCTCCCAGTCGCCCTCGCCCGCGCGCTCGCGGCGCAGGCGGTCGTCGAGCACGAGGAGGTGTTCGACCGCGCCGAACTCCACGGCCTTCTCCACCTCCTCGATACCGTAGGCGGCCTTCCCCTCCGTCGCGATCTGCTCGGTGAGTTCGTCGATCAACTCCGATTCCTCCGCGATTCGGGTCTCGGCCTGCACCTCCTCGACCGCGCCGCGCTTCAGGACTTCGTGGACGCCGCGCCCGCCGACACCGCTGGTGTCCACGGTCGTGATTTTCTCGGGGAGGTCGGGGTAGTTCTCCTCCACGAAATCCAGGAGGTCTTGCTTCGTGAACCCGGGGCCGGCGAGGATGATGGCGTCCGCGTCCATCCGGTTCAGGGCGGCCGCGACCTCCCCGAACAGTTCCTCGCGGCCGCGGGCGTACTCGCCCTTCCCCGTCGTTCCCGTGAACGTCCCGCGCTCCTCGACGCCGTACTGCGCGACCGTGTGGATGTGCGCCTCCCCCTCCTCGATGGTCGCGATAGCCACATCGGGCTGGTCGGTCGCCTCACTCGCCTCCTCCACGCGCTCGCGCTGGTCGGGCTTCCAGTGTTTCTCCAGCGTGAGTTCGTCGTACTCCTCGACGTTGATGGTGTGGTGCATCCCGAGCTGGTCTTCGCGGCTACACCGCTCGATGACGCCCGAGATGCGGAGGCGGTTCGAGAACTTGTGGAACTCCACGCCCTCCACGTCGAGCGTGACGTGCATGTGCTCGCGCTCCCCGCCCGTGTCCCGCATGTCGTCGTCCTTGCGCTGGATGCGGCGGTGCGTGTCACCGCCGACGAGGTCTCCGGGTTCGACGACGTACGTGAGATGCCAGAGGTCGTCGAGGGACTCCGGGACGAGCGTGACCCGCTCGCGGCCACCCTCGACCGACGTCCACTCCTTCACTTGCATACCCCGGCCTACCAGTCCTCGGGGTAAGTGTCCTGTTATCCGAACGGCGAGACCGGACGCCGGGACGACTACTCGACGAGTCGGCTCCCGCCCGGCGGCATGAACTTCTGAATCTCGTCCGGGCTCGCGACCTTCCGCACGAACGACGTGTCCGCGAACCGCTCGCGGAACTCGCGGTAGATGCGTTTCGCGGCGTCGCCCTGCGCGAACTCGCCGGGTTCGAGCTCCACCACGGTCTCCGCTCGTGGTTCGATGGCGGACGGCGGCCCGCCGACGACGCGCGTCTCGCCCTCGCACTGGATGCCGACCACGCACCCGACCGCGATGTCCCGGAAGTACGTGCGGTCGCCCCGGATGGCGAACCCGCCCTTCGAGAGGTACTCGCCGGACTCCGCGGTCTTCGACACCTGGTCGGGCATCACCATGTAGGCGTCGCCCGCGCCCCGGCCGTCCTTCCAGACCGACGAGTACGTCACCGCGAACCGCGCCGCCTCCTCCAGCGATTGGTCGGGCACGTCGATGTCCTTCGATGGCTCGCTCGGCTCCGTCGTCTTCAGAATCGTGACGGGACCGCCGTGGGCCTGCGTGTGGAAAAAGCGGTCGTAGCCGTCCATGTACTTGGAGACGAGTTCCTCGTTCTGGTCGGCGTTCCGCCCGCCGAGCACGAGGAAGCCGTCGCTCGTGCGGAACCACCGGAATCGGTCGTACCACGTCTCGGGCTTCCGGACGGGAATCGAACTCCGGGCGAGCCAATCGACCTCCTCCGGTTCCTCGGGTTCCTCGGGGGCCTCCCAGTTCTCCTTGCGCTCGCGGACGGCTTCGAGTTCCTCCCGGGTGTTCTCGATGGCTTCGAGCGCGCCCTCCTTCTTCTCCTGGATGCGTTTGGCCTCCGTGTAGAGGTCGTCCGCGTTCTTCTCCACGCCCTCCTCGGGGTCGAGACTGATGGTGTGACCGTCCAGTCGCACCCGCACCGTCCCCTGCTGTTCGTTCACGCCCTGAACGTGTTCTGCGGCCTCGATGCCGCGCTCCTCGCCCTCCGCGAACCGCTCATCGATGTCGCTCCAGGAGTGGCCGGCCGCGCGAGCGTCGCGAACCGTGGAGAGGATGTCGTCCACGAGGTCGTAGTTCCCGTAGAGCAACTCGGCCTTCTCGCGCTCCTGTTCGGCCTCCCGCTCGAAGTCCTCGATGGCGGACTCCTGCTGGGCGATGATGCGCTCCTGTTTCTCGATTTCGGACTGGAAGTCCGGCTTCGTCGGGCCCTCGCCGCCCTCCTCCTCCTCGGTGCCGCCGAGGTTCGTGAAGTAGTCGTCGAGCGCCCCGTTGAAGGAGTCGAACGCCTCCGACTCGCGGCCCGCGTACTCCTCCAGCGGCACCGGCGTCACGTCCACCCGGGAGTCACCGTCGTCTTCGTCGTAGTAGACTCGGGGGTCGAGGTCGCCGGACTGAATCGGGTCGAACAGCCGCGTCATCGCGTCGTAGAGCGCGCGGTACTCGTCCTCGCCGGCGTCCGCGATGTCCATCGTCTTCTCGACGCCCGCGCGCGTGCAGAGTTCCTCGCCGTAGAGCCCGCCGAAGTTGAGCTGGGTGGCGACCGTGCGCACGAGGTCGGTGTCGGAGTCCCGCATCTGCGCCGCGAACGCCTCGTAGTCGAGGTCGAGGGGGTTCACGCGCTGGGACGGAAAGCCGTACTGCGCGCCCGGCGCGACGGTTCGCGAGGACAAGCGGACGGTTTCGAGGCAGTCAACGACCTCGCCGTTCTCGTCCAGCACCGCGACGTTCCCGTCGCCGAACAGCTCCGCGACGATCTTCGTGTCCGCGTCCTCCCGCCGGAACTCGAACTCCAGGATGCGGTCGAAGCCGTGCTGGCGGACCGCGTGGAAGTCAGCGCCCGAGAGGCGGTTGCGGAGCATCTTCGCGAAGTCCGGCGGCCGCCCCGGCGCGTCCGGGACGTGCTCGGGCGCGGAGACGTGCGCGCGCTTCGTCTCCCCCGTCTCCACGAGGAGTTCGACGCGCCCGCGGTCGAAGTCCCGCATCTTCAGTCGGACGAGGTCGTCCCCGTAGAGATAGACCTTGTCGACTTTCGCCCCCGCGTACGTGTTGAGTTCCGCGGTGAGGGCGACGAGGTCGACGCTCGTCATCTCGCGTTTCTCGCTCATACCCCGCCTAGCGGGGGCGACAGGAAAGACGTAACGACCCAGGGTCGTGAACGCTTAACTACCAGCCACTCCACCACCCGAGCAATGACACGCGACAGGAGGCCGGAGTAGTGCTCGAAGACGTCTTCCTCGACATCGCGGGAAGCGACCCCGTGATGCAGGCGCTCCTCGGCGGCATCGTCATCGCGGGGATGAACATGCTGGGCGCGACGCTCGTGCTCGTCTGGCGCAACCCCAGCGAGCGCTCGCTCGACGGCCTCCTCGGGTTCGCCGCGGGCGTGATGCTGTCCGCGAGCTTCACCAGCCTCATCCTCCCCGGTATCGACGCCGCCGGCGGCGGGAGCACGGGCGCGCTCCAGGTCGTCGCCGGCATCCTCCTCGGCGTGCTCGTGCTCGACCAGGCCGACCGCTGGGTGCCCCACGTCCACGTCCTCATCACCGGCCGCAAGCGCGCCGACCAGGCGACGCAGAACGCCCGGTACGCGTCCGTCGTCCTGTTCATCGTCGCCATCACCATCCACAACATGCCCGAGGGGCTCGCCGTCGGCGTCGGGTTCGGCTCCGGGAACGTCGGCGAAGCGCTCGCATTGATGCTCGCCATCGGCCTCCAGAACATCCCCGAGGGCCTCGCCGTCTCCGTCGCCGCCATCAACGCCGGGTTCGACCGCTCGACGTATGCCGCGCTCACCGGCATCCGCGCCGGCGTCGTCGAAATCCCCATCGCCGTCCTCGGCGCGTACGCCATCCAGCTCTCCACCGGCATCCTCCCGTACGCCATGGGGTTCGCCGCCGGCGGGATGCTGTTCGTCATCTCGGACGAAATCGTCCCCGAGACACACGCGCGCGGCCACGAGCGCATCGCGACGCTCGGCACGATGCTCGGCGTCGTCCTCATGCTCTACCTCGACGTGGCGCTCGCCGCGTAACCGCAACCCCTTACCGGGGTGGCTCGCTACCCTCTCGCAATGAGCGAGTCCCTCTCCGTCCTGCTCACGAACGACGACGGCATCGACGCTCCCGGCCTCGAAGCCGTCTACGACCGTCTCTCCGAGACCCACGACGTGACCGTCGTCGCGCCCGAGGAGAACCAGTCCGGCACCGGCCAGACCCGGAGCTGGGGCGAAGTCGAGTACGACGAACGCCACCACGGCTACGCGGTAAAGGGCACGCCTGCGGACTGCGTCGCCATCGGCGTCGCCGCGCTCGACATCGACCCCGACGTGGTCGTCTCCGGCTGTAACGACGGCCCGAACATCGGCGCGCACATCCTCGCGCGCTCCGGCACCATCGGCGCGGCGATGGAAGCCTCCTTCCTCAACTACCCCGCCATCGCCGTCTCCATGTACGACTGGGAGTACACGCCCGGCAGCCGCTACGACCCCCAGTACGAGACGTTCGAGACCGCGGCCGACGCAGTCCACGACCTCCTCCCCGGGTTCGTCGAGGACGAGTTCCTCCCGACCGCGGACTACCTCACCGTCAACGCCCCCGCGACGGGACAGACCGAGAACAACGTCTACCGCGTCACCCGCCCCACCCAGGAGTACGAACTCGAAGCCGAGTTCACCGAACAGGGCGTGAACGTCAACGACAAGTTCTGGAACGAACTGTTCGAGCGCGACGTGCCCGACCCCGAGGGCACCGACCGCCGCGCCGTCGTGGACGACGAAATCAGCGTCAGCCCCCTCACCGCCCCCCACGACGTCGCGCCCGGCGCGACCGCCGGCGGACTCGTCGAACTATAGCGGCGTCTCCGCCGCCGGCAACACCTCGAACGCGTTCAGCACGCACGCGACGAGCCCGTAGTATCCCAGCAGTGCGGTGAGATCCACGACGCCCTGCACGCCGAACGCGTCTTCCGCCGCGCGATACGTCTCGTCCGCGACTTCGTGGTCGCGCCAGAGTTCGCGACCGTATCGAATCACCAGCCCCTCCGTCGCGGGGAGGTCGTCCACCGGCGCGTCGTCCAGTACGGCGTCCAGCGCGGCCTCGCTCACGCCCGCCTCGCGCGCGAGCGGCGCGTGCACCGCCCACTCGAACGCCGCGTCGAACTCCCGGCCCGACACCACGATGGCCAACTCCCGCAAGCCCTCCGGGAGCGCGCTCTCGAACCGCAGATAGCTCCCCAAATCCGCCACACGACCCGCCAGCACCGGACTGTGGAGGAGCACACCGAACGGCCCGATTACCTTGCCTCGACCCGCGGTTACCCGGTCGTAGACATCGCGCTGCGACTCCGGGAGTTCCTCGCGCGACTCGACGTACGGCACCCGCGGCTCACCACGAATATCCATACCGACACCACGCGACCAATCGGGATAACTGTACGCTACAGGCCCTTACTCACGTACGGGCCGTCCTGCACGTAGCCGAGTTTCTGCTTGTAGTACTGGCGCGCGCCGATGCCCGAGATGACGGAGAGTTTGTCGTAGCCGGCGTCGGCGGCCATGTCCTCGGCGCGTTCCATGAGGCGGCGGCCGTAGCCCCGGTGCTGGTGCTGGTCGTCCCGGCTCTCCTCGCCGATTCCCGTCTCGCCGCCGTAGACGTGGAGTTCCCGCAGGAGGGCGGCGTTGTCGAGTTCGCGCCGCACCGGGTCGTTCGGGAAGCGCAATCGGGCGAACCCGACGAGGAGGTCTTTCTCGAAGTCCTCGAAGCTGATGAAGTGCTCCGTGCCGCCGCCCGCCTCGTACGTCAGCACGTCGAGTTCGACGTTCTCGGGGTCGTCGTCGTTCATCCCGACCTCCCGACACCGGATGCAGTTACACGTCCAGCCGTGTTCGTCCAGTTTCTCCCACGCGAGCTGACGGAGGTTCGACTTCCAGACGCCCGCGTCGATGAAGTCCGCGGGGATGTCGCGCTGCACGCGCTGCAACCGCACGTACCGCGGGATGTCCTTCATGACGCGCGCGACCAGTTCGGCGGCCTGCTCGTTCCCGAGCGGTTCGAACTCGTCGCGCCGCCACTGGTCGTAGATGCGGGTGCCGCGCACGACGAGCGTCGGATAGATCTTGAGGTAGTCCGGCCGCCACTCCGGCTCCTCGAACAGCCGCCGGAAGTCCTCCAGAATCATCTCCTCCGTCATCCCGGGCTGGCCCGGCATCATGTGGAACCCGACCTTGAACGCGGCGTCCCGGAGCCGGCGGTTCGCGTCCATCGACGCCTGCATCCCGTGCCCGCGATGCATCTCGCGGTTGATGCGCTCGTACGTCGTCTGCACCCCGACCTCGACCTTCGTCCCGCCCAAATCGAGCATCCTATCGATTTGCTCGGGGTCACACCAGTCCGGCTTCGTCTCGAACGTCGTCCCGATGTTTCGAACGTTCCCGAACTCGTTCTCGGTCTTCACGTCCTCCAAGTACCGGAAGTCGTACTCCTCGGGGTCTTGCGCGAACGACACGCCCTCCGCCGGCTTCGGCTCCTGCTCGGGGTCGAAGTCGTTCAGGGCTTCGAGCGCGCGCTTCACGAACCACTCCTGGTAGTCGTGACTGCGCGCGGTCATCGTCCCGCCCATGATGATGAGCTCCACCTTATCGACGGGATGCCCGATTTCTCGGAGCTGGTGCAGGCGGAGCGTCACCTGCCCGTACGGGTCGTAGTTGTTCTGCTCGCCCCGGGCCGCCGCGGGCTCGTGGCCCGTGTACGACTGACTGGAGTCGAACTCCGAGGCGGGGCCGCCGGGACAGTAGAGACACTTCCCGTGCGGACACATGTGCGGGCTCGTCATCACCGCGACCGGCGTGACGCCCGACGCGGTGCGCACGGGCTTTCGCTGGAGGAGGTCTTCGAGTTCCTCGCGGCGGCTCTGGGGCGCGTAGTCGAGCAGTTCGGCGTGCGTCGGCACCTTCGGCGCGGAGTACTCGCCGCAGACGTCCATCTTCGCCTGCTCGATGTCGTCCTGCTCGATGTCGCCCGCGAGGAGTCGGTCGACGAGCTCGTCGCAGGCGGCCTCGAACGCGCTCTCCGACCCTGAACTCATTAGGAAACGAAAGCGGACACGCGAGGAAAAGGATGTCGTTAGTCGAGTTGGGCGGCGACGGCGTCCACGACGGCGTCGATGACGGCGTCGCGTTCGCCGCGCAGGAACTCGATGTGGCCGTCGTCAGCGCCGCGCGGCGTCACGCCCGCGTCGGGGAGTTCCTCGGCGACGGCTTCGCCGACCGCGCGCGTGTCCACGTGCTCGGTGCTTCGGAGGCGAATCTCGTCCTCGTTCGCGCCGACGAGCACGTCAACCTCGTCCTTCCGGTCGCGGAAGAGCGCGTCGAGCAGGAGGTCTTCGGGCGGGAAGTCGTACTTGTGGGTGAACGCGCCCACGTCGAGCACGTCGAACGTCACGCCACCCTCACCGCGCGCGGAGAGGTGGCGGCGCGCGGTCTCCAGTTCGGTGTCGAGCTTCGAGCGGAACTGGCCGGCGACGTGCGCGGCGAGCGAGTCGTTCTCCTCCCAGAGGAGGTCGGCGATGAGTTCGCGCTTGTCCTCGTAGGACTGATAGAACGCTTCGAGCGCGATGGCGTCCCGGATGTCCGCGAGTTCCTCGGTCTCGTAGCCGGCGTCGCTCGCGGCGTCCGCGTAGGCGTCCGGGGTGTCCTCCCAGAACGCGGCGGCGGGGAGGTGGGCGATGTCGTCGCGGGCGTCCGCGTTCACGAGCGCCGCGAGGTGCGCGCCGAGCACGCCCGTCCGGACGGCGTCACCGCCTTCCTGGGTCGGGCTGACGAGCACGGTCGCGGCGTCGGCGGCCTCGCCGTCCGCGTACCCGCCGTCGATGGCGACGCTCCGCGCGTCGTACGCGTCGAGCAGGCCGAGTCCGTCGAGCGATTCGCGGGTGCTCCCGGTGCCGACGAGCACGAACAGCGGGTGTTTCTCGTCGTGGCGCTGCTCGGCTTCGAGCATCGAGGTCACGTCGTTCGTCGCGGCCTCCATGCCGTAGAAGTCGCCGTCGAGCGGCCGGCGGTCGATGTAGTGGTACTCGGCGTTGCTGACCGCGTGTTCCTCGCGCACGAGCGGGAGGACGGCGCGCTCGATGGCGGCCCCGGCGACGTAGCCGTCCACGTCCGCCGTGTGTCGCACGATGACCGGGCGGCCCTCCGCGACGGCGCGGCGAACCGCGGTCGCGGCGTTCACGAGGCCGTCCTGGACGACCGCGATGTCGTCGTCCTCGACGAGCAGGCTCGTGTCGTCGGGCCGCGCGCGTTCGTCCAGCGCGTCGTTCAGCCGCGCGAGCACCGTCTCCCGGGCGTCCCCGGTGAGTTCGTCCAGTTCCTCCGTCTCCACCTGGAGTTCGCCGTGGTGGCGCTCGACCTCGCCGACGAGCCGAACTACGTCACCCGTCTCGATTTCGGGGTACGCGCGAACGCCCGCTTCCACGAACGCCGCGCACTCCACGACACCCGTCTCGTCCGTCAGTTCGAAGACGGTCGGCCCGCTCGTCTGCCGGGTGGACGTGAGTTCGCCCTCAAGCGACACGAGCTCGCCGACGAACTCCTCCAGCTCGCCCGCGGACACGTGCACCGGCTCCGCGGACTCCTCGGACTCGGGTTCAGGCTCCGAGTCGGACTCCGGCTCAGGCTCAGGCTCGGGTTCGGATTCCGGTTCGGGTTCGGACTCGGCCTCCTGTTCAGGCTCCGATTCCGGCTCCGGTTCGGCTTCCTGTTCGGTTTCGACCTGTTCGACCGCGCCGGCGGGCGCGGCGTCCTCGTCCTCGGGGAGTTCGGCGGTCGTCTCGGCGTCCGGATCCTGGATGAGCTTCCCGCGGAAGTCGCGTTCGCTCTGCCGGATCGACCACGAGAGGTCGACGTTACCGTTCCCGTGCACCTCGTCCACCTGGACGTAGACGGTCTCGCCGTCCTCCCAGTCGAGGGACTCGATGCGACCGGGAATCTCGCTCCGGTGCAGGAGGCCCGTGACCGAGGGGGCGACGTCGACGAACACGCCGAACTCGGCGAAGCCGTCGACGGTACCCTCGTAGTACCGGCCGGGGATGAGCTGGTTCGCGTCGTCGCCGCGGAACTCGAAGACGACGTCCTCTTCGTGGGTCTGACAGATACGACCGTCGACAGACGAGCCGCAGATAATACACGTACCCATTTAGTGAGTTGAAGTAATCCCTCCCCTAAACGATTGTCGAAAGCCTATTCGAGAACGCGGCTCTCCGCTTCCAGTTCGGCGATGTCGTCCGCCAGCGCCCGCACCTGCTCGGGGAACAACGCGACCTGCACCTCGTTGCCTTCGTCGTCCTCCGCGACGACCTTCACGCGCTTATCCCCGAACTCGCGCGCCTCGATTTCCTCGGTGTCGAACAGTTTCGCCGACCCCGACTTGTTCGACGGCCCGACGTTCTTCAGCGCGCCGTCCTTCAGTTCCACCATGAAGTCGTCCAGCTGGAGCGCGAGCATACCGAGTGCTCGGCGGGCGCGTCCTTAGTCCTCGCGGAGTTCGTGGCAGTTCCGACACCGCGCCTCGTAGGACTCCTCCGCGCCGACCATGATGGTCGGGTCGTCGGCGTGCGCGGGCTCGCCGTCGATGAGGCGCTGGTTCCGGGTCGCCGGCTCCCCACACACCGTGCAGATGGCCTGGAGTTTCTCCACGTACTCCGCCGTCGCCATCAGCGCGGGGAGCGGGTGGAAGGGGTCGCCGCGGAACGTCTGGTCGGTGCCGGACACCACGACCCGGCGGCCGTCCGCCGCCAACTTCTCGCAGACGTCGCGGAGTTCCGCGGGGAAGAAGTTCGCCTCGTCGATGGCGACGACCTGCTCGCCGTTCAGCTTCCCGGGGATTTCGAGGACGCTCTCGGGGTCGTTCTCGACCACGGTGGCCGTCCACTCGTTGCCCGCGTGCGACCCGAGGGACTCCTCGCCGTACCGGTCGTCGATGGCCGGGGTGAACGCCGCGACCTCCTGGCCCGCGATTTCCGCGCGCCGGAGTCGCCGGAGGAGTTCCTCCGTCTTCCCCGAGAACATACAGCCGGTGATGACCTCCACCCACCCGCTGTTCGTGATGGCGTGCATGCGAGAAGCCGGGGCGGGCGAGGAGAAAAACGGTTGCGTTCTCCGCGCCGAACCAGTCACGCAGGCTGAACGAACGTTTATGCGACCGGGCGCAGAGGAACGAATCGATGCCGCACGCCGAGGACGCGCACGTCGTCTCCTTCGACGCCGACGCGACCGTGGCCGCGCTCCACGACGCCGTCGGCGGCGACGTTCGCGCGGTCGCAGAGTACGACCGCGAGGACGTGCACGTCCTCTACGCCACGAGCACCGTCCTCGACCTGTTCGACGGTCTCGACGGCCTCCAGGCGTTCGCGGCGACCGTGCACGACCACGTCGAACACGACTTCTACAACCGCGAGTTCTTCGCCGACCTCTTCCCGCTCTCCAACGACACCGACGCGTTCACCGCGACGATGACGAACAGCCACGTCGTCCGCTACCTCGCGGACGGCGAGGGCGTGTTCGTCGCGGTCACCCGGGACGCGTCGCTCGACGCCGTGTTCGACGCGCTCGACGAGACCGTTTAGTCCCGGAGCCTGGCGACCGTCTCGCCGCCCCGCTCCTCCACCGCGACGAGGCCGTCGTCTTCGAGGTCGGCGAGCAGGCCGCGCAGCCACTCCGCGCCGGTGTCGCCGCCGTAGTCCACGCGAACCTTCGGCCCCAGCTGGGAGAGCGATAATTCGTCGTACTCGGAGAGCGCGGCGACGACGCGGCCGCGCTTCTGCCGGCGACTCCCCTCGAAGCTCGGCTGGGTCGGCACGTCGGGCGCGGTGAAATCGCCCGACTCGTAGGCGTCGCAGTGCTCGCGCCACGGACACCCGGCCTCGTCGCAGGACGGGACTTTCTCGCACGCCACGCCCCCGAGTTCCATGATGGCGTTGTTCCAGACGCGGGACTCCCCGTCGGGCATCAGGAAGCCCGCCGCGTCCTCGAACGCCGCGTCGTCGTCCGGCACCGAAAAGGCGCGGTAGAGCACGCGCTTGACGTTCGTGTCCACGACGGCGTTCCCGTTGTTGAACGCGAACGACGCGACCGCGTTCGCCGTGTACGGCCCGACCCCCATCAGCTCCTGGAGTTCCGCGGGCGACTCCGGGAACCGGCCGTCGTAGTCCGCGACGACCTGCTCGGCGGCCTCGTGGAGGTAGCGCGCGCGGTTGTTGTACCCGAGCGAGTGCCCCGTCCAGAACGCCACCACGTCCCCCCGGCTCGCGGCGGCGAGGTCGTGGACGGTCGGCCACTTGTTCAGGAATTCGTTGAAGGCCTCGCGGACGCGTTCGAGCTGGGTCTGCTGGCTCATCACCTCAGACACCAGAATCTCGTAGGCGTCGTCCGTGTTCCGCCACGGGAAGTCGCGGTGGTCGTCCTCGTACCAGGTGACGAGGGCGTTCCGGACGGCGTCCACGTCCTCGGGCAGGCAGTCCGCGGCCTCGGCCTCACTCATCACGCGAACCGTGGGTCGCGCCGGGTAACTCGGTTGTGGTTCCCGGCGGGCCGTCGAACGGCACGCGGGGAGCGACCGGTTCGCGGGGAGGCGAAAGGCGTTTTCCGCGTCCGCGAGAACGCGGGGGTATGAGTCTGGACGACCTGCAGGACGCCGTGGAGGAACAGAACGCGGAACTCGCAGACCACGCGGTGTCGCTCGACCGCGAGACCCGGACGGAGTTGGCGATGCTGTCGGCGGCGCTCGACCCCGAGGACGTGGACGACCTCGTGGGGCGTGCGGTCCACCAGTTCTTCGACACGCTCGTCCAGTCGGGGAAACTCGACTTCCACCTGCGGAGCGAGTACGACGCGACGTACGACGAGTACCTCTCGGGGATGAGTTTCGAGGAGATGACGGGCGGCCGGGAGTTCCCGCAGACGGAGGAGGACGGTCGGCGCTACCAGTACTAAGCGAAAGCCCCTTTGTGGGTGGTGGTACAACCAGCGGGTATGGAAGACATTTTCGTCGGTCGATTGATGTCCGCGCCGATTCAGACCGTCACGCCCGACACGCCCGTCGAGGAGGCCGCGTCCGTGATGCGGGACAACGAGATCAGTTCCGTCGTCGTCGTGGACGAGGAGAACGGACTCGTCGGCATCCTCACGGCCACGGACTTCGTCGCCATCGCCGCCGACGGCGCGATTACGCGCGACGACCCCGTCTCGAAGTACATGAGCACCGACCTCGTCACCGTCACCGCGGACGAACCCATCGTGGACGTCGCGGAAACCCTCATCGACCACGGCATCCACCACATCCCCGTCGTGGACGACACCGCGGGCGTCATCGGCATGATATCCACGACGGACATCACCGCCTACCTCTCCACTGCCGCGTAATTAGGCGTCAGAAACGTTCTACGGTCGTTTCGCGGTTAGGCCGCGTCCTCGGAGTGTTCGAGGCTCGGGCTCGCCTGTTTCACGCGCGGGCTTTCGAGCGCGTCGAAGAGGATGCTCGTGCCGAGTTCGATTTCGCGCGCGGTCACGTCGAGCGGCGGGAGGAGGCGGAGCGCCTTGTACCCGCAGCCGAGCGTGAGGAGGCCGCGCTCCAGCGCGGCTTTCACGAGGGCTTCGCGGCGGTCTTTGGTGTCGAGTTCGATGGCGAACATCAGGCCGCGGCCGCGCACGTCCACGACGTACTCGGAGTCGTAGTCGGTGACGAGTTCGGTGAGCTGGCGGCCGCGCTCGCGGGCGTTCCGGACGAGGTCGTGCTCCTGAATCGCGTCGAGGGTGGCGACGCCCTGGGCGGACGCGAGGATGTCGCCCGCGCCCCACGTCGAGGACAGCCGGCCCTTCTCCTCGGGGAACAAGTCTTCGTTGGCGACGGTCGCGCCGACGCGGAGCCCCTTCGCGGACGTGATGACGTCGGGGTCGAAGGGGAGGTGGTCGATACCCCACATCTCGCCCGTGCGGCCGAGGCCGGCCTGAATCTCGTCGGAGATTATCTTGAACCCGTGTTGTGCTTTGAGGTCGGCGATGTCCCGCGCGAACTCGTCGCTGGGGACGCGGTAGCCGCCCTCTCCCTGCTGGGGTTCGATGATGAGGAAGGAGACCTCCTCGGCGGGGATGTTGCCGCGGGTCGGGTGGAGGCGGTCGGCGAGGGCGTTCCCGCCGGGGCCGTCGGTCTTCCAGCCACAGGTGCATTCGCCCTCGCAGGAGCAGTAGGGGACGCTGAGGACGCCCGGAATCTCGGGGTAGCCGCGGCGCTGGACGGACTTCGAGCGGTTGAGGCTGAGCGCGCCGAGGGTGCGGCCGTGGAACGCGCCCTCGGTCGTTATCGCGCGGTGGCCGCCGTCGGCGTAACAGATCTTGATGGCGTTCTCGACCGCTTCAGCGCCCGAGTTCGAGAGGAAGGCGGTGTCGAGGTCGTAGTGACTCGTCGCCTCCGTGAGGCGGTCGAGGAGCTGTGTCGGCCCCGGAATCTCGGGGTCGTCGGGCGTGCCGCCGTTCGAGACGTAGAAGTCCTGGCCGGCGATTTTCAGGGGGTCGACGAGGCCGAAGTCCTCCAGTTCGTCCATGATTTTCGGGTTGTTGTACCCGAGCGGGGCGGACGCGACGTGGCTCGTGAAGTCGAGGAGGACGTTCCCGTCCACGTCGGTGCAGAAGGGGCCCTCCGCCCACTCGGAGGTGTCCCAGACGAAGTCGTAGACGTACGTGCTCGGGGCGGCGTGCTGGCCGTGGTGGTCGGCCCACTGCTTCGCGCGTTCGCCGGGCATCTCGGTGACGCTCGGCGCTGCTGTCTCCCGGTCCATGCTGGTAGGAGGCACGCCCCCGAGGTAAAAGGTGTCCGTTTCGTCCGCGGCAAGTATTACATCGTGGAGACGGCCGCGACGAGGCCGCCGGCGACGAGGAGGACGACGCTCCACGCGGCGACACGGCGGGCGAACGCGCGGTTCGTGCTCGTCGCCGCGAGCGCGACCTTCACGCCGATGCTGGACGCGGTCGCGAGGAACACCGCGACGACCGCGGTGTGCGAGTCGAGGCCGCCGGTGCGGTAGAGGACGACGGCGGACGTGGTCGCGCCCGCGCTCGACACCAGTCCCGAGAAGACCGCGGTCGCGTAGAACCCGAGCGCGCCGAACTCCGCCTCCGCCAGTCCGCCCGCCGCGAGCACGACGGCGAACATCGCGCCGAACGAGAGCGCGTTCCGCGTCGAGAACGGGCTGTCGAGGTCCATCGGCACGCTCTCGCCCCAGTCGGCGGTGAGCGCGGCGACCGCGACGCTCCCGAGGACGACGACGGCGAGCGGCGGGACGACCGGCCAGAGCGGCCGGCCGCCGAGCGTGAACACGAGCACGATGAGGAGGTTGCGGAGCGCCATCGCCGCGTTCGCGAGAAGGACGCCCGCGACGGCGTACGCCGCGGCCTCCGCGCGCTCCCCGACGTGGTCGAGCATCGTCCCGACGACCGCCGTGGAGGACGCAAGGCCGCCGAAGAAGCCCGTGACGGCGATGCCCTTCGAGCCGTACGTCTTCACGACGACGTAGTTCGCGATGCCGATGCCCGCGACGAACACGACCATCAGCCAGACGACCCGGGGTTCGATTTCGACCGTCGCGGGGCCGAGCGCGACCGGAACGGTGCCCGCGGGGAGGAGCGGGTAGACGACGAAGGAGAGGATGGCGAACTCCGTCACCGACCGCATCTCCTCGCGGTTGAGCCCCCACGCGAACCCGTGGAGTTCGCGCTTCAGGACGAGGAGGAGACTGCTCGTCACCGCGACCACCGTCGCCGGCAGGAGTTCGCCGAGCGCCGCGAGCACGCCGACGCCGTACGCGACGACGAGACTCACCGATGTCGTCAGGTGGAGGCCCTCGTCGGACGCCATCCCGTTGTACATCAGGACGCCCGCGAGCACCGTCACGAACAGGCCGCCGACGGGGACGAGCACGGGCACGCAGACGCCGTCGCCCGCACACCGCGCCGAATCGTGGAGCGCGAAGATAGCGCCGAGCACGCTGATGAGGGCGAACGTCCGGATGCCCGCGGCCTTCTGCGACCACTCGCGTTCGAGCCCGAGGAACAACCCGAGCGCGACCGCGATGGCGATACGGGCGACGCTGGTGTCGAGGGGCGGCGACGCAACGATGGACTCGACTCCGAGCGGCACTCACGCGACTTACCGACCCGGGGTGATAAGCGATGCGGCAGGGTGGAAGGTTTTTGGTTCCACCCGGCCACCCGAACGTATGGAGTTCGACTACGACCGGGCGCGCGCCGGCTGGTGGGCCGCCGGCTCCCTCCTCGCGCTCGCGCTCGCGTTCGTCGTCTACCGCTTCCTCGGAACATTCGTCTTCGGCGTCTTCCTCTACTACGCCACCCGGCCCGTCTACCGCCGGCTGAAGAAGCGCGTCCGGCCGCCGAGTCTCGCCGCCGCCATCAGCCTGCTCGCGCTCGCGCTCCCCGCGCTCCTCCTGCTCGCGTACACGCTCGCCGTCGGCCTCCAGGAGTTCGATAAGTTCCTCGCCGCGCGCGACATCGAACTCACCCAGTTGGAGGCCATCCTCCAGCCCTACTTCGACGTCTCCGGCATCGTCCAAGACCCCCAGTCGCTGCTCGACGACCCGAACTTCGTGGAGGCCGCGCAGGTGTTCGTCTCGAACGCGTCCGGCTACCTCGGATTCATCGGGAACGCCGCGCTCCACCTGTTCGTGATGATAACGATGGCGTTCTACCTCCTGCGCGACGACCACCGGCTCGCCCGGTGGTTCCGCCGCCGGTTCTCCGACGCGGACGGCGTCGTCGAGGCGTACTTCGCGCGCGTCGACCACGACTTCTCGAACATCTTCTTCGGGAACATCCTCAACGCCGTCTTCACGGGCATCATCGGCGGCATCTCGTACAGCGCGCTCGACTACGTCGCGCCCACCGGCCTCGGCATCCCCTACCCCGTCCTGCTCGGCGTGCTCACCGGCGTCGCCAGCCTCATCCCCGTCGTCGGCATCAAACTCGTCTACATCCCCCTGCTCGCCTACCTCGCCGGCATCGCCGTCTCCACCAGCACCGCCCTCCTCTGGTTCCCCCTGCTCTTCTTCGTCGTCTCCTTCCTCATCGTGGACGTCATCCCCGACCTCGTCCTCCGCCCGTACGTCTCCGGGCGCGGCCTCCACCTCGGGATGGTGATGCTCGCGTACATCTTCGGCCCGCTCCTCTGGGGCTGGTACGGCATCTTCCTCGGCCCGATGCTCCTCGTGCTCCTCGTGCACTTCGTGAAACTCGTCCTCCCCGAACTCATCGCCGGCCGCCCGATAGAGTCCGAAGCAATCGGCGGCCTCCTCGCCGACGACACCGACCAGGAACCCGCGGACGACGTGGCGGGCGACGACACCGAACCGACCGCCGACGCGGACGCCGAGACGGACGGGGACGCCGAGCGGACGGCGTCGGCGGACGGCGAAACGGGAGCGGGCGAGGAGTCCGACGAGTAGTCAGCGTTCGACGAGTCGAGCGCCGTCCCGGGGGCAGAAGTCGTAGTCGGCGTCCCGCGTGGAGAAGCCGCACTCGGGGCACTCGCGGACGGGCGGCTCGGTCTCGTCCTCGCGAAAGAGGAGGGGGACGAAGGGGAGCGCGATGAAGAAGACGAACCAGCCGGTGTAGTGGTAGACGGCGGCGCTGACGGCGAGGCTGGCGGCGAGGCTGACGAGCGCGGTGCGCGTGCGCGAGCCCATCACGCGAGCGCACGGGTCTGCGCGGGGTAAGCGTGTCGTCACCACGGTTATGCGGCCGGGGCGCGTGCACTCGGGTATGGAAGAAGTGCTGTTCGAGAGCGAGACGGAGGAATCGCGCGCGGCGGTCGCGGACTACCTGCGGTCGGTCGCCGACCGACTCGACGACGGCGCGGTGACGCTCCGGTCGGGCGACGAGGAACTCACGGTGAATCCGCCGGAGACGGTGGAGTTCGAGGTGAAGGTCGAGCGCGAGGGCGCGGAGACGAGCCTCGAACTCGAACTGGAGTGGGCGGAGGACGCGAGCGGGGCGTCCGGCGGCGGGTTCGAAGTCGCGTGACCGCGGGAGGGTGCAGGACGACACTACTTTAGCGGCCGTGTGCGACGCTCGACACGGATGGACGACGAGGTAGACCTCTCGGCGGTGTCGCCGCTCGCGTGGCGACTGCTCCGGGTGGCCGCCGGCTACGAGCAGCGCGGCGTCGAGCGCGAGATGGACGGCATCCTGCAGGCGCACGTCTCGATGCTCGAATCCGGGAGTCGCGGGCTGTCGGGCGACCGGCGGCGGCGGCTCTTCGAGCTGTACGCGGCGGAGCTCAGCGACGAGCAGGTGCGGGTGCTGGTACGGCACTTCTAACCCGTATCGAAAATCATTACGTATAGGGGTGGTTACCGGACGCTGTATCAATGATACAGATGGATATTCGGAGTCCTCGCGGCCGACTCGCCACGTTCCTCGTGGCTGCATTACTCGCCGTCGTCGTCGGGTTCGGCCCCGACCTCACCGGCCTCTCACTGAAGGGACAGTACGCGCTCGCCACCCTCGTCTTCGCCGCCGTGCTCTGGGTGACCGGCGCGATACCGCTCGCCGTCACCGCGCTCTCGATACCCGTCCTGCTCACCGCGTTCGGCGTCTACCCGGACATCGACGCCGCGCTCACCGGGTTCGCCGACCACCTCATCTTCCTCTTCATCGCGGGGTTCATGCTCGCGAACGCGCTCCAGAAGTACGACATCGACCGCCGCATCGCGCTCTACATCATGGCGCGCATGGGCTCGACGCCCCGGCGGCTCATCGGCGCGATAATGATCGCGACCGCTCTCCTCTCGATGTGGGTGTCCAACACCGCGACCACGGCGATGATGACGCCCATCGCGCTCGGCGTGCTCGCGCAGGTCGTCGGCCGCGACGAAGTCCAGGAGCAGAGCGACGACGCCGCGTCCTTCTCGAACATCCAGATTTCGACCCTGCTCGGCACCGCGTACGCCGCCTCAGTGGGTGGCGTCGGCACCCTCATCGGCACGCCGCCGAACGCCGTCGTCGCCGCCGTCCTCGAACAACAACTCGGCTACTCCATCAGCTTCGCGGAGTGGCTCATCATCGGCCTCCCCATCGTCGTCATCACGCTCCCCATCGTCTGGTACGTCCTCACGTTCCGGCTGTTCCCGCCCGAAATCAGTGACGTGAGCGACGCCCGCGAACAGGCCCGCGAGTACCTCGCGGAGGAGGGCGACCTCGGGCCGCGCGCCCGCCGCGTCGCCTACATCTTCGCCGCGACCGCGGGCCTCTGGGTTCTCGGCGGCCTCAGCGGCCCGCTCCACTGGCTCCTCGAAACCGTCCTCGGTCTCGACCTCTCCAGCGCGTTCTGGACGACGCTCTACGGCGGGTCCGGCGAAACCCTGCTCGGCGTCGAAGGCCACCAAGGCCTCCTCTACTACGTGATGGTCGGCCTCTACGCCATCCCCGCGCTCGTCCTCGCGGACACCGTCGAGTGGGACGACCTCGAAGACATCGACTGGGGAACCATCCTCCTGTTCGGCGGCGGTATCGCGCTCGCCGACGCGTTCGCCGCGACCGGCGCGACGCGCTGGATCGCGTCCGGCATCTTCACGAACCTCACGGACGCGCCCGTGCTCGCCATCGTGTTCGCGGTCGTCCTGCTCATCATCTTCCTCACGGAGATGACCTCGAACACCGCGACCGCGACCATCGTCGTGCCCGTGCTCGTCAGCCTCGGGAGCGTGCTCGCCGGCACGCTCGGCGTCGTCCCCGAAGCCGCCGCCGTCTTCCTCGCCGTCTCCGGCGCGGTCGCCGCGAGCTTCGCGTTCGCGCTCCCCGTCGCCACCCCGCCGAACGCCATCGTCTTCGGCAGCGGCTACATCCGGCAGAAACACATGATGCGCGCCGGCGTCGTCCTCAACGTCCTGATGACGCTCGTCCTGACGGCGCTCATCACCGCGCTCTTCTACTTCGTCTGGCCCGCCATCCTCTGGTAGGCCGGACGCACCGCTCCCTAGTTTTCTGAGGCGAGAAAACCGCGGAGCGGACGCTACGTAGTGTAGTTCAGAAGGGGAAAGGCATGACCCCGGAAAACCCGGGGTCGCTGCCGCCCTGAATTGGTCCCCGCTGACGCTTCGGCCCTCCAAGCGAAGCGTCACCCGAATCAAACGCCCCTACAAGGATAAAGGTATCGGCGTCTGGAACGTCTGCCGCTAAATGTATTCTTCCTCCAACACCCATCCGAGTGCACGTTTGTAGTACGTGAACATCTCGCGAACGCCCTTGTGGTTCATCTCCTCCGATTCGAGCTGTTCGACGAGGAACTCGTACTGCTCTCGAATCTCGTCTTCGTCGCGCATACCCGGGAGTATGGCGCGCGTTCGGAAAAGTCCCGGCTACTTTCGGTCGAGCCGGCTCAGGCCGTGCCAGACCGCGACACCGACCGCGCCCGTCCCCGGGTCGCGCGCGACGATACTGAAAATCACACACGACGGTTCGACGGGACGCCCAAGGAACCTACGACTCACCCCCGTCCTTGGCCGCGGTCAGCGGCTGTCGGCTCGCGAGCGAACACGCGAAGTCGGGGTGTTCGACGAAGAACCACAGTACCATGTGGCGACGCCCGCCGGTGAGCCCGGTCGCGGACAAGTCCTCGGCCGTGAACTCCGCCGGAAGCCGGTCGAAGAGGCGAGCGACCTCGTCGAACGACTCGAACACCTTCCGGTGGCCGGCGGAGTCCGCGCCCCGGCGCTCGACGACGAACGCCCCGTCGAGGCGTCGCTCGCAGGCGGTGTTCAGGAACTCCTGGCGGGCGGTGAGCGCGTCTTCGAGTTCGTCGCGCAACGCGTCGGCCTGCTCGCGGCTGAGGCCGTGGACGTGGCCGTCGACTTCGACGTGAACCGTCGCGCCGTCGGCGGTCGCGGTGGGAGAAGGCTTACTGGACGAGAATTTCTCGACCAGCCGCCTCACGGCGGCTTACTCTATCCTCGGACACGGAAACCGTGTGTTGAGACATCACGTGACTGTATCGCACGCCCACGGATAAGTGTAGGGGTCGTGCAGACCCAGAGTTCATGAAGGGTGGCGCGGCCAGCGGACGGCGTGACGTGACCGAAGGGGGACGGGCGGGAGCAACCCGCGGCGGACGCCCGTTCCAGCGCTATCGCCGCGTGCACACCACGCATTCTTTGAGCGCGCAGTCCCCAGTACGCGCATGGAGATTCGCGGGGAGCGCGAGTGCACGGAGTGCGGGACGCGCTGGTCGTACTACGAGACCGGGAGCGTGACGTGCCCCGACTGCGGGAGCATCCGGAGCGTCGGCACCGACGATCGCACCTACCACACGGACGTGGCGTCCGCACTCGACCTCGACGAGGCGCGGCGGCTCGCCGCGAACGCGACCGTCGCGGAGGCCGCCGAGGCGGCGGCGAGCGCGGCGAACGGGTACGCCCGCGAGCGCGGGTTCGTCTCGGGCGGCGACCTCCGCGACCTCGACGACGCCTATCTGGCGGCGCGCGAACTCGGGTACGTCGCGTCCGAACTCGAACGCGCGCTCTCCGTCGCGGACGACGAAGAGTACTACTTCCTGACGCTCCTGCGCGGCGCGGACGACGGCGAGCGGCCCGACGAGCGGGACGTACCGGGGTCGCTCACGGCCGTGCGCGGGCTGGCGTACGCGACCGCGGTCGCCGAGTACCGCCGCGAAGTCCGGTCGTGGCTCGACACGCGGGACGAGGTACCCGACGAAGCCGGACGAGTCCTCGAAGCGCTCGGCGACCACGTGAAGCGCGTGCAGGCGCTGGACGGCGACGTGTCGCTCGACGCGTCGGAGCGGTTGGTCGCAGCGGCGCGCGCCGCCGGGGACTACGTCCGGAGCGGCGACGACGCGGACGCCGCGCGGGCGCGCTCACTGCTCGACGACCTATAGGGTCTCTCCGAGGTCGGCGGCGATGTCGGCGAGCACGTCGTGGGCGGGCGGGAGGTCGGCGAGGCCCGCGTTCATCGTGAGGATGCCGTGAATCAGACCCGGGTAGTGGTATCGCTCCACGGGGACGCCGGCGGTTTCGAGCCGGTCGGCGTACGCCCGCCCCTCGTCGCGGAGCGGGTCGAACCCACACGTGACGACGGCCGCGGGCGGGAGGTCGCCGTGGCCCGCGGCCTCCAGCGGGGCCGCGTAGGGGTTCATGCCGTGGAGGTCGCTGTCCAGGTAGTGCCCCTCGAAGTACGCCATGTCGTCGCGGCTGAGGAAGTAGCCCTCACTGTTCTCCTCGTGGCTCGGCCACGCGCGCAACAGGGACACCGTCGGGTAGACGAGCA
This sequence comes from Salarchaeum japonicum, assembly GCF_020614395.1. Taxonomy (NCBI): domain Archaea; kingdom Methanobacteriati; phylum Methanobacteriota; class Halobacteria; order Halobacteriales; family Halobacteriaceae; genus Salarchaeum; species Salarchaeum japonicum. The sequence continues at coordinate 780,743 of NZ_CP085324.1, read as the reverse complement.
CCTGGCGCGCGATTGCGGGCGGGTTCGTGTCCGCGACGCTCCACGGTGCGGGCGCGTCGTTGTCGGCCTGGTCGCGCGCGAGGAGGCTGACGGCCGCGGCGAGGTTCCCGCCCGCGCTGTCGCCGGCGACGGCAAGTCGGTCGGGGTCGATGTCGAGGTCGGTCGCGTGTTCGCTGACCCACTGTGTCGCGGCGTAGGCGTCCTCGACGGCCGCGGGGAACGGGTGTTCGGGCGCGAGCCGGTAGTCCACGGAGACGACGACGCACTCGGACTCGACGGCGAGTTCGCGGCAGGCCGGGTCGTGGCTGTCGAGCGACCCGAGGACGAACCCGCCGCCGTGGAAGAACACGACGACGGGCGCGTCCCCGCCGGTGTCCGGGTCGTAGATTCGGACGGGGATGTCGCCGTCCGGCCCGGGTATCTGGCGGTCGGTGACGGAATCGACGGCGGGGCCGTCGCCGCCGCTGTTCAGGCGTTCGAGGAGACCACGGGCCTCGGTCGGCGGGAGGTCGTGAATCTCGGGGCCGCCCATCGCGTCGAGTCGGTCGAGGAACTCCCGCACCGCCGGGTGGAGGTCGGACATACCCTATGCGGCGCTCGCGGCCGGGAAAAAGGTCAGGGGAGGTCGACGGGCACGTCCTCGATTTCGCTCGCGGCCTTCACGGTGTTGTAGAGGAGCATCGCGCGCGTCATCGGGCCGACGCCACCGGGGACGGGCGTGATGGCGTCCGCCTTGGCTTTCGCGCTCTCGAAGTCCACGTCGCCGACGAGCCGATACCCCTTCTCGGTGTCCGCGTCCACGCGGTTGATACCCACGTCGATGACGGTCGTTCCCTCGGTGAGCATGTCGCCGTCCACGAGACCGGGGACGCCGACCGCGGCGACGACGACGTCCGCGCGCCGGGTGTGGGCGGCGAGGTCGTCCGTCCGGGAGTGACAGACGGTAACGGTGGCGTTCCCGCCTTCGCCCTTCTGGAGGAGGAGGTTCGCGAGCGGCTTCCCGACGATCTTCGACCGACCGACGACGACGACTTCCTTCCCGGCAGGGTCGATGCCCTCGGATTCGAGGAGCTTCTGGACGCCGTGGGGCGTACATGGCTTGAATCGGGGATTGCCGGCGACCAATCGACCGACGTTCTCGGGGTGGAAGCCGTCTACGTCCTTCGCGGGCGAGACGGCGGAGAGCACGCGCTCGTCCGGCACGTGGTCGGGCGTGGGGTCTTGGACGAGGATGCCGTGCACGTCGTCGCGGTCGTTCAGGTCGCTGACGGTGTCGAACAGTTCCTCGGCGGGCGCGTCCGGGTCGAGACGGACGTCCTCGGCGGCGATACCGACCTCCTCGCAGTCGCGCTGTTTCATCGAGACGTAGGTCTCGCTCGCCTGCTTGTCGTTCATCAGGACGGTGGCGAGTCGCGGCGTCACGCCGGCGTCGGTCAGGGTGTCCACGACGGCGGAGACGTCCTCGCGCACGTCGGCGGCGACGGCGTTCCCGTCGATGACGGTGGTCATGGCAGACGGTGGGCGCGCGCCACCCTTCAAATTGCTGGTTCGTGTATAGACCGAGAGAGAATAGTCGAGAGTTGTGCGCGTTCGTGGCTAGTCGTAGACGGGGTGGTCGTCGCAGAGCTCCTGGACGTCCGCGGCGACCTCGGCGTACACCTCGGCGTCGCCGATGTTGTCCACGACGCGCGCGATGCAGTCCGCGACGGTCTCCATGTCGTCGGTGTCGAACCCGCGCGTGGTGAGCGCGGGCGTGCCGGCGCGGATGCCCGAGGGGTCGAACGCGGAGCGCGTCTCGCCGGGGACGGTGTTCGCGTTCAGGACGATGCCGACCTCGTCGAGCGCCTCCTCGGCGTCGCCGCCGGACACGTCGGGGTGGGACTCGCGGAGGTCGGCGAGCACGAGGTGGGTGTCGGTGCCGCCGGAGACGAGGGAGAAGCCGTGTTCCTGGAGGCGAGCACCCAGGGCTTTCGCGTTCTGCACGACCTGCGCGGCGTACTCCGCGAACTCGGGCTGGAGCGCCTCGCCGAACCCGACGGCCTTCCCGGCGACGTTGTGCATCAGGGGGCCGCCCTGCGCGCCCGGGAACACCGCGGAGTCCACGGCGTCCGCGTACTCCTCGTCGCACATGATGATGCCGCCGCGGCCCGCGCGAATCGTCTTGTGAGTGCTGCCGGTGACGAAGTCAGCGATACCCACGGGCGAGGGGTGTTCGCCCGCCGCGACCAGGCCCGTGATGTGCGCGATGTCCGCCATGTGGTAGGCGTCTGCGGCGTCCGCGGCCGCCTGCACGGCCTCCCAGTCCACCGCGCGCGGGTACGCGGAGAACCCGGAGACGACCATGTCGGGGTCGAACTCCGCCGCGGTCTCCTGGAGGTCGTCGTAGTCGATGCGGCCCGTCTCGGGGTCGATTTCGTAGTGTTCGACCTCGTAGAGCTTCCCCGCGAAGTTCGCGGCGTGGCCGTGGCTGAGGTGGCCGCCGTGCGTCAGGTCGAGGCTGAGAATCTTGTCGCCGGGTTCGAGGACGGCGAAGTAGACGCCCATGTTCGCCGACGACCCCGAGTGCGGCTGGACGTTCACGTGGTCTGCGCCCCAGAGTTCCTTCGCGCGCTCGATGGCGAGTTCCTCCACGTCGTCCGCGTACTCACAGCCCGCGTAGTACCGGCTCCCCGGATAGCCTTCCGCGTACTTGTTCGTGAGCGCGCTCCCCTGCGCCTGGAGCACAGCCTCGCTCGCGTGGTTCTCGCTCGCTATCATCGCGAGCGTGTCCTCCTGGCGCTCGTCCTCGCCTTCGAGCGCGTCCGCGACGGCGTCGTCGACCTCCCGAACCTTGTCGTAGCGCATGCGTGAATCCCGCGCTCGCGACGGCATAAGTGTACCCACCTCCGGCAAGCGTCGAGATAATCCAATCGCGTGCTCGACAGAAATATAAGCGCGTGGACTGTATCCGACGCCGTGTTATCGCGGGAAGTCACGGCGACCGGCGTTCGCGTCGCCGACCGGGATGGCTACGCCTGCAGTGTGAACGCCGCCGAGTTCTCCCGCACACGACCCGGCGAGTTCGACGTGCCCGTGGACGCCGCGGCCGCGGGCCGCACGACGGCGTTCGACGTTCGCGCGCGAACCGTCCTCCACGAGTCCGAGCCGGCCCGCCGCCTCGCCGAGGACGGGGCGTCGGAGCTCGGCGGCGGCCCGCACGCGCTCGCGCTCCTCGGGTCGCTCGAAGTCCGCGCGCGCTTCGACGGCCCCGCCACTGTCTCCCGGGACGGCGAGCGCGTGCGCGTCGCGTTCGACGCCCCGACCCGGGTCGAGTTCGGGTTCCTCGGGCGCGCCACCGACCCCATCGGCCGCGTCAGCGCGCCACCGACCCCGCGGGGGCTGGCGGCCGCCGTCACCGCGAGCGGGGGCGCGCTCCGGACGACGAGTCCGGCGCGGGCGCGCCCGACGATGCGCCGCCACCCGCCCCGCATCGAGTTCGACCCGGACGCCGACGCGCCCGCGCGCGACGACACGCCGGACACGGGGATTCGCGTCAGCGTCCCGGACGCGGTAGGGGACGTGCTCCGCGTCGCGCCGCTCGCACACTACCTCGGCGCGACCGTCACGGTCGCGGACGCGCCCGCCCGCCTCCGCGCGCCCGCGACGAACGTGGACGAACCGCTCGAAGACGGGCGGGCGGCCCGGGTTCTGGAGCGCGCGTTCTGGCTGGACGCGCTCGCGTGGTACGGCGACCGCGACCGCCTCGACGCGCTCGACATCGACCCCGGCGTGGCCGACGCGCCGCCCACGGAGCGCCTCGCGGTCGCGCTGGACGCGCCGTTCGACGGGGTGTCGCTCCCGGAGTGGCCGCTCGCGATGTACGTCGACCCGACGCCCGACGCCCTGCGCGCGCTCCCCGGGCTCCTCCATCGGCTCGCGCACGTCCACCCGGCGGAGACGACGCCGCTCGACGGCCGGGAGCTCGTGTCGCGCACCCTCGACGACTTCTACCGGACGACGCCCGGGCCGGTGGCGGCGGTGGAGATGGAGAACCCGCGGCTCCGGTCGGGCCGCCAGCACGGCTGGCTCGCGGACGGCACGCCCATCGACGTGTTCAAGGCGGTGCCGGAGAGCTACGAGCGCCCCGGCGACCCCGTGGACGGCGACCTCTCCGTGGACGTGGTGCTGAACGACCCGGGGATGGCGCGCGAGCGCGACCGCGTCGCCGACGTGTACCGCGACCGCGCGACCGACTGCCCTATCGACGTGACGTTGCACGCCGACCTCACCACGGCGGAACTCGCCGGCGTCTTCGAGTCCGACACGGATTTCGTGCACTACATCGGGCACTGCGACGAGGACGGCCTGCTGTGCGCGGACGGCCGGCTCTCCGCGGCCTCGCTCGACGACGTGGGCGCGCGGACGTTCTTCCTGAACGCCTGCGGGTCGTACCACGAGGGCGTCCGCCTGGTCGAGCGCGGGAGCGCCGCCGGCGCGGTGACGTTCCGGAAAGTCCTGGACGAGCACGCGGCGCAGGTGGGGACGGCGTTTGCGCGCCTGCTCGTCGCCGGGTTCGACATCGAGCGCGCGCTCTCGGTCGCCCGCCGTCGCATCGTGATGGGGAAGGACTACGCGGTCGTCGGGGACGGCACGTGGTCGCTCCCGCACGCGGGCGTCCGGTCGCCGGGCGTGTTCACGGTCGAATCGACCGACGGCGGGGACGCGTACGAGGTCGCGTACGAGGGCGGCGGCGTCCGGACGCACGGCGACTACGAACCGTCGCCGTTTCCGTCCGCGCGCGCCGGCCCGTCCGGCCGCCGGGAGACCGAGACCCTGACCGCGTCGGAACTCCGCGAGGTGCTCGCTGACGCCGACGCGCCGGTGGTGTTCGACGGCGAGTTCGTCTGGTCGAATGCGGCCGTCTCACGGCTCTAAATTACTTTACTCGCGACCAGTATCGAGTAAATTATATATGATGGCGACCCTTACCTGAGGGCATGGCAGCCCAGAACCTACTCGGCGCGACCGTCTCGGAGGTCGTCGTCGCGATTCTCGACGAGGAACCCTCGGAGCTCTACGTCCGAAACCCGTCCGCGGACGTCATCGAGGCCTTCGTCGACGCGGCGACCGAGACGGACGCCGACCTCCCGTCGGTACGCCTCGTCGCCGCGGAACGCCTCCTCAAGGACACGATGGACGACTTCATCGTCGCGAGCAACACCGCCGACCTCGTCGAGGCGGACGTACTCTCGCTCCGCACGACCGAGGAACCGCCGCGGAGTTCGACGTTCGTCACGAACGACCGCGTCGTCTCCCTCGTTGACGCGGGGAGCGAGACCGGCGGGCTGACGACGGACGACGACTCGTTCGTCGCGGACGTGCTCGACGCCGCCGAGGCCGACTGGGAGTCCGCGGACGAGTTCTCCCTCCGCACGCCCGGCATCAGTCGCGTCGAGCGCACGCTCACCGAGGAAATCGGGAGCGAGGTCGAACAGGACTTCGAGTCCGCGCTCGCCGCGATGGAGACCGCGCGCGGCGACGACGACAGCATCGACGAGGTCACGCTCAGCCTGCTCGTCGCGGCGAAGAACCGCGTGCTCCTCTACGACATCTCGAAGTGGGGCGAGGACGTGGGTATCGCGTCGAAGGCGACGTTCAGCCGCACGAAGACGAAGCTCGAAGACCTCGGGCTCATCGACACGGAGAAGGTTCCCATCGACGTGGGGCGTCCGCGTCTCCGCTTGAAGTTCGCGGACGAGCGCCTGCAGGACGCGAAGCCGAGCGAACTCGCGTCCGTCGCGCAGACCATCCTCGCGTAATCCGCCACGTCTTTCTTCTCGCTCTCTGTTCGCGTAGCCATGAGTGACATCGTCGCGGTCGTCGGGAGCGGGTCGGCCGCGGACGCCGTCCGATCCGCGCTCGCGGACGCGGACGCCGCCGTGGAGGACGCGGACGTATCGGGGGGCGCGGACGCCGACCTCGCCGTCGTCGTCGGTCTCGCCGGAAGCGAGGGGTTCGCGGCCGCGAACCGAACCATCGAGGGGCCGTGGCTGGCGGTCGAGGTCGGCGGTCTCGGCGGGTACGCGCTCGCGGACGTGGACGCCGCTGTCTCGGGGTTCTGGCCGGACGACGGCTGTTTCGCGTGCCTGCGCTCGCGGGTCGCGGCGAACGACCCCGAGGTCGCGGACGCGCCGAGCGCCGACCGGAGCACGGCAAGGTTCGCGGGCGCGCTCGCGGGCCGACTCGCGGTTCGCGCGCTCGCCGGCGAGTCGTTCGGCGGGCACGTCGTCGAGGCTCCGCACACCCGGCGGTCGTTCCTCCCGGTGCCGACGTGTCCCGTCTGCGGCGGCGAACGCACGCACGAGTTCGACTGGGGTGGCGAGTCGCGGAGCGTGGAGGCGGCGGCGGACGCGGCGGCGCGCGCGGTGGACGACCGCGTGGGCGCGGTGGCGGCGGTCGGCGAGCGCGAGTCGTACCCCGCGCCGTACTACCTCGCGCAGGTGAGCGACACGAGCGCGTTCAGCGACGCGACCGCCGCACGGCAGGCCGCTGGCGTCGCCACCGACTGGAACGAGGCGTACGTGAAGGCCGTCGGGGAGGCGCTGGAGCGGTACGCCGCGGGCGTCTACCGGTCGTCGGCGTTCGAGACGGCGATGCCGACGCATCCCGACGCCGTACCGCCGAGCGAGTTCGTGCTCCCGGACGGCGCGCCGACGCCCGACCCGGACGACGCCCTCCAGTGGGTGCGCGGCGAACGCCTCGACGCTGACGAGGACGCCCTGCTCCCCGCGGAGTTCGTGCAGTTCCCGCCGCACGAGGAACGGTATCGCGACTCGATTACGACCGGCCTCGGACTCGGGAACACCGCCGAGGAAGCCGTGCTCTCCGGCCTGTACGAGGTCGTGGAGCGGGACGCGGCGATGCTCGCGTGGTACTCGACGTACGACCCGCTCGGCCTCGCCGTCGAGGACGACGCGTACGACGAACTCGCGAAGCGCGCGCGGAGCGAGGGCCTCGACGCGACCGCGTTCTTGCTGACGCAGGACGTGGACGTGCCCGTCGTCGGCGTCGCCGTCACCCGCGAGGAGTGGCCGCGGTTCGCGCTCGGGTCGAGCGCCAGCCTCGACCCGGACGCGGCCGCCCGGGGCGCGCTCGAAGAGGCCGTCCAGAACTGGATGGAACTCCGAGCGATGGGTCGGGAGACCGCCGCCCAGCAGGAGGGCGCTATCGGCGCGTACGCCGACTACCCCGGTCGCGTTCGCGACTTCGTCACTCCCGAAACGGTCGTTCCGACGGACTCCGTCGGCCCCGATAGGGTTCCCGGGGACGAACTCGACGCCGTCGTGGCTCGGCTGGCGGACGCCGACCTCGACGCCTACGCCGCCCGCCTCACCACCCGCGACGTAGACGCGCTCGGCTTCGAGGCCGCGCGCGTCCTCGTCCCCGACGCCCAGCCGCTGTTCGTCGCCGACGCCTACTTCGGCGAGCGCGCCGAATCCGTCCCCGAATCTCTCGGGTTCAGTCCCGACCTGGAGAAGTCCTACCACCCGTTCCCCTGACTACGGTCGCCACCGGTCGCATCGAACTCGAAACCCGCGAGAGCGACTAGCGCGACACGCTCCCGCGGACGTGCCCGACGCCATCAAATAGGTCGGAACGAGAACAGCAGCAGAAGCATCCGTCGAGCGAGCGGGTCGAAGAACCCGGTAGCGAGGCGGTTCACCGCGAACGCTCCGCGTTCGCGGCTTTTTTCGTGGAGGGTTTTTGCAGTGAGTGGGTCGCGATAGCGACCCCGAACTGGAAAACCGTCCGTCTACATGTACATGCGGTCGTCGGGGCGCTGGGAGTCGTCGATGTCTTCGACGCGGGCGTTGAGTTCGGCGTAGTAGTCGCGGACTTGTTTCGCGAACTGCTGGAGGGGTTCGGTGTCGAGGTCGAGGTCGTAGACGGCGTCGAGGGCGTCGAGGAGGCGGAGGCTGGCTTCCACGTCCGGGACTTCGGCGTGGACGGGCGTGACGTAGGTGGCGGCGGCGAGGTCTGTGTCGATGGCGTGTTCGAGGATGCCGGCGTTGACGCCGTCGAGGAAGCCGGAGCCCATCGGCGGGATGTCGCGGTCGGTGAGGCGTTTCTCGTGGTAGTCGGGGGTGGCGATGTAGAAGGTGCGGTGGTCGTCGGGGCCGTGCGCGAGCGGGATGCCCGCGGGGACGGCGATTTCCTGCACGCCGTTCTCGGCGGTCCAGTCCGTGATGGCGGTGGTGAGGGCGTCCGCGGCGAGCTGGGGGACGTAGAGTTCGCCCGTGAGGACGGTGATGTCGAGGTCGTCCCGGGAGAAAAAGCGGGTGTGGTGTCGGGGGTGGCCGTTCTCGAAGGGCGTGATGGACGGGAGGGAATCGACGGTGATGTGGCCGGTCTCGTGGAGGTCGAGGCGGTCGACGAGGTAATCGACGGCGGTGAGGCCGGCGAGCCCGAAACTGGAGAAACCGGCGACGAGGACGCCGCTCGGGTCGGTCTCGTGCGTGATTGAGAAGTCGGGTTCGTCGTGCGTGAGGGGGTCGGCGGCGAAGCGGTTCGCGTCCGTCATGTCTGAGTCTACTTCGGGGAGGGGCTTAGAGATTGTCTCGGTGGGCAACGGTTTAGGGGGCCGGCGTCGTGCGTCCCGTATGGTCTTGGAGGGCGTGGTGTCGCTCGACTGGTGGGGACGCGAAGAGTGGAACCTCCTGTCCGCGATCGTCGTCATCGTCGCCGGCTGGTACGCGGGGAAACTCCTCGTGCGCGTGCTCGGGCGGCGGGTGGCGCGGCGGTTCCAGCGCCCGAGCGTCACCCGCACCATCCTGCGGTCGCTCCGCGTCGGGTCGCTCCTCGTCGGCGTGTTCGCCGCGATGGGCTTCCTCGGACTGGAACTCGGCGACCTCGTGCTCTCCGTCACGGTGTTCTCCGCGGTGCTCGGTCTCGTGCTCGCGCCCATTGTCGGGAGCGTCATCAACGGCGTGTTCGTGCTCGCCGACCAACCGTACGAAATCGGCGACCTCGTGGAAATCACGGACACGGGCGAGCGCGGGTTCGTGGAGGACATCACGCTCCGCTACACGAAGGTGTTCACGCTCGACAACACGTTCCTCGTGGTGCCGAACGGGACGATGCGCGAGCGCGACATCATCAACTACTCCGCCGAGGACGAGCGCACGCGACTCTCGCTCACGGTCGGCGTGACGTACGAGGGCGACCTGGACGAAGCCCGCCGACTCATCGAGACGGCCGCCGCCGAGGTGGACGAAGTCATCTCGGGCGGCCCCGGCGTCCGCATCGGGAGCGCGCGCTACCCCGCGAAGCCGACGTGTTACATCGACGAGTACGGCGACAGTTCGGTGAACCTCACGCTCCGGTACTGGGCGCGCGAACCCTACAAACTCCTCTCCGTTCGCTCCGCAGTCCAGGAGAAGGTCTGGGAGAAACTCCAGGAGACGGACTCCGTGACAATCGCGTACCCGCACCGCCACCTCGTGTTCGACGACGCGCGCGAGGGGGTTGACGCGGCCGTCAGCGACCGGGAACGCTGATGAGTTCGCAGTCGAGTTCGCCCCGGAGGAAGGACTCGATGTCGGGCGTGCCGAACAGCCGCCGGAGGGTGCGCCGCCACCGCGGCATCTGCTTGTGGCCGATGACGACCACGTCCGCGTCCTCGCCCGCGACCTCGTCGAGGATGGCCTGTTCGACGAGGAAGCTCCGGCGGACGACGTACCGCGCGAAGTCGAGCGGGCCGAACGCGCGCTCGACCGCGTGCTTGAGGGCGGTTCGCGTGACCCGCCGGTCGTCCTGATAGAGGTTCACGTGGAGGACGGTGAGGTCTGCGTCGCGCTCGCGCGCCTCCTCGATAGCCGCCTCCAGGGTTCCTTTCGAGTGTTCCGTGAGCGGGTAGCGAACCGGAACCACGACGAGTGCCATACGGACGCGTACACTCGGGGGGCCTAAGCCTCCTTCGTCGGACGCCGCCGCACCCGCCCCTCCACGTCGGGGTCGATACCGAACGCGCGGGCGTACGCCGCGAGCACCTCGTACTGGGTGTCGAGCGTTCCCGTCCGGTGGTCGTGGTCGAGCAGCGGGAACTCGTGGTCGGTGTGGAAGATGTAGTCGTTCGTCGCCACCGTGTACGAGGCGTCGGGGTCGAGCGGGTCGCCGCCGACCGTGACCTCCGCGAGTTCCTCGCGGGTCGTGTCCCAGACGAGTTCGACGCCGCTGACGTGGGAGTGCCACCAGTCGGCCTCCCCGAACCCGACGGTCGCGCCGTGGGATTGGCGGAGGACGGTGCGGAGTTCCTCGCCGGTGAGTTCCGCGACCGCGACGGGTTCGTCGAAGGGAACGACGGAGACGAGGTCGGCAACGGTTACGTCGCCGTCGAGCGCCGGCCCGGAGCGGATGCCGCCGCTGTTCTGGAGGCCCACGTCCGCGTCGCCGGCCCACCGATAGGCGTCCGCGACGAAGTTCCCGATGCGGCTCTCCCCGCGGAACGTCGTCGCCTCGGAGCGCTCGATGGGGTCGGCGACGTGCGCGACGACCTCGTCCAGCGCGGCGTCCGACTCGCGCTCGCGGAGCGCGCCCGCGACCGACTCGTTCACGCCGAAGTCCGCGACGCGGTGCCGGGTGACCGCGGGGTCGCGGCCGAGTTCGACCTCGTAGACGACCTCGCCGTTCACGCCCGGGCGCGTGAGGAGCGTGCCCTCGATGCGCTCCTGGAGTTCCGTGTGGACGTGCCCGCCGAGCACCACGTCCACGTCCGTCTCGACCGCGAGTTCCTGGTCGCCGTTCCCGAGGTGGCTGAGGACGACGACGTGCTCCGCGCCCGCGGCACGGAGTTCCGCCTCGGCCTCACGAACCGCCGCAATCGGGTCTTCGAACGTCACCGCGCCCGCGTTCGGGTTGATGGAGGGCGTCTTCGGGTCGGTGACGCCCGTCACGCCGACGGTAGTGCCGGCGCGGTCGATGGTGAGCCACGGCACGACGCCCTCGTCCGCCGCGAACCGCTCGCCGTCCTCGCGGACGTTCGCGCTCACCCACGTCTGCGGGGACGCCGCGACCACTCGACGCGTCGCCTCGACGCCGTAGTCGAAGTCGTGGTTCCCGAACGTCTCCACGTCCGTCCCCGCCGCCTCGAAGAAATCCACGGCCTGCATTCCCTCGGTCACGAGCGGCAGCACGCCCGGCGACGTGTTGTCGCCCGTCCCCGCGACCACGGTGTCGTCGCCGGCGAGTTCGCGGAGCGCGCCCGCGAGCCGCCCGATTCGCTCGGGGTCGTCGTGGGCGTTCTCCACGTCCGAGTAATGGAGGAAACGAAGACTCATTACGTAAGTCGAACGGGGAGACAAATATAGGCCTGTCGTCAGGAGTGCTGTACATCAAATACGTGACGAACCCGCGGAGTCCGGCCGAAAGCTCTCACGGCGGCTTGTAAGTCGAAGAGGTGTTCGTCTCGCTTGCTGTCGAAACAGCAGTCTCGATCTCTTGCAGTTCCGGGAGTGTCCCGTCTCTATCAACCGTTGCAATGGTTCTCCCGTCAACTGCTACGCGAACAGTCGTGTAGTTTGCGGGGATCTTCGTCGTTCCGACCACAGTTGTTCCGACAGTGCAATCCGGTTCGGCACTACCAGATGTCTCGGGGGATGCCGACTGCGTGCGGAGGTTGATTACGTACTCGTCGTTCGGCATCGAATCGACGCTCCAGTTCAAGGACGTTTCCGTCCCATGCACGACAGTTACGTTGAATGAGACATCGTATCCGCGTTCGTCCGCGGTAGTGTACAGCCACCCATCGTATTCCGACGTGTTACCGAGACAATACTGTCCAGTAGAGCTTACGACCAATCCGTCCGACGGCGGCGACACGCTGTCCGCGGACGGAGCAGGCTGCGGAGCCACAAACGCACCAACGACACCCCCGACAACGAGGGCGGTGAGGACTGTGGCGATCAGCATTACGTTCCGTTCCATGGCGAGCTACTGTGTTGATGCTGCAAGAGTGATCGCACCGGCTCCGACCTTCTGAATCAGGTTTCTCCGATTCATGTTCCCAATTTAATTGATTATACTACACATATCTTTTCATTAGCTTCGTGTATAGATATAGGAGGTAAGCAGAAGGATGAAGCCTCCGCTGACTGAAAACACAGTATGACCGAGCGTGTCATTACGAACGGAGACGGCGAAACGCTCTACGTCGCCGAGGACGAGGGCGAACGCGGCGAGAAAGCGCCCTTCCTCGCCGTCTACCGCGACCGTGACAGAACCCGGAAGTACGGCTGGTACTGCCTCAACTGCGAAACCCTCGACAACGCCATGGACTCCATGGGCCGCATCCAGTGCAACGACTGCGGCAACCTCCGCAAACCCGACGAATGGGATGCGGCGCATGAGTGAAGTCCACGACTTCGCTCACGCGCCTGGCTCCCCCTCGTTCGACTCACGGCTGCGCCGCTCGTCCGTTCGGCGGCCTCCGGCCGCCTGTTCGCTCGTTCACGAGAAGGCGGCAGGGTAGCGTCTCGCGGTAGCGGTGCGGTCTTTTTCCCTCCAGGTTTTTCGAGACGAGGCGCTCCGCGCCTCGTCTCCAAAAAGGTGGGGCGGCAAAGCTTATCACACCCGCCCCTGTAGGATGTGGTAGATGGTGTCACACATCGGCCCACCGTCTGAGGAAGCCAAGTCGATCTTCGCCGACCTCGGGTACAGCGTCGCGGGCGACGGCGCGACGTTCACCGCGGCCCGGGATTGGAAGGAGGTCGAGGTGCTCGCGGTCACGGACGACGTAGACACGCCGTCGGGCGACCGGATGCGTTGTTTCGTGACGTGGAAAGACTACGTTCCCGACCTCGGAGACCTGCTCGACCGAGCCGCACCCGACTACGACTACGCGGTTATCGGCGTCGAGGAGGACGGCGAGTACGAGGTCGCGCGAGCGCCCTCAGAGTGAGTCGCGGGCCGCGTCGATGCCGCCCGCGGGGTCGACGTCCGCGCCGAGGCTGTCGAGGGCGTCGGCGAGCGCGGTGAGGAGGAACGCGACGTTCTTTTCGCGCGCGCCGTGTCCCATACAGCCGATTCTGAATATTTCGCCATCGAGGTCGCCGAGTCCGCCGGCGATTTCGAGGTCGTAGTGGTCGCGGAGATAGTCGATGACGCCCGTGTCGGTGACGCCGTCGGGGACGCGGACGGCGTTCAGGCTGGGGAGCCAGTAGTCGTCGTCGGGTTCGAGTTCGAGACCCATCGCTTCGACGCCGGATTTGAGCGCGCCGGCGACGCGGCGGTGGCGCGCCCAGCGCTCCTCGATACCTTCCTCGGCGACGAGGCGGAGGGCTTCGCGGAGCGCGTACACGTTCGTGACGGGCGCGGTGTGGTGGTAGGCGCGTTCGTCGCCCCAGTAGCCTTCGAGGAGGGAGAGGTCGAGGTACCACGAGCGCGACGGGGTGTCTCGGGAGAGGACTTTGTCCATCGCGTCGTCGTTGAGCGTGAGCGGGCTCGCGCCGGGCGGACACGACAGGCACTTCTGGGGGCCGGCGTACGCGGCGTCGATGTTCCAGTCGTCCACGCGGAGTTCGACGCCGCCGAGCGACGTGACCGTGTCCGCGACGACGAGCGCGTCGTGGCTGTGCGCGATACGGGTGAGTTCCGGCACCTGTGGTTGGCGGACGCCCGTGGAGGTTTCGGCGTGCACGAACCCGAACACGTCGGGCTGGTGGGCGTCGAACGCGTCCTGCACGTCCGCGGGGTCGAGCGGTTCGCCCCACGGCGCGTCCACGTGCACGACCTCGCCGCCCGCGCGCCGCGCCATCTCCGCCATCCGCCCGCCGAAGTAGCCGTTCGTCGGGACGAGCATCGTCTCGCCGGGTTCGACGAGGTTGCCGATTGCGGCCTCCATCGCGGCGCTCCCCGTTCCGGAGACGGGGAGCGTCCACTCGTTCTCGGTGCGAAAGGCGTACCGGAGGAGGTCTTGGGTCTCGTCCATGATGTCCACGAACGCGGGGTCGAGGTGGCCGACGAGCGGCGTGCTCATCGCCCGCAACACGCGCGGGTGGACGGGGCTCGGCCCCGGCCCCAGCAGGGTGCGGTCGGGCGGCGTCAGTTCGCCGACCCCGGGTGGGTTTTCCATACGTCCGCGTACCGACAGCGCGTCTAAAAGCGTTCACGTTCCGGCGACGGCGGCTACGAGGGGTCGTCGAGCGCGCGCTCGACGCGGTCGGCGACCGAGTCCGCGTCCCCGGCGTGCCGGTCGAGGCCGACCGCGAACCCCCGGGTCTCGGAGACCGTGTAGTTCAGTTCGATGCCGTCCTCGAAGAACCGGGCGGTGCACTCGAAGTCGCCGTGCACGGGCTGGAAGAGGTCGCGGAGGTACGTGCTCTGTAACGCCTCCATCCGCGTCTCCTCCGCGATTCGTTCCATCCGGTCGTCCGCGTACCCTGATTCCACGTCCTCGCGAACGTAGAGGTCTTCGTAGCCGTCCGCGTCGTACCGCGTCACGGAGCGGAGCGCGTCACCGAACTCGCGACGCAAGCGTTCGACGACTGTGTCGGCGTCACTCATGTACTATCCACTGTATAGCCGTTCTACCACCCTCCCCCTTAGCGACTTGGTATCGTGTCGAGTGGTTCGGGGTGTGGCGGCCGCCGCGTTTTATTCGCCCGCCGTCGCAACGCCCCGTATGGGCATCATCGAACAGACTGTCTCCGAGTTCCTCGACGGCGTCGTCGGCGCGCTCCCGAAGGTCGCGTCCGGCGTCGTCTTCCTCGTGCTCGCCGCGGTTCTCGTCCAGCTCGTCGGATACGTCGTGAAGGCCTTCCTCCGCCGGGTGTTCGACGACCAGCCGCTGTACGTCACGTTCTGCTGGACCGTCATCGCCGTCTTCCTCTGGTTCGGCGTCGTCCTCGGTTTCCTCGCCATCGTCGGCCTGAACGACATCGCCGCCGCGCTCGGCACCGCCTCCGGCTTCCTCGCGCTCGGCGTGTCGTACGCGCTCTCCGGAATGATAGCGGACGCCGTCGCGGGCATCTACCTCCTCCGCGACCCCGACTTCAACCCCGGCGACACCGTCACCGCCGGCGACACCACCGGCACCGTCGAGGAGATAGAACTCCGGAAGACCCGAATCAGCGTGGACGGCGACACCGTCGTGCGCGCGAACGCCGAAATCGAGAAGAAGTGGACGAAGCGCGCGAGCGAGCACGACACCGAGTAGACTGCTGGGGGCGGCATCCTTATTCCGCTGGCCGAAGAAAGAACGAGTATGAGTACGACTGCCGAGTCCGGCGGCGACGGCGCGCCGGTCACGGTCACCGAGGAAGCGGCCTCGCAGGCCATCAACCTCCTCGAAAGCGAAGGCCTCGACACGGACATCGCTGGACTCCGCCTGTTCGTCCAGCAGGGCGGCTGTGCGGGCCTCTCCTACGGGATGCGGTTCGACGACGAACCCGAGGGCGACGACACCATCACCGAGCACCACGGGCTTCGCGTGTTCGTCGATCCGAGTAGCCTGAAGTACATCGAGGGAAGCGAACTCGACTACGAGAACGGCCTGCAGGCCGCGGGCTTCCACGTCGAGAACCCGAACGTCGAAGCCGAATGCGGCTGCGGCGAGTCCTTCCGAACTTAGTCGAGCGCGAACGCGACTTCGACTTCCGCCTGGTACTCTCGATTCTCGACGCTCCCGACTTCGACGCCCTGCTCGACGACCTCCACCCAGGAGACGTTGTCGAGGGTCTCCTCGGCGCGGTCGATTGCGTTGTCCACTGCGGCTTCGAAACTCTCCTCGCTCCGCCCGATGAGGGTGATTTTCTTGTACACCATACGCGGAGGTGGGCGGGAGAGCCGGAAAAAACTATCCGCCGCTGAGGTAGCGTTCGCGAACCGCGCTCGCCACGTCCGCGAGGTACGCGGTTCCCCAGATGGCGACGATGACGCCGCCGAGCGTGTTGTACACGAGGTCTTTGATGGTGTCTTCGAGGCCGTACTGGGTGAGGACGGAACCGCCCTGTCCGAGCGCGTTCCCCGCCTGACTGAGCGCGAACTCCAGGACTTCCCAGAGCACGCCGAACGCGAGGACGACGAGGAGGATGAGCGCGAACGAGAAACGGGGCGGGAACTCGATGTCGTCGCTGTGTTCGTCCACGGCGCGCGTGAACGCGTAGCCCGCGCCGGCGACGAGCGACGAGGAGAGCGCGTGCGTGACGTGATCCCACCACGCGACGTTCCGGTAGGGGCCGAGCGTGCCGACCGCGTGCAGGAACGCGGCGAGCGTCATCCAGAGGACGAGCCCGGAGTCCATCGGGAGGTTGTAGTCTCGCTCCAGGAGCGCGGGGACGTACGTCACGCCGAGCGCGACCGCGCCGTTCACGACGATCCCGGGGTTCCCGCGGTCGACGCCGACGAAGACGATGCCGACGAGGGAGAGCTGCATCGCGCGCGTGATTCGGCGCTGGGTCGTCTCGCTCACGCCGAGGGCGTCCCGGAGTTTCATTCGCCCGCCTCCTCGATGTCGAGCGTTTCTTCGACGCCCTCGGGGAGGCGGAGGTGGGCGTTCGCGCGCCGCCGGAAGTACCGCTCGAACACGACGCCGGCGAGGATGCCGACGACGGTGGCGGCGACGAAGTCCCACATCAGGGCGTCCAGCGCGGCCTGTTCGACGGCGGGCGGGACGGAGAGCGCGGTCGGCCCGGTGAAGGTGGTGCCGACGAACACGTCCGACAGCCAGAGCAGGGTGTCAGCCGCGCCGCCGTTCGCGACCTGCGCGGGAATCTCGGGGGATTCGGTGTAGAGGAAGTGCGTGCCGAAGAACACGTCCGAGAGCCACTGGCCGACGGCGAGCACGCCCGCGGTGGCGAGCGTGGAGAGCACGACGAACAGCACGGCGAACCACTCGGTCATCCGGACGGCGGTGAACACGTCGAGTTCGACGGCGACGACGAGCGCGAGCGCCGCGACGGAGAGGTAGGTCGCGAGGTCGACGACGAACGGCGTGTAGAGGAGGGCGCGCGCGAGGTCGGGGACGACGGCGAGCGCGAGCACCTCCCACGGCAACATCACGCGGGGGTTTCGGTAGGCGAGGGGCGGGACGACGGCGAGCGCGGTGATGACGAGCGTGACGCCGACCCACACCCAGTCGCGGTCGAGCGCGCTCTCCACGGCGACGAGCGCGACGAACCCGACCAGTATCCAGGCGAGCGCGGCGTTCAGCTCTCGGTCTTCGAGGAACGACTCCAGTTGTCCCGACTGACTCATCACGCGTGCTTGGAGTCCCCCGGTTACCAAACTTTGGGGGTCAGGCGGCGACGTACGCGACGGCGTACGCGAGTCCCGCCACGGTGACCGCGGCCAAGCCCGTGACGGCGGCGGTCGGCGGCGAGGGAAGGCGGCGCTTCCAGTCGGGGACGACGCCGACGAACCCGACGGCGAGCACGCTGAACACGAACTGGTAGGAAGTGTCGAGGGTCGGCGGCGCGATGACGAACGCGGCGAGCGCGTACGCCGCGCCGCCCGCCGCGCGGACGTTCAGGTGTCGCCACGGCGAGCGCTCGGTGAGATGGAGGTAAGTGAGGACGCCGAGCCAGATGGCGGCGAGTTCGACGCCGAACGCGCCGAGCAGGTGGAGGGTGGGGTCGGCGGCGAGCGCGACCCGGCCGTCGAACACGAGGTTCGAGAACGGGTAGAAGAACGCCGGGGCGTCGCCCGTGAACAGGTCGCCGAACGGATGCGTGACGAGGCCGGCGAGCGCGACCGCCGCGACCTCCCGCGGGCCGAGGGCGAGACGGCGCGCGGCGAACACGGCGACGAGCGCGCCCGCGGCGACGTACACGGTCATGACGAACGCGCCGAGCAGCCCGCTCGCGACGGCGGCGACGCCGACGAGCGCGAGCAGGACGGGCGCGGCGAGCCACCTGTTTCGAGCGTCGTGGGCGGCGAGCGCGAACCCGAGGGCGGCGGGGACGGCGAGGACGAGCGAGTGCGTCATCGCGCGATGGACGACGGTGGACGCGCCCCAGAAGGCGTTCGCGGCGGCGAACGCGCCCGCGGAGTCGAGGCCGAGCAGGCCGGCGGGCGCGTACACCATGTCCACGTCGGGGACGGCGGCGAACGCGCCCGCGGCGACGCCGAGCGCGAGCGCCTCCGGTCGCGAGCGGCCGAGTCGGAGGGCCGCGAGGGCGACGAGGGCGAACGCGAGCATCTCGTGGCCGACGAACATAGCTAGCGAGAGTAGGTTCGGAAATATAAGTTCGCCGTCGAACCCGACTACTCGTCGCGGAACCGGGCGTCCACGCTGGCGGCGTGGCCTTCGAGGCCTTCGGCGTTCGCGAGCGTCGTCACGGTGTCCCGGATGTCGCCGAGGGAGTCGCGGTCGAGGCGCTGGACGGTGGTCGCGCGGAGGAACGTGTCCACGCTGAGGCCGCCGGTGACCTTCGCCCGACCGTTCGTCGGGAGGACGTGGTTCGTGCCGGTGGCGTAGTCGCCGGCCGCGACGGGCGTGTACGGCCCGAGGAAGACGCTTCCCGCGTTCGTGATGCGGTCGAGGATGTCCTCGTCGTCGGCGGCCTGAATCGAGAGGTGTTCGGCCGCGTACTCCTCCGCGAACAGCACGGCCTCGCTCTGCGAGCGCGCGACGAACACGCCGCTCGCATCGCCCTGCAAGCACTCCTCGATGATGTCCGCGCGCTCGCGCTCGCCGAGGCGGGCGTCGATTTCCCCGCAGACGGCGTCCGCGGTTGCTTCGTCGTCCGTGACGACGACGACGGACGCGTTCGGGTCGTGTTCGGCCTGCGCGAGCGCGTCCGCCGCGACCAGCGCCGGGTCGGCGGTGTCGTCCGCGAGCACCAGAACCTCGCTCGGTCCGGCGAGGAAGTCGATTTCGACCTCGCCCCGAACCTCGGCCTTCGCCGCGGTCACCCACTTATTTCCGGGACCGACGACGAGCTGGACGGAGTTGACGGTCTCCGTGCCGTACGCGAGCGCGCCGACGGCCTGCGCGCCCCCGACCGCGTACACGGTGTCCGCGCCCGCCGCGTGAATCGCCGCGAGCGTCACCGGGTTCATCTCGTCCGCGGGCGGCGTCGCCACCGCCACCTGCTCCACGCCCGCCACCTTCGCCGGCACGACGCCCATGATGGCCGACGACGGGTAGGCCGCCGCGCCGCCGGGGACGTAGACGCCAGCGCGCTCGATGGGGCGGAACCGCCGGCCGAGTTCGCGGCCGTCGAACGCCTCGCGCCAGTCATCGGGAACCTGGGCCTCGTGGAACTCGCGGACGTTCTCGACGGCGTCGTCGATGGCCTGCCGGGTGTCGTCGTCGAGGTCGTCGTACGCGCGCTCGGCCGCGTCGGTCACGTCGAGGTTCCCCACGTCGGTGTCGTCGAACTCGCGCGCGAACTCGCGGAGCGCCGCGTCGCCCTCCGCGCGAACCCGCGAGAGGATATCGCGAACGTCCCCGCGAACCGCCTCCACGCCCGCGTCGCGTTCGAAGAGCGCGCGGCGTCGCTCGGGGCCGAGCTCGGCGACGCGCTCCGGGTCGAGAGTCATACCTGAATCGAGGGCCGCGAGACGTGAAAACCGTTCGCCTCACCGCCGCCGCAGCACCGCGAACACGGCGGGCGTCGCGCCCCACCGCCGCTCGAACGCGGCCTCCTCCGCGTGGACGAACTCCCAGCGTTCGGCGGGGAAGCGCTCGCGGAGTTCCGGGACGCTCACGCCGTACACGTCGCGGTCGTCCTGCCGGCGGTCGCCGAGCACGCAGTAGAGACCATCAGATTCGAAGACGGCGTCGAGTTCCCGGACGAACGCGTCGCGCTCGCGGTCGCCGAGCACGTGGAACATCGCGGAGTCGAGGACGCCAGACTCCACCAGTCGAACGAACGGCCGCTGCGGCCGCCCGATGTCCCAGTTCGGCACGCCCGCGTACGCCGCGTCGTACACCCGACCCAGCGGCCGCTCAACGCCCGCGCTCACCGCGTCCGCCACCCGTTCATACAGGGCGTTCGACGGACGGCCCCGTAGCCGTTCCGACGCGCGCTACCCACGAGACTTTTAGAGCAGCGCGAACCAGGTCAATAATATGAGGTCTCCGATACGACGCGCGGCCCTCGTCGGCTGCGTCGCCCTCCTCCTCGTCACCGCCGGCTGTAGCGGCGGGACGCCCACCAGCGTCACCGAGACGACCGCACCGACGACCAGCGCCGCGACGACCGGAACGACAGGGAACGTCAGCGCGGAGCAGTACCCGCCGGGGGTCGCGGCGAACGGGACGCTCGTGAACGTCTCCGTCCTCCTCGACGCGCACGCCGCCGCGACGGCAAACGAACCGACGGTGCTCACGCAGCGGTGGACGAACGCGGACGAGACCGTCGTTCGGAGCTACGCGCGCGGCGCGAACCGGACGCCGTACTACAGCACGTTCGAGCGCACCGCCGACGGCGAGCGCGTCACCGAGGCGTTCTACGGGACGGACGCGCGCGAGTACGTGCGGGTCACCGCGGACGAAGAGACGTTCTACAGCGTCGTGCAGGACTCATTCACCAATACTCGCGCGTGGACGAACGACGACGTGTTCGAACCACGGTCCGCGCTCCATCTGCTCCTCGCCGGCGGGAACTACAGCGTCAACGGAACCGTCGAACGCGGCGGCCGGACGTTCGTCCAGTTCACCGCCGACGAGCCGTCGCCCGCTAACGGACTGTACGACGCCTACGAGGGAACGGTGCTCGTCACCCCCGACGGCGTCGTCCACGACATCGACGCCGCGACGACCGTGAACTCCGACGGCGAGACGGTGCGCACCGAGCACTCGATAGCGCTCGACGCCGACGCGGAGTGGAGCGGGCCGCCGTCCTGGGTCGGGGACGTTCCGCACCTCTCGCTGTCGATAGTCGCGGACGGCCACGCGGTCGAACTCCGGAACACCGGCGGCGGTGCGCTCCCGGCGAACACGACGCTCCGCGTCGGCGCGTCCACCGACCCCGTCTGGGGCTCTAATCCCTCGGCGCGCGCCGGTGACGTGGCGGGCACCGTCACCACGAACGCCCGCCTCGAACCCGGCGACGCAGTCTACGTGACCGCGACCGAGAACGGGACGTCCTTCTCGCTCCACGACGACCCGGCCCGCGGCGACTACACGTTCGGGTTCGCCGGCGTCTCCGGGACGCAACAGAACGTCACGTATCGACTGGTGACGGGTATCAAAAACGCGACGGCCGACTGAGAAGCCCGTCGCTCTCGCGTAGAATGTCGCCCGCAACACTAACGACCGGCGTCATCCCGAGGCGGCGTGCCGCGTCGGCCGGGAAACCCTCGTGGCGGGCGAGCGATGGACGCTACCCCGGAGCCGTACTCGCCGGCCCCGAAACCGTTCCGCGGTCGCTTGCGCGACAGGTGTTTTGCACGCCGGGGTTCTCCAGTCGTCATCGCACCCTGGTAGGCTGGCTCGGGTGGGGACAAACGGCGCGCACCCGGGATAGGGCGGGCGTGGCTAAGAGGGCTACGCCTTCGCTTCTTCGAGGAGCGCGTACACCTGTTCGCGGGTCTCGCAGACGCCGCAGACGCACTCGGCGCGCCCGGCCTCGACGAGTTCGTCCATCGCGGTGGCGGCGTCCGCCTCGGAGATGCGGGCTTCGTCCGCAATCTCGCTCGGGGAGAGGGGGCCGCGGTTCGCGAGCACCACGCGGGCGAGTTTCGCGTGACAGGACAGGCTCGCATCGTCGCTCATACCCCGAGATTGCCGATGCCCGCCAAAAACCCTTGGCAAACCGGCGAACGCGGACGCGACGCCGCGACGGAAACGGATTAGGCGGTCGCGGGTGGAGACTGAGACGTGACCGAACCCACGATAGCGGTGTTGCGCGCGGACACCCACGGCCTGTCGTCGCGCAAGTACGCGGACGCCCTCGAAGCGCGACTCCCCGACCACGAGATCCGGTACGCGGCGACCCCGCGGGCGGAACGCGAGGCGGTCGCGGACGCCGAGATAGTGACCGGAACCGGCATCGACACCGACCTGCTTGACGCCGCCCGCGACATCGAGTTGTTCGCGTGCGCGTACGCGGGCTACAACCACCTTCCGATGGACGCCCTGCGCGAGCGCGGCGTCGCGGTGACGAACGGCGCGGGCATCCACGCGCCCGGCATCGCCGAGCAAGTCCTGGGCTATCTGTTGACGTTCGCGCGGAATCTCCAGCAGGGCTTCCGGCAGTCCGAGCGCGGCGAGTGGCGGCACTACAAGGCCCACGGCGAACTCACGGACGCGACCGTCACCATCGTCGGACTGGGCGCTATCGGCACCGAGGTCGAACAGCGCCTCCGCGGGTTCGGCGCGCACACAATCGGCGTCCGGTACACGCCCGAGAAGGGCGGGCCGACGGACGAAGTCGTCGGGTTCGACCCCGCGGACGTGCACGACGCGTTCGCGCGAAGCGACTACGTCGTGCTCGCGTGCCCGCTCACCGAGACCACGGCGGGCCTCGTGGACGCGGCGGCGTTCGAGACGCTCGAACCCGACGCCGTCCTGGTGAACGTCGCGCGCGGCGGCGTCGTGGAGACGGACGCGCTCGTGGACGCGCTCCGCGGCGAGAGCATTCGCGGGGCGGCGCTCGACGTGACCGACCCCGAACCGCTCCCGCCCGACCACGTGCTCTGGACGCTCGACAACTGCCTCGTCACGCCGCACAACGCCGGCCACACGCCACAGCACTGGACGCGGCTCGCGGACATCCTCGCGGAGAACGTCCGGCGTCTCGACGCCGGTGAAGAACTGAAGAACCGCGTGGACTAGAGCCAGCCGTCGCGCGCGAGCAGTTCGCCGTTCAGCACGCTCGCACCCGCCGCGCCGCGGATGGTGTTGTGCGCGAGCGTGTTGTACTGAATCCCGCTCTCCGTCTGCTGGACGCCGCCCGCCGCGACCGCCATCCCGCCGCCGAGCATCCGGTCGAGACGCGGCTGCGGCCGGTCGGGCTCCTCGAACACGTGAATCAGGGGGTCGGGCGCGCTCGGCAAGTCCTGGGAGGCCGCGTCCTCGAAGGCGTCCACGACCGCTTCGACGGTCGGGTCGTCGTCGAGTTCCGCCCAGACGTTCTCCAGGTGGCCGTCGAGCGTGGGGACGCGGTTGCAGGACGCGGAGACGTCCACGTCGTGCCAGTCCACTTCCGCGCCCGTGAACTCGCCGAGGAGCTTCCGGGACTCGGACTCCATCTTCGACTCCTCGCCGCCGATGTGGGGGAGGACGTTGTCGAGGATTTCCATCGACGTGACGCCCGAGTAGCCCGCGCCGGACACCGCCTGGAGGGTGGCGACGTGCACCGTGTCGAGGCCGAACGCGTCCAGCGCCGCGAGCGTCGGCACCATCGTGATGGTGGAGCAGTTCGGGTTCTTCACGAGCGCGCCGTCCCAGCCGCGCTCGTCGCGCTGCACCTCGATGAGGTCGAGGTGGTCGGCGTTCACTTCGGGGATGACGAGCGGCACGTCGTCCGCGGTGCGCTCGTTCGAGGAGTTCGAGGACACCACGTAGCCCGCCTCACAGAAGCCGTGTTCGACGCGTTCCGCGACCGACGACGGGAGCGAGGAGAAGAGGAGGTCGACGTCGTCCGGAATCGCGTCCGGGTCGGTCTCCCGGACTTCGAGGGTCGCCACGTCCTCGGGAATCGGCGTGTCCACCCGCCACTTCGCCGCCTCCCGGTACGTGTCGCCCGCGGACTCGGGGCTCGCGGTGACGGTCGTCAGCTCGAACTCGTCGTGCTCGGAGAGCAACTGGATGAATCGCTGTCCGACGGCACCAGTCGCTCCGAGTACGCCTACGTTTACCATACCCTCCCTTAGTCGGGAGGCCGTTCAAAGCGCTTCGGTTGCGGGGAAAACTACTGTCGCTTGTGCGTGATGTAGCCCGCGATGCGGTTGCGGACTTCCTTCGACTCGATGTTCGTCAGTTCCACGACGGCGTCCTTGTTGTGCTCGAAGTCCTCGCGGCTGAACGCGTCGGGGTATCGCTCCATGAGGATGTTCCCCGTCTTCTTGACGTAGTCGGGCTTGATGGCCATACCGGGGGTTTGTTCCGCCGAGCGTTAAAAGGATTCGTTCTCGTACGCGCTGTACTCGGCGACGAGCGCCATCGCCTCGCGCTCGCGCTCGCCGCCACAGCGTTCGACCACGTCCGCGAAGTAGTCGAGGCGCTCCCGGAGCACCGCCGCGTCGTAGGCCGGCACGTCCAGCCGGGACGCCGCCACCGTCGCCTCCACGACCGCGTAGTACCCGCGGTTCGTCGTCGCCACCGACTCCCGAACCACGCCCGTTTCGACCGGCCGCAACGCCCACTCCACCCACTCCGTCCCCCCCGAGTTCCCCGACTCCAGGCGCTCGACCGTGACGCGCGCCCAGGCGTCCGCCGCGTCCAGCACGGGGTCGTCGGTCTCCTGAATCGAGAGCGCCGCCTCCACGAACACCACGGGGTCGGTCGTGAACTGCACGTAGCCCGCCCCGCGGCGTTCGAAGTTCCCGCGCGTCCGCGTCCGCCCCCATGTCGTCGCCGTCGCGGGAGCGTCGCTGTCCGCGTCGCTCCGCGGCGCGTGCACGCCCAGGGCGGCGGCGTTCCACCGCTCGTTCGGACCGAGCGTCGTCACGACGGTCTCGGTGACGCCGCGGAGGTCGGCGGGCCAGTCGCTCACACCGCCACCCCGCGTTCGAGCGCGACGAACAGCGCGGCGCTCGTGACGTCGGCGGTCGTTCCGGGGTTGATGTCGCGCGCCACGAGGTCGTCCGCGAACGCGGCGACGTCCGCGTCCGGCGCGTCGAGCAGTTCGCTCGCCCGACTCGACACCTCGCGCGCGACCTCGCGGCCGTGCTGGCCGGCGACGAGCGAGTCCGGTTCGTCCGCGAGCAGATAGAGGAAGGCGTCGGCGGCGCGGTCGAGTATCGACCCCGCGCCGGCCTCGATGCGGTCGGCGGCGGCGAACGTCCGCTCGAACCCCCCGACCCACTCGACCGCGTTCCCGTCCGCGGGCGCGCTCTCCGCCATGACGTCGTAGAGTGTGAGGCCGCGGGCTTCGAGTTCGGGGACGGCGTCGCTCCCCCGGCGCACGTCGAGCGCGTCCGCGTCGTCGGGGAGGTCGGGGACGGCCACCGCGACGTGGTCGAACGCGCGGTAGAACCCGGCGGCGTCCGCGACCGTGGTGTCCTCGACGACGTGCGTGACGGACTCGGGGGTGAGGCCGCGCTCGGCCGCGGCGCGGACGAGCGGGACGAGGAGGAGCAGACAGCCGAACTGGGTGTTCCCGCCCGACTGCTCGCTCATCCCCGCGACCGCGCGCTCGAACGCCTCACCCACGGGCGCGCCGGATT
This sequence comes from Salarchaeum japonicum, assembly GCF_020614395.1. NCBI lineage: Archaea > Methanobacteriati > Methanobacteriota > Halobacteria > Halobacteriales > Halobacteriaceae > Salarchaeum > Salarchaeum japonicum. The sequence goes on along the minus strand of NZ_CP085324.1, from coordinate 755,429 downwards.
CGGCGTCGTCGAGGCCGGGGCGCGCGCCGACCGCGCCCGCGAGGAAGTGCTCGAACCGCAAGTCCGGGAAGTCGCGGTGGCGGTCGACGTTCCCGGGTTTCGGCGTGCCCGCGACTTCGAGCAGGAGCGCGAGTTCGGCGTTCGCGGCGTGGCTACGCATCGAACCACTCCCCTATGGCGTCGCGGACGCGCGCGAGGACGCGCGGGTTGTCGCTCGGCCGCCCCACCGACACCGCGTCCGCGCCGTAGTCGAGGTACTCGCGGGCGGTCTCGCGGCCGCGCACGCCGTTGTTCGCCACCAGGAATCCGTCGAAGCACTCGCGTACGTCCCGAATCACGGACTCTGAGTCCATCGCGTCCACGTGCAGGCAGTCCGCGCCCGCCGCGTCGAGTTCCCGGGAGAGCGCGGGCAGATCGACGCCCTCGACCTCGGCGCGAACCTTCACCGAGACGGTCGCGCCCGCGTCGCTCGCGGCCGCCACCTGCGCGGCGAGGCGGTCGGCGTCCCGGAGGAGGGTTTCGCCCGCACCGGCGGCGCACATCTCGGACTGGCGGCAGTGCGCGTTCACTTCGAGGACGGCGTCGCGCGCGGCGCACTCGCGGGCGGCGGCGCGGAGCGGGGCGAGCGTCGTCGTCCGGACGTTGAACCCGGGTCGGATGGGAGCGTCCGCGACGCGGTCGAGTTCGCTCGCGAGGAAGTCGATGGGGTCGTCGGGGAGGAACTCGGTTCTGTCGCGGTCGGCAACCATCTCGCGGGCGGCCGCGCGGGTCGCGTCGTCCAGCGCGAGGCCGCCGAGGAGCGCGAGGCCCGCGTACTCGCTCGCGTCGCGCGCCCACGCGGCGTCCGCGTCGCCGCTCAGGCTCGCGAGCGCGACCCGTGGCTCGAACACTACGCCACCTCCAGCGCGTCCCGGACGGCGTCCGCGACCCGTCGAGCGTCCGCGTCGTCGTCCATCCGCGTGTCCGTCCGCACCACGGGGCGCGCGAGGTCGGTGCCGTCGTCGGTGTCGAGCACGAACGCGTCCGCGAAGTCGTAGGCGTCCGCGACGCCGCGCGTGCTCGCCTCGTACCCCTTGGCCTCCATGAGTTCCGCCGCGGGGCCGCTGAACACCTCGTCCGCCACGAACGGCGACACCGCCACCACCGTCGCGTCGCGGAGCGCGTCCCGCAGGCCGTCCAGGGCGACCATCGGCCCGATGCTCGTAATCGGGTTCGACGGCCCGACCACCACCGGCCCCTCCCGCACCGCCGCGAGCGCCGCATCGCTCGCCTCGGCGTCCGCCGCGCCCCGGAACTCCACGCGCTCCACCGGGGGTTCGGCGCGCTCCGCGACCCAGTACTCCTGGAAGTGGAGTTCGCGCTCGGGCGTGTGGACGATGCTCGCCACCGGGTCGTCGCTCATCGGCACCACGTCCTCCGGAACGTCGAACGCGTCCGCGAGCGTCCGCGTCACCTCGGTCAGCGAGCGCCCCTCGTCGAGGAGGCTCGTCCGGAACACGTGCACCGCCCTGTCCCGGTCGCCGAGTTCCATGAACTCCCACGCGCCCGAAAACCGCCGCCAGCGCGCGATGTCTCGACCCGTGGTCTGCTTTTCGGGCGGAAGATAACGGGGTTCGGCGTCGATACCGGCCTCCGCGGCGAGGCGCGTCAGTTCGTCGTGGGTCTCCGTCGTGTCGCCTTCGATTCCCCACCAGGTCTCGCGGTCGAGCACGCCGCCGCCGTCGAACAGCACGGTGTCGATGTCCGGCGAGACGAGGAGGCCGCCGAGTTCCACGTCGTCGCCCGTGTTCCCCACCACCGCGTGCGGGCCGTCGAACACCCTTCGCGCGCCGGCGAGGAGTTTCGGCGTCCCCGTGCCGCCGGCGAGAAACGTCACCATACCCGGGAGTGCGGCCGCCGCGCGCTAAACGCTTGCGCCGCCGGCCGTCCTGTCCGGTCGTTTTTACGTGATGCCGGCGAACCCGGACGTATGCACACGGTGAAGGACAGCGTCCACGACCACATCGAGGTCGAGGGCGTCGCCGCCGCCCTCCTCGACACGCCGGCCGTCCAGCGACTGCGCCGCATCAAGCAACTCGGCACGGTCTCCCTCGTCTACCCCTCCGCGAACCACACGCGCTTCGAACACAGCCTCGGCGTCTACCACCTCGCGTCGCAGGCGCTCGCCCACCTGGGAATCGACGGCCCGCGCGCCGAGCGCGTGCGCGCCGCCGCCATCCTCCACGACATCGGCCACGGCCCCTACAGCCACAACGTCGAAGACCTCATCCACCGACGCACCGGCAAGTACCACGACGACGTGGCCGGCCTCGTCGAAACTGAGCCTATCGCGGGCGTGCTCGACGACCACGGCCTCGACCCCGCGCGGGTGACCGCGCTCGTCACCGGCGAGGACGAACTCGGCCAGCTCGTCGCGGGCGAACTCGACGTGGACAGGATGGACTACCTCGTCCGGGACGCCCACCACACCGGCGTCCCCTACGGCACCATCGACACCGGCCGGCTCGTCCGGGAGCTCACGTTCATCGACGGCCGCCTCGTCCTCAAGGAGGGGAACGTCCAGACCGCGGAGTCCCTCCTGCTCGCCCGCGCGCTGATGAATCCGACCGTGTACAGCCACCACGTCGCCCGCATCTCCAAGGCGATGCTGCGCCGGGCGAGCGAACGCCTCCTCGAAACGGGCGACGTGACCGGCGAACAGCTGCGGCGGATGGACGACTACGAACTCCTCGTCCGCCTCCGCGGACACGACGCGTCGCGCGCGCTCGCCGACCGGCTCGCCGACCGCGACCTCTACAAGCGCGCCGTCTGGGCGGAACTGGACGACGTGGCCGAGGACGTGTTCGACCCCGAGGAACCGCTGTTCGACCCCGACCACGAGACCGTGCGCGCGTTCGAGGACGACATCGCCGCGGACGCCGGCGTGGAGAGCGAGCACGTGGTTCTGGACGTGCAGGGCCAGCCGTCGATGCGGGAGTCCACCACGGGCGTGCTCGTGAACGGCGAAATCCGGCGGCTGGACGAGCAGTCCACGCTCGTTCGCGCGCTCCAGATGGCTCAGCGCGAACAGTGGCGGCTCGGCGTGTACGCGCCGGACGACCTCACCGAACCCGTCGGGCGGGCGGCGGAGCGCGTGCTCGGCCTCGACGTGGACGGCGCGCTCGTGAGCGAGACCACGACGGGCGAGTACGCGAGCCTCGACGACTACAACGAATAAGGCGACGGCGGCCCGACACCGCGTATGGAACTCGAAGGCACCATCCTCGCCGGCCCGACGTTCGACGCAGTCGAGGGTCGCGTCGTCGTCGAGGACGGTGAAATCGCGGCGGTCGAAGCGTGCGAGACGGACTCCGAGGACATCGTGCTGCCGGCGTTCGTGAACGCGCACACCCACATCGGGGACTCCATCGCGAAGGAGGCCGGGCGCGGGCTGACGCTTGAGGAACTGGTCGCGCCGCCGGGCGGCCTCAAGCACCGACTCCTCCGGGAGGCGTCCCGCTCGGAGCTGGTGGCGGCGATGGCGCGCTCGATGTCGTTCATGGAGGCGACGGGAACCTCCGACTTCATCGAGTTCCGGGAGGGCGGCCGGCGCGGCGTCGAGATGCTCCACGAGGCCGCGGAGGGCCGCGCGCTCCGGCCGTTCGTGATGGGGCGCGGCGACGCCGACGAGGTGTTGCCGGTGGCGGACGGGTACGGCGCGACGGGCGCGAACGACGACCAGTTCGGCGCGGAGCGCGACGCCGCGCGGGACGCCGGGAAGCCGTTCGCGATTCACGCGGGCGAGGCGGACGCCACCGACATCCATCCCGCCATCGACCTCGACCCCGACCTGCTCGTCCACATGGTGCACGCCGAACCGGAACACCTCACGCGAGTAACGGACGAAGACATCCCCATCGCGGTGTGTCCGCGCTCGAACCTCACGACGGGCGTCGGCCTCCCCGATATCGCGGAGCTGAGCGACTTCACGACGGTGGCGCTCGGGACGGACAACGTCTTCCTCAACAGCCCCTCGATGTTCCGCGAGATGGAGTTCGCGGCGAAACTCAGCGACTGCACCGCGCCCGAGATACTGGGGATGGCGACGCGGAACGGCGCGGAGATACTCGACCGGAACTACGGCACCATCGAGGAGGGCCGGGACGCGCGCCTGCTCGTGTTAGACGGCGACTCGGACAACCTCGCGGGCTACCAGGACGCCGTGCGCGCGGTCGTGCGGCGCGCGGGCGAGAGCGACGTGAAGCGCGTCCTCCTCAAGAGTTAAGCCGCGTGCGACTCATTCACACATAAATGGGGCTCTACGACCGGGTTCTCGTGCCGACCGACGGCTCCGCGGAGACGCGTCGCGCGGTCGAACACGCGGTCTCGCTCGCGGCGGAACACGACGCGACCCTGCACGCCGTCTACGTCGTCAACACCGCGAGTTTCGCGTCCCTGGGGGCCGAAACCACCACGGAGGGCGTCTCAGACCTGCTCGCGGAGGAGGGCGAGGAGGCCATCGACGCCGTCGCCGAGGTCGCCGCCGACTCCGGCGTGCCCGTCGAGCGCGTGCTCCTCAACGGCACGCCGAGCCGCGAAATCGTCCGGTACGCCGAGGACAACGACATCGACCTCATCGTGATGGGGACGCACGGCCGCGGCGGCATCGACCGCCTCCTCCTCGGGAGCGTCGCGGAGAAGGTCGTGCGCTCCAGTCACGTCCCCGTTCTCACCGTTCGCGTCGAGGACTAAACGGGCCGGAGGTGCTCGCAGTCGCCCGCGTGCACCACCCGCCGCTCGCCCTCGGACTCGACGACGAGCGCGCCCGTCTCGGTCACGTCCACCGCCTCGCCGACGAGGTCGCCGTCCGGGAGGTGGACGCGAACCCGGCGGCCGAGCGTGCTCGTGCGCTCGCGCCACGCCGCCAGCACGCCGTCGAGGTCGCCGCGGAGGGCGTCGAACCGTTCCAGGACGCGCTGCACGAACACCCGGCGTTCCACCGGCCCCGCCTCGTTCCGGAGGCTGGTCGCGCCCTCGGAGAGGTCGGTGGGGTCGACGTTCGCGTTCACGCCCGCGCCCACGACCACCCACGACACACGGCCGGACTCGCCCTCCATCTCGGTCAGAATCCCGGCGAGCTTCCCGTCGCTCACGAGGACGTCGTTCGGCCACTTGATGGTCGCGTCCACGCCGTGTGCGCGGGCGGCGTCGGTGACGGCGACGGCCATCGCGAGCGTGAGGAGGGGCGCGCGGGCGGGCGGGATGTCGGGGCGGAGGACGACGCTCATCCAGACACCGCCGGAGGGCGACTCCCACGCGCGGTCGCGGCGGCCGCGTCCGCCCACCTGGCGGTCCGCGAGCACGACGACGTTCTCGCGGCCGTCGGTGGCGAGCTCGCGGGCGCGGTCGTTCGTGCTCGCCACGGTGTCGTGGTACTCGACCGCGAACGGCGCGTCGAGGCCGAACGCCACCGCGTCCGCGCCGTACTCGGGAACCTCGGTGAGTTCGTAGCCGTCGTCCGTGCTCTCGACGCCGAACCCCTCGTCGCGGAGCGCCTCGACGTGCTTCCAGACGGCCGCGCGGGAGACGCCGAGTCGGTCGGCGAGCGCCGGCCCCGTCGCGGGGCCGTCCGCGAGCGCCGCGAGGACGGCCTGCCGGGTGTCGGTCATACCCGAGTGTACGACCGCGGCGGTAAGAAGCCCCCGTTAGGCGACTTCGTTCCCGCGTTTCACGGCGTCCGCGATTATCTTGTAGAGGATGCCGAGCGACCCCGCGTAGACGATAGCGCCGCCGACGAGCACGAGCGCGCCGCCGAGGAACAGCGTAGCCGTGTTCGGTTCGGACGCGTACCCCCGCGACATCCCGTCCATCGCCAGCCCCATCGTCCCACCGGTGATGGCGACGCCCGCGAACGCGACGAGGCCGCCGACCAGCCACACGCCGACGAGATACCAGAGCAACGAAAACCCGTACCGAACCCCCTCTCGAACGCTCACTGTTGACATGGCACGCGAGCGATTCGCGCGGCCGAAAATAAAGATTGGGACGCCTACTCGATGACGACGAGCACGTCGCCCATGTCGACGGACTCGCCCTCCTCCACGACGACCTGCGTCACCGTCCCGCCGCTGGACGCGACCACGTCGTTCTCCATCTTCATCGCCTCCAGAACGAGGAGCACGTCGCCGGGCGCGACCTCGTCGCCCTCCGCCACGTCCACGGAGAGGATGGTGCCCTGCATCTCCGCTTCGACGCGCTCGCCGTCGCCTTCGACGACCACGTCGTCACTGTCGTCGTCCGCGCCGCCCGCGGGTTCGGGGCGCTGGGACGTGCTCTCGCCGCCCGCGGACACCTCGATGGGGGCCGCGCCGCGCTCTTCGAGGTCCACGTCGAAGCGCTTGCCGTTGACCTCGACGGTGAACTCGCGCTCCACCACGTCCTCCTCGCCGGACTCGCTCGTGGTCTCCGTCCCCCACTTCTCCTGGGCGTCGGTGACGGCGTCCTCGTCGAGTTCCTCGTCGAGGTACTTCGTCGTGTGCTCGCCCGCGACGAACGCGTCGTCGGTGAGCATCAGGCGGTGGAAGGGGATGATGGTCGGGATGCCCTCGATTTCGTACTCGGCGAGCGCGCGCTGCGAGCGCTCGATGCACTCCTCGCGCGTGTTCCCCCAGACCACGAGCTTCGCGATCATCGAGTCGTAGTCCGTCACGAGGTCGTCGCCCTGCCGGAGGGCGTCGTCCATCCGCACGCCGATACCGCCCGGCGTGTCGTAGGTTTCGAGCGTGCCGCCGGTCGCGGGCGCGAACTCCTCCGCGGCGTTCTCCGCGTTGATGCGGAACTCCATCGCGTGCCCGTCGAGTTCGACCTCGTCCTGCGAGAAGTCGAGTTCCTCGCCGGCGGCGATTTTGAGCTGCCACTTCACGATGTCGATGCCCGTCAGTTCCTCCGTGACGGTGTGCTCGACCTGGATTCGCGTGTTCACTTCGAGGAAGTAGAAGTCCGCGTCCGCGTCCAGTACTTCGCCCGCGCCCTGCTCGCGGGTGTCCTCGACGAGGAACTCGAACGTCCCCGCGTTGTAGTAGTCCGCCGCGTCCGCGCCCCGGCGCGCGGCCTCCCCGATTTTCTCCCGGAGGTCGTCCGTCAGGGCGGGACTCGGCCCCTCCTCGATGACCTTCTGGTGGCGGCGCTGGAGACTGCAGTCGCGCTCACCGAGGTGGCGGACGTTCCCGTGGTGGTCGGCAACGATCTGCACCTCGATGTGCCGCGGGTTTTCGAGGTAGCGTTCGAGGTACACCGTCGAGTTGTCGAAGTACGCCTCGCCCTCGCGCTGGGCGGATTCGAGTTTGTCCGCGACCTCGTCCGGGCCGTGCACGACCTTCATCCCGCGGCCGCCACCGCCGCCTTCGGCCTTGATAGCGACGGGGTAGCCGTGTTCCTCCCCGAACTCTCGAACCTCCTCGGGGTCGGTGACGGGGTCGGTGGTTCCGGGGACGATGGGCACGTCCGCGGCGTCCATCGACTTCCGGGCTTGCGTCTTCTCGCCGAGTCGGCGCATCGAGTCGCTGCGCGGGCCGACCCACGTCACGCCCTCCGCGTCCTCGACCTTCCCCGCGAACTCCGCGTTCTCCGCGAGGAAGCCGTACCCGGGGTGGATGGCGTCCGCGCCCGCCTGCTGGGCCGCGTCGATGACGGCCTCGTGGTCGAGGTAGGAGTCCGCCGCACGCGCGGGCCCGATGTTGTACGCCTCGTCCGCGTACCGGACGTGACCCGAGTGCTTGTCCGCCTCGCTGTACACGGCGACGGTGTCGATGCCGAGTTCCTCGCACGCACGCATCACGCGCACGGCGATTTCCCCGCGGTTCGCCACCAGAACCTTCTCGAACATAGATGGGGGTTCACCCACCGGCCTACTCATTGTGTCGGTTCAGCACGGGTCGAGGCGGGAACCGACACCACTAACCGGCCCACCCCCACCAGTGGGTGAAGGATGACCGCACGCGACTGGCTCGCCGCCACCTTCAGCCTCGACGACCACGACACCGACTTCAGAACCGAAGCGCTCGCGGGACTGACGACGTTCCTCACGATGAGCTACATCGTCGTCGTCAACCCCGCGATACTCGCCGCGACGGAGGACAAACCCGGCATCGCGGTTCCCGGATACACCGTCTCCGAAGTCCAACAGATGCTCGCCGTCGTCACCATCCTCGCGTCCGCCGCGGCGATACTCGTGATGGCGTTCTACGCCAACCGCCCGTTCGCGCTCGCGCCCGGCCTCGGCCTGAACGCCTTCTTCGCGTACACGGTCGTCGGCGTGATGGGGGTTCCGTGGCAGACCGCGCTCGCCGCCATCGTCACCGAGGGCGTGCTCTTCATCGTCCTCACCGCCGTCGGCGCGCGCGAGTACGTCGTGAAACTCTTCCCACAGCCGGTGAAGTTCGCCATCGGGAGCGCGCTCGGACTGTTCCTCGCCATCATCGGCCTCGAAGGCATGGGCGTCGTCGTCAGCCACCCGGACACCATCGTCACGCTCGGAAACATCGCCCAGAACCCGGTCGCGCTGCTCGCCGTCCTCGGCCTCTTCGCCACGCTCGCCCTCCACACCCGGGACGTGCGGGGCGCGATAATTCTCGGCGTGCTCGCGACCACCGCCGTCGGCTGGGCCGTCGCGTCGCTCGGCGTCGCCCCCCAGCTCGCGCCGTCCGTTCCCGACCCCCAGTACGACATCACGCCGCTCGCCGGCGCGTTCGTCGAGGGGTTCCAGCACGTCGAGGCGTTCGGGTTCGCGCTCGTCGTGTTCACGTTCTTCTTCATCGACTTCTTCGAGACCGCGGGGACGCTCACCGGCGTCAGTCAGGTCGGCGGGTTCCTCGACGAGGACGGCAACCTCCCCGAGATGGAGAAACCCCTGATGGCCGACGCGGTCGGCACGACCGTCGGCGGGATGCTCGGCACGTCCACCGTCACCGCCTACATCGAATCCGCGACCGGCGTCGAAGCCGGCGGTCGGACGGGCCTGACCGCGCTCGTCGTCGGCCTCCTCTTTTTGCTCGCGCTCGCGTTCGTCCCGCTCGCCGCCGCCGTCCCCCTCTACGCGAGCCACATCGCGCTCGTCGTCGTCGCCATCATCATGCTCGGGAACGTCAGCGAGGTGGACTGGAACGACCCGACGCACGCCGTGCCCGCCGGTCTCACCATCATCGTGATGCCGTTCACCTACTCTATCGCGTACGGCATCGCCGCCGGCATCGTCTCCTATCCCCTGATGAAGGCCGCCGCCGGCGAGTACGAGGACGTGCGCGTCGGTCAGTGGGTGCTCGCCGCCGCCTTCGTCGTCTACTTCTTCGTCCGCACGAGCGGCGTTCTCGCCACCCTCTAAGACCCCGGAAGTCGAAGGACGGGTATGCTCGATTCGACGGGAATCTTCGTCTCGGTCGTCGCGTTCGCCGTGCTCGCGTGGGCGGCCCTGATACCGACGCCGTCCCTGGACGCGTACCCGCTCGCCGCCGCGACCGCCGCCAGCCTGCTCGTGTTCGCCGCGGGCGCGGTAGCGGGCCGGTACCGCTAGAAGCGCTCGGTTCGTCCCGCCGCGCTCCACGGGTCGGTCGGCGCGCCGTCCGGCACCCGCACGTCGCGGGACTGGAGGGCGTTCACGCGGCCCGCGAACCCCCAGCGCTCGCCGTCCCAGGACTCGCCGTCCGCTTCCGCCGCCGCGGCGGCCGCCGCGGCCTCCCGGTCGCGGAGGTGCGCGCTCACCGCCGCCGCGATGGCGGCCGCCTCGTCCTCGCTCGCGTCCTCCGGCAGGGAGACGCTATAGCGGGATGTTTCCATGTTTCTTCTCGGGCTGGTCGACCCGCTTTCCGGTGAGCATTTCGAGGTCGTCGATGAGCCGCGGCCGCGTTTCCTGCGGTTCGATAACGTCGTCCACGTACCCGCGGTCGGCCGCAGTGTAGGGGTTCGCGAACTTCTCGCGGTACTCGTCGATGAGTTCCTCGCGCTTCTCGTCGGGGTCGTCCGCCTCCGCGAGTTCCTCGCGGTAGAGGACGTTCACCGCGCCCTTCGGCCCCATCACGGCGATTTCCGCGGTCGGCCACGCGTAGTTCACGTCCGCGCCGATGTGCTTCGACGCCATCACGTCGTACGCGCCGCCGTACGCCTTCCGCGTGATAACCGTCATCAGGGGCACGGAGGCCTCGCTGAACGCGTAGAGGAGTTTCGCGCCGTGCCGGATAATCCCATTATGCTCCTGGTCGGTGCCGGGGAGGAACCCGGGTACGTCCACGAACGTGAGGATGGGGATGTTGAAGGAGTCGCAGAAGCGGACGAACCGACTGCCCTTCTCGGACGCCTCGATGTCGAGCGTCCCCGCGTTCACGCGGGGCTGGTTCGCGACGATGGCGACGCTGCGGCCGTCGAGGCGAGCGAATCCGACGACGAGGTTCTTCGCGAAGTTCTCCTGCACCTCGAAAAATGACCCCTCGTCCACCACCGAATCGACGACGTTCGTCACGTCGTACGGTTTGCGGGGCTGGTCGGGGACGATGCTCTGCAGTTCCTCGTCGCGGCGCTCGGGGTCGTCCCAGGGTTCGACCCGCGGCGGGTCTTCGACGTTGTTCTGCGGGAGGTAGGAGAGCAAGCGTCGGATGTTGTCCAGCGCGTCCTCTTCGGAGTCCTCGGCGAAGTGCGCGACCCCCGACGTGCTGGAGTGCGTGGTCGCGCCGCCGAGTTCCTCGAACCCGACCTCCTCGCCCGTGACCGTCTCGATGACGTCCGGGCCGGTGATGAACATGTGGCTCGTGTCATTCACCATGAACACGAAGTCCGTGATGGCGGGCGAGTAGACGGCACCGCCCGCGCACGGCCCCATGATTGCCGAAATCTGGGGAACGACCCCAGAGGCCTGCTGGTTCCGGTGGAAGATGTCGGCGTAGCCCGCGAGCGCGTCCACGCCCTCCTGGATGCGCGCGCCCGCGGAGTCGTTCAGGCCGATGACGGGCGCACCGACCTCCATCGCCTTGTCCATCACCTTCGTCACCTTCTCCGCGAACACCTCGCCGAGACTCCCGCCGAAGACGGTGAAGTCGTGCGCGAACACGAACACCTTTCTACCATTTACTTCGCCGTAGCCCGTCACCACGCCGTCCCCGGGAATCTGGTCTTCTTCCATCCCGAAGTTGTGGCTGCGGTGGGTGCGGAGCTGGTCGAACTCCTGGAAGGTGTCGTCGTCGAGGAAGTAGTCGATGCGCTCGCGCGCCGTCATCTTCCCCTTCTCGTGCTGGGACTCGATGCGGTCTTCGCCGCCGCCCTTCGCGGCCTCGGCCTTCTTCTCGCGGAGCTCCTCGATGCGGTCGTCCATCGTCATCGACTCGAACACCCTGTCATTACGCGGGCCAACGACCAGCAGTCAAAAAGGCGTTCCGCATAAACGACCGTTCGAGACCGCGTGGTCTCAGAACGGGAGGGGCGGCATCCCGTAGATGGAATTCACGCCGAGGAGGAGCGTGGCGACGACGCCGAGCAGGACGAACGTCCGAATCGACCAGATCCAGACGGATCCGAACCATTCGAGGTTCGACCCCGCTTCGATTTCGTCGACGGCCTGCGGCGCGTACACCCAGCCGACGAAGACGACGCCGAGCAGAACCGACGCGGGGAGCAGAACCTTGTACGCGAGCGTGTCGAACCAGCCGAGCCAGGCGGTGTTCCACGCTGAGAGCGTCCCGAGGAGGAACAGGACGCCGGCGACGCCGAACGCGACGCCAGGCCGGCTGAGACCGTACCGGTCGACGCAGTACGAGGTGACGACTTCGAGGAGGCTGATGGCGGAAGAGAGCGCGGCGATGAGCACGACGAAGAAGAACACCGCACCCGCGGCGCGGCCGAGCAGGCCGAGGTCGGCGAACGCGGACGCGACCGAGATGAAGAGCGCACCCGGCCCGCCGCCCGCGGCCGTTTCGGGGAGCTGGCCGAACTGCGCGAACAGGAGCGGGAGCACGACGAACCCTGCGAGAACGCCGACCGCGGTGTTGAGAACGGTGATGAGTCCGCCGTCGGCGGGGAGGCTGTCGTCGCGTCCGACGTAGGACGCGTACGTTATCATCGCGCCCATTCCGAGCGAGAGCGAGAAGAACGCCTGCCCGACCGCGTACGGGACGACGTCGCCGAGGTTGTTGGCGAGATACGTGAAGTCGGGAGTGAGATAGAAGCTGTACGCGTCCGCCGCGCCGTCGAGGGTGAACGCGTAGACGGCGAGACCGACGAGGATGACGACGATGCTCGGAACCATGAGCTTCGTCGCCTTTTCGATGCCGTCCTCGACGCCGAACGCGACGATACCGGCGGTGAGAGCCATGAACACGGCGTGGAGCGCGATGGCGTCCCAGCCCATCGAGACGCTGTCGAAGTACATCGCGGGGTCACCGAAGTAGCCGGCGGTGATGCTCCCGCCGATGTATCGGAGAACCCAGCCACCGACAACGCTGTAGTAGGAAAGTATCCACAGCCCCGTGAACAGCCCGAGTGCGCCGACGATAGTCCACGCCGGGTGTTTGAGGCGCTGGAACGCTTCGACGGCGTTTATCTTCGCGCGTCGCCCGATAGCGAACTCGCCGAGGATGATCGGGAACCCGATGAGGAACGCCGCAAGGAGGTAGACGACGAGGAACGCCGCCCCGCCGTTGGTCGCTGTCTTGAACGGGAACTGCCAGATGTTCCCGAGACCGACTGCGCTACCGACCGCCGCGAGGATGAACCCGAGACGGGTCGCCCAAGTCTCTCGTTCTGTCATAGCGTACCACGACAATCGACAACCCGACTACTTAAACCCACAGAAGAGTCTTCGAGAAAACCGCGGGAGTGCCCGCAGATTACTTCCGAATCAGACAGTTTTGTCCTTATACCGTGATGACGAGTTTCCCGAACACGGAGTCGTTGAGCACGGCGTCCTGGGCGGCCCCGGCCTCGTCGAGGTCGTAGGTTCGCGAGACCTCGGGGGCGAGCCGACCGGCCGACAGCAGGCGCGCGAGGCGTGCGAGCACCCTGGAGAGGTCAGGCGTGTTGAACATGCTCATCAGCGACACGGTGAGTTCCGCGCGACGCGCCGCCGTGATGTCCGAGAACCCCGCCTCGGGCGTGGTGTTCCCGATACCGACGACGCGCGCGCCCTGCGCCGCGACCGCCGCGTCCAGGTCGAGGTACTCGTCGAGCCGGTGGTCGAGAATCACGTCCGGCCGCCCCGCCTCCACGAGCGCCGCTTCGAGGTCGTCGCGCGCGTAGTCGAGCACCACGTCCGCGCCGAGGTCGGGGAGCGACCGCCCGTACTCCTCGTTCGCGGTGGTGACGACTGTCGCGCCCGCGGCGTCCGCGATCTGCACCGCGACGTGGCCGACGCCTCCGCTCCCGCCGTGAATCAGACAGGTCTCCGCCGGGTCGAGGCCCGCGTGATCCACGAGCGCGCGCCACGCCGTCACGCCGACGAGCGCGACCGCCGCGCCCTCAGGATAGGAGACGCCGTCCGGGAGGCGCGCGAGCTGGTCGGGGCGCGCGACCGCGTACTCCGCGTACGTCCCCTGCTGGGTGCGCCCCAGTCCCGTTCCGAACACGCGGTCGCCCGCCGCGAAGCCGGTGACGTTTGCGCCGACCGACTCGACGACGCCCGCGAGATCCGCGCCCGGCGTCATCGGGAACGCCGGCGGCTCGCGCTTCCCGCGGCGGCTGTACGTGTCCACGGGGTTCACGCCCGCGGCCTCCACCCGCACCAGCACCTCGTCCGGGTCGGGCGTCGGCGTCGGCACGTCCTCCACGCGGAGCACGTCCGACCCGCCCGTCTCGTGGAATCTGACTGCGCGCATACGCGGAAGCGTCGCCGCGAACCCCGATAAGTGTTCGTCGTTCGCGGAGTGGTACGCTTGCACAAATGGACGGCTTTAAGCGACGCCCGGCGGGAGTAACGAACGCACATGAGGCTTCACGAATATCAGGCGAAGGGCGTGTTCGCCGACGCCGGCATCCCGACGCCCGGCTCGGAGGTCGCGTCCACCGTCGACGACGTCGTCTCCATCGCGGAGCGACTCGGGTATCCTGTCGCAGTGAAGGCGCAGGTCCACGTCGGCGGCCGGGGGAAAGCCGGCGGTATCAAGCTCGCCGAGGACAGTGACGAAGCCCGCGACGCGGCTGAGGACATCCTCGGGATGGACCTCAAGGGCTACACCGTCGAGAAGGTTCTCGTCGAGGAAGCAGTCGACTTCACGAACGAACTCTACGTCGGTGTGACGATGGACCGCGGCGAGGGCAAACCCGTCGCGATGGTGTCCACGAAGGGCGGCGTCAACATCGAGGAGGTCGCCGAGGAAGACCCCGACGCCATCGCCCGCGAACACATCGACCCCGCGTTCGGCATGCATCCCTACCAGGCGCGGAAGGTCGTCTACGACGCCGGCGTCGACAAGGCCGTCGCGCGCGACGTGGCGAGCGTCCTGACGACCCTCTACGACCTCTGGGAATCCAAGGACGCGTCGGACGCCGAAATCAACCCGCTGATGGTCACGAGCGACGACGAAGTCGTCGCCGCGGACGCCGTCCTCAACATCGACGAGGACGCGCTCTTCCGCCACCCCGACCTCGCGGAGATGGAGGACGAGGCCGCGGAGGACGAACTCGAAGCCAAGGCGAACGAGTACGGCTTCGACTACGTCCGCCTCGACGGCAACGTCGGCATCATCGGGAACGGCGCGGGTCTCGTCATGACCACGCTCGACCTCGTGGACTACTACGGCGGGAAGCCCGCGAACTTCCTCGACATCGGCGGCGGCGCGAAAGCCGAACGCGTCGCGAACGCCCTCGACATGGTGTTCAGCGACGAGAACGTCGATTCCGTCGTGTTCAACATCTTCGGTGGTATCACGCGCGGTGACGAAGTCGCGAAGGGTATCAACGAAGCCCTCGAACAGTTCGACGAGATTCCGAAGCGCGTCGTCGTCCGGCTCGCCGGCACGAACGCCGCGGAGGGCCGCGAAATCCTGAACGACGAACTCGTCACCGTCGAAGAAACCCTCGAAGGCGCAGTGCAGCGCGCCGTCGAATACGCGGAGGAAGACCAATGAGTATCCTAGTTGACGAAGACACCCGCGTCGTGGTACAGGGTATCACGGGCGGCGAAGGCAAGTTCCACACCGAACAGATGCTCGAATACGGGACGAACGTCGTCGCCGGCACCTCGCCCGGCAAGGGCGGGCAGGAAGTCGCCGGCGTCCCCGTCTACGACACGGTCAACGAAGCCGTCGAGGAGGAGGACGCCGACGCGTCCGTCGTCTTCGTCCCGCCCGCGTTCGCCGCGGACGCCATCTTCGAGGCGCTCGACACGAGCCTCGACCTCGTCGTCGCCATCACGGAAGGCATCCCGACGCAGGACATGGCGAAAGTGAACAAGCGCCTGAGCGAGGTCGACACCCGCCTCCAGGGCCCGAACTGCCCCGGTATCATCACGCCCGGCGAGAGCAAGCTCGGCATCCTCCCCGGCAACATCTTCGAGTCCGGGAACGTCGGCCTCGTCTCCCGCTCCGGCACCCTCACCTACCAGGTCGTCGACACGCTCACGAGCCGCGGTATCGGCCAGACCACCGCCATCGGCATCGGCGGCGACCCCATCATCGGCACGGACTTCATCGACGCCCTCGAAGCGTTCGAGAACGACCCCGACACCGAGGCCGTCGTGATGTGCGGCGAAATCGGCGGCGAGGACGAGGAGGAAGCCGCCGCCTACATCGCCGAGAACATGGACACGCCCGTCGCCGGCTTCATCGCCGGCCGCACCGCGCCCCCGGGCAAGCGCATGGGTCACGCCGGCGCAATCGTCTCCGGCTCCGGCACCGGCACCGCGGAGTCCAAAATCGACGCCCTCAACGACGCCGGCGTCCCCGTCGGCGACACTCCCGCGGAAGTCGTCGACCACATCGAGGACTTCCTCTAAGCAACTCGTCGAGAGACCGAAGGTCTCTCTGGATCCCGAAAATCTCCGATTTTCGAGGACCCTAAACGGTCGCCTCCGGCGACCGTTTACCCGTTGCAGATCCCCACCCGACCGCACGGTGGGTGGCGGGAATCCCAATTTGCGTTCTTCGGTGAGTCGTGTACGAGCAGTGTGGACGCCGCTCTTTGCTTTTGCGGAGCGTCGAACGGTCGAGAACGCTGGGAGCGGTCGCGTCAGTCGGCGAGGAGTTCGTCGAGGAGGTTGCGGTGGGCGGCGCGGAGGTGCTGGTGGAAGGTCGCGGGCGCGATGTCGAGGGCGGCGGCGAGGTCGTCGCCGCTCGCGTCGCGCGGCCACTCGAAGTAGCCGTTCTCGTAGGCGGCGGTGAGGACGGTTCGCTGGCGGTCGGTGAGCGCGTCGAGCGCGCCCGTGTAGGTGGCGTCTCCGCGGTCGATTTCGCGTTTCGACGCGACGGAGACGGTGGCGGCGATGGCGTCCACGCGGTCGATGACCGCGGGGATGGTCGCGCCGGGCGCGAGGCGAACCGTGATTCGGGCGGTGCCGTTCTCCACCGCGCCGTCGGAGAGTGTCGCGCCCACGTCCGCGAGCGCGCCGAGCACGGAGTCCGCGGAGCGCGTGGTCTCCGCGACCACGCCGCCGGACGCGGGTTCCGAGACGGTCACGGTCGCGTCGTCCGTGGCGGCGCGGACGCGCCCCGCGGTCGCGTCCGGCCCGGTGACGCCGAACGTCACCGTGAACGCGCCGTCGTCGTCCGTGTACCCGAGCATCGTCGCGCGACAGTCGAGGTCGCGGGTCGCGTCGTAGGGGAAGCGCCCGCGGTCGGTGACGCGGAGGTCGAGTTCGACGAGGCGGCCCGCGTGGAGGCGGCGGCGGCGTTCCGACGCGGCGAGCGCCGCGCCGACGAGCGTCCCGACCTCGGCCAGCACGCCCACGAACTCGCCCGTGAACGCGCCCTTCCGGGGTGCGTGCGCGACGAGGACGCCGTAGAGCGCGTCGCTCCACAGGAGCGGGACGGCCGCGACGCGTTCGGTTCCGCGAGCGGTCGCGGCGTCACGGCGTTCGGCGTCGGGGAGGGCGGTCGCGTCGGAGACCACGGGTTCGCGGTCGGCGAGCGCGCGCCCGACCGGGCCGTCGTCCCCGCCGGCGGTCGGTTCCAGCGCGCGCTCGAAGTCGTCGTCGGGCGGCGCGGCCGCCCGCGGTTCGACGGCCTCGGTCATCCGCCGCGTCCCGAGCCACGCGTACGACACGCCCTCGACGCCCGCGACCGCCTCGCAGACGCCGTCTTCGAGGCCGGTTCGGTCGGACGCCTCTACGAGGCGGTCGCACACGCGGTGGAGGAGCGCGTTCTCCCGGGAGAGCCGCGAGTCCATACCGAGACTGCGTCGCGCCGACACTTAGGCGCGTTGTCCCGCCAGCGAAACCACATCACACTTCTCCCCGGCCCGCGTACCCGCTACCATGTCCGTGCTCGGCTCGGTTCGCGCGTTCCTCGACCGGTTCGTCCACCCGTGGATCGCCGCCATCGTGCTCTCCGGGCTCTCCCTCATCACCGTCGCCGCGGTCGCGGCCATCGTCGCGGTCGCCGCGGGAAACCTCGGGTACTATCGGTTCGAGGCGCGGTTCGTCCCGCTGTCCGCGCTCGTCTCGCTCCTCGGCATCCTCGTCATCGCCGCCTGCACGCTCTACCTCGGCGTCCTCCGCCTCCTCCAGGTCGCGGGGCTGGCGGAGAGGAAAACACCATAGGGCGGGCGCGACGACTACGAACGAATGCAGACCACCCACCGCACGCTCGCCGCGGACGCCCGCGACATGGCCCGTCTCCCCGACGGCTCGGTGGATCTCGTCGTCACGTCGCCGCCGTACCCGATGATAGAGATGTGGGACGAACTCTTCCGGGAGCGCGACCCCGCGGTGGGTGACGCGCTCGACGCCGGCGACGGCCAGCGCGCGTTCGAGTCGATGCACGCCCAACTGGACGGCGTCTGGGACGAGGTCGCGCGCGTCCTCACCGACGGCGGTATCGCGTGCGTGAACGTCGGGGACGCCACGCGCACCCTCGGCGAGTTCCGCGTCTACCCGAACCACTCCCGGGTCACGAGCGCGCTCGCGGCCCGCGGCCTCAGCCCGCTCCCCGAAATCGTCTGGCGGAAACCGACGAACAGCGCCGCGAAGTTCATGGGAAGTGGGATGCTCCCGCCGAACGCGTACGTCACGCTCGAACACGAGTACGTCCTCGTCTTCCGGAAGGGCGAGAAACGCGAGTTCGAGCCGATGGACGACGACCGGTACGCGTCCGCGTACTTCTGGGAGGAACGCAACGAGTGGTTCAGCGACCTCTGGACGGACGTGACGGGCGAACTCCAGCCCATCGAGGACGCCGCGCGCGAGCGCTCCGCCGCGTTCCCGCTCGAACTCCCCTACCGCCTCGTGAACATGTACTCGACCCGGAACGACCTCGTGCTCGACCCGTTCTGGGGAACCGGCACCACCACGACCGCGGCGATGTGCGCCGCCCGGAACTCCGTCGGCTACGAACTCGACACCAGTCTCGTCGAGCGATACGCGGACGCCGTCACCGAGGTTCCCGCGCAGTCCCGCACCGTCGCCCGGGAACGCCTCGACGCCCACCGCGCGTACGTCGAGCGAACCGACGACGACCTCGCGTACGCCGCCGCGAACTACGACTTCCCCGTCCGCACCAAGCGCGAACGCGACATCCAGCTCTACGCCGTCAGCGACATCGACGCGCTCGACGCGGACGAACGCGGCTACCGCGCCACCCACACCCCCGTCTAGGGCGCGGGCGGCCGCCCGCTTTTTGTCGCGCGCGCCGGAACCCCCTGCCATGGGTGAGCACGCGATTCCGAAGGGCGTCGACCGCGACACGCTCCTGGACGTTATCGCCGGCTGGGCCGAGGCCGGCGCGGCCGACGACCCGGTGTACACGAAGGACGTGGCGGACGAACTCGACGTGAGCGACGCCGTCGGCCGACAGACGCCGTTCCTCGAAGAACTCGGCGTCCTCGACCCCGACGGCCAGCAACACGAACTCACCGACGCCGGCGAGCGCCTCGCGACCGCGCTCCGGGACGGCGACACCGACGCCGCGCGCGAGCACGCCCGCCGCCTCCTCGACGACTGGCCGCCCACCGCGGACGTGCGCGGCCTCCTCCGCGACAACTCGCTCGGCGAGGAGCGCCTGCACGCCCTCCTCGCCGCACTCACCGACCACGAACCCGAGGGCCGCGCCGACACCGGCCTCCACACCCTCCTCGACCTCTACGTCTGGACTGGCGTTCTCGAACGCGACGACGACACCTACCGCCTCCCCGACGCCGACACGGACGAATCGCTCGACAGCCTGGTGACCTCGCTCCTCGCGAGCGACGCGCTCGACGTGAACACCGACCCAGGCACCCGCCCCGGAAGCGACGCGCTCGCGCTCAGCCTCGACCTCAGCCTCGACGCCGAACCCGACGAAATCGAAGACCTCGTCCGCGCCATCCGCCGCGGCCTCACCGACGAAACCTAATCCAACCGCCGCCAGCGCGACGACGCGTCGAGCGCCGTCACCACGCCCTGCACGTCCCGCTGCGTCGTCTCGTAGAACCGCTCCCGTCCCACCGGCGTCCGCACCCGCAACAACACCGTCTCCCGGGTCGCCACGAACACCGACACCTCCCACGACGCCCCCACGGTGCCCCACCGTCCGCGGAGCGACGACGCGTCCGCGTCGGCGACGCGCGACCCGTTCTCCCAGTTCTCGCGCGACACCCGAGACACCTCGAACGGCACCACCTCGGGCAACCGCGCACGCGACCCACCAGCAGAACCACGACTAGGCATACCACACCAACCGCGCTCCACCGACAAAAATTGTCGGAAACCATCGCGTCCGCGAGACACCCAATCGAACAAACACCTATACCGCAGACTCCCGATGAGACACCATGACGACGCTCGCCGCGCTCGCAGCGTTCGCAGGTGTCGGACTCCTCGGAACGAACAGCATCCCACACTTCGTACAAGGCGTCACCGGAACGAGACACATGACGCCCGCCGGCCCGGACTCCAGCCCCGTCGTGAACGTCCTCTGGGGAAGCGCCAACTTCGCCGCCGCGGGCGTCCTCTGCTGGCAGTACCGGGACGCCATCAACGCCACAACGCTCGCCATCGCGTTCGCCACCGGCGTCGCACTCGCACTCGCGCTCGCAGCCTACTGGAGCGAATGAACACACCGCCGGACGCCACAGACTAATAGACGCGAACGCACGCACTCAAACACCTGCACTCGACAATCAGAACGCCGCATCCACCTCGCCAGAAGTGGGGCGAGGCGGATTCCGGAACCAGCGCGAGACGGTCGCTCACGCTGTTCGCGCTACGACTCGCTGAGTTCGAAGCGTCCGCCCCGCACGAATTCGTCGCTCACGGTTCGTTCGCGGCAGAAGTGGGTCGGGGCGGATTTGAACCGCCGGCCTGCTCCGTGTGAAGGAGCCGTCATAACCGAACTAGACCACCGACCCGCACTCACTCGTAGTCGGGTGGAAAACTTAAGACTGCTTATTCGGAGCGAGTGTTGTCGAGGCGGTCGCGGGCTTTCTTGAGGGCGGCGCGTGCGTCGCCTTCGGCTCGTTGTTCGAGACCCTTGAGGTCTCGCTTGAGGTTTTCGACGCGACTGGGTTCGGGTTCTGTCTCCTTGCCGACGAGTTCGCGGACGCGGTTCTCGATGTCCTCGAACTCGTCTTCGAGGCCTTCGCGGGCGTTCGTGACGGCGCGTTCGACGTGGTGGCGGGCGTCCTGGAAGCGTTCGTTCATAGTTGTAGGGAGGCTTCTCTCGGAGAAAACCCTTGTGGCGTATTTTAGGCCAGCCTAAATCGGAACGCTTTAGTCGTTGTTAGGCGTGCCTAAAACTAGCGTCGGTTGGCATCACTCCGGCGTTGTCTGTCCCACCCCGGCGGCTATCACAACCGCTTTCACGCCGCCGGGACACCCACTTCTCATGTCCGACACGGAGGGCTCCGCGAGCGCCGTCCAGCGCGTCGCACGCGGCGACCAGCACGCCGACCTCGTCGTCCGCGGCGGCCGCGTCTACCGCCCCGAAACCCGCCAGTTCGACGCCGTCGCCGTCGCCGTCGTGAACGACACCGTCGCCGCGCTCACCGACGACCCCGACCGCGTCACCGGCCCCGGCACCACCGTCGTCGAAGCGAGCGAGAAAGCCGTCGTCCCCGGGTTCGTGGACGCCCACACCCACCTCGACCTCCACCAGGCGTTCGACTACGCCTACCAGTACGCGCTCCGCGGCGGCACCACCACGCTCGTCACCGAACTCGCGTCCTGGGGCGAACTCGCGGGCGCGGACGCCGTGGACGCGATGCTCGACGCCACCCGCGACCTCCCCGTCTCCGTCTACGCGACCGTCCCGCCCGGGCCGTGTCTCGACACGTTCACCAGTCCGCTCTGCAGTCCGGACGACCTCGCCGCCGCGCTCGACCGCGACCGCGTCGTCGGCGTCGGGGAAGCCGCGTGGATTCACGCCGTCAACCACGAAAGCCCCGTCCACGACCTCTACGACGCCGCGCACGACCGCGGGAAGACCGTCGGCTCCCACGCCGCCGGCTGCCGCGGCGACGCGCTCGCGGAACTCGCCACGCTCGTGGACGACGACCACGAGTCCATCAGCGGCCGCGACCACGTCGCCCGCGTCGAGAACGGCATCCACAGCATCGCGCGCGTCGGCACCATCCGCGACGACGCCGCCGCGCTCGGCGACGCCTACGCCGAAGTCGGGGACGCGGACTTCTCGCTGTCCACCGATGGGACGTGGCCGCGCGACCTCGTGGACGGCGCGATGGACGCCGCCGTCGAGCGCGCCATCGAGGAAGGCGTCGAACCCGTGGACGCCCTCCGAATGGCGACCCTCACGCCCGCGAAACACTTCGGACTCGACGGGAAGGGGACGCTCGCGCCCGGCGCGGACGCCGACATTCTCGTCCTCGACTCCCTCGACGACGTGGACGTTTCGACTGTCGTCGCCGGCGGCGAGGTCGTCGTGGACACCCACGACCTCCAGGTCGGCCCGCGGCCCCACGACTACCCCGAGCACGCGTACGACACCACGCCACGCCTGCCCGACGACTTCCTCGCCGTCCCGGCCCCCGACGACCCGGCGGCCGTTCGCGCCATCGAACACGAGGGCGGCCTCCTCACCGCAGAAACCACCGTCTCCCCGAGCGTGCGCGACGACGAACTCCACGCAGACCCCGACAACGACGTGTTGAAAGCCGCGCTCTACGACCGGAGTCCCGCGAATCGAGGCGGGTTCGTCGGCTTCCTCACCGGCGTCGGAATGGACGCGGGCGCGGTCGCGACCACCATCACGTGGGAGACCGCGGGCGTGCTCGCCGTCGGCGCGAACGACGCCGATATGCGAACCGCGGCCGACCGGCTCGCGGAACTCGGCGGCGGCTGGGTCGTCGTCGAGGAGGGCGAAGTCGTCACGGAACTCCCCGCGCCGCTCTACGGCTTCTGCACCACGCGGGACGTGACGGAGACCGAACAACACATCGGCGCGGTCGAGGAAGCCCTCCGGAACCTCGGCGTCACCGCCGACCGGCCGTTCCTCGCGCTCCAGACGCTCACGTTCGTCGGCGTGCCCGCGCTCAAACTCACCGCCGACGGCTACGCCGACGTGAAGAACCGAGAGACCGTGGGCCTCAGTACGTAGGCGACTCCTCGGGCACGCCCTCGCGGGCGTTCACGAGCCTCGCGAACTCGAACAGGGCGTCCGAGAGCCGGTTCAGGTACGCGACCGCCTCCTCGTTTATCTCCTCCTCGCCCGCGAGCGCGACGACGCGGCGCTCCGCGCGCCGACACACCGACCGCGCGTGATGGAGTTTCGCCCCCGGCTCGCTCCCCCCGGGGAGGATGAAGCGCTGTAAGGGCTCCAGTTCCTCCTCCGCGGTGTCGATGAACGCCTCCACCTGCGCGGTGTGGTCGTCCTCGACGACGGGGTCGTCCTCCTCGGGTTCGGGGTTCGCGAGGTCGGCCTGCACCACGTGCAGGTGGTTCTGAATCGTCTCCAGCCAGTCGTCCACGTCCTCGTAGCCCGTCGGCCGCACCGTCCCGACCAGCGAGTTCACCTCGTCCACGGTGCCGTACGCCTCGATTCGGTGGCTCGTCTTCGACACCCGCGACATGTCCCGGAGGTCGGTCTTCCCCTCGTCCCCCCGCTTCGTGTAAATCTTCATCCTAGGCCTCCGCCCGCGGCGCGAGCGTCCGCTCGACGTACTCCACGATGTTACTGCTCTCGGCCATCGTCACGCCCCGGTCGTCGTCCACGATGACGGGCACGGCGCGCTGGCCGCTCACGCGCTTGACCTCGTTACGCTTCGAGTGCAGGCCCTCCACCCACTTCGTCTCGTAGTCGATGTCGTGCTCGTCGAGGGCGTCGTGCACCCTCTCGCAGTACGGACAGCCGTCGAGCGAGTACAGCACGAGGTCACTCATACCTCGTTCTGGGGTGGCCGGCCACATAGAAGTTTCCGGGCGAGATAGCAGTAGTCAAGTGGACGAGTAGACTACGCGACTGTAGATGATAGACCGCACCTACACCGGCGACGTGACGCCGGAGATGGACGGCGAGACCGTCGCCATCGCGGGGCACGTCCACGAACTCCGCGACCTCGGCGGCCTCGTCTTCGTCATCGTCCGCGACCGCGAAGGCCTCCTGCAGGCCGTGTTCAAGGAAGACCGCGAACCCGCCCTGTTCGAGGACGCGGAAGACCTCGGCGCGGAGGACGTGGTTCGCATCGAGGGCGAAGTCACGGAGTCCGGGCAAGCGCCGGGCGGCGTCGAACTCGTCCCCGAATCGCTCGAACTCATCGACGAGGCGGACGCGCCGCTCCCGCTCGAAATCTCGAAGGACGTCGAGGCCGACCTCTCCACCCGCCTCGACAACCGCGGCATCGACCTCCGCCAGCCGGAAGTGAAGGCCATCTTCACCCTGAAGTCCGTGCTGATGGACGCGATGGAGGACTGGTTCGAGCGCGAGGGATTCGTGGACGTGGACACGCCCCTCATCTCGAAGGGCGGCGCGGAGGGCGGCGCGGAACTGTTCCCCGTCGTCTACTACGAGGAGGAAGCCTTCCTCTCTCAGAGCCCTCAGCTCTACAAGCAGATTCTGATGGCGTCGGGCTTCGACAAGATATACGAGACGGGCACGGCGTTCCGCGCGGAGGACTTCGCGACGAGCCGCCACGTCTCCGAAATCGCGATGTTCGACGTCGAACTCGCGTACATCGAAGACCACGACGACGTGATGGACGTGCAGGAGGAGAGCCTCCGGTACGCCCTGGAACAGGTCGCGGAGCACGCCGAACACGAACTCGACGAACTCGGCGTCGACCTCACGGTTCCCGACGAGGACTTCCCGCGCATCACGTTCGACGAGGCGCTCGACATCCTCGAAGACGAGTTCGGGCACTTCCCGGACGACCCGACCGACCTCGACACGAAGGGCGAGAAACTGCTCGGCGAGTACTTCGAAGAACAGGGCCATCCCGCGTTCTTCGTCGTCGGCTACCCCGACGAGAAGTTCTACTACATGCAGAACGTCGAGGGCGACGACATCGCGTCCCGGAAGTTCGACCTCATCTACAAGGGCCAGGAGCTCTCCTCGGGCGGCCAGCGCCAGCACGACGTCGATGCGATGCGTGAGATGATGCAGGCGGAAGGCGTGGACGAGTCGAACTTCGAGTTCTACCTCGACGCGCTGAGCTACGGCACGCCGCCCCACGGCGGGTACGGCCTCGGAATCGACCGGCTCGTCCAGCAGGTCTGCGACCTCGACAACATCAAGGAAGCGATCCTGTTCCCGCGCGACCCGAACCGGCTCGCGCCCTGAAGCCGGCAGCGCGCGCTCACTCGCGAACTCCTTTCACCCGCGCGACGAATCCTCGGGTATGCGCGTACTACTGCTCGGCGCGAGCGGACGCATCGGCCACCGAATCACGAACGAACTCCTCGACCGCGGCCACGCGGTCACCGGCGTCTCCCGGAGCGGCGTAGACGATATCGAGGACGAGGACTTCACGAGCGTCGTCGGTGACGCCACCGACCCCGACGAGGTAGCGCGGCTCGCCGCCGGCCACGACGCCGTCGCGTCCGCGCTCGGCCCCGCCGGAAGCGAGACGCCGGACGTGCTCCCCGAGATGATGGACGCCGTGCTCGCGGGGATGCGGCGCGCGGACGTGGAGCGCCTCGTGTGGACGGGCGGCGCGGGCGGCCTGCGCGTCGCGCCCGACACCCTGCTCGTTGACACCGAGGAGTTCCCGGACGACTGGGAGGGCCTCGCGCGCTCCGCTATCGACGCCCTGGAGCGCCTCCGGGACGCCGACGACATCGCGTGGACGTACGTCGCGCCCGCGGCGATGATCGAACCCGGCGAGCGCACCGGCGAATACAGAACGAACGTGGACGAACTCGTCGCGGACGACGAGGGAGACAGTTACATCACGATGGAGGACTTCGCGGTCGCGTTCGTGGACGAACTCGAAAACGAGGCGTTCGTCCACGAGAACGTCGGCGTCGGCTACTAGAACTCGCCGGTCATGATGGCCGCGACCTCGTCGCGGTCGAACAACTGCTCGTCTTCGGGAATCTCGGGGTAGGGGCCGCCGTCGTAGCCCGGCCACTCGCCGAACTGCTCGGGGTACAGTTGCTTGGCAGTCATCTCCAGCTGGAAGAGGTTCATCACGGGCCCCTGGAGGGGGTTGCCGCCCGCGTACA
This sequence comes from Salarchaeum japonicum, assembly GCF_020614395.1. Taxonomy (NCBI): domain Archaea; kingdom Methanobacteriati; phylum Methanobacteriota; class Halobacteria; order Halobacteriales; family Halobacteriaceae; genus Salarchaeum; species Salarchaeum japonicum. The sequence continues at coordinate 729,673 of NZ_CP085324.1, read as the reverse complement.
CGCGGTCGTTCTGCACCGCGGTGAGCCGACTTCCGACCTCGTTCTCTTCGAGGCTCTGGCGGACGCTCGCGATGTCGTAGTAGGAGTAGCTGTAGCGGTTGATGATGACGTCGGGGTCGACTTCGAGCATCGTCTCGTAGTCGTACGCGGACTGGTAGGACACGTCGCTCTCCGTGAACGCGCCCGGGGCCTGCATCGGCCGAGTGTGGGCGTGCGCGAACCCGTCGGCGTTGAACTTGGAGGGGTAGAAGGTGCCGTCGATGAAGATGACGGACGCGACGGTCGGGCGCTCGGACTCCGGCGGGAGGCCGGACTGAATCGTCGCGAGCATGTCGTCGTGAATCGCGGCGAGCGCGTCGTAGCGCTCCTGCGCCTGGAACACCTGGGAGACCGTCTCCGCTATCTCCCAGAGCGTGTAGTACTCGTAGGAGTCCGCGTACGCCTCCGGGGGTTCGGTGTTCCGGCGGCTGAGGACGTTCCCGAACCAGGGCGCGACGTTGTCCCGAATCTCCTCCACGTCGCCGATGTCCCAGCCGTCGAAGGAGACGACGAGCGCGGGGTCGATGAGGTGGAGGTCGCTGTTGAGGTCGTAGAACACCTCCTTGTCCACGGTGATGCCGGAGCCGCCCTGATTCAGCTGGGTGAGGCCGGACTGGTCGAAGGAGACGCCGTCGAGCTGATCGTAGTAGGCGTGGAGGGAGCCGGCGGCGTTCGTGCTGAATCCGAGGGAGTTCACGGCGTCGCCGTAGCCGTACGCGACCGCCATGTCCGCGTAGAGGAGGCTGTACACCATCACGTTCGACGGCGGTTCCTCGAACTCGACGTCGCCGACGGGAGCCATCGACACCGAGTACGGCCCGCTCTCGTCGGTGGTCGCCTGCGTGGTGGCGTCCGTCGTCGCCTCGGTCGTGGCGTCCGTGCTGGAGGTCGTCGTGTCGCTCCCGCTCTGACAGCCGGCGAGCAGGGCGCTGCCGGCGAGCGCACCGGCGGATGCGAGGTATCTCCTGCGCGTCGTGTCGGTCTGGTCGTCCGGGTTCGGAGCCATACGGTTTAGGGTGGCCTAAAGAATTAAAGGCGTTACTGTCTGCGCCCGCGCCCGGCTTTTCTGTATAGTCGAATGTGGTTTATTCTGGGTGGAAGCGTTCGCCGCGGGCGAGGAAGTAGAGCACGCCGAACGACCCGACGACGGACGCGACGGTGAACGCGAGAACGGGGTCGTGGTCGTAGAGCAGGCCGCCGAGGAGCGCGCTCGGAACCACGACGACGTTCCGCACGAGGTAGTACGCGCCGGTGGTGCTCCCGCCCTCGTCGCGGGCGGCGGGGCCGACGATGAGCGCCTTGTGCGCGGGCAGGCCGGCGAACCGGAGGCCGGAGAACGCGAACAGCGCGACGAACACCCACTGGCTGGCGGGCGCGAACACGAGGAGGACGGGGAAGACGGCGTACACCGCGAACCCGAGCGCGACGACAGGTTTGAGGCCGACACGGTCGGCGAGCCGGGCGACGGGGAGCATGCTGAGGAGCGCGACGGCCATCTCGACGGCGAGCAGGACGCCGAAGAACGCCGCCGGGGCGAGGGTGACGCCGAACGCCCTGAAGGAGACGGCGCGGAGGTCGGTGACGACGAGCACGAAGAACACGTACACCATGCCGTTCCCGAAGCGGACGAGCGTGTCCGCGACGAGGAGCGGGCGGAGTTCGCGCGGGAGGCCGCGGAGGTCGTCGAGCACGCTCGACACGCCCGAGAAGGACTTCCCGAGGGAGTCCCGGCTGGCGTCGTACAGCCAGTGCTGGCCGAGGGTGGCGAGCAGGGCGAACGCGACGCCGACGAGGAGCACCCACCGGAACCCCGCGGTGAAGTCCGCGACGACGGCGAGCACGGCGGCGGCGAGCAGCGGCCCGAGGAGGAAGCCGGTGCGGCGGAACGTCTCCGTGCTCGCGAACCCCGTGGCGAGGCGGTCGGGCGCGACGCTCTGCTTCACGATAGCGAACGTCGCGCCCAGGCCGAGCGACTTCCACGCCTGCGTGAGGAACAACCCCAGGAATATCCAGAGCCACGCGGGGACGGTCGGAGTGGCGAGGCGGGGGGCGGCCCACCAGACGAGGAAGCCGAGCGTGGAGAGCGCGCCGAACAGCGTGAGCGCGCGCCGCGACCCGATGCGGTCGGAGAGCCGGCCGCCGGGGTAGGGGTAGACGGCGCTCACGAGGTTGCCGACGCTCCCGTAGAGGCCGACGACGCCGGCGCTCGCGCCGAGCACGGTGAGGTACTCGGGGACGTACCGGCTGGTCATCTGGAACGCGAGGCTGAACGCGAACATCGCCACGGAGACGACGAGCACGCCGCGTTCGAGCGCCGCGAACTGGCGGAACGCGTCCAGGGAGTCCGGGGAGTCGGCCATCACGCGAGTCCTCGGACGCCCGAGTATTGAATGGTCGGACGGACCGAACGATTCAACACGACACGGTTCGAGACGCCGAGTATGGCCCGTGAACTCGACCACGAGTGTCCGGAGTGCGACGAGGAGCGCGAGTTCTACCGCGCCGCCGCGACGCACCTCCACCTCGGACTGAAGACGAAGTGGTACTGCCCCGAGTGCGGATTCGGGTTCGTGCGCATCAACGGAATCGACTCCACCGCGGTCTAGAACGTCGAATTCTCTCGTTCTCCACCGGTGAGCCGCCGGCTCGCGCGCCATCCGATAAATCGTATTTCGGGATATAGAATTCCTGAGTTGGGTTCAGTCCGCGGCCGGACATCGGGGTGTTCGGCTTCCTGCCCGACCTGTTCGTCGGGGTCGCCATCGTCGTGCGCCTCTATCAGAGTCAGACGTGACGCGGGAACCCGAGCGTTGAAGGCGGCGGACGCGAACGAACGAGTCACCGGCCGATGGACGACCCGCCAGCGACCGACCGACTGCGAGCGCTTCTCCGGGACGGCGAGTACGACGCCGCGAGCGACGGCCTCGCGCGGGTGATGGACGCCGACGCGGCGGTGCGACGACGGGCGTTGAACGCGCTCCGCGACCTCGCGGACGACCGGCCGGGCGCGGTCGCCGGGGTCGCGGCCGCGGTCGTTCCGTTCCTGACGGACGACGAGCGGTCGTTCCGGCTGGGCGCGGCGAAGCTGTTCGCGGCGCTCGCGGACGCCGACCCGGACGCGGTTCGCCCGGTGGCGGACGCGCTCGCAGACCGGTTGCGGGACGACGACGAGTTCTACTTCGTTCGCGCGCGGTGCGCCGAGGCGCTCGGGTACGTCGCGCTCGACCACCCGGACGTCGCGTCGCCGGCCGTGCTCGCCGACCTCCGCGTCGGCCTCGAATTCGACGAGCCGGAGGTGCGCGAGCGGCTGGCGCAGGCGCTCGAATGCGTCGCGCTCGGCGACCCGAACCGACTCCGCAACCACGCGGGGGCGCTCGCCGGCCACCTCGACGACGGGAGCGAGCGCGTTCGCTACCACCTCGCGTCGGCGCTGGTCGCGGTCGCGACGGAACACCCGGAGCGGCTCGCGGACGCGGCGGACGCGCTCGCAGACCGACTGAGCGACGACCGCGTGCACGTTCGCGGCCGCGCCGCGGAGGCGCTCGGCCTGCTCGCACGCGCCGACACGGACGCGGCGCTCCCCGTGGACGGATTGGCGGACGCGATGGACGACGAGGCGTTCGTCGCCGAGCGCGCGCGGTTCGCGCTCCCCGCCGCCGAGGACGGCGACGCGCCCGCGGACGTGGGGACGCTGGCGGGCGTGCGGCGCACCACGCGGGCGGCGGTGGCGGAGATGACCGCGCCCGACGGCGAGTGCCAGCACTGCGGGCTCGCACTCCCGGCGTCGGGCGGCCCGCCGACGTGTCCGCGCTGTGGCGCGCCCCGGTAGGTACCGGCCAGGTCTGTCGCGAGGGAAACCGATACCCTCCCGGGGTGCGAGTGGTCGAGTATGGCACAGCAGTCCAGTGGTCGTTTTTGCCGAATCACGTATTGAGTCCCTGCCGCCGAGCGCGAAGCTCGTGTACAAGGTGCTGGAGACGGAGTCGCCGCTGACGCAGGCGGACATCAGGGAGCGCAGTCGGTTGTCGAAGCGCACCACCAGGCACGCTATCGGGTTGCTCGCGGACGCCGACCTGGTGGACGAGCGCGTGTATCCGCTCGACGCGCGGAAGAAACTGTACGCGCCTCAGAGTCCGGCGAAGCCGTCGACGGGAATAACGGAGTAGTCGACGGTGAGCGTGTCCTGGGTCGCGCGGACGCGCCCGACGAACTCCGAGATGTCTTCGAGCGTGCCGTCGAGGATGAACAGTTCCATGCAGTAGTGGTCGCCGACGTGGTTGTGGACGTTCGAGGAGACGAGGCCCTCGTACTCGTGGCGGAGTCGAATCATGCGTTCCTCGACGGTCGTGCTCTGGTAGTCGAAGAGGACGGTGACGACGCCGAGGAGTTCGCGGTCTTCGAGGCGTTTGTCCTCGAACTCGCCGAGGAGGTTGCGCGCGGCTTCCCGGAACACTTCGCTCCGGCCGGTGTAGCCGTGTGAGTCCGCGAAGTCGTCGATTCGTTCGAGGAGTTCGTCCGGCATGGAGACGCTGACGACGGCCATATGCTAAGAGAACCGGGGGAGATTATTAATCCTTAGTTATCGAGGGCGTGCCAGGAGAGCCGGGGGTTGCGCGCGGCCTCGGTCTGGTCGATGCGGCGCGCTGTCGTCCGCTCCGGCGCGCTCTCGATGGTCTCGGTGGATTCGTCGGCGACGGCGTTGAACGCGGCGGCGAGCTGGTCGAGCGTGCGCTTGCTCTCCACCTCGGTCGGTTCGGTCATCAAGGCCTCGCTGACGATTTCCGGCCACTTCGTCGTCGGCGGGTGGACGGCGTAGTCGAGCATGCGCTTCGCTACGTCCGCGGCGTCCTGGTCGCCCGCGGACGCGACGAACTCGTGGTGGAACGGCTCGAACGGCACGTCGTACTCGACCTGTTCGGCGAGGTAGTTCGCGTTCAGCACGGCCTTCGCGGCGGCGTCACCGAGGCCGTCGTCGCCGAGGCGGGCGATGTACGCGTACGCCTTCACGAGCACGAGCCAGTTCCCGTAGAACCCGTGCACCTTCCCGATGCTGGAGTCGGGTTCGAAGAACTCGAAGCCGGCGTCGGTCTCCCTGACCTGGGGGTTCGGGAGGAACTCCGCGAGGTCGTCGGTGACGCCGACCGGGCCGGCTCCGGGGCCGCCGCCCCCGTGCGGGGTGGCGAACGTCTTGTGGACGTTGAAGTGCATGATGTCGAAGCCCATGTCGCCGGGGCGGGCGCGCCCGAGGAGCGCGTTCAGGTTCGCGCCGTCGTAGTAGAGCAGTCCCCCGGCGTCGTGGACGACGTCCGCGATTTCCTCGATGTCGCGCTCGAAGAGGCCGAGCGTGTTCGGGTTCGTGAGCATCAGGGCGGCGGTGTTCTCGCCGACCGCGGCCTCCAGGGCGTCGAGGTCGACGCGGCCGTCGTCGGCGGACGGGAGTTCAACCACGTCGTAGCCGCCGAGCGCGGCGGACGCGAAGTTCGTGCCGTGCGCCGAGTCGGGGATGACGATTTCGTCGCGTTGTGCGCCCTCCCCCCGGGACTCGTGGTAGGCCTTCGCGAGGAGGATGCCGGCGAACTCGCCGGCCGCGCCCGCGGGCGGCTGGAGCGTCACCGCGTCCATTCCGCCGATCTTCTTCAACTGCTCCTGGAGGCCGTGGAGGAGGCCGAGCGTGCCCTGCACGCTCTCCTCGGAGCGGTCGGGGTGGACGGCCGCCTCGGGACGGGCCGCGAGGTCTTCGGTGAACTTCGGGTTGTACTTCATCGTGCACGACCCGAGCGGGTAGGGGCCGGTGTCGACGCCGTAGTTCTGCTGGCTCAGCCGGACGTAGTGCCGGACGAGTTCGGGTTCGGAGAGGTCGGGGAGTTCGAGCGAGTCCCGCGTGAGGTCGTCCGGGAGCGAGGACTCGACCTCGACTTCCTCGGTGCTCTTCTCGGAGAGCAGGGGTTCGTACTCGGCGTCGTCCGCCTGGCTGAAGCGCGCCTGGTCGTAGCGCTCCATTTCAGGCCACCTCCTCGAACGCCGCGACGAGGTCAGGAATCGCGGGCTCGTTCGCGTCGGTCACGCAGACCTGGAGTTCGTGGTCGCCGACCGCGTGCACGGCGAACCCCTCGGCTTCGAGGTCAGCTGCGACCGCGGGCGCGGGCTGGTCGGTGTGCGCGACGAACTCGCGGAAGTGGTGGCCGTCGTTGACGGGCGCGCGGACGCCCCTCACGTCGTCGAGTTCGGCGGCCAGCTCGCGGGGGAGTTCGACCATCTGTTCTGCGAGGTCAACGAGCCCCCCGGGGCCGAGTTGGGCGGCGTGAATCGCGGTGCGGAGCGCGACCCACGCCTGGTTCGTGCAGATGTTGGAGGTGGCGCGCTCGCGGCGGATGTGTTGCTCGCGCGTCTGGAGCGTCAGCGTGTACGCGCGCTTGCCCGCCGCGTCCTCGCTCGCGCCGACCAATCGGCCGGGAACCTGCCGGAGGAAGTCTTCCCGGCAGGCGAACAGGCCGAGTCCCATGCCGTAGCTCGTGGGCATCCCGAGGACGGCGGCGTCCCCGACGACCACGTCCGCGCCCACGTCCACGGGGCGCTGGAGGAGGCTGAGCGCGACCGGGTCGCTGCCGAGGCAGAACAGGGCGTCGTGGTCGTCCGCGAGCGCGCCGATTTCGTGCAAGGACTCCTCGATGACGCCCTCGGTGCTGGGGTTCTCCGCGTACACGAACAGTGTGTCGTCGTCCACGGCCTCGCGGAGCGCGTCGAGGTTCACGGTGCCGTTCTCCGTGGGGTAGGTCTCGACGGTGAGGTCGTTGCCGGAGACGTAGTTCTCGACGACGCTCACGCGCTCCTCGCGGGTGTTCTCGGGGAGGAGGACGCGCGTGCCGTCGGCCTGCCGGACGCGCTTCGCGAGCAGCGCGGCCTCGGCGAGCGCGGTCGCCGCGTCGTACATCGAGCAGTTCGCGATTTCGAGGCCCGTGAGTTCGACGAGGAGGCTCTGGTACTCGAACAGCACCTGCAGGAACCCCTGCGTGATTTCGGGCTGGTACTGCGTGTACGAGGTGATGAACTCGGAGCGCTGGCTGATGGTGTCGACCAGCGAGGGGACGTAGTGGTCGTAGTGGCCGCGCCCGAGGAACTCCGTCACGTCGTCGTTCTCGGCGAGCAGGCCGGCGACCTCGCGTCGCGTCTCCTGTTCCGTCCGGGCGTCGAGGCCGTACTCGTCCGTGAACCGAACCGACTCGGGGATGTCGAAGAGGTCTTCGACGGAGTCGGCGTCGACGGCCGCGAGCATCTCCGCCGTCTCGTCCGGCGTGTGGGGCGCGTACGGACTCCCTCCCGCTCCGCTCATCGCGTCTCACCACGGTGCGTTCGCATACGTGTCTCATGCGAACCCGCGGATATCATACTCCCGGTTCCGGAACGCCACACACCCCGGAAGAATACACGACCGTGCATTACCACGCCGACATCTCGGCGCGGAGTACGCACGGACGCCGCAGAATTATTCGATTTGCTCGCGGTACTCCTCGGCGGTGAGGAGGTCGTCCAGCTCGGACTCCTCGACGCCCTCGACTTCGAGCATCCAGCCGTCGCCGAACGGTTCGTCGTTCACGAGTTCGGGCGCGTCTTCGAGGTCGGTGTTCGTGTCAGAGACCTCGCCGGAGACGGGACTGTAGAGGTCGCTGACGGCCTTGATGGACTCCACGACGCCGAACTGGTTGTCCTGTTCGAGGGCGTCGCCCTCGTCGGGGAGTTCGACGAACACCACGTCGCCGAGTTCGTCCTGCGCGAAGTCGCTGATTCCGACCCGTCCGGTGTCGGGGTCGTACCATTCGTGCGATTCGAGGTAGTACAGGTCGCTGGGTACGTCGAAGCTCATGGTTCAGTCGAGGAAGCGGGGTGTCCTAAGTTCTGCCTTCTTCTCGTCACCGCGGATGACGACGCCGACTCGGTCGCCGGGTTCGAAGTCGGCGGAGACGTAGCCCAGGCCGATGGGTTCGTCGAGCGTCGGACTCATCGTGCCGCTCGTGAGTTCGCCGACGACCGTCCCGTCGCCGTCAGTCACGTCGTAGCCGTGTCGGGGGACGCCGCGCTCCAGGAGGACGACCCCGCGGAACGTCTCGTCAACGCCCTCCTCCTTCGCGCGTTCGAGCGCGTCCCGGCCGACGAACTCCGTGTCGAGTTTGACCGTCCAGCCGATGCCGGCCTCGTAGGGCGTGCGGGGGTTCGACTCGGCGTCGAAGTCCTGCCCGGAGAGCAGGAGGCCGGCCTCCATGCGGAGGGTGTCGCGCGCGCCGAGGCCGCAGGGCTGGCAGTCGAACGCGCCCCAGACGGTTTCCGCGTGGTCGTTGTCGTAGACGAGTTCGAAGCCGTCCTCGCCCGTGTACCCCGACCGGGAGACGAGACAGGAGACCCCGGCGACCTCGGTGCGCGTCGTCTCGAACATCGAGAGGTCGAGCACGTCGCCTGCGCTCGCGTCCGCGACGAGGTCGGGCGCGTTCGGCCCCTGCACGGCGACCATCCCGTACTCGGTGGTTCGGTTCTCGACGGTCGCGTCCAGCCCCCAGTCGTCTCGGTGGGTCGTCCAGCGGTCGGCCATCTGTTCGTCGTGGCCGGCGTTCGGGACGAACAGGAAGCCGTCGCGGTCGGGGAGGTCGTAGACGACGGTGTCGTCGAGGAGGTGGCCGTCGGCGGTGACGATGCTGGAGTAGTGGGCGTCGCCGGGGTCGAGCGCGTTCACGTCGTTCGTGGTGAGGCGCTGCATCAACTGTTCGGCGTCGGGGCCGGACACCTCGATTTGGCCCATGTGGGAGACGTCGAAGATGCCGGCGTCCTCGCGGACGGCGGCGTGTTCCTCGCGGATGGAGTCGAACTCGACGGGCATCTCCCAACCGCCGAAGTCGGTGAACGTCGCGCCGGCGTCGTCGTGTACGTCGCGGAGCGGTGGAGTCCGCAGTGACATAGCGGAGGTGTCTCACGCGGGGGTGAAAACTACGCGGGTTCGATGACGATCTTCTCCCCGACCTTCTTGAACACGACCTGGTCGCCGACCTCGACGCTCTCGCCCTGTGCCTCGAACTCCTCCCGGACGGCTTTGATGAGACTCATCCGCCACCGATCCGTCACTTTCGTCGTTCCGAGAATCCGCTCGTCCATACCCCGATTAGGCCGGTCGGCAGTCTTATGGCCTTGTAGCTATTTAGACGAAATAGTCACAAACGTGTCCAAGTACGTTCACTTTCGAGGGTCGGATGAAGTACCCAGCACGGAGCGTGTCGTAGTCTTGCGCGCGGGCCCATCGGTCGTCCACGACGGGTCGAGGGTGAACGCGACCGTTCGCGTCGACGTAGAAACCGGAAACGGTCGAGAACGCGTCTATCGGGGGACGAGCCTATCCGAGGCGACGGACGCCGCGATCGAGGAGCTCGAAAACGGCGGTCTCGCGACCGTGCGGAACCGCGAGTACTTCAGTCGGTTTTGGTCTTCGGATCGGGTGGCGGACGTGACGCGTCGCCTCCGTGAGGCCGCCTACAGGTAATCGCGGAGCGTCTCGATAGGGTTACCGTCGACCGCGAGGCTGTCGCAGCGGCGGCACTGGAGCGTGAGCGAGACCGCGGGCCGGCCGTTCGCGGCGGGTGTGTCAACGGGGAGTGTGCAGGCGAGCGTGAGCGAGAAACCGGTGGTGTTGTCGCAGTTGGTGCAGTGCATGGTGTGCCAGCTGGTGTGGTTCGTGGCTGGCACGCCCGACTGAGGCGGCTTCCTGTTTCAACTCTCGCACTCGAATCAGGGTACGTCGGACAGGAGACCGGAACCGTTAGGCGGAGTGAGCGCCCTTCGCGTGGTATGGGACTTCGCGACCTCGTTGACGGCGGGCGGCGCGTGGGCCTGTTCGTGGACGGGCCGAACGTGTTGCGCGAGGAGTTCGATGTGGACTTAGACGACGTGCGGGAGGCTGCCGAGGACGCGGGGACGCTCGCGGTCACCCGCCTCTACCTCGACCAGCACGCGACGCCGGGGTTGATTCAGGCGGGCGAAGCCCGGGGGTACGACGTGCGGGTGACGAGCGGGGACGTGGACGTGAAACTCGCGGTGGACGCCACGGAGCTCGCGGTGTCCGGCGGTATCGACGTGCTCGCCATCGCGTCTCGCGACATCGACTTCAAGCCCGTGCTGGAGAAGGCGGCGCGGGAGGGCGTGGACACGCTCGCGGTCACGCCCGGCGAGCACGGGAGTTCGGACGCCCTGCGGAACGCGGCGACGGACGCCGTCCTCCTCGAAGAGTAGCTTCTTCAGGCGGCCGCCCGCTATCCGTGGGTATGCGCGACCTCGGCACGCCGGTTCTCGACGACCACATGCACCTCGACCCCGAGCACGCGCGGGGCATCGAGGCCGTGAAGGACTTCGCGCGGAGCGGCGGCACCCACTTGCTCGTGGTGAACAAGCCCTCGTGGCACCTCGGCCCCCTCCCCGAGTCGCGGGAGGATTTCGAGCACGTGTTCGAGACGACCATCGAAATCGCGGAACGGGCGACCGAAGAACTCCGGGGGCGGGCGTGGCCCGTGCTCGGCGTCCACCCCGGCCTGGTGTCGCAGTTGGTCGAGGACGGCCACAGTCCCGCAGACGCGGGCGACCTGATGCGGGCGGGACTGGAGGTGGCCGCGGAGTACGCCGCGTCGAGCGACGCGGTGGCGTTGAAGTCGGGGCGGCCGCACTACGACGTATCTGATGAGGTATGGGCGGCGTCGAACGAGACGATGCGGCACGCGTTCGCGCTCGCGGCCGACCGCGACCTCGCGGTACAACTCCACACCGAAGCGACCGAAGACCTCACCGAAGTCGGGGAGTGGGCGGCCGACGCGGGCCTCGACCCGTCCCGCGTCGTGAAGCACTACGCGGCGGGCGAACTCGCGGGCGTGACGCCGAGCGTGATGAGCGAGAAAGACCGACTGGAGCGCGCCGCGACCAACGGGACGCCCTTCCTGATGGAGACGGATTTCGTGGACGACCCCGACCGGCCGGGGATGGTGATGGGGCCGAAGACCGTTCCGCGTCGGGTGAACTGGCTGCTCGAACACGGGTTCGAGGACGCCGTCAGGAACGCGCACGTGGAGACGCCGCGGGCGGTCTACGGTATCGACACCCAGGCCTCCCTGGCCTAAAAGAAAGGACTTTCACCCGGGCGGCCGGCGTTGTGGGTATGAGTGAGAACGAAGAAGAGTACTACGCGGACGAACGCTGGCAGAACTGGCTCGACCGGTTGCGGGACGAAGACCTCGACCCCGAGGAGGAGGACTCCGCCCGCCTCCTTCTGAACCTCCAGGACGACGTGGCCATCGCGGTCGCGAAAATCGTCACCGACTACCAGGACGGCGACCTGGACGAGGAGGAGACGCTGGACGAACTCGCGAAGATTCGGGACACCGTGCTCGCCGAACCCGACATCGCGGACGAGGACACGCTGATGCTCGTGGACGGCGTGCAGACGAGCCTCGTCGCCGTGTTCTACTCGGCCGAGCAGTACGTCGCGGACGGCGTCGCGGACGAGGCCGACGTGACGGAGTACGTGCAGGCCGCGGCGGGCGCGGAGGACGAGGAGGACTTCGACCGCGCGCTCGGCCTCGCCGCCTGCGCGGGCACCCGCATCATCGACGGCGAAGACCTGCCGATGGAGCTCGCGGACGACCTCGAATACGGGTTGGTCGTCGAGTGGGTGAACGGCCTCGACAGCCTCCAGAGCGCGCTCGCACAGCCCGAAGTCGTCGAAGAGGACGAGTAAGGATTTATCCCGCTCGGACGGGAAGCAGAGGTAATGCGACTCCTGGAGGACGAGCGCGGGGTGACCGTGCAGATCGGTGCCATCCTGATGTTCGCCATCCTCGTCATCCTCCTCTCCACCTACCAGGCGTACGTCGTCCCCCAGGAGAACGAAGCCATCGAGTTCCAGCACAGCCAGGCGGTCGAGTCCGACCTCGTGGCGGTGCGGAATTCGGTTCTCAGCGCCGCGGGGTCGGGCGGCGGACGCCCGGAGTCGGTGGCGCTCGGGACGCAGTATCCGGTGCGGACGTTCTTCGTGAACCCGCCGTCCGCGACGGGGACGTTACAGACTGAGACGGTCGGGAACGCGACGCTCTCCGTCGCGAACGTCACCGTGACCGACGACGAGGAGACGGCGCAGTTCTTCACCAGGCAGAACAACAGCCTGTCGTATCCGACGAAGTCGCTCGTGTACGACGCCCAGTACAACGTCTACGGTGGCGCGCCCTCGCGCGTGCTGGAGAACGGCCTCCTGTACAACGACTTCGCGGACGTGCACACGGTGCCGGCGGCGTCCAACCAGGTGCTCGTCGACGGGGAGACCATCACGCTGGTCGCGCTGAACGGGAGTTACTTCCAGAACGGCGTGACCGCGTCCGCCGTCGACCCGAGCGTGCTGAGCGGCCCCTACAACCCCGTGGACGTGACGAACACTACCGGGAACGTCACGATAACGTTCAGTTCGCGGATGCCGGCCGCGGAGTGGCGTAACCGCACGTCGCTCGGAACCCAGGAGCACGTCGTGAGCGTCACGCAGGCTGGCGAGAACGAGGTGCAGGTCGTCCTGGAGGGCGGCGTGGAGTACACGCTTCGCGCGGCGAAAATCGGCGTCGGGTCGCAGACCGTGGACACCGAGGCCGCGTACATCACGCGCGTCGGGAACGACACGGTGCGAGTGGGCGACCCGGTGACGTTCGAGGTCAGAGACGAGTACAACAACCCCGTGCCGAACGCGGACGTTTCGGTGTCGGGCGGGGACGTTGTCGGCTCGCGAGACAAGTCCACGGGGAGCGACGGCCGCGTCACCTACGAGTTCAGCGCGGTGAGTTCGAGCGCTCGCGCGACCATCGGGGACGACAGCGACGACGCAGACCGCGTGGAGTTCGACGTGGCGCAGTCCACGGCGGGGAACGGTACGGTCGGCGGAACGTACAACCTCCGGTGGGACACGGAGTGGATGGAGGCGAACAACCCGGGACTGGGAGTGGCGTACTACTCGGAGAACAACACGCTCGTGGTGAACACGTCGAACACGTACATCAACGCCTCGACGACGGTGTCCACGTCGAGCGGCGGGAGTCTGAGCGGCGTGCTCGTCGATTACGCGACGGAGAACACGAGCGTCGCGGACTTCCCGGATTCGGAGAACCGCACGAGCGACAGCCGGTCTATCGTCCAGATGTACGTCAACCCGGGGGAGACGCGGGTGCACGCGACGGCGTCCGTCGGCGGTGACGAACTCGCGGTGAAGGTGACGCGGCCGGCGACGCCCCAGCCGGGCGGGACGTACTTCCGGTACTACGAGGGCGACTACACCGGGAGCGGGTCGTACATGCCGAACTTCGAGGCGCAGACGGCGGTCGCTGACGGGAACGCGTCCACGTTCGACATCGACGCGTACGGCGGTCGGCGGACGAACGGCTACGGGTACAACTTCACGGCGTCCATCGCGGTTCCCGAGGACGGCACGTACACGTTCGCCACCACGTCCGACGACGGGAGTCGGCTGTACATCGACGGCCAGCTCGTCGTGGACAACGCGGGCGACCACAGCGTCCAGAAGGCGAGCGGCGACGTGTACCTCACCGCCGGCCAGCACGACATCACGGTCACGTACTACGACAACACGTACGACGAGGAGGGGAACAGCGAGCCTAGTCAGGACACGCTGGAGGTCACGTGGGCCGGCCCCGGGTTCGCGGAGGCGGAGATTCCGGAGAGCGTGCTGACGCCGCGGGTGCCGGCGGCGGCGTCCGGCGGGCCGTCCGCGGCGCTCTCCATCACGATGACGGACGACGGCCCGGGGAACTCCGCGGACACGTACGAGTTGGACGCGAGCGGTTCCACGGGCGACATCACGGAGTACCGCTGGGACTTCGACAACGACGGCACCATCGACGAGACGACGACGAGTCCGACGACGACGACCCAGCACCAGCCGAACAGTCGGCCCGCGAACGCGCGCGTGGTGGTCGTCGGGCCGAACGGACAGGACGCGGCCGTCCGGTCGTACTCCGGCGGGACGACGGCGGCGGTGACGACGTATCCGAGCGCGTTCAAGGACGGCGACGGCTCGACGGAGACGAACGAGGATCCGAGCATTCCGCCGCAGAACGCGTACGGCGACCTCTCCGGGTTCGGGAACGTGGACGTGGACTCGAACGACAACCAGGTGGTGACCATCAGTTCGACGGACTACAACGGCACCATCGGCGGGTTCCAGACGCGAGTCGGTATCGCGGTGGAGAGTCTGCCGTCGCGCTCCCAGCACACGCTCGTCATCGGGGATTACCGCATGAGTTCGGGGCAGGGCTTCGACGTGACGCCCGTGACGGCCGACGGAACGGCGCTCGGGCAGACGTACTCGTTGCAGAGCGGGAGCACGACGACGCGGACGATTCAGCTCTCGCAGTCCGTCGTGGACTACATCAACAGCGGTGGAACGCTCTACCTCCGCGTGGAGGCGCAGACGAACGCGTACTCGGGCATCCGTATCGACTACATCCAGGTCGAGTCGAGCGACCAGTAATTCGACGTTCGTCGAACACCCTATCGACAAACCCATATAGCCAGTGTTGATAGACGCGAGTATGACAGCAGTCGGTATCGACGCGGTCGAAATCTGGACGGGGAAACTGAAGCTCGACCTGCCGGAGACGTTCGCGCCGCAGAAGGGCGACGACCCGGCGAAGTACACGAAGGGACTCGGACTGCGGGCGTCGAGCTTCCCGGACGCGTACGAGGACATCGTGACGATGGCGTCGAACGCGGCGTACAAGCTGATGGAGCGGAAGGGCCTCGAACCCGACGACATCGGGCGTATCGACGTGGCGACGGAGTCCGCGTTCGACAACTCGAAGCCGGTTTCGACGTACGTCGCTGGTTGCCTCGAAGAGGTGTACGACGAGGACTTCCATCACGCGAACAAGGGCGAGCGGAAGTTCGCGTGCATCGCGGGCACCCAGAGCATCGACGACGCGTACAACTGGATCAAGGCTGGGCGGAACCGCGGTCGCGGCGCGCTGGTCATCGCGACGGACACGGCGCTGTACGCGCGCGGCGACGCGGGTGAGGCGACGCAGGGCGCTGGCGCGGTGGCGATGTACATCACGGAAGACCCGAGTCTCGTGGAACTCAGCCACGCGCAGGGGTACGGGTCGGCGGACGAGACGGACTTCCTGAAGCCGAACCAGCAGTTCCCGAGCGTGGACGGGAAGCGCTCGGTGCAGGTGTACCTCTCGCGGATGCGCGAGGCCCTGGAGGACTACGAGTCCGTCGCGGGCGACGTGGAACTGGACGGGTTCGAGTACGCGCCGTTCCACACGCCGTTCCCGGGGATGGTGCGGAAGGCCGCGTTGCTCGCGTACCGGCACGTCGTCCGGGACACGGAACACGAGGACGCGCTCGCGGACGAAATCGGCCGCCAGCCGCGTCCCGGCGAGTTCGAGGACGACGACGCCTACCAGGAGGCGATTCGGGAGTACATGGACGCGCTCGGGGACACTGAGCAGTACCAGGACTGGTACGCCGAGGTCATCGACCCGACGCTCTCCATCAGCCGCGAGGTCGGGAACTGGTACACCGGCTCCGTCCACATCGCGCGGATGAGCGCGCTCCTCGAAGCCGCCGAGGAGGGCACCGAGATGGCGGGCGAGACGCTTCTCGTGGGTTCGTACGGCTCGGGCGCACAGGCCGAAATTCACGCCGAGACCGTCGCCGACGGCTGGAAGGACGAAATCGAGGCCTGTGACATCTACGACCAAATCGAAGACCGCTACGACATCTCCTTCAGCGAGTACGAGCAGGTGCACGACCGCCACAACCACGAGAAGCGCGTGGAACTGGAGCCGTTCACGCAGCCCGAAGGCGAGTTCGTGTTCGACGGCTGGGGGCCGATGAACGAACGGAAGTACACGTTCGTCGAGTAACCCACTATCTTTCTCTGAGCGCGCTCGCACCGGCGGCGAGCGCCGCAATCACGCCCGCGACCGGAGTCGCGACCGACAGTTGCACGTGGAGAAGCACGAGCGCGCCCAGCGCGGGGAGGAAGGCGATGCCGAAGACGCCGAGCGCGACCCCGAGCGCGGTGTTGGCGCGAGCGCGGACGAACAGGAGGGCGACGACGCCGGCGACCGACCCCGCGAGGAGGCCGACTATCGCGGACGGCCAGACGTAGGGGTCGAGCGCGGCGGTGACCGCGAGCGCGACGGCGGCGAACACGGAGACGGCGGCGGCGAACGCGAGAACCGGACGGCGGGGCGACACACGTCCTTCTCGGCGCGAATCGCGAAAAACTCTCGGGCGAACGTTTATGAGGGGAGGCGACGCCAGCGGGCGGCGTGACGTAGCGAGTGCGTCACGGGCGCGAGCGAAATCCGCCGACAGCGCCCGTGGCAGAGCGGTGTCGGCGTGCAAGCCCTACGGGAACTCGCGGAGTTCGTCCAGCATGTCATCGGTGTCCTGGTTCGTGACGGCGAGCGAGAAGCCGTCGCGCTGGGCGAGGCGGGGCGCGTGCTCCCAGAGGTCGTCCTCGTCGATGCCGTGGAGGAGCACGGCGTTCGGCGTGGGATTGACGACGCGGAGCGCGACCAGCGGCGACTCCCCCCGGGAGACCTGTGTGAACACGAGCACGCGGTTCGTGCTCTGTCCGTAGAGCCGGTAGAAGTCCTCGGCGGAGAGCCGCGTGATGGCCTCGATGCTGTTGATGACCGTGTGGCCGCTCACGCGGTCGCGGTCGCCGGCGGCGACTTCGGTCGCGCCGACGGCGTCGTAGAGGTCGGCGAGCGGAACGGTCGTCGAGTACTCGCGGAGGTCGAGCACCACGTCGCTCTCGAAGCCCGCGGAGAGCACGCGGCCGTACTGGCGGATGCGGTCGCCGCCCCGCGATTCGTCGATGTCGAGAAGTCCGGTGACGAGGCGGCTGACGAGGCCGATTCCGGGCGAGTCACGCCGTCCGCTCTCGTAGTCCGAAATGACGGACGAGGAGATGTCGAGTTCGTCCGCCAGCGAGGTCTGGGAGACGCCGAAGTCCGTCCGCCACTTCCGGAGGGTCGCGCCGGGGTCGTCGCTCAACGTGACTTCACCGGCGATGCGTTCCGCGAGGTGCGCGCGCGCGTCCCTGTCCATACCCCTTCTTCGTTTGACGGTGAAAAAGCGTATCGACGGGCGACGAAACCATGTCGGGTGAGCGCGAACCACGCGGTATGCCCTCGACCCTCGTTCACGTCGCCATCGGCGGTATCGTCGCCGTCGCCCTGCTCGGGGCGGCGTTCGACCGGCGGAGCGTACTCGTCGTGCTCGCCGCGGCGGCGCTCCCCGACTTCGACACCTTCCTCGGGTTCTGGATAGCGGGCGGCCACCGCGCCGTCCTCCACAACCTCGTGCTCCCGGCGGTCGCGCTCGGCGCGCTCGCGGTCGATACCCGGCGGCCGATCTCGCGGCTCCGCCGGCGGTACGGCGACCGCGGGGTGCGGGTGGCGTTCGTCGCGCTCGCGGCGTTCGTGTTCGGCGGCGTCCTTCCCGACCTCGTCGTGAACGGCGTGAACGCATTCTATCCCGTGCACGACCGGTTTTACACCGTGAACGGCGAACTCCTCCTCTCGAACCAGCGCGGCCTCGTGCAGACGTTCGTCGACCTCTCCCCGGCGGGCGACACAGTCGGCGGGACGACCGCGAACACGCACTACTACACGGGCGTCGATCCGAGCGCGGGCGCGGAATCGGCGGACGTGGAGCGCGTGTTCCCCGTGGTCACGTCGGGGTTCCGGTTGCTCGTGGTCGTCCTGAGCGGGTTCCTGCTCGCGGCGCGGTTCCGGGAGCGCCAGCGCTAACTCGGGGCCAGTCGGACGAGACGTATGAGCACGGTACGCGAGTACGACGGCGACACCGAGGGACTCTGGCGCTTGAAGCGCGCGTTCGAGACGGGACTGGGAGAGGGAACGGGCGACGACGCGAAGGAGGCGGCGTACGAGGCGAAACTCACCGACGAGTACCGCGAGGAGTACCTGTCCTGGGTCGCGGACTGCGTCGCCGAGAACCCGCGGAGCGTGCAGGTCGCCGTCGAGGACGGTCGCCTCGTCGGATACGTGTTCGTGCTCCCCGAGTCGCTCGCGTACATCTGGGATTCGGCCGTGTTGAACGAGGTGTTCGTCAAGGAGTCGTATCGGGGAACGGGCGTCGCGGACGACCTGCTGGAGGCCGCGCTGGACGCCGCGCGCGACATGAGCCTCCCGCTCGACCGGATTGTGCTGGACGTGGATCCGGCGAACGAGCGGGCGCGGGCGTTCTACGACCGGTACGGGTTCAGTTCGTGGGGCGAGTTGGTGGCGCGCGACCTCTGAGCCAGCCGGCGAGCGCGCCGCCGAGCGCGCCGGACGCGAGCGGGTAGAGCGCGCCCGCGACGACGGCGAGCGCGGGGTCGGGGCGGACGGTGAGGTCGCCGCGCGTGACGGTGAACGCGAAGACGCCGAGCGCGACGAGGGGGAGGAAGCCGAGCGTGACCGTGACGCCGGCGCGCGCACCCGCGGTCGGCGTTCGTGCCGTCCCGGAGAGTGCGACGCCGGCGCCCGCGAGCGCGAGCAGGACGCCCGGAACGAGGTGGACGAGGGGGCTGGCGTTGGCGAGGAGGTTCTGCGTGGTGTTCCAGTAGGTGAGCGGGACGTACATCGCGTTGTAGGCGAGCCAGCCGACCGCCGTCCACGTCGGCACCGCGTCCTGGCCGAACACGCCGAGGAGGAAGTTCAGGGCGGCGAGTTCGTCCTCGATGTCGCCGCTCGATGTCGCGTACGCCAGCGCGTACCCGAGGGCGTACGTCAGCGCGCCAGCGACTGCTCCGCGGAGAGGGGTTCGAGTCACAGTCTGGACTGGCGGGGAACGACCGTAGCCGTTACGACCGATACATCCTATTTCGCGATATGAAATCGGTGTCGGTGGTGTGTTCGCAACCACTAAACGCCGTTCGCCCCTACGTCGGGTAATGTCTGATTGGATGGAGAAGTACCGCCCGTCGTCGCTCTCGGAGGTTCGGGGCAACGACAAGGCCCGGGACGCCCTGAAGCAGTGGGCGGAGACGTGGGAGGAACACCGGGAGGCGGTCATCGTCCACGGGTCGCCGGGCGTGGGGAAGACGTCGGCGGCGCACGCGCTCGCGAGCGACATGGGCTGGGACACCATCGAGTTGAACGCGAGCGACAGCCGGACGAAGGACGTCATCGAGCGCGTCGCGGGCGAGGCGGCGAAGTCGGGGACGCTCACCGGCGGCTCCGGCGGGCGGAAGCTCGTCATCATGGACGAGGCGGACAACATCCACGGGAACGCCGACCGCGGCGGCGCGCGCGCGGTGACGCGGCTGGTGAAGGACGCGAGCCAGCCGATGGTGCTCATCGCGAACGAGTACTACGACATGTCGAACGGCCTCCGGAACGCCTGTCGCGAAATCGAGTTCCGGGACGTCTCCCGGCGGAGCATCGTTCCCGTCCTGCGCGACATCTGTCGGCGGGAGGGCGTGGAGTACAAGGACGCCGCGCTGGACGCGCTCGCGCGGAAGAACGCGGGCGACCTGCGGTCTGCGGTGAACGACCTGCAGGCGCTCGCGGAGACGGACGAGGTGCTCGAAGCGGAGGACGTGGTGACGGGCGACCGGGACACGACGGAGGGCATCTTCGACTTCCTCGACGACGTCATCAAGAACAAGGGCGCGCAGGAGTCACTGCAGGCGGCGTACGACGTGGACGAGACGCCGGACGACCTCCTGAACTGGGTGGAGGACAACGTCCCGAAGGACTATTCCGGAGCCGAGTTGGCGGACGCGTACGGCTTCCTGTCGAACGCGGACAAGTGGCTGGGGCGGGTGCGCGCGACCCAGAACTACTCGTACTGGCGGTACGCGACCGACAACGTCGCGGCGGGCGTCGCGGCCGCGCGGCAGGGCGACCACGGGGGCTGGACGCGGTACGGCCCGCCGTCGTACTGGTCGAAGCTCGGGAGTTCGCGCGGCACGCGGGAGAAGCGGGATTACGTCGCGCGCCACATCGCGGAGTCCGCGGGCGTGAGCATGGCGAGCGCGCGCCGCGAACTGATTCCGTTCCTCGCGGCGATGACGCACCACTGCAAGAACCGCGAACTCACGGTGGCGATGGCCGCCGCCTACGAGATGAGCGAGGAGCACGTCGCGTTCGTCACGGGGAGCGGGAAGACCACGAACAAGGTCGAGTCCATCGTCGCTGACGCCGAGGAGCTCCGGGAGGAGCGCGCGGTCGAGCACTCGGGGGGCGCGTTCGAGGGGCAGGCCGACCTCTCCGACGCGGAGCCCGGCGACGAGGAGGACGCGACGGACGTGTTCGTGGACGAAGACGACGACGCGGAGGCGAGCGAGGAGGAGGCGGACGACGCGCAGTCGGGGTTGGAGGACTTCTTCTAGGACCCTAACTCGGTGGAGCACGCACGGGGTGTATGCGCGCGGCAGTCTTGCGGGAGTACGGCGAACCGCTTCGTATCGAGGAGCGCGACAGGCCGACGGCGGCCCCGCACGGGGTCGTGGTCGAGGTGGAGGCCTGCGGCGTGTGTCGGAGCGACTGGCACGCGTGGAGGGGGCACGGCGAGTGGGCGGACGACGACGTGCCGCTGGGACAGGTACTCGGCCACGAACCCGCGGGACGCGTCGTCGAGGTCGGCGACCGAGTGACGGAGTTCGCGGTCGGGGACGACGTGGCGGTGCCGTTCTGTCTCGGCGACGGGTCGTGTCCGCGGTGTCTGTCCGGGCACGGGAACCGCTGTGAGAACGGGTACGCGCTCGGGTTCGAGCCCGCGGTTCCGGGCGCGTTCGCGGAGTGCGTCGCGGTGCCGCACGCCGATTACAACGTCACGCACCGTCCCGAATCCGTGTCGGCGCGCGCGGCCGCGGCGCTGGGGTGTCGGTTCATGACGGCGTTCCACGCGCTCGCGCACCGCGCGCCGCTCGGCGCGGGCGACTGGGTCGCCGTCCACGGCTGCGGCGGCGTCGGGCTGTCCGCGGTGCAGGTGGCGTCGGCGCTCGGCGCGCGCGTCGTCGCGGTGGACATCCGGGACGACGCGCTCGACGCCGCGGCCCGGATGGGCGCGGCCGAAACCGTGAACGCGAGTGAGACGGACGCGGCCGCGGAGGTTCAGAAACGGGTCGGTGGCGCGCACGTGTCGCTGGACGCGCTGGGGAGCGCGGAGACGTGCCGGGCGTCCGTCGAGAGCCTGCGGTCGGGCGGGACGCACGTCCAACTCGGCCTCACCACGGACGCGGAAGCGGGTGAGGTGCGTCTGCCGACGGACTACATGACCCGACACGAACTCTCCTTCCTCGGGTCGCGGGGGATGTCGCCGACGAGCTACGACGAACTGTTCGCGCTCATCGACGCCGGCGAGGTAGATCCGGGCGCGCTCGTCACGCGCGAACTCTCGCTCGACGAGGTTCCGGAGCGACTGGCGGCGATGGACGACTACGGGACGAGCGGCGTAGAAGTGGTGACGGAGTTCTAGACTTCGAGGAACTTCGAGAGGAACTGCTTCGCGCGCTCCGTCTCCGGGTTCTCGAAGAACTCCTCCGGCGGCGCTTCCTCGACCTTCTCGCCGTCCGCCATGAGGACGATGCGGTCACCGACCTCGCGCGCGAACCCCATCTCGTGGGTGACGACGAGCATCGTCATCCCCTCGTCCGCGAGGCCGCGCATCACGGAGAGGACTTCCCCGACGAGTTCGGGGTCGAGCGCGCTCGTCACCTCGTCGAACAGCATCACGTGCGGCCGCATCGCGAGCGCGCGAGCGATGGCGACGCGCTGTTGCTGGCCGCCGCTTAGCTGGTGGGGATAGGAGTCGGCTTTCCCGTCGAGACCGACGCGCTCCAGGAGGTCGCGCGCCGTCCGCTCGGCCTCGCTCTCGGGGATGCCCTTCACCTTCCGTGGGGCGAGCGTGACGTTCTGCAGGGCGGTCTTGTGCGGGAAGAGGTTGAACGACTGGAACACCATCCCGATGCGCTGACGGAGCAGGTTGATGTCCGTCTCGGGGTCGGTGAGCGAGACGCCCTCCAGTCGAATCTCGCCCGACTGAATCTCCTCCAGGCGGTTCGTACACCGGAGGAGCGTGGACTTCCCGCTCCCCGAGGGGCCGACGACGACGACGACTTCGCCGTCCTCGACGTCGAGGTCGATGTCCTTGAGGACGTGGTTCTCCCCGAAGTACTTGTTCACGCCGTCGAAGACGAGTTGGGAGTCGGTCATTCGCCCTCACCTCCGGGGCTGGCGCGACGCTCGAAGTACGTCACGACGTAGCTCAGCGGGAGCGTGAGACAGAGGTAGGCGACGGCGACGAGGACGATGGGCGTCCACGGGTCGAACGTCGTGGAGTACACGTCCCGGAACTGACTGAGGAGTTCGGGGACGGCGATGACGGTGAGGAGGGAGGTGTCCTTGATGAGGATGACCTGGTCGTTCCCCATTGCGGGGAGGGCGTTCCGCCACGCCTGCGGGAGGACGACCTCGCGCATCGCCCCGATGTAGGACATGCCGAGCGAGCGCGCGGCCTCCATCTGGCCGTCCGGCACGGAGTTGATGCCGCCGCGAATCGCCTCCCCGATGTACGCGCCGTGGTTCAGCGTCAGCCCGATGATGGCGGCCGGAATCTCCCAGTTCTGGATGGGGAAGTTCTGTCCGCCGAACAATGTCGGGATGCCGTAGTAGATGACGATGAGCTGGAACAACAGGGGGGTGCCGCGGAAGAACTCGACGTACCCGATGGTGACGCTCCGGGTGAGCGTGGAGCGCGAGATGCGGCCGAGTCCGACGAACACGCCGAGAATCACGGAGAGGATGCCGCCGACCACGAAGATGAAGAGCACGAGGAGGTAGGCGTCCACGAACCGCGGGAAGATGGTTTCGAGGAGGCCGGTGTCGACGAGCGAGCCGATTCGGTAGAGGAGGTAGAGGACGGCCGTCGCGAACACCAGCGCGATTGCTTGCCCCGCGACGCGGACGTTCCGGTCGGTCAGGAGGCCCGTGTTCGTCGTGGGTTCGGTCTCGGAGAGGGCGTCGGACATCGAAGGGCTACCCTTCGAAGTACTCGTTGTATATCTCGTCGTACGTTCCGTTCTCGCGGATGGTGGCGAGCGCGTCGTTGACGTCCTCGCGGAGGTCGTCGTCGTCCTGCCGGAACGCGATACCGTACTCCTCGACGGTGAGCGTCAGGTAGGGCGGCGCGTTCTTCCCCTGTTCGGCGGCGGCACCGTCGCCCTCGACGAACCGGAGTTCGCCCTCGTTCTCCGAGATGTACTGGGCGTTGACGGTGTTGTCGTTGATGATGGCGTCCACCTGGTTGTTCAGGATGGCGTTGAACGCGTCCGCAATGAGGTCGTACTGCTTGATGTCGAGGTCGCCGCCGAACTCCTCCTGGAGTTCGGTGGCGGCGGTCGCGCCGGTCGTGCCCTTCTGGACGCCGACGGTGGCCCCACGGAGGTCTTCCTTCGTGGTCACGTCGCTGTCCTGCGGGACGACGATGGTCTGGTACGCGGTGAAGTAGGGGTCGGAGAAGTCCACTTTCTCCGCGCGCGTGTCGTTGATGGTCATCGCGGACATGATGACGCGGAAGTTCCCGTTGTTCAGCGCGCTGATGATGCCGTCGAACGCGGTCTGGTTGAACTCGGGCGTCATCCCGAGCTGTTCGCCGAACACGGCTTCCGCGATGTCCACGTCGAACCCGACGAGCGTGCCGTCGGTCTCCCGGTACTCGAACGGCGGGTAGGGGATGTCGCTCCCGATCTGGATGGTGTCTTCGCCGCTCCCGCCGAATCCGAGACAGCCGGCGAGGCCGAGCGTGGCGGCTCCGGCGGCGGTTCCTTTGAGGTACGTACGCCTGCTAGTTCCGTCCATACGACCCCTATTAAACGGCATCCCGTATAAACTGTTTACCCATCACGCAAGGTTCACTCGGCGGCCGGACGGGCGTTGTCGCGGCCGGGGTCGGCGCGCGCGGCGACGGCGGCCGCGACGAGCGCGAGCGCGGCGGCGGCGTATGCGGCGAGTTCGACCGGAGTCGTGACGAGCACCATGCCGACGGTGAGGACGGTTTCGCCGAGGTAGAAGCCGATTGCGGCACCGGCGGCGGTGCGGGCGCGCGTCGAGAGGCCGCGGTTCCAGCAGAGCGCGGCGAACAGCGCGGCGAACCCGAGGAGGCCGGCGAAGTGGTAGAGCGTCTGGACGGACGCGGTGTAGGTGAGGAGGAGGTCGCGCGCGAGCAGGAGGTGTGCGAGAAAGAGGCCCGCGCCGGCGGTGAGCGCGGTTCGCGGCGCGTTCGGGCCGATGCGGCCGTCGCGCTGGTACGCCCACGCGGTCGCGGCGACGAGCGCGGTGAAGATGGCGAACGCGGCGAAGAAGTGCAGGGACTGCACGGGCGGCGCGTACCCGCCCTCGACGAGGCCGGCGAACGTGACGGTGGTGCCGCCGAGCACGACCTGGAGCGGGAGGACGAGGAGCGCTATCCAGCCGGCGCGGCTCGCGTTCGTGCCGCCGAAGCGGTGCTGGAGGACGAGCGCGTTCCCGAGGATGACGAATCCGACCGCCATCGCGACGAACCGGTGGAACCACTCGACGAACTGGGGGAGCGTGAGGCCGACCGGGGAGAGCTGGCCGGCGCAGCCGGGGTACGTTTCGTTGCAGGTCGCGCCCGCGCCGACGGCGGCCGTGTAGAGGCCGAGCAGGAGGAGGAAGAACGTCACGCCGGTGGTGGCGAGCGCGATTTCGGGGGCGTGGTCGTCCAGCCACGCGACGACCCGTCGAAGGGAAGCCATATTCCTGCGTTTGCCGGCGTCCTACTTAGGAACACAGGTCGCGTCTTCGTCGTCTGTCGAAGTATCGTTCGACGGGTTCGGGTAGTTTTTTGGCGTTCGGTGTCGGGGAGTCGGTATGGGACTCGACGAGGACGCCTTGGACTACCACCGCGAAGACCCGCCGGGGAAACTGGAGATATCGACGACGAAACCGACGAACACGCAGCGCGACCTGTCGCTCGCGTACTCGCCCGGGGTCGCCGCGCCCTGCGAGCGCATCGCGACCAATCCCGACGACGCCTACCAGTACACGGCGAAGGGGAACCTCGTCGGCGTCGTGTCGAACGGGTCGGCCGTCCTCGGCCTCGGGGACATCGGCGCGCAGGCGTCGAAGCCCGTGATGGAGGGGAAGGGCGTGCTGTTCAAGCGGTTCGCTGACATCGACGTGTTCGACATCGAACTCGACCAGGAGGACGCGGAGGACATCGTCACGTCCGTCTCCGCGATGGAGCCGACGTTCGGCGGCATCAACCTGGAGGACATCAAGGCCCCCGAGTGCTTCGTCATCGAGAACAGATTGCGCGAGGAGATGGATATCCCGGTGTTCCACGACGACCAGCACGGGACGGCCATCATCTCGGGCGCGGCGCTCCTGAACGCCGCCGACATCTCCGGGAAAGCCCTCGAAGACGTGGAGGTCGTGTTCTCGGGCGCGGGCGCGTCGGCCATCGCGAGCGCGCGGTTCTACGTCTCTCTGGGCGTGAAGAAGGAGAACATCACGATGTGCGACTCCTCCGGCCCCATCACGCCCGACCGCGACGACGTGAACGAGTACAAGCAGGAGTTCGCGCGGGAGACCGACGCCGACGACCTCGCGGACGCGATGGCGGGCGCGGACGTGTTCGTCGGCCTCAGCGTCGGCGGCATCGTGAGCGAGGAGATGGTGCAGTCGATGGCGGACGACCCCATCATCTTCGCGATGGCGAACCCCGACCCCGAAATCGGGTACGACGACGCGAAGTCCGCGCGCGACGACACGGTCATCATGGCGACCGGGCGCTCGGACTACCCGAACATGGTGAACAACGTCCTCGGGTTCCCGTTCATCTTCCGGGGCGCGCTCGACGTGCGCGCGACGGACATCAACGAGGACATGAAGGTCGCGGCCGCGGAGGCGCTCGCCGACCTCGCGCGCCAGGACGTGCCGGACGCGGTCGTGAAGGCGTACGGCGACCAGCCCCTGCAGTTCGGCCCCGAGTACATCATCCCGAAGCCGCTCGACCCCCGCGTGCTGTTCGAGGTCGCGCCCGCGGTCGCGGACGCCGCGATGGAGACCGGAGTCGCCCGGCAGTCCGTCGACCTCGAAGCGTACCGCGAACGCCTCGAAGCCCGCCTCGGCAAGAGCCGGGAGATGATGCGCGTCGTATTGAACAAGGCGAAGAGCGACCCGAAGCGCGTCGCGCTCGCGGAGGGCGACAACGAGAAGATGATTCGCGCGGCCTACCAGCTCCAGGAGGAGGGCATCGCGGAGCCCGTGCTCCTGGGCGACCGCGGCACCATCGAGGGGACGGTCGGCGGCCTCGGATTGGACTTCGACCCCGACATCGTCGACCCGGACGAGGGCGACCACGACGCGTACGCCGACCGCCTCCACGAACTCCGCAAGCGCAAGGGCGTGACGCGGAGCGAGGCGGGCGAACTCGTCGCGAAGGACTCAAACTACCTCGGGAGCGTGATGGTCGAGGAGGGCGACGCGGACGCGCTCCTCACCGGCCTCACCCACCACTACCCGAGCGCGCTCAAGCCGCCGCTCCAGGTCATCGGCACCGCGCCGGACGCGGACTACGTCGCGGGCGTCTACATGCTGACGTTCAAGAACCGCGTCGTGTTCGCCGCGGACACCACCGTGAACCAAGACCCCTCGAAGGAGGTGCTGGCGGAGGTCGCGGAGCACACCGCGAACCTCGCGCGCCGCTTCAACGTCGACCCGCGCGTCGCGATGCTCTCCTACTCGAACTTCGGCAGCGTCGACACCGAGGGCACGCGGAAGGTGCGTGACGCCGCGAAGTCCCTCCGCCAGAACCCCGATATCGACTTCCCGGTGGACGGCGAGATGCAGGCGGACACCGCCGTCGTCGAGGACATCCTCTCCGGCACGTACGACTTCGCCGACCTCGACGAGGCCGCGAACGTCCTCATCTTCCCGAACCTCGAAGCCGGAAACATCGGGTACAAACTCCTCCAGCGCCTCGGCGGCGCGGACGCCATCGGCCCGATGCTCGTCGGCATGGACGAACCCGTCCACGTCCTCCAGCGCGGCGACGAAGTCAAGGACATCGTGAACCTGGCGGGTGTCGCGGTCGTGGACGCACAGGAAGAGTAACCGCGGTTTTTCCCACCAGGTTTTTGCAGTGAGGGCGTCGCCGGAGGCGACCCCGAACTGGAAAAAGGTGGTCGTGAACCTGGCGGGCGTCGCAGTCGTGGACGCACAGGAAGAATAGCGCGTTCTCCGATTTTCGAGGAGTCGTTCGGTGTGCACGGGACAGCTGTTATGGGATAGTGGTTCGACAGGGTCGGTATGACACCGTCGGAGTTCGTCTCGTCCTGGGGGCCGGTCGCGGTGCCGTTCGCCGTCGTGCTCGCGTACGTCGCGGCGAAAGTCATGCTTCAGGCCCACTTCGAGGGGAAGCAGCCGAAACTCGGTGATATCGGTCAGTTAGGGGACGGTGAGGACGACTGACCACCGACGTATCTGAATTAGCGTTCAGACAGTAACACCTATCTGAATCGTAGTTCAAGCAGTGGGTGATGAGTGAAAGCGAGCGGCTCCGCCGGAAGCTCGACGCCGACCTCGGCGGGTGCTGCGACGCGGACGTGGAGAATCGACTGAACGAGCTACGCGCGCTCGCGGACGACGCAGACAAACACGCGGGGACGCGGTCGGTGTTCGCGGTACTCGGAGACGAGACGCGGAACCGGCTCGCGCGCGTGCTCGCGGCGAGCGACGACCGGCTCTGCGTCTGCGAACTCGAACCGCTCTTCTCGGTGAGCGAGAGCGCGCTGAGCCACGCGCTCTCCGACCTCGCGGACGCCGGCCTCGTCACGCGGGAGAAGGAGGGGAACTGGCGGTACTACGAGACGACGGAGCGCGCGGAGCGCCTGCTCGCCGCCGCGGAGGCCGACGCGTGAGCGACAGCCTCGGCGTCTTAGACCGATACCTCACGCTCTGGATTGCGCTCGCGATGTTGCTCGGCGTCGGCCTCGGGCGGTTCGCGCCGGGGTTCGTGGACGTGCTGAACGCCGTGCAGTTCCACGGCACCAGCATCCCCATCGCCGTCGGGCTGTTCGTGATGATCTTCCCAATCATGGCCGAAATCGAGTACGACCGCATCCCGCGCGTCACCCGCACCGCACGTCGCGAAATCGGGTTGACGCTCGCGTTCAACTGGCTCGTCGCGCCGTTCGTGATGTACGGCCTCGCGACGCTCTTCCTCGGCGGCTACCCCGGCTACATCACGGGGCTCGTCCTGGTGGGTATCGCGCCCTGCATCGCGATGGTGCTCGTGTGGAACGAACTCGCGTCCGGGAACCAGGAGCTCTGCGCGGTCTGCGTCGGCGTGAACAGCCTCCTCCAGATCGCGCTGTTCGTCCCGTACGCGTTCCTCTTTCTCACCGTGCTCCGCGGGACGAGCGTGGACGTGTCCATCTCGCTCGTCGCGACGATGGTCGGCGTCTTCCTCGGCCTCCCGCTCCTCCTCGGATTCGCCGTCCAGCGCACCGCCTTCCGCACGGTCGGCCGGCGCGCGTACTACGAGCGCGTCATCCCCCGAATCAGTCCGTTCGGACTGCTCGGCCTCCTGTTCACCGTCGTGGTGATGTTCGCATTGAAGGGCGACTACATCGTCTCCAACCCCGGCGAAATCGCGCTCATCGCCGCCCCCCTCCTCATCTTCTTCGTCGGCCTCTGGGCGCTCGCGTACGGAACCAGCGCCCTCCTCGGGTTCGACTACACCGAATCCATCAGCGTCGCGTTCACTGCGTCCTCCAACAACTTCGAACTCGCCATCGCCGTCGCCGTCGCCGTTTTCGGCATCGCGAGCGACGTGGCGCTCGCCACCGTCGTCGGCCCCCTCATCGAAGTGCCCGTGATGCTCGCGCTCGTCCGCGTCGCGCTCGCCACCAAGGACTCGCTGTTCCCCGACACGGAGGTGACCGGCGTTGCCTACACCGACTGAGACCACCATCGCGTTCGTCTGCGTACAGAATTGCGCCACGGAAACTCCGCGGCTAACTCTGCACGCCCGCTCGGAGGTCGTCCAGTGACGACCACCATCGCGTTCGTCTGCGTGCAGAACGCCGGACGGAGTCAGATGGCGTACGCGTTCGCGGAGCGCGAGCGGCGCGAGCGCGGCCGCGACGACCTCGCATTCGTGACGGGCGGGACGCGGCCGGCCGACCACGTCCATCCCGAGGTAGTGGAGGCGATGCGGGCGGTGGGAATCGACATCTCGGAGCGCGTGCCGCGCGAGGTGTCGTTCGCGGAGATTCAGGACGCGGACGTGGTGATTACGATGGGGTGTAGCGCGGCGGACGTGTGTCCGGCGAACTGGAGCGGGGAGAACCGGGACTGGAACCTCGACGACCCGGACGGAAAGTCCCCCGAGGAGGTCGCGCGGATTCGGGACGACATCGCGTCCCGGGTGCGGGCGCTGTTCACGGAGTTCTAGCGGTTCGCGCGGCTCGGCGGCGGAATCTGCGGTTCGGGTTCGTCGAGGCCGGGGAGGAGGCACTTCGGGGGTTCGTCGTTGACGTGCGCGTACTGGTCGGGGGCGTTCGCGAGGACGTGCGCGGGGTTCCGGCCGCTCGGGAGGGCGGCGGCGCGGAGTTCGGTGAAGGAGGCGACGCGCGCGCGGATGCCGCGCCAGTGGTGGCGGACGCTCGACGGGACGGAGACGTCGCGGAGCGGCCGGTAGTCGGGGCCTTTCGCGGCGAGCGCGGCGAGGTTGACGTTCGCGGCGACCTCGTCGTGGTCGACGAGCACGCCGACGCGGGCGTCGCGGGGTGCGCGCGCGGCGAGCACGTCGAGGCCGAGGTGGAGCGCGCGGTACTCCGCGACGTTGTTGTCCGGGACGGCGTCGGGGACGGCGAGGCGGGCGACGCGCTCGCCGCTCCGCGCTTCGATGATGACGCCGAGGCCGCCCGCGCCCTCCGCGTACGAGCCGTCGGTGGCGACGTAGAAGTCTCGGTGGTGGGTGTGCGGGGGGTGGGCGATGTGGGGGGTCGGCGCGTCGTCGAAGAGTGTTCTGAGGCTTGAGCGCCCGGCGTGCGCCATATCTCGTGATTGGCGTGGTGGAACTTAAACCGTGCGCCGGTTTCGCGGGAGCACAGCGTATATATGCATCGGCCGTGTGAGGATTGGGTATGACAGGTAGTGACGAACATAGTTCGACCAGCCGGCGGACGTTCCTGACCGGCGTCGGTGGCGCGGCCGTGACCGCCGCGCTCGCCGGGTGTTCGAGTAGCGGCGACACGACGACCGACACGACGACCTCCGGCACCACGTCCGGGACGACGCAGGAGACGACGAGCGGGAGTCAGGAGTTCCCCGTCACCATCACGCAGGGCCAGATGCCGACGACGCTCGACCCCCAGGACCACCGGTCGACGCCGACGGACAACGTCGTCCTGCACACGTACGAGGGCTTGCTCTCCCGCACGCGGACGGGCCAGATGCAGGCGCAGTTGGCGACGGACTGGGAGCGCGTGGAGGACGGTCGCGTCCGCTTCCAGATTCGGGACGGGCCGACGTTCCACAGCGGGAACGACCTCACGCCCGCGGACGTGGCGTACTCCATCAACCGCATCGTCGACCCCGACGTGGGCATCAACAGCCCGCAGTCCGACCAGCTCGCGGGCGTGACGGGCGCGGAGGTCGTGGACGGCGAGCGCGCCGTTGACGTGCTCTCGGACGGCCTGAACCCCATCGTGTTCTCGCTGTTCGCGACGTACGGCGACGTGATGGAGCAGGCGTGGGTGGAGGAGAACAGCGCGGACTACGTCTCCACGCACATGAACGGCACCGGGCCGTTCGAGTTCAGTGACTACGAGCAGGGCGTGCAGGTCGTCCTCGAACGCTTCGACGACTACTGGCAGGACCCCGCGGACGTGTCCGAGCTCACGTTCAACGCGGCGAGCGAGTCCAGCACGCGCGTGAACCAGCTCCTCGCGGGCGAGACGGACGTGATCGTGAACGTGCCGCCGCAGGACATCTCGCGCGTCCAGAACGGCGAGAACACGCGCGTCGACGCGGTGTCGAGTTCGCGCGTCATCTACAACGGAATGCGGTACGACGTGGAGCCGTTCGACTCCGTGGAGTTCCGGCAGGCGATGAACTACGCCGTGGACATGCAGTCCATCATCGAGAGCGTGCTCGACACGTTCGGGGACGCGACGAGCCAGCCCACGCTCGAAGGGTTCGTCGGGTTCAACGAGGAGCTCAGCCCGTACCCCTACGACCCCGACCAGGCCGAGCAGCTCGTGGAGGACAGCGGGTACGCGGGCGCGGAGATCGAACTGCACAGCCCGGTCGGTCGCTACCTGAAGGACGTGGAGATCGCGCAGGCGGTCGTGAACCAGATCAACGAACTGCCGAACGTCTCCGCGAGCCTGAACCAGCGCGAGTTCGCGTCGCTCGCCGGCGAACTGACGGACGGCGACATCACGACGAGCCCGCACTGGTACCTCATCGGCTGGGGGAACGCGACGTTCGACGCGAGCCAGACGCTGATTCCGCTCCTGACGAGCGACGGCGCGCTGACCTCGTACGAGAACGACGAGTTCGACTCGCTTATCGAGCAGGCGCAGAGCGAGTCCGACACGGAACAGCGCCGCGAGTACCTCGAACAGGCGAACGCGCACGCGAACGAGCAAGCCCCCTGGATTTTCCTGAACCGCCAGTACAGCGTGTACGGCGTCTCCCAGCGGGTGTCCTGGCGGGCGCGGCGTGACGAGCGCATCGACGCGTACGCGATGAGCCAGACGTAACTCCTCCGTCATGTCTTTCGCTCGCTTCCTCTCGAAACGGATACTGCAGGGTATCCTCGTCATCTGGGGCGTGGTGACGGTGGTGTTCCTGCTGCGGTACCTGACGCCGGGGAACCCGGTGTCGTTCATCGCGCCGCTCGACGCGGGGCCGGAACTCCGGGCGCGCATCGCCGCGGAGCTCGGGCTGAACCAACCTATCTACGTCCAGTACTGGAACTACCTCACGGGCGTCGTGCAGGGCGACTTCGGGCAGTCCTACATCGTCGCGAAGGGCCTACCCGTCTCGGAGGTCGTGTTCGGGCGGTTGCCGGCGACCGTCGAGATGGCGGTCGCGGCGTCCGTCGTCGCCATCGTGCTGTCGATTCCGCTCGGCGTCATCAGCGCGACGAACCGCCACGAGCCGAGCGACTACTTCGCGACGACGTTCTCCCTCGTCGGCATCAGCACGCCGAACTTCTGGCTCGGCATCATGCTCGTGCTCGTGATGGCGATCCAGCTCGAACAGTTCGCGAGCGGGTTGCCGTGGCCGGTTTCGATGGTCGGAATGCTCAGCCCGCCGACGAGCGGGATGGCGCGCTACCAGGGGAGTCCCGTCCTGTTCTACGACGGCCTCAGATACCTCCTGTCCGGGAACCTGCAGCCGATGGTTCGGTGGTTCCAGCACATGGCGCTCCCGGCGATAACCCTGGGCACGTACTTCACGGCGCTCATCACGCGGTTGACGCGGAGCGGGATGCTGGACGAACTCGGGCAGTCGTACGTGCAGGCGCTGCGGGCGAAAGGCCTGCCGGAGACGCGGACGCGCTACCGGCACGTGCTCAAGAACACGCTCATCCCCATCATCACGGTGCTCGGTCTCCAGTTGGGGACGCTCATCGGCGGCGCGGTCATCACGGAGAGCGTGTTCGACTGGCCGGGCCTCGGCACCCTCCTCATCGACGCCATCAATCGGCGTGACTGGACGGTCATCCAGGGGTCGCTCATCGTCATCGGCTGTGGTTTCGTTCTCATCAACATCCTCGTGGACGCGCTGTACGCGTACGTCAACCCCCAGGTGGTGAACGACTGATGATTCTCGATGATTTCTTCAACTGGCTGTTCGGCGGTATCGCCGCGGTGCTCGGGAAGGCGGCGTCCCCGCGGACGATTCGCAACCTCAAGTCGGAGCTGTCGCGGAGTTTGCTCGCGAAACTCGGCGTGGCGTTGCTCGTCGTTATCGTGTTCGCGGCGGTATTCGCGCCGTTCATCGCGCCGCACAACCCGCAGGCACAGAACTTGAACCAGACGCACTTGCCGCCGCTCGGGTTCAGCGCGGAGCAGACGCAGACGAGCTCCGAGGTCGTGAACGGGTCCGTGACGGTCGTCGAGGAGACCGTGTACGTGGACGCGAAGGCGACGCATCCGCTCGGCACGAACTCGCTCGGGCAGGACATGTTCTCCCGGATGCTGTACGGGGCGCGCGTGAGCCTGCTCGTCGGCCTGCTCGGCTCCGGTATCGCGGCGTTGGTCGGCGTGGCCGTCGGGCTGTCTGCGGGCTACTACGGCGGGAAGGTGGACGACGCATTGATGCGGGGCGCGGACGTGATGCTCGCGTTCCCGTCGCTCGTGCTCGCCGTCGCGCTCGTCGGCCTGTTCGGGAAGCAGGGGATCGCGATACCCGACCCGTTCGTCGCGGTCGGGTTCGCGCCGTCGATGCCGGAGTCGTTCAAGATACCGGGCACCGTCATCCTCGTGGTCGCGCTCGTGAACTGGGTGTGGTTCGCGCGGGTGGCGCGCGGCGAGGCGCTCACGCTCGTCGATCAGGAGTACGTGAAGGCGGCGCGGAGCGTCGGCGCGAGCAACTTCCGCATCCTGCGCTCGCACGTCCTCCCGAACGCCATCACGCCCATTCTCGTGCTGGCGACGATTCAGGTGGCGGCCATCATCCTCCTCGAATCCTCGCTGTCCTTCCTCGGGTTCTCGGGCACCACGCTCTCGTGGGGCTTCGACATCTCGCAGGGACGGCAGTACCTCGCGACCTCGTGGTGGATTTCGACCGTGCCGGGTCTCGCCATCGTCCTCTCCGTCATCGGCATCAACCTCATCGGGGACTGGCTCCGGGACGCCCTCGACCCCGGTATCGAGGGGGAGGGAGGTGTCTGAGATGACGGACGTGCTTCGCGTCGAGGGACTCTCGACGCGCTTTTTCACGGAGCAGGGCCAGGTGAACGCCGTCGAGGACGTGAGTTTCACCATCGAGAGCGGGGAAGTGTTCGGGGTCGTCGGGGAGTCCGGGAGCGGGAAGTCCGTCACCGCGCTCTCCATCGTCGACCTCGTCGAGAACCCCGGGAAGGTGACGGACGGCGAAATCTGGTATCGGCATCCGGAGCTCGCTGAGCGCGCTCGCGAGGCGTACGACGAGGAGGCGGTGGACGGCGAGTACGTCGACCTCCTCCAGTTGCCGGAGCGGGAGCGCCGCGCGCTCCGCGGCCCGGACTTCGGGATGATATTCCAGGATCCGATGAGCAGTCTCAACCCCTCCGTGTCGGTCGGCGAGCAGATAGCGGAGGCGGTGGAGGTCCAGCGGCGCGCGGAGGCGAACCCGCGCGCCACCCGGTCTCGCACGCAGGGCTACGGCCTCGGGTCGCTGTTCACTGACGCGTTGTTGCCGACGAAGAGCTACGTCTCCGAGGAGTCGCGCTCGCGCGCCATCGAACTCCTCGACCTCGTCGGGATTCCCGACCCCGAGGAGCGCTACGACGAGTACCCCCATCAGTTCAGCGGCGGAATGCTGCAGCGGGCGATGGTCGCGCAGGCGCTCGCGGGCGAACCGGACGTGCTCATCGCGGACGAGCCGACGACGGCGCTCGACGTGACGATTCAGGCGCAGATTCTCGACTTGCTGTCGGAGTTGCAGGAGGAGCGCGGGATGAGCGTGATGCTCATCACGCACAACCTCGGCGTCATCGCGCGGATGGCCGACCGGGTCGGCGTGATGTACGCGGGCGAGATTGCGGAGCGCGGGACGCTCGCGGACGTGTTCGAGGAGAACGTCCACCCCTACACGAAGGGGCTTCTCGGGAGCATCCCCGACCTGGACGACCCCGCGCCGCGACTGAACCCCATCGAGGGGAACGTTCCCAGCCTCCTCGACTCGGAGATGGGCGGCGGGTGTTACTTCGCCGACCGGTGTCCGAAGGCGATGGAGGAGTGCCTGGAGAAACCGCCGGAATTCGCGTGCGAGGACGGGAGCGACGAGCACGCGGCGAAGTGCTACCTCGCGGATCACGAGTACGACGAGGCGACTGCGCTCCCGGACGACTACTTCACGGGTGATAGCGATGAGTGAGACGTTACTCTCGGTCGACGGCTTGGAGAAGTACTACTACGAGCGGGACAGCCTCCTCGACACCGTGTTCCGGCGGGAGCCGGACGCGGTGAAGGCCGTGGACGGCGTGTCGTTCGACGTGAAGGAGGGCGAGACGCTCGGCCTCGTGGGCGAGTCGGGCTGTGGGAAGTCCACGACGGGCGAGACCGTGCTCCGGCTCAGGGAGCCGACGGGCGGCACCGTGGAGTTCGACGGCGCGAACGTCGGCGACCTGTCGGGCGAGGAGTTGACGGAGTTCCGGCGGCGCGCCGGCATCGTCTTCCAGGATCCGTTCGCGAGCCTCGACCCCCGGATGACTATCGGGCAGATCGTCCGGGAGCCGCTCAGCGTGCACGGCGTCGCGAACGCGGACGAGCGCGTGCGGGAGTTGCTGGAGCGCGTGGGGTTGTCGGCCGACCAGTTCGACCGGTATCCGCACGAGTTCTCGGGCGGACAGCGCCAGCGCGTCGGTATCGCTCGCGCGCTCGCGCTCGAACCCGACTTCCTCGTGCTGGACGAGCCGGTGTCGGCGCTCGACGTGAGCGTGCAGGCGCAGATATTGAACCTCCTCGACGACCTCCAGGACGACCTCGGGCTGACGTACCTGTTCATCGCGCACGACCTCTCCGTGGTGCGGCACATCAGCGACCGCGTGGCGGTGATGTACCTCGGGGAGATCGTGGAGACAGGGGAGGTAGACGACATCTTCGAGAACCCCCGGCATCCGTACACGCAGGCACTGCTGGAGAGCGTGCCGCGCGCGGACACGATGGAGTCCGAGCGGGAGGTGCGGACGCTGAGCGGGGACGTGCCGTCGCCCAGGAATCCGCCGAGCGGGTGTCGGTTCCGCACGCGGTGTCCGCACGTCATTCCCCCGAACGACCTGGATATCGACCAGGCGGCGTTCCGGGCGGTGATGGACGTGCGCGACCGACTGGAGCGCGGGGACTTCGGCTCGGGCGACGTGTCGTCCGCGGACGAGTGGACGGAGCACGTGTCGGCCGAGTTGTCGGGGCGCGCTCGCGAGGCGATGGAGGACGCGTTCGAGTCGCTCGCGGCGGGCGACGACGAGGCGGCCCGCGGGCGGTTGCGGGACACGTTCCAGTCCGTCTGCGAGACCGCTTCTCCCGAGCTCGACGACGGCAGTCAGCCCGCGGCCTGCCACCTGGACGACCCCGCAACCACTACGTAGCGGGGTCTCGTCTCTCCGGGTATGACGCTGCTCGCGCGCGACGTGATGACGGCGGACGTAGAGACCGTCGATGCGGACGACGAGGTCGCGGACGTCCTCGGAAAGCTCTCCCGGCGGAAGTTCAACGGGTTTCCCGTCCTGGAGGACGGCGAACTCGTGGGCGTGGTGACCCAGCGGGACTTCGTGGACTTGTTCGAGCCGAGCGACCGCACGCTCTGGATTCCCATCGGCCTCCCGCCGTTCTTGGAGACGGTTGAGTACGCGATAGACCTGTCGTGGGACGAGCTCGACGCGGAACTCGACCTGGCGGCGGCCGCGGGGAAGCCCGTGCGGGACGTGATGACGCGGGACGTGGAGACCGTCGCGCCGGACGCGTCCATCGACGACGTGCTCGACATCCTCGCGACGGACGACCCGAACGTGAATCGCGTGCCCGTGCTGGACGGCGGCGACCTCGTGGGTATCATCACGCGCGAGGACGTTGTGCGGGCGTTCCGGGACGAGCGCGCATCGAAACCCTAACCCTTCTGTCGGTTCGACTCTCCGTGTGTCCCGGTATCGGAACCTCTCGCTGTTCCTCGTGCTCGCCGCGGCGTGGGGTGCGGCGTTCATGGCCATCAAAGCGGGGTTGTCGTACTTCCCGCCGGTGTTGTTCGCGGCGCTCCGGTACGACGTGGCGGGCGTGTTGATGCTCGCGTACGCGTGGTACGCGACCGACCATCCGCGTCCGACGGGTCGCCGCGAGTGGCTGCTCGTCTGGGTGGGGGCGGTGTTCCTCATCGCGGGCTACCACGCGCTGTTGTTCGTCGGGGAGACGAGTCCGGACGTGACGAGCGCGTCCGCCGCCGTCGTCGTGAGCCTGAGTCCCGTGCTCACCACGGGGTTCAGTCGAGTGTTCCTGCCGGAGGAGCGCCTCGCGCCCGCGGGCCTGCTCGGATTACTGCTCGGTCTGGTGGGCGTGGTGATTCTGGCGAACCCCGGGAGCGCGGCGTTCGAGTCCGGTCTGCTGGGGGAGGCGCTGGTGTTCGGCGCGGCGGCGTGCTTCGCGCTCGGGAGCGTGCTCACGAAGTACCTCGACGCCGACCTCCCCATCGAGACGATGGAGGGCTGGTCGATGCTGCTCGGCGCGCTCCTCATGCACGCCGTGAGCCTGGGTATCGGGGAGCCGCTGGCGGTGGAGTGGACGTGGGAGGCCGTCGCGGCGCTCGCCTACCTCTCCCTGGTCGCGTCGGCGCTCGGCTTCCTCATCTACTTCGACCTCCTCGACCGCCTCGGCCCCATCGAAATCAACCTCGTCTCCTACGTCGCGCCCGTGTTCGCCGCCGTCTCCGGCTTCCTCGTGCTCGGCGAAGCGCTGGACGCCACCACGGCCGCCGGGTTCGCCGTCATCTTCCTCGGTTTCTGCCTCCTGAAGCGGGACGCGATACAGGAGGAAGTCGGGTCGTGGCGGGTCAGAGGGCGGTGAGGCCGAGACTGTATTCGAGCGCAGTGTCGACCTCGCGCATCGTGTCGTCGGGGACGGAACCGACGACCTCGGTGATTCGGTGGTCGATTGAGACGGTTCGGAGCTGGCTGCAGAGCACGACGGCGTCCTCGCGGAGCGCGCACTCGCTCGCGCGCACGAGGACCTCGAAGGGGTAGCGTCGGTCGCCGAACGAGGTCGTGAACGGTGCGACGATAGTCGTCGGGGCGTTCTCGTTTCCGATGTCGTTCTGGAGGACGAGACACGGACGTGGTCCGCGTTGTTCGGAGTCCTTCGTGGGGTCGAGTTCGACGATGGCGATGTCGCCGCGGTGGACGCGCATCTACTCCCACCCGGGGGCGTCGCCGAGTCCGCGGTCGGCCTCACTGGAGATGCCGTCGAGTTCGTCGGCGAGTCGGCGGTCGCGTTCGGCGCGCTCGCGATAGCCGGCGGCGAGGTCGTCGCGCGTGACGGGGCGTTCGATGACGATGCGGCCGTCCTCCTCGCGTACGACCACGTCGTCGCCGCCCGTGATGTTCAGTCGTTCTCGGAGTTCCTTCGGTATCGTCACCTGTCCGCGCTGGCCGACGCGACGCGTCTCACTGATACGTATTCATATCATATTCGTATACTTCGGTGTTTCGGCGGCCGTCGTCGGGAGTTGTCGTGACGAGCGTTCGGCGTGGCGGAGGTGTATCCCTGCGCGGGACGTACTCGTTTTTGTCGCTGGACGGTGCCATTGCTTATTGTGGCCGCGCACGTATCCCCAAATATGTCCACGGATGTCTCCGAGCGTGTGCGCGAAATCGCACGATACAACGAGGAGAACGAATCGGCGGTGATTCAGCAAGCGGTCGAAAAAGGAGTCGACGACCTCTGGCGGGATGTTGTGATTAGCAAGTACCTCACCGGTGAGATTTCCCGCGAGGAGGCCGTCGACGAACTCGGAGCGGATATCGTTCGGGATGTCGATACTGCCGCGAGTGCCATCGAGGACGACGTTTCGTGGGGCCTGAGTAACGAGGGATAGCCGAAGTCGCGTATCCGCGCGCTGGAGCGGGACACGTCGCTGTACTTGTCGAGGCCGTTTCTGGAACACACGATTCGTCTCGTGGACACCGAGCTCGACAGGGAGGAGGACAGCCACCGACCTCACGCGTCTGGCGGTTCCGAAACGGGAGGTTAGCAGTTGTCCGCGATCCACGTACACCACGCGTCGAAGTCGTCCGCGCCGCACTGCGCGGCAATGGATCGATAGGTATCCTGGGAGATGTGGTTCGCGTCGGTGAGCGGAACGGTGACGATGCGGACTTCGTCCGTCTCCGGATGCTCGTATCGAAGTTTGACGTGACTCCCGGTTCGCCCGATAGGCCGGTATCGTTTCGAGCGCAGCGCTTTCACGATTTCGCGGCCGGAGAAGTCGGCGTACGTCATTCAGAGCCAGGGCGGTGGCGTCTCGTCCTCGTCGAGTTCGCTGGGTTCGATGTCGAGTTCGCGGAGGAACGCGTCTGGGTCTTCGATGGGTTCACCACCGCCTTCGTGGAGGAGGAGGGCGTCCGCGAGCATCGCAAGCGCGGCGGCTTTGGAGTCACCGCTCGCGGCGACGCCGGTTTCCAGGTCTCGTGCGGTCACGAGGCCGTTCTCGTAGGTGAATTCGACGCCCGTATCGGTCGCGTCATCGGTCGTCGCGCTCATACAGAGTGATACTCGGACGGCGGGAATAAGTGTTCCCCGCCCACCCACTGCCCCACGCCAACGAATACCATACTTAAACGAATTTTCTCCGATTCTGCACAAAGCATTTACGCGGCCTGAGACGCCCGTCTGGGCCACGGCAACGATGGTGAAACACACAAAGCATTTAATGCAGGCTACGTAAAGAGTGAGTGTACCCCTACCCATGTGCGTCAGCGAGTACGCAGCGAGCCGAAAGCCGACGTGCGACCCCAGTAACAAACTATGACAGGAAACAATAAGATTCGCGGCGTGCTCCTCAGCGCGCTGATGGTCATGTCCGTCTTCGCGGGCACCGTCGCCTTCGCCGGTGGCGCTGCCGCAGCGAGCGGAGGGACCTTCAGTGTGCAGGATGAAACGCCCGGTGCGACAACTACGCTGAACTCAACCGTTACGGTTGGTTCTACTCTTGACAACAGCAGCGCACAGGCAATTACAATCGACTTCTCCAACACGAACAACTTTGATGGGACCTTCGCAGGCACCACCTCGGCTACCGTCTATTACAACGGTACCCAAGTCAGTAATGCGACTGCGCAGTCCCCGACAAACAATGGAGAAACTATTAAAGTCGAATTTGACAGTACCCAGGTTCAGGACGGCGAGCAGTTCAAAGTCGTCCTAACTGACTTCACAAATCCGTCCTCGGACGGGGTATACACGGGTACAGTCGACATTAACCCACAGTCCTCGGGTTCCCAGGTTTCGGCTGACCTCACTATCGGAGCTGGCGCTTCTGACCGTTCCGGCTCTGACGCGAACGTGAGCACGAACGGCACGTTCTGGCAGGGCCAGGACCTGTTCTTCCAGGCCCAGGACGGTAGCGACAGTGAGGGAGACACGTACCAGATTCGGTTCGCTGAGGACGGCGGCCTTGTCACCGAGTTCAGTCTCGATGAGAACGGCTCCGCGGTTCTCAGCACGTCTGGCTACGACGGTGACTACTACATCGTCGACGACTCGAAGACCAAGCTCACCATCGGTGACGACGGCGTCTCCAACGGTGCAGCATCGAGCACCGATAACGCGTCCTTCGAGATAGCAGTCCAGACGTTCGACGCAACCCTCTCCGCGGACTCCGTGTCGAACGCTGCTGGAACTGCTGACCTCGAATTCGACTCCAACCGTGGCGGCTACGATGTCTACGTCCAGTGGGACGGTGACGTCGCAGCCAGCACGGTTCAGGAGATCTTCAACGACAACTACGAGGATGTCAGCGTTGAAGACATGGACGACGACGATACGAACGACACCGTCGTCCTCTCCGGTCTTCCCGCTGACAGCACCACGGAACTGAACTTCACTGACGCGACGGCCGCCACGTACAACTTCACGTTCGACGTGGCTGACACCGACGCGACCGCGTCCGACTCCATCACCGTCACGGAAGCCGCAGCTGGCGAAGTCGCCTTCGCTGGCTCCGGTAGCTACGACGTGATTCAGGGCAACGTCGGCGAAATCACCGTTGACATCACTGGTGCGCAGGACACTGCGACCGTCGTTATCGGTAACGACGCGCAGTCCGGCTACCAGGCGAACATGACCGTGACTGACGGCAACGGTGACGATCAGGTCACGATCAAGTTCAACACGTACACCGCGGGTAACGAATCGGCATTCGGTGCCCCGGTGTCCGTGAGTGAAGGCGACGACATCGATTACGGTACGCAGAGCGACCTCTCCAACCTCCTCGACACGGGCGACTACAGCCTGTACGCGACGGTTGGTGACAACAGCGACGACTACAGCACGACTGTCGACTCCGCCGACTCGATTGGCACGCTCTTCATTACGGAGCGCGCCACGAACGGCATGAACCTGTGGACCGCGCCTACCATCCCGGCAGACGCGGACTACAGTGACGTTGCGAGCCTCATCGAGGAAGGTTCCCTCACGCAGGATGACAGCATCGCCACGGGCGACTACGTCGTCCACCAGGTTGATGCGACCGGCCTCGAGGGTCTCGTTGCAGCTAACGACAACCTCGCCGACGCTCTCGACAACGGGAACGTCACGCTCAGCGTTGAGCAGACGAACCCCGAGTCCAACCGTGAAGCGAAGGTCCTCAACACGAGCAGCACGGACTTCCGCATCATCTCCGACGCCGCTAACGACACCTACTACGTCGCCTACCAGCCGAGCTCGGCTGACTGGGAGCGCGGCCTCGGCGGTGACTCCGCATCTGTCGACTCTGACGACTCGTTCAACGCGACGTTCACCGTCGCTGACGACCGTCTTCTCGGCAGCACGAGCGACGAAGACCACCAGTCCGTGACGGCGTCCTTCGACACCGTCGCTGGTGAGGTCTCCTACTCGTCCGACCCGGTCAACGTGACCGCCGCGACGGGGCAGACCATCTCCGGTATGTCGACCTACGCGCCCGGTACGGAATTCACCGTGCGCCTTCAGTCCACGGAGGACACCCAGCCCGCATTCGTGAAGAGCACGAAGGTGACGGTCCAGGCTGACGGTAGCTGGTCCGGCACGTTCGACATGACGTCGCCCGAGGGAATCGGTGCCGGCGACATGTTCACTGTCTCGAACACCGAAACGGACACGACGGCTGACGGTAACGTCGTCGAGTCCACGGGCACGTCGACGACGTCCACGACGTCCACGACGTCCACCACGTCGACGACTACCACGACGTCCACGACGTCCACCACGTCGACGACTACCACGACGACGGCTGCCTCCACGACGACGACGGAGGAAGGCTCGTCCGGTAGCACGCCCGGCTTCGGCGTCGGTCTCGCGCTCGTCGCGGTCCTCGGCGCTGCGCTCCTCGCGCTCCGCCGCGACAACTAAAATAACGACTGACCGCCGGTAGCGGTCACACTCGCAGCATTCTTTCCCTTTGTTTTCACTCGGCGTAGTGGCGACGCCGTCGGTGGGCGAATGCTTTTACGCGATACCGGTGTACGCTCGGGTATGAGTGGAACCGACTCGGAACCGACGACGACGGTGAGCGCTGAGGACGTGCTCGAAGTCGTTGAGACGATGGAGCCGCCGGTGGTGACGACGAGCGATATCTCGAACGTGCTCGGCTGCTCGACGGACGACGCCCGGGCGCGCCTGAACGCGCTTCACGAGCGTGGGCTGGTGCGGCGGCGGAAGACGAGCGGTATCGTGCTCTGGTGGGTGCCGCGTGGGGACGCCGAGCGCCCCGACCCTATCGACATGGGGGAGACGAACGCGCTCGAAGAGACGGAAGCATCGCACACGCGGAACTGAATGGTTCGGGCTGTCGTCGACGCGAACGTTCTTTTCGCGGACCGAAGCCGCCGTGACGCGTTCCACGACCGAGCGAGCGAGAGTATGGACGCAGTCGACCAGGGAGACCTCCCGCTCGTTCACGTGCTTTCACAGAATCTGATGGAGGCACTGGCGTCGATTCAGAAGAACACGACCTGGGGGAGAGCGGTTGAAACGTTCCAGTACCTCGAAGACAGCAAGAACATCGAACTCGTTCATCCGACCGAATCGGATCAGGCGGACGGACAGGTGATATTCATTCGAGAGCGAAATCTCGAACTCGCGGACGCTGTAACGGCGGCGTACATGAACCGAGTCGGAATCGAGTACGTCTACAGTTTCGACGACGATTTCGACCGGTTCGACACGATTACACGGCTATCGACTGCGGACAATCCGTACGCGTAGCGATGGATAGGTCGAAATAGGTCCGTGTTGAGTACCGATAGCGGTCACACCCGCAGCATTTCTTCTTTGTTTTCACTCGGCGTAGTGGCGACGCCGTCCGGTGGGTTGGTTTCGCTGAGTGTGTGTCACATCGAGAAGATTAATGGTTTACGTGGCGGGTAGGTACTGAGCGGTATGAGCGACGGTTTGCGGGTGCTCGTCGTGGACGACGACGAGGCGTTCCTGTCGGTGACCGTGGAGTTCCTGGAGCGGCGCGGCGTGGACGTGGTGGCGGAGACGAGCGCGAGCGCTGCGCTCGACCGGCTGGGGGAGGGGTTTTCGTGCGTGGTGAGCGATTACGAGATGCCAGCGATGGACGGCCTCGAACTCCTGAAGGCGGTGCGGGCGGAGCGTCCGGAGTTGCCGTTCGTGTTGTTGACGGGGGCGGGGAGTGAGGACGTGGCGAGCGAGGCGATCAGTCTGGGGGCGACGGAGTACGTGCAGAAGCGCCCGGGGCGGGGGCAGTTCGATATCCTCGTGAATACGGTGGTGAACGCGGCGGAGGCGTACGAGACGGAGCGCGAGTTGGCGGCGAGTCGGGCGTTCGTGGAGGACGCGGTGGAGGCGGTGCGGGACGTGTTCTTCGTGGCGGACGTGTCGGGGGAGGTGACGCACTGGAACTCGCGGGCGGAGGACGTGATGGGGGGGAGAGACCCGAGCGAGGTGGAGCCGGAGTCGGTCGTCGCGTCGGACGACCGGGAGGCGGTGGCGGCGGCGTTCGAGGCGGCGGTCGCGGAGGGGAGTGCGCGCGTGGACGCGGCGGTGGGCGAGGACGCGGTGCCGTTCGAGTTCACGTTCTCCCGGATTACGGACGACGACGGCCGGGTGACGCACGTCGCGGGTGTGGGGCGGGACGTGAGCGAGCGGGTGGCGCGCGAGCGCGCGGTGACGACGCTACACGAGACGACGCGGGCGTTGGTGACGGCGGAG
Organism: Salarchaeum japonicum; assembly: GCF_020614395.1. Lineage (NCBI taxonomy): Archaea > Methanobacteriati > Methanobacteriota > Halobacteria > Halobacteriales > Halobacteriaceae > Salarchaeum > Salarchaeum japonicum. Next base: position 685,425 of record NZ_CP085324.1, on the reverse strand, counting down.
ACGCCCGAGGACGTGTTCGAGTACGCGGTCGGTGCGGCGGACGGCCTGCTGGGGTTGGCGCGGACGGCGTTCTACCGGTGGGACGCGGACGAGCGCGCGCTGGTCGCGGCGGCGACGGCGAACGGGACGCCGGGGGAGTTGCCCGTGCTGGGGGACGGGTCGGCGGTGTGGGATGCGTTCGTCGCGGAGGAGACGCGGACGGTGGAGTCGGCGGCCGTGTTCGGGGAGCTGGCGGCGCTGGTGGTGTCCGTGGGGTCGCACGGCGTGCTCGTCGCGGGGTCGGAGTCGGGCGGGTTCGACGACGTGGACGTGACGGTGGTGGAGGTGTTGGCGGCGAACACGGCGGCGGCGCTCGACCGGCACGACCGGGAGGCCGCACTGCGGGAGCAGGAGCGCGAGCTGGCGGCGAAGACGGAGCGCTTAGAGGAGGTGAATCGGACGAACACGCTGGTGCGGCGGACGCAGGCGGGACTGCTGGGGGCGTCGAGCCGGGAGGACGTTGAGCGGTCGGTGTGCGAGTCGCTCGCGGCGGACGACGAGTACGTGTTCGCGTGGACGGGGACGCTGGATGACGGCGAGGTGTCGCCGCGGGCGTGGGCGGGCGCTGGCGAGTCGATTCTGGACGCGCTGGCGGTGGAGGACGCGACGGCGTCGCCGGCGTGGCGGGCGGTAGAGCGCGACGAACCCGTGGTCGTGTCCGACCTGGTGTCGGCGGCGGGCGGCGGGTGGCGGCGGCGCGCGCTCGCGGCGGGCGCGGGGTCGGCGGCGGCGTTCCCATTGTCCTTCGACGGCGGGTCGTACGGCGTGCTCGTCGTGTACGGCCGGCGCGCGAACCAGTTCGGCCGGGAGGAGCGCGAGATACTGAGCGAGCTCGCGGCGACGGTGGCGAGCGCGGTGAACGCGGCGGAACGCAAGGAGGCTCTCGTGACGGGCGGGGACGTGGAGGTGACGTTCCGGGTGCCGGACGCGACGGGGCCGGTGTCGGCGATGGCGCGGCGGACGGGCGCGACGTTCGACCTGGAGGAGGTGGTGTCGAAGGACGACGGGTCGTGGCTGGTGTACGTCGCGGTCGCGGACGCCGACCCGGCGGCGGTGTCGGCGGCGGCGGACGCGCTCGTGTCCGTGGAGTCCGTGGACGTGTTCGACTCGGACGCCGACCGCTCGCTCGTCGGGCTCGTGGTGTCCGAGTTCCCGGCGGTGGACGTGTTGGCGGCGCACGGCGCGTCCGTGCAGTCGTTGACGGCGACGCCGCGGGAGGTCGAGGTGTCGGTGACGGTGCCGCGGACGCGCTCCGTGCGCGAGTTCGTCGCGGCGTGCGAGGAGCGACTGCCGGGTATCGAGTTGGTGCGGCGCTCCCAGCGGGCGTCCCAGCCGGCGGTGCTCGTGGAGGGGTTGACGGAGAAACAGCGCACGGCGCTCAGGACGGCGTACGAGCACGGGTTCTTCTCGTGGCCGCGCGAGCACACGGGCGAGGAGGTCGCGGAGGCGATGGGCGTGAGCGCGCCGACGTTCCACCAGCACCTCCGGAAGGCGCTCGGCACGGTGTTCGCGGCGGCGTTCGGCGACCACGCCGACCTAAACGATTAGGGTCGCGGGCGCGGGCGTTCGATACGGTTCGGCAGTAAGGATTGGGTCCTGTGTGAGGAACGTTCACGCGAGCGACGATGTCCCTGAACCAGTCCGCGCGGAACGCACGCGCCACGACGACCGAGCCGCGGCCGAGCGACGACGACGCAGTTCTCTTCGAGGAGGTGCAGCAGGCGCTCTGCGAGGACGGGTTCGCGTCGCCGCCCGAGGGCCGCCACCTCGCGCAGTGGGTGCGGAGCGAACTCCGAACCGCGCTCGGGAACGTCGACGTGGACGTGCAGAACGGGAGCCGCGAGTGCGACCTGCTCGTCGAGGACACCGTCGGCGTCGAACTCGTGGACGGCCTGTCAGCGTACGGCCACGCCGGCATCCACCGCCACCTCGAAACCGTCGGCCGGGACTGCGACTACCTCGTCGTGTTCGTGCACGAACTCCCGAGCGACTGCCGGGACGCGTGGTGGATGGTGAAGCGGCGCTGCACGCCCCACGGACTCGGCGTTACGGACATCGCGTTCGTCAAACCCGACGACGGGGAAACCGCGACTACCAAGCGCTCCCCGCTGACCGCGTGGTTCCTGCTCGGCCCGGCGATGGTGTTCGTCGCCGCCTACCTCGCCGTCGGCCTGCTGGAAGCCGCGCACATCGCGAACCACCCGATGCTGATGCTCATCGTTCCCACTATCGGCGCGGTCTGCTTCCTCGCGCTCGTCCTGAAGTGCTTCGGCCACACCTAGGCGAGGTCGCGGAACAGCGCGCGCACCAGCACGGGGTCGGTCGTCGCCGCGGTCGCCTGCACGCGTTCTCGAAGGTTCTCGAACTCCTCGCAGAGCGCGGCGTACCGGTCGTCGCTCGCGAGCGCGTCCGGCGATTTCGCGGCCTCCAGCGACGCCTTCGCGGCCGCCGTCTGGTAGAACGCGCGAACGGCCGCGGGATAGTTCCGGAGGTCGAGGAGGCGTTCGACCGTCTCGACCACCCGCTCGCGCTCCACGGGCTTCACGAGGTAGTCGTCGAACCCGAGCGACACCACGTCGAAGTCCGGTTCGACCCCGGTGACCATCGCCACCCGACAGTCCAGACGCCGGTCGTCGATGGTCGCGAGCAGGTCGTCGCCCGACCCGTCCGGAAGCCGGCGGTCGAGCAACACGACGTCCACCGACGCGTCGAGCACGCCGCGAGCGTCCGCGAGCGTTCCCGCCGTCCGAACGTCGTACGCGTCGGCGAGCCAGGCCGTGTAGAGGTCGCGGACTGACTGCTCGTCCTCGACCACGGCGACGGTATGTTGGGACACGAATCGCCCGAACGTTCCCGGGTGACGGATAAAAGCCTTCTACCAAACATCCTAAAACGACCCCGGGAGACGCGAGAACCGCGTACCGGGGGCTGTCGCTCGGTGGTCAGTAGAAGTTTGAGTGGGCCCGCCGAGATTCGAACTCGGGTCCGACGCACCCCATGCGCCGAGGATACCGCTACCCCACGGCCCCACACGTGTTTCGAGGAGTGGCCCGGGGTTAAGGGCTTCGTTTCGCGGGCTACACGAGGACGCGTTCGAGGGTGACGGCTTCGCCCGCGTCGGCGTCGATGACGTCGGTGGCCCGACCGAGGCAGACGGCGGACTCGTTGGGGGTGATGCAGGCGACGAGCGCGCCGGGGGCGGGGTCGTCGTGGTCGATGACGCCGGGCGCGTAGACGGGCGCGCCGTTCGCGACTTCGCGGGCGGCCGAGGGCGCGATGGTGACGTGCGGGAGGTGGACGAGCGCGTTCTCCGCGGGCTGGACGACGCCGCGAATCCAGTCCTCGGTGCCGCGGTCTCGCCACTCGGCGAGCGCGTCCACGTAGTCGTGCATCGACACGAGGTCAGCGTCCGTGAACGGCCCGGTCGCGGTGCGGCGGAGGTGGCCCATGTGTGCGCCGGTGCCGAGCGCCAGTCCGAGGTCGTGACAGAGCTTCCGGACGTAGGTGCCGCTCTCGCAGTCGATGCGGAGGAGGGCCTGGCGTTCACGGACTTCGAGCACGTCGAGCGCGTGGATTTCGCGGACGCGGAGGCGGCGGGAGACCGCGGACTTCCGCGGCGGCTTCTGGTAGAGCGGGCCTTCGAACTCGGCCACCACGTCGCGGAGATCGCCGGGAGCGTCGTCGTGGAGTTCGAGCACGGCGACGTACTCCTTCGACCCCTCCAGCAGGGCGGGCGCGAGCCGGGGCGCAGTCCCGGTGAGCACGGGGAGACAGCCCGTGACCTTCGGGTCGAGCGTGCCCGCGTGCGCGGCCTTCTCCACGCCGGCGAAGTCCCGCACCCACGCGGACACCTCGTGCGCGGACGGGCCCGGCGGCTTGTCGAGGTTCACGACCCCGAACTCCAGGAGGCTCTCGACAGACCGCTCCGTCGGTGGTGCGCGCATCAGAACTCGTACGTGACGCCCTCGACGGGGGTCGCGCCCTCGTCCGCGCTCGGGTCGTAGCGCTCCACGGCCGCGAGCAGGAGGTCGAGCGTCGCGTCCTCCCCCCAGCGCGCCGTGTTCACCGCGAGGTCGTAGATGGAGCGGTCGTCGAAGTCGATACCGTAGTACTCGCGGTAGCGCGCCGTCTCCGACTCCTCGCGCTCCTCCGTCTCCGCGAGCGCGTCCGCAACGGATTTGTCCTCGCGCTCCGCGATGCGCTCCGCGCGGACTTCGAGCGACGCGTCCAACCAAATCTTGAGGTCGGCGTACTCGCCCGCCATCCACCCGGCCAGTCGGGACTCCAGGACGAGGTCGTCGTGCGTGCGCGCCGTCTCCCGCAATTGCTGGTCGAGGTCGCGGTCTATCTGGTCGTCCGTCTCCGCGAGTTCGTTGAACTCCGCGAGGGAGAGCCCGCGCTCGTCCGCGAGCGCCCGGAAGATGTCGCCCCCGGAGACGTGCTCGTAGTCCAGTGCGTCCGCCAGCGCGGCGGCGTTCGTGGACTTCCCGCACCCCGGCGGGCCCGAGATAGTAATCAACATATCAGTCCTCGGCCCGCGCGAAGTAAAGAGGTTGTGAACCGCGTCAGGCCGTGTCCGGACCGGTCTGGACGTTGAGGGCTTTCCGGAGGATCTGGCCGATGCTCATCGTGCAGAAGAAGTACCAGATGATCCACGCGGGGAAGAACCCGGCGACGCCGTCCAGGAGTTCGAGCTGGCCGAACATCGGGAGGACGATACTGCCCTCGCCGGAATCGACGTGGCCCGCGAGCAGCATCCAGTACATCCAGAGGAAGACGGGGATGGTGATGAGCATGATCCACACCATCGGCCGGAACTGCTGTTTGAACATGCCGAGCTGGTCGCCCATCAGCTCCATCTGTTCCTCGCGGAGCTGTTCGAGGCGCTCGTCGTTGTCGTTCGCGCGCGCTTCCTTCTGGGCGTCCTGAATCTCCTGCATGCGCTCCTGGTGTTCGCCCATCCCGGACATGTCCATGAGGTTGTCCTGGAGGATGGTGGAGTAGAGACCGGTGAGGGTCGCGAGCACGAGGATGACGAGGTAGAAGGGGAGCATCGCGTCGAGCGGCCCGAGGAGCATGTCGAGCGCGCCGCCGACGGTGTTCCGGACGCTGTTGATGGAGTACCCGGCCATCATCGCGAGCGCGCCGACGGCCGCCATCTTATCCCACTGCGACCAACTCGAATCGTCGTCGTCGTCCTCCACCTCGACGTCCTCGGAGAGCGCCTCCCGGATTTCGTCCGTGTCCGCGAGCCGGAAGCCGTCGTCGGCGTCCTCCAGCACGCCTTTCTCGATGAGGCGACCCCACTGACCGGTCGTCACGTCCTCTTTCACGTTCCGCCACTTCAGGGCGTCCTCGTCGCCGTCTTCCTGCTGGGCGAGGAGGCGTTCGAGGGCGTCCGCCAGCTCGGGGTCTTCGCGGACGAGCGACCGGACTGTCTGTTCGGTTCGAGCCATCTACCTAGGGGGTCGGGAGCGGGCGTTCATCAACCTGTCCCTACTCGTCCGTCGCGTCGCGGGCGCTACGCGTCGAGGTGCACGTCCACCGCGTCCTCCACGTCCGCCCAGACCTCGTCCGGCGTCTGCTCGCCGTCGATTTCGACGAGCAGGCCGGCGTCGCGGAAGTAGTCGATGACGGGCTGGGTGTTCTCCTCGTAGACGGTGATGCGTTCGCGCGCGGTCTCCTCGGTGTCGTCGTCGCGCTGGTAGAGGTCGCCGCCGCACTCGTCGCAGGTTCCGGATTCCTCGGGCGGGTTGAAGTCCACGTGGTAGGTCGCGCCGCACTCCTCGCAGACGCGGCGGCCGGTGAGTCGGCGGACGAGTTCGTCGTCGGCCACGTCGAGGTAGAGCACCACGTCGAGGTCGGTGATTTCGTCGAGGTACTCCGTCTGGGACTCGTTCCGGGGGTAGCCGTCGAGCACGAAGCCCTCGGCGTCCTCGATGGCCGCCTTCACGATTTCGTTCACGACGGGGTCGGGGACGAGTTCGCCGGCGTCCATGAACTCCGCGGGCGTGCCGTACTCGGTCTCCATGTGTTTGTTCGCGCGGAGCGCGTCGCCCGTGGTGACGTGCTCGATACCGTAGTTTTCCGCGAGTCGGCGACTCTGCGTCCCCTTCCCGGCGCCGGGCGCGCCGAGGATGAGGATGCGTGGGTCGGCGTCAGTCATACGTTTCAGTGCCCGCGGCACGGGCATAAAGCGGTCGATTGCGGAACTATTCCCAGCGCAGCCAGCGGCGGAGGCGGGACGTGATGCCGAGGTTGCGTTTCGCCATCAAGACCGTGGACTCGGCGCGCCGCCCGACCTCCTCGGGAATCGCGCCGAACACGAGTTGCTGGAGCATGCCCTCGCGGGTCGCGCCGATGAGCGTGAGGTCGTGGTTCGCCGTCTCCGCGACGATGGCGTCCGCCACGTCGTCGGCCTCGACTTCCTTCACGGACACTTCGACGTCGCCGAGCGCGGCCGTGACGTTGTCCAGCACGTTCTCGCCGGCGTCCTCGCCGCCGGAGCGAACGCGGAACACGGTGACGGGCGCGTCCTCGGAGTGCGCGACGGCGCGCGCGGCCTCCGCCGCGAGTTCGCCGTGCGGGCCGCCGGCCGCGGGGACGAGGATGGAGTCCACGCTCCCGTCCGCGTCCGTCCCGATTTTCTCCACGAACACGTCGCAGGGCGCGCCGGTGACGACGGCGTCTACGTTACTCCCGAGGACGGCGTCGCGACGGCGGCCGCGGCCCCGCCAGCCGAGCAGGACGGCGTCCGAGGACTGCTGTTCGAGCGTGTTCAGGATGGCCGTCGAGACGTCGTGGCCGATGCGGACGGTGCCGGAGACGGGGACGTTCTCGTCCTCCGCGAACGACATCGCCTCGTCGATGACCTCGCGTTTCTCGTCCGCGAACGCCCGGCCCTCCGCGATGGGCGTCTGCTGGGGGACGGTGACGACGCTCATCACGAGGATTTCGCCGTCGTTCTCCTGCGCGAGGTCGATGGCGGTCCGCATGAACTGCTCGACGTTCTCCGGGTTCGACACCGGGACGACGATCTGGTACTCGCGGTCTTCCGGCGCGCGTTCCGTGACGACCGCCGGGGTCTGTTCTTCCATGCGTTCGAGTTCGCGCTCCTGGGAGTAGCTGTAGTAGACGCCGACGCCGAGCGCGAACCAGATGAGCATCGTGACGAGCGCGACGAACCCCTCGGACTCGGGGCCGAGGCCGGGCTGGAGGCCGAGCGAGGTGAGGAGGAACGGCGCGAGCAGGAGCTGGAAGAAGATGCCGAGAATCGGGAGGACGGGCATGAACGGAACCTCGAAGGGGCGTTCGAGGTCGGGGCGGTTCTTCCGCATCGCGATGACCGCGACGTTCACCATGGAGAACAGCAGGAGGAACATCACGGACGAGGACGCGGCGACGGACTCGATGGGGAGCGTGATGGCCATGAGGCCGATGATGCCGCCGGAGACGAAGATGGAGTAGTAGGGCGCGCGGGTGGTGTCGTGGATGCGGGAGAGGGGGTCGGGGAGGAGTTTATCCCGACTCATCGAGAACGCGATGCGGGAGGACGCGTAGAGCGTCGCGTTCAGCGCGCTCATCGTCGCGGTCAGCCCGGCGACGAGGAGCAGGGGGAGGCCGTAGGGGACGAACTGGCCGGCGGCCTGAATGATGCCGAGTTCGCCCATCTCACCGAGCAACTGCCAGGTCGTCCAGTCCGCGGGCGTGCCGGAGACGCCGGCGATTTCGAGGATGTCGGCGGTGATGTCGATGCCGCCGATGGCGGCGAACGCGACGAGGACGTAGATGGGGATGACGACGACGATGGAGTAGAAGATGGCTTTCGGGATGTTCGTCCCGGGGTTTTTGACCTCCTCGCCGGACTGCACGATGATGTCGTAGCCCTCGAACGCGACGTACGTGAAGCCCATCGCGGCGAGCACGCCCGTGACGCCGTTCGCGAAGAACCCGCGGTCGCCGAGGAACTTCGTCGTCCAGTTCGGGTCTTTGACGGTGGCGAGCGCGCCGAACACGACGAAGAGACCGAGGATGACGACCTTCACGGTGGTGACGACGATACCGATTTTCCCGGTTTCCTCCGCGCCCCGGTAGTTGATGTACGCGAAGAACGCGACGACGAGCGCGGCGAGCGCCTTCGCCAGGACGGAGTGCGTGATGACGCCGAACAGCGAGAAGTCGTGGTGGAGCGGGCCGAGGATGACGAGGAATTCGACGAAGAAGGAGCCGAACGTGACGGCGTAGAGTGCGCATGCGACGGCCTGCGCGAACCAGTTCGTCCAGCCGGTGAAGAAGCCCCAGGGGCGGGGGATGGCTTCGGTGACCCAGTTGTACGCGCCGCCGGAGCGCGGGAACGCCGCGCCGAGTTCGGCGTAGCTCATCGCGGTGAAGGAGGCGATGACGCCGTTCAGGAGGAACGCGAGCAGGAGCGCGGGGCCGGCGAGGCCGGCCGCGAAGCCGGTGAGCGCGAACACGCCCGCGCCGATCATCGCGCCGATACCGATGAACGTGATCCCCCAGAGACCCATGTCTCGGGAGAGTTCGGCCTCGACGTCGTGCGATCCGTCGGAGGCCTCCGCGGAGTCAGACATAGGCCACACGACGACCGTGCCCGTAAAAAGCGTGCTGACTGCGCGGCGCAACGACCCCGACAACTATTCCGCAATCCGCAACGAGGTATAAGTATGGAGTACGATTTCGACGAACTCGACCGGCGAGTCATCCACGCGCTCGAACGTGACGCCCGGAACACGAGCGCGCCGGACATCGCGGAGGAGATGGACGTGTCCCCCGGGACGGTGCGCAACCGCATCGCGAAACTGGAGGACGCGGGCGTCATCCGCGGCTACCACGCGGACGTGGACTACGAGCGCGTGGAGGGCCGGCTCACGAACGTCATCACGGCGACGGCGTCGGCGTCGGAGCGCGCGCACCTCGCCCAGCAGGCGCTCGACGTGCCGGGCGTCGTGCAGGTGCGGGAGGTGATGAGCGGCCGCGGGAACCTCGCGGTGAAGGTGGTGGGGACGGACACGGACGACCTCTCGCGGCTCGCGCGGAAGCTGACGAACGTCGGCCTCGACATCGAGGACGAGGCGCTCCTGCAGGACGAACACTACCGGCCGTACGGACCGTTCGGGCCGGGCGCGGCCGACGACGCGTCCCGGGAGCCGTTCGGACGGGGGGCCGACGACGAGGTCATCGCGGTGACGGTGGAGGCGGACGCGCCCCTGGACGGGAAGACGCTCCAGGAGGCGAACGAGGCGGGGCTGGTCGGGGAGGACGTGCTCGTCGTCGCGGTCGAGCGGGGCGGCGCGACCATCACGCCGAAGGGTGACACGACGCTCCGCGCGGACGACCTCGTGAAGGTGTACTCATCGACGAGCGTGCCGACGGACACGCTCGACGCGTTCAGAGCGTGAGTTCGACGGCGGTTCGCTCGCCGCAGTCGGGACAGCGGAGCCGGTAGACCGTCGTGTCGCGGCGGGCGTGCCGGCCGACGGACGTCCGCCACGCGCTCCCGAGGAGCGTCCCCGTGAACCCGCAGTCCCCGCAGGTCTCGGTGGTGTCCGCGATTCGCTGCGCGAGCACCCGCCGACCACGTTCCGTGCCAATTCGTGCCATACCACCCTTCGTTCCGCATCCACCATAAAACACTAGCACGATTCGGGAAACGCCAACAGAATCCCCGTATATTGCGTTGTCGTTAACTCGCCCAGTAGGAGCGGGTGAGGAGGACGAGCACGGGGAAGATTTCGAGGCGGCCGATCCACATGAACGCGACCATCAGGAGTTTCGCGGGCGCGGAGAACGAGAGGTAGTTCCCCATCGGCCCGGCGAACCCGAACGCCGGCCCGACGTTCCCGACGGTCGAAGCGGTGGCGGCGAGCGACTCGAACACCGTGAGCGGTTCGCCGCCGTGCGTGCCGAAGAGAGCGACGAGGAACGTGCCGACGAGCACGATACCGAGGTAGAGGAGGGTGAACGCGTGGATGCCGCGCACGGACTTCTCGTCGAGCGCGCGCCCCCCGAGACGCACGGGCTTCACCGCGTCCGGGTGGACGGTCGTGAACAGCTCGCGCTTGACGGACTTCGCAACGACTATCCAGCGGATTATCTTGATACCGCCGCCGGTGCTACCCGCGCTCCCGCCGACGAACAGCATGGCGAACAGGAGGTACTTCGCGGGCTCCCCCCAGAGCGTGAAGTCCATCGACGCGTACCCGGTGGTCGTGACGATGGCGGCGACCTGGAACGCGGCGTGCCGGAGCGCGGGTTCGACCGCGCCCGCGACGCGCCCGACGTTCTCCGCGTCCGTCAACTGACCCGTGAACAGGAGTCCGGCGAGAACCGCGGTGAGCACGCCGAGCACGCCGACGTACCACCGGAACTCCGTGTCGTCGAGGAAGCGGCGGTCGCCGACCGTAGCGTGCCAGAACAGCGCGAAGTTCGTCCCCGCCGCGACCATGAACGGGATGATGATCCACTGCGCGACCGCGGAGAACGCCTCGATAGACCGCGCCGCCGGGCTGAACCCGCCGGTCGGCATCGTCGTGAATCCGTGCGCGACAGCGTTGTACAGCCCCATGTTCGGGGCGAGTTCGACCTCGTGGGCGAGCGCGAGCACGACGACTTCGAGCGCCGTGAGACCGAGGTAGAGCCCCCAGAGCCGCCGCGCGGTCTGCGCGATGCGGGGCGTGAGTTTCTCCAGGCCCGGGCCGGGGGCTTCGGCCTCCATCAACTGCGCGCCGCCGACCGACAGCTGGGGAAGGATGGCGAGCGCGAGCACGACGATTCCCATGCCGCCGAGCCACTGCGTCACCTGCCGCCACATCATCAGCGCCCGCGAGTGGTGGTCGAAGGAGATGTGTCCCATCACGGTCGCGCCCGTGGTCGTGAACCCGCTCATCGACTCGAACAGCGCGTTCACGGGGTCTGCGAGCGTCGAATCCGGACTCCCCGCGACGACGCCCGGGATGCCGTGGGCTTCGAGGAGGTAGGGGAGCGCGCCGACGACGCTCACCGCGAGCCACGTCACGCCGACCATCAGGAAGGCCTCCCGCGACCCCAGGTCGGGGTCGTCGTCGAGTCGTTCGAGCAGCCAGCCCGCGGCGAACGCGACGCCGATAGTCGCGGCGAACACGGCGACGCCGTCACCGTAGTAGGCGGCGAGCGCGAGCGGGAACAACAGGGGGACGGACAGCCACTTCACGACCGTGCCGACCAGGCTCAGGCTCGCCCGCCACGCCACCCACAGCCTCATAGCTGGTCTGCGACCTCGTCGTGCGCCTCGTTCGTCACGAGCGCGACGACGTGGTCGTTCGGCTCCACGACCGTGTCACCGCGCGGGGTGACGAACTGGCCGTCCCGCGTGATAGCGCCGATGACGAACCCCGCGGGGAGGTCGGCGACCGCCTCCCGAATCGGCCGGCCGACGAGCACGCTCTCCGGGCCGACCTCGACTTCAAGCACCTCCGCCTTCTCCGGTTCGATGATGGCGACGTTCTCGGCCTGGCGCTCTCGGGTGAACCGCGTGATGTCCTCTGCAGTCACCTCGCGCGGGTTCACGGCCACGTCCACGCCGACCGTCTGGAACAGCGGGACGTACTGGGGGTTGTCCACGACCGCGACCGTGCGCGCCGCGCCCACGCGCTTCGCCAGCAGCGCGACGAGCAGGTTCTTCTCGTCCGAGTCCAGCATCGACACGACGAAATCCGCGTCCCCGATGTGCTCGCGCTCCAGGAAGTCGCGGTCGGTCGCGTCGTGCTGGAGGACGGTCGTGTCCGGGAGGGCTTCCGCGAGTTCGCGCGCCCGCGCCTCGTCCTGCTCGATGAGCGTCGGCGACAACCCGCGCTCTTCGAGGAGGCGCGTCACCTGATAGGCCGTCGTGCTCCCGCCGACCACGACCACGTCCTCGACGTCCGTCTCCGCCTCCGGCGACACCGCGCCCGCGAACGCCTCCACGCTGTCGGGTCGCCCGATGACGATGATTTGGTCGTTCGGCTCGATGACGGTGTCGCCGCGCGGCAACACGACCTCCTCGTCGCGCACCAGGGCCGCGAACGTCAACGCGTCGAACGTGTCCGCCTCCGCGACGGTCTGCCCGGCGAGCGGGCTCTCCGCGCTGACCTCGAACTCCGCCATCTGCACGAGTCCGTTCGCGAACGGGTCTACGTCCCGCGCCGTCGGCAGTCCGACGATGCGCACGATGGCCTGCGCGGTCAGGAGGTCGGTGCACACCATGAAGTCCACGCCGAACACGCCCCGGGAGCGCTGCCACGTCCGCAGGAAGGACGGCTGTTCGACGCGCGCGATGGTGAACGCGTCCGTCACCGTCTTCACCGTCGCGCACGCCGCGAGGTTCGTCTCGTCCTCGTCGGTGCTCGCGATGACCACGTCCGCGGACGCGGCCTCCGCCGCTTCGAGGTCGTCCAGGGACGTGCCGTCGCCCTGAATCGCGAGCACGTCGTGCTCGAACGTCAACGAATCGACGCGGTCGCCGTCCACGTCCAACACGACGATTTCGTGCGCGTCCGCGAGGCTTCCCGCGATACTCGACCCGACTTCGCCCGCGCCGATGACGAGGATTCGCACTCAGCGAACACCCCGAGCGTCGTACATACACGTCGTCTCGAATCCCGCACAAAAGACAGTTTCGAGCCGCGGACTACGGACGCAGGAAGAAGGTATAAGAAGGAGTTACTCGTTCCCGAACATCTGGCGCATCATCGGGTGCATGTCCATCATCTGCTCTTCGGCTATCTCCTCGTACAGCTTGTACGTGATGGAGATTGTGAGCAGGAGGCCGGTCCCGGTGACCTGGCCGATGGTGCCGAGCATGTTCGCCAGGACGGCGAGCAGGCCGACGAGCGCACCCCCGATGACGGTCACCTGGGGGATGTAGCGCTCCATGACTTTCTCGATGACGCCGACGTTCTGCCGGAACCCGGGAATCTGCATGCCCGAGTTCTGGATCTGTTTCGCGGTCGCCTCCGGACCCATGTCGGCGGTCTCCACCCAGAAGATGGCGAAGATAGCGCCGCCGACGAGCATGAACGTCAAGTCCACGCCGACGCGGAGCGCTATCTCCCACGCCTCGTGGGTGGCCGCGGACTGCCCGAGCCACGGCATCCACTCGCCCCGACTCTGAATCGGGCTGAAGAAGTAGAACAGACCGCCGACGGCCTGCCCGTCCGAGTAGACGCCGAGCCAGCCCGGCATCCCCGACCCGAGTTGGTTGTTGAGGAGGCGGCCGACGAAGCTGATGTTCATCTGAACCGCGCGAACGAGAATCATCGGCAGGACGCTCGCGTAGATGAGCTTCACCGGGAACCGGCCCCGTGCGCCCTTCACGCGAGCGTGACTGAGCGGAATCTCGACGCGAACGCTCTCCGCGTACACGACGACGCCGTAGATGAGCGCGGTCGTGAAGATGGAGAGCAACGCGGCGTCGATGAGCAGGAACCCGAGGCCCTGCGACGTGAGCAGCGGCGGCACCGAGAGCGACCCGGTGATAATGCTGAACCACGTCGCGAGGATGCCCGCGGACGGGTCGATGATACCCGTCACGAGGCTCTGCGAGACGCCCGCGACGATGAACAGGCCGATACCGGACCCGACGCCCCACTTGGAGACGACCTCGTCCATGAAGAGGATGAGGACGCCACCGGCGGCGATCTGGGCGAATATCAACACCTGCATCCCGAACGAACCGATGCCGAGCGCGCCGTAGACGGCTTGCTGCGGCGGAAGGTAGTTCCCGAGGAACACCATCGGCAGTCCGGTGATGACGATCATCGCTATCACGAGGACTTTCTGGAGACCCTGATAGAGCGCCTGGTCTCGGGGGTCGCTCGTGTCCAACCCGAGGAGGTTCGCACCGCCGAGGAGTTGGAGGACGATGCTCGCCGTGACGATCGGTCCGATACCGAGCTGGAGCACCGAGCCCTGCGAGCCCGCGAGCAGGCTCCGGAACCGCCCGAAGACGTCGTTCCCCGCGAGACCGCCCGCGCCCCAGACCGGGATGTTCGTCAGGAAGAAGTAGAGGACGAGGATACCGGCCGTCCACGCGAGCTTCCGACGGAACGGGACGTGTCCTTCCGGTCGCTGGACCGCGGGCATCCGCGTGAGAACCGGTTCAGCAGCCTCCTTCCAGCCCATCGGTTAGTCCTCGTTCTCTTCTTCCGCGCGCTCGGAGAGGACGGCGTCGCCGCCCTCTTCCTCGATGAGTTCGACCGCGGACGCCGTGAACGCGTCCGCCGTGACTTCGAGCTGGTTCCGAACCTGCCCGCCGCCGAGCACCTTCACGGCGTCGGCCTCGTGGCCGTCCTCGACCACGTCGCGAGCGTCGATTCGGTAGCCGAAGTCCGTCTCCTCCGCGAGACCGTCCGCCGCGAGCAACGCGGCGTCCTCGTCGAGTTCGCGGACGGAGACTTCGAGCACGGTCTCCTTGACCTTCTCGGGGCGCGTGAAGCCGTGTTTGCCGAGCGGTTCGTAGTTGTGGAACTCGTGTTTGTCGCGGCCCGCGTTGCCGCGGCCACCACGGTGACCGGCGCCGCGCCGGTTCTTGTGACTGCCGCCGCCGTGCGTGCGCGTGCCGCGCTGGCGTCGTTTCTTATCAGTCATCGTTATCGCATCTCCTTGAGGAGGCTGTCTATCTCCTCGGTCGTGTGCTTGCCGAGCTGGCCGCCGTCGGCCTGCGGCTGCTTGATGCCCTTGTGACCGCCGCGGGGCGGGTGGAGGCGGAGGACGGGCGAGAGACCCTGTTCGCGAAGCGTCGTCTCCTCCGCGAGGAGGGCGGACGCGAAGTCCTCGACCGAGTCGTACTCCGTGTTCTCCGCGAGCCACTCGTCGTCCACGTCGGCGTCGCCCTCCGCGGGCTCCGCGCGCTTTTCGAGCAGCGTCACGAGCACGTCCTCGCTCGGTTCGCCGTACGCGACGTAGTCGTTGACCTTCGCGACCATCCCGCGGTACGTCTCCGTCTCGGGGACGAGCGCGCAGTGGTTCACGCTGTGAATGTTCAGCATGTCGAGCGTGTCCTCCACGGTCTCACGCATGTTCACGTCGCCGCGGAGTTGAACGACTGCCTGCATCACTCGATCACCTCGCGCTTCTCGCGCGTGCGCTCGGGAACGCGGGCTTCCGCGGTGTTGCGGAGCGCGTTGAACGTCGCCTTCGCGAAGTTCACCGTCGTCCGGGTCTTCCCGGACGAGCGCGTCCAGATGTCCTCGATACCGGCGAGGTCGAGCACGTGCCGAACCGTCTCACCGCCCGCGAGACCGAGGCCGCGCGGGGCGGGACGGAGTTCGACTTCGACGCTCCCGGCCTTGCCGGTCGTCTTGAGCGCGACCGTGTGCGGACGCCCACAGCCACACTCCCACGACCCACAGCCGCGGGAAACGTCGATGATGTTCAGTTTCGCGATACCGATCGCCTTCTCGATGGCGCCGCCGACCTGGTCGTCACGCCCCTCGGCGTACCCGACGAAGCCGTCGCGGTTCCCGACGACAACCGAGCATCGGAACTTCACGCGGCGGCCGGAGTCCGTCATGCGCTGAACCATGTTGATGTCCAGCACTTCGTCGTCCATCCCCGGAAGGAGAGTGTCGACGATTTCGGGCTCCTTGAGCGGGAGGCCGGTGTTGAGCGCGTCCGACATCGTGTCGATCTCGCCGTCCTGGACGAGACGACCGAGGCGTGTCTTGGGTTGCCAGCTGTCGTAGCTCATGTTAGTCCTCCGTAATCGTTTCGAGCACGTCGTCGAAGTGCTCGGGCAGTTCCGTGGCGTCGAAATCGCCGCTGTACAGGCCGTCCTCCAGGGACTCCGCGTACTCCGCGATGTGCGAACCGCGAGTACGCTGCCAGTCCGCGAAGACGTCCTCGTTGTGCGGGATGTCGAGGCCGGCGTCGATAGCGCCTTCCTGAATCGCGAAGACCTTCGACCCCTGCGTCGCCGTGTTCAGGCCGATGTCGAGGACGGCTTCCTCGACACCGGCGTCGACGGCTCGCTGTCCGGCCAGGAGGCCGGTGAGGTACGCGCTCGGGAGGTTGCCCGTCGGGGCGTCCCAGCCGTACTCGGAGAGGTCTTCGGACGTCGCGCTCGCGACGGTTTCGTCGCCGTTGGGTCCGGTAACGACCAGCTGCGCCGTGACGTGGTTGTTGCTCTTGCGAGCGACAAGCCGGGGTTTCCCCGACTTGAGGAGGCGCAACCTCTGATGGTAGTCGGTCCGGACCTCGCGGCGTCGCCGCATCGGCACCTTATAGCGTGGTCCAGTTGCCATTAGTTTTCACCGTAGTGTTCGTCGATGTACGTTTCGAGACGCGCGACGCTGTCGAACTCGCCACCGTTCGCCATGTTGTAGAGTTCGCGGTACTGGCTGGGCGTGAGTTCGCCGTCGTCGCGGAGTTCGCGGAGCGTCCGTCGCTGCGCGCGAATCGTCGCCTCCCACTGTTCTTTCTCGTTCTGTCGAGCGCCCGCCTTCCCCTTCCGGGTACCGGGGCCCTTCCGGTGGCCGTACGCGCGCTTCTCGTTGCGCTCGCGTGCGCGGCCACGGGAGTTCCCGCGGGCGTCCTTCGACTGAATGATTCCCTCGTCGACGAGTTCGCGGATGTCCTCGCGCGTGATGGCGTCGACGATTTCGCCCTGTGCTTCGGGGTCGAACCAGACGCGGTTCTCACCGACGTCGAGGACGTCGGCGGCGAGCCGCTTCTGTGCGCTCAGGTCACTCATTGTCTCCCTCCACTTCGACTTCGATGTAGGTGGGGTTGAGAACGCGAATCCCGAGGTCTTCCGCCTTGTCCTCGATGGTCTCGCGCTTCCGGTCGCCGACCTTCGAGGCGATGCGGGCGGCTTCCGTGTCGGGGTCGATGTCGTCGAGGTCGTTCGCGTTGTGCACGAGAACGTCCTCGAACCCGCTCGGGTGCTTGCCCCGAACGGCCGTCGGCGAGCGGAAGCCCGCCTGCACGGTGTCGCCCTTCCCCTTGATACCGCGGCGCTGCTTCGAGAGCGTGCCGCGGGGGCGTCGCCACGACGTGGAGACGCGCTTTTTCTTGTGGTGATCCTGTCGGTTGAACTGGGGCGTGCCGATGCGGTCGCGCTGCGAGAGCAGGCGCTTCGTCTCCTCGTCCAGGTCGGGCGTCTTCTCCGCGTGCCCGCGCGGGACGAGTTCCGTCTCGACTTCTTCCTCAGTCTCTTCTTCTTCCTCCGCGGGCTCGGCCTCCTCGACCTCGCCCTCCGTCTCGGACTCGACTTCGAGTCCGCCGACGTCGGCCTTGATACGGGCCGCGAGCGCGTTCCCGACGCCGTCGACGTCGGCCAGTTCGCTCTGGCTCGCCGCCTTCACGTCGTCGATGGTCTCGTAGCCGGCCTCGCGGAGCGCTTCGGCCTTGGACGGTCCAACGCCGGAGATGTCTTCGAGTTCTTGTGGTTCGTCAGCCATGCGTTAGGCACCTCCCGTGGGTTTCTCGACGATGTACACGCCGTCCTGGAAGACGCGCGTGTCCTTGTCCGTCACCCGGGTGAGCTGTTCGATGTCGGCGGCGGTCTGCCCGACGTCCTCCTTGCTGGGGCCGGAGAGGGTGAGTTCCTCGCCGTCCACCTGGACGTCGGTGTCGCCGCGAACGGGCGTGCGGCGGGGCGCGCGCTCACCGAGGAAGTTCTCGATGACCACTTCGTCGCCCTCGACGTTCACCTGCATCGGGAAGTGAGAGTAGTGGACTTCCATCCGGTACTCCCAGCCCTCGCTCACGCCGTGGAACATGTTCGAGAGGTGGCTCTCGAACGTCCCCATCGTCGCGGTCGTCTTGCGGTTCTCGGTGTCGCTCTCGATGACGACCGACTCGTCATCGACGGACACGCTCACGTCGGGGTACCAGAGGCGTCGCGTCACGGACCCCTCCGGGCCGTCGACCGTCACGTCGAGGTGGTCGACCTCGACCGTCACGTCGTCCGGAATTTCGAGTTCTATTCGTGCCATTAGTAGACGTATGCGATTACTTGGCCACCGACGCCCTGTTCGCGGGCCTCGTAGTGGCTCATGATGCCGCGGCTGGTCGTCACGACGAGCGTCCCGTAGTCACGGGCGGGGAGGAACCGCTTCTCCCACTTCTCGAAGTCGTCGACGCCCGCAGAGTAACGGGGCTTGACCGGGCCGCACTCGTTGATGGCACCCTTCAGTTCGACCTCGAACGTGCCGCCCTTGCCGTCTTCGACGTATTCGAAGCCGTCGATGTACCCGCGGTCGTAGAGGACCTCGAGGACGGAGCCGACCATGTTCGAGGCGGTCGATACCGTGTACGTGAGGTGGCCGACGCTCTCGGAGTTATCGAGTCCCGAGAGGGCGTCGGCGAGTGGGTCTTTTCCTGTCATTGTTAGCTGTACTTCTTGAATCCCATCGTCCGAGCGATCTCGCGGAAGCACTGTCGGCACAGCCAGATGTCGTACTTCCCGACGAGACCCTGATTGCGGCCGCAGCGGCGGCACTCGTGGGACTGGCCGGTTTCTTCGTGTTCGTCGCTCATGCGTCCACCTCGACGTCGAAGTTCGCTTCGAGGAACGCGATTGCGTCCTCGGGCGTCAGTCGGTGGTTCGACGGGATCTGTCGCGTGCGCGTATCGCGCTTCGACACGCGATACCCGCCGCGGACGAGGTTGACGGTGACGTCAAGCCCGTAAATCCCGACGTTCGGGTCGTACTCCTGGCTCGGGAAGTCCGTGTGTTCCTCGACGCCGAAGCTCACGTTCCCAGTCTTGTCGAACTTGGACTCGGTGAGGTCGGCGACGGGGAGCGCACGAGAGAGGAAGTCTTCTGCGTCCTCGCCGCGGAGCGTGACCTTCGCGCCGATCGGGTCGCCCTCGCGAATCCCGAACTCGGGCTCGGTGCGCTTCGCGGTGGTGCGAACGGACTCCTGGCCGGCGATCTCCTCCAGAATCTCCTCGGCGTTCTGGAGGTCGCGGCCACCCTGGCCGACGCCCATGTGGACGACGACCTTCTCGATGCGCGGTTCGCGCATCTCGTTGTCGAACTCGGCTTCACTCATTCGTCATCACCTTCAGACGCGGTCTGACGTTCCTCGGACGCCTCGTCGGCGTCCTCGCCACCCACGAAGTTCTCGTCGATGACGACGACGTAGTTCTGCACGGTCTCGAACATGCCGTCGTCGGTGTCGACGACGATGGTGTTGTCCGCGCTACCCGGGGCGACCTGAATCTCGTCGATTTCGCCGATTTCGCCGGCGTGCTGGCCGGCGACGGCGGTGACGAGCGCGCCCTCCTCGAAGACGAAGTGCGCGACGACCTCGTTCGTCTCGTTGTCGATGACGACCGAGTCCGTGCCGCTGTACTCGTCTTCTTCGACCAGGATGTTCTGGCCGTCGTGGAGGTTCAGCTGGACGTCGCCACCGCTGACGAGCGTCTTGCCCTCGATTTTCCCGAGTTTCGAACCGGCGGCGTCCTCGTCGATGGCCGTGAGGCCGAGGCGGCCGCCCTCGTCGGGGAACACGCGGTAGTACTCGTCGCGGTCGGGGAACGCGAGGATGTCGAACATCCCGATGGGACGGTTGACATCGTTCACGGTTCCGCCGTTGACGAGCACGCCCGCGTTGTTGATGGCGTACTTCGCTTCCTTCTTCGTGTTCACGTACTCCAGGACGTCACGAAGCACGACGACGAGCGGCACGCCGGATTCCCCGTGGGGGCCGGCGGTCGCCTTCGCCGTGAACGTGTCCGTCTTCCGCTCGACGGGCCACGACTTCGGAACGGAGAGTCGTTTCTGGTGTTTCGTCATTCGTTGTCACCTTCGATGCGTTCTGCGCGCACGTCGTCCTCCAGGTCGAGCTCGGTGACGACGAGGTTGCTCGCGTCCAGGGGACGCGGCACGTCCTCGCCGTCCGCGGCGTCAACCGTCACGTCCTCCACGTAGACGGAGGCCTCGCGAAGGTCGACGTTCGTGACTTCGCCTTCCGTACCGGCGAAGTCGCCGCGCTGCACCTCGACGGTGTCGCCGACGTTCACGCGAACGTGACGCTGACCGTACTCCTCTCGGAGGTCTTCCGCGAGGTGAGCGCGAACCTGCTTCTGTCGCTCGTGGAGGCTCGCGCGCTCCGATCGAGTTCGCTGTTTGCGTGGTTGCTCAGACATATCTATACGATCATCGTCGCGGTGCTTGCGATGCTTCCCCAGCGCTCCGCGACCTCGCGCGTAATCGGACCCTTGATTTCGGTTCCGCGGGGTTCTTCCATGTCGTCGATGATGACGGCCGCGTTGTCCTCGAACTTCACGCGCTGTCCGTCCGGACGACGGATGGACTTGCGCTGCCGCACGATGACGGCTTCGAGAACCTGACGGCGCATCTCGGGCGTCCCCTTCGTGACGGAGACGGTGACCTTGTCACCGACGCCGGCTTTCGGGTGACGGTTCTTCGTCCCCTGGTAGCCGGCGACGCTCGTGATCTTGAGTTCTCGCGCGCCCGTGTTGTCCGCGCACGTGACGAGCGAGCCTTTCTCCAGACCCTGCGTGACGTCTGCCTTGATGGCTTCCATTATTCTTCACCCTCCACGAGTTCGACGACCACGTGAGATTTGGTCTTCGAGAGCGGTCGGGTTTCAGCTATACGAACCGTGTCGCCTTCCGTGAGGTCGAAGCAGTCCGGTGCGTGAACACTGACGCGGGAGCGTCGCTTCATGTACCGGTCGTACTTCGGCACGAATACGTCGTATTCGCGCTCGACGACGACGGTCTTGTCCATGGCCGTACTAGCGACCTCGCCTTCGATGACCTGACCGCGCACGGAAAGGTTTCCGTGGAACGGACAGCTCTCGTCAGCGCAGGTGCCGTCGGGCTCGGATACGTTCAGTCCTATCGCCATTGTGAATTGACTCCTTTCTCTGTTCGCAGCGCGGGTCGTGAGAGCAGAACGACTCCATCCACCGTAACGTAGGCCGCGCCGTTGCCCGTAGTTTGGGTCTCCGAATGTGGATCGCCACTGGCGGGTTTCGACGCGGTCCCAGCCGCCTTCGGGGCGGCTGCGGGTTCATCTGTGAGTCTGACCTCTAACGTCGTTCCTACCTTTGGAACGCGCTTCACGCCTGAAGAACCTTCGGGTTCCCCCTCGCGTATGAGGAGGGTTCGCATCGTCTCGTCGACGATGCGGCCCGCGATACCGACCCGCGAGGGGTCGGTCGAATCGACGACCTCCGCGTGGAGGCCGACGAGTTCGTGCCGCGGGAGGGTCTCCGGCGTGAGCATCCCGCTATTCGTCTTCGTTCTGGATCGTTTTGATCCGCGCGATCGTCTTCTTCAGTTCGCTGATGCGCCCCGGGTTCTCCGGCGCGCCACCCGCGGCCTGCACGGCCTTCGCGTTGAGGAGCTCGGTTTCGAGCTCGTCGAGTTCGGCCTCGCGCTCCGCGGGCGTCATGTCACGGATTTCTTCGACGTGGAGGATAGCCATTATTCCTCACCCTCCTCGTCTTCTTCGTCCATCTCTTCGAGGAGTTCTTCCGCTTCCTCCTCGACGCCGGCTTCGAGGTCGTCGAAGTCTTCCTCGTCGACGTCCTCGGCGTCGGCTTCGACATCAGCCGCGAGTTCGTCGAGTTCCTCCTCGATGGACTCCTCGGAGTCCGGCGGGGAGGTCGGGCTCGCGCCCTCCTCGGCCTCGAACTCTTCCTCGACGATCTCTTCTTCCGCGACGTCGTCGAGGGCGTCGGTGACGGCGTCCTCGCCGGGCGCTTCGCCCTCGGGGCCGCCGAGTTCGTCGTCCTCGGGTTCGCCTTCGAGGAGTTCCTCGACGCTCTCGCCGTCGAGGTCTTCTTCGTCCACGACGAGGTCTTCGATGTCGGCGTCCTCCGCGATTTCGAAGTCGTCGGGGAGTTCGGCGTTCGGCGGAATGATCTTCACGTTCACGCCGATGGTGCCGAGCTTCATGACCGCGACACCCTGGCCGTGGTCGACGATTTCCTCTGCGGGTTCGCCGTTGTGCTTGATGTAGCCGCGGTTGAACTTCTCGACGCGGCTCCGGGCACCCGTGACCTTCCCGCTCAGGACGATTTCGGCGCCGAGCGCGCCGGACTCCATGATGCGGTCGATGGTCGTGTGACCGGCCTTCCGGAAGTACCAGCCGCGTTCGAGCGCGTTGGCGAGACGGTCCGCGACGATCTGCGCGTTCAGGTCGGGTTCGTCGACCTCCTGCACGTCGATCTGCGGGTCTTCGAGGTCGAATCGCTCCTCGAGTTCCGTCGTGATCTTCCGGATGTTCTTCCCGCCCTTCCCGATGACCATCCCGGGCTTCTCGGCCTTGAGGACGATCTGGATTCCCATCGGGGTGGGCGCGAGTTCCATACCACCGTAGCCAGCGCGCGCGAGTTCTTCGCCGAAGAACTCGTCGATCTGGGAGCGCTGGATGCCCTGTTCGATGAATTCGACTTCGTCTGCCATGTTATTCACTCACCTCTTCGAGGACGAGTTCGACGTCGACCTCGGGCGTGTTCCACGCGGTCGCACGCCCCATCGCGCGGGGCTTGCGGCCCTGCGTCTCCCCGACCTTGTGCGGGGCGACGTGGGAGACGACCATCGTGTCCGCGTCGAACCCCTGCTGGTCGGCGTTGTTCTTCGCGTTCCCGATGAGGCGGAGGAACGCCTTCGACGCCTTCTCCGGGTAGCGACCGGCGTCCCAGCCGTCGATGTCGCTTCGGTGACCGACGCCGCTGTTGTGCTGCTTGAACGGCACGGACTGTTCTTCCGCGATGACGGCGTCGAGGAAGTCTTCGGCCTCGCTCGCCGTCTTGCCCTTGATAGCCTTCGAGATGGCCTTCGAGTGCTTCAGGCTGATCGGCTCCTCGCGGAGCATCGCTTTCGCGGTGGTTTCCGGGTCCGTGTCGACGCTGTAGTTGATACCCATTGTTATTTGAGCGGCACGAACTTCGAGGAGCGGGTCGCGCCGATACCCGCCTGCCCGTGCTCGACCGAGGAGCGCGTGAGCTGGAACTCGCCGAGGTAGTGCCCGATCATCTCGGGCTCCACTTCGACGCGCTCGAACTCGTGTCCGTCGTAGACGGAGAACGTCAGGCCGACGAACTCCGGGAGGACGGGGAGGTCGCGGAGGTGCGTGCGAATCGGATTGTTCGCGGTCTCCTCCGGCGACTTCTCGCGCGCCTTCTCGACGACCTTCTCCTGCTCGTCGGTCAGGCCACGGGTGATACTTCGCCGCGTACGCGCGGGCAGCAGTTCCGCGACTTCGTCCAGGCTCATGTCCTGGAGTTCGTCGAGGTCGTAGCCGCGGTAGGTGAACTCACCCTCGCGGCCGGTGCGGTATTCCGTACTCATGTTAGTTGCCTCCTCGGCCGGTGCGTTTCGACGCGATGTCCCCGACCTTCCGGCCCGGCGGGGCGTCCCGCGAGACGGACTTCGGACGACCGGGGTGCTGGCGGCCACCGCCACCGAACGGGTGGTCGACGGCGTTCATCGCGACACCGCGGACGCGCGGCCACTTCGTGCCGCGCGACTTCATCTTGTGGTGCTTGTTCCCCGCTTTCACGAACGGCTTCTCGGTGCGGCCGCCGCCGGCGACCACGCCGATGGTGGCGCGGCAGTCGGGGGAGAGCCGCTTGATTTCGCCGCTCGGAAGCTGGACGACCGCAGCGTCACGCTCGTGCGTGATGAGGTCGGCGTTCACGCCGCTGGAACGCGCGAACTTCCCGCCGTCGCCGGGCTGACGCTCGACGTTGCACACCGGAACCCCTTCGGGGATTTCGGCGAGCGGGAGCGTGTTCCCGGGTTCGACGGCCGCGGAGACACCGACTTCGAGGGTGTCACCGACGCCCACGCCCTCGCTGGCGAGGACGAGTCGCTGGTCGCCGTCGTCGAACTCGACGCGGGCGACCGGCGCGCTGCGCGCGGGGTCGTGCTCGACGTCGACGACCTCGCCGGACAGCACGTCGCTCTCGGGTTTCTTGTGCGACAGTTCAGCCTTGTATCGGTGCGACGGCGCGCGGAAGGTCGAACCGCCGCGCCCGCGTCGCTGACCCTGAATCCTTCGTCCCATTGTTAGAACACCCCGATGCGGGAGGCGACGTCCTGCGCGTCGTCCTCCTCGGAGAGCCGGACGATGGCTTTCTTCGTGCCGTCCATCGTCACCTGCGTGTTGACGGACTCGACGGTCACGTCGTACTGCTCCTCGACTTCCTCGCGAACGTCGGGCTTGGTCGCATCGACGTCCACGACGAACTGGAGCTTGTTGTCGAAGTCCATGTCGTTCATCGCCTTCTCCGTGACGAGGGGGTAGTCGATGATGCCGCTCATCGGTCGGCCACCTCCTCGACCGCGCTCTCGGTCCAGACGGTCAGCCGTCCGGGTTCCGTGCCGGGCGCGAGGTCTTCCGCGTTCACTTCGCGCGCGGTCGCGACGTCAACGCCCGCGAGGTTCCGCGCCGCCTTCGACGGCCCGGTCTCGCTGGACGTGACGAACAGGACGGACGTGGGTTCGCGGTACTTGCGGCCGCGGAGTTTCCCCTGGCCGGCCCGCACCGTCTTCCCGTCGTCCGCGCGTTCGACGTCCTCGTAGGCACCGACCGCTTCGAGGAAGCTCACGACCTCCTTGGTCTTCACGAGGTCCTCGAAGTCGTCGGAGACGACGAGCGGGAGTTCGAGGTCGTCGTCGAACGCGTGGCCGCGCTCGGCGACGGTCTCGGCGTCCGTGGTCGCCGCGATGGCGCTCCGGACGGCCGCCTTCCGCTCCTTGTCGTTCACCGCGAGCGAGTGGTCTTTCTCCGCCTTCGGCGGGTGTGCGCGTCGCCCACCGACCGCGAACGGGACGCGGGCGGCGCGTCCGTTCGTCTGGGGGACGTGCGCCATCCCGCGACCGCTACCGGGCGACTCCGCGGACGTTCGCAGTCCAGCGAACTCGTCCGCTCCATACGACTGCTTTCGGTTGGCTTGGGCGGCGAGCACCGCACGCTTGATGAGGTCCGGCCGGTACGGCGTCTCGAAGACCTCGGGGAGGTCGAGCGTGCCGGCGTCCTCGCCGTCCAGGCCGCGTACTGTTGCCTGTGTCATCCTTGGTTCGAGCTATTGGAAACGTACCGAACCTCGGGGTCGAGGCGCGGTGATTCGTTCGGCCGGACGGCCGGACGGAAGCGCAGCACGCGCTTGTCCGGGCCCGGGAGCGACCCCTTCACGAGGGCGTACGGCCCGCTGACTTCGCCGTAGTTGACGAATCCGCCGTCGGCGTTGATGTCGTCCGCCGCGGCGTCGTCGCCGAAGTCGAGCAGGCGCTTGTTGAGTTCCGTGCGCTGGTGGTAGCCGGTCTGACCCTGCTGGGGAACCGTCGAGCGAACGCGGCTCGGGTTCCACGGGCCCAAATTACCGATGCGACGCCGCCATCCCTGGCGGGCGTGCTTGCCCTTGCGCTTCTGGACGCCCCAGCGCTTGACGGGGCCCTGGGTGCCCTTGCCCTTCGTGACGCCCGCGACGTCCATGAACTCGCCGGCGCGGAACACGTCGCCGAGTTCGTGACTGCCGTCGTCGAGCAGGGAGAGCGCGAAGTCGGCGCGATCCTGGATGGAGCCGCCGCCGACGCGCGTCTCCATCACGTCGGGGTCTTTCTTCGGGACGCTCGCAACGTCGGACGGGACGGTGTGCGTGATGACACGCACGTCCGCCACGTCGTTGGCTTCGAGCGCCTGCGTGAGTTCGTCCTCGTCGCCGGGTTCGTCCGGCGTCGAGAGCACGCGGTCGAGGTCCTCGTGGAGGTCGTCCGCCCACACTTCTGTGAGCGGTTTCTGGCCGTACGGCGTGTCCTCGTAGAGGCGCACCGCGGCCGCGTACATCGGGGGTGTTTCAACGAGCGTGACGGGGACGGACTGCTCCATACCCTCCGTGGGAGAGTTGGCTTTGTCGTCAACCGTCACGACGTGAGTCATGCCTGCCTTGTATCCGGCGAAGCCCTGCAGGGCCGGCTGCCCGTCGTCGCTCGGCCAGCTGTTGAAGCGCGGCACTTCACTTGCTGCCCGCTTACGGGGGCCGTAGCCCATCGAGCCTTTTCGTGGTCGACTTGGTTGTGGCATCGTATCACTCCGTGAGCGTGAGACAGCTGAGGGCGGCGAACAGAGCTTCTTCCGTTCGCACGACCTCGCTGCCCTGACGCGGGATGACGTTGAGCCAGGTGTCGAACCCACCGGGGGCGTGGGTGGCTGAGTCGGCGGACGCCTCCTCGACCGCCGATTCGGACACGCCGAGCATCGGGGGGAGGCCCCGAGCTGGCGCGCCGAACGCGACGGTCAGTCCGTCCTGGTGGACGCGGCGCGTGACGTCCGGCAGCGACGACGCCGAGAGCGGCGTGCCGTGCCGTGATGTCGCCACGCGGTAGCCCGCGTCGGGACGGTCGAGTTCGTCGCCGAGGTTCGAGCGAACCACCTGAAACCCTGGCGGGGTTTCGTCGAGGAGTTTCGCTCGGACCGGTCGTCGCGAAGAGACCCTGATGGTCACGCGCTCTCCCTCCCGCACCTCCATACCGGGAGGAGCGTGGAGGGAGATCGGGTGTTGCATGCCGCAATTGACCCGGACGCGCCCTTCAGGTCCGACCTGGGTCACGATTCCCTGTCGTTTCGACCCCGAACCGCTCGATTCGGAGCCGGTCCATGCCGACACGAGGAGCGGCGGCAGGATGCCAGCGTACTCCAGTTCGCTCCGCGTCCCGAACGCCTCCTTTCGGAGGTATGGCGGGGTCGCGGCGTACCGGAGGACGGTTTCGACGAACCCGCCGCCCCACTTCTTCTCCCCCTCGGGGTCGTCGAAGACCACGAGGCGGTCAGCCCGGAAGACCGCGGCCGCGCGGGCCACGTAGCCGAGTTTGCGAGTTGCCTCGCGTTTGTCTTCGGCTTCCCGGACGAGGGACGACGGCACGAGTACGCTGACTGTCATGCCGTATCGCTTCTTCGTCTCGACACGAGACTGTACCCCGACTACCGACGGGATGCTTAAAAGGATGGCGTTATCCCCGACGGACTGAGACGGCTTCACACGGCCCCGTGCGCCCGTTTCGTGAGCCAACGCGGGACACGGTCGAGGGCCGCGCCGTCCCCGGTTCGCAAGTCTTATTTGTAGCGCCCTCCTCGATTCGAGTGCGAAGAACGCGCGCTGGTAGTGTAGTGGTATCACGTGACCTTGCCATGGTCACAACCTGGGTTCAAATCCCAGCCAGCGCATTTCTACTGCGAACGAAGTGAGCAGTGAAATCGCTCACGGGGATTCTGAACTAAGGAACGAAGCGAGCGAACGCAAGCGGCGTGACTGAAGTTCAAATCCCAGCCAGCGCATTTCTACTGCGACCAACGGCCCCGAGAGACCTCTGTGGCTCTCACGTCGTTCCGCTGGTGGAGTGTTCGGTCGAGGGCGTGCGGCCAGACGCTAAGTAGCGCGGCGACGACCATTCGGGTATGACAGTTATCGCGCTGTTGAGCGTCGCACCGGTTCGGGAGGGTAGCATGGGCGAGGACGTGGCGAAGGCGGTGGCGGCGCTCGACGACTACGACGTGTCGTACGAGACGAACCCGATGGGGACGGTCATCGAGGCGGACGATATCGACGCGCTGCTGGACGCGGTCGGGGCGGCGCACAAGGCGGTGCCGGGCGACCGCGTGAGCACGTTCCTGAAGATAGACGACAAGCGGGGTCGCGACCAGCGCGCACGCGAGAAGGTCGAGTCCGTGGAGGACGCGCTGGGGCGGGAGGCGCGCGGGGAGCGGGACTGAGAAACCCTTTACGCGAGACGGGCGAACGCGCCGGGTATGGAGAGCGTCAATCGGATGGCCATCGAACTGGCGGACGAGGCCCTGGACTTCGCGGACGAACTCGACATCGGAGCGTTCGACCTGGAGAACGGCGCGACCGTCCTCGACTTCGGCGTGGACTTCGAGGGCGGGATGGAGGCCGGCCTGTTGCTCGCGGAACTCCAGACCGCGGGCCTGGCGACCGTACAGACGCGGATGGACGAGGTCGCGGGCGCGGCGTTCCCGCACGTCGAACTCACGTGCGACCGGCCCGGACTGGGACTGCTGTGCTCGCAGAAGGCGGGCTGGCAGCTCTCCCTCGACGGCTTCGAGGGGCTGGGGTCGGGGCCGGCGCGCGCGCTGGTGGCTGACGAGGCCGAGTTCCGCGCCCTCGGGTACACGGACGCGTTCGACCTCACCGTCCTCGCCATCGAGTCCGACAGCCTCCCGACGGAGGCGGTGGCGGAGCGCATCGCGGAGGAGGCGGGCGTGAACACGGACGGCGTCTACCTGCCCGTGTACGCGACGGCGAGCCTCTCGGGGAGCGTCTCCGCGGCCGCACGCCCGGCCGAGATGGCGCTGTTCCGGCTGTTCGAGGCGGGCTACGACCCCCAGGACGTGCTGTCTGCGACGGGGAGCGCGCCGGTCGCACCCGTCGCGGGCGACGAGGAGGACGCCATCGCGCGCACGACCGACAGCGTCGTCCACGGCGGCCAGGCGCACTTCACGGTGCGCGAGGACAGCGACGCCTTCGACGCCCTCCCCTCGACGGCGAGCGAGTACGACGCGCCCTCGTCCGCGGTGTTCGCGGACGCGGACTGGGAGATGAGCGAGGTCGCGGAGGGCTACTTCGCGCCCGCTCAGGTGACGGTGAACGTCGTCGGCGGGCCGACGTACGCGCTCGGCGACACCCGCGAGGACGTGCTCGCGGAGAGCTTCCTGTAGTGCGACGCAAGCCCGTTCCGCCCGCGTCCGACTCCCTCGACGGCCTGTGGGCGGTCCACGCGGCGGTTCCCGACGACCCGCGGACGGAGAGCGACTGCTGCGCGCGCGTCGTCGCCCGAACCGGCGTGGAGGAACGCGGTGACGCCTCCGACTGGCTCACCTTCCTCCGCGCGCTCGCGCTCGCACGCGAGACCAGTGAGGGGTTCGAGCGCGTGGACGACCACCCCGACACGGGCGCGCTCGCGGCGCGGTTCCGCGAGCGCGTGTACGGCGCGCGAGAAGTCCTCGACCTGCTCTGTGAGACGCCGCGGAGCGCGGACGCGGTGTTCGCTACGTTCGACGCGGTGCCGCGGTGGGAGCGCGAGACCGACGGCTGGGAGGCCGAGTGGCGCGAACGCGTCCACCGACTCCTGGAGTGGGCCGTACTGCTCGGCCTCGCGGAGAAGACGACCGGGGGTTATCGGGTGACGGCGACGAGCGACCCCGCGAGGTAGGTCGCGCCGACGACCGCGGGGATGCGCGCCGGCTGGGGGAGGACGGGCGCGGCGAGCGCGGCGAGGACGCCGACGACGAGCGCGGTGCTCGCGGTTTCCAGTCGGTCGCGCGGGGACGGCTCGGTGAGTTCCGCGCCGGCGGCGAGAAAGGGCAGGCCGAGCGCGAGACCGCCGGCGAGCGCGAACGACGAGGGCGCGACGACGGAGACGCCCGCGGCCACGGCGGCGGTGAGCGCGAGACCGGCGACGAGTTCGGCGACGTCGAACGTGAACTCCATCAGCGGACGCTCGTGACGGTGCCGACGCCCTTACTCGACCCCTCGCGGAAGACGAACCGCTGGCCCTCCTCCACGAGGTACGGCCGGAACTTGAACCGGATGCGCGCGCTCCCGGAGTCGCCGGGGAGGAGTTGGCCGTCCGTCGGTTCGACCCGGACGGCTTCGCTGACGGTTTCGAGGTGGACGACCGGCTCGTAGCCGGCGTCGATGCGGGTCGGGTGGTTGAGCACCATCACGTCCGCGTCGAACTCCCGTACGGGCGCGGGGTCGGCGTCCCGCGGCAGGAGCACCATCCCGCGCTCGATGTCGGCTTCGCGCACGCCCTTCAGCGCGATGCCGACGATGCGGCCGGCCTCCGCGCGGTCGACGCGGTGGTAGTGCATCTCGATGCTCCGCACCTCCACCTCGGTGAAGGAACCGTCGGAGAGGGGGCCGAGGAGGAGTTCGTCTCCGGCCTCGACGGTGCCCGACTTCACCGTGCCGGAGGCGACCGCGCCGACGCCGGTGACGCTGTACGTGCGGTCGACGTACATCCGGAAGTCGTCGCCCTCCACCCCGGTCTTCGGGAGGTGTTCGAACAGGCGGTCGAGGGTGTCGAGACCGTCCATCGTCACCGCGCTCGTGCGGACGAGCGGGACGACCGTGTCCCCGATTTCGTCCACGGCGGCGGCGACGCCGTGGCGCGAGACGAGGAGGGGGCTGCGGCCGGCGTTCCGGAGGAGTTTCTCGACCTCGCGCTCCACTTCGAGGACGCGGTCGTCGCTCACGAGGTCGGTCTTCGTGATGGCGACGATGGTCGGGAGGTCGGTGGCGAGCAGGACGCCGAGGTGTTCGCGGGTGGTCTTCGTCGGGCCGTCGTCCGCCGCGACCGTGAGGAGGCCGTAGTCTATCTTCTGCCCGACCAGTCCGCGAATCGTCGTGCGGAGCCACGGCTCGTGGCCGACGGTGTCCACGAAGGAGACGACGCGGTCGGCCGATTCGACGACGGCCGCGCGGTCGGACTTCCGGTTCGGGTTGTCCACGCGAAGCGGGCCCTCGGCGTCGAACCCGTAGACCGCGTAGGAGAGGTCGGCGGACAGCCCGCGCTCTATCTCGTGGGGTTGCACGTCGAGGAAACTCCGGGTGTCGCCGTCGCCGTCGTCGGAACGGCCCGTGACGAGACTGCCGACGAGCGTGGACTTCCCGTGGTCGACGTGGCCGGCGGTGCCGACGATGATGTGGTCGTCGCCGCCGTCGAGCTGGCCGCCGTCCCGGACGGTTGCGACGCCGACGAGGCCGCCGTCGTCGGTGCCGCGCGTCACCACGTCGTCGATGTGGGCGTTCGCCTCCTCGGCGAGGAGGCTGAGCACGTCGAGCGACTCGGAGAAGTCGTCTGGGGAGATGCCGGCGATGCCGCCGTCGTCCGTGACGCCGACGACGTAGAGGGCTTCCCCGTCGCCGGAGAGGACGCGATGGCGGAGTTGCGCGGCGAGGCTCTCCATCCGGCCGTCGGCGAGGTGCACGTCGCGCGCGAGGCGTTCCTTGAACTCGACGTTGCCGCCCTCCTCCTCGCCGTGCTCGATTGCACGGTCGAGGAGGGGCTGGTCGAGACCCATGAGAACGGATTGGGGACAACGGCTTATAAACTTTCTTCGGAGGTAGAGAGCTCCTTCCGCCGATATATGCGGTGGATACAGTTTGTCACACGAACCGCCCGCCCCGAGGATTGAAACCGCGGATTCGCGTAGGACGGCGTATGAGCGTCACCGGCGTCTGTCAGATATGTGAGAGCGCGGACGCGCGCCACGCCTGCGACCAGTGCGGCCGCGTCGTCTGCCGCGACCACTACGACCGCGACACCGGGTTCTGCACGGAGTGCGCGCGACAGTACGGTGACCGAGAAACCGACGAGAGCGGCGAGCGCGTCGGACGCGACGAGCGCGGCGAGTCGCCGGACGACTGGGGCGAACCCCGCTAGCGGTACTGGTTCAGGCGGTCTTTGAGGCGCTTCGCGGCCTGGCCGGCGGCGGCCGCCCACTCCTCGCTGTCCTCGCCGGCGAAGATGATGCCGCGCGTGGAGTTCACGAGGCCGACGCCGTTCTCGTTCAGACCGAACTCGACCGCGGCCTCGGCGTCCCCGCCCTGCGCGCCGACCCCGGGCACGAGGAAGGGGAGGTCGGGAACGGTGTCGCGGACGCGTTCGAGTTCGTCCGTGCTGGTCGCGCCGACGACCAACCCGACGTTGTCGTTCTCGTTCCACTCGCTCGCGCGGCGCGCGACGTGCTCGTAGAGGTACTCGTCGAACCCCGCGAGTTCGAGGTTCTGGAAGTCTTTTCCACCCGAGTTCGAGGTTCGGCAGAGCACGAACACGCCCGCGTCCGTCCGGGAGAGGAACGGCTGGAGGCTGTCCCGGCCGAGGTAAGGGTTGACCGTGATGGCGTCCGCGTAGTCGAGGATGTCCGCGTACTGGCGGGCGGTGTTCCCGATGTCGCCGCGTTTCGCGTCCACGATGACGGGCACGCCCTTTCCGTGCGCGTACGCGACGGTCTCGCGGAGGCTCCGCCAGCCCTCCGAATCCTCGTAGAACGCCGCGTTCGGCTTGTAGCACGCCGCGTGTTCGTGCGTCGCGTCGATGATGCGGCGGTTGAACGCCCAGCGCGGCAGTTCCTTCTCCCGCACGTCGTCGGGGAGGCGGTCGGGGTCGGGGTCGAGGCCGACGCAGACGACGCTGTCGGTCGCGTCGATGCGGGCGGCGAGGTCGTCGAAGAAACCCATCACCGGTAGTCTCGGTGGCGTCGGCAAAAGCGTTCTTCCACGAGGGCAAAACTACTTTGCGTTCTGGCCGTCTCCTTCCGGTATGACGGACGGCGCGCGCAATCACGGGGGTGAGACGGGTGGCTGACGAGGACGACGACTGGTTCGAGCGAGCGTTCGCGGACGACGACGACGAGGAGTCGGCCGAACCCGCGGACTCGACGGAGCCGTCCGAACCCGACGCGGACGCGAGCGAGGACGACGACGAGGAGTCCGGGGGGTTCGAGGACGCGTTCGGCGGCGACGAGGACGCGCGCCCCGAGTCCGGCCAGGCGGAGGAGACGAGCGCGGACGACTTCGAAGCCGCGTTCGGCGGCACCGGCGGCGGAAGCGACGGCGGCGACGCGGACGCGAGCGACGACGCCGACGACTTCGAAGCCGCATTCAGCGGCACCGGCGGCGGAGGCGGCGGGTCGAGTGACGATTTCGAGGCGGCGTTCGGCGGCACCGGGGGTGGCGGCGCGGACGACTTCGAAGCCGCGTTCGGCGGCGGTGGGGGCGGCGACGGTGACGGCGGCGGCGAGTTCGGGTTCGACCTCGACGCCGGCGGGGAGGACACGGACTTCGACGAGGAGTTCGAGTCCGACATCCCCCGCGTCAAACTCGGTATCGAAGGCCTCGACAACATGGTGCAGGGCGGCGTCCCCGAGCGAAGCCTCATCGTCGCCATCGGGAGCGCCGGAACCGGGAAGACCACGTTCGGCCTCCAGTTCCTCAACCACGCCCTCGAGAACGACGAGCGCGCCGTCTTCATCACGCTCGAAGAGACCGAAGAGCGCATCGTGGACAGCGCGAACGAGAAGGGCTGGAACTTCGGCGAGCACATCGCGAACGGCGACCTCGCCGTCATCGACCTCGACCCCATCGAGATGGCGAACTCGCTCACGAGCATCCGGAACGAACTCCCCCGGCTCGTCGAGGACTTCGGCGCGACCCGGCTCGTCCTGGACTCCGTCAGCCTCCTCGAAATGATGTACGACGACCAGGCCACCCGCCGCACCGAAATCTACGACTTCACGAAAGCCCTCAAGAACGCCGGCGTCACCACGATGCTCACCAGCGAGGCCGCCGAGGACAACCCCTACGCGTCCCGCCACGGCATCATCGAATACCTCACCGACGCCGTCTTCCTCCTCCGCTACATCCGCCCGGAGGACTTCCGCGAAACCCGGCTGGCCGTCGAAATCCAGAAGATTCGGGACGCGAACCACTCCCGCGAAACCAAACCCTACGAAATCACCAGCCAGGGAATCTCGGTGTACCGGCAGGCGAACATCTTCTAATCGACTTCACTCGTTCGCGAACGCCCGACGGTTGGAAGCAGTGCAATAGCGAGAGGCCGCCGAGCGCGATACGAGGGACTATCGGACGATAGTGACGGGGATGGGCGAGCGGCGGACGACGGACTCCGCGACGCTCCCGAGGAGGATGCGACTGACGCCGCTTCGGCCGTGGCTTCCCATCACGATGTGGTCGAAGCCGTTCTCTTCGGCGTAGTCAACGACGGTTCGGGAGGGGCGGCCGACTTCGGTGACGGTGTCGAGGCTGACGCCGTACTCGTCGGCGGTCTCCTGGGCCTGCTCGAAGAGCGTCTCGGCGTCCTCCTGGGCCTGCTCGTACCACTCCTC
The DNA here is from genome assembly GCF_020614395.1 of Salarchaeum japonicum. Taxonomy (NCBI): domain Archaea; kingdom Methanobacteriati; phylum Methanobacteriota; class Halobacteria; order Halobacteriales; family Halobacteriaceae; genus Salarchaeum; species Salarchaeum japonicum. The sequence continues at coordinate 651,494 of NZ_CP085324.1, read as the reverse complement.
CGAGTAGCCGGGGACGGTCGCTTGCGCCGTGTATCCGGCTTCGATTGGGTCGATGACGTGGATGAGCGTGATGTCGTCGCTCTGGAACTCCTCCAGCGCGTATTCGAGCGCGTCGGTGGACTGCTGGGAACTGTCGATGGGGACGAGTATCTTCGACATGTCCGGCGATTCGTCACGCTCCCCGAAAAAGATAGGGGCCGGGGGTCAGTCGCGGCCGTGTCGCGTGAGGCACGTCGGGAGGCCGACGATTTCGACGGGCTCGGAGTTGTCGGGCGAGTAGACGACCATCTGTCCCTTCTCCATGTAGGGGACTTTGCCTTCGAGGGTGCTCGGGATGTTCACGCTCTTGATGGCGTCCTCGTCCCCGAGGTTGAGGACGACGGTCGTGTTCACCTGCTTGAACACGGGGTCGGCGATGTCCTGCGGATCCTGGGTGATGAGGAACAACCCGAGGCGTTCCTTCCGTCCCTGTTTCGCGGCGTCGGTGAACTTCCCGATGACGTTTCTGGCTTGCACGCTGTCCGCGTCCGCGAGGAAGTTGTGCGCCTCGTCCATCCCGACGAGGAGCGGCGTCTCCTTGATGCGGTCGAAGTCGGGGTCGTTCGAGAGTTTCTGATCGACGAGCAGGCTCGCGAGCGCGAGCACGACGGTCTCGGTCGCCCGGGTGTCGTTCACGTGGTAGGTCGGGACGACGGAGAGGCCGCCGGGCCGAACGAACTCGTGGACGAGGTCGGTGATGGGGGGTGCGTCCTGGTCGAACACGCCGCTCGGCATCCCGAGCACGCGCCGCATCACGGCCTCGTAGGTGGCTTCGTGGACGCGCCCGGACTCGTCGAGTTCCTCCTTGAGCGCGGGGTCGTCGAGGAAGGACGTGAACTCCTCGTACGTTCCCTCGTTCCCGTACTGCCGGAAGAACCGCTTCAGGAGGAGGGTGAGCGCGCTGTACTGGTTGTCGTTCAGGTCGCTGGACGCGACGAGCCACGGCCGCGAGCGCACCATCGAGAACGGCACGGTGAACGCGCGCTGTTCGGCGTGGTGGTGGCTCGCGGCGTACGTGGCGTCCCCGACTTTCGGGACGAACGCGACGGTGTCGTCGTGTCCGCCGTGCGCGAGGCCTTCCGCCTCCCAGCGCCGCGCGTGCTCGCGGGTGGCGTCGGGGTTGTCGTCGTGCATCTGCGCGTACTCGTCCTGGGGGTCGAACTGCACGACCGCCATCCGGCGCTCCGCGCCGTCAGCCATCTCGTACCGTCGTTCCTCGTGGAGGTACTGCCGGAGGACGTTCTTCGACGTGTGCGTCTTCCCCGACCCGGTTCCGCCGGCAATCAACGTATGCCGGAACGCGAGCGGGTCGCCGTCGCGGTAGTCGTCCTTCACGCGGTAGTCGATGGTCGGCGGACTCGCGGCCGTCCGCACTTTCTCCCCGCCGACGGAGAGGTGACCGAGGAAGACGCCGTCCTCGGGAATCTTCAGACCGGTCTTGATCTGCTCGGTCTCGGTCGCCTCCTCCACGACTGTCTCGGGTTTCGGAACGCGGTCGGGCATCCGGCGTTTCAGGTCGCCGTCGTCGGGGTAGAGGACGGCGAGCGGGTCGAGGTCTGCGAGGAACCGATAGTCGTCCTCCTCGATGCCGTCGGAGCGCATCGCGCGGCGGGCGTGAATCTCGTTCGCGTCGTCGCCGTGGAAGCGCTGGGCGTACTCCAGGCCCTTGATGCGGCAGAACAGCGACTCTGGGCCGGGGTAGTCCGCGAGCACGTACTTCCCGATGCGGATGTCGGAGCGGTTCTCGGCGGTGACGTACGCCCGAATCGTGGTCTCTCCCTCTTCCTCGCTGATGCGGAGGCCCTGGGAGACGGCGAGCATCCCGATGCCGTCGCCGCCGCCCGCGGTGTCGAGGTCGGGGCGCTCGAACCCGTCCTCGTCGTCCGCCTCGTCGTCCACACCGTCGCCCGCGTCCGCGGGTCGGTCGCTCGCGGTGCCGGACGGCGAGAAGTCCCCGAGGTCTTGGTCGCTCATGTCTCGGCGGTGGGCGGCCACGGGCTAAAACCTTCCCTGCCACGCGGTTTTTATCGCTCCCCCGCCTGTGTTCGGGTATGTTGCTCGTCGAAGGCTCCGCGGGTGGGACGACGCTGACGGGAACGCTCTACGAGCGCGGCGAGGACGCGCCGTCGTTCGAGGGCGCGCCGGACGAGGACGCCGCCTACGTCTGGGTGTGCGACGAGTTCTACACGGTGGAGAGCGGCGGCGTCACCCAGGAAATCGGCGGCGAGGAGGTGCAGGTGGCGTTCGAGTCGCCGATGCCGCGCGGGTTCGACACCCGAGAGCGCGCGCTGGAGGCGGCGCGCGAGCACGTCCGGACGCAGTTCGCGCGCGTCGGCGTCGACCCGGAGACGGTCGAGATTTCGGTCGTGCGGGAGTACGAGGCCTAACCCCAGCGTTCGTCGTCGTACGTGGAGCGGCACTCGGTGTCGAGGGTGTCTTCGAGCGCGCCGACGAGTTCCGTCTTCTCCTGGATGCCGATGCGCGCGAGTTCGTCGGCCTTCCCGATGGCTTCGGGCGGCCCGGCCTCGTGCGCGACTTCGGCGAGCACGTGGTTCGTCAGGCGGTCGCGGCACGTCTCGTCCTCGGCGAACGCGCGCGGGAGCTCTACCTTGAACAGCACGTCCGTCCGGGGGTCGTAGACGACGAAGAACGCGACCTCGTAGGCTTCGGGGTCGAGGTCGAGGTCGAGGCTGAGGCGGTCGCCGAGCGTGGAGAACTCGCGGTCGTAGCCGGTCCGGGAGACGAACCAGTTCGTGTACGTGAGGTCGTCCGTGTCGCGGTCGCGGCCGTCGCGGCGTTCGAGCAACTGCGTGAAGAAGGCGGCGTCGTCCGTCCAGGGCGCGTTCGTCTTCTCCGCGAGCGTGTTGACGATACCCCTGGATTGGACGTTCTTCACGAACCCGGCGAGCGGGACGCCGCGCTCGACGAACCGCTCCACGAGGTCGACGTAGTTCCCGACGACGGACTGGACGAGCGGGTCTTCGAGGGGGAGGTCGGAGAGCGGGCGGGCCTGGTCGAGCCAGTTCGCGATAATCTTCGGGTAGAGCGGGCCGTCGAGCACGAGGAGGTCGCTCACGCGGTCGGCGTGTTCGAGGGCGTGCTCGGATTCCGCGAGGTAGAGCGCGAGTCCGTGGACGACGGCGGTCTCGTCGCGTTCGACGCGGGGGGCTTCGAATATCTGGCCGCGCCAGTAGCCCGCGTCCTGTTTCTGCCAGTCGTCGGTCGCGCTGATGGTGACGGTGTCGTCGGTCGGGTGGACGGTGGTGATGACGGTGCGCGCGCGGTGGGTGTCGGTGTCGCTCGGGCTGACGCCCATCGCGGCCTGCGCGATGTCGAGCACGAGGCCGTTCTTGAACGTCCGGGGGTTCACGGTTCCCGAGTCGAGGCCGTGGACGGTGTCGAACTGGTCGGGCTGGCCGCCGGCGTCCGCGATATCGACCGCGTACCGCTGGACGTCCCCGAGGGGCGCGAGCACTTCCTCGCCGTCGCGGTAGAGCGGGTCGAAGTAGGCGTCCCACGCGCGGACGGCCTGGTCGCGGTGTTCGTCCTCGTCGATGTCGTGGCTGACGCGCCGGACGAGGTCGGTAATCCCGTCGAAGTGGACGGGGTCGAGGGTCATACTCGCGTTCCGTCCCTCGACGCCAAAAACCCCGCCGGTGCGAGCGCGATGGCGAAAGACACGTGCCCGGGGGGCGCGCACGCTCCTGTATGAAGGCGGCGCTCGTCATTCTGGACGGCTGGGGGCTCGGCGACCACGACCGGCTTGACGCCGTGAAAGCGGCGGACACGCCGAACTTCGACCGGCTCGCCGACGCGGGGGCGTACGGCACGCTGGAGACGCACGGTCGGAACGTCGGCCTCCCCGGCGGTCAGATGGGGAACTCGGAAGTCGGCCACCTCACCATCGGCGCGGGCCGCGTCGTCCTCCAGGAGTACACCCGCATCAACGACGCCATCGAGGCCGGCGAACTCGGGGAGAACGACGCCATCGAGGCCGCGTTCGACCATGTGGCGGAGACGGGCGGTCGCGTGCACTTCATGGGACTCGTCTCGGACGGCGGCGTGCACGCAGACCACGAACACCTCCACGCGCTCATCGAGGCCGCCGCGAGTCGCGGTATCGAGGCGACGACGCACGCGTTCACGGACGGCCGGGACACGAAACCGAAGTCGGGCGAATCCGTCCTGCGAACGCTCGAAGAAGTGGTCGATGAGTACGGCACCGGGGACGTGGCGACGGTCTCGGGGCGGTACTACGCGATGGACAGAGACCAGAACTGGGAGCGCACGAAAGCGGCGTACGACGCCATCGTCGAGCGCGAGGGACTGCACCGCGCGGACTCCGCGGTCGCGGCGGTTCGGGAGTCCTACGAGCGCGGCGACACCGACGAGTTCGTCGAGCCCACCATCGTCCGGGGCGGGGACGCGCTGAGCGAGCGGGACGCGGTGGTGTTCTTCAACTTCCGCGCGGACCGAGCGCGCCAGCTCGTGCGAATGCTCGGCTCTGTGAATCCCGAGTGGGCGTTCGAGACGAATCCGCCCGCGGTGCCGATTGTGACGATGACCGAGTACGACGAGACGTTCGACTTCCCGGTGGCGTTCGAGGCACGCGAGCCTCACGACACGCTCGGGGAGGTCGTCGCCCGCGAGGGCCTGACCCAGCACCGGGTCGCGGAGTCCGAGAAGTACCCGCACGTGACGTACTTCCTGAACGGCGGCCGCGAGGTCGCGTTCGAGGGCGAGAGCCGGGAAATCGTCCCGAGCCCGGACGTACCGACGTACGACCACAAGCCGGAGATGAGCGCCGCGGGCGTGACGGACGCCGCGCTCGACCGACTGGACGCGGACGCGCTCGTCGTGAACTACGCGAACGCGGACATGGTCGGGCACACGGGCGACTTCGACGCCGCCGTCGCCGCCGTGGAAGCCGTCGATACGGAGTTAGGGCGGCTCGCGGCCGAACTGGAGTCCGCGGACGCGGCCGTGCTGGTGACCGCCGACCACGGGAACGCCGACGACATGGGCACCCCGGGCGACCCGCACACCGCGCACACGTTCAATCCCGTGCCCTTCGTCTACATCTCCCCCGACGGCGACGACGCCGGCCGCGACGTGCGCGACGGCGGCGCGCTCAAAGATATCGCACCCACTCTGCTCTCCCTGCTCGGTGTCGAGCGACCGGCGGAGATGACGGGCGAGTCGTTGCTGGAGTAGTCAGTGCGCGGGCGTGTAGGCGTCCGAGAACAGGGCGAGCACGACGACGCCGGCGACGACGAGCGCCATTCCGGCGACGCCCGCGAGGTCGAGCGTCTCGTCGAACACGAGGACGCCGACGGTCGCGGTTGCGACGATGCCGAGCGCGGCCCACGTCGCGTACACGACGCCGACCGGGAGGTCGGTGAGGACGAGGGAGAGCAGGTAGAAGGACGCGCCGTAGCCGGCGACGACGACGAGCGACGGCGCGGGGTCGGTGAACCCGTTCGAGAGTTTGAGAGCGGTGGTTCCGACGACTTCTGCGGCGATGGCGGCCACGAGGAGGAGCGGGGCGCGCATACCCGCTACTGGCCCACCCACCACGAAATTCCTTTCTACGCGCCGGCCTCGTAGACGACCTCGCCGTCCACGATGGTGTACGCCACGTCGATGTCCGCGATGGAGTCGGGATGCTCCCAGGGCGACGCCTCCAGGACGACGAAGTCGGCTTCCTTTCCGGCCTCGACGGTTCCGAGTCGGTGTTCGTCGAATCCGGCGTAGGCCGCGCCGCTCGTGTACGCGCGGAGCGCCTCGGTGACGGAGAGTTCCTGGGTGTCCTCGGGGGGGTTGACGGTCTGGTGGACGCCGAACAGGGGGTCGATGGGCATCGAGTCCGAGGAGAACGCGAGCGGCACGCCGGCCGCGAGGTAGGCGGGAAAGCGGTTGTTCTCGCTTCTGCGTTCGGGGCCGAGCCGGGAGTCGTAGAGGCCGCCCTCGCGCGACCACTTGAGGAAGTTCGGCTGCATCGAGGCGACGAGGCCGAGGTCGGCCATGCGCTCGATGTGGTCGTCGGTCGCGAGTTCGAGGTGTTCGATGCGGTGGCGCGCGCCCGCCGGGTCGTCGGTGTCCGCGAGGGCGTCGATGGTCTCCTCGATTGCTTCGTCGCCGATGGCGTGCACGGCGAGTTGGAAGCCCGCGTCGTCCGCGAGGCGGACGACCTCGCGGAGTTCCGCGGGCGGGACGACCCACTGACCGGAGCCGTCGCCGTCCGCGTACTCGGCGGAGAGCTTCGCCGTGCGGCCGCCGAGACTGCCGTCCGTGAAGGTCTTGATTGCGCCGGTCTGGACGAACTCGCTGCCGTGGTTGGTGCGCAATCCGAGTTCGCGGGCGGCGTCGAGGTGGTCGCTCCAGTAGTTCAGGCGGACGCGCAGTCGGAGGTCGCCCGCGGCTTCGAGGTCGCGGTAGACGCGGGGGGCGTGCGAGCGCCGCACCATGTCGTGGACGCTCGTCACGCCCGTCTCGTGGGCGTCCCGCTGCGCGGCGAGGAGGAGGTCTGCGGTCTCCGCGGGGCCGGGTTCGACGGCCTCCCGGACGGCCTCGGCCGCGTCCTCGACGACGACGCCGGTCGGGTCGCCGCCCTCGGTCTGCACATCGCCGTCGGGGAGGGGGTCGCGGAGGCGGTCGAGCGCGACGCCGTTGAGCGCGGCGGTGTGGAGGTCTTCGCGGAACGCGACCACCGGTTTCTCGGTGCTCACGCGGTCGAGGTCGTCCCGGGTGAGGTAGCGCGACGCCTCCCAGGTGGACTCGTCGAACCCGAAGCCGAGAATCCAGTCGTCGCCGGTGTCCGAGTCCCGGAGGATGTCGACGGCGTCCTCGGGCGAGGTGGCGTCGCGGAGGTCGGCGCGGAGGCGGTGGCGGCCGACGGTCTCCATGTGGACGTGCGCGTCCACGAAGCCGGGGAGGAGGACGCGGCCGTCGAGGTCGATTTCGCGGGTCTCGACGCCGTTCAGGAAGTCGATTTCGTAGTCGGAGTCGACGCGGACGATGCGACCGTCGCGGACGGCGACGGCCTCGTAGGTCTCGTCGGGGTCGGTGAGCGTGTGCACCTCGCCGTTGGTGAGGACGAGGTCGGCGGCCGCTGTCATACCCGAGCGTGGGGCGGCCGCGGGCAAAGACGTTCGGGAACCGGGTTACTCGCCGCCGCGGGCGTCGCGGCCGAGGTGGTGTTCGACGCGGTCGACCTTCTCCGCGGCGTCCAGCGTCTCCTCGCGGTAGTGGTCGATTTTCAGGGTGGTGCCGACGCGGCTCGCGTCCACGGCCTCGTGGGCGGCCTGCGCGGCGGCGAACACCTCGCCGAGCGACTCTGCCTCGATGGTGGTCTCCATCGGGTGGGTCTCGTAGCGCACGTCGAAGTCGTCGAGGGCGTCCACGGCCTTCGCGATTTCCGCGTCGAACTCCACGTCGGGGCTGTCCACGGGCGACACCGACAGCATCGCGGTCACGGTCATACCACACAATCCTACTACCGAGTCATATAGTTGTTCGTCCGAGCGGGCGAAGGACAACCGTTAGGGTCGCCCCCGGAAAATCCCGGGGTATGAGTGACGTTTCCGACCTCGCGGACCGCGTGCAGTCCGGCGAGCTCCGGCTGTACGAACTCGAAGACCACGCGGACGAGGCGACCGCGGCGGCCGCCCGGCGCGAACTCCTCCGCCGGGAGACCGAGAGCGACCCCGACGCCGTGGGCGGGTTCTCGTTCGACGCCGGGGACGTGCACGGGTCGAACATCGAGAACCTCGTCGGCGGCGTCCAGGTACCCCTGGGCGTCGCAGGACCGGTGGCGGTGAACGGCGAGGCCGCCGACGGCGAGTACTACCTGCCGCTCGCGACCACGGAGGGCGCGCTCGTCGCGTCCGTCAACCGCGGGTGTTCCGCGATTCGGGCGGGCGGCGGCGCGACCGCTCGCGTCCTGAAGAACGGGATGACGCGCGCGCCCGTCTTCCGCGTCGCGGACGTGGCGGAGGCGAAGACGGTCGCGGAGTGGGTGCGCGAGAACGAGGACGCGCTCGCCGAGGCCGCGGAGTCCACGACGAGCCACGGCGAACTCCAGTCCGTCACGCCCTACGTCGTCGGCGACTCCGTCTTCCTCCGATTCAGCTACGACACGAAGGACGCGATGGGGATGAACATGGCCACCATCGCCACCGGCGAGGCCGCGGACGTGGTGGAGGCCGAGACGCCCGCGGAACTGGTCGCGCTCTCCGGCAACCTCTGCTCGGACAAGAAGCCCGCGGCCATCAACGCCGTCGAGGGCCGCGGGCGCACCGTCTCCGCGGACGTGCGCATCCCGCGCGAGGTCGTGAAAGAGCGGTTCAACACGACGCCGGAGGCCATCGAGGAGGCGAACACGCGGAAGAACCTCGTCGGGTCGGCGAAGGCGGGCGCGCTCGGGTTCAACGCGCACGCCGCGAACGTCGTCGCCGCGATGTTCCTCGCGACCGGCCAGGACGCCGCGCAGGTCGTGGAGGGAAGCAATACCATCACGACCGTCGAAGCCCGCGAGGACGAACTGTACGCGAGCGTCAACCTCGCGAGCCTCGAAGTCGGTACCGTCGGCGGCGGGACGAAACTCCCGACGCAGGCCGAGGGCCTGGACGTACTCGGGGTGCGGGGCGGCGGCGACCCCGCCGGATCGAACGCGGACGCGCTCGCCGAACTCATCGCGACCGGCGTGCTCGCCGGCGAACTCTCCCTCGTGTCCGCGCTCGCCTCGCGGAACCTCTCCTCGGCGCACGAGGAGCTCGGGCGATAAGTTTCACTTTCACCGCGCGTCCGGCGCGACTTTATTTCCCCGGCGCCGGTAGTGGACGGTATGCCCGAGAAGCCACCCACCGACAGCGGCGGCACCCCGCTCCCGGACACGCCGAGCGTCCGCTACCTCCGCGTGCTCAAACTCCTCCTCACCGTGCTCCTGCTCGCCGTGACGCTCTACCAGGCGCTCACGGGCGCGCTCCTGTAACCCCAACTGCCCAAGGATTTATCGGCACACGGGGACGCGATACCGCATGAACTGGAGCCTGTTCGCGAAGGTCGTCGGCGTCTACGGCGTGCTGGCGGCCGGCGCGACCGCCGCCGTCCTGTTCGCGGTGGCGTCGGTCGCGAGCGTCGCGCTCCCCTGGGTGTCCATCGGACTCGTGCTCGGCGGCGGCGTCCTCGTGGCGTTCTCGCTCGGCCGGACGGACGTGGGCGTCGACACCGCGAGCACCGCCGCTGAAACGGGGTTCGGCGGCGGGAACGCGGCGCAGTACCGGCCGGACGCGCTCCCGCTCGCCAGCCGCGTCGTGTTCGCCGTCTACTTCGCGGGCCTCGTCGCCTGGGGCGCGGCGACGTTCCCGTTCGTCACGTAGTCAGAGCAGTCGATAGACGCCCCGCGACTCGGAGACCTCGCCCGAGCGCGCGAGCTTTTCGAGCGTCCGACGCGCGTACTCGTCGCTCACGCCGTGCTCGGCGCAATACGCGACGATGTCGTCCTCTGTCGGCCGGTCGAGTTCGCGGACGGCCTCGCGGACGCGCTCTTTCTTGCTCACCGACCCGCCCCCGGCGGCGTCGGCGCGCTCGCCGGCCGCCGCGACCTCGTCGGGGTCGATGCCGGCGGCTTCGAGGTACTCGTCGTCGGACACCACGGCCTCGTCCGTCGCGGCGTCCATCTCGCTGAACGAGTCGAGGTCCGCGAACGCGTCGCCGTACCCGGAGCGGTTCGCGAGCATCGACGACCGCACCTCGCGGGCGTGGTCTTCGTCCTCCGTCGTGACGAACTTCCGGCGCTTCGAGAACTGGCGCGTGGAGCCACAGCGCGGGCACTCCGTGGTCTCGGGGCGACCCTCGACTATCCAGAGCGCGCTGCACTCGCTGCAGCCGACGACGGCGTACACGCACCGAACTCCGCCCCCACGGAGTTTGAACGTTAGGACTGTCGCTCGACGCGGTGCGCGTCCACGGCCTCCACGTAGTCGGCGGTGAACTGGGGTGCGTCGGGGTGGTCGCGGACGTCTTCGGGCGTGAGCCAGTGCACCGCCGCGACCTCGTCGGGGTCGCGGACGCGCGCCGTTCCGGCGTCGTACTCCGCGAGGAACACGGTGTTGACGACGCGGTCATCCGGCGTCTCGAACGCGCTGCTCGTCACGTACGCCACGTCGGCGACGGTGACGCCGACCTCCTCCTTGACTTCGCGGCGAACCGTGGCTTCGAGCACCTCGCGGCCCTCGGTGACCTCGACTTTCCCGCCGACGAGCGCGAGCGCGCCCGCCGCGTGCTCCTCGTCGGCCGCGCGCTCGACGAGCAGGTACTCGCCGTCGCGGTGAACGGCCGCTTCGGCGTTCACGACGTAGTGGACTGCGTCCATACGCCAGCGCGCGTCGGCACGCACTTAGTCGAACTGTTTAGGGCGACGGGCGGCCGTGGTGGACGTATGGAGACGCACGACCTGTCCGCGGAACGCATCGTCGAAGCCGTCGATGGCGTCTACCTCGCGGAGCTCTCCGCGGGCGAGAACATGAGCGTCCAGCACTTCCACATCCAGCCGGGCGCGAGCGTCCCCGAACACAGCCACCCCCACGAGCAGGTGGGGTTCGTGTACGACGGCGCGCTCGCGTTCGAGGTCGGGGGCGAGGAGCACGTGGTGACGACCGGCGAGTCCTACGTGATTCCGGCCGACGAACCGCACGCCGCGCGGGCCGTCGGAGACACGCCCGTGGACGGAATCGACGTGTTCAGTCCGCCCCGGGAGAACCCGGACTGGCGAGAGTAGAGGCCGATAGCCTTAACCGATACTCAGTAGTTATTCGGCCTAATGTCGGACCTGCAGCTCGTCCCGTCCGGCGTCCCCGGATTGGACGAGCTTCTCGACGGCGGTCTCGTCCCTGGCCGACTCTACCTCGTTCGCGGGTCTCCCGGCACCGGGAAGACCCTCCTCGGGATGGAGTTTCTGAGCGCCGGCCTGAACGACGGCGAAACGGTGCTGTTCATCCACGGCGAGGAGTCACAGGCGGACATCACCGCGAACGCCGCCGAGCTCGGCATCGACCTCTCGGACGCCGCGTTCCTCGACCTCGGCCCCGAGTCGGACTTCTTCACGGGCGACCAGTCCTACGACCTCGTGAACCCCCAGGACGTGGAGGCGACCCAGTTCATCGACGACATCCGGGACGCCATCGAGGATCTCGACCCCGACCGGGTCTGCATCGACCCCATCACCCAGTTGCGGTACGTCGAGTCCTCGGACTATCAGTTCCGCAAGCGCATCATCGCGCTCGCCCGCTTCCTGAAAGACCGCGGGAGCACGGTCATCGCGACCCGAACCGAGTACGAGAACAACGCGACCGACGACGACATCGCGTCGCTGAGCGACGGCATCATCGAACTCCAGCGCGGGGACGCGGGCCGCCGCATCCGCGTACCGAAACACCGCGGTATCGGCCAGAAGGACGGCACGCACGGCCTCGAAATCCGCGACGACGGCATCGAGGTCTACCCGAGCATCATTCCGGAGAACCACCAGCGCGAGTTCGAGGTGGAGCTCGTCTCCTCGGGCGTGGACGAACTCGACGCCCTGCTCGGCGGCGGTATCGAGCGCGGCACCTCGACGTTCGTCAGCGGCCCGACCGGCGTCGGGAAGACGACGACGTGCACGCAGTTCCTCCGGGAGGCCGCGGAGAACGGCGACAACCCCATCGCGTACCTCTTCGAGGAGTCCCCGGAGACGTTCACGTACCGCTCGGAGGCGTTCGACATCCCGGTGAGCGACCTCCGGGAGTCCGGCGACCTCTACCTCGAACCCATCGAACCGCTCGACCTCTCGCCCGAGGAGTTCGCGCGGGACGTACAGCGCCACGTCGAGGAGCGCGACTCGAACGTCGTCCTCATCGACGGCGTCGAGGGCTACAAGATGTCGCTCCAGGGGAACGAGGGCGCGCTCGGCGCGAAACTCCACGCGCTCGTGCGCTACCTCACGAACCTGGGCGTCACCGTCCTGCTCGTGGACGAAATCAAGGAAGTGACCGGCGTTCCGCGGCCGACGAGCGCGAACGTGAGTTACGTCGCGGACAACATCATGTTCCTGAGTTACGTCGAGATGGGCGGCGAACTCAGGCGCGTGATGGGCGTGCTGAAGAAGCGCGTCGGCGACTTCGAGCACACGCTCCGCGAGTTCAGCATCTCCGAGCGCGGCATCGAACTCGGAGAACCGCTCCACGGCCTGCAGGGCGTCCTGAACGGGTCGCCGACGTGGGTCGACCGCGACGAGTACGCGTCGAGCAGGTAGCGCGCCGACCCACGAGTCCATGATACGAATCCAACCGCTCATCGACGACGACGGGAATCGGAACGCGCTGGCGTCACTGCTCAGCCAACGCTACACCGTCGTCGGCGGGGACGACCCCGACGGCGTCGTCGAGGACGCGGACGCCGTCATCGTGGACGACCGCTCGCTCCCCGCTCACCGCGAGGACATCGTCGCGTACAAGGACGCGGCCGACCCTGCGTTCGTCCCCGTCGTCCTCCTGCAACGCGAGGACACCCACATCACCATCGAACTCCCCGACCCGCAGTCGAGCGGCGACACCACCGTCGTGGACGACATCGTCTCCGCGCCCGTGGACTCCGCCGTGCTGTTCCAGCGCCTGTCGAACCTGCTCGTGCGCCGCGAGCAGTCGCTCTCGCTCGCGCAACGCTACCGGCAGACCGAAGCGGAGTTCCGCGGCCTGTTCCAGGCGATTCCCGACCCCGCGTTCGTCGTGGACGACGACGGCGTCATCGCGGAGGCGAACGAGGAGTTCTGCGGACTCACCCCGGAAGACCGGGCGGACGTCGTGGGGACGAACCCGCTCGACCTCGCCGTGTTCGCCGCGACGGACACGGACGCGCTCGCCGCCGCCATCGAGGGGCGGGAGGACGCGGAGACGCGGTTCGCGTTCGAGGACGCGGGCGGGAGCGAGCGGTACGCGGAACTCCGGCGGCGCGAGCAGAGCGTGGACGACGCGACGCGCACCATCGTCGTGATGCAGGACGTCACCGACCTCGCGAAGAAGAACCAGCAACTGGAGGACTTCGCGAGCATCGTCACGCACGACCTCCGCAACCCATTGAGCGTCGCGTCAGCCCGCCTCCCAATCGTGAAAGACCGCCTCCCCGAGGGCGCGGACGTGGACGAACACCTCGACGTCATCGACCAGTCCCTCGACCGCATGAACGACCTCATCGAGGGCGTGCGAACGCTCGTCCGGGAGACCGGCGTGGACGACACGACGCCGGTGAGCCTCGCCGGCGTCGCGCGGGACGCCTGGGAGAGCGTCGAAACCGCGGACGCCACCCTCAGCGTCGGAACCGACGGGGACGTGGAGATACTCGCCGACCGCCAGCGCGTCCTCCAGCTGTTCGAGAACCTCTTCCGGAACGCCCGCGAGCACGCCGGCGACGACGCCCACATCGAAGTCGGCGTGTTCTCCGACAACGCGTTCTACGTCGCCGACGACGGCCCCGGCATCCCCGAATCCGAACGCAGCCGCGTCTTCGACTCCGGCTACACCACGTCCTCCGAGGGCACCGGTCTCGGCCTGAAAATCGTCCGCGAAATCGCCACCGCCCACGACTGGGGTATCACCGTCAGCGAGAGCGACACCGGCGGCGCGCGCTTCGAAATCACCGGCGTCCAGCTCGTCTAGTCCTCGACGGCGAACCCGCGGTCTTCCAGCAACGCCCGCACCCGCTCCGCGTGGTCGCCCTGTACCTCGATAGCGCCGTCGTCCACCGTCCCGCCAGCGCCCAGACTCGACTTCAACTCGGAGGCGAGGTCGGAGAGGTTCACGGACTCGTCCTCGAACCCCTCCACTATCGTCACCGGCTTGTCGTACGTCCGGCGCTCCACGCGCACCGACAACCGCTGTTCGGCGCGCGCCAAATCCTCCTCGATACCGGGAACGTTCTCGAAGATGTCGTCCTCACTCACACCCACGACTACGCGACCGACACTCAAGAAAAACAGGGCAGGTACGTTCGACGCCGCTACCCCACAACTCGCGTACGCGAGACCGTGGATTGCGTCAGACCTGTGGCCTGACTAATTCACGAGTGACTTACGCCAGCTCGTGGATTGCGCTGGAAACGAGTTCCAGCTAACCCACGACTCGCTTACGCCAGCTCGTGAATCCGGTCGATGATTTCCTCGGCGTACTCGCTGGCCGCGAGCTTCTCGCCGCCCTCGACCTGGCGTTCGAGGTCGTAGGTGACGCGCTTCGAGGAGATCTGCTGTTCGACGGCGTCGTGGACGAGGTCTGCGGCGTCCTGCCAGCCGATGTGTTCGAGGAGGATTTTGCCGGAGAGGATGAGGGCGCTCGGGTTCGCCTTGTCCTTGCCGGCGTGCTTCGGCGCGCTGCCGTGGACGGGCTCCGCGAGGAAGCGGCCGTCGCCGATGTTCGCGCCGGGCGCGATGCCGAGGCCGCCGATCTGAGCGCCCGCGGCGTCGCTGAGGTAGTCGCCGTTGAGGTTCGGCATCGCGAGCACGTCGTAGTTCGACGTGCGCGTGAGGAGCTGCTGGAGCATGTTGTCCGCGATGCGGTCTTTGACGACGACCTTGTCCTCGGGGGCCTCGCCGTCGTACTCCTCCCAGAGGGTGTCCTCGTCGATGGTCTGCTCGGGGAACTCTTCTTCGGCGAGTTCGTAGCCCCAGTCGCGGAACGCGCCCTCGGTGAACTTCATGATGTTGCCCTTGTGGACGAGCGTGACGGAGTCACGGTCGTTCTCGATGGCGTACTCGATGGCCTGCCGGACGAGGCGCTTGGTGCCGAACTCGCTGATGGGCTTCACGCCGATACCCACAGAACCGTCGTGGATGGTGGAGTCGAAGCCCATCTCGTCCTCGACGAAGTCGCGTACCTGTTCGACCTCGTCGGTGCCGGCTTCCCACTCGATGCCGGCGTAGACGTCCTCCGTGTTCTCGCGGAAGTTCACCATGTCCATCTCCTCGGGGTCGGAGACGGGGGAGGGGACGCCGTCGAGGTAGTAGGTCGGCCGCATGTTCGTGTAGAGGTCGAGCTTCTTGCGGAGCGCGACGTTCAGCGAGCGGAAGCCCGCGCCGACGGGCGTCGTGAGCGGGCCCTTGATGGAGACGCGGTAGTCCTTGAGGGCCTGGACGGTGTCCTCGGGGAGGTTCTCGTCGTACTTCTCGCGGGCGGACTCGCCGGCGTACAGTCGGAACCAGTTGATGTCGCGGCCGGTCGCTTCGGCGGCGGCGCTCAGTACGTCCTGCGCGACGGGCGCGACGTCCTTCCCGATGCCGTCCCCGTAGATGATGGGGATGATGGGGTTGTCGGGGACTTCGAGACCGGACTCCTCGTCGTACGTGATCTTCTCTCCCTCCGCGGGAGCGTCGATCTGGTCGTAGCTCATCTCGCCTGAAATCTGCCGGGGAGCGCGTAAAAGGACTGCTGTTTCCGCGCGACGCGGCGGTCTTCCGGAAGCCGACGGTTTATCGGGGTCGCCGGGAAACCACCCCGCATGAAGGTCATCGTGCACGGCGGCGCGGGCGGCGCGCCCGACGAGCCGGAGCCTCGACAGGCGGTCTTGGACGACGCGGCGGCCACGGGCGCGGACGAGGACGACCCCGTGGACGCGGTGGAGGCGGCGGTTCGCGTCCTCGAATCCGACGAGCGGTTCAACGCGGGCGTCGGCGGCGCGGTGCAGTCGGACGGCATCATTCGCACCGACGCGGGCGTGATGGATAGCGGGCGGGGCGACAGTCCCGCCGAACGAGCGAACGGGGAACCCGTGAGCCGGAGAGACGCGGGCGCGGCGGCGGGGATGCCGGGCGTCGAGCACGCGGTGTCGGTCGCGCGCGGCGTGATGGAGGAGACCCCGCACGTCTTCCTGAACGGCGTGCACGCCGTGGACTTCGCCGAGGACATCGGAATCGGTACTGAACAAGACCTGTGGACGGAGCGCTCGCGCGAGCAGTGGAACGACCTCGACAGCCACCCCGAGGGCAGTCCCCTGGAGCACGTCGCGTGGCTCGACGACCGATTTGGCGGGAGTCCCGACGAGGCGGGCGAACGTGAGCAAGGCGGGGGGTCGCCGAACGAGCGAGCGGGGAACGCAGTGACCCGCGAGGCGGTCGACGAGCACGACCACGACACGGTGGGCGCGGTCGCGTTCGATGGCGATGGGTTCGCGACGGCGACCTCCACTGGGGGGCGGTGGCTCGCGCTCGCGGGCCGGGTGGGCGACGTCCCCCAAATCGGGTCGGGGTTCTACGCCGCCCCCGCGGGCGCGGCGTCCGCGACGGGCGCGGGCGAGGACATCGCGAAGACCACGCTCACCCGGCGCGCGGTCCGCCACCTCGAATCCGGGCTGGGCGCGCAGGCGGCCGCCGACCGCGCAATCGACGAGTTCGCAGAGCTCACCGGCTCCAGCGCGGGCGTCATCGTCCTCGACACCGACGGCAACGCCGGACGAGCGTACAACTCGGAGGCGATGCAGACGAGCACGCGATAGCGGCGCGGTCGCGGTTTTTCCCTCCAGGTTTTTGCGGGACGAGCGTAGCGAGTCCCGGAAAAAGGTGGGGTGGGAGGCGCAACCTCTTTTCCCGTGTCACTCTAAGCGCGGGGTATGACTGACTCTGTGGACGTTGGGTCGGAGGCGTACGAGAAGTATCAGGAAGCGGGCGACATTCTGTCGGACGTGATGACGGAGGCGGCGGCGTTGGTGGAGCCGGGGGCGACGCATCTGGAGGTGGCGGAGTTCGCGGAGTCGGAGATCCGAGAGCGCGGCGCGAAGCCGGCGTTCCCGGTGAACATCAGCGTGAACGAGGAGGCGAGTCACGCGAGTCCGGGCGCAGGTGATGAAACGGAGTTCGCGGAGGGTGACGTGGTGTGTCTGGACGTGGGCGTGCACGTGGACGGCCACATCGCGGACGCGGCGACGACCGTGGATTTGGGGGACAACCGCGAGCTCGTGGAGGCCGCGGAGGAGGCGCTGGACGCGGCGCTGGACGCGGTGGAGCCGGGCGTGCACACGGGCGAGGTCGGCGCGGAGGTCGAGGACGTCATCGAGGCGTACGGCTTCAAGCCCATCGTGAACCTCACCGGGCACGGCCTGGAGGTGTACGACGCGCACACGGGGCCGAACGTCCCGAACCGCGGGGTCGATACGGGCGTGGAACTCCAGGAGGGAGACGTGCTCGCCATCGAGCCGTTCGCGACGACGGGGAACGGGAAGGTCTCGGAGGGCCAGGCGACCGAAATCTACGAGGTCACGGCGGAGAAGTCGGTGCGGAACCGGCAGGCCCGCCAGGTCTTGGACGCCGCCGCGGCGTTCGACGGCCTCCCGTTCGCGGCGCGCTGGCTGGACACGCCGCGCGCGGAGATGGGACTGCGTCGCCTGGAGATGAACGACGTGATTCGGAGCTATCCCGTCCTGAAGGAACAGGAGGGCGAGCTCGTGAGTCAGGCCGAACACACCGTCATCGTCACCGAGGACGGCTGCGAGCGCACGACCGAATAACGCGGGGCGGAGTCGGGACTGCGCGGCGGTGATACCGATGAATAATAAATGAGGGGGCTGCTGGGAGTCTTCGGACGCCGTTAGGCGTTGTTCATTCGCTGGCTACTCGTTTCGCCGCACGAACGGCATTCGGTCACCCGGTAGGGTTCGCGCGAGAACTCGGAGTTCTCGGACTTCGAACTCTCGGTTCGAAGTTCGATGGAGACCTCGTGAGGGGTCTCCTGCCCACAGCTCTCGCACACTTCCGTCATGCCGTCGGAATGAGGTGTTTTACTCGCCATCGGAACCACCCTCAACTTGTTACGAACCTCCCGAGTAACTTAAAAACACACCCTTAGTTTCGAACCGCGACGTGTATCCGTCGTGACGCGACGGGAAGCCGAACGGTTCTTGCCGGCGGGGTCGCACACCCCGGTATGGATCGCGTGTTCGCGCCGTGGCGCATCGAGTGGGTGGAGCGAGAGGACAAGAACCCGGACGTGGCGGAGTGCGTGTTCTGCGAACTCCCCGAGCACGGAACGGACCGCGAGCACCGCATCGTCGCGCGCTCCGAGCACGCGTTCTGTCTGCTGAACAACGCGCCCTACAATCCGGGGCACGCGATGGTGATTCCGTACGACCACGGCGGCGACTACGGCGCGCTCTCGGACGCCGAGTTACTCGACCACGCGCGACTGAAGCAGGCGACGTTCGACGCCATCGAGGACGCGATGGGGCCGGACGCCTACAACGCCGGCCTCAACCTCGGCGGCGGGCCGGCGGGCGGGTCCATCGAAGACCACCTGCACACGCACGTCGTTCCGCGCTGGGAGGGCGACACGAACTTCATGCCGGTCGTCAGCGACACGAAGGTCGTCGTCGAAGCCATCTCCGACACCTACGACGCGCTCCACGACGCCTTCCGCGACCTCGACGCGGCGACGGGCGTGAGCGGGTCGGGCGCGGTCACGCTCTCATTCTAGGAGGTCGTAGTCGCGGGGTTCGTTCTGCACCGAAATCCACTTCGGCTCGGTGAGTTCGTCGATTATCCACTCGCCGTTGTACCGGCCGAGGCCGGACGCCTTCATGCCGCCGAAGGGCGCGTTCGGTTCGTCCTGAATCGGGTGGTCGTTCACGTGCACCATCCCGGCGTCGATGCGGTCCGCGAGTTCGCGGCCGTACTCGGTGTCGTCGGCGAACACGCCCGCGGAGAGGCCGTACTCGGTGTCGTTCGCGACCGCGACGGCTTCGTCGTCGCTCTCGACGGGGATGGCGGGCGCGATGGGGCCGAAGTGTTCGTTGCAGGCGGCGGCGATGTCGTTCGTCGCGCCGGAGAGCACGGTCGGCTCGAAGAACAGTTCGTCGTAGTCGCCGCCGGTCTCCAGGGTCGCGCCCTCCTCGACGGAGTCCGCGACGAACTCGGCGAGGTCGTCGCGCTGGCTCTCGTTCACGATGGGGCCGAAGTCCGTCTCGGGGTCAGTCGGGTCGCCCACCGTGAGCGACTCGGCGTGTTCGACGAGGCGCTCGACGTACTCGTCGTAGACGGACTCGTGGACGACGTGGCGGTTGATACTGATGCAGACCTGGCCCTGGTGGGTGAACGAACCGACCGCGCCCGCCGCGGCGGCCTGCTCCACGTCCGCGGATTCGGTGACGACGAACGGGCCGTTCCCGCCGAGTTCGAGCGCGGGCATCGCGAGGTTCTCGCCCGCGTGCTTCCCGACCGACCGTCCGACCGCGGTGCTCCCCGTGAAGGAGAGGACGCGCGGCGTCGGATGCCCGGCGACGCGGTCGCCGATGTCGCTCCCGTGGCCCGTGACGACGTTCACGACGCCGTCCGGGACGCCGACTTCGTCCGCGACTTCCGCGAGCAGGAGGCCGCCCGTGACGGGCGTGTCGCTCGCGGGTTTCACGACGACGGTGTTCCCGAGCGCGAGCGCCGGCGCGAGCGCGCGCGTCGTCAGGTGCAGGGGGTAGTTCCAGGGGCTGATGATGCCGACGACGCCCACGGGCTCCCGGACGATGTGGTGGTCTTTCCCCGAGACGAACTGGGAGTCCCGGACGTCCTCGCCCTCGGGTTCGACGGAGAGCGCGGTGCCGAAGTCCGCGAGGCTGATACCGACCTCGCCGGTCGCCTTCCCCATCGCGCTCCCGCTCTCGCGCGCGAGCAATCCGGCAATCTCCTCGTAGCGCTCCTGGAGTTCGTCCCGCATCGCCTCGACGTACTCCAGGCGTTCCGCGCGCGACAGCGCCGCCCACTCGTCCTGGGCGGCGTCCGCGGCCTCGTACGCGGCGTCCACGTCCTCGACCGTGCCCGCGGGGACTTCCGCGAACTGCTCGCGGGTCGCCGGGTTCTCGACCGGGATGGTGTCGCCGCTCGCGGACGCGCGCCACTCGCCGTCGACGTAGAGTCGGTTCCACTCGCCCTCGGTCTCGCTCGTCTGAGCCATACGCGGAGAAACAGCGGCCGACAGTAAAGGCGTGGTGTCCGGCCTACACGGGGTCGGCGAACGCGTACACCGTCGAATGCCCCGTCACTTCGACCGTCGCGAAGTCGCCGGGTTCGAGGTCGTGTTCGGACGCGTTCTGCACGATAATCTGGCGGTACGCGCCGTCGTAGCACTTCACGGAGTCGCCGGTGCCGTGCTCGGTGACGAGCACGTCGCGTTCCGTGCCGACCATCGACTCGTACGCCTCCCCGACGACCTCCATCTTCGCGTCCGTCATCTCCGAGGAGCGGTCTTTCTTCACCTGGCCGCCGAGACCCTTCATGTCCGCGGCGTCCGTCCCGGGGCGCTTCGAGAACCGCGTGACGTTGATTTTCTCGGGGCGCGTCTCCCGGAGGAGAGCCATCGACATCTCGTGATCCGCCGGTTCTTCCGTGGGGAAGCCGACGATGAAGTCCGTGGAGAGCGTCCACTCACCCAAGTAGTCGTCGAACGTCTCCACGATGTCGAGGTACTGCTCGACGCGGTGCTGGCGGCGCATGTCTTCGAGCACGTCGTCCGACCCCGACTGGACGGGCGCGTGGAGGAAGTTATATATCTCGTCGTGTTCGGCGAACACGCCCGCGAGTTCCTCGCGGATGCCGTGCACGCCGCCGGGGTTCGCCATCCCCACGCGAACCCGGAAGTCGCCCTCGATTTCGGTGCAGATGCGGTCGAGGAGTTCTGGGAGCTTGCGCTCGCCGTTGTCCCAGCCGTAGACGCCCGTGTCCTGGCCGGTGATGCGAATCTCCTTCGCGCCGGCGTGGACGAGCGCGCGCGCCTTCTCCACGTTCTCCTCCACGGGCGGGGAATCGACGCGGCCGGTCGCCTGCTTCGTGATGCAGTACGAGCAGTTGCTCATACAGCCGCGAGCGATGGGGAGGATGCCGATGACGCCGTCCAGAATGGGTTCGGCGTCCGGCGTCGTCGTCGGGCACTCGCCGTTCGTCACCGCCTCCGGCACCTCGTCCCAGTGCAAGACCTGGGCGTCCACGTCCGCCTCCTGGAACTGCTCGCCCTGCGCGAGCGCCATACAGCCCGTGACGAACAGATCCGCGGTCTCCTCCGAGAGTTCTTCCGCCCGGCGGAGCATGTTGCGCTCCGTCTTCTCGACGACCGTACAGGTGTTGAGGATGGAGACGTCCGCGGCTTTCGGCCCGTCTACTTTGTGGTGGCCGGCGTCCCGAAGCCGCTTCTCTATCTCCCGGCTCTCACCCCGGTTCGACGTGCACCCGTAGGTCTCGATGTGGTACCGGGCCATCACAACCGTGTACTGTCGGAGTCGTCAAAAGCCCCGCGCTTCAGGGCGGGTCCGCCCCGACGAGCACCCGACACAGCCACCCATATATTCATAACAGAACACCGAAATATCCAGTCATGAGCCCTCCCATCACGCGGTCGTGGTCGTTCGCCGCCCTCGGAGTCGTCGGTTCCGTCGCGAGTGTCGTGTTCAATCTCGGTGTCACCGTCTTCCTCATGGGCGTCGTGTTGGTTCTCGGCGGCATCCTGCTGGCCGTGGCGCAGCGACAGGGGGCGTCTCCGCTCATAATAGTCGCGTTACGGAGCGGGCTTTTTCTCGGTGTCGCGGCAGTCACATTCTGGCGATGGGTCGAAACCGGGAGTGAACCACTCGGATTGCTCACTGGCGTGTTGGTCGCGATAGCGGTCTTGCTCCCGCTACGAATCCGGAATCGAACCCTCGCCGAGAGCCTCATCTCGGCCAGTTTCGGCGTCCTCGTGGTGTACGGCGTCCTCCAGCAGGCCTGGCTTCTGGCGGCGGTTTCAGCTATCGTGACCGTCGTACTGGCTCGACAGACAATCCAACAGCGACGCGAGCGCGCCGAGTAGCGTCCGATGCGTTTTTTCCGTCCGAAAGAACGCCTCCACCGGAACGAGCACACGAGCCGCCCACCCGTAAAATCATAACAGCACACCGAAACATACAGTCATGAGTCCCCCTCCAACCACGCGATACTGGCTATCGTTCTCCGCTCTCGGACTGGCCAGTTCGGTCGCGGGCATCGTGTTCAACCTCGGACCCACCGTCTTGCTCGTGGGCGTCGTGTTGATTCTCGGCGGTGCTGTCCTGGCCGTCGCACAACGCCGGGGAGCGTCTCGAATCGTGATGACGGGGTTACTCAGCGGGATTTCTCTGGGTCTCGCGGCAGTCACGTTCTGGGGATGGACGGAAACGAGAGCGGGCGGATACGGGTGGCTCACGGTCGTGTTCGTCGCCGGAGCGGTTCTGATTCCGCTCCAGAACCGCTATCCGAACCTTTCCGGTGTACTCATTCCGGCCAGTTTTGGCGTTCTCGTGGTGTACGCCGTCCTGCAGCAGAACTGGATTCTGGCGGCGGTTTCGGCTATCGTAACTGTGGTGTTGGCTCGGCAGACGATTCAGCAACGCCGCGAGCGCGTCGGGTAGCGAGTCCGGGTCAGGGCGGGTCTGCGCCCATGTCCTCGGCGGTGTTCACCTCGCCGGTCACTTCCTCTCCGAACACGAGCGGTTTCAGGAGGATGCGGACGGCCTGCACGGAGAGCACGAGGACGAGCGGGCCGAGGAAGAGGCCGTACCAGCCGAACACCATCGAGCCGACGATGTAGCCGAACATCACGATGCCGACGTGCATGCCGCGGCCGGCGATTTCGGGGAGGACGAACGTCATCGGGATGAAGTCGAGGAAGAGGAAGCAGACGACGAGCAGGCCGACGGGGAAGAGCAGGCTGACCTCGGGCGTGGTCGCGGCGCTGTACCCGAGGTAGCCGACGAGCGGGAGGTAGACGACTTTCCCGACGACGAGCGGGATGAGGGCGGCGAGTCCGGTGGCGACGGCGAGCACGGTCGGGAAGGGGATGCCGAGTGCGTGCGGCGCGAGCATGTTGTAGCCGTGGTAGACGACTTCGGCGGCGACTGCGATGACGAACACCATCAGGACGGTGCTGAAGTACATCGTTTCGAGGTCGCGGTCGACGGCGGTGGCGTACGCGTACGTCGCGGAGTCGTCGCCCGCGAACCCCGCGAACCACCCGCGGAGGCGTTTGCCGTCCTTGAGGAGGTAGAACGCGAACAGGGTGGCGAGCACGAGGTTCATCAGGATGCTTGAGAACACGCCGAAGTAGTACTGGGCCTGTTCGAGGATGCTGCTCACCGAGTACTGCTGGGGGTTCTGGAGGTAGGCGACGAGGCGGTCGACCGGCTGTTGGAGGAGGGCGTCCACGTTCACGTACGGCTGGAGGAGTTCCTGGTAGCTCCGGAGGCGCGGGAGGAGTTCGTGAAAGCCCATGAGGGCGAAGTAGCCCGCGACGAGGAAGAACGGGAGCGCGGTGAGGAGGAGGGTGAGGGCGGCGGCGGCGGTCTCGGGGAGGACGCGGTCGAGCCGACGGAAGACGGGGCGGACGCCGTAGTAGATGAAGACGCCGAGAACGAACGTTCCGATGAAGGAGTAGACGGCGAACCCGACGATTGCGGCGAGCACGAGCACGACACCCCAGAGCGGCACGCGCTCGCCCCGGGACGGAATCCACTCGCGCGAACTCACCACAGCCACCCGTGCATACCGAGTCGGTCGGGAGCCGGCGAGAAAAAAGCAGGTGGCCGAACCCACCCGAACCGTTTAGTCGGGCGGCGGACAGGTTCGGCGTATGCCCTCCCGCAGACAGTTCCTCGGCGCGGCCGGTGCGAGCGCGCTCGCCGCGACGGCCGGGTGTTCGCTGCTAGACGACAGGAACGAACTCAGAAGCGACTATCCGGGCGTCGCCTTCGAGGACGGCTGGCGGTCGTTCGGCCACGACCACGCGAACACGCGGTTCGCGCGCGACGCCACCCCGCTCTCCGACCCGGAGACGGCGAGCGTCGTCGAGCGGCCGCCGTCGTGGACGGGGACGACGAGCACCGACGACCGCGTGTTCGTCTCGGACGACGAATGGGTGCACGCGTTCGACACCGCGTCCCGCGAGCGCGTGTGGCGCGCGGAGACGAGGACGCGGTTCCCGCCGACCGTGATCGACGGCGTGGCCTACACGGCCGCTGGCTCCGAACTCCGCGGGTTCGACGTGGACTCGGGCGACCTGGTCGCGCAGGTCGAGTTCCCGGCTCAGGTGGTGACGCCGCCCGCGGTCTCGGTGGATAGCCAGCGGTTCGTCGTCGCGCTCGCGGACGGGCGAGTCGCCGGCGTGGGGCGGTACGACGGTGATGTGTGGACGCGGTCGGTCTGGGGGAATATCGTGTCGATGCCGTCGGTGCACCGCTCCGTGACCGCCGTGGCGACCGCGACGGGCGAGGTGTACGTGTTCCGGACGGACGGGACGCCCGTGTGGCGGACGAACCTCGGCGCGCGCGACCTCCAGTCGCCGGTCGTCGGGGACGAGCGCGTCTACGTCAACGGCCACTACGGGACGCTCGCGGCGCTCTCCCGCCGCACGGGCGAAGTCGTCTGGGAGCGCGACGAGGGCGCGGGGTGGCGGGCGCTCGCGTTCGACGGCCCCCGCCTGTACAGCGGGACGGGCGCGCTCGACGCGCACAGCGTCGAGACGGGGGAGGTCGTGTGGTCGTACGGGCCGGAGGACGCGAACGTCCGGTGCGCGCCCGCGGTCGCCGGGGACACGGTGTTCGTCGGGCGGGACGACGGCGTGCTCGCGGCGCTCGACCGCGAGTCGGGCGACGAGAAGTGGACGCTCCCGCTCGGCGGCTACCTGGGGCCGTCAGTCACCGCGACCGACGGACTCGTCGTCGCGACCGGGCAGAACGACGAGGGGAGTCGGACGACGTTCGTGGTTCAGTCGTAGTCCTCGACGATTTCGACGCCGGAGCTCGCGCCGATGCGTTCCGCGCCGGCGTCGAGCATCGCGAGCGCCTCGTCGGCGGTGCCGACGCCGCCGCTGGCTTTCACGGGCAGGTACTCGGCGAGGAGTTCCACGTCCGCGACGGTCGCGCCGCCGCCCGCGAACCCGGTGGAGGTCTTGAGGTAGTCCGCGCCCGCCTCGTTCGTGAGCTTGCCGGCGGCGTGTTTCTCGGCGTCGGTGAGGAGCGCGGTCTCCACGATGACCTTCACGGGGAGGGGGGTTGCGGCGACGACGCCCTCGATGTCGTCGCGGACGGCGTCGTGTTCGCCGTTCTTCAGGCGGCCGACGTTGAGTACCATATCGAGTTCGTCCGCGCCGTCCTCCCACGCCTGCTCGGCTTCGGCGCGCTTCACCGCGGGGTGGTGCTGGCCGTGCGGGAATCCGACGACGGTCGCGAGCGTCACGTCCGGCGCGTAGTCCGCGGCCTCCGCGACGTAACAGGGCGGGATGCAGGCGTTCATGCCGTACTCCGCGGCGTCGTCGAGCACGCGCTCCACGTCGTCGATGGTGGTCTCGGGGCCGAGGACGGTGTGGTCGATGGCGGCGGCGAGGTCGTCCCGATTCATGGGTGGACGTCGCGGCCTCACCGCATAAACGGCGGGTGTTTACGGCGACGCGCGCCGACCGGGACGCGAGCGCCCCCGCTCTTTTTCCCGACACCCCGCGAAGGCACGGTATGGTTAGCGACGCGGTCGCGGACACTGCGGAGCGCATCGCGTCGATGGACGTGCGGGGGGCGGCGACCATCGCGCGCGCCGCGGCGGACGCGCTCGCCGTCGAAGCCCGGGAGAGCGACGCGGACACCCCCGGGGCGTTCCGCGCGGACGTGACGGCGGCGGCCGACCGCCTCCGGGAGACCCGGCCGACCGCGGTCTCCCTGCCGAACGCGCTCCGGCTCGTGCTCGGCGGGATGCGCGGCGAGAGCGTGCCCGAACTCCGGGAGAGCGTGATTACGGCGGTCGAGGACTTCCGCGCGGAGCTGGACGCCGCCCAGGACGACCTCGGCAGGGTGGGCGGTCGGCGGTTCGCGGACGGCGACACCGTGATGACGCACTGTCACTCGACGGACGCGCTCGCGTGCGTCGAACACGCAGTCGAGTCGGGGAAGTCGCTCTCCGCGTACGTGAAGGAGACGCGTCCCCGGAAGCAGGGCCACATCACCGCCGAGCGGTTGCGGGAACTCGGCGTCGAGACCACTATCATCGTGGATTCGGCCGCCCACCACTTCCTCCCGGAGACCGACCACGTGCTCGTCGGCGCGGACGCGGTGCGCGCGGACGGCGCGGTCGTGAACAAAATCGGCACCGCCGGCCTCGCCGCGAGCGCGAGCGAGCGCGACGTTCCCGTCACCGTCGCCGCCCAGACCCTCAAGCTCGCGCCGCGGACGCTCGCCGGCCACCCCATCGAAATCGAGGAACGCGACCCCGGCGAGGTTCTCGACCCCGACGACGGCCTCGACGTGGCCGTCGCGAACCCCGCGTTCGACGTGACCCCGGCGCGGTACATCGACGCCGTCGTCACCGAACGCGGCCAGTACGCCCCCGAGAGCCTCGTCACGCTGATGCGCGACCGGTACGGGGACCGCCCTGACGACGTGTTCTCCGAGTAGCTGTCAGAGGTGGGGAATCCCCCACGAGAACTCCCCGGCGTTGGTGACGCTCGCAGTCAGGTAGCGGGTTTCCTCGCTCGCCTCGTTCGGAATCGGATTGAACGCGAGATGGCCGCGAGACCCGTCCAGCACGCGCCCGTCGAGGGAGAACTCGATGGCGTACCAGGCCGGTTCGGTGAAGACGCTTCGATACGTCTGTTCGTCACCGGGCTGGAGCGTGGTGGCCGTCGTTATGTTCCGTTGAGAGGGCGGCACGGACGCATAGCCATCGACAGAACGGTTCATGTCGGTCGGTCGAGCGCCAACGTCGGTAACGCGGAGCGAAAGCGAGTGGGGGAGGTCGTGGTTGTTCGCGAACCGGAGCGTCCCGGCGGGATAGTCGTCGTCGCCGGACGTACAGCCGGCGACGCTCCCGGTCAGGCCGACACCGACCGTTGCGAGGAACCGACGACGCGAACACCAGGGAATTGCGTCGTTTTGTTCGGAGGGAGCCATCGTAGGTACGTCCGGGTGGTTATGGATAGCGCCAGTTTTCAGTAACGGTATTGTCGGGAGAAATTTGTTTTCCAGTGACGACGCGCGGAATCCCATACACAGCGAACGCGGGCTGCCGTCTGGTGAGTTCCAGCCTCCTGTAGCGTGGTTATGTAGTATGCGTCCGGGGCGGGCGCGGAGCGGCAACGTTTTCCGGTCGGGCCGCGGGCGTCCGGTATGGTGTTGCCCGCAGGAGTCGAGGTTCCGCCGCTCCCCCACTTGCTCGCGGTGCTGGTGGGCGTGGCGGTGGTGGCGTACGGGCTTCGGGCGGCCCGCGTTCGCGTGACGCCGCGGAGCATCGTGGCGCTCGCGCCGTGGATGGCTGTCGGGTCGACGCTGTACGTCACCTACCAGTTGGACGTACTGCCAGAGCCGGTCGCGCCCTTTGCGAGTTCGCCGATAGTGTACGCGTCCACGTTCGTGCTCGCGGGCCTGTGCTGGCTCGGGGCGAGTCGGACGGACGCGCCGCTCCGCGTGCTCGCAGGCACGGGGTTTCTCGCGCTCGCGGCCCCGGTGGGCGTGGCGCTCCAGTACGGGTCGAACCACGGCGGTCTCACGCTCACGTGGCCGCTGGCGGGGTTGACGGTCGGCGTGGTCGCGGCGGCGGTCGTGTGGACGGTGCTGCGGCGGGTGCGGCCGAACGCGGCGCGGGTGACGTGGCCGGCGGGCGCGCTCGTGGTGCTCGGGCACGCGCTCGACGGCGCGACGACCGCGGTGGGCGTGGACGTGCTCGGGTTCGGGGAGCGCACGCCGCTCTCCCGCCTCATCATGGAGTTCGCGGCGAGCCTGCCGACGGCGGACGCGCTCGGGAGCGGGTGGCTGTTCGTGCTCGTGAAGCTCGCGCTCGCCGCCGCCATCACCGTCCTGCTCGCGGAGTACGTGCGCGAGGAGGAAGCGGAGGGGTCGCTCCTCCTCGGGCTCGTCGCCGCCGTGGGACTGGGGCCGGGAATGCACAACTTCCTGTTGTTCGTGGTGACCGCGCCGTGACCCGGCGCGTGCTCGCGGCCGGTCACGTGAACTGGGACGTGACGTTGCGCGTGGACGCGCTCCCCGACCCGGACGGCGAGGCGCGCATCGAGAGCCAGCACGCCGCGGGCGGCGGGAGCGCGGCGAACGCCGCCGTGTCGCTCGCCGGGCACGGCGTGGACGCGAGCATCCTCGGGAGCGTCGGGGACGACGAGAACGGCCTGCTCGTCGAGCGCGAACTCGCGGAGGCGGGCGTGGACACCGACCGCCTGCGCGTCGTGGACGACGGCGAGACGAGCGTGAAGTACCTCGTCGTCGCGGCGAGCGGCCAGGTGATGGTGCTCGGGAACGACGGCGCGAACGAGGCCGTCGGCCCGGACGACGTGGACGCGGAGACGGTGGCTGACGCCGACCACGTCCACCTGACGAGCCAGCGCCCCGAAACCGCGACCCGGCTCGCGCGACTGGCCGCCGACGCGGGTGCGACGGTGAGTTTCGACCCCGGGCGTCGGCTCGACGCCCGAGACTTCTCCGCGACCATCGAGCGCGCGGACGTGCTGTTCCTGAACGGCCGGGAAGCCGCGTCCGTGCTCGGTTCCGAGTACGCGAACGCGCCGCCGACCCGCGGCGGTCTCGTGGTGGTGAAGCACGGCGCGCGCGGCGCGACCGTCCACACCGCGACCGGGAGCTACGACCACCCCGGATTCGACGTGGACGCGGTGGACACGACGGGCGCGGGCGACGCGTTCGCCGCCGGGTTCCTCGCCGTCGTCCTCGGCGCGGACGGCATCGACGCCGACCGCATCGAGCGCGCGCTGGAGTACGCGAACGCCTGCGGCGCGCTCGCCGCCACCAGCGAGGGCGCGCGCACCGCCCCCGACCGGCCCGAGGTCGAGGCCTTTCTCGACGACCAGTACTGACGGGCGGCGAACCGTTTTGGTGCACGAGTCCGTCTCCCCCGTATGTTCGCCGCGCTCTCGGACCGCGTGCTGTCGCTCTCGGACGGCGTGACGGAGTTCCTCGTCGGCGAGGACGTGCGGTGCGTCGCCGCCGGCGACCGCGGGACGTTCGCCGGAACCGACGACGCCGTCTACCGGCTCCGGGACGGCGGCGCGGAACGCGTCTTCGAGCCGGACGTCGAGTTCGTGACGGCGCTCTGCGTGACGCCCCGGTTCGTGTTCGCGGGCACCGAACCGAGCCGGGTCTATCGGTCGCGCGACGGCGAGACGTGGACGGAGTGCGAGGGACTCGACGCACTCGAATCGAGCGGCGAGTGGTCGTTCCCGCCGCGGCCCGACACCCACCACGTCCGCTGGATTCAGTCCGTCCCCGGCGCGGAGCGACTGTACGTCGCCATCGAGGCGGGCGCGCTCGTCCGCAGTCCGGACGCGGGCGAGACGTGGACTGACCGCGTCGCGCGGGAGGCGTTCGACACGCACACGATGGCCGTGCCCGCGAGCAATCCCGAGCGGGCGTACGCCGCCGCCGGCGACGGGTTCTACGTGACCGCGGACGGCGGCGAGTCCTGGATGCGGCGGGAGTCCGGGCTCTCGGAGACGTACTGCTGGAGCGTCGCCGTCCGCGACGACGACCAAGACGCGCTCGCCGTCTCGTCCGCGACCGGTCCGCGGCGCGCGCACACCCCGGAGACCGCGGACGCGACCGTCTCGTTCTGGGACGACGGCTGGCACGAGTGGACGGCGGGCCTCCCCGACCGCCTGCTCGCGCCGTCGCTCCTCGCGACCCCGGACGAGTGGTACGCGCTCACCGACGGCGCGCTCTACGCCGCCGCGTCGCGCGGGGAGCGCTGGCGGGCGGTTCGGGAGTGGGACGCGCCCCGACAGCGCCCGAACGGCCTCGTCCGGTGAGAACGCGGTACTTTTCTCTCCCCCTCCTGAACTCCGAGTATGGCGAAGCAGCCCCACTTGCTCGTGGCACCGGGCGACGTGAACGACATCGCGCTGATTCCGGGCGACCCCGGCCGCGTCGACCGTATCGCGAAGCAGTGCGAGGACGTGGAGGTCGTCTCGGAGAACCGCGAGTACAAGGTCGTGAACGCGACCTACGAGGGGACGCCCCTCACTATCTGTTCGACCGGCATCGGCTGTCCGTCCGCCGCTATCGCGGTCGAGGAACTGCACGCGGTCGGCGTCGACACCGTGATTCGCGTCGGGACGACGGGCGCGCTCCAGGAGGGCATCGAAATCGGCGACATGATCGTGGCGACGGGCGCGGCGAAGGACGAGGGCACGTCGAAGCGCTACGAGTCCGAGACCCTGCCCGCGGTTCCGGACTACACGGTGCTGTCCGCGCTCGTGGATTCCGCGGAGGCGAACGACGAGGACGTGCACGTCGGCCCCATCGCGTCCGACGACGCGTTCTACGCGGAGACCGACGAGTACGTGTCGGCGTGGGAGGACGCGAACATCCTCTCCGTCGAGATGGAGGCCGCGGCCGTGTTCTCGCTCGCGCGCCGGAAGGGCATGCGCGCCGGCGCGATCTGCACCGTGGACGGCAACCTCGTTGAGGGCACGCAGAAGGGCGCGACCGAGGACGAGGAACTCCCCGAGAAGGCGAAGAACAACGTCGAGCGCGCCATCACGCTCAGCCTGAACGCGGTCACGAACCTCGCGTAACGCGAAAGACGCAAAAACCCCGAACGGAATGTGAGGGGTATGCTCGACCGGCTCCGTGAGCGCATCCGTGCCGCGCGCCGCCGAGCCGGCCGTATCGAACGCCGCGAGGTGAACGAGTTCCGGCGGTGGCTCGAAACGACGAGCAACCTCACCCGGGTCTCCGTCCTCCTGTTCGTCCCCCTCCTCATGGGGTTCGTCACCCTGCTCTCCCAGCTCGTGCCGAACATCTCCTTCCTGCTCTTCCCGCCGCTCGCGTCCAGCACGTACACGCTGTTCGCCGACCCCGAGGGCCGGTACGCCGACCCCCGGCGGTTCGTCGGCGGGCTGACGCTCGGCGCATTTTGTGGCTGGCTCGCGCTCGAAGCGACCGCCATCGCGTACGGCGTGTCCCCGACGACGATGGACGTGCACGCGAGCGGCGCGGCGCTCGCCATCCTCTTCACGGGCGTCTCCACGTGGCTCCTCGACCTCGAACTCCCCACCGCGTTCTCGACCGCGCTCCTCGTTCTCCTGACGGGGAACGCCCAGCTCGCCTACCTGGCGGGCGTGCTCGTGTCCTCGCTCGTCGTCGCGGGCGTGTTCGTCGCGTGGCGACGCCAGTTCTACGAACAGCGCGCGCGCTACCTCTACCAGACGACGCAGGGCGACGACCACGTGCTCGTGCCGATGCGCGGCGAGCACGTCACGGAGACGGCGATGTTCGGCGCGCGCGTCGCCGCCGCGCACGACGCCGCGAAAGTCGTCCTGTTGGACGTGATGGACGAGCGCACGGTGGCGCAGGCGACCCGCGCCCGGTTGGACGAGGGCGTGGAGAACCCGGAGGAGTGCGCGCAGGAGGAGGTGGCGGCGGAGGCGGCGCGCGAACTCGAACGCCACGCCGCCCACATCGAGACCCGGGTCGGCGTCCCCGTCGAGGTCGTGGTCGCGGTCGACCGCCAGGCCCCCGCGGAGACCGTCTTCGATACCGCGGAGCGCACGAACTGCGACCTCGTCGTCACGCCGTACGAGGAGGAGGACGACGCCACGTCGCCGTTCGTCCGCACGATCCTACGGGGGCCGGTGGACGCCATCGCGTTCCGCTCCGCAACGGGGAGCACGACGTGGAAGCGCGTGATGGTGCCGGTGCGAACCGCGAGCGACCTCGCGCACGCGATGATAGACTACGCCGCCCGCCTCGCCGGGCACGCGGGCACGGTGAGCGTCTGCACCTGCATCGACCACGAGCGCGAGCGCCGGAGCGCGGAGTCGATGCTCGCGAACCTCGTGGAGACAATCGAGTGCCGCTCCGAGACGCGGGTGTCGCGCTCCAGCATCGAGTCGTTCATCGAGCGCAACGACGCCCACTACGACCTCGTCGTGCTCGGCGCGAGTTCGAACCGCTCCGCGGCCTCCCGGGTGGTGTCGCCGCCGACGTTCAGCCGCATCGACGACGTGGAGACGGACGTGGCGGTCGTCCACCGAACCTGACTCAGGCGGGCTTGCGCGCGGCGATGCTCGCGGAGACGAGGAAGTCGCTCGGGTCGTGGTCGGCCGCCCACTCGGAGAGCATCTCCGCGCCGTCGTCCACGGGCGTTATTTCGACGTCAGCGAACCCGGCGTCCGCGAGGAGCGCGCGAAGGCGGTCGATGGTGGACGCGCCGGCGACGCACGCGGCGACGGCGTCCGGGTCGGCGCGGAGTTCCGGCGGCACGTCGGCGGTGAGCACCACGTCGGAGACGGCGAGGCGGCCGCCGGGACGGAGCGCGCGGTACGCCTCCGCGAACACGCGGGGTTTGTCGGGCGAGAGGTTGATGACGCAGTTCGAGATGACGGCGTCGATGGTGGCGTCGGCGACGGGGAGGTGTTCGATTTCGCCGAGGCGGAACTCGACGTTCTCGTAGTCGTCGCTGGCGGCTTTCTCGCGGGCGCGTTCGACCATTTCGGGCGTCATGTCCACGCCGACGACGCGGCCGGCGGGGCCGACGCGGTCGGCGGCGAGGAAGCAGTCGAACCCCGCGCCCGACCCGAGGTCGAGAACGGTCTCGCCGGAGGAGAGCGCGGCGATGGCGTCGGGGTTCCCACAGCCGAGGCCGAGGTTGGCGTCGCTCGCGTCGCCCGTCGCGTCCGCGTCGTCGTAGCCCGCCTGTCGGGCGCGTTCGACCGCGGCCTCGTCGGTTCCACAGCAAGCGTCGGTGTCGTCCGCGATGGCGGCGTAGCGCTCGCGGACTGCGCGGCGTTGGCGGTCTGCGTCCAGCGAGTCCGGGCGCTCGCGGCGGTCGTCAATCGAACCCATGCAACTACCTGAACAGCTGTTCAGATAACTGTTTCGCGGCGGCTAGTCGTCTTCGAGGAGTTCCTCGGCGACGCGCTCCGAGTTCTCGTCGCCGAACGCAGACCGCATGAGGAGGTGGCCGCCGATGACCGCGGGACTGATGACGGCGTCCGCGCCCGCGCGGCGGAGCTTCGGTTCGTTCTCCTTGTCGGTGGCGGCGGCGACGATGCGGACGTCCGCGTTCATCTGGCGGGCGGTGAGGACGACGAGCGCGTCCTCGCCGTCGTTGTTTGTGGCGGCGACGACGGCGCGCGCGTGGTCGATGCCCGCGCGGTCGAGGACGGCTTCGTCGCTCGGGTCCGCGACGAGCACGGTCTCCTCGGGGAGTTTGTCCGGCACCGACGCGTCCGGCGTGACGACGACGAACGGCGTGTCGTTCTCGCGGAGTTCGACGATGAGCGGTTCTGTGAGGTCGCCGTAGCCCGCGACGATGACGTGATTGTCGAGGGCTTCGAGTTGTGATTGAGTCATGCGTCCGAGTGCGTTCGCGAACCGGGCTTCGATGGCGGGACCGAGGAGCGCGCCGAGCGCGATGGCGAAACTCGCGGTCCCGAGAACCAGCACGCTCAGCCCGAACAGGCGGCCGGTCTGGGTGGTGGGCGTGATGTCGCCGTACCCGACGGTGGAGGAGGTGACGAGCGTGAACCAGAACGCGTCGAGGACGGTGTCGATGGCGGGGAAGTGCTCGCGGAGCGCGTACGCGCCGACGGTGCCGTAAATCTGGATGCCGGTGAGCGCGATAGCCGCGGAGAGCTGGGTGGTGGAGAGGGAGACCGAGCGGTCGAAGCGATCCTTGGTGAGGAGGACGACCGGGAGGGAGACGAGTGAGAGCGCGATGAGGGGCGTGGAGTAGATGCTCGTCTGGACGACGCCCTGCACGGCCGTGAAGGGGAGGAGGACGGCGGTGGAGTACCAGGCGGCGCGGAGGCCGCGGCGCATCCCGAGCGCGCTGAACACCATCAGGAACCCGGTGAGCGCGCCCGTGAACCCCGCGGCTTGCTTCACGCTCTCCGGGAGGTAGGGCGCGACCGGACCGAAGTGTCCGGGCTGGCTGATTTCGACGACGCCCGTGACGACGGAAAGCACGGCGACGAGCATCGTCAGACCGACCGCGATGCGGCCGGTCGCCAGGGACTCGCGCGAGACGACCATACCCGCATAGGATGGCCGCGCGAGTATAAGCGAGGCGGTTCTGGCGGGCGGTACTGGTAAGGCGTCCCCGCCTCCACACGACGTATGGCAGTGGAGTCAGGATTGGCGGTGCAGGTGCTCCGCGGCATCTACCTCGGCCTGCTGGCCGGCGTGGTGCCGGTGCTGGTGTCGTTCGGGTTCGGGTTCGTGTTCAAGTACGTCACCGGACTCACGATTCCCGCGCTCGGTGTCGTCGTGCTCGCGGTCGCGGTCGCCGGCATCAACGGCGGGCTCCTCGCGTTCAACGACCAGACCATCCTCCAGTCCGCGAACAGCACGACCGTTCTCACCGCGCTCATGGTCATCCTGATGATGAGTTTCTACGCGCACGCCCAGGGCGACCGCCTCGGCGGCACGCTCCCGAAGCGAATCAGCCTCGCGCGCATCCGGGAGCGCACGTTCAACCGCGACGTGGTGGAACTCGTCGGCACGCGCGGCCAGGTGCGAGTGGAGGTCGTGGGGGACGTCGCGGACATGGAGGGCTACCCGCCGCTCCCCGAGCCGCTCCGCGCGGAGATTCGGGAGACCGAGTGGACGTTCCCCGCCGACCTCCCGGTGGGCGAGATAGAGACGCGGTTCGAAGACCGGTTGCAGAGCGAGTTCGACCTCGCGGCCGCGGACGCGACGCTCGACGAACAGGCGCGCGCCACCGTCGTCGCCGCGCCGCCGGTGTCGGGCGTGTCGAAGCGCGTGCCGTCGGGGAAGCGCGCGGTGTCCGTGGAGGCGCTCGTGCCGACCGGGGTCGCGCGCGGGGACGCGGTGACGGTGTTCGCGGGCGGGACGACCGCCACCGGCACGGTCGTGAGCGCGAAGTCGGGCGAGAAGAAGGCGGAGTCGAACCCGGCGGACGCGGACGCGTCGACCGACGGCGGGACGGACGCGGGCGGCGCGGCGGCCGTGGGGACGACGACCGGCGGGAACGGCCGGGTGACGGTCGCGCTCGACCGCGCGGACGCGACGGCGGTGCTCGCGGCCGATGGCGGGACGGTGGTGGTGCGGTCGCGGGGCACCCGGCGCGAGTTCGAACTCGTGAGCCTCCTGCGGCGCGCCGGCCACCGCCTCCGCCGCGTCACCGTCGGCGCGGACAGCGCGCTCGCCGGCCGCACGCTCGCGGAGAGCGACCCCCGCGACGAGCACGGCGTCGTCGTGCTCGCGGTTCGGCACGACGGCGCGTGGACGATGGCTCCCCGGGGGAGCACGCGCCTGGAGGCGGGCGACGACGCGTTCGTCGTCGGGTCGCGGGACGCCCTCGACGCCTTCGACGGGGTGGTCGCGTGATAGCCCAGACGCTGTTCGGGGTGTCGGCGCTCGCCGCCGCCCGCCTGTTCGGCCTCACGGTGCTCGCGGGCGTCACCGCGGGCGTCGTCGCGCTCGGCTACCGGTGGTACTTCCGCGACCGCGTCCCGACCGGTCTCGCGGTGCTCGCCGCCGTCGCGTCGGTCGCGCTCTACCTGAACACGAAATCCGCCGTGACGCAAGTGCTCGCCGGCCAGTCCGAGCTGTTCGAAATGAACGTCGTCCTCTTCAACAGCGCCGCGTTCGCGCTCGCCACCGCGGTCGGGCCGGTCGGCCAGCGAACCGGCGACCGAATCGCCGTCTCCGCGTTCGCCGCCGCGGGCGCGCGAGAGGTGACGGGCGAGGTGAGCCAGCTCGTGCAGGCCGTCGGGCGGGTCGTCGCCGTCACGCTCCCCGAGGACGTGGGCGACATCGAGGAGTACGAACCCGCCGAGGCGTCCGTGAAGGACGACATCGCGGGGAAGACCCTCATCTTCCCGCGCCGGCTCACCGTCGAGGAACTCCGCGAGCGCGTCGTGAACCGGCTGAAGGACGACCACGACGTGGGGTACGTGGACGTGGAGATGGAACCCGACGGCACCGTCACCTACCTCGCGGTCGGCCGCCGCCTCGCCGGTATCGGCCCGACGCTCGGCCCCGGTACCGCCGCGGTCGCCGTCACCGCAGACCCCCCGAACTCCGCGAGCGCGGGCGACGTGGTGCAGGTGTGGACGACCGGCGAAACCCCCGAGCGCGTCGCGACCGCGGAACTCCGCGCGACCGCCGGGGACACCGTCACGCTCGCGCTCGACGAAGCCGACGCCGAGCGGGTCGCGGGCGGCCGGTACCGCCTCCTCACCCTTCCCTCGACGCCGAGCGCCGACCGCGAGTTCGCCGCGCTCCTCCGCGCCGCGGACGAGACGATGGCCGCCATCCGCGTCGCGCCCGACGGCCCGCTCGCCGGCACCCGCCTCCGGGACGTCGAAGCGACCGTCGTCGCCGTCCGCCCCCAGGACGGCCCCGTGGAGCCGATTCCGTCCCGCGACCGCCGGCTCGCGGGGAACGACTGGCTGTACGTCGTCGCGCGCCCCGAAACCCTCCGCCGCATCGAAGCGGACGCCGGCGGCGCGCCCGGGGAGTCGGGAGGCTCTTAGGGCTCGCAGTCCGACCCACTCGACATGAACGCCGAGTGGAAGTTATTCGCGGACCTCGCGGAAGTCGCGGGCGACGGCCACGTCGCCGTGACAGTGGAAACCCCGACCGTCGGGGCCGCCCTCGACGCCCTTCTCGCCGACCGTCCCGCGCTCGAAGACAGAGTGCTGGACGACGACGGCAGACTCCACGACCACATCAACGTCCTCCGGAACGGCGCGCCCGTGGACGACCTCGACGCGACCGTCGAGGACGGCGACGAACTCGCGCTGTTCCCGCCCGTGAGCGGCGGGTAGAAGTCAGTAGTCGGCGGTGAGGTCGGCGGCGGTGACGAAGTCGGGTTCGTCGCCGATATCGACGCGGGCGGCGGCCACGTCGCTGACGAACTCGGCGTCCTCGGGAATGAGGACGCGCACCCGATCGATGTCGCGTTCTGCGGCGTCCCGGCTGACGGCGGCGAGGAGCGCCTCGCAGGCCCGGGTGTCGTGCCAGACGCCGACGCCGTAATCCGCCCACGTCACCGACTCGCCGTCCTCGTTCTCGCGGTCGTAGTCGCGGACGCGGTAGGCCGCCGCTCGCGCGCCCCGGTCGTTCGTGAGCGCGATGGTTCGCGGCGCGTCCCGGAGCGTCTCCTTCGTGATTTCGCTGAGCGCCCAGGCCTCGTTCAGGTCGAGGCCGAGACCGGCGAGTTCGTCGAACGCGCGGCTGGACTGGATGGCGCGCCACGCCGCGTGCACGTCCTCGGTCTCGGTATAGTCGTGGGCGGCGTCGGGGTCGGGGTCGGGGTGCACCCAGCGGAACTCGGTCTCGGGTTCGAAGCCGGCGGCGCGGGAGAGCCCCAAGCCCATGACGTTCCACGAGAACACCATGTTCCGGGCGACGGTCGCGCCCGTCTCGCGCGCCCAGTCGAAGCCCGCGTGCGTCATCCGGGTGCCGAGCGACTTCCCGCGGTGGTCGGGGTCGACCCGCATCCCCTGCGCCCACGCCTCGTGGTCGCTCAGGCGGACGATTTGGAAGACGCCGGCCGCGGTGCCGTCCACGTCCGCGACGAACGTGCGCTGGGTGTCGTCGTCGGACTCGACCCAGTCCTCGAAGACGCGCGGGATGTAGTCGCCGTTCTCCCGCCGGTCGCTCCACGTGTCCTGCGTGAACGCCGCGACCGCCTCGGAATCGTCCAGGCGGGCCTGCCGAATCGTTACTGCCATGGCGTCGAGCGGTCGGTGAGTTCGCCGGCGACGGGCGTGCGGAACGCCTCGTCCACGCTCTCCTCGCTCGCGTTCGCCAGCACCCACATCAGTTTGACTTTCGCCGTGCCGGGGAGCGTGTCCTCGCCCTCGATGATACCGGCGTCCAGGAGGTCGCGGCCCGTATCGTACACGCGGTCACAGACGCGGCCTTCGAGGCACTGACTCGTCATCACGACCGCCGTCCCGTCGCTCGTCAGGTCGTCGATGCGGCCGACGAGGTCGGAGTGGACGTGTCCGAGGCCCGTGCCCTCGATGACGACGCCCGCCTTCCCCTCGCAGAGGTCGAGAAAGCCCGGATCCATGTTCGGCGTGAACTTCACGAGCGCCACGTCCTCCTCGATGGCGGGCGCGATGTCGAGTTCGACGCCGCCGCGCTCCGCGGTCTCCCGGGTGAACTCGACGGTCTCGGTCTCGTACTCGACGTACCCGAGCGGGTCCGCGCCGACCGTCTCGAACGCGTCCCGGCGGCTCGTGTGGTTCTTCCGCACGCGCGTGCCGCGGTGGAGCGCGCACCGGTCGTCGCTCTCCGAGGCGTGCATGCACACCATCACCTCGGCGGCGTCCGACTTCGCGGCCTCCACCGAACAGACGGCGTTCATCACGTTGTCCGAGGAGGGGCGGTCGGCGGAGCGCTGGCTTCCCGTGAACACCACGGGAACCGGCGTGTCGAGCATGAACGCGAGCGCGGACGCCGAGTACTGCATCGTGTCCGTGCCGTGCATCACGACGACGCCGTCCGCGCCGGCCTCGATTTCGTCGTGGACCGCGCGGGCGAGGTCCTGCCAGATGGACGGCTCCATGTTCTCGGAGAGGATGTTCGCCACGACGCGCCCGCGGTAGTTCGCGCGACCCGCGAGGTCGGGGACGGCGCGGAGCACGTCCTCGGCGTCGAACTGCGCGGTCACCGCGCCCGTCCGATAGTCCACCGTGGAGGCGATGGTGCCGCCCGTGCTGATGAGCGAGATGGTGGGTAGGTCGTCGTCGAAATCGACCTCGGAGACGCTGCCGGTGTCGCTCTCCTCGCGCTCCAGTTCGTACACGTCGGACTCGACGACGGTCACGTCGGCGTCCTCGCGGCTGATACCGACGTTGTAGCCGCTGTCGAGTTTCAGGACGAGCGTCTCCGGCGACGAGGACGGGAGGACGACGCCCTCCGTCTCCTCGCCCGCGCGGCTGACGCGAACGCGATCCCCAGTGTTCATACCCGAACCCAGCGGTGGCGCGGACTAAAAGGATTCTACTCCGCGATGCGCCAGCCGTCGCCGTCCTCCTCCACGATACCGCGCTCGCGGAGGCGGACGAGCGTGCTCTCCACGACGGACGGCGGCGCGTTCACGCGGTCGGCGAGCGCCCGCGTGTCCAGCGGGCGGTCGACGATTTCCGCGAGCACGTCCGGGACGAGGTGGTCGTCGTCCTCCGTGGCGGCGTCCGCGATGTCGGACTGCACATCCGCGAGCCGGCCCTGCACCCAGCGCTGGGCCATCGAGAGTTCGCGCTCCAGTTCGCGGAGGTCGCGGAGCTCCGCGGCCAGCCCGCTGACTTCCGGTTCGTCGGCGATTTCGAGGTCGATGCTGAGGTGCGTACACCGGCCCAAATCGAGCGTGGTGCTCGCGGGGTACGCGCTCTTCGCGCCGAACTCGTAGGGGCTGACGCTCACTTCAAGGCGGAGGTTGCGCGCGATGTGGAAGTACTTCCGGCGGCGGTCGTCCGTGTGGCTCTCCACGAGCCCGGCGTCTTCGAGGCGGCGCAAGTGGT
The DNA here is from genome assembly GCF_020614395.1 of Salarchaeum japonicum. Taxonomy (NCBI): domain Archaea; kingdom Methanobacteriati; phylum Methanobacteriota; class Halobacteria; order Halobacteriales; family Halobacteriaceae; genus Salarchaeum; species Salarchaeum japonicum. The sequence goes on along the minus strand of NZ_CP085324.1, from coordinate 611,949 downwards.
CGATGACGGCCTTCGGGCTGACGCCGATGTACTCGCTTATCTCGGTGACGTAGCACGGCTTCTGCGCGAGCAGTCGCAGGATGCGACGCCGATTGGCGTTACCGAGCAGGTCGAGGAGCGCCCCGGAATCCATTACCGCGCGACGGTTAGGGACTCGCGTTCAAAAGGGTGACTCCCCGCGAACCGCGGGGTCGAACGCGGCGGGCCGGCCGTTCCCGTCGCCGCTCCCGCCGGCGTTCCCGCCGCGGGTTCCGCGCCGCGTGGTCGTCGCGCCGTCGCTCGCGTTCCCGGCGTCGCGCGTCGTCGTGTCCGCCCCGCCGGCGTTCCCGGCGTTCTCGCCACCGCGTGTCGTCGTGCCGTCAGGCGGCCCCTGGGTCGTGTTCTCAGGCGGCCCGCGCGTCGTGTTCTCAGGAGGGCCCGGGGTGGTGTTCTCCGGCGGGCCAGTGGTGCGGTTCTCGGACGGGCCCCGGGTGGTGTTCTCGGGCGGCCCGCGGGGCGCGTCGGTGCCGCGTCCCGGGATGTCGCCGGGCGGGCCGCGCGTGGCGGCCGCGGCGGCGGACGCGTTCTCCACGAGCGTCTGGAGGCCGGGCGGCGTGGCGTTGTGCGCGCGGGCGACGGACGCGGTGTCGTTCGCGGACGCCGCGAGTTGCTGGTAGCGCGCGGACAGTTCCGCCATCTGCGCGCGGAACGCGAGCGGGGAGAGCGAGCCGTTCTGGCGGGCGTCAACGAGCGCCTGCCGGCGCTCCTGGAGTTCGCTGAGGCGTTCCTGGAGGGTGGCGACGCGCCGCGTCACGTCGTCGGTCGCGTTCTCGGAGCGGTTCACGGACGCCTCCCAGAGTCCCTGGTCGACGGTGCCGTTCGCGTCCGCGGCGTTCGACGCCATGAACGAGGAGAGGCTCGCGCCGAAGCTCGCGTTCTCGGCCGTGTCGTTCGCGGTGGTGTTGTTCGCAGCGGCGTCCGCCACGGCGGGCGCGACTCCGGCCGTCGCTCCAGCGGCGACGACGGCGGTGAGGGTCGCGGCGGCGAGCGCGACCGCGGCGACGAGGGCGGCGCGATTCATCACCCGACCGTACGACCTGCAGGGTAAAAACCCGGTCGTTCGTTCGAACCGTTTTCGGGGCGTGAACGGTCGCGCAGCCGTTCGATAAAAGCCTTCGCCGACGCGCTTAACTACTACCGTGGTAAACGGTAACATGTATGTTCGAGGTGTTTTCGAACGGCTACTACCTCGGTCGGCTCGTGGTGGAGCCGCACGACGGCGACCGCGCGGCGATGCAGCGCCGCCAGCACGAGCGCGTGAACGAACAGCTCTACGCGTCCGGCGAGGGCGTGGAGCGAACCGACTACCCGCTCGTGATGAAACTCGACACCGCCCACCTCCGCGTCCACGGGAGCGCCGACGTGCCCGCGGACACGCTCGCCGTCCCCCGCGACCTCCTCGAACGCGTCTCCGTGGACAACCCGCCCGCGCTCCGCGAAGTCCTGCTCGCGAAGGCTGACCACGCCGAACGCCTCGTCCGCACGGGCGCAGTTTAAATAGGAAGCCGACGCCAGCGGGCGGCGTGACGTGACCCAGGGGGCGCGCGTCCCGCGAACACGGCAGTCCGCCGCGCGCCCGCCAGCGAGGACTGTCCGTCAGCCCATTCGCTACGTTTTTCCGGCCAGCGGGCGGTCGTCCGGTCGATGCTGGACAGACTCCTCGGGCGCGCGCACCTGAAAGACCGCGTCGAGGAACTCGAAGACGAGGTCGAGAGCCTGCGGGCGCAACTCGACGCCGAGGGCGAGCGCCGCCGGGACGCGGTCGCGGCGAAACAGGAGGCCGAAGAGGAGGTCAATCGGCTGGAAGACCGCGTCGAGGAGCTCCGCGACCGCGTGGAGCGCGCGGAGACCGTCGAGGAGGAACTCGACTTCCGCGGAACCGCCGACGTGTTCGGTGAGCGCCTCGACCGATTGCTCGCGCGGCTCGAAACCGTGGACGCGCCCGGCGACGGCGCGCTGACCGCGATGGTGGACGACCGGATTCCGGGGAGCGTGCGCGACGCGTTCGGTGAGCGCGCGGCGCTCGTGGAGCGCGCGAGCCCCTGTCTCGCGGTTCGGGACGCCGACGGCGTCGTGAGCGCGACGCTCCGCCCGCCGATTGCGCCGGAGCCGTTCGACGCGTGGAGCGACGGCTTCGAGGTCGAACGGGAGTGGTTCGAGCCGACGGGCGAGTTCGCGCTGGCGGTCGTGCGCGCCGACCTGTTCGCGCTCGGCACGTACGACGGCCGCGAGCGCACCGGGTTCGAAGGGTTCGAGAGCGACGTGAAGTCGAAGCACTCGAAGGGCGGGTTCAGTCAGGGCCGGTTCGAGCGCCGGCGCGACGAGCAGGTCGCGGAACACATCGAACGGTGCGAGGACGCGCTGGACGCGCTGGACACCGAGACCGTGTACGTCGTCGGGGAGCGCACGCTCCTCCCGGAGTTCGCGGAGCGAGCGGCCGAGACCGCGCCGTCGGACGCGACCGGCGACCCCGAGGACGCGCTCGCGGAGGCGTTCCGGGACTTCTGGACCGTTCGCCTCCGGTTGATTTAGGACGGGCGGTGTCCATGTGGCGGGTATGCGTATCGCACTGCTCGCACACGAGAAGTTCCCCGACCGCGCGAAGACCGCGGTCGGCGTCATGCGGTACGGCGACCACGAGGTCGTCGCCGTGGTCGACCGCGACAACGCCGGCAAGCGCGTGAACGACCTCATCGACGACGTTCCGGACGCCCCGGTCGTCGCGTCGATGAGCGAGGTCGAGGACGAGGTCGATGGGTTGCTCATCGGCATCGCACCCATCGGCGGCGGGTTCGACGAGTCCTGGCGGCCGGACGTGCGGAACGCGCTCGAACGCGGCCTCGAAGTGGTTTCGGGCCTCCACTACTTCCTCGCCGAGGACGACGAGTTCGCGCGCCTCGCGGCCGAGCACGGCGGCGAACTCTGGGACGTGCGGAAGCCGTCGCCCGACCTCACCGTCGCGGACGGCGTCGCGGACGAGGTGAGCGCGGAGGTCGTGCTCACCGTCGGCACGGACTGCTCGGTGGGGAAGATGACGACGACGCTCGAACTCGTCGCGGCCGCGGAGGACGCGGGGTACGACGCGGCGTTCGTCCCGACCGGCCAGACCGGCATCATGATCGCCGGCTGGGGGAACCCGATCGACCGCGTGGTGTCCGACTTCACGGCGGGCGCGGTGGAGGAGATGATTCTGGAGGTCGGCGACGACCACGACGTGGTGTTCGTCGAGGGCCAGGGGAGCATCGTCCACCCCGCGTACTCCGCGGTGACCTGCGGCATCCTCCACGGGTCGATGGCGGACAAACTCGTGCTCTGCCACGAGCACGACCGCGACTCCGTGCACGGCTACGACCAGGAGTTGCCGCCGCTCCCCGAGTACGTGTCGCTCTACGAGTCGCTCGCCGCGCCCGTCCACGAGACGGAGGTCGTCGCCGGCGCGCTGAACACGCGTGGCGTGGACGGCGACGACGCGGCGCGCGAGGCCGTCGAGTCGTACGCCGACACCATCGACGTGCCCGCGACCGACCCGGTGCGCTTCGGCATGGACGAGGTGCTCGACGACATCCTATGACCCTGGAAGCCGAGTTCGACCGGGTGAGCCTCCCGCTCGAACACGCGTTCACCATCGCGCGCGGCACCACGGCGACCGCGGAGAACGTCGTCGTTCGCATCGAAGACGACGAGGGGAACACGGGCGTGGGAGCGGCCGCGCCCTCGACGCACTACGGCGAGACCGCGAGTACCGTGGAAGCCGTCCTCCCCGACCTCCTGTCCGTGGTCGAGGAAGTCGGTGACCCGCACGCCCTCGACCGAATCGAGACGGGGATGCGGGAGGCGGTGTCGGGGAATCCGGCGGCGCGGTGCGCGGTGAGTATCGCGCTCCACGACCTCGCGGCGAAGCGCGCGGGCCTCCCCCTGTATCGGTACTGGGGACTCGACCCCGAGCAATCGGTGACCTCGTCGTTCACCATCGGATTGGACGACACCGAGACGATGCGGGAGAAGACCCGGGAGGCCGTGGCGGCGGGGTACGGGACGCTGAAGGTGAAACTCGGGACGCCGCGGGACGAAGAGATCGTCCGAACCGTGCGGGAGGCCGCGCCGGACGCGACAATCCGCGTGGACGCGAACGAGGCGTGGACGCCCCGCGAGGCCGTCGCGAACACCGAGTGGCTGGCGGAGTACGGCGTGGAGTTCGTCGAACAGCCGGTGCCCGCGGAGAACGCCGACGGGTTGGAGTTCGTCTACGAGCGAAGCGCGCTCCCGATTGCGGCGGACGAGTCCTGCGTCACGCTCGCGGACGTGCCCGCCCTCGCGGGCCGCGCGGACATCGCGAACATCAAACTCATGAAGTGCGGCGGTCTGCGGGAGGCGACGCGGATGATTCACGCCGCCCGCGCCCAGGGCCTCGAAGTCATGCTCGGCTGTATGGTGGAGACGAACGCCGCCATCGCCGCGGCCTGCCACCTCGCGCCCCTGCTCGACTACGCCGACCTCGACGGCTCCCTCCTCCTCGCGGACGACCCCTACGAGGGCGTGCCGCTCCCCGGCGGCTACATAGACCTCGACGCCGTCGAGCGGTCGGGGACGTGCGCGCGCCCCGTCGAGTAAGCGGTATCACGTCACGCTTATGTGGGCTGTTGGCCGTATTCGCCCCATGAGCGAACTCACGGTCACGCTCCCCGACGGCTCCACGCTCTCCGCGGACGCCGGGGAGACGGTCGAGGACATCGCGTACCGAATCGGCGAAGGCCTCGGCCGGGACACCGTCGCCGGCGTCGTGGACGGCGACCTCGTCGCGAAGGAAGAACCACTCTACGAGGACTGCCGCATCGAAATCGTCACGGACAGCAGCGAGGAGTACCTCGACGTGCTCCGCCACTCCGCCGCGCACGTGTTCGCACAGGCGCTCCAGCGGGTGTACCCGGAGGCGAAACTCACCATCGGCCCCTCCACCGACGAGGGGTTCTACTACGACGTGGCGAACGTCGAGTTGGAGGAGGCCGACCTCGACGACATCGAAGCGGAGATGGCGGACATCGTCGAGGCCGACTACCCCATCGAGCGCGTCGAAGTCCCGCGGGAGGACGCGTTCGAGTTCTTCGAGGACAACGAGTTCAAGCGCGAGATTCTGGAGACGGAGGCCGCGGACGAAGACCCCGTGTCGTTCTACGAGCAGGGCGACTGGCGCGACCTCTGCCAAGGCCCGCACGTCGATTCGACGGGGGAAGTCGGCGGCTTCAAACTCCTCTCCGTCTCCGCCGCGTACTGGCGGGGCGACGAGGAGAAGGAGACGCTGACGCGCGTCCACGGCACCGCGTTCCCCACCGAGTCCGAACTGGAGGACTTCCTGGAGATGCGCGAGGAGGCGAAGGAGCGCGACCACCGGAAGATCGGCCAGGAGATGGACCTCTTTTCGGTGCCCGAGCACAGTCCGGGCTGTCCGCACTACCACCCGAACGGGATGGCGATTCGCCGCCAGCTGGAGGACTACGTGCGGGAGAAGAACGACGACCTCGGGTTCGACGAGGTTCGGACGCCGGAGTTGAACAAGGCGGAGCTCTGGAAGCCGACCGGGCACTACGAGACGTTCACGGAGAACGGCGAGATGTTCGCGTGGGAGCAGGACGACACCGAGTACGGCCTGAAGCCGATGAACTGCGCGAACCACGCCCACATTTACTCGGAGTCCACGCACTCCTACCGCGACCTCCCCGTGCGGTTTTCGGAGTTCGGGAACGACTACCGGAACGAGCAGTCGGGCGAACTCTCCGGGCTCCTGCGGGTGCGCGGGTTCACGCAGGACGACGGACACGCGTTCGTCCGCCCAGACCAGATTCAGGGAGAAATCCTCGACATCCTCCAGGCCATCGAGGAGATTTACGGCCACTTCGGCCTCGAAGTCCTCTACAAGCTCGAAACCCGGGGCGAGGACGCGATGGGGTCGGCGGACATCTGGGAGCAGGCGACGGACGCGCTCATTGACGCGCTCCAGGAAGAAGACCTCGACTACGACGTCGAAGAGGGTGAGGCGGCGTTCTACGGACCGAAGATCGGCATCAACGCCCGTGACGCCCTGGGGCGCGAGTGGACCATCGGGACGGTGCAGGTGGACTTCAACATCCCGCGGAACCTCGACCTCACGTACATCGGCGAGGACAACGAGGAACACCACCCCGTGATGATTCACCGCGCGCTCCTCGGGAGCTTCGAGCGGTTCATGGGCGTGCTCATCGAGCACTTCAAGGGCCAGTTCCCGCTCTGGCTCGCGCCCGAGCAGGTGCGCGTCCTCCCCGTCACGGACGACAACATCCCGTACGCCCGCGAGGTCGCGAGCGAACTCGACGACTTCCGCGTCGAGGTCGAAGACCGCTCGTGGACGGTCGGGCGGAAGATTCAGCAGGCGCACGACGACAACGTCCCCTACATGCTCATCGTCGGCGGCGACGAGGAGGAGACCGGAACCGTCTCCGTCCGCGACCGCCAGGAGCGCCAGGAGGGCGACGTGGCGCTCGATTCGTTCCGCGAACACCTCGAACTCGAAGAGGAGCAGAAGCGCCGCGCGGTCACGTTCCTCGTCTAGCGGCCGCAGCCGAGGTGGACTTCGTCGTCGGGCGCGTGGACGTAGATGTCGTCCACCAGTCCGGGTTCGGCGAACGGGAACTCGCCGTCGAGTCGCTCGGGCGTCGTCGGCGCGTACGGTAATCCAGTGGGCGGCGCGAACTCGCCGAGCGGGTTTTCGGGGTTCGCGTCGTGCGCGTCGAAGAACTCGCTGTACTTCTCGTAGTATTCTCGGCGTTCGTCGGGCGGGAATTCGAGGAGTTCGCCCCAGCCCTGGTTCTGGAAGTCCCAGGCGGCCATCACGTGCGTGATTTCCCGGGCCTCGGCCTCCGGGTAGCCCTCGTCGAGCGCGCGGAGGTAGGCGTCGATGGTCGCGTCGAACAGCGCGTCGAGGTGCGCGCGCCGCGCCTCGCCGTCGGTCTCGGAGGCTTCGACGAAGAAGTCCGCGTGGAGCGAGACGAGCCACGACCGCATCGCGTCCGTGAGGAGCGGGATGTCGCGTTCAAGCACGACCTGCGCGACATAGTTCTTCGGCGTCTGGTAGAGCCGCATACGACCGGAATCGGACGGGGGGAAGTAGTTCGTGGTGGCCGCGAGTGGGGAGGGCTTTTGGGGGCGGCGGGCGGACTGGGAGCGTGAACAGGGCGTTCGTGACGGGTGTGCGCGCCGCGGGCTTGTTCTGCGTGCTCGGCGCGCTGGCGTGGCTGTCCGGGGAGCCGTTCGTGTTCCCGAGTCTCGGGCCGACGGCGTTCGTGCTGGCGTTCGGCGGCGTCGAGCGGGCGCGCCGGCGCGTCGTCGGCGGACACGCAGTCGGCGCGGTCGCGGGCTTCCTCGCGTACACGCTGCTCGCCGGGGATGCGATGCTCACCGCGGGGTTCGCGCCCGCGACCATCGAGGGCGCGCGCCTCGCGGCGAGCGGGACGCTGTCGGTCGCGCTCACGGCGTGGGGGATGCTCGCGCTGGACGCCGTCCACCCGCCCGCCTGTGCGACGACGCTCATCGTCTCCCTCGGCCTCCTCGCCACCCCGCTGGAGGTCGCCATCATCGTCGCGAGCGTCGCCGTCCTCCTGGGCGCGCACGAACTCGCGAGCGTCTACCGGAAACCCGAGACTTAACCCGGTTCTCCGTGTTCTCCCGTGCGTGAACCGGAACGACCGGGCCATCGTCGGCGTCGCGATGCTCGCGCACGCCCTGGTCCACACGTACGAACTCTCCATCCCCATCCTCGTCACCATCTGGCTCACCGAGTTCTCCACGACGACGGCGGAACTCGGCCTCGTGGTGACGGTCGGGATGGGGTTGTTCGGGTTGGGCGCGCTCCCCGCGGGCGTGCTCGCCGACCACGTCGGGTCGAAGCCGCTCATCGCCGCGTGCGTCGCGGGGATGGGCGCGTCCTTCCTCCTGTTGAGCGTCGCACCGTCCGTGCTCGTCATCGCGCTCGCGCTCGTCTGCTGGGGCGTCGCGGCGAGCGTCTACCACCCCGCCGGCCTCTCCCTCATCAGCACGGGCGTCACCGAGCGCGGCCGCGGCCTCGCCTTCCACGGCATCGCCGGGAACGTCGGCATCGCCGCCGGCCCGCTCGCGACCAGCCTCCTCCTCCTCGCGTTCGACTGGCGCACCGTCGTCGTCGTGCTCGGCGTCCCCGCCATCGTCGCCGCGGGCCTCGTGCTCCTCGTGTCCGTGGACGAGTCCGCGCACGAGGCCGGCGGGAAGGCGAGCGGCCCGCCCGCGTCGTGGAGCGCGTTCCTCGACACCTCGAAGACGCTGTTCGCGGGCGCGTTCGTCCTCGTGTTCGGCATCGTGATGATGAGCGGTCTCTACTACCGGGGCGTCCTCACGTTCCTCCCCGAACTGCTCTCCGACCTCGACTTCGTGCAGGCGTTCGCAACCGATTCGGGCATCAGCGACCCCGCGCGCTACGTCTACTCCGGCCTGCTCGCCGTCGGCGTGCTCGGCCAGTACGCGGGCGGCCGGCTCACCGACATGATGCCGCCCGAGCGCGGTATCGCCATCGCGTTCGGCGTGCTCGCGGTGCTCGCCGTCGCGTTCATGCCGCTCGCCGGCATCGGCGCGGTACCCCTGCTCGCGGTGAGCGCGGTGCTCGGGTTCTTCCTGTTCGTCGTCCAGCCGATGTACCAGGCGCTCGTCGCGGAGTACTCGCCGCCCGAGACCAGAGGTATCTCGTACGGCTTCACCTATCTGGGCGTGTTCGGCGTCGGCGCGCTCGGCGCGACCGTCGCGGGTGGTCTCCTCGCGTACGCCACGCCGTTCGCGCTGTTTCTCGCGCTCGCCGCGTTCGCCGTCGTCGCGACGGTGCTCGGCGCGCGACTGGCGGCGAGCTAGTCGAGGTCGCGGGAGCGCTCCGTTTCTCGGAGGATGAACGACCCGATGGAGAGCGTGCGCTTCGTGACGGTGATGATGCGGAGGATGTACGCGAGGAGGATGGCGAACGGCACGACTGAGACGGTGGCGGCCGCGGCGACGACCACGACGAGCGGTTCGACGCCCCAGACCGCCCCGGGGAACAGCCTGGGTTCGAGGTAGACGAGGGTGGCGATGGCGGTGGTGAGCGCGGGGACGGCGGCGTAGATGAGGGTTCGGGAGAGGTTGACGAGTTCCCACTGGAAGTAGAGCGTCTTGAAGTGCTCGCGGGCGGGGCCGAACAGTTCGAGTGACTCCACGAGGTCGTCGAACGCGGTTTCGGCGTCCTCGGTGAGGCTCTCTCGGTGCTCGGCGCGGAGTTTCTTCGCGGCGTAAATCTTCCACGAGTAGTTGTAGTTCAGCGCCGCCCACACCACGTCGAACTCGCCGAACTGCGCGCCGTCGAGCTGGTCTTCGACGGCGTCGGCGTTCCCGCGGAGGTTCTCCGCGTACTCGGCGACCGCGTCCCGGAGGTCGTCGTTCTCGATGTCCTCGACGGCGGTTTCGAGGGCGTTCACGCGGTCTTCGGTGAGGGAGACGAGCGCGCGGAGGAACGCGGAGGGCATCGCGGGGCTGACGGGTTCGTCGAGCAGGTCGGCCACGTCCTCGCGGAAGGCGGTCGCGCCCTCCATGCGGTCGCGCTGGTCGCCGACCGCGCCGAGTTCCTGGCTGAGCACGAGCTGGCTGAGCGTGAGCACGAGCGTGACGCCCGTGATGATGGAGCCAAGGAGACCCTGAAACAGCGTCTCCACGGGGTCGGCGGTCGCGAACAGTTTCGGGGTGCCGAGCGGGTGGAGGTGGCCGAGGACGACGAGCGCGAGGAAGACGACGCCCGCGATGCCGGCGGCGAGCGCCCACCGCGGGGCGTCGAGGAGCACCCAGAACTTCCGACTGCTCTCGGGGACGCGCTCGCGCATCGTGTCGCTCGGCCGCTCCTCGCCCGCGCCGTCGTCGCCCGAGTCGCTCATACCGGGGGTTCGGCGGCCACCGTGAAAGGGACGACGGCCTTATGTGACGGCGCGCGGACGCTTCCCCCATGCAGGCACGCGCCCTCCTCGCCGTCCTCCTGCTCGTCCTCGCCGGCTGTTCGGCTCCGACCGCGGACACGGCACCGACCACGAGCGCGCCGACGACGACCGACGGCCCGACGACGACCGACGCGTCGCCGGACGGCCCGCTCGCGTACGAGGACGCCGCGCTCGACTACGACGGACAGCGCGTGCTCGACCGCGTCGAACGCCTCCGCGGCTTGAACGCCACGGGCGTGATTCGCGTGAGCGAGGCGGCGATGACCGCGCTCGGCGCGCGCGACCTCCCCGACCGCGCGCTCGGCATCCGGCCCGCCGGCGCGGTGGCGCTCGGCCTCAAGACGAACGCGAGCGCGCCCGCCGGCACCACGCTCGGCGTGACGTACGCGGGGCCGCGCATCGTCCTCCGGGAGGACGTGGACGCGTACCCGCAGGAACTGGTGTTCGCGCACGAACTCGTGCACGCCCTCCAGTACCAGCACGACTTCGCGGCGGTGCGGATGGGGACGTCCGGGTTGCTCGACACCGACCGCGCGCTCGCCGTGCGCGGCGTCGTCGAGGGCGACGCGCAATCGACCGCGCTCGCGTACCGGAACCGCTACCTGCCGAACGCGTCCCGGCCCGTGGTGTCGCTGTCGTCGGTCGAGCGCGAGCGCTGGCAGGCCGCGTTCTCGTCCGCCTACTACCACTACGGCTACGAGTACGTGCGCGAACGAGCGGAGACGCCGGACGAGCGGAACGCCGTCCTGCGGTCGCCGCCGAACACGACGCGCGCGCTCCTCCACCCCGGCGTGAACGACACGAAACCCGCGCTCGCCGACCCGCCGCGCACGGACAGTCTGACGCCGGTTCGGTACGACACCGTGGGCGAACTCGGGATTCGGCTCGCGTTACGCGCGAACGACTACTCGAAGGACGCGGCGGCGGGCGCGGCGTTCGGCTGGCGGAACGACCGCATGACGTACTACGGCGCGAACGCCGTGCACTGGCGGACGGCGTGGCAGAACGAGACGGAGGCGGCGGCGTTCGCGGCCGCGTGGCGCGGGATGCTCGATTCGCGGAACGCCACCACGACCGACGGACTGCTCGCCGTGCCCGCGACGGACACGACGCCCCGGTTCTACGCCGCCATCGACAGGGCGGGCGACCGGGTGACGGTGGTGTCGGGGACGAACGAGTCGGCGGTTCGGGCGCTCGCTCAGGACTCCTCCTCGCGCAGCGATTCGAGTTCCTCCTCGACGGACGCCTCCGAGACCTCCGCCTCCGCGGACTTCTCTGCCTCGCTCACGTCCCGGTCGCCCTGAACCTCCTCGCGGAGCGTCTCCAGTTCCGCGTCCACCTCGCTCTCGTTTCGCTCCGCGCGGAGTTCGGTCGTTATCTCGTCCTCGCCCGTCGTGGATTCGAGCGCGCCTCTGTCTTCGAGTTCGTCGAGCGCGGCGGCGCGCGCCTCCATCTCCTCCGTGCGTTCGGTCGCGCGCTCGACCGCCCGGTTCACCTCACCCATCTCGCCGCCGACGCCCGTCAACGCCTCGTTCACGCGGCTCTGGGCTTCCGCGGCCTCGTGGCGCGCCTTCATCGTCTCCTTCTTCGTCCGGAACTCCTCGATGCGCTGGTCGAGTTGCTCCTTCTTCTCCTCCACGTCCGCCTGCGTGCGCTCCAGTTCCGCTATCTGCTCGTCCAACTCCTTCATCTGCTGTACCTTCGCCTGCTTCTTCTCCAGCGCGCGGCGCGCCAAGTCCTCGCGGTCTTGACGCATCGCCTCCTCCGCCTGCCGGGCGTGCTTCTCCACGTTCTCGTTCAGCCGCGAGCGCTGGGCTTCGAGTCGTTTCTTCTGCGCCGTGAGGTCCGCGAGGCTCTCGCGGACGTTCTGTCGTTCGTCCTGCATCCGCTCGTAGGAGTAGTCGAGCGCCTCCTGGGGGTTCTCCGTCCGCCCGACGAGCGCGTTCAGTTTCGACCGGATGGCGTACGAGAGTCGCGAGAGCAGTCCCATACCAGTCGGTTCGTCCTCCATGCTTAAAATTCTCGCCGGCGAACACCACCGCTAAACCTCCCGGAGTCGTGGAGCGTGCGTATGGGAGAAACCGTGTTCGTGCCGGGCGCGCGCCGCGTCGAAGCGACGCTCGACGGCCCCCGCGACGCGGACGCCTGCGTGGTCGCGTGCCCGCCCCACCCACAGCACCGAGGGCACCGCGGCGACGCCCGCCTCACCGCCGTCAGCGACCACCTCACGCCCGAAATCGCGTGTCTTCGGTTCGACTACGGTTCCTGGGACGAGGGACGCGGCGAGCGCGAGGACGCCCGGAACGCCCTCCGCTGGGCCGCCGACGCGTACGACGCCGTCGGCGTGTTCGGGTTCAGTTTCGGCGGCGCGATAGCCGCGCTCGCCGCCGCCAGTACGGAAATCGACCTCGCGGGCGTGAGCCTGCTCGCGCCCACCGCAGAAGTCGAAGCCGGGTTGAACGCGGCGGACGCCCTCGACGACATCGCGAGCCCGACGCAGGTCGTGTACGGCGCGCGCGACATGACCGCGGACTGGCGGCCCGTCGTCGAGCGCGCCCGCGAACACGGGATGACGGTGGTGGAACTCTCCGCCGACCACTTCTTCGTCGGGAAGACCGACCAGGTCGCGGACGCCGCGGGCGGCTTCCTCGCGGACGCGCTCAGGGCGTGACCCGCTGGGGGCGCGTCGGCCCGAACCACTAATCCGGGGGCGCTCCCAACCCCCGAGTGATGGCATCGCCGGTATCGCGCGCGACGGAGTGGCTGGTGTATCGGGCGAACCGCCTGACAGTCACGACCATCGCGGTCGTCCTGCTGTTCGTGCTGTTCGGTCCCGTCGGCCACCTCCTCACGGGCGGCCTCGGACAGACACTCTCCCGGCACCAGACGGTCGTACCGCTGGTGACGACGCTGTTGAGCGGGAACTTCCTCCTCGTCTCCATCGTCGTCTCCGTGAACAGCCTGTTCGTCTCCGGCGAGCAGAACCCGCTCGGCGAGCAGTTCGGCCGCATCCACTCCGTCTCCCAGTTCCGCCACCGCCTGGAGGAGGTGACGGAGTTCGACCACGTGCCCGGGAGGCCGTCCGCGTTCCTGCGCGTGCTCACGGGCGACATCGTGGAGCGCGCGCAGTACCTCGAAGAACGCATCCCCGCGACCGACCTCGAATTCCGGGAGGACTTCGACGCCTACCTCGACGACCTCGGGGCGGCGACCGCCGACCTGAACGCGAAACTCGACGAGGCCGCGGGCCCGCTCGACGTGGTGTTGGCGACGCTCGCGTACGACTACGAGCGCCAGGTGAACGACCTCCAGCGGCTTCGCGCGGAGGGCGACGGCGACCTCCCGGAGTCCGTGGACGAGACCATCGACGACATGCTCGACCTCCTCCAGTACCTCGCGACCACCCGCGAGTACTTCAAGACGCTCTACTTCCGGCGGGAGTTCGCGAACCTCTCTCGCGACCTCTTCCTGGTCGCGTTCCCCGCCATCGTCGCGATGTCGTTCGTGCTCCTGCACATCGACCAGCTCCCGCAGTCGCACTGGCTGGTCGTCGGCGTGCACGTCGTGTCGCTCGCGCCCATCGTCCTGCTCGGCACGTACATCCTGCGCGTGGTCGCCATCGCGAAGCGCACCGAGTCCGCGGGCCAGTTCGTCATCTACGACCGCTCCGACACCCTCCAGGGGATTCCGCGGGACGCCGAGTAGGCTGTCAGCAAACCGCACGCGAGCGGTCTCCGAAACGGTTTAGAACTGGGATTGCGGACAGACAGTATGCCGACGGAGACCGGATACGACCCATCACTGGGCGACAAATTCGTGTTCGTTACCGGGGGCGTGATGTCCGGCCTGGGGAAGGGTATCACGGCCGCGAGCCTCGGACGACTTCTCTCGAACGCGGGGTTCGACGTGACCGCCGTGAAGGTAGACCCCTACCTGAACGTGGACGCCGGAACCATGAACCCCTACCAGCACGGCGAGGTGTACGTGCTCAAGGACGGCGGCGAGGTCGACCTCGACTTGGGGAACTACGAGCGCTTCCTCGACGCCGACATGACCTCCGACCACAACGTCACCACGGGGAAGGTCTACCAGGAGGTCATCGAGCGCGAGCGCGCCGGCGACTACCTCGGGAAGACCGTGCAGGTGATTCCGCACGTCACCGACGACATCAAGCGCCGCATTCGGGAGGCCGCTGAGGGGAGCGACGTGTGCATCGTCGAAATCGGCGGTACCGTCGGGGACATCGAGGGGATGCCGTACCTCGAAGCGCTCCGGCAGTTCAGCCACGAGCAGGACGACGACGACCTCCTGTTCGCGCACGTCACGCTCGTCCCCGATTCGAAGAACGGCGAGCAGAAGACGAAACCGACCCAGCACTCCGTGAAGGAACTGCGCTCCATCGGCCTCCAGCCCGACATTCTGGTCGGACGGAACCCCGAGAAACTGGAGGAGAGCGTGAAGGAGAAGATAGCGCTGTTCTGCGACGTGCCGACCGACGCCGTGTTCTCGAACCCGGACGTGGAGGACATCTATCACGTCCCCCTGATGCTCGAAGAGGAAGGCCTGGACGAGTACGTGATGAGCGAACTCGCCATCGCCGACGACGCGCTCCCCGCGGGCGAGCGCTCGACCGAGTGGCGCGACCTCGTCACCCGGGACACCGAGGGCGACGTGGACATCGCGCTCGTCGGGAAGTACGCATTGGAGGACGCCTACATCTCGATTCACGAGTCCCTCAAGCACGCCGGCCTGCACGAGCGCGTGAGCGTGAACGTCACCTGGGTGGACTCGGAGAAGATGAACGACGAGCACCGCGACCGCCTCGAATCCGCGGACGGCATCGTCGTCCCCGGCGGGTTCGGGAGCCGCGGAATCGAAGGAAAACTCGAAGCCGTGCGGTACGCCCGCGAACACGGCGTGCCCTTCCTCGGCCTCTGCCTGGGCTTCCAGCTCGCGGTCGTGGAGTACGCGCGGAACGTCCTCGGACTGGCGGGCGCGCACTCCGCGGAAATCGACGAGGACACGCCGTACCCGGTCATCGACTTGCTCCCCGAGCAGTACGACATGGAAGACCTCGGCGGGACGATGCGGCTCGGCGCGCACGAGACCGAAATCGAACCGGGGACGCTCGCCCACGACGTGTACGACGCGGACACGTGCACGGAACGCCACCGCCACCGCTACGAGGTGAACCCGGAGTACATCGACGACCTCACGAGCGACGGCTTGACGTTCAGCGGGCACGCGGGTAACCGCATGGAGATAGTCGAACTCGACGACCACCCGTACTTCCTCGGGACGCAGTTCCACCCCGAGTTCCGCAGTCGCCCCGGGCGCGCGAGCCCGCCGTTCGTCGGGCTACTGCAGGCGGTGCTCGCGGAGACGGAGGTGACCGCCTGATGGTGGACGTGGACGAGTTCATCGGCGAGGCGAAAGCCGAAATCAGCGAGGAGCTCGGGGACAGCACGGCCATCATCGCGCTCTCCGGCGGCGTGGACTCCTCGACGGCGGCGGCGCTCGCGTACGAGGCCGTCGGCGAACAGCTCGTCCCCGTGTACGTGGACACCGGATTGATGCGGAAGGGCGAGACGGAGGAGATCGAGGAGGTGTTCGGGTACATGGACAGCCTGCGCGTCGTGGACGCCGCAGACCGCTTCCTCGGCGCGCTGGAGGGTGTGACCGACCCCGAGGAGAAGCGGAAGGTCATCGGCGAGCAGTTCATCCGGGAGTTCGAGACCGTCGCGGGCGAGACGGACGCGGACTACCTCGTGCAGGGCACCATCTACCCCGACCGCATCGAGAGCGAGGGGAACATCAAGAGCCACCACAACGTCGGCGGCCTCCCCGACGCCGTGGACTTCGAGGGTATCGTCGAACCGCTGCGCGACCTCTACAAGGACGAGGTGCGGTCGGTCGCGCGCGAACTCGGCCTCGAAGAGGTCATCTCGGAGCGGATGCCGTTCCCCGGCCCCGGGCTCGCCGTGCGCGTCGTCGGCGAGGTCACCGCGGAGAAGGTGCGGGTCGCCCGCGAGGCGACGCACATCGTGGAGGACGAACTGGAGGAGTACGAGCCCTGGCAGGCGTTCGCGGCCGTGCTCGGCCGCGCGACGGGCGTGAAGGGCGACAACCGCGTGCACGGCCACGTCGTCGCCGTGCGCTCCGTCGAGAGCCGTGACGGGATGACCGCGCGCGCCCAGGAACTCGACTGGGAGACGCTCCAGCGCCTCCAGAGCCGAATCACGGGCACGGTCGAGGACGTGAGTCGCGTCGTGTACGACGTGACGCACAAGCCGCCCGCGACCATCGAGTACGAATAGCGGCCGAACCTTCTTCTCGCGGGGCGTTCGAGGGCGCGTATGGACGACCACGCGCAGTCGAACCGGCGACTGTGGAACGAGTGGAGCGACGCCTTCCAGGCCGCGTGGAACGCGGACACGGACGACGACCTGCCGCCCGCCCCGTCGCCGTTCGACGCGGACGCCCCCGGGTTCGCGGAACAATCGCTCCTCGACGCGAGTGACGTCGAGGGCGCGGACTACGTCGAACTCGGCTGCGGCGGCGGCCAGGGAACCGTCGGCACCGCCGAACTCGGCGCGGACGCCGTCGGCCTCGACTTCTCCGAGGAGCAACTCGCGCACGCGCGCCGCCTCCGCGACTTCTACGGCGCGGACGCCCGGTTCGCGCAGGGCGACGTGACCAGCCTCCCGTTCCCCGACGACCGCTTCGACCTCGCGTCCTCCGAGGCGGCGTTCCAGATGGTCGCCGACCTCGACCGCGCGCTCGCGGAAGCCCACCGCGTCCTCCGCCCCGGCGGCGTGTTCGTGCTCAGCGTCCCACACCCCCTCTACGAGGCGTTCGACGCCGAAACCAGCGAACTCACGCGCGACTACCTCGACCCCGGGCCGCGCGACATCACCATCAGCGAGGAGTACGGGGAGACGCTCACCGTCTTCGACCGCCCGATAGACGCCCGGTACAACGCGCTCGCGGAGGCCGGGTTCGACGTGCACCGACTCGTCGAACACCAGCACCCGCACGTCGCGGAGAACGACCCGGGCGCGCGCGACCTCCCCGACGCCCTCTGGAAGGTTCCGCGGAGCGTGCGGTTCTGGGCGGTCGCGTAGTCTACGTCACCTTCTTATCCGCCGAGCGCCGAGTCTCCGGCATGAACGCAATCCTCGTCGGCCCCGACCGCGGACTCGGTGACGCGCTCGCCGAACACGGCGTGTCGGTCGAACGCATCGACCTCGGGAGCGCCACCGAACTGGAGGACGCGGGCGTCGCGGACACCGACCTCCTCGTGCTGACCGACGTGGGCGAATCCACCGCGGTGTCGGTCGCCCTGGAGTTGAACGACCGCCTGAAGACCGTCGTCTACTCGCCGGACACGATTCCCGAGTTCGTCCGCGGCCAACTCGACCTCGCGCTCGACACCGAACTCCTCGACGCCGACCTCGTCGCGGAGGAACTCACGGGCGTCGAAGCCTAAGTACCTCCGCGCCCACGCGCCGGTATGGACGTCCACGACCTCGACTTCGCGCCCGACGCGGGCGACGTGGAGACCCGCGAACTGTACTACTCCGAGGACGTGCTCGTGAAGGCGTTCGCGCTCGGGCCGGGCGGCGAACTCAGCCCGCACGAGCATCCCGGCCAGACGAACGCGTTCCACGTCGTCGAGGGAACGGTCGTCGTCGTGCAGGGCGACAGCGAGCGGGAGGTGGACGCGCCGGGCGTCGTCGTCCACGACCCCGGCGTCCCGCACGGCGCGCGAAACGAGAGCGACGACCCCGCGGTGTTCACGGCGACGCTGACGCCGATGGACTAGATTCTGAGCGCCGTCGGCCGGTCGTCCCCGGGTTCGTCCACCGCGGCGGCGTACGGGCTGACGTGCTCCCAGCAGACGAACTTCCGGACGCGGCCGGGTTCGTAGAGGAAGAAGTCGGCGTCGCTCGAACACACCGCGCAGGTCGGCGTCGTCTCGCGCTCCTCCAGGATTCCGGCGAGCACGGACTCGGCCTCCCGCGGCATACCCGGACGTTCGCCGCCTCGACCTATAAAGTCTCGTCCGGCCGCAGGCGCTCCAACACCGGTATTTCCGCGATTCGCTCCTCGCTCAGCGCGCTCCAGTCCACGCCCTCGGGACGCTCGTACGGCGTCTCCGTCTCGATGGTTCGTTCGGGTGTGACCACCAGATCCATCGGCACGTCGTGGTCGTCCGGCGTCGCGTCCTCGACTATCTGGCGTTCGTGCACCGTCGTCGCGACCGTCGTGCCCGCGGTCTCACCGTTCGCCGTTCGGTCGCTCCCGCGGGCCGCCACCAGTCCGAGGTCGCGGAGTATCGCGTATTCGAGGTCGCTGTACCCCTCGCCCTTCCCGATGCGCGCGCCGTCCTCGGTGACCGCGACGCTCCCGGACACGACGAGGTCGATTCGCGGGACGGCGTCCGGCCCGACCTGAGTAGCGTACTCGTCCACATTCGAGAGCGCGGGCGCGCTGTCGTAGTTCTCGGGGTCGATGGCGTCGGGGTCGAGTTCGAGGAAGCACTCCTCGTCCCTGAGCCGGGGAACGGCCATGTAGACGGTTTTGCCGTCGCGGAGCGCGCGCCGCCGAACCGGAAGCTGGGGCGCGTCCGGGTTCGCCTTCACCACGTCCGCCGACTGCCAGGCGTCCGTGTCGGCGAGGCGGTCGGCGGCGGTCGCCGCGCCCGCGAAGTTCGGGATGCGGCCGTGCGGCGGGAACGGGAAGCGCGCCACGCCCGACTCGTCGAGCGCGTCCCAGACGCGCTCCCGAATCGTCTCCTTGTCCGTCACGCCTCGTCCTCCGCGTACTGGGAGAGCCCGGCGAGGTGGGGAGCTTCGGGGACGATGATGTCCTCCGCGCCGAGCGTCGCGGCGTTCTCGCTCCCAGGGAGACAGAAGACGGGGACGCCGTCCGCGATGCCGGCGAGCGCGCGCGTCCCGACGACGCGCGTGCCGATGTCGTCGTAGGAGAGCCGGCGGAACAGTTCGCCGAACCCGGGGAGGCGTTTTTCGAGGAGCGGCCGCACCGCCTCGACGGTCTGGTCGTCCGGCGTGACGCCCGTCCCGCCCGTCGTGACGACCGTGTTCACGTCGTCCCGGCCGACGAGCCGGTTCACGACCGCCTGCACGCGGTCGTAGTCGTCCCGCACCAGTTCGCGGGTGGCGACCGCGTGGCCTTCGCGCTCGAACGCCGCCGCGATGGCGTCCCCGCTCGGGTCGTCGTCCAGACTCCGAGAGGAGGACACCGTCACCACGCCGACGCCGAGCGAGGCGACGTCGGCGTCGTGGTGGCTGTGGTCGTCGTGGTCGTCGTGCTCGTTCTCGTGAGTGTGGTGGTCGTCGGGCGTGTGTCCGTGGTCGGCCTGTTCGCCGTCGTCGTCCGCCGCGTCCGCCGGGTCGGCGTCGTCGTCGGTGTCGCGGCGGGTGTCGCGGGACTGGAAGTCGACCATACGGGCCGTGAGGGCGGGCGCGGCATAATACGTGCCATAGAGTTTTGATGCGAGGACGTGAAATCCCGACGCATGAAGGCAGTTCAGTTCGCGGAGCACGGCGGCAGGGACGTCATCGAGTACGGCGAGTTCCCCGACCCGGAGGCCGGCCGGGGCGAGGTCGTGGTGGACGTGAAGGCGGGCGCGCTGAACCATCTCGACATCTGGACGCGAAAGGGGATGCCGGGGCTCGACCTGGAGATGCCCCACATCCCGGGAAGCGACTGCGCGGGCGTCGTCGCCGAAGTCGGCGAGGACGTGTCCCGGTTTTCGGAGGGCGACCGGGTCGCCCTGCTCTCGGGCGTGAGTTGCGGGGAGTGCGAGTTCTGTCGGAACGGCGAGCACTCGCTGTGTTCGTCGTTCCACATCATCGGCGAGCACGTCCGCGGCGTCCACTCCGAGCAGACCGTCGTTCCCGAGGAGAACCTCGTTCCCGTGCCGGAGCACGTGGACTGGGAGACGGCGGCGGCCGCGCCGCTCGTGTTCCAGACGGCGTGGCGGATGCTGCTCACGCGCGGCGAGGTCAGTCCGGGCGAGAAAGTGCTCGTGCTCGGCGCGAGCGGCGGCGTCGGGCACGCGGCCGTGCAGGTGGCGAAGCACGCGGGTGCGGAGGTGTACGCCACCGCTTCGTCCGAGGAGAAACTCGACTACGCGGAGGAACTCGGCGCGGACTACACCATCGACTACGAGGCGAACGACTTCGCGAGCCGGATTCGAGAGCTGACGGGCAAGCGCGGCGTGGACGTCGTCGTAGACCACATCGGGGCGGCGACGTGGCAGGACAGCCTGAAGTCGCTCGCGAAGGGCGGCCGCGTCGTCACCTGCGGCGCGACGACCGGCGGACGGCCGGAGACGGACATCAACCGCATCTTCTGGAACCAACTGAAGGTCATCGGCTCGACGATGGCGACGCTCGGCGAGGCGGACGACGCGCTCCAGCACGTCTGGGACGGGACGTTCGAGCCGCGCATCCGCGAGGTACTGCCGATGAGCGAGACGGCGCGCGCGCACGAACTGCTGGAGAACCGCGAAGGCTTTGGGAAGGTGGTGGTAAAACCCGATAGCGAATACTGATGGCGCACGAACCACAGGAGGCGCAGGCCGAACAACCGCTCACGGATCGGCAGTCGTGGGCGATAATCGCGGTGCTCGTCGTCTCCCTGCTCGTCATACCGGCGCTGATACTGCTCGGCGGGACGCTCAGCCCGCTCGGACTGACTTGGATGGACACGCTCGTCGCGCTCCCGATGATTCCCGCGGTGCTGTTCGCCCTCGTGGGCGTCTGGACGGCGGTGCGGCGCTAGCGCGGCCTACCAGTCGATGCGTTCCTTGTCCCGCCAGAACGCGCCCGAGGGGCCGTCGGGTTCGAGCGACGCGAGCCACACCGGCGTCTCCGCGCCCTTCTCGACGGAGCGGTCGGCGTCCTCGCCGCCCATGTCCGTCTTGACGTAGCCGGGACAGACGGAGTTCGCGAGCAGGCCGTTCTCGTTGTACTCGCCGTGCAGGTACGTGGTGAGGCCGTTCAGGCCAGTTTTGGAGATTCGGTAGGCGGGACTGGAGCCGTCCATGTTGTGCAGGCCGGCCATGCCGGAGGAGATGTTGACGACGCGCCCGCCGTCGTTCTGGATGAGGAGCGGGACGGCGTGCTTGCAGAGCACCATCGGCCCGCGGAGGTTCACCGCGAGCGTGCGGTCGATTTCGGTCGTCGGTTCCGCGACGATGTCGTTCCCGAACTCGCCGACGCCCGCGTTGTTCACGAGGATGTCGAGGCGACCGACCTCGGAGAAGATGCCGTCCACGGCGGCCTCGATGTCGCCCTCCTGGGTCACGTCGAGGAGGACGCGTTCGGTGTTTTCCGGCGTCTCGTTCTGCGAGCTCCGGGAGCCGGCGTAGACGGTCGCGCCGTTCTCCGCGAGCCGGCGTGCGATTTCCGCGCCGAGTCCGCGGTTCGCGCCGGTGACGAGCGCGACCTGTCCCGAGAGGTCGTCGTACGTATCGACCATACGGGAGGAGGGAGGGGCGGACACTACTCAGTTTTGGACTGTGACGGTCTCGCGCTCGAAGTCGTCGCCCGTCCACGTCCACGCGCCGACGAACGGCGGGCGGCCGGCGAGCGACACGAGGAGGTAGCGATACCCGGGCCACGCGGCCGTCTCGCGGTCGCGGTCGCTCATCGCGGCGGGGCCCGCGGGATGCGAGTGGTAGAACCCGACGACTTCGCGGCCGTGGTCGGCCGCCGTCTCGAACACCCGGAGCTGTTCGGTGGCGTCCATCTCGTACGCGACCCGGGGGGCGTCGGCGACGTTCCGCACGCGGTGCGCGACCGTCGCGGTCGCCGTCTCCGCCTCGGTCGTGCCGACGAGAATACCGCAGGCCTCGCGTGGGGCGTCCTCGCGGGCGTGCGCGAGCACGTCGTCGTAGACGCCGCCGGCGAGGGCGAGCATGGGTTCGATAGGGTCGCTATCGGGAAAAGCCTACTCGAAGTCGCGGCGCATCGCGATTTCGAACCAGGGGCAGAGGTCGAGCTGGCGGTAGTGCCGGGGGTTCTCGTGGAGGTCTTCGTAGTCAGCCCAGAGGACGCCGCCGACCTCGTCGGGGTCGGGGTCGATGCTGGTGTCGGTGAGCGTCGCCTGGAGGACGGCGCAGACCTCCCACTCGACGCCGTCGTTCATGTAGTAGCGCTTGTACTCGAACCTGTCCGTGACTTCGAGGTCGTCGTACTGGTCGGGCGAAATCCCGAGTTCCTCTTCGAGGCGTTCGCGCGTGGCTTCCTTCTGGGACTGTCCCTCGACGGGATGGGAGGCGACGGTGCCGTCCCAGCACGTGTCCCAGAGGCGTTTGCGGGCGGCGCGCTGCGCGAGGAGGATTCGTCCCTGTTCGTCGAAGAGGAGGCAGGTGAAGGCGCGGTGGCGGATGCCGTCGCCGGTGTGGGCGTCGAGGCGGTTCGCGAGGCCGGTTCGTTCGTCGTCGGGCGTGACGGTGACGACGTCCTGTTCTGCGTTCTCGACTTCCTCGGGCGTGCGTACGTCCGCTCCCGTCTCCGTGTCGCTCATACCCATAGGAGAGAGAGGAACGGGAATAGAACTTCGGATGTTCAGCCGAGTTTCTCGTCCAGTATCAGGCGCGTCTTCGTCTCCACGACCTCCTCCTGTTCGCGGGCTTTCGTGATGAGTTCGTTCACGCGCGTGGTGTCGGCGGCGTCCACGACGAGCACGATGTCGAGTTCGCCGGAGACCTGCCAGACGAAGTCCACCTCGTCCCAGTCGGTCATGCGGTCGCCGACGGAGTGCGTGTCCACGTCCATCGCGACCGACACCTCTATCATCGCCTTGACGTTCCCGGTTCGGGTGGCGACCGTGAAGCGTTCGATGACGCCGTCGTCGCGGAGGCGGTCGACGCGGTTCCTGACCGTTCCCTCGCTCACGTCGAGCGTGCTCGCTATCTCCGTGTAGGGCGTGCGGGCGTCCCGTCGGAGGATGTCGAGTATCTTCCGGTCGAGGTCGTCCATACGCGTGGAACCACCCCCGAACCCAATAGCGTTACGAATTTCGTAACTCAGTTACGAAGGTAAGGACTAAGTGCGGTTAGTTCGTTTGAATCTCGTAATGCCGGACGCATACCTCGCGCTCGAAACGGGGGACGTCGTCGAAGCTCGCGCCCGCTCACCGGGCCGCGCGCAGGGTGAACTCGTGTTCACCACCGCGTACACGGGCTACGAGGAGTCCCTGACCGACCCCTCCTACGAGGAACAGGTGCTCACGTTCGCCTACCCGCTCATCGGGAACTACGGCGTCCGAACCGAGCGATTCGAGTCCGACCGCGTCCACCCGAGTTCCGTCGTCGCGCGCGAACTCACCGACGACGTGGCCGACTGGCTCGCCGCCGAGGGCGTGCCAGCCGTCGACCACGTGGACACCCGCGACCTCGTGCTCGACATCCGCGAGGGCGGCGCGATGAAGGTCGGTATCGCCGCCGGCCCCGACGCCACACCCGAGGCCGCGAAGGAGGAACTCGCCGACTGCCCGGGGATGTCCGACATCACGGACATCGGCGCGCAGGTCAGCGTCACCGACCCCGAACACCACCCCGGAAGCGGGCCGTCCGTCGCGCTCGTGGACTGCGGCGCGAAGGGCTCTATCGTGGACTCGCTCACCGCGCGGAACGCCGAGGTGCACGTCCTCCCCTACGACACGACGCCCGCGGAGGTTCGCGACCTCGACCCGGACATCGTGTTCGTCTCGAACGGCCCCGGCGACCCGGAGAACTTCGAGGCCGCCGAACACCTCGTCGCGGAACTCGTCGGCGAGTACCCGTTCGCGGGTATCTGTCTCGGCCAGCAGGTCGTCGCGAACGCGCTCGGCGGGAGCACTGAGAAGATGGCGTTCGGCCACCGGGGCGTGAACCAGCCCGTGCGCGACCTGCGGACGGACAAGGTCGTGATGACCACGCAGAACCACGGCTACACCGTCGCGGAACCCGGCGACCTCGACGTGACCCAGGTGAACGTCAACGACGACACGCCCGAGGGCCTCGAATCCGACGAACTCGACGTCATCACGCGCCAGTACCATCCCGAAGCCCACCCCGGCCCCCACGACTCCCTCGGCTTCTTCGACGACGTGCTCGACCTCGCGGAGTCCCGCACGCCCGTCAGCGCCGACTGACCGAGGTTTCTTTTCACGCGTCCCCGTATCGGACGTATGGGTTCGACACCCGTCGGGTCGGGGAACCGACTCACGTACACGGAAGTCCACGCCGCAATCGTCGGCGTCGCCGTCGGCGCTATCGCCGCGTACGTCGAACAACACGGCTTCCCGGGCGTCGGCGTCGCGCTCGCCGCCCTGTTCGTGGGGCTGGCGCTCGGCGTCGATATCGGCGGCCGAACGGCCGCGGGCGCGCGCACGCTCCGCCGCGAACCATGGTACGGACTCGGCGGGTTCGTGTTCGCCGGAGCGCTCACGCTCGCGGTAGTCTAACCGGCGACGTGGACGGAAGCCGGTGTGTCAGTTCGCGCCCCAGTCGGTGTGGGTGATGGGGCGGTCGCTGACGGGGAGGACGTCGAGGTCGTCGTCGCGGTGCGCGAGCGCCTCCAGCGCGGCCGCGGCGGACGCGACGGTGGAGAAGTAGGGGACGTCCTCGCGGACGGCGGTGCGGAGGTGGTCGGGGTCGTCCGTGACGAGCAGGTCGATTTCGCCCGTGCGGAGCGCGTCCGTCACGTCCTCGAACGCGGCGACCTCGTAGTACTCCTCGAACCCGTCGAGGTCGAGGTCAACGACGGCGGTCGCGCCGGGGGCGGGGAGCGTGTTCCCGGCCGCGGACTGCGCTTTCTCGTAGGCCTTCCCGAAGGAGCGCGCGGTGCCCATCACTTCGCCCGTACTCTTCATCTCGGGGCCGAGGCGGGGGTCGCTTCCTTCGAGGCGGTCGAAGGGGAGGACGACCTCCTTCACGCTGTACTGCTCGGGCACGCCCTCCGCGACGCCGAGGTCGTCGAGGGTCTGGCCGGCCATCACCTTCGCCGCGAGTTTCGCGATGGGGACGCCCGTCGCCTTCGAGACGAACGGGACGGTGCGCGAGGAGCGCGGGTTCGCCTCCAGGACGTACACTTCGCCGTGCTGAACGGCGAGCTGGACGTTCAGCAGGCCAACGGTGTCGAGGGCGTCCGCGATGTCCTCGGTGACTTCGCGGACGCGAGCGAGCGTGTCGTCGTCGAGACTGCGGGGCGGAATCACGCAGGAGGAGTCGCCGGAGTGCACGCCGGCTTCCTCGACGTGCTCCATCACGCCGCCGATGAGCACGTCGTCGCCGTCGGAGACCGCGTCCACGTCGAGTTCGACGGCGTCCGCGAGGAACTCGTCCACGAGAATCGGTTTCTCGGGGCTGACGCGGACGGCTTCCTCGATGTACTCGATGAGGTCGTCGTCGTCGTACACCACGTCCATCGCGCGCCCGCCGAGCACGTAGGACGGCCGGACGAGCACCGGGTAGCCGATGTCGTGCGCCAAATCGAGCGCCTCCGCTTTCGAGGTGGCGCTCCCGCCGGTCGGCTGGCTGATTCCGTACTCGTCCATCAGCGCGTTGAACCGGTCTCTGTCCTCCGCGAGGTCCATCGCGTCCACGCTCGTTCCGACGATTTCGGCGTCCAGGCCGCGGCGGTCGATTTCGTCCTGGAGCGGGTCGGCGATGTTGACGGAGGTCTGGCCGCCGAACTGCACCATCACGCCGTCGGCGTTCGTCGCCTCCACCACGTCCGCGACCTCCTCGGCGGTGATGGGTTCGAAGAACAATCCGTCGGAGGTGTCGTAGTCGGTGGAGACGGTTTCGGGGTTGTTGTTCACGACGTGCGCGTCGATGCCCTCCTCGCGGAGCGCGCGCACCGCGTGCACCGAGCAGTAGTCGAACTCGACGCCCTGGCCGATGCGGATGGGGCCGCCGCCCACGACGACGACGCTGCGTTCGTCGTCGTCCACGACGAGTTCGCCCGCGGCCGCGTCACCCTCGAACGGCCCGCTGAACCACTCGGGCTTGCGCGAGGAGTAGTAGTAGGGCGTCTGCGCGGCGAACTCGCCCGCGCACGTATCCACCTGCTTGTAGGTGCGTCCGGGCACGTCCGCCTCGATGCTGTCGATGCTCGCGCCCGCGCCGTCCGTCACGGCGTCCTCGTCCTCGGCGGGGAGCCAGGACTCGTTCGCGTCCGCGAACTCGCCGCCCGCGAGCGCCTCGATTTCGTGGTTCGTGAAGCCCGCGGTCGCGGCGCTCGTGAAGTCGCCGTTCTGCGCGTCCGCGGCGGCGTCCGCGACGTTCGCGTACCGCTCCACGTACCACTCCGCGATGTCAGTCAGTTCCACGACCTCGGAGACGGTGTACCCGCGGTCGAACGCCTCGAACATCGCGTACGGGCGGTCGGGCGTCGGGCGCTCCAGGTAGTCCACTTCGAGTTCGTCGTCCGAGACCTCCGGCCAGTCCACGGCGGGGTCGTACTCCGAACTCCGCAACGCCTTCAGGAGGCTCTCCTCGAACGTCCGACCGATGGACATCGCCTCGCCCGTACTCTTCATCGCGGTGCCGAGTTCGAAGTCCACCTCGGGGAACTTGTCCTTGGGCCACCGCGGCACCTTCGTGACCACGTAGTCGATTGCGGGTTCGAACGCGGCCGTGGTCTGGCCCGTGATTTCGTTCGAAATCTCGTGGAGGCGCTTGCCGAGCGCGACCTTCGCGGTGACGCGCGCAATCGGATACCCGGTCGCCTTCGACGCGAGCGCGCTGGAGCGGGAGACGCGCGGGTTCACCTCGACGACCCTGTACTCGCCGCCGGGCGTGCCGTCGTCGTGCCACGCGAACTGGATGTTACACCCGCCCTCGATGCCGAGGTCGCGGATGACCTCCAGGGCGGCGTCCCGCATCTCCTGGTGGCCCTCGTCCGGGATGACCTGACTGGGCGTCACCACGGTGCTCTCGCCCGTGTGGATGCCCATCGGGTCGATGTTCTCCATGTTGCAGATGATGATGCAGGAGTCGCCGGCGTCCCGCATCACCTCGTACTCCAGTTCCACCCAGCCCGAGATGGACTCCGTGATGAGCACCTCGGAGTTCCGGGAGAGCCGGAGGCCGCTGCGCACGCGCTGCTTGAGTTCCTCCATCTCGTGGACGACGCCGGACCCGCTCCCGCCGAGCGTGTACGTGGTGCGGGAGATGACGGGGAGGCCGCCGACCTGCTCGACGGCGTCCTCGACGCGGTCGGCGATGTCGTCCTCGCTCAGCGCCTGGAGGGATTCGCCCTCGTCGAGGCTGATGGTCGTGGACTTCGGCACGGGCTGGCCGAGGTCGTGCATGCGCTGGCGGAAGAGGTCGCGGTCTTCCGTCGCGTAGATGGTGTCGAGCGGCGTGCCCATGATTTCGACGTCGTGTTCGTCGAGCACGCCCTCCTCCGCGAGTTCCGCCGTGACGTTCAGGCCGGTCTGTCCGCCCAGTCCGGCGATGACGCCGTCGGGGTTCTCCTTCGCGATGACCTCTGCGATGGCGTCCGTCGTGATGGGTTCGATGTAGACGGCGTCCGCCATCTCGGGGTCGGTCATGATGGTCGCGGGGTTCGAGTTCACGAGGACGACTCGGGCTCCCTCCTCCTGGAGGGCGCGGCACGCCTGCGCGCCGGAGTAGTCGAACTCAGCCGCCTGTCCGATCTGAATCGGGCCGCTCCCGATGAGGAGCACGGTCCGGTCGTCACTCATACTACCCGAATCCAGTTCGGTCATCGTAATAAGTCCGACGAAAAACTACGCGGCTCGAAACTGAATTACGAAAATCGAAAATCGTGGTGGGCGCGGCCAGGCCGCCGGGAGCGTCGCGAACGCACCGCTACGCGACCGCTACCGACGCCAAAAAAGTCCGCGTGTCAGGCCTCCCAGTTCCGTTCGTCCCGGTACTCCTCGACGAACGCGCCCACGTCGAACTCGGTCATCGCGTCCTCGAACTCGCCCTGCGCGCCCGGGTTCTCGGCGTGGCTCACGGCGTGGTCCATCAGTTCGACGACGAGTTCGACGACGTACTCGTGGAGCGTGCGGGAGTCGAAGTCGAACACCCAGAGGAGCGCGTACCCGACCTCGCCCTCGCCGCTCGCGTCGTACGTCGCCACCTCCTCGGGCACGTCCTCCATCACCGCGCCCATCAGGTGGGGGGTGCCGAACTCCTCGAACGCGTCGTCCTCGGCGGGTTCGACCGCGGATTCGAGGATGTCCACGATGGACTCCGGGAGGAAGCGCCCGGGCGGGTGCATGTCCATCACGACCGCGTGCGACTCGCCGCACGGGCAGTCGTACTCGCGCATCCCGAGGTCGAACGCCGTCGTCTCCACGCGCTCCCCGCAGGGGAGTTCGACCACGCCGTCGCTCGCACCGCCACCGCCCCCATCGCCGCCGTCGTCGTCCGGTACGCGGGGTTCAGCCATACAGGAGTGTGACGCGCGAACGCGGGTAAGCCCTCCGCATGGCGTCGCGGAACAACCTTCATCCGGGCGTGCGGAGTCGTTCCGGGTATGGCCGCCATCGAGATAGACGGACTGACGAAGCGGTACGGCGACCTCGCCGCCGTCTCCGACCTCTCTCTCGCCATCGAGTCCGGGGAGGTGTTCGGGTACCTCGGGCCGAACGGCGCGGGGAAGACGACGACGATTCGCACCCTCCTCGGTCTGCAGTCCCCGACGGCGGGCACGGTGTCCGTGCTCGGCCGGGACATGGCCGTCGAGTCCCAGCGCCTCGACGCCCTGGAGCGAATCGGCTACCTGCCGTCGAACCCGCGGTTCGACGAACAGGCGACGGGCCGGGAGGTGCTCGACCTCCACGAGTCCGTCAAGGGCGGAGAGCGCAGGGCGGAACTGCTCGACCTGTTCACGCCGCCCGTAGAGCGCGAAGTCAGGGAGTACTCGACGGGGAACGTCCAGAAGCTCGGGCTCGTGCAGGCGTTCATGCACGACCCGGACGTGGTCGTGATGGACGAACCCACCGCGGGTCTCGACCCCCTGCTCCAGGAGCGGTTCAACGAGTTCGTCAGGGACGAGCGCGAGCGCGGGACGACGATGCTGTTTTCGAGTCACGTCCTCAGCGAGGTCAGGCGGGTGTGCGACCGCGTGGGCGTGCTCCGCGAGGGCGAACTCGTCACCGTGGAGGACGTGCGCGACCTGCTCGACCGGAGCGGGAAGCACGTCCGGGTGCGGGTGGCGGGCGACCCGCCCGCGGGCGCGTTCGACGTGGCGGGCGTCTCGGACGTGTCGCGGTGGCGGGACGGCGACGAGACCGCGTTCTCGTTCACGTTCGCGGGCGACGTGAACGCCCTCGTGGACGCGTTCGACGCCTACGACCTGCGCGAACTCGACGTGGAGGAAGCGCCACTGGAGGACGTGTTCCTGACGTTCTACGGTGATACCGATGCTTGAACTCGCGCGGTACGGCGCGCGAAAGCGCGTCCGGGGCGCGCTCGCGCTCTCCGTCGGGATGTCCGCGTTCAGCGTGCTGTACGCGGCGTTCTACCCCTCCATCGCGAGCGGGTTCGACGTGTCGGAGTACGTGGACGCGCTCCCGCCCGTGTTCGTGGAGGCGTTCGGCCTGCGCGCGTTCGGCACCATCGAGGGCTTCCTCGCGACCGAACTCTACCACTTCGCGTGGGTGATACTGCTCGGCGTCTACCTCGCGTACGCCGCCGCCGGCCTCCTCGCGGGCGACGTGGAGTCGGAACGCATGGACATCCTGCTCTCCCTCCCCGTCTCCCGGGGTCGCGTCGTCGCCGAGAACTACCTCGCGCTCGTGCCGGGCATCCTGCTCGTGAACGCCGTCGTCGCCGCCGTCACGTGGCTCGCGACGCACGCCATCGGCTACCCGGTCGCCGCCACCGACCTGCTCGCCGTCCACCTGCTCTCCCTCCCCTACCTGCTCTGCTGTGCCGCCGTCGGCCTCGCGTTCAGCGCCGCCGCGAGCCGGGCGAGCGTCGCCCAGCGCGGCGCGATGGCGACCGTGTTCGGGTTGTTCCTGTTCGAAACCGTCGTCACGACGACCGACTACGCGTGGCTCGGCGCGCTCGCGCCGATGCGGTACTTCGACCCGACCGCGATACTCGTCGAGAACACGTACGACCTCCCCGCCGCCGCCATCCTGCTCGCCGCCACTCTCGTCCTCGTGGCGGCGAGCGTCCTGTACTTCCGTCGGCGCGACGTCTAGGGCCAGTCGTCGCGCTGTTCGTCGCTCTCGAACACGTCGTCCTCGTCGTCCTCATCCGCGAGCTCCCAGCCCGCGGCCTCAGCGGCGTCCTCGACGTGCAGGAACTCCCAGCCGACCTCGGACGCGAGCGCCTCGTCCTCGTCGCTCGTCCCGACGAACACGTGGCGTTCGGTGTCGAACTGGTCTTTCACGGAGTCGAGGCTCTCCTCCTTGCCCTTCGGGCCGCTGAAGAAGTCCTGGCGGATGCGGCGCTTGCGCGTGAAGTTCGTGACGACGTACGTCGGTTCGTCGCTCACGACGCCGACGTACTCCGTCCACTGCCGGGCGTCCGCGAACGCCGTTCCGGGCTTCGCGAGTGCCTGGAGCGCGGACAGTTCGAACGCGAGCGTCATGTCCCCGCTGCCGCCGCTCATGCTCATGGGGAAGAAGTGGGGGGAGAGCGGGGAAAACGCCTTCGTTTCACTCCGCGACGGAGATGCGGTAGTAGCCGGTGTACTTCACGATTTCGCCGTCCTCCAGCGCGGTCGGGGCGTCGAGTGTTACGGGGTCGCCGTCGACCGCACCGGGGAGGGCGTGCTGTGCGTCGGAGTCGAGTTCGTCGAAGTCGCGGACGCGGGCGTCCTGCGGGACGGCGTCCGCGCGTTCGAGTCGCACTGTCGGGTTCATGTTGATACACCAGCCACCACGGGCTGTGCTAGTGTATACCACACAAGCGTATAAGGATTACTGTAGTCGCAAGATACGGCTAGAGAGTCGAAGGAATCCGGCGGAGCGACCGCGAAAACGGAAGTACGCTAGAAGTCGAGGTCGTCGAGGTCGAAGTTCTCCTCCAGGAGCACCTCTTTCTGGTCTGCGACCTGGGCTTCCTCCCGGATGAGCTGTTTGTACTTCGACTGGGGCGCGAGGTTGCCGATGAGGACGCCGCCGATGAGCTTCCCGTCCTTGAACGTGAGCCGCCGCCACTCCTGGTCGTCGTACGTGCGCTCGCACTCGTCGTCACCCCTCGTGGGGAAGCCGAAGGAGAGGAACGGGAAGTCGAAGTGCGTGATGGAGTACGAGGACACCCAGCGGAACTCCTCGACGTCGTCCTCCACGTCGTCGGCCACCATCGCCTGCGCGGCGACCGACCCCTGCTGTTTCGCGGAGCCCCACGAGCCGTTCTGCGCGTGGTCTTCGAGCACCACGTCGTAGAACTCCGTGATGTCGCCCGCGGCGAACACGTCCTCGACGCCGGTGCGCATGTACTCGTCCACGATGATGCCGGTCTCGATGTCGAACCCGGCGTCCTGGATGAACTCCACGTTGAAATCGAGGCCGATGGCGACGCCCGCGAACTCGGAGTCGTAGTGCTCGCCGTTCGAGTCCACGGTCTCGACGACGTTCCCGTCGTCGTCCGTGATGAACTCGCTCGCGCCGGAGTCGAAGACGGGCGTCACGCCCTTCTCGTCGAGCGCCTCGTGGATGATATCCGCGCCGTCCTCGCTGAGCGCGTACCGCCACCAGCGGTCGCCGCGCATCAGGTAGTGGGCGTCCACGCCCTGCGCGGCGCAAATCGCGGCGAAGTCGATACCGAGGAGGCCTGCACCGACGAGCACGCCGGTGTCGGCGTCCTCGGCGTCCTCGCGGATGCGGCGGGCGTCCTGGAACGTCCAGAAGTGGTGGACGCCATCCGCGTCACTCCCCGGTACGGGGAGCTGCGCGGGCGTGCCGCCGGTCGCGACGAGGAGCTTGTCGTACTCCAGGGTCTCTCTCTCGTGCGTGTACACCTCGTGGGCGTCCGTGTCGAGACCCGTGACGAGCGTGTTCAGCTTCAGGTCGATGTCGCGCTCGTCGTACCAGTCCTCGTCGTGGATGGAAATCGGTGCTTCCGGGAGTTTCCCTTTCGCGAACTCCTTGATGAGAATGCGATTGTAGAGGGGTTCTCCCTCGTCCGTGACGACGGTGATGTCGGCGTCCGGAGCCTCCTCGCGGAGTGTCTCGGCGGCGGAACTCCCCGAAATCCCGTCCCCGATTATCACGTACGACTCGGTCATACCGAGAGTGTCGTATTCGGGGTTAAAGTGGGTTGCTATCCGCCTACGGTGCCGGCACGGGTTGCCGGAGACGAGCGTGCGCGGCCCGGAACCCCGCGATTTAGGTGGGCGTGACCCCACTATGAGAACATGAAGATTGCGCAGAACGTCCGGCACTTCGCGACGAAGCAAGCGCTCACGCTCCCCGTCGTCTCGGAGCGGATGCACGACTGGCTCGTCGACCTCCACGTGGACGTGTTCCTGGAGAAGGCGGACGACGACCACACGGAAGAGCGCCGCGCGCGCCTGGAGGCGTTCTTCGACGCGACCATCGACATGTACCTGGTCGCGCTCCAGGAGGGGTACGCGGAGGCCGAGGCCCGCGAAATCACGCACGTCGTCGGGTCGTTCGACTTCTACACCCATGGCTGGACGGAGATGATGGAGTTCCCCGCGGACGAGGTCGAAGCGCACTACGAGCGCTACCGCGAGTTCTTCGACGCGCACGACATCTCGGTCGAGAACCCGCTCGGAGAGTTCGCGCCCGCGGACGGCCTGCCGGACGCGCCCGCGACCCCGGAGAAACTGGACGACGGCGAGTTCGCGAACGCGGAGGCGGGGTACGCCGACGACGTGTACGTGAAGACGGCGGACGGGGACGTGAAGAAGGGCGACCGGACGGACGAAATCGACGCTTAGGCGAGCCTGCGGAGCGCGTCCCGGCCGCCCTCCAGGAGGGGCGTGCCGTGGCCGATGCAGGCGATGTCGAAGTCGGGGGCGCGGTCTGCGAGGTCGCGGATGGACGCGCGCACGTCGTCGGTGTCGTGACTGAGGTACCACGGGCTGGGTTCGAGGTCGCCGCCGGATTCGCGGACGAGGTCGCCGAGGAACGCGACGCCCAGTTGTTCGCTGACGTACGCGACGTGTCCGGGTGTGTGGCCGGGCGTGTGGTAGGCGGTGAAACTCCCGACAGTGTCGCCGTCCCGGACGGGTTCGACGCGCGCGGACGGCGGCGCGGTGAGGAGGCCGGTGAGCCGCTGGAACGCGCCCTTCTGGTCGAACACGCTCGGTTTCTCGCGGCCCGTGACGAGGTCTGCGTCGCGTTCGCCCGCGTAGACGGTGGCGTCGAGGCCCTTGAGTCGTGGGAGGCCGCCGACGTGGTCGAGGTCGTAGTGCGTGAGGAGGACGCGGTCGATATCGCTCACGGCGTATCCGGCGTCCGCGACGGCGGTCGCGATAGTGTCGGCGTGCCACGGCATCCCCGTATCGACGAGCGTGAGCGCGTCGTCGGCGACGAGGTAGGCGTTCGTGCCGGAGAGGTCGATGTGCCAGACGCCGTCCGCGAGTTCGCGCACCATACCGGTGGTGGGGGCGCGAGCGAAAAGAGTGTTCGCGCCGCTACTCGACGCGGAGGTCGCTGATGACGTGGTCGTCGAGGGCGTCTCGGACGACTTCGCGGGTGTCGTCGCCGAGCGTGACGTGCTGGGAGCGCGCGCCGTCCACGGTGGCGCGGATGAGGCGGGCGGTGCGTTCGGGGTCGACGTCGTGGAAGACGCCCTGGTCGATGCCCTCTGCGATGGTGTCGGCGAGGACGCCGCGGAGGAACTCCTCGTTCGCCGCGAGCTGGTCGCGGTACGCGGGTTCGTGGGGGGCTTGCGCGCGGAGTTCGAGGAACGCGCGCCCGAAGTCGGTCTGGTCGCTGTCGTCCTGACCGAAGAGGAGGCGGTCGAGGATGATGTCGAGGCGCTCGGCGGGGTCGTCGGCGTCGAGGGAGTCGAGTTCGTCCTCGAATCGCTCGGTGAACGCGCCGAGGAAGGACGTGATGAGGTCTTGTTTGGTGTCGTAGTGGTAGTGGAGGAGGGACTTGCTGACGCCGGCCTCGTCGGCGATTGCCTGCATCGTGAGGTCGGCGAAGCCGTGCTCGCAGAGCGCGTGGTAGGTTGCCCGCAGTATCTCCTCCTTCGTCTCGCTCATTGACTGACCAGTTAGTCAGCGAGCGGGAAAAGTCCACCGATTATCCGGCTACCGCGACTCCGCGATTCGCTCCGCGCACTCGTAGCCGGCGACGATACCGCCGTTGAGGCTTCGCTCCGGGTACTGGGCGCGACTCGCCATGCCCGCGTAGTAGACGCCGTCGGCCACCTCGTCCGCGAGGTCGTAGGGGACGACCATGTCGAGGTAGCCGCGCTCGTACACCGGCGCAGTGCGCGGGTTCCGGCTCGTGCGAATCCAGTTCACGGACTCGCGGTCGAAGGACGGGAACAGGTCTTCGATGCCGGAGAGCCACAACTCTTCGACCTCGTCGTCGTCCATCTGCCAGACCGCCTCCTCGGGGCTCTGGATGTACTTCGGGACGTAGAGGAGGTGTTCGCCGCCGTAGTTCGACTGCGGGATGAAGTTCGTGTGCTCGATGAGCGCGCCGAACGGCGCGTCGTCCCCGATGTTCAGCCAGTACGTGTCCGTCAGGGACTCGTCCATCGAAATCACGGAGCAGACGGTACCCTGGAACTCGATGTCGCACTCGTAGCCGGTGAGGGCTTCGAGCACGTTCGGCATCGCCGCGACCACCACGTCGTCCACGTCGTGCGTCTCCGTCCCGCCGTCGGTCTCGACGGAGAGGGATTCGACCGCGCCGTCCGCGAACGAGACCTCGGTGACGCGCGCGTTCGTCGCGATGTTCTCCCGGCCGACATCGGCGACGAGGCGGTCGAGCAACTGTCCGAACCCGCCGTCGAGGTAGCCGAGCGGCTCCCCGCGCAGGAGGTCGCGCTCGCCCCGGAACTTGATTCGGCCGAGCAGCCACGCCGCGGACACGTCCTCCTTCCGACTCCCGAACTTCGCGTTCAGGAGCGGTTCGAAGAAGTTCTCGTACACGCCGCGCGTCGTGTGTTCGAGCAGGAACTCCTTGATTGGGACGTCCTCGAAGTCCTCCAGGTTCTCGTAGGTGTCGAACGAGGGAACGCCGCCGCGCACGTCGATTTCGAGCGTGAGCATCGCGAGGCGGAACGTGTCGTAGACGCTGAGGTGGGGGTAGGCGAGAATCTCCCAGGGCTTATCGAGCGGGTGGACGGTGCCATCCATGTAGTAGGCGTTCTTCCCGATGGGCCAGTTGAGGTTCTCGCTCAGTCCGAGGTCGTCGATGAGGTCGACGATGGTCTCCTCGCTCGCGGAGAGATGGTGGTAGTACTTCTCGATGGGGTCGCCGGCGGTGTCGTAGGTCGCCGCGAGCCCGCCGAGCGCGTCAGAGGCTTCGAACACGCGCACGTCCTCGCCGTGCGCCTGGAGCCGTCGGGCGGCCGCGAGCCCCGCGATACCACCGCCGACGATGCCAATCATGTCCCATGCTCCGCGAGCGCCGCGGTTTACGGTTACGGTTACGCCGGACGGAGCCGCGATACCCGCTAGTCTTTTCCCCCCGCCCTCGCTACTCCGTGCCATGATTACGG
This sequence comes from Salarchaeum japonicum, assembly GCF_020614395.1. Taxonomy (NCBI): domain Archaea; kingdom Methanobacteriati; phylum Methanobacteriota; class Halobacteria; order Halobacteriales; family Halobacteriaceae; genus Salarchaeum; species Salarchaeum japonicum. The sequence continues at coordinate 576,231 of NZ_CP085324.1, read as the reverse complement.
TACGGGCGCCCGCGACGAGCGCGAATCTGGGGAGCGGCTTCGACGTGTTCGGGGTGGCGCTCGACCGACCCGCGGACTACGTCACCGTCGAGCGCGCGGAGACGACGACCCTCGAAATCGAGGGGTACGGGAGCGAGTACATTCCGACCGACCCCGCGAAGAACACGGCGGGCGTGGTCGCGCGCGAACTCGACGCCCCCGCCCACATCACCATCGAGAAGGGCGTCCGGCCGTCGTCGGGGCTCGGGTCGTCCGCCGCGAGCGCCGCCGCCGCCGCCGTCGCGCTGAACGAACTCCACGACTGCGGACTCACGAAGGAAGAACTCGTCCGCGTCGCCGCGAAAGGCGAAGCCGCGGTGTCGGGAGAAGCGCACGCGGACAACGTCGCGCCCGCCATCCTCGGCGGGTTCACCATCGTCCGCGACGACGGCGTCACGTCCATCCCCACGGACGTGTCGCTCGTCGCCTGCCTCCCCGAAATCGTCGTGTCCACCCGGGACGCCCGCCGCGTCGTCCCCGACTCCGTCGCCATCGAAGACCTCGTCGATACGGTGGGGAGCGCCGCGACGCTCACCGCGGGCTTCCAGCAGGACGACCCCGTGCTCGTCGGCCGCGGGATGCGCGAACACGTCGTCACCCCCGCGCGCGCCGCGCTCATCGACGGCTACGCGCGCGCCGTCGATTACGCCAAGAAAGCCGGCGCGACCGGCGCGACCATCTCCGGATCCGGCCCGAGCGTCCTCGCCGTCTGCTACCCCGGCCGCCAGCGCGAGGTCGCGTCCGCGCTCATCGACGGCTTCAACGAGGAAGGCGTGGACGCCCGCGCCTACCAGTCCGGCGTCGGCACCGGCGCAGAAATACTGTAGTTAGTTCCCGCGGCCCTGCAGCTTCTCCTCCTCGGGGAGGTCGACGTTCGCCTCGCCCTTCATGCCGCTCCCGATGTCGGAGGCGATTTCCATGAGGCGTTCGGGGTCGTCGTAGTTGTTGACGGCGTCGACGATGGCGCGCCCCATCTTCTCGGGGTCTTCCGCGCCGAAGATACCCGAGCCGACGAAGATGCCGTCGCACTCGTGGTGCATCATCAAGGCGGCGTCCGCGGGCGTGGCGATGCCGCCCGCGGCGAAGTTCACGACGGGGAGCCGCCCCATCTCGGCGGTCTCGTGCACGAGGTCGTTCGGGGCTTCGTGCTCGCGCGCCCACATCTCGCGCTCCTCGTAGTTCATGCCCTCCAGCTTCCGAATCGCGCTCTTGATGGTGCGCTGGTGGTGGACGGCCTGGTTCACGTCTCCGGTACCGGCTTCGCCCTTCGTCCGAATCATCGCCGCGCCCTCGTGGATGCGTCGCAGGGCTTCGCCGAGGTTTCGCGCGCCGCAGACGAACGGCGCGGTGAAGTCGCGTTTGTCGATGTGGTACGTGTCGTCCGCGGGCGTCAAGACCTCGGACTCGTCAATCATGTCCGCGCCCGCGACCTCCATGATTTCGGCTTCCTTCCGGTGGCCGATGCGTACCTTCCCCATCACGGGGATGGAGACCTCGTCGATGACCTCCTGAATCCCGCTCGGGTCGGCCATCCGCGCGACGCCGCCGCGCTTTCGGATGTCGGCGGGGACGGCTTCGAGGTGCATCACCGCGACCGCGCCGGCGTCCTCCGCGATGCGCGCCTGCTCGCGGTTCACCACGTCCATGATGACGCCGCCCTTCTGCATCCGCGCGAACCCGCGCTTCACCAGGTCGGTTCCGCGCTTCAACTCCTCGATGTCGGTCTCCTCGCTCATGTATGAGGGTTCCGCCGGGAGTACCTTAACGCGTCTGGTTGCCCGAACGAACTACCGCGACCACGAGGGGTCGGCCGGCGTCGAGCCGCCGGGACCGCAGACGCTTTGACGCAGTCCGTCAATTTCCCGGTATGACGATTCCGGCGCGCGACGACCTCCCCCGGTACGTCGCGCCCCTCCCCGCCCGGCTCGAAGACCTGGCGTTCCGCCTGCTCCCGGTCATCGTGCTCGTGAACCTCGTCGGCACCCTGTTCGGGTTCTGGTACTACCGCTTCCAGCTCGAAACCACGCCAGTGGTCGCGTGGGCGGTCGTCCCCGACAGCCCCGTGGCGACGCTCTTCATCGGTCTCTCGCTCGCCGCCTACCGCCTCGACTGGGGCGCGGAGTGGCTGCACGCGCTCGCCTTCTTCGGCTGCATCAAACTCGGGCTGTGGACGCCGTTCGTCCAGCTCGTCGTGAACGGCCAGGGCGGCCTCTGGTGGGCGATGTACTGGTTCCTCGTCCTCAGCCACGCCGCGATGGCCGTCGAAGCCTTCGTCATCCACCGCTACGCGTCCTTCTCGGTGCCCGCAATCGCAGTCGCCGCGGGCTGGTACTGGTTCAACGACGTGGTGGACTACTTCGCCCCCCTCGTCGGCGACTTCCACCACACGACCCTCCGCGCGGAGTACGTGTCCGGCGGTATCGACCACGCGCTCCGCGCGCACGACCTCGCCGCCGTCGCCGCCGTCACCCTCACCCTGCTCGCGACGTTCCTCGCGCTCGCGACGCGAGTGGAGAAACTGAAGGCTTAGTCGTTCTCGTGGGCGCGCACCCAGAGTTCGCCGATGCGCGATAAGCGGGTGCGGTGGGATTTCCCCTCGCGTTCCTGTTCGATGTAGCCCTTCCCGCCCGGCCCGAGCCTATCGACGTTGTAGATGACTTTCGAGCGGAAGGAGTCCGTGTACTCCTCACCCAAGTCGCTCGCGAGGGTTTCGGCGAGGTCGCTGACGCTCGCGAACTCGCCGTGCTCGCCGAGCGTGAACAGCACGAGTTCCTCGAAGGGCTTGACGTTCGAGAACGAGGCGACGGGGATTTCGACGACGTGCCGGCCGTCGATTTCCTTCGCGCCGATGGTGGTGCCGCGTTCGTCGAACTCGTCGAGGAGGGCGCGAGCGCTCTCCACGCGCTCGGTGATGCGGTCGTCGTCGGCGTCGTCCGCGAGGTCGGAGAGCAACTCGATTTCCTTGCGGAGTTCCTCCGCGAGTTCGGTTTCGAGGTACTTCTCGGGTGCGGTGTAGTAGGTGTGGATGCGCGAGCGGTCTTCCTCGCGTTCGACGGCGAGCGAGTGCGCGGCGGTCGCGAACGCGAACGAGACGGTGCGCGGCATCGAGGCGATGTTCACCCAGACCTCGCCGCCGGCGTCGAGTTCTTCGGCGATGAGGTCGAACGCCTGCGCGAACGCGGCGTCGTAGTCGTACACGTCGCTCACCGACACTCGGTCGGTCTCCGCGCCGAGGAGGTTCTCGAAGTCCTGTTCGAGTTTCTCCGCGAGGTGCTGGGAGTACTCGACGTTCGCCTCGCTCCCCACCGCGCCCTCCAGGAGCACCACCCTATCGACGTCGAGTCGGTCGCGGACGAGCGGCGCGATGAGCCGGTCGTAGTCGAACCCGACCGGGATGACGTGCGTCTGCATACCCGGTCGTGGGGTCGTGAACGGCAAAAGACTACTCGTCGGCGCTCGACCGCCCGGGTATGTCTCGATGGTTGCAGTCCGGGTTGCGGCGGGACGTCTGCATCACTATCGCCGGTCTTGACGACCCGACCGTGAGCGGCGTGAAGCGCGCGCTGGAGAAACAGTACGAGAGCCGGGTGCGGCCGAAGACGTTCCACGGCGCTATCGACGGCCTGGAATCGCAGGGGTTGGTGGAACGGTCGGCGGACGGCGCGCACGAGCGCGTGTCGCTCACGGAGACGGGGAAGTCGGCGCTCCGCGAACAGTTCGAGTGGATGACCGACACGCTCGCCGATTGAAGAAAAATAGTCTCCGACACTCGGAATCGAACGAATAGGCGCAATCTTTTTGGTGTATTGAATCGTCGGTGCCGAGTACACGAATGTCCGAACAACGAAGCGTTCCGGTATCGACGGTGTTAGACAGGATTCCCGTCGGCACGTTCCATCGTCGGCTCCTCGCCATCTGCGGGACGGCGTGGGCGTTCGACGGCATGGAAGTCATCCTCATCAGCTTCACCCTCCCCGTCCTCCTCGACGCGTGGAGCCTCAGCGGCCTCACCGCGGGCTTCCTCGGCTCCGCGAGCCTCATGGGTATGGTCGTCGGGAACTGGGGCTGGGGGTACTTCGCCGACCAGTACGGCCGGAAGCCGGCGTTCCAGTGGACCGTCCTCACCTACGCGGTGTTCGCCGGTCTCACCGCGCTCGCCGTCGGCTTCTACAGCGGGTTCGCCCTCCGCTTCCTGACCGGCGTCGGCCTGGGCGGCGCGCTCGCCGTGGACACCTCCTACCTCTCCGAACACCTCCCCACGAACCGCCGCGGCAGGTACCTGGTGTACCTCGACGCGTTCTGGCCGCTCGGCTACGGCCTCGCCGTCGGCCTCGCGTGGTTCTTCCTCGCCTTCCTCCCCTCGGGCGGCACCGTCTCCGTCCCCGTGTTCGGCGCGGTGGAGGGCTGGCGGCTCCTGTTCGTCGCGTCCGCGGTGCCCGGCCTCCTCGTGTTCGTCATCCGCACCCAGCTCGCGGAGACGCCGTACTACCTCGCACGCACGGGCGACGTGGAAGCCGCGAACGACCGCCTGCGCGCCATCGCCGAGGAGAACGGCGAGGACGTCCAGCTCATCGACGCGGACGACGTGACGCCGATGGACTCCCCCGGGTTCGGCCGGCTGTTCGAGGCCGACATCCGCCTGCAGACCGTGATGATTTCCGCGGCCTGGTTCGCCATCAACTTCGGGTACTACGGCGTGTTCATCTGGCTCCCGCAGACGTTCGGCGCGAGCGGCACCGTCCCCGCGCTCGAAGTCGCGGGCCTGACGTTCGGCGGCGTCTACGTCTACTTCCTCCTCATCGCGCTCGTCCAGTTCCCCGGGTACGCGAGCGCCGCCTACCTCGTCGAGAAAATCGGCCGGAAGCTCACGCTCGGCACCTACCTGCTCGCGTCCGGCGCGTTCACGTTCGTGTTCGCGAGCGCGATGCCGGGCGCGGGATTCGGCCTCGGAATCAGCGGGTTCTGGCCCTTTTTCCTCGCGCTCCTCGCGTCCTCCTTCTTCACGCTCGGCGCGTGGGGCGCGATTTACGCGTACACGCCCGAACTCTTCCCCACGGAAGCCCGGGCGACCGGGAACGGATTCGCGGGCGGCGTCGGGAAGATAGCGGCCGTCATCGGCCCGATTCTCGCGGGCGCGCTCGTGGACATCGGGTATCTCGTCGCGCTCACGCCGCTCGCCGTCGCGTTCGCGCTCGGCGGCCTCGTCGTCCTCGCGTTCGGCCGTGAGACGAAGGGCGAACCCCTGACCTAGCGGCGACGACAGGTATTTCCATCGCCGACACGAATTTTTCCCCGACACCGCCGATGGAAGACACCTCGAAATACCTCATCCACGCCGAGTTCACCGCCGACGGCGTCATCGAACGTAGCGACGTGGTCGGCGCGGCCTTCGGACAGACCGAGGGCCTGCTGGGGGACGGCCTCGACATCCCCGACCTCCAAAATTCGTCGAAACTCGGCCGCATCGACGTGAACGTCGAGCACACCGAGGGTCGCTCCACCGGCACAATCACCATCGCGTCCAGCATGGATCGCGTCGAGACCGCCGTGCTCGCCGCCGCGCTGGAGGCGGTCGAACGCATTGGGCCCTGCCGGGCGAGCGTGCGCGTGAGCGACATCGAGGACGTGCGCGCGGCGAAACGCCGAGAGGTGAAAGAACGCGCGAAGGAACTGCTCGCGACCGCGTTCGACGACGGCGTGCTCGACAGCGACGAACTCCTGAACGAGGTTCGGGAGTCCGCAAAGGAAGCCGACATCACGGAGTACGAGGGCTTGCCGGCGGGCCCGCACGTCGCGTCCTCGGACGCGGTCGTCGTCGTGGAGGGGCGCGCGGACGTGAAGCGCCTCCTCCGGTACGGCGTGAAGAACGCTATCGCGGTCGAGGGCACGAACGTCCCGGACGCGGTGGCCGACCTCACCCGGGAGCGCACGACGACCGTCTTCCTGGACGGCGACCGCGGCGGCGACCTCATCCGCCGCGAACTCGAACAAGTCGGGGACATCGACTACGTCGCCCGCGCGCCCGACGGCGAGTCCGTCGAGGACCTCGCGCGCGAGCAGGTGGACGCCGCGCTCCGGAACAAGACGCCGTACGCGAGCGCCGACGCCCCCACCGCGGTGACCGACGGCAGCACCGAAACCGTCCCCGCGCCAGACGAACCGCAGACCGACGCGCCCGCCGAACCCGCGATAGACGCCGTCGCGGGCGCGCGCGACGCGGCGGAAGCGGACGCGAACGTCGCGGACGCGGCCAGCGTCGTCGAGGAACCCACAGAGAGAGACGGCGAATCGGTGGCGGGCGACGATGCGGACGACGACTCGGCGGAGTCGGGGTCGGTCGAGCCGGCGTCGCTCGCGGAGCTCGCGAGCGAGGTCGCGGGGTCGGGGGAGGCGTACTTCTTCGACGGCGAGCGCGCGGAACTCGCGGCGGTCGCGGCGGACGAGGCGTTCGACGCGCTCGTGGACGCCGACCCGGTGCCGGCATTGGTCGTGTTGGACGGCGCGGTGACCCAGCGCGTGCTGGACGTGGCGGCCCAACGCGGCGTCGGCCGGGTCGTCGGGACGGACCACGGCGACTACGTGAAACAGCCGGCGGCCGTGCGCGTGCACACGATTTCTGAACTGGAGTGAGTTAGAGGAGTGCGACGGCGAGGAGGGCGGCGGCGACGCCGCCGGACGCCGTGGCGGTGAAGTTCACGGACTGGTTTCCGAACAGGCCGCCTTCGAGGGTCGCGCCGACGAGGCTGTCCACGGTCATGCCGACGAGGCCGCCGGCGACGACGAGCGCGACGCCGAGCGCGGGAAGGGAGAAGGCGGCGAGCGCGATGAGCGCGATGAGGAGTGCGCCCGCGACGCCGGCGAGTTCGCCCTGCCAGGTGACGCCGCCGTCGGTTCCGGGTTCGACGGGTTCGAGCGTGGTGAGGAGGCGGGGCGGCCCGTAGAGACCGCCGATTTCGCTCGACAGCGTGTCGGCGAGCGCGGTGGCGACGCTACCGAGGTAGGCGTAGAGGAAGACGTGCGCGCCCCAGGGGAGGTGGTCGGCGGACGCGAACAGGAGGAGCGCGACGAGCGCGGCGGCGGAGTTCCCGAGGACGTTCCCGCTCCCGCGCGCGCCCTCGTTCTCCTCGGCGACCCCCCGGTTCTTCTTCTCGTCGTAGCGGTACTTGGTGGCGAGACTGCCGACGCCGAAGAACGTGATGAGGACGGCGAACCAGCCGTAGCCGCCGAGGACGACGGCGAGCAATCCGAGGAAGACGCCGGTGAGGAGGCCGGGGATGGACGTGGAGCCGACGACGTAGGAGAGCGCGCCGAACCCGACGGTGAGCGCGAGCGCGACGGCGATGCGCGTCCACGAGACGGGGTCGGCGACCGCCCAGAACAGCCAGAGGAGGAGGGCGATGACGGCGAGGAGGAGCGGGGAGTCGCGTTCGGTGAAGACGGCGCGGAGGAGCGCGGCGAGCAACGCGGCGGTGGTGGCGAAGAAGGCATACGTCGGCGGTGCGGCGGCGGTCGCGCCCGCCTCGACGACGGCGAGCTGGCCGAGGAAGGCGGCGAGCGTGCCGAGCACCGCGAACCCCGCGGTCGCGTACACGCGGGACTCCCGGTAGTCGAGGACGGCGCGGTAGCCGAGGTCGCCGAACGCCAGCGCGAGCACGGTCGCGACGTACACGACGACCGGCAGGTCGACGGCGGGCAGGAGGACGGCGAGGCCGGCGCTCGCGCTCGCGAACCCGACGAGCGTCCGCAAGCGTTCCGCGTGTTCGTCCCACGGGAACGCGAACAGTCGGAAGACGGGGCCGTCCCGGACGACGTAGGCCGCGGCCGCCACCACGACGAACGGCGCGGCGGCGAACCGGCCGAGGAAGGGGGCGGTGAGCGCGAGGAGACTACAGAGCGCGTACGCCGCCGCCCGCCGGAGCGGGAGAGTCACGGTATCGCCGTTGCTTCACCTGCGCCGCACTTAAGGCTCCCGAACAGCGGAGGGGTTTAGGCCGCACGCCGCAGAAACCCGGTGTGGGCGTCTACGACCACTACCTCGCGCTCCGCGTGCGCCGCGACGACGCGCCGACTCCCGACCACGTCGCGCTCGTCATCACCGAACGCGACCTCCTCGAACAGGGCGCGTACGACACGCTCAGCGACGCCTTCGACTGGGCGTTCGACTACGGCGCACAGCGCGTCACCGTGTACGTGAGCGTGCTCGACGAGGCCGCCGTCCCGACGCTCGAACGCGAACTCGCCGCCATCGACGCACCCCGCGAGGTCGCCGTCCGCGGCCCCGGCGACACCGAACGCGCCGACACACCCATCCAGATTTCCGTCGGCCTCGGCGGGAAGCACGAGTTCGCGGACGCCGTCCAGTCCATCGCCGAATCCGTCGAATCCGGCGACCTCAGCCCGGACGACGTGGACGAATCCGAAATCGAATCCCGCCTCGTCTTCCCCGACGAACCCGACCTCGTCGTCAAAACCGGCGCGGAACGCCTCAGCGACTTCATGATATGGCAGTCCGTCTACGCCGAACTCTACTTCACCGACGTGAACTGGCGGGACTTCCGGAAGCGCGACTACCTCCGCGCCATCAGGGATTACCAGAACCGCCAGCGGAGATTCGGTCGCTAGACCGAATTCAGTGAATCTCCGATTCACAGTAGTTTGGACGGTGAGCGTCAGCGACCCGTCCAAACTCAGCAAGGCCGGAGGGCTTGGGCAAAGTCGGGCGAAGGAAGGGGGGTTAGTCCGCGGGTTCTTCGTCGGGGAGGTCGATGGTGGTGTGGGTGCGGAGGCGGTCGATGATGGCGCGGGCGTCGTCGAGTTCGGCGCTGCCGAACGCGCGGACGAGGGCGAGGGCGCGTTCGAGGCGGGCGCGTTGCCAGGATTTCTCGCGGGCCTGGTAGGTGCGGATGCCGCGGAGGAAGTCGATTTTGGAGAATTCGGGCCAGTAGGGCGCGCAGAAGTAGACGGCGGCTTCACTGCCGTTGGCGTGCCAGGGGAGGAAGTTGGAGGTGCGTTCGTCGCCGCCGGTGCGGATGATGAGGTCGACGTCGCGGACGCGGGCGGGGTGGAGGCGTGCCTGGATTTCGTCCACGGTCACGTCGTCGGGGGTGAGGTCGTCGGACTGGACGGCGTGGGCGATGTCGCGGGCGGCACCGAGGAGTTCCGCGCGGCCGCCGTACGCGAGCGCGACGTTGAGCGTGAAGCCGTCGTATCCGCGGGTGCGGCGGTCGGCGTACGCGATGGCGTGCTGGACGCGCGGGGGGAGGCGGTCGGTTTCGCCGATGGCGCGCACGCGGACGCGGCGGTCGTGGACGCGGTCGGCGTCCGCGAACTCGTGGAGTTTCTCGGTGAGGAGGTCGAAGAGGTGTTCCTGTTGTTCTTCGGGGCGTTCGAAGTTCTCCGTGGAGAACGCGTAGAGGGTGAGTTCTTCGACGCCGAGGTCGGCGCACCAGTCCAGCATCTCCTCGGTGGTGCGCGCGCCGGCCTGGTAGCCGTCGGTGGCTTCGCCGCCGCGTTCGCGGGCGTACCGGCGGTTGCCGTCCTGGATGACGGCGACGTGTTCGGGCGCGCCGTCCACCTCGCGGGAGAGCAGTCGCTCGTAGCCCGCGCGGAGTCGGCGGCGAAGCCAGTCTCGCATCACCCGAGGGTGGGTCGCGGAGGGGTATCAGCCTTCTGGAGTCGCGGACGGGATCGTGAGACGTATGGCGCGCTCCGCCCGAGTACGGGGTATGACGGAGACGCTGAACGCGGATCTCTACCGGCGCGCGGTCGAACTCCTCAAGCCCGGCGACATCGAGTTGCACGGCGCGGTCGTGCACACGAGCCTGGACGGCGAGGAGGAGAGCATGATGCACCAGCTCACGCTCGACGCGGGCGACGTCATCTCCGCGCACGTCACGGACGAGGACACGTACGTGTACTCGGGGAACGACAGCGACGAGTTCGGCGTGAACCAGCATCACGGCCGCACCATCGACGGCGACGAGTTCGTCTGGGAGTGCCAGCAGTTGATGCGGGAGGGAACGTACGACGTGGTGTTGTACTGGGAGGCGACGGACGACCACGACGCCATCCTCGACGACCTGCGCGGGGTTGCGAACGCGGACGAGGTCGTGGGCGTGACGGAGGAGGAGTACTTCGCGGAGCCGTAACGGGTGGTCTTATCTGTGCCCGGCCCCCACACGAGTGTATGACTGAGACGGACCTCGGCGACCGGGAGCGCGCGGTCATCAACGCGTTCCAGGGTGGGTTCCCGGTCGTCCGGCATCCGTTCGAACCGGCCGCGGAAGCGCTCCGCGGGCGGGGTATCGACGTGGACGCCGCGGAGCTCGTGGAGGTAGTTCGAGAGTTGGACGACGAGGGCGTTCTGACGCGGTTCGGCGCGCTCATCAACGCGGAGGAGATCGGCGGGCAGGCGACGCTGGTCGCGATGCACGCGCCCGAGGACGAGTACGAGGCCGTCGCGGAGTTGGTGAACGACCACCGGGAGGTCGCGCACAACTACGAGCGCGAACACCCCTACCTGAACATGTGGTTCGTGCTGTCCGTCGCGGACGAAGACCGCGTCGCGGAAGTACTTGCGGACATCGAGGCGGAGACCGGCCAGGAGACGTACAATCTGCCGAAACAGCGGGAGTTCCGGGTGGAGGCGAAGTTCCTCGTGGACGGCCCGATTCCGGAGGGCGACATCGACCTCTCGCACCTCGGGCCGAGTCCGGCGCGAACCGACCGGGACGCGTTGACGCCGGCGGAGCGCGACCTCGTGCTCGCGATTCAGGACGGCCTGCCCGTCACCGAGACGCCGTACGCGGACGTCGCCGAAGATATCGGGCAGGACGCGGAGTGGGTGGTGGAGACGCTCCGGCGGTTCAACGAGGAGGGGAAGGTCAGGCGCGTGGGCGTGATTCCGAACCACTACGCGCTCGGGTACACGGAGAACGGGATGACGGTCTGGGACGTGCCGGACGACGTGGTCGACGAGGTCGGGCCGGCGGTCGCGGGCCTCGATTTCGTGACGCACTGTTACGAGCGCCCGCGCCACGAGGGCGTGTGGCCGTACAACTTCTTCGCGATGACGCACGGCCGCAGCGAGGCGGAGAGCGAGGAGCGCATCGAGCAGGTGCGAGAGGTGATGAGCGAGTACTGGGACGTGAGCGAGGACGACTGGGACACGCTCTTTTCGACGCGGATTCTGAAGAAGACGGGGCTTCGGATGGCGGAGCGCGCGGACGCGAACACGGAGTCGGAATCGGAGGCGTAGATGGCGCTACTGGCGCACGACTTCACGGGCGAGACCGTGCTGGTGTTCGGCGGCGGGCGGGTGGGCGCGCGGAAGGCCCGCGGGTTCGCCGAGGAGGCCGCGGTGGTCGTGGTGAGTCCCGAGTTCGCGGACGCCGCGTTCGGCGACGCGGCCCTCGTTCGCGCGGCCCCCGGCCCGGACGACGTTCGGGAGTGGGTGGCGCGCGCCGACCCCGTGCTCGTCGTGGCGGCGACCGATTCCGAGACCGTGAACGACGCGGCCGCGGCGGCGGCGCGCGACCACGGCGCGCTCGTGAACCGCGCGGACGAGTCGGGGGGGCGGCGCGCGGGGAGCGTGACCGTGCCCGCGACCGTCGAGGACGACCCGGTGACGGTGGCGGTTTCGACGGGCGGGGCGAGTCCCGCGCTCGCGAAACACCTCCGGGAGCGCATCGGGGACGAGCTCGCGGGCGCGGGCGGGATGGCCGACCTCTCGGGCGAGGTGCGAGCGGAGCTGAAGGCCGCTGGCGTCCCGCCGGCTGACCGACGGAGGGCGGTGCGTCGGCTGGTGCGAGCGCCGTCGGTTTGGAAGGCTTTACGTACGCGTGGGGCGAATCCTCGCCAACAAGCCGAGGTCGTCCTCGCGGACGAACTCGGGGAGCAGTACTCACCGTGAACGAGAACTTGGGCGTCATCGCGGGCGTTCGCGTCTCGCACGACCACGCGACGCTGGACGACATCGAGGCCGCACGGCTGGGGAGCGACGCGGACGTGGTCGCGTCGTTGCTCGACGAGCCGGGCGTCCGGGAGGCGTTCGCCGTGCAGACCTGTCACCGCGTGGAGGCGTACGTGGTGGCGGACGACGAGTCCACGGGCGACCGCGCGCTCGACGCGGTGTTCGGTGACGCGCCCGTCGTCGGGATGAACCACGAGGCGAGCCTCCGCCACCTCCTCCGGGTCGCGGCGGGCCTCGAATCCGTGGTGCTCGGCGAAGACCAAATCATGGGCCAGCTCCGGGACGCGTTCGAGGCGGCGCGGGACGCGGGCGGCGTCGGCCCCGTCCTCCGGGAGGCCGTGACGAAGGCGTTGCACGTCGGGGAGCGCGCGCGAAACGAGACCACCATCAACGAGGGCGTCGTGAGCCTCGGGAGCGCGGCGACACGGCTCGCCGACCGCGAGGCCGGGCTGGCGGGCGCGAGCGCGCTCGTCGTCGGCGCTGGCGAGATGGGCGCGCTCGCCGCGAAGGCGTTCGACGCGAGCGCCGCGGCGAACCTCGTCGTCGCGAACCGCACCGTCACGCACGCGGAGTGGGTGCTCGAAGAGCTGGAGACGGCGAGCGCGGCGGTGAGCCTGGACGCGCTCTCGGAGCACGTCGCGTCCGCGGACGTGGTCGTCACCGCGACGGGGAGCGACGACCCCGTGGTGACGAAGCGAACCGTGCAGGGCGCGGGCGAGACGTTCCTCGTCGACCTCGGACAGCCGCGGGACGTCGCGCCCGCCGTCTCGGAGGTCGCGGACGTGTCGGTGCGCGACCTCGACGACATCGAGGCGATGACGGAGGCGACGCGCGACAAGCGCGCTGACGCGGCGCGCGAGGTCGAACGCATCGTCACCGAGGAGTTCGAGCGGTTGCTCGCGCAGTACAAGCGAAAGCGCGCGGACGAGGTCATCGCGACGATGTACGAGAGCGCGGAGCGCCTGAAGGCGCGCGAACTCGACACCGCGTTCTCGAAGCTCGACGCGGAGGGCGAGCTGAACGACGCCCAGCGCGAGACTGTGGAGGCGCTCGCGGACTCCCTCGTCTCCCAGATTCTCGCCGCACCCACGCGGAGTCTGCGGGACGCGGCGGAGGACGACGACTGGCAGACCATCGCGACCGCGCTCGAACTGTTCGACCCCGACCTCGACGGCAGCAGTCCGCTCGCGGACGCAGACCCGAGCGCGTGGGCGGCCGCGGAGACCGAGGACGACTAGCGAGTACTGTTTTGGGGCTGGCGGAGAACGCTCGACGTATGGCCGAGCTACTGGACGACGACGAGGTGGAGAACCGTCTGCCGGCGGGCTGGACGCGCGACGAGAGCGAAATCGTGCGCGTGTTCGAGTTCGACGACTACCTCGCGGGCGTCGCGTTCGCCTCTGAGGTCGGGGAGCTCGCGGAGGAGGAGTTCCACCACCCCGAACTCGTGATTCGGTACAAGGAGGTCGAAGTGCGCTTTACGAGCCACGAGGAGGGCGGTATCACGGGCAAGGACATCGAACTGGCGGAGGCCGTGAACGCGCTCCGATAGATGGACGCCCGCTACGTCTTCCACGTGCGATTCCGCCTTGACCCGGCGAAAGACGTGTCCGTGGAGCCGGACGAGTTCGAGACGCGGCTGTACCGGCCCGCGGACGATCCCGGCGAGTCGGGATGGCTGTTCTTCCGGGACAACCTCTGGCGGGGCGAGCTCAGCGATAGGAAGCACTTCCGGGAGCTCACGGAGGACGCGCTTGACGTGCCCGTGCTCGCCGTCGAGTACCGGGGGTTCGAGACGGACGACGAGTACTACGAGGCGTTCACGGACGAAATCGAGGCCGACCTCGACGCGTTCAACGCGGCGTCGGTGTCGGAGGTCGTGAACAAGTACTTCGGGAGCAGCGTGGAAAAGCAGTAGTCGAGTACTTACGCGTTCGCGCCCTAGCCGGAGGTGATGGCGGACGGGTACGAGTTCTGGTTGTTCGACCTCGACGGGACGCTGGTGGACGTGGAGTGGTCGTACGCGCGAGAGGTCTTCGACGACGTGGGGAGTCGGCTCGGCGTCGAGTTCTCGGAGCGCGAGATGGAAGTCCTCTGGCACGGCCTCGGCGGGAGTCGGGACGCCCAGTTGGCGGCGTGGGGGTACGACGCGGACGCGTTCTGGACGGCGCTCGACGCCGTGGAAGACCCGGTGGCGCGCGCGGAGGCGACGTACTTGCACGAGGACGCGGCGGCGCTCGCCGACCTCAACCGACCGACCGGGCTGGTGACGCACTGCGCGGAGTTCCTCGCGGAGCCGGTGCTGGACCATCTCGACATCGCGGACTGGTTCGACACCCGGCTCTGCTGTTCGCCGGAGACGGGGTACAAGCCCAGCGCGCGGCCGCTCGAACTCGCGATGGCGGAGCTGGGCGTGGAGTCGGACGCGCGCGGCGTCTACGTCGGGGACGGGCAGAGCGACGTCGAGGCCGCGGCGAACGCTGGCCTGGACGGCGTGCACGTCGAGCGCCACGACCCCGGCGTTCGGGGGCGGTGCGTGCTCGGCGACCGGCGCATCGAGCGCGTGGACGCCCTCCTACAGGACGCGGCGGAGTAACCGCTCCCAGTTCCCGCCCAGTATCTTCTCCAGATCCGTCTCGCTGAAGCCGGCGTCGCGGAGCGCGTCGGCGAGCACCGGGAGGTCTGTCACGTCGTCGAGTTCGTCCACGAGGCGCGCGCCGTCGAAGTCGGAGCCGAGCGCGACGTGTTCGACGCCGACGGCGTCCGCGATGTGGGCGGCGTGCGCGGCGATGTCGTGGACGCTCGCGCCCGCGTCGGGGTCGGGCTGGTCGGCGTAGCTGCTCGCGCCGAACGTCAAGCCGATAACGCCGCCCTCGTCGGCGACGGCGCGGAGCTGGTCGTCCGTGAGGTTCCGCGAGTGGGGGCTGACGGCGTGCGCGGCGGTGTGCGTGACCGCCATCGGCGCGTCGAGTTCGGCGAGGGTGTCCGCGAGGGTCGCGGCGTTCATGTGCGCGCCGTCCACGAGGATGCCGCGGTCGTCGCACGCGCGGACGAGGCGGCGGCCCGCGTCGGTGAGACCGTCGCCGGTGTCGGTGGTGCTCGGGTACTGGAAGGGGACGCCGTGCCCGAACTCGTTCGGGCGGCTCCAGACGGGGCCGAGCGACCGGAGGCCGGCGGCGTAGAGGAAGTCGAGGTTCGAGCGGTCGGGCCGAACCGCTTCCGCGCCCTCCAGATGAGGAATCGCGCCGAGTCCGTTCCGGTCGAGGTCGCCCGGGGCGGTGACGAGGTGGAGGCCGTCGAGTTCGTGGGCGGCGCGGTGGAGGAGGGAGAGCATCCGGTGGACGCTGTCGCGCGCGGTCTCGAAGTCGGGGGTCGGCGCGAACGGGTACCGATACG
The DNA here is from genome assembly GCF_020614395.1 of Salarchaeum japonicum. NCBI lineage: Archaea > Methanobacteriati > Methanobacteriota > Halobacteria > Halobacteriales > Halobacteriaceae > Salarchaeum > Salarchaeum japonicum. The sequence continues at coordinate 560,825 of NZ_CP085324.1, read as the reverse complement.
AGTCGTCGTCCACGACGGGGTCGGGCATCTCGGGGCTCGGCGGGAACGCCGCGAAGAACGCGGCGTCGAGGCCGGCGTGGCGGGCGCGTTCGAGGTCGAGGTGGCCGCTCTCGCGGGCGCGGAGCGCGGCGACGGGGTCGTCGGCGTCCACGCACTGCAGGAGCACGTCGGTGTGGCCGTCTATCGTCATCGGTCGTACCCCGGGAGGTCGGCGAGCACGGCGTCGAGGTCGGCGAGCGCGGACGTGAGCGCGGCGACGCCGGGTTTCTCGCGGCGCTCGGGGTTCACGAAGACGCGCACGGGTTCGTGGCCGAGGGGGACGAAGTCGAGGCCGAGGTCGTCGGCGGTCGCGCGCAGGCCGAGGCCGGCGTCCGCGCGGCCCGCCAGGACTTTTCGCGGGGGGCTGGCGTGGGCCTTCACGGTGAAGTCGTAGCCGTCGATTCGCTCCGTGAGGGAGTCGGTGTCGCGGTCGGCGGCGAGGTCGGAGAGCGCGGCGTCGAGGGAGGTGCGGAGGCCGGAGGCCGTCGTTCGATTGACGAACCGGTAGTCGCCGTCCACGAGGGCGGCGAGGCTGTCCGGGCCGTCCGGTGCGGTGACGAGCCCCCACTCGCGCGTCCAGGACGCGAGTTCGTCGCCAGGCACGTCGCGGTCGAGCGGGCCGCTGGCGACGGCGACGTCGGGGAGGCCGTCGCGGAGCCGTCGCAGTCCCTCGCGGGTGCCGAAGGAGAGGTAGCGCGGCCCCCGAACGCCGTCGAGGACGCGGGAGAGCGCGGGGTCGTCCTCGCCGACGCCGAGCAGGGCGGGCGGGCGCACGTCCGGCGAGAACAACTGCACCTCGACGCGCTCGCCCGCATCGAGGTAGTCGGTGTCCGCGTCCACGGTGACGACGCCGTCTGCCTCGACGAGGCTGGTGGTCGCGCCGCTCCCCTTGTCCACGGGGTAGACGAGCGTGTCGCCGTCGCCGTCCGCGACGAGGCCGACCGGCATGAGGCGGGTGCGGCCCTCGCCGTAGCGCTCGCGCGCGCTCATCCGGCCGGTGACGGTCGCGGAGGGCGGGGTGGGTTGGCCGGCGGCGTCCCGGATTTTGGGGGCGACGAACGTCCGGAAGATGGTGAGCGCGCTCACGGGGTAGCCGGGGAGGCCGACGTACGCGCTCCCGCCGAGTTCCCCGACGAGCATCGGCTTCCCGGGTTTGACGGCGACGCCGTGCAGGAGGAGTTCGCCGCGGTCCTCGACGACTCGATAGACCACGTCGACGGCGCTCGCGCTCGTGGAACCCGAGGAGAGGACGAGGTCGCACTCGTCGGCCGCGGTGCGGAGCTGGCGCTCCATCTCGGCCTCGCTGTCGCCGGCGTGCGGGTAGAGCACGGGGTCGCCGCCCGCCTCCTCGACGCCGGCGGCGATGGTGTACGTGTTCACGTCGTGGATTTCGCCGCGCGAGGAGTCGAGGGGTTCGCCGGGCCGGACGAGTTCGTCGCCCGTGGAGACGATGCCGACGCGGGGTTTCGCCCGGACGGGAACGTCCGCGACGCCGAGCGCGGACAGGAGGCCGATTTCGCGTGACGTGAGGCGGGTTCCGGGGCCGAGCGCGCGCTCGCCCGCCGCCACGTCCGCGCCCGCGACCATCACGTCCTCGCCGGGCGCGACCGCCGTGCGAACCTCGATGCGGTCGCCGGACTCGCGTTCGACGGTGCGTTCGACCATCACGACGGCGTCCGCGCCGTCCGGGACGACCGCGCCCGTGGACACCTCGACGCACTCGCCGGGCGAGACGGATACGTCGGGGGTTTCGCCGGCGTGAACGGTGCCCGCGCGGTCGAGGACGACGGGGTCGGCTTCGGTCGCGCCGAACGTGTCGCGCGCCCGAACGGCGTACCCGTCCATCGACGCGCGGTCGAACCCGGGCACGTCGAGGTCGGCGTCCACGCGCTCCGTGAGCACGCGGCCGCGGGCGTCCTCCAGCGCGACGAGTTCGGTGCCGGGCGAGACGTCGAGGCCGGAAACGACCTCCTGGGCCTCGGCGAGCGAGGAGAGGTCGCGGAACTCTTTGCGGGTCATCGCTCGCCCTCCCAGAATTCGACGGTGACCGTCTCGCCCGCGGGGTAGCCCTCCACGTCCTCGGGGACGGCGACCCAGCCGTCGGAGAGCGCGACCGACGAGAGGATTCCCGACCCGGAGGTGCGGACGGGCGTCGCGACCCCGTCCTCGACCGTGACGCGCGCGAACGTCCGCGTGCCGGGTTCGCTCGCGAGTTTCCCGTCGAGCGTCACCTCCCGACTGGGGTGGGGCGCGGGGTCGAACCCGCCGAGGCGGGCGATTGCGGGGCGGAGGAACTGGACGGCGTTGACGATGCACGCGACCGGATACCCCGGGAGCATCACGACGAGCGTCCCCGCGACGCGGCCGAACGCGACCGGGTGGCCGGGTTTGAGCGCGACGCCGTGCACAAGCACCTCGCCGAGGTCGGCGACCACGTCGGGGACGAGGTCGCGTTCGCCCACCGACGACCCGCCCGTGGTCACCACCACGTCGGCGTCGCGGTCGCGCTCGATGGCGTCCCGGAGCTCGTCCGCGTCGTCCGTCACCACGTCCCGGTATCGACTCGCTCCGCCCCAGCGCTCGACGAGCCGGGAGACGGTGAGGCCGTTCGTCTCCACCATCTCGCCCGGCCCCGGGTCGGCGTCCACGAGCTCCTCGCCCGTCGGAATCACCGCGACGGACGGCCGCTCGAACACGGACACCGACTCGACGCCCGTGCCGCGGAGGAGGCCCAGGTCGCTCGGGCGGAGGCGGTGGCCCGCGTCGAACAACCGGGTTCCGGCCTCGACGTCCTCGCCGGCGGGTCCGACGTTCTCCCCCGTCGCGACCGGGTCGAACACCTCGATTTCGTCGCCGACGGCGGTGAGGTGTTCTATCATCACGACGGCGTCAGCGCCGTCGGGCATCGCGCTCCCGGTGTGGACGCGCGCGGCCTCCCCCGTCCCCACGTCGCCCTCGGTCTGTCGGAGGACGGCGGGCGAGCGGTCGCCCGCGCCGAACGTGTCGCGCGCCCGAACGGCGTACCCGTCCATCGCGGCACGGTCGTAGTGGGGCACATCGCGCGCCGCAGTCACGGACTCGGCGAGCGCGCGACCGTCCGCGGCCGCGAGCGGAACGGACTCCGTGCGGCCGTGCGGCCCGACAACCTCGCGGAGGGCGTCGAGGGCGTCCGAGAGCCGGGTTCGGTTCTTGAACCCGGCCTCGTGGCGGTCTGCGTTCATACCCCCGGATTGGGTCGTCGGCCGTCTAAAGCCAGCGGGTCGCGGAACCCGGGAATGCCCGTCGGTTTTTTCGACCCGGCGCGCGAACACGTGCGTATGACTGGTTTCCGCGACGCGCTCCGCGACCTGCCCGACGCCGTCTCCGTGGACCTCCTCGAATCCGAGGACGCCTACCGGGTCGTCATCGACGTGCCGGGCGCGACCGGCGACACGACCGACGTGCGCGTCGAGGACGGCGTGCTCCGCGTGGAGGCGCGCCGCGAGAAGGACGTTCCCGAGGGCTTCTCCTACCAGCGCGAAGACCGCGCGCTCTTCCTCGACGCGGAACTCCCGCTCCCGCCGGACGCGACCGACGCGGACGCGACCGCGGCGCTGGACGGCGGCGTGTTGACCGTGACGCTCCCGAAGGCCGGGCGGGGCCGCGAGATAGAGATAGAGGGCTGACGGTGGCGGTGCTGCGCGCGTACCGTCGGTTCGCCGTCGTGCTCTGGCAGTTCCTCCCGCTCATCGTCGCGTACCTCCGCGACCGCCGGAAGTACCTCCTGTTCGGGGGGCGGCGGCGGGTGTCGAGCGAGATGCGGGTGCGGCGCGCCCAGCGGTTGCTCGACAGCCTGCTCACGCTCGGCCCGACGTTCATCAAACTCGGCCAACTGCTCTCCACCCGACCCGACATCCTCCCGCCGGAGTACGTGGACGTGCTGGAAGGCCTCCAAGACCAGGTGCCGCCGGCGGACTGGGAGGCGGCGCGCGAGGTGCTGGAAGCGGACGTCGGGGACGTGAACGAGGCGTTCGACGAGTTCGACGCGGACGCCATCAGCGGCGCGAGCCTCGGCCAGGTGTACACGGCCGAAATCGACGGCGACCCGGTCGCGGTGAAGGTGCGGCGGCCCGGCATCGAAGCCCTCGTGGAGGCCGACCTGCGCGTGATTCGGTGGGCGCTCCCGCTCGTCGAGCGGTTCGTCGGGCAGGCGCGCGCGTTCAGCCTCGACAACCTCGCGGACGAGTTCGCGAAGACCATCCGGGAGGAGATGGACTACGGGCGGGAGGCGGAGATGCTCGCGGAGATACGCGGGAACTTCGCGGAGAACGACCGCATCGCCATCCCCCGCGTGTACGACGACTACTCGACGGAGCGCGTGCTCACGATGGCGTACGTCCCGGGGACGAAGATTTCGAACGTCGAGGAACTCGACCGCCGGGGCGTAGACCGGCACGCCGTCGCGGAGACCTTAGAGCGCGCGTACCTCCAGATGATAATCGAGGACGGCGTGTTCCACGCCGACCCCCACCCCGGGAACCTCGCGGTGCAGGACGACGGCACCATCGTGTTCTACGACTTCGGGATGAGCGGGCGCGCGGACGAGTTCGTCCAGCGGAAGATAGTGGACTTCTACATCGCGGTCGCGAACCAGGACATCGAAGCCATCCTCGACACCCTCATCGAACTGGGGACGCTCAGCCCGGACGCCGACCGCGCGACGATGGCCGAGGTGATGGAACTCGCGATACGGGACGCCCGCGGCGAGTCCATCGAGACCTATCGCGTCCAGCAGATCGTGGGGAAGGTCGAGGACACCATCTACGACTTCCCGCTCCGCCTGCCCGCGAACCTCGCGCTCGTCCTCCGCGTCGCCACCGTCGTCGAGGGCGTGTGCGTGACGCTCGACCCCGACTTCGACTTCGTCTCGGTCGCGACCGACTACCTCGGGGAGACCGGCTACCGCGAGGAGGGCGCGCGCCAGTTCGTCGAGGAGACGGGCGAGGAGTTCGCGCGCGCCGCGCAGTCCGCCGTCCGCGTCCCCCCGAAACTCGAACGCGCGCTCGACCGCATCGACCGCGACGACCTCTACGTCCGCGCCGACATCGAGGACTCGAACGACGTCATCGACCGCCTCGGCAAACGCATCGTGCTCGGCCTCCTGCTCGCGGTGTCCGTGCTCTCAACGTCCTACCTGTACGCGGACGCCCACCTCCGCGCGGCCGCCGTGACCGCCGGCCTCGCGGCCGTCAGCGCGTTCTACCTCTACCGGTCGTTCCGGAAGCGCAAGCGCCTGCAGGCGACCCCGCAGTTCACGCGGCAGAACCTCCGCGAGCGCAGAAACAAATAAAATACCACTTGAACAACCACTTGAGAGACCGATGGAAAAAGACAGGTCGCCGACGAATTGGCTTCTCGTCTCGATTTATCTCGTGCTGCTCGCGGGACTTCTCTACACCGTAAACGAGCGGTGGACTGTCGTTCCGGTCGTCCTACTCGCCAGCGTCATCACGTTCCTCGCTTCACTCGGGTTGATGATACGCGACAGGTAACGCAGGGTCGGTGACTCCCGCCTATTTTTCCCGGTTCTGTTCCTGTATCGGGTATGGACATCGCGACGTTCGACCTGGAACGGTGGTTCGACGAGCACGAGCACGACGCGGACATCATGCTCGCGGAGTCGGGTATCAGGAGTCTCGACAGCGAGCGCTTCGACACCGACCCGGGCGAACTCGGGTACGTCATCCCGACGGACGGCGACCCGGAGCTCCGAGAAGAAGTAGCGGGCCGGCACAATCGGACGAGAGACGAACTCGCGTTCACGTGCGGCGCGCAGGAGGCGAACTTCCTCGCGTACCACGCGCTGATGGACGAGGGCGGACACGCCGTCGTCGTCACGCCGACCTACCAGGCGCTCACGGCCGTCCCCGACGCCATCGGGGAGGTCACCGAAGTCCCGCTCGACCCGCCGGAGTGGGAACTGGACGTGGGGGCGGTTCGGGACGCGGTTCGAGAGGAAACGGACGTGGTGGCGTTCGTGAATCCGAACAATCCCGCCGGAAAGCACCACGACGCGGAGACCGTCAAGGAACTCTACGACGTGGCGGCCACCCACGACGCCTACCTGCTCGGCGACGAGGTGTACCGCCTGCTGGCCGAGAGTCCGACGCCGCCCGTGGCGAGCCTGGGCGACTACGGAATAAGCACGTCTAGCCTCTCGAAGTCGTACGGGCTGGCGGGCCTGCGGTTCGGCTGGCTCTGCGGCCCCAGGGAGGTCGTATCGGCGGCCGTCGAGTGGAAGGACTACACCACTATCTCCCCAGGCGCGTTCGGCCAGCACGTCGCCCGGCAGGCGCTCGGCGAGCAGGAGGACGAGATTCTCGCGGAGAACCGTGAGATAGCGGCCAGAAACCACGATATCGTCGCGGACTGGCTCGACAATCACGGCCTCGACTGGCACGACCCGACGGGCGTGAACGGCTTCGTCACCGTCCCCGACGGGTACGCGGGGTCGCGTGAGTTCTGCCGGACGGTCGTGGAGGACGCCGGGGTCGTGCTCGCGCCCGGGGACTGCTTCGGGTACGACGACTACTTCCGAATCGGGTTCGGCCTGCCGACCGACGAACTGGAAGACGGGCTGGAGCGCGTGAGCGCCGCCCTCCGCGCGTAGGGCGGTCGTCGCGTTCCAAACGGTTTATACTCGCACGTCGAGAATCCGCGTGCATGGCGAAAGAGCAGAAGCAGGTTCGCGAACTCCAGGAAGGAAACTACGTCATCATCGACGACGCGGCGTGCAAGATCGACGCGTACTCCACCGCAAAGCCCGGGAAACACGGGAGCGCGAAGGCGCGCGTCGAGGCTCGCGGCGTCTTCGACGAGAAGAAGCGTAGTTTCAGTCAGCCTGTCGACGCGAAGGTCTGGGTGCCCATCGTCAACCGAAAGGGCGGTCAGGTCGTCGCGAAGGAGTCCGACAACGTCGTGCAAGTGATGGACCTCGACACGTACGAGACCATCACCATCGAACTCCCCGACGACGTGTCTGTCAGTCCCGACGACGAGATCGAGTACCTGGAGTGGGAGGGCAAGCGGAAGGTTCTCGAATAGATGCTTCCCGGTGCGACCGCCGACCGCGAGGACGCGGCGTACGTGGTCGTCGGCGCACCGCTCGACGTGTCGACGTCTTTTCAGCCGGGGACGCGGTTCGGCCCGGATCGCGTCCGTCAGTTCGCGCGGACGTTCGAGGACTACGACCACCGAACGGATGAGTCGTTCTCGGCGCTCGGCGTGCACGACGCGGGCGACGTGCACGCGTGGGACGACACCGCGGAGTACCTCGACTACCTCCGGGGGACGGTCACGGACGTGGTGTGGGACGACGCGGTACCGCTCCTGGTGGGGGGCGAGCACACGGTCTCGGTGGCGGGCGTGCGGGCGGTGGAGCCGGACGTGTTCGTGGCGCTGGACGCCCACCTCGACCTCCGCGAGGAGTACGACGGCAACCCGTTGAGTCACTCGACCGTGACGCGGCACGCGCTCGACACCGCCGAGGAGGCGTACGTCGTCGGCGCGCGCTCGGGGAGCGAAGCGGAGTGGGAGCGCGCCCGCGAGGCCGACGTGACCGTGGTGGAACCGGACGAGGTCGGGTCGTGGTCGCCGTCGTTCGACGGCGAGGTCTACCTCTCGGTGGACGTGGACGCGGCCGACCCGGCGTTCGCGCCGGGGACGGGGACGCCGGAACCGGGCGGGCTCTCCAGTCGAGCGATGCGGCGGCTCGTCCGCGACATCGCGCCCGCGGCGTCGGCGTTCGATATTGTGGAGGTGAACGACCGCGACGACGGCCAGGCCGCGGTGTTGGGTGCGAAGCTCCTCCGAGAGTTCGTGTTCGCGCACGCGGATTCGGCGTAGGGGCTGGCAGGCGTCACTCGCGATTCCGGGGCGGCGTGACGCGCACCCGCTGAACGCCCCGGACTGACTGTTATCGCACGCCCCGTCTGGGTTCGGCTTCGTATTTGAAGGTTCGCCGCACCTATGCCGGGGGCGGTTCGTTATCGGGTATGGACGTTTCCGAACTCGCGGCGCGGTACGACGAGGAGTTGCGGACGAGCGACTACGCGGACGTAGACGCGAGCGCGAACGGCCTCCAGGTAGGGAGCGGGGACTGGACGGTCGAGCACGTCGCGTTCGCGGTGGACGCCGCCGTCGAAACCATCGAGGCCGCGGTTTCCGCGGGGGCGGACGCGCTCGTCACCCATCACGGCCTCTCCTGGGGCGGTATCGAGCGCGTGACCGGCCGCGACTTCGACCGGGTCGCGCCCCTGATTCGGGAGGACGTGGCGCTCTACGTCTCCCACCTCCCGCTCGACGGCCACACCAGCCTCGGGAACGCCGCTGGCCTCGCCGACCGCCTCGGGCTCGCGGGCCGCGAGCGCTTCGGCGCGATGGGGTCGGAGTACATCGGCCTCGCCGGCACCGCCGACGCCCTCGACCCGGCGGGCGTGCGGGAGACGCTCGAAACCGACCTCGACCACGGCGCGGGCGGCGTCCGCCACCTCGACTTCGGCCCGGACGCCATCAAGGACGTAGCGGTGGTGACTGGGAGCGGCGCGGACTGGTTCGACGCCGCCGTCGAGCGCGGCGCGGACGCGTTCGTCACCGGTGAAGGCAAGCAGAAACTCTACCATCAGGCGAAGGAAGCCGGCGTCCACGTCTACCTCGCCGGCCACTACGCGACCGAGACGTTCGGCGTGAACGCGCTCGCCGACCTCGCCGACGACTGGGGCGTCGAAACGACCGTCCTGGACGCACCGACGGGCATCTAGGAAACCCCTAAAACCGAGAACGCGCTACCTTCGACCGGCCGATGACGATACCACCGCTCCGACCCGGGCTGGCACCCGCGGAACGACGAGCCCTATGAGTGCCGAGGCCACACCTTTGGTGCCAAGCATAGGCGGAAAGCAACACGCACGTCCGCTTAGTAAGGGTTTCGACGCCTAATCTTAAACCAGTAACCCTGGGACTGGAGTCTCAAGAACCGAGGTTCTCCAACCCACCCAGCGAAGCCAACTCATCCTCCAAATCAAGCTTTCTCTCCCGCAAAGACTCACGGTCACGCCAGTTCCCACGTCTTTCCTCACGTCTCTCACGATACAGCTCCTCAAGACGGTCCCTGATACGCGGCTTATCGCTCTTAGCAGAACTACTCAACAAATCAGACTGGACTTCAATCTCATCATCCAACTCATCGATCAGACTCTGGTGAACCGAATCCCTCTCCTCAAGAATATCCTCTACAGTTTCTAACTGCTCCTCCAAATGCTCCTTCTCTCTTTCCTCGACTTTCTCCAGGAACTTGTCCACCGAATAATCATCAAATCCTTCGTCGATACGGGCATCACCTCACACATCTCAGTGAATAGAACTTGGACAACCACCTATAAAACATTCATACAGCACCTCTATCCTTTGTTACCCCAAGCAGGCACGCAATTAACCGTGCGATCCCTGTCACCACAATCATTTTCTACTGCTGGTGGCACCACGATCACATGGGAGCAGCAGAAGAAGAGGAAGATCAAATCAAGCGGCTTCTTCGGCAGGAAGCAGAGAACCGAGAAGCCATCACAGAGGAGCTTCTGCTCGAAATCTACGATCTCGAGGACGATCTTTCTACTATGGAACTACGTCACGGAATCACTGATGGGATTCAATCAGCTCTAGAAAACCACGTAGACGAGGAAAATGGAGCTTGAATCAGTAACCCTCCAGAATTTCAAGCCGTTCTACGGAGAGGACACCATTCATTTCAGCGACGAAAGTGGCGTCACCCTCTTCGGAGCAAAAAACGACCGAGGGAAAACCGCATTACTCGAATCTATTCGCTTCTGCCTCTACGACTTCGACAGTAATGGCGGACCAAACAGAGAGAAGAAACAAGACTACTGTATTAACCGGAGAGCAGCTATAGAAGGTGACGGAGAAACCGCAGTCACCATCTCCTTCGCACATAACGGCCGGGACTACGAGATCAAACGAGTCCTCGAATTTTCCCAGGCCGATACCAAATCAGAGAGGGAGGTCGACGAACACTATGTCGTCGTAGAGAAAGAGGTAGATGATGAGGACGAAGAAGACGGCATAATCATCGATACCAGAGGCGACGACGATATCACCGACTACCGAGAGTTCCGAGACGGTATTCTTCCAGAAGACGCATCTCACTTCTTCATTTTCGACGGAGAACAAATCGACGAATACGCCGAAAGATTCGGCCAGCAAGACGCCGATGTCCGAGAAGCAATCGAACTGGTCCTCGGCATCGAAGAACTCCGTAAAGCCGAGACGGACCTGGAAAAACGTGGAATCAAACACTATCAGGAAAAGTTCCAGGAAGCCCACTCAGAAGCCGAAGAATACCGGGAGACCAAAGATGAGCTTGAAGAAGAACGTACCCTCCTCGAAGAGTACAAAAAAGAACAAGAGGAGAAGCAGTCCAAGCTGGAGGACAAACGCGACGAGAAAAGCGACGTAGAAGAACGGCTTGCTGAAGCAGGAGACATCCGGGAAAAGTATCACCAGCTGATTGAAACCCGAGTTGAGCTATACGGCGCTCACAACGTCGACAAAGCCCGCGAATATCTCTCACAAGACAAGATAGACGACCTAACTCCCTGCATCGAATCCCAGTTAGAGGAGAACAGAAAGAAACGGCAGGCAATTTACGACCGATTCGGGCCGATAGCAGGTGCAGTCGCCGCAGAACAAGTCGGATCTACTGTCGCATTAGACTCTCCTGGTGGAATAATCGAAGTCCTCCAAGACACGATAGATGAGGTGCCTGAGGACTGTTACGTCTGCGGTCAAAATATCGAAGATATACCCCTTGCTGACTTCCGAGACAGACTGGACGAAGCAAGAAATGAATCCACTGACGAAGCCGAATACATCGACCAGCTAGTCGACGGTCTGCAAGCACAAACTGATGAGGAAGAGTACGACCTGGGCCACGAGAAAGCTCAATTCGAGTTCCTCACCTCTCAAATTGACGGGCTTGAACAGGACCGGACAAAACGGATGCGGCGCATAGAGCGTCTGGAAGAGACTATAGAAAACGCCGAACTCGAAACCGACGAAGTCGACGAAATCAGAGAGGAGCTCGAAGAAGTCAACCGGGAGATAGAGCGCCTGAAAGTTGAACTTGAGTCCTTGAAGGACGACATCTCCGATCAGGAAGAGAAGGTTAGCGATCTGGAAAGCCAACTGGAGGAGATGGAAGGTGCGAGCGAGGAAGAAGAACGGTACCAAGAATTAATCGAAGTCGCTAAACAAGCCAAATCGGCGTTCGTGGATGCAAAGGATGAGTACGTAGACGAGAGACGTGATTCCGTCCAAGATAAGACCTCCACGCTGTTCATGAAAATGACGAACAATGAGGTCTATGAGGGCCTTAGCATCCATGAGAACTACCAACTCAGGATCAAAACTGACGACGGGACATTCACCATCCCCGATCAAGATCCGAGTAGGGGCGCACGACAGATCATTGCATACGCCTTCATCGCTGGACTGGCCCAGTTCTCCTCCCGTGATGCACCTATCCTGATCGACACTCCGATCGCCCGGTTAGATGGGGACCACAAAGAGAACCTGATAGAAAACCTCCCGGAGTTCGTCGATCAAGTGGTTGTGTTCTACCAGCCCAACGAACTGAGAGAAGAAGATATCGAACTTCTCAGAGAACAGGATGCAATCGCTGACCACCACGATATCATTCAGACAGGAGACGAAACATCCGAGATAGTTGACCACGACCCGGATCACTTCGATAGGGGAGTGACCGCAGGAAGCGAAGAAGAGGTGACTGCAGATGACTAATGTACGAAACCTCACCCGAGACTTGAAAACCAGGAAGAAAGACGTCTACGCAGAACTGAGCCCGCAAATCGGTGGGGCAGAAGAAGGCGAAACATACCCATTCAGCACCGGTTTCGGACTCTTCTCTGCTTCCTTAGTCATCGGGTACATCGAGGACGATGGAGAACTCATAGAAGAAGAGGCTGACAGAAGGTACAATAGCGATGAAGAGTCTGAGACATCAGGATCGCCGGATGATTCTGTACCAGCAGGAGAAGATGACCCCTATCACCGCTTCACCGACATCAACCAAGTCTTGGATAATAACGAAGACCACGCCTACACTATCGAACTGATAGACCGGATTATCGCAATCGAACTCGCCTCACACTCCGATAACGAAAACGAGGAGATTCCTGAGAATGTCTGGAACCTCGTTGTCGCACATGCTGACGAAGGAGTGGAGATCATCAAAGAGCAGTGGGATAGCCAGACCCAGTTAGACTTGGAGAGGTATTTCGACCAGATGGAGGACTTCTGGCAGGAAAAAATAGAAGATATCTCTGATGATCTCACTCAGATCCCTACCCGCGAAGACGACGGCCGTATACAGACTGGAGATTAGAACGAGGGATCGTCGTCCAGAATCGAATCTTCTAAGATTTCCTCTGGATCGTGATCCCGCATCAACCGATCACAATCTTCCACAACCTTCTCGACAGTTTCCTTGAACCAGCTGGAGGCGTCGGGCGCGGTGTGAACCTTCTGAATTAACCCGTCCAGATACACCGGGACATCGATACCCTTCTGATCGTTTTCTTTCGTGGCATCCAGGTACCGTGGCCCATGCTCAGTGTGGATCTTGAAGTCCACGTCGATGACCTCACCGTCGATCTCAACCTTCGTCTGGTCCAGGTCCTCATCGATTGGAGGATTCTGGATAATCCCCCGCATCTCCTGCTCGTACTCGTACCCTTGCCGTTTGTGGACGAATGGAACTAACGAGTGAGCCTCCCGAGTGAGGAAGAACCGGTCATCCAGCTCCTCCTCAATATCGATGTCATCGACATCTGGTGTTGACTCATGTTCACTACTGTACGGCTGATAATCCACTTCCCCGAAGTAGATATCGGGGCTGTCCCGTGTATTCAGCGCAGAGCTAAATTCCCCTACCGTAGTTTTGATCGCAACAGCTCCTTCAGAGCCTCCGTAATGCTCCCACATCGCCACAGACTCCTCGTCTGTCATATGCCAACAGCTGAGGTATGTGAACCGGCGAAGACACTTATTGATCTCAGCGTGGATCTCGTGTCCTTCCGGTCGTAAATCACCTCTCTCTGCAGCCCGCTGGTACTCGAGTTCACGAGCCTCCTCTATGATCTCCGGGACTGACCCCTCAAACCGGTCACCGAAATCTGCGGCCTGATGAAAATGAAGATCCCTCGTCTTGAGGAGATTAACAAACTTTGAGAAGCTCATATACCGGAAAATCGTTTGATCGGGGTCGATGGAATCCAGAGACTCCGATTCTACTCGCGGCATTAACAGGTTGTAAGCAGATTTGATTATTCAAACTACCGCACTTCACGGTACTTCTACTAGGAAGATTTCTCTATAGCATTTTCAAGCCGAACGGGAACGCAATCACGATGACTACTGCAAGAACAAATCCGAGGACCAGGACAAGCCAGTAATTCTCCCGCTCCCATTCACTGAGCAGTCCTCCGTAAACGAACATACCCAGTAAAGGCACCGCCAGAACAGCAGCGACACGCCACCCAAGCGTCTCATACAACACCCGGACCTGCTCCACACTCTCCGGATTCAAAGTACGGTTAACCGCTTCCCGATACCCTTGCCCAGCGACAGAAGATACCTGGAAAGCGAGCAGAGATAGAATTGAGATCAGCTTCTTCAACTCTTCATCACCAAGGTTTCTTCCAGATCAGGACTCCAGCACCAAGCACGACAACCACCTGGATACCGAGTGGAACCTGCAACGCCAGCAACGTACCGAGGGCCAATCCAAGAACTGCCCCTGCAGAACCGATGATGAATCTACCGCGGCTTACACGGTCCAGGCTTCTACTCTTGAACGGTTCGAAACTGCCGTTGACCTGGTACTCTCCATCAACCCATCTAGTCCCTCTGTACCCTACTACACCGAGTGAAATCCCGGCCAGGACAGAGAACCCGAGATGAAGCTGATCCAGGAAATCGCTGATCCAAGACGGTAACTCTCCACCGCCTCCGTCTCCAGATCCCCCGCCGTCATTTCCACCAGATCCCTCGTTCTCCTCTTCACAGGCAAACGTGTTGCCACTCCGGGCAACAGCCTTCTTACCCTCAGCACAGGTCTTTCTCTTCTCCCAGCCCTGCTCATTATCCTTACAGACGTGGATCTCCCACCGGTCATTAGTATTCAAGAACCGTTTCTCGTGACCAGCAGTACACTCTGAAACCTGCTCCCCAGTTACGGAGATGCTCGTCGAATCAGAGACAGCACTACCAGTATCCTGAACCTCTACCTCACAGCTACCGGTTATTTCTCCCTGCTCACGGCTCGTAGACTGGAAACTCACGTCAAAGTCAAACGAAATACTCTGACCCGGATACACCGTCTTCGTCGTCTGCGTATCACTGAACACAAAACCATCATCACAACCGGTTAATCGGCCAGAGAAACTTCCCTGAGCCTCACCGGCATTCTCAACGGTGGCAGAAATCGTCCCAGTACCGCTCTCCGGGATCGTCGTCGACGACGTCGACACTATATCCGGTTCACCGGTCGGCTTCGAAGTCTCGATGTAACCGTTCTCCCCGGAATCAACGTACACCGTGAACATCGGATAGACCAGGAGATCCTCTGTATCGTAGCTGAACTGGCCGCTACTGTACGAAGAATCAGTTACCGTCGTGTACGCCAGGTCACTGGTCGTATCGACTTCCGCAGCATCCCAGGCACGGTTATTCAACCGCTCCACAATCTGCCAGCGAGTATTGTATCCATCCGCCCAGTCCTGTAAAGCCTGGAAAGCCTGACCTCCTTCCAAGTATGTACTGTAGTCGTCGTACGCGGTCTCACCGATAATCCTCCAGGAACCGCTGTACCGATTCCCGTGTAAAGCATAGACACGAGAATTATCCGGTGTTGAAGCGCCGGTATCTAGATTCCCGTTCCACCGGATCTTCGCGTGACTACCGAGGTCAGTGATTACACCGCTTCCTGCATCGCCGTTCGACAACGTAGCTGTCTGCTTCACCTTGCCTGACGCCTTCAATTCGGCTTTCGTCGAGAAGATCTCTTCAGGGTTATCGAGGAAAGCTGGGGTACCCAGGTACTTGTCCTGAGTGTAACAGTAGATCTCGTAACTCGTGGAAGAGGTCTCGTAATTGTAGACACCGCTTCCCTCACCGTTCCCATTCAAATCGAAACAGTTCGACTTGATCGCCGCAATCGCATCATCCGCAGAAGAGAACCCTTCCTGATTGTACGGCGTAAAAGTATAGATATTCACCAATTCGGAGGACGGCGACGTACTGTACTGCAGGCTGGTTGACTGATCTGTGAAATCAATCTGTAGATCCTGCTGAACCTCGCCACTCGTCTTCTCACTCAACTCCTCTTTACCGAGGAAGATATCGATCTTATCCGTCGACTGATCTGCAGCGACAGAAATGGCGAAGACTGTGCCGTCGAAGAACTCATTATTCGAGTTGTACGTGATCGAGTCGGCACTGGTCACAGTAGCAGAACCAAGACCTGCGAACAAGAACAGGGACAAAAACAGGATAATTGCACGTCTCAGTTCGAACCACCTCCAACACTTCCGCAGGGCGTCTTAATCTGCAGCTCCCCGAAGAACCGCTGCCTCATCTCAAACCCTTCCGGAATCTCCTCATTCTGTGAATCGTAGAACTGCCGAACCTCTTCCTTAGACTGAAACAGTTCACCAGTATTCGGGTTGACTTCGGCACTCCAGGATCCGCAGCCACCCTGGCCGACCACTGAACCCTGACTGAATACAACAGCTAACAAGCCGAGACCACCGAGAAAGGCGAGAACTGAAACGAAGGATGCAACTGGATGTTCCTTTACGAAATCCGGAAAAACCATACTCCAGAATTACCTAAAATCCTTTTTAAAACGAAGGGGTGGAAAAGCTGGCCTCAAGACACATTCTGATACTCCGTGATCTCCCGATTCGATATCCCATACTCAGCCTGCAGATCCCGCTTCATTTCAATAGTTTCAGAACGCAGATCCTCCACCAACTGAAGCAACTCCCACTGAGACCGCCAATACTGATGATGCAGCTCCGGATAATTCCGGTACATCGTTCGTCGGTACTCCTCGACATCATCAACCGGCCGATCAGTTCCTTCAGAGTACCGTACCGTGTTCATAATCGTCCTCACTGCCTTGTCCCGATCCGATATCTCGCCATCGTACTCATCTGCATCAAGCAAGGCCTCAGCAAGCTCCCCAGCAGCATCTTTGACCTCATCCACCAGTTCCCACCAGGTGATACACTTCTCATACAGATCCGGATACTCTTCCTCGAACTTATGCCAAATCGAGACCTCGATATCACGGTAGCTTGGGGGCCTGGAAAGACGGACATCATCAACACTGGAGTTCCTGCTGTTACCTCCCCAAACCCGTTGACCACTCCTCAACGGTTCCTTGCTATCCTCGGCTCTCTCGATGATCGGGTCAACAACCTCAGCCAAGAAATCAAGGACTACAGGCTTCCTTCTCTCTTTCTCCAAGTCCTCAAGTGTCTCCTCGTTCTGCTTAATCGTCCAGAACGTAGCCAACGCCAAAGCCGCCGTACCAAGTGCACCAACACTCCCGATAGTTACAGTCGCTCTTTCCCTCATCGTCAATACTTCCCAGAACCCGGCCAGCACTGCGATAACCGATACCAGAATTAAAAGGAAAATCCCGGCACCGATCTTGACAGGATCGTATCTAAAACGCATTATCCACGTTCCTTGTCTCTAATAGGTAAACAGTACTGGTGACCTCGAGTTTCAGAGGACGATGTAGGTAAAGAGGAATACTCCTACCGTCGAAACCCACTTCAAGTTCGTCGACCAGTCACTGCCTGCGATATCCTTTCTAAGCGGATTCAACCATTCAACCATGCTCCACAGAACCATTACCAGCGAAGCCCAGAAAACCGGGATCAGGAAGAAAGGAATAGTGATCGAATTGCCCCAGGACACCGGCGACTCAAGCTCCCGGCCCTCAAGTATCTTCAATGCCACATCCAACGCCCTACCGAGGAACGGATCATCCGTCACCGTGAAATCAACGTAGCCAACGTGAGGCCCCGACTGACTACCGTTAAACTCTGGATCAGAAACCTGGATACTGAACTGTACCGGTGAATCCCTCTCACGGAACGACTCAGGTACTGTCCCACTGACTGCAATCGTTTTCTCACTGAACGAGTTCCGATTCAAAACCACTCGGTCAACCTCGACGTCCACCCAGCTACACTGATCCTCAAGGCTGACACAGTCAACATCCAAGGTGACGTTGTTGTCTCCCGTGTTCCGGACCACGATGTACTTCTCGAACGTGGCTCCAGGATAACCGGAGATCTGGAAACTCCTGGAATCCTCCGAAGTAATCGCTGAAACACTCCAATTGTACTTGTCACTCGTCACCTCTTCAACCGGAGTCTCACTGCCACTTCCACCGCTGATCAGCCCTCCACCACTGTTTCCTCCAGAACCACTTTCAGATCCTCCACTGGTAGATCCAGGGCTTTTCGACTCGAAGTAGCTTAGAGAAGCACTGTGTATCCCCTGGTGCAAAGAGGAGTTCCCATGCTCGTCGCCGATAACGAAAATGACGTACTCGGTACCGCTGATCACTCGCTCCTGGATTGAGATGTCCTTACTGCTACCGTCAACGAAAGCCTCGGTCTCAGTCGGATCACGGCGATTCCAGTTATCCAACCAGGACTTCTTCACAACATACTCCACGTCCTGCTCCTCAGTCAAGTTCGAATTTACCCTGAACCCGAACTCAATACCGTACTTGTAGAAGCTATCAGCCTCCGTCTTCACAACCGGAGTCCGGTTCAAATGACTTCCTGAACTGCAGGATTTGTGGAAGGTGAAGCTGGAGACACTATCCGCGGAGAACGTCTGCTGAGACGAGTTTACGACGGAGCAACCAGGGGTTTCCGAAACTAGGGAATCGACGTTGACCTGAAGATCTGTACTGGTTCGGACGTTCGTGGCCTCTACTCCTTGCGTAGCAGTGAAGGACCTGTTGAATCCTTTCCCGATGAAAATTGGTCCAGAAGCATACTTTGTTGACCCACTTTCCTCGTTCTTGATCCAATCCCCGGAGAAACTGTTGTTGTTACACGCTTCCGTTACAATAGACTCTCCAGAAGGTATATCCGCGGAACTTGTCAAGGAACATTTGCTGGAAATATCGACATCGTCAAATCCGAAACTCTGCGTATTATCCACCCGTAACCCGCTCTGATTGTACAGGAACTGCTGGTTGATATCTGCTTCTGACGGATTCACCTCCCCGATTTTCGTACTTGGTTCCGACTCATTAACAACCCAGTCACTGGAACTATTGAACAGCAAGGAGCGGGTCTCCGATGCAGGAAGATCTACACTACGCTGAGCACAGTTCTCACAGCTCCACGATACTGATGGGCTGGAAACATTCACGCTAGTCCAGGAAATTCCTCCGGTCTCATTCAACCTCTTCTCTTGGTATACTCCTTGAGTAGTCAAATTATGGCTAAACCCTGTATCAGCCCCGGTTTCAGTGATCTTCTCGTTAATCGTGTCGACCACAAATGTTGGCTGATTACAGTCTGTCGTAACTATGGTATCCTCTCCGGCCGGAACTGACGATGTCGACCCTCTACTACATTCCGTGGAGATATTGACGGTGTCGAATCGGATACCCAGTATGTTATTGACAACAAGTTCAGTGCGGTTCACGAGCCTTTGAGCATCCTCTCCATGTCTGAACTCTTCATCTTCGTATTTACTGAACGTTCTCTCACTCTCATTACGGATCCAGTCCCCTTCTGAGATACCCGTCTTGGTAACCGAACTATCCGGGGAGACAGCGTCTTCCCAAGACTGTACCCCAACAATACTCCCTGGAAGATCCAGAGAAAGCCCAGAATCAATCCTTGAGGAACCGTCGTTGAACACTGAAACTGTCCGGTTCACCCTCTGCAAGTCCAAGGAATGTCTGTAACTATGCTCTCGAAGACCTGAATCAGACTCAGAGACATTCACCGAGATACTGTCAGAAGCTCCTCGAGAATCTAGGATCTCCACCGTCGAACTAAACGGTAGCTCTACGTCAAAATCCAGTGACTCCTTCACCTCCTGAACCTTCTCCTCATAATTCGTCGACGTCCACGATTTCACTATACGGACATTCTGAACGTTGTCAATAGCATTCTCAAAAGAGTCTAAATCATCAAGATCAACCGACAGCTCCTGCTCCAAATCCATATAGAGAGTGGCCCTCCCAGAGACATTCAACGGCTCAAACTCCAGTTTAAACAGGCGGACAGCGTCTTCCTTGTCATCCGAAGCAGAGACTGCCGGATCAATACCTCTATCCACTACCCTCTCAACACGATATCCTCTCCTGTACGGCAGCATATACCGAGCCAGATTATAGGCCTCCTCCTCGGATAACTGCCGCTTAGTAGCGGTCTGAAAGCTGCTGAACTCGCTGCTGTCACGGGTGACGAAGTATCCAGCCATCCCGATGATGATGTTCAGGACAGCGATCACGCCGACGAACAAACCGTTCCCAGGGAACCCTAGCCAGAAACCGAGAGCCAGAACCAAGGCCCAGAACACGATCTCGAACAGGAATAACCCGGCATACTTCTGAGCTGTATTCCAACTCGATTCCACGACTCAAGTCCACCTCGAATCATCAGTCCAGTCATCAAGATTTTCGTAGACAAACCAGCCCAGCTTCACGATAACCGCTAAAACCAAGATCAGGACTCCAAGCTGCATCCAAAACGTCCTGTTACGAGCCTCCTGAAGCTCTCTTTCATTATTCTCTACAATCGTCTGGTTCAAGCTCCGGATCATCTCGGTATTCTCCTCAGACTCAGCCTCAACCTGATTCAAATTCTCAGAGAAATTGCTGCGAGTCTTGTTCAACTCACTGCGGAACGTATTCTGCTGAAGACGAACCCGCTGCAGTATATCCCGGTAATCCTCCGAACGAGTATTCGCCAAAACCTTGAGCGACGTAAGCTCCTCCTCAGTCAAACTGACATTCGCCTCAGGAGTCCGGTAGACAGTCTCCGTATTATTCTTGTACCTCACGATCTGCTCCCCACTGCAGATATTCGACTCAGGGTTATCACTACAGAACTGAACCAACGTCTCTACAGCCTCACGCTCCGCCTCATCAGTATCATACTGCTTGAACGGGACAAAAACACTGGCAGAGAACTCAGTCTCGTTGAAATTCTCACCGGAAACACTGACCGTCCGCTGGTAAGTCTGGTTCGTGGCAGCTGTCGCATTCTCCTCCGGCTTCGGAATACTCACTTCATACTGAACAAGAGTATCCTCACCTGCAGGAACATCGAACCCGGAACTCCGGTCAAACGTGATATCCTCCGCTTCCAAAGACACGTTGAAAGCCGTCTCATTCCCTGTATTCCGGACCCTGAACACCGAGGTATCACTCTCCCCGAACTGTAACTCGAAATTACTTCCAAACGTAGAGAGATCTACCGAGGTATTCCGGTAGAACGTGGAGACGTCTATCGAAATGTTCGGCCCGGAGAAATCGTTGTCAGAACCGCTGTACTTGTAACTCGAACTCAGCGAGTCGTTGATCGAGGTAATGTTCTCCGTGTAGAACGAAGCGTTCACCGTCCGTGTCTGAGACGCATTCAAATTGAACCGGTTCTCGTTCCAGGACAGGTACGACGTATTCTCCAGGGTCACGTTGTGGATCTCTCGCGACGAGTCCAGATTCGTGAAGGAGAACTCGATCTCATGATCGTTGTAAGCCGAGAGATCACGGTCGACTCCATCTGGAACGACGTTGAACTCTGGAACCTGTGCCAGTGAGATAGACGAAAACAGAATTACTGCTAAAACCGGTATCAGTCCTTTACGAATAGCGATCACTCCACTTCTCCAGGTTCAACTCCTCTGTGTCGATTTTGAAAATCAGTTCCTCTTCGTCGACGACCTCCAGGTACGGCTCGATAATCGCGGAGAGAATTGTCTTCTGACTGTACTCGCAGTTACCTACTCCGGATCTGAAAGCCTGCGTCAATCCCTCGTCCAGTTCGTTACCGAACGACTTCTCTTCAGACCCGTCTATGAACCTTTCTGGAAAGTCATCTCTCAAGATATCCGCCTAAGAAATATAGGTGAAGTGTCATTTTTAAAAGCACAGGACAGCCAATACACCCTATGGCGGACGACGAAGATGGATTCCTGAACCTCTCCCTACCGCAGAAACTCCAACTCGGAGCATTCAGCGCAGGAACAATCATCTTCCTTCTCACATACACCATATCCGGCCTACTCAACGGATTCAACTACACCAACACCTGGATCCTGAGAAACCCGGTACCCGTCGCAGCATACTGGCCCCTACAAATCGGACTAATACCGGTTTACAGAAGCATCGACCCAAGTCACCTCAAGTTTGTCAAGCAATCCGCGCACAAATTCTTCTTCACCGGCGCACCTTTCATCATTTTCTGGGCATACTACCAATTCAACCCGCCAACAACCGGGATAGATAGAATAGTTTCTACTCTAAGCTACATCATCACCTCAGCATCCATCCTAAGCGTAGTCCTCTCAGGAAGCTACTTCCAATTCAAGAAAAACCGTGAGTAACTCAGAAGGTTCTCCCCCCGAACCCCTCCCTAATGATCAGACGGCAGCCGTCCCGCGGTTCCACTTTCACTCCCCTTGGCGGAGGTATTAGACAGTAGAGTTTAAACTAGAAAGGAGAGCCCCCCACGCTGGAAGGAGGGAAAAACCAATGCCCAGCTTCAACGTCGACACGGAGGAGATAACAGCATTCGACTTCGGGAACACATACTTGTTCACAGCGTACTTCGACGAAGAACAGCTCTTCAACCAGCTCAAAAAGTACTACAGTAGGGACAAATATCGTTTCAAAGTCCCAGAAGAGGACCTGAAAGAGGTACAACAAACTCTGGACAGTTACTTCTACGAACTGGTGATAGAGGACTCCCCAGAGGAGTACTGTGTCGTCGCAGACGAAGAAACAGATTCAAACGCGATACTAAGCAACTCAGTAATGAGAAAGCAACGCCGGAACCACGATATCTACCTAATGAAAGACAAACTATCACTCGAGCAAGCCGTTGAGCAGGGCGCTATTAGGGTAGAAAAATCGGAGGTCAACGCAGGGAATATAGAATGGAAAACCAACGGATCATAGCGGGGCCACTCGTCAATCTGCCGGTAGGTACGGGTAGATACAAGTATCTCCCGAACAGCAATCTTACCAAGAGGATATCATCATGAGTACAGATAATTTAGAGGTTGCGAAGACTGGCCAGGAAAAAGGCGAGTCCGTTTTCGACAACCGTTCTCTCGAAGACATCTACGGGGAGATACAGGAAACCTATCTGGCGGATGACCGCCCCTGGGTTATCGGCTACAGTGGCGGCAAGGACTCCACCACTGCCCTCCAGCTAATTTGGTACGCAATCGAAGACCTTCCAGAAGAGAAGAGGCAGAAACCGATCCATGTTATCTCAAGTGATACTTTAGTGGAGACGCCGAAAATCGTCAACCACATCATCTCTACTCTGGAAAATATCAACGAGTACGCAGAAAAGAAAAATCTGCCCTTCACCGCCCACAAGGTCACCCCCAAGGTTGACGACTCCTTCTGGGTCAACCTCATCGGACGCGGCTACCCGGCACCCAACCAGAACTTCCGCTGGTGTACGGAACGCCTCAAAATCGACCCTGCAGACCGATTCATCGAGAACCAGGTCTCCGAACACGGCGAAGTAGTGGTGATTCTCGGAGCACGGAAAGCAGAATCCGCCACCCGAGAACAGGTAATGGAGATGCACAGCATCGACGGCACCGTCCTCTCACGGCACAACAAGTTCGCCAACGCCTTCGTCTACACACCTATCGAGGACTGGATCGTCGACGACGTCTGGACCTACCTCATCCAAGCCGTCGACAACCCCTGGGGTAAGAACAACCGAGATCTCGCCGCACTCTACCAGGAAGCGGACGACGAGTGCCCGATGGTGATCGACACGAAAACCCCATCCTGTGGTAACAGCCGATTCGGTTGCTGGACCTGCACCGTCGTCTCCGAAGACAAGGCGATGGAGAACATGATCGACGAGGGCGACGAATGGATGGAACCCCTCCTCGAGTTCCGTGACTTCCTCAAAGAAACGCAGGACCCCGAGAAGAAGCCGAACTACCGGATGGTCAAAGGCCGTCAACACGGCTACGTCAAAGAGAAGACCAACGGCAGTGACGGCATCATCCCCCGCGCCCACAAGTTCGAGTTCTGCAAAGACCTGCTCCGGAAACTCCTGGAGACCCAGAAAGAGGTCAACGAGAAAATCCCTGAAGACGAGGAAATGGATCTGATCAGGGAGGAAGAACTCAGAGAGATCCGGCGTCTCTGGCGCGAAGAACGAGCTGACTGGGCGGACTCCGTACCAAACATCTACAACGAGGTCATGGACGACGACCTAGACTGGGTCCACGACGACCTCGGCTCCTTCGGCGAGCTGGAAGCAGAAGTCCTCAACGAGGTCTGTGAAGAACACGACGTCCCTGCCGAACTCGTCAAACGCCTCCTCGACACCGAGTTCCAGCACTACGGCATGAAACGCCGCGCATCCATCTACAGCGAGCTGGACAAAGTCATGCGAGAAGACTGGCGAGACATGTCGGAAATCGTCGCAGAACTCGAAGGTGAAGACCGTATAGAAGCGTGGGAATACGACGGAGTAGACGTCTAACGGACAAGGCTACATGAGAATCAACAAGCTAATCATCACAGACTTCGGCCCCTACCGAGGACGCAACGAAATCGAGCTTAGCTCAACTGAAGACTCTCCCATCGTACTGTTCGGCGGGAAAAACGGGGCAGGGAAAACCACGCTATTCGAAGCAATCGGATTCTGCCTCCACGGCAAATCCTCCCTCGGCCGGCGCACCGCCAGGAAAGACTACGAACAAGCAATCCGCAGCAAGCTCCACGAATACCCAGACGGCAAAGCGGATACAGCAGCCGTCCGACTCGAGTTCGAGTACTCCCACATGGGCGAAGTGGACCACTACTCCGTGGAGCGTTCCTGGCGCGACCGTGGCAAAAGCATCGTCGAGGACCTGAAAGTCCGGAGGAACGGAGAGATCCCATCCGAACTCAACGAGGACCAGTGGCAGGACTTCCTGAAAGAACTGGTTCCACCAGGAGTCTCCCAACTGTTCTTCTTCGACGGGGAGAAAATTCAGGAACTTGCGTCAGCAGTCGAATCTGACGCCGACTTTGAGGACTCGATGTACTCACTCCTCGGCCTCGACCTGATTGAACGCCTGGACACCGACTTATCCATCTACATCTCCCAGAAGCTCGAAGAAAGCGGTGTAGAAGGCATCAACGACGAAATCCAGGAGCTTCAGGACCAGCGAGACGAAATCGAGCAGGAGTTTGAGGACCTGAAACAGGAGAGAGCAGAGAAGGAGCAAAGACTGGCAGAGCTGGAGGACGAGATCGACAGCAAGGAATCGAAGATCGCCCAAGAGGGTGGATCCTACGCCGACAAACGAGAGGAACTCAAGGAGCGCCGAGCTGAACTGAACGCCAGTATCGAGCAACTCGAAGACCAGATCCGGGATCTTGCGGAAGGCGCGTACCCGTTCACCCTGGCACCGGATCTCTGTGAGTCCGTAGTTGACCGGTTGAAGACTGAGACCGAACGGCAGAACCGGGCGACCGCCAGGAACGAGCTCACCGACGAACTCGACGACGTACTCGGTGACGAGGATGTCTGGGAAGAGATGGATATGCCGGAAGACCAAGTCGGCCAGCTCTCTGACCGCATCCAGGATAAACTCAAAAGCCGGCTGGAAATCGAAGACGAGGAGCCGGAACTCGCCCACCAGTTCTCGGAGGCACAGCGACAGGAGATCTACTCGCTTACCGACAGAGCCCTGAACGATGTCCCAGACCAGCTTGCGGACCTAACCGAGAGTCTGGAAGACAAAACCAGGGAACTCCAAGAGGTCGAATCCGGCCTCAACAAGGCACCTGACCAGGAAGTCATCTCACCGCTGATCGACGACCTCAACGAGCTTACCGAGGAGAAGGGAGCCATCAAATCGCGGCTGGAAGAACTGGAGGAAGAAATCAGTACAGCACAGACCCGGTTAGAGCGGAAAGAGAACGAGGTCGAAAACAAGCTTGAGCAGAAGTCCCGTGTCGAAGATGTCTCCGAACGAGCAGACCTCGCCTCCGACGTCCGGAACACGGTAAAGGACTTCCGCGAAGAACTCGCCAAGAAGAAGCTGCGGAAACTGGAGTCGAAACTCAGCGAACGCTACATCACCCTCTCCAACAAAGGCGAGTTCTACGACAAAATCGAGATCGACGAAGAAAACCTCGACATCACGATCAAGACCATCCACGGCAACAGCAAGCCGCACACAGAACTCTCAGCCGGAGAACGGCAGATCTTCGCCACATCCCTCCTCTGGGCACTGGCAGAGATCTCCGACCGGCCACTACCCTTCATCGTCGACACACCGCTCGGCCGCCTCGACAACGATCACAGAGACAACCTGATCACCCACTTCTTCCCAGAAGCAGCACACCAGGTGATCATCTTCTCCACCGACACGGAGATCGACGACCACCAGTACCAGAAACTGGAAGGCTACATCTCCCAGGCATACCGCTTGGAGTACGACGAAGAGGAAGGGAAAACCGTTCCCTCGGAAGGCTACTTCTGGACCGAAGACGACGAAGATCAGCGATTACTCGGGGAGATCACATCATGAGCCAGAAATTCAACCGGATCACCATCGACAGCGACGCCACCAACCAGCTGAAAATGCTGAAAGCCAACACCGGGATGACACCCAACTACCTCGGCAGAATTGGCTTCTGCTACTCCCTCAACGAGCCACGGCCACCAAACCCGCAGCAGTACGACACTGACGGGCAAACCTTCAACCGGTACACCCTGCTCGGAGAACACGACACCCTCTACATGGCCCTCCTGAAAGAACGACTCATCCAGGAAGGGAAAGACCCCGAAGAGGACCTGTACGAAGAGTTCGTCGCACACCTCAACCGAGGCGTCGAACGAGTAGCAGGTAACGTAAGCGACCTAAGCGACTTCTACGACCTCGTTCCCGGAGAGATAAAAGGACTGGAAGCCAAACAGGAAGGATAGCTAATGACTTCTGACGTGGACACACCCATCTACCTCGACCACCACGCCACCACACCCGTCGACGAAAAGGTCGTTGAGGAGATGACCCCCTACTTCACAGAAAGCTACGGCAACCCAGCCAGCGAAGACCACATATTCGGGGCAAAAGCGAAGCAGGCCGTAAACCAGGCCCGAGAACGAGTCTCGGAGGCAATAAACTGCCGCGAAGAAGAAATCATCTTCACCAGCGGAGCAACCGAGTCCGACAACCTGGCTATTAGAGGAGCAGCAGACTACGCAGATGACAACGACAAAGGCAGCCACATCATAACCGCCGTCACCGAACACGAAGCAGTACTCGAAGTCTGCGAAGACCTGGAAACAGACGGCTTCGACGTCACCTACCTACCCGTCGACGAAAACGGGAAAGTAGACCCGGCAGACATTCAGGACGCAATCCGGGACGAAACCATCCTGATCTCCATCATGGCTGCCAACAACGAGATTGGCACCATAGCTCCGATAAAGGAGATCGGGGAAGTCGCCAAAGAGAACGAGGTATTCTTCCACACCGACGCAGTCCAGGCACTCGGTTACCTCCCTATCGACGTCGAAGAGATGGGTATCGACCTGATGTCCATCTCCGCACACAAGATCTACGGGCCGAAGGGCGTCGGCGCACTCTACGTCAGAAGACGGAACCCGAAAGTCAAACTCAACCCGTTACTTCACGGAGGAGGCCACGAACGAGGCTGGCGCTCCGGGACGCTCAACGTCCCTGCAATCGTCGGATTCGGAAAAGCCGTGCAAATGGCGGATCAAAAACTGGAGGAACGGAGTCAGCACGTCGATGAACTCACCTCCTACATGTGGGACCGGCTGAACGACGAACTGGACGACGTCGTCCTCAACGGCCACCCGGAAGACCGGATCCCTAACAACCTCAACATCAGCTTCACCGGAGTAGAGAACAAAGCCCTGGTCAAAAACCTGCAGCCGGACATCGCCGTCTCCGCAGGATCAGCCTGTACCACCGGCACAGTCGAAGCCTCACACGTACTCCAGGCAATCACCGACGACGAAGAGGTCTGGCACCACGCAATCCGGTTCGGACTCGGGAAAGACAACACCCGAGAAGAAATCGAGTACGCGACTGACGAAGTAATCAAGATCGTCAACCGGCTCCGCAACCTCACCTTCTAAAAAGCCTGACAGGGGAATAGCCAGCCCCCACCTGGCAACTGATTGGTTGATACAACTAATTGCTGTACTAACTCTTCTACTGTATTAATCGCCGTCTGTAAAACCGGAGGGCGGCAAAGGATTCAAATGGTCAGTAAGCGTCCATCACACTAGATGTCAGACCCTCCCAAAGGGTTGAGGGACCTCGATCTCCCGTTACTGATAGAAACATCCGATGTTGACTTCGCGGAGGATTTCTACAACCCCGCTCTGAGCGTAGCAGAAGAATACAAACGAGGTGTCGGCTACTTCACCAGCTCCTGGTTCCAGTTCGCAGCAAGAGGGCTGAAAGGACTTGCAGAAAACGGCGGAACAGCCAAATGGATCATCAGCCCCATCCTGGAGGAAGGTGACTGGGAAGCACTACAAAAAGGAGAAGAAGCAAAGCGAGACCAGGAGCTGTACGACCGGCTGAACCACATGGTCTCCGACATCGAGGAAGGACTCGAAAAAGAAACCCAGAACACCATCGCCTGGATGATCGCCGACGGACTCCTCGACATCCGGATCGCAATTACCGGGGAAAACCTGTCCGGCGACTTCCACGACAAATGGGGGATCGTCAGAGACCCCAACGACGACAAAATCGCCTTCCACGGGTCACAGAACGACAGTAGGAAAGGATTCTCCAACTAC
This sequence comes from Salarchaeum japonicum, assembly GCF_020614395.1. Taxonomy (NCBI): domain Archaea; kingdom Methanobacteriati; phylum Methanobacteriota; class Halobacteria; order Halobacteriales; family Halobacteriaceae; genus Salarchaeum; species Salarchaeum japonicum. Next base: position 532,617 of record NZ_CP085324.1, on the reverse strand, counting down.
GAATCCTACTCCGTATTCGCCTCCTGGATGTCCGACAGAGAAGCTCAGAGAATCGACCAACACGAAAAACGATTCGACGAGATCTGGGACAACGCGAAGCAGGGCGTACACAGCATCTCACTTCCCGACAGCATTTCCCTCGACATAGCGGAACTACGGAGCGACGACCGGCCGTACGACAACCCTTCGGAGTCCAAGAAGATGACCAGTGCCTACCGATGGAGGCACCAAGAGGTAGCTGTAAACAAGTTCCTGGAAAGCGGTCACGGGATCCTCGATATGGCGACCGGTACAGGGAAAACACGGACCTCCCTCAAAATCCTGAACCGTCTTCTTAGACAGGGGGGCGTAGAGAACGTCGTCGTCGCCACCAGAGGAAACGATCTCTTGGATCAATGGTACGGCACCCTCTCCGAAAACTTCAGCGCCGATGAGATGTGGATCTACCAGGAATACGGAGGAAACCACGACCTCGGGCAGTTCCTGACAAAGAACAGGGACAAGCTCGAGGCACTGATAATCTCCTACGACAATCTCCACGAGGCCATCGACGGTGACATCAACAACAAGCTTCAGCAAAGCCTGCTCATCGCAGACGAAGTCCACAATATGGGCAGCGACACCAGGCAAGCCAACCTCACCGGGGAGCTTGACGTTTTCAAACACCGTCTCGGACTCAGCGCCACACCCTTCGATCCCTACGACCCGGATCGAAACGACTTCCTCAGAGACGAAGTTGGTCCTGTAGTCTACGAGTTCTCCGCTGAAGACGCAATCAGGAGGGGAATCCTCTGCGAGACCGACTACACACCCCTGTTCTACGAACTCTCAGAAGAAGACAAAGAGGAGCAGAAAGCAGCGTTCGGGAAGTTCAAAGGCCTCAAACAGAAGAACCCGAACATCCCGAAAAGCCAGCTGTACATCATGCTGGCTAAGGTCCGGAAAACCTCGGAGGAGAAACTCCCCGTCTTCAGGGAATACTTAGAGAAGAACCCTGATGTCCTGGAAGACGCCCTCGTATTCGTCGAAACCAAGGAATACGGACACAAGGTCCAGAAAATCATCCACGACCACACCAAGAGCTACAGGACCTACTACGGAGAAGACCCTGAGGAAACACTCGAAGCCTTCTCGAACGGAGAAATTGGCACCCTCGTCAGCAGTAAAGCGATCTCCGAAGGCATCGACATCAAATCAGTCAAAAACATTATCCTGTTCACATCCAACCGCTCCAAAGGCACCACCATCCAGCGCATCGGCAGAGCTCTCAGAACCAATCCCGAGAACCCTGGGAAAACAGCTAACATAGTCGACTTTGTGGTTAGAAGTGACATCGAAGAAGAACCGGAAGACGACGAAGTGGATATCCCCCCAGACAAAATCCGGTATGACTGGCTCACAAACCTTAGCAAGGTCACAAAGACGGAGGACAACTAACTATGGCAAGCCCTGAAGTCGAACGAATCGCAGAGGAAGTAATGGAAGAATATGATCAGTCTGACGACGTCAAGAAACGGTTTCTCAACTTCTACGAGAATACCGTGGAGAACAATCTCGGTGGAAACGACCTACACGGACTGATCAACACAATCGAACTCGAAGACGAGGAGGAGCTTGATGGATCTTAGAATCAAAGGAATCCGGTACAAGAACATCCGGGAGTTCAACGATCTGGAGATTGACCTAACCCGAGAAGACGGAGATACCCATCACATCTCCCTTGTCCAGATGCCGAACGGCACCGGGAAAACCACCACCATGGATCTGATCCGGACGGTGCTTGTCGGCAAGGAACTCAACGAGGACGATGGACTCACTGTTGAATCACTTGAACCCGAAGAGTTCGACGCAATCGAAGGCTCGTTCGAGGTAGACTTTGAATCGAACGGAGATCAGTTCACCTTCCGCTTAGATCTCGACTATGAAACCTACGAATACGAATACCGGACCATCCGTCCAAGCGAAGTAGGCGGAGGAGACATGCTGGGCCACTCCCTGCCAACTCAGCTCCGGACAGTCATCAACGAATCCTTCGCCAACTTGTTCGTCTTCAACGGCGAGCTCACGCAGGACTTTATCCAGACCGGGAAGGATGAAGCAGAGAACGCCCTGAAGACGGTCAATTACCTCAACCGTCTCGAAGACCAGCGGAACAAGATCGAGCAAGAGGTTGAGGAACGTCAGGACGAGGACAGCGTCAACAGCGAGAAAGGGTACCGGAACGTGAAGGGCCGGCTGGACACTGCGAAAGAGAAACTGGATGAGCTGGAACGACGCGAATCAACCCTCAAGACAGAGATCAAAGAGCACGACAAAGCAATCCAGTCACTCAGCACAGAACGCAGTGAAATCCTGGCAGAGAACCAAGAGCAACTGGAGAAGGACAAACGCCTCGACCGTGAGATCCAGGAACTCCGGAACGACATAGAAGACTCTACCGACGAAGTCCTATCCCTGATGCGGAACCCCAGTCAGCTCCACGAAGACTTCAACGACGACATGGAGAAACTGGTGAAGAAAATGAACGTGATAGGACTACCTAAGCCGACCTCCCAGGAGTTCTTCACCGAGCTATCTGAGCGACCGAAATGCATCTGCGGAAGAGAGATCGACGAAGAGCACGCAGAGAAAATCCTGGAGAACGCGGACCACTACCTCTCTGAGGAAGACATCGGTGTACTCAACCTTCTCAAGGAGGATCTGCGTGGAATCCCTGACTTTGAGGACTACGAAGACAAGTTCGAAGACCTGGAAGACAAACGCGGGGACTTGGAGCAGAAAAAGCAGGAGAAAGGCCGGGTAGACCTCGACGACCCGGACATGAACGAACGCCTCCAAGAGATCACCGAGGAGAAACAGGAGGAGAAACGGAACAAGAAACAGAAGGAAGAGGAACTCCGGAAGCTGACCAGTACCGACAAGAACGAGCGAGAGGAACTCGGGCTGAACTGGAAGAACAACATCCACCTCTGCCGGCAAAAAGTCGAGGAGCGGAAGGAACGGGTCCGAGAAGCCAGCAACACCGTCAACTTCGGGAAACGAGCAGATATCCTCGAAGACATCTTCGACGACTTCATCGACGAATACCTCTCCACCCTGAAGCAAAACCAGATCGACGAAACCAATCAGCGCCTGCAGAAAATCCTCGGTCTCTCACAGGTCCAGATCGAGGACATCGACAACTCGATCAAAATCAAGGGGAAAGAGGACGTCTCCGAAGGCCAGAGCCTGTCAATCGCATACGCATACCTCTCCACCCTATTCGAGGACTCCGCTATCGACGTCCCATTCATCATCGACAGCCCCGCAGTCAGTATTGACTACGAGAAACGAGCAGAAGTCGCACCCATCATCTCCGACCTGTTCGACCAACTGGTGATCTTCGTGATCTCCTCGGAACGGGAACGCTTCGTCGACGAACTGGACTCTGGCGACATCAAATACTGTACCGTTCACAAAACCGAGACACCGGGAGCAGTCGAGAAAAGCCTGGACAAAGAGTACTTCATGGACTTCCAATCCGAAGAGGAAGAACTGGAGGAGGTGGCCTAAAATGTCCTTCAGACTCAGCAAAGAGGCCCGCAGCTACTTCGGGAACATCAACAAAGCCAGTTCACTCAACGAACTGGAAACCGACTGGGACAAATACTACCTCTCCGCCATGGCCGGGATTAAAGCCCGAAGCCGCGTCCCAGACGACGAAGAACCACCCGCAAGCCAGCAATTCCTTGACTACGTCATCCCAGCCTACGACGACCAGAAATACGAGATCTACGGCTCCCTAATCGTAGCCGAGGTTGAACGCGAAGGGATCCCCTGGGGTCAAAAAGAGGAAATCCGGCAACTCATGCTGAACCTGCTGGACTCCGAAAGCAACACCCGACTCTCCGATAACGGTATTCAGGTGCTCAACTGTTACGCCGAGAAAGGCTCTCGGCTGATCAGAAGCGAGATCAAACCTCAGCCCCAGCTGGACGAGTTCCTGGAACTCTACTACGACTTCCTCGACGACCTGGAAGACTGAGTCACCACCCGTCTTCGTTCTAATAGTGGTTCTCTGGATCAGGGTAATATAGTTCCGCGTCCGGAAACTCCTCCTCGAACACGCTGATCCACGTCCTCTACTCCACGTCGACGAACTCCTCCACATCCAGATCGTCGTAGTCGAACTCGATTACCGCGTCAAAATCATAGCTGGCATCAACATCGGGATCGCGGAGAGCATCGACATCCCGGCCGTGGACGTGCATCTCGAAGACTTGATCCTCTTCCTCCAGGAGCTCGCCTGTCGAGATATCGTCGTACTGTCGCAGCCAAGGAGCCAAAATCAGGCCTAAGTCCTCCTCGTCAACACTCATCAGTTCCATGTAGTGCTCTACACGGTCGACAGCGTGAACCGCAAACGGGGCATCACTCTCGATTACCGACCACCTCATCGTCCAGCTGCTTCTCCCGGATACAGATTCTCTCGTACGTGAAGGATCCAATAATCAGCAAAAATCCGATAGCGACACCAGGCAGGTAACGATATCCAGTGCTGAGAAGTACGGTCACTCCGCCGATGAAGTACAGGGCGACCGCGAAGAACACCTGAAAACCATTCAGATCAGTTCTACCTGCCACTACCGGGTTCCACCCCTCAGTTTCGCTCGCTTCTCCTGACCTTCCTTCCAGATCTGCCACCCTACTGTACCTTCCTCGTAGTTACTGGCGTTCGGGTAGTTCGTGCCCAAGGTAACCATTCCAGGCAGCTCGTCTTCCAACAGCCTGATCTGCCAACCTAGAAACAGTGGATCGCCCTCAGCGTAGAAATGAGCGTACTCACCCGTACTCCTGTTCTCCTTGTACGTAATCAAGCACTCCTCAGATTCATGGCAGAGTTCCAGGGTATCCTCACAGTGCATGAAATGGCTCGAGGTCCACTGCTCAGAATCGTAGTTCCTGCTGAGACATACATCGTAGGCAGTAGAGCCATTCACACTGATATCGGACACAGAGGTACTGGATGTACCTGTATTAACTATCAATCCCGTGGTGAGAACACCGATTAATACTCCGAAGAATACCCCGAGGGCAACTGGCATCCAATCACCTTCATAACCTATGATTTCACCGTCCTCGTTTCTCTCAAGTTCTTCCTCTGTAAGGCCCACTATCGGGTTTCACCTCCCATCTTCCGCTCAGCCACCAACCGGATCATCGAGACATCAGTAATGTGCCCACACTCGCTGCAGACAACCTTCACCCAGTCAATATGCGGCCTCTCCACAGAACTGACGTGAAGGTCGCTACCGCAGCCCTCACACGTAGGAGTCACGGAATACCACCCTGGACACGTTCACCGCAGAAACGGCACTTCACCGGCTTCCTACAGCTACACTGGATCCTGGCACCGCAGTTCTCACACTCAAGGTCATCCTCGGAGAAATCAAAGCCCTCCAGCGGGATCGTGGAGGCAATCGTATCACCCGCCACCAGGAACACAATCTCTTCCTCGAAGTTCACGAAACCACGCTCATACCCCCGAGCCAGTGTGTACGGTACCGCCTCCTCCAAAACATCCTGAGAAACACGGCTTCAGCGTCAATCCGCATCGTATGCCGGAGATCAGCGTGATACGACAAAGAGTAAGACTGCCCGTTAAACCGCTTCTCCAGAATCTTCACCCCGGATCTGAGGACTCCTCTTCTTCCAAGGCCTCCTGGAGTTCCTCAGCTGAATCAGAACCATCGCCACAAGCCACGCACTTCTCATCGTCGTCAGTCATAGTCTATACACTTCATACACCAGAATTACCAAACCCGATTTAAATAACTCAGGCGAACCCGGCCCCCACCAACTTTTGTAACAGCGAAATCACATCCCGCATACAGCTATGCCTAAATGCCCCGAATGCGGCCACACAGAGGAAGCCAGTCGTGAATGGCTTGATATCTACCAGAGCGGGGACTACGGATCGTCAGGACTCGTAGTCTGTCCCAGCTGCGACTGCGTACTCGGCGGAACCGTCACCGAGACCTATTACTAACAACCTCAACAAATACGAACCATGACCGGCACAATCTACGCCCCAGCCCCGATCAAATGCCGAGAATGCGGCGAAGAACTCGAAACCATCGAGAAAGGCCACCTACAAAGCCAGAACTGCACCGGCGAAGTCGACGACGTCGAAGATTACCGATCAAAGTACCCGGACGTACCAACACGCTCCACCGAAATGCGTGACAAGATCGTCGACGGCCTCAAAGACGAATAAACCAGTCCAGATTCCCATCGGCGGAAAGCACTTCCCGTGCCACTAATAAACACACAGTATGACTGGAGTAGAAATCTACCTCGCCGGAAAGGCCGTCGAAGGCGCAGCAAAAGGAATCGCCGGCACACTGACACAACACAGGCTCCAAAACGCAGCTAACCAGAAATCCCCTGATGTGAATCTTGAAAACTGCTTCAGGGGACCGGACGGAAAGCGGTACTGCGCTGTAGACGAAAAACTCGGCTCCCAAAAACGAGTGAACCATACAAGCATACGTGAGCCAGATCCCCTTCAGCCGCAGACTGAGATACCGCCAACTGACTTCACAGAACCTGCTGCAGAGCCCTGGGAGGAAGATTTCCAAACAGATTCTATCGAGATAGATAGCTTCTCAGACGAGAACACTACCTTCGACGACCCAACACGCTTCCAGCCTTCCTGAGCCTCGTCTTCACTGCAGATTTCCCTGTATCGACCAGATCCTTCACCGACTGAACTGTATCCCTGGCCTTGTCCAACACCGTTCTCTCCTGCAGCCTACGAGTCTTCCGCTGCTCCCGTAAAATCGCTTCAAGCAATTGATCCTGACGGCGATTACCCTGTTCAACAGTCTCCCTAAGACTCCCTACTTCAGACTCGACGTCACCGACCCGTTCCTGAACCAGGTCCTGCGTATCACGGACTTCCTCACTGAACCATTTCTCCACAGACTCCAGTTCCTGCTCCACACTCTGCACCTCTTCCACTACATCACTACGGAAACCATGGAACTCCTCTCTACTCGCATCCACCCGGTTCACAGCATCATCTACACGGTCCTCGACGTCATTGATCCACTCCCGGTTACTCTGCACGCCCTCCGAGATCCCATCAACCATCCCATTCACCCTGGTCAATTGAGACTCAAGAGAATCAACGTCCTCCTGCAGACCATCGACAGAAACCTCCAAGCCGTCGACCCTGTCCACGAGATCCTCGGCATCCAGTTCGACAACCTTCTCCAACTCACTCTGGTTCCGCCGGGTCCACTGAGCTGCGGTGAAATCCTGAGGCTTCACACCCAGTGTGGCCAACCACTTCACCGCCTGCTTCATATTCGTGATGTGCCCGGCACCGAACTGACTATGCGGAAACTCCCCTTCAGCAATATCATTACCTAACTCATCACTCGGGGATGTGTCGACGTGGAAAACCCGCTCACCACAGTCATTCTTCACTTCAAACAATGAATTAGGGCTGTCGTCCTGGAACTCCGGATTATCTTCAATCCACTCCGCGAACTCGTTCCTGACATCACCCCATTCCTGCGTACTCAACGGCATCGATACATCCAACGGCGCACTACGGACACTGACCGGAAACACAGACTCCAGCCAATCCAACGCCTCCCGCCGCGTCTCCCACCACTCATCCAAGACCTCGAAAATACCATCCTCGGACTCAGGAAGACTGAATCGGACAAGAACCGAGTTCTCGAACAAGATCAAACGGACAGACCCGTGATGCACCAACTCCCCGACCTCCGACTGCTCCCTGTGAGGTAACTCCTTACTCACCTCCTCCCAGTGAATATCCTTCGCACCCAAGACAGCACGCCGATCACCCCAAGAAAGACCACCCTCAGCCTCTCCAGACCCCCTTCTCACCAACTCCCTCGACCAGCACTTATGCGGACGAACACCACCCTCAGAACCAGAAACCGCAAAACCACGGCCCAACGAACCCGAATCCGAGAGCATATTCAGATTTAGAGGTATGTCAACCTCCCGGACCACGGCCCTTCCGTCATCGGTCACGGCATAATTAATAGCATTATCTGGATGATGGGGAATCTTCTTCAGTAAGCGTTGCTCGGTATGGTACTTCTTTGGAACATTCTTTTTCTCGCCGGACAACCCCTTCAGACGGCGTCGAACAGTAGTAGCAGAAAACTCGTCGTCAGTATACTCAGTGAGGTGGTCGGCCATCTTCTCGGGACTCCACCTGTTGGAGACCGCTTTCAACATCCAAGAGGAAATGGGGTCGACGTGGTGGGTGTAATCAGAATCCGTCGTCAGATCTGCGATTCGATACCACCCTGGCTGAGTTCATAGAAACGTGTTGAGTAACACTCAATTTTAAAACCTTCAAACGAAACCGGGGAACCAGGTAGCACTTTCCCGTGGAAAACCCGTTGGCCAACTCAATCAGTTATATTTGGTAAGGGCTCATCTCCCGCAATAATGGCAGATACATGGATCGGCGTCACCGACAGCCGACCCACCCCACTCCTGAACTCGCTTATCGCAACTATCGAAAGCGGCTACAAACCCGAGAAAATCCTGATCTTCGTACCCGAGGACGACAAAGAGATACTCTCCACCATCCGGCAACGCGTCGAAACCATTTGCCGCGAATACGACACAGACGCAGAACTCAATCTATCCACCACACCCAGCGTCAATAACCCGAAAGCCCTCTCACAGCACGTCTCAGAGACACTTCAGGAACAAGGGGATACGAACGCAGTCAGCATCTCAAGCGGCTCACGGCTAATCAACGCCTGCCTCATCGGAGCCAGCAACCAACTTGAACAGTTCCAACTCGACCATCTCTACACCCTGGAAGGGCCGGACCAAGCAAACCTGGAATCGACAATCTACCCGATGATTCCCCGGCCAGAAATGAACCTCATCGACTACCGGGAAAACTCAGATCTTGATCTTACCGGTCCAGGAGATCACGGATCCACCGACGATGTCTACAAGATCACCAGGGAACAGCTGCCACTCCTATTCAACGCACTGTACAGCACCGGGAACACCACCGTCTCCGTAGACCACAAATCCAACAGCATTTCTACCCTCTACCAGATCGAACTTGACCGAGGAAACCCGGCCTCCATCCGCTTCACCACAGACTCCGACCAGTACAAGTACGCAGTAATTGCGTACCTGCCCAAAACTCACGCACAATCACCGAATATCAGTGAAGGTCATTTCAGCATCAATCACCATCCACATATCACATTCATTTGCATATCCTCGGCAGTAACCTCCTCTGGAAGTAGCGGCGTTTTTAACCACCCATCGTTGTCCATTAGCTTTCCACGCGCCCAATTTATCATGTCGTGGGGGGACTGATACTCGCATATGGAATAGCATCAGATAGTAGGTGTCTGGTGCGTAGCTGTTGTTGCAGGGGCATTCATACTCTGCAATACCACCAAGCATGACTTCTGGCTTCACCTCATGGAAGTGGTCTTCTCCGCAGAGAATACAGTTCTCGTTGAGAAGCATATCGTCGAGCCCAGGCGCTTTCATTCGATATTCTTTGACCTCATCGATGTCCCCTCGTTTTAAGAATTCCACCTTGAGGAGAAACGCCTCGGGTTCATCCAGATAGATATGCCCACTATCAGCAGAGGCTTCCATCCTGACTTCATCTGTGACCAGGTTTAGCAATCCCTCTGTTAGCTCTTCTTTGTCAGCGACTCTCCCGTAATTCCCCTCTGGTGGGAGTCGATTGCAGATGTGCTGCGGGACATCCTGTTCCTCTCGAAGGCTCTCGAAATATTCTCCAACGTCTACTTATGTTGTTTTAGTCATTTTTATGTCGTTTTTCAGAGACGGTGGTGTCTCTCAGTTAGATTCTGCCGTTCTAAGCCGAAATCGGGTGCTGTCAGCAGGCCGCTACTCCTCTCACGACCCATTAGAAACGAGAATTTCACCGGATATAAGCTTAACTCGGGGTGACAATTCCAAAGGTTTGGAAATACTATTCACAACTCATAACCAAGATTAAAACTCTCTCCAAACCTTTGGAATGGGAAAGAATAATTAATGCGGATTATTTCAAGTTTAATTTATACAAATAATGGGGCGCACGACACCGGGCGCGAAAACGCGTTGACTCTATCTCGGTGGAATTTCGATATGTCCGTAATCTTCTGGGTATCGTTGTATGACATCGGATAACAATCTATGAGTCTCTTCAGGGTCGAATTTGTCGTCCCAAACACTCTTATTCCAATCCCACGCTCGCTGCCAGCCTCCATTTTGAAGTAGCGAACAGGAGACGCTCAAGACCTCAGGATATCGGGGCTCTCGTTCGCCTCGCTCAAGTTCAGATTGTATTTGGCGAATCTTCTCGTCCTGGGACGTTGCCTTGAATTTTCGCTCGCCGTGCATCCCGCTTGCACCGATATCATACTCTTGAATCTCTAACCAGCGCAGCGCATCTTCTCGATTGTCGCCATCTAATGCGAGTGTTCCAGCAGCGGCCTCCGCATCGAATTTATCGACGGTGAAAATGCGAGAGTTCCGACTCTGCCCACCGATGATTACAACTCGGTCGCCCAGCTGGTAGTTCCACTTATCAAAGTCAGGTTTTGAGAGGAGAACCGGCGCTTTGCGCCTAAACATTTCATACTCTCCGTCAGCACCACGAGCCGCGTAAACATAACTCGGGACATATATCTCCTGACTCTCAAGCTTCGTATATGGTCCACCAGTAGGTTCCAGAATACAGACCGAGCGTTCTCCGTCTTCGGTGAGGGCGTACGGTGAGAAATAGCGGTTTGTGTAGCTTTCATCGAACTCTGGAACCGCTACAGTCTCCACTGAATAATTTTGCTTTATATAGGCAGGGTGCAGCCGGGTCTCGTATTCATTAGGTAAAACGCTTCTATCGGCATTCCCTGCAACAAGACTATTCTTTTTCCTCTTATGTGGGATAGTATGAGGTAGTGCTAGAGGATGAGATTGGTTTCCAGCCGATGTCAGGTCAGCCCTCTTTGCATCCGATTGGATTGAGACCTTGGAAAGGTCAGTATCACGGTGGCGAGCACCGACTAGCCGGAATTGGCTTTTTGGCTTATACAGACTAACGTCAAGTTCGGCGTTCTCGGTTTGGTTGAACTCGATGACATCCGCTTTGAGGTCTTCTAGACATCTCTGAGCGACATAGTAATCCGTATGAAGATGGATTGAGCGTCCCCCTGAGTAGAGTAATTGGTATTCGTCTTGCTCAATTGCTAAGACTTCCTGAGCAAAGGTCATCAGCCAGCTAACGATTGTTTGGGCTGGGATTTTCTTCTCAAGTGCGTCACTCTCTGCAACGATAGTATAGGCGACGCGCCCGTCTTGTTCGCAGGATTCTTGAATTGTCTTTGCGCTGACCCCGAACTTTACCCGTTGTTGCTCTTTCCGGGTGAGAAAGTAAATTCCTGTACTGGCTGTCGTAGCGCTCTCTGGGATTGGTTCGCTTAGGTGTTGAAGTGCTGTTTGATGGAACTCTCCGTCTGTATAACGACCGTATCTGATATGTGGATAATAGATATCATCATCAAATCCAGGGTGAAGAATTGATTCCTCCCAGCCTGAGTCATCAATCGCTTGTTCTGCGGACTCTGAGGGGTCACTCGGTATCTTATTATGGGTTCGGGGCTTCTTGTCAGATGTCGGTGGCATACGATAACTCCTCACGCGATACAACGACAGGGAGTGTCATCGGCCTCCCCGACTGCTTTGCCCAGCAGCCCCGTCTGTAGCGCTCCCCTCTACAGACTATCCATTCCTCTATCATCGTTCGCGTTGTTCACGGCTAGGTCGTTCACCGATTTAACTCTTGTCAGGAATTATAGATAAAATCTAATGAGAGCCTCATTTCCGGGGTATCGAAACTGTCTCTCTTGTCGCTGATAACGGCTGAGATGCTAATACTCATAATAGGTCTCTGAGAGCATCACGTATCCTCCCAAGATGTGAGGCTCACGGACCACCAAACGGGACGGAATATACGTATGTCGCAGGAATTGAACCGGTCGGCTATCCAGAAACAGCAATTCGTTGTGGCCGCAAACAATGTACTAAGCCTGCGCTGGCTTTCCTCACCCGCGATGAGTACCCTGATTATCTGGATGGAGAGCGAATTTTCAGCCTCCCGGATAGAACGACCATGCGAGTGAAGGTGAAGCCTGAGTCTACCAAGTGGGTCAACCAACGAGAACCAGAACAGCCCGGTGACGCGATGGATTGGTAATCCAGAGTAAAATTCTCAAGCAGGCGCGGACGGAGAGCGAGGATGTTCTTCAATTCAGGTCGAACACCCATACTGGACGAAACAAAAGAGTCGCTCTGTGGGTTCCCCCATTTATACTATATTTACTACAGTCACTCGTCAACGACTTTCGTAATCAGATGTGGTCCCTCATACGCTGCCAAGATTCCATCTGAGTCATCGAGGTCGGGAGTCGTCGGTTGGCTCAACTCCCATCGAATCCAGTCCTCAAAACCCTCCTCAATGCTTTCGATTACGTCACCGTCTTCGATTACTCCGAGGTCGTGTAGCTCGCCGTCGTGGTACATCTGAAAAAGAATCCGCATTAGCTACTCCCCGTCCTCTGCCAGCGGAACGGCGTTGATGTAGTGGTTATTGAACGCTCTCCTCAGGTGGTCTTCATCGTCCAAATCATACGCTCCCTGCACCGTTTCCTCAAGTTCGCCGGTTGGGTCCTCGACTATCTCGCCGTCAGCAATCTTCCCAAGGACATCCCAGCCGTTCCTGTCTTCGTTGAGTCCCAGAAAGAGCAATGCCACGTCGAATCACCGTATTCAGTAATTACTCTGTTCCATCATAAGACTCCCGAGCAGCGGACTGATTCAGCATATCTTGGTCTGCAATGGCGTGAAGGTCCAAGCTGAAAGAACAGAGAACGCGTCAATCATCAATCGAATACCAATCATCATCGAGAACAACAATCCGTTCTCTGGAGCAATCACGAGAACATGGGGCTGAGATTTCAACGAGTGTTCGAGACCGGCTCTACTACTCCCCTATCCATACCAAGCGCTGGTCATCGCCCCGTCCGTGTCGCTCAATCTCATTCGTCACACGGTCGAGAACAAGCAACGATGCATTATGGCTTCCACCAGTCGGGTCGAATCCGTGTCTCTCTGTCCAATTGTCAAACTGCCTTCTCACTATCTCACCTTCGTTCCTGATGAGCCGGCGATAAACAGCTGGTTGTGAATCTGGGTTGTTTTTGAGTCGCTTGTAATGTCTCTCATCGGTTCCCGTTTTGAATGAATTAACCTCTGGGACAGAAGGCATACTTTCAGGCCGTGAATTGAGCGATACTCTAGAGCTGATGCCGTCCGTCTTTTTCTTCTCCTCGGTTTCCTGAGTCTCTTTACTAGATTCGACCTTCCGTATCCGAGCGTCACCATCAGATAGAACAGCCAGATTGAGTCGTGGATATCCATCATCTTCCATTGTTAGAAGCTCATCGAGCCGAACGAACCCATTCGAATTAACACGTATCTCGAAGTCATCCAGCCCATCGTACCGAACAAAAAATTCGCTGGTGTTCAGCCCGCCGAATGATTCTTCTAATAACGCAATCCCGTCTTCCCTGAATTCGATTTCATCCATCGTCGTTGTATGCCATGTAGTAGAGATGCTTAAAGATTCTCCAAGATACTTCGAGAATCTTCGCCCTCCCTTTGTTTGAGACGGCTGGTGAAGATAGGAACTCAACGTAACCAATGGGCTCGCAGAATCATTCGGTGAAAGTTATGAGCCAATCTATTCGATTCGCTCAGAAATGTGTGAGCTGTTGAGGGATTACCACCAGCGTACAGTCTGAGAGATTCAGAGTCGGGTGTCGAGCCCGGAGTCTTGAACCCAGTCGCGGTATGCTCCTTCGCTCAGGCCCTCAACGACTCGCCGGGACTCATCGCTATCGTAGTTCGCCATGACATAGCCATTCGAGTACGACGAAGCAATGTAGCGGAGGAGTTCGCGGCCATCCGTGTACTCGCTGATGATTGGGTCACGTTCATCCTGAATCCGGCCTCGTAGAGACTCAGCCGTTGGCGTCTCGCCTTTTACCTCACCCTCAATGGTGACTCGGGCGACCTCCTCAGGGTCCTCCCACGGCTTTCTGTAGATGATGACTTCGACCATTCTTCTCCCTTCTACAACCCGATTTCTTTGATGCAGTTCAGGTACTCCTCTTTCGCATCATCCCGGTCGATGCGAGTATAGATGTCCATCGTCTCGGTCTTGGCGTCACCACGGATGTATTTCAGAATGTACGGCTTCATCCCCTGCTTGCGCATCAGGGTCGTGAATACCGTTCGGAACGTATGAGGTGTGAACTTCTTCTCGAACCGCCGTTCTTCCTTGGGGGCGACGCCAGCGCGGTCTGCTGCGGCTTTTACTTCTCGTCGGATTCTTTCTTTACTGAGACGCCCTCCCAGATTGCTCGTGAAGAGATACGGAGAATCGGAATCGACGTTGATGAACTGATAGCGTTTGATAGCGTAGATTGTCTCGTCGTCAATGGGTACTACAGTCTGACCTCCGCCTTTGCGTTCTCGGAGTCGGATGAATCCCTTCTCTAAGTCTACGTCGTCCTCTTCGATTGAGAGAGCTTCGAGGAGACGGGCTCCCGTTTTCGCTAAGATGATGGCTACAGTTTTGTCTCGTGGGTCTGGAATGGCATGGATGAGTTTACAGGCATTCTCCCACGTCGCACAGTCCGGTCGGTCAGGGCGAACTCGAGATATCTCCTCCATCACGACCGCAGCGGGGTTACTCGTGATAGACTCGAACTCGTCCCGTTTTAGCATATAATTGTAGAAGCTGGAGAGGACTTCGAGATACTTCTTTTTCGAGTTCTGCGAGACACCTCGTTCGTCTAAGGCGATTACGTAATTCTCGACGTGTCCTGTTTTGATTTCGTCGGGATTGAGGTCTGGGAATTGGTCGTGATAGAACTCACGGAGAACCCGGCTGTACGAGTTGAGTGTTCTCGTACTGCGGTCTGTTGCCTTCTTCCGGGTGATGAAGTAGTTGACCTCGTCGTGCTTATTCTCATAGATTTTCGATGAACCGGGTTCAGCACCCATGCTAGTTCTCCTCCTTGAGCCGCCATCCGTGACCGCGTTGATATTCTACTTGCCCGTTCTCTGCCAGAGAGTACAGTCGATTCTCGATTTGCCCTTGCAGATGATTGGCTACATCGTCGCTGGCAGAGATTCGTTCGATGAGTTCGTCTAGCGATTGATACTGCTCGTTCAGAATTCGGGTTACGAGGTCATCGATACTGAGGTGAGTTCGACCGCCTCCCCCTTGTTGGGCTTGTTCGAGTTGAGCTTGGAGGTCGTCGATTTTGTTCTGGAGTTGCTTGACCGTCTGGTCTTGCGTTTGGATGAAGGGTGCGCCGCTATCTCGGTACATCCTGGCTTCCTGAATCAGGTCGTAGAGGTACCCACTGAGGCTGGACCCTTCGTGTTCGGCCTCTTCCCACCATTCTTCTTTGTGCTGTTTCGCGGGGAAGAGTTCGGCTCTCGTCGTGTTTTCGTGGAGTGTTTGGAAGCTCTGTTCGTCGTCAGAGCTGGCTAGAGATGCTTCTGTCATACGAAAATCGCCAAATAATCATTTGTCTGTTAGGTTAATGAGATTACCGGTAGAAACGCGTTCTATGTCCCGATTTCGGGGGAAAACAGACTTTCGGAATGGTTCGTTTCAGTCGTCGTTATGGCGCTGCCAGCGAGCTTCCTGGACGAGTTCGACCAGATACCGACTCAGGCTGATTCCTTGTTCTTCGGCTTCTTGCTGCCATTGACCTTTGTGCTGGCGGTGACAGTAGATGTCGACGCTGGTCATCCCCTCGCCTAATCCTTTGTTGTCGTCCATCGGTCGACGGGGCGCTAATGGTGCATCAGTCATCGAGAATCGCCATTTAACCAGATAGCTGTCAGGATGTTAATGATACTGCAGGACGCTATCGGCTCCGATTATGATGGGGACAGAGGACCCGTGCGTTTTCGAGAACAGTCTGGCCGCCCTGTGAGTGTTCCTCGATGTGGTCGGCGTCCCAATTACTCCAAGACACTTTTGCCTCCTCTTCGGTTTTCCCTTCCTCTGCGCACATCTCGCAGATACGGTCACTCTCGATGAAGAGCTTAATTCGCTGCGCTCGGGAGAATGCCCGTTGGCTGTCCGTCTCTTGAATATCGGGCTCTGTCTCCCAGAAGGCGTTTTCGAGGATGTAGTGTCGCTTGTTGACTGCTCCTCGGTTCTGCTGGCGAGCCTCCTTGAATTGGAGCATTTCGCTGTCGTCTGTATCCTCAACTTCGAACCGCTTGAACCACTCCTCGGTGAAGTCCCGAACCTCGTCGTAGTTGTCTCGCCCGAAGTTGTAATCGCCGTACTCTAACTCACGGATGAGCGAATACAGGCTGAGGATGAAGTACTCCTTGTTTAGGAACTCTATTTCTCCGTTCCCGTTCTTCAGGTCGGTATCTCGGTACAGTTCCGTAAGGAGGTCGAGCATCCGCTGAACGCGCTGAATCTCATCGCGTTGTTTGAACTCCTCTAAGTCCTCGTGGACAGTGAACCCCTCTCGCTTGCAATCGAATAGTTTGGTGACCTCCTTCCCGGTGACCTTCGTCGGGCCTTCATCAATCTCAATCAGGATGAAGCGAGCAAGGAGTGAGAGTTGCTGAAGTCGGTCGTTGTTCCGAGCGAGAAGCGTGAAGAACTCGTGGCGATTTGGGTTGTCGTTGCGGCTTTCGTAATTCTCTCGGTCGAAGCTGATGTCGTCGGCTGTCCGGACGATGAAGTTCCGAACGGGGCTGTAGGTCTTACTGTGGTTCTTCTCGATGTTGGTCAGGTGTTCGCCCTGCTGGAGTCGCCAGAATACCTTCGTCGCTAACTCCTGGTGGCGCTTGTCGTCGGGGTCGTCGATACCCCGAAGCTTGATGACTTTGAGCGAACACTGAGAGTCGATATACTCCTGGACGTCCTCGCTAAGTTCGGAGTATCGTTTCCCAGCAATCTCGTGTTCCGGGTTGAGTTCACGGAGTTCGGGGCTATCGGGGAGTGAGAATTCGTCCTCGAAGAACTCTTGAATCGCGGTGATTCGCTGTTGGCCGTCGACGACTTCGAGACGGAGGTCGTTACCGTCGAGGACAACTTGTCGGATTACAACAGGCGGGACGTAGAGTTGGCGAACGAAGCTATCGATTAGTTCCTTCTTCTTTCCGGTATCCCAGACGGTCTTTCGCTGGTAGGGTGGCCGCTTAACGAAGTATTCGCTATCGCTGTGGAACTTGCTGATGTCCCAGTCTTCGTCATTCGAATTGAGAGGGTCATCGACGTAGATTGCCATACTATTGCTGTACAGACATTACCATTATAATAGTGTCCTGTCGCTACGATGGCGGTCGATTCTTAGACTGACGAAGTTTCCTCTATCTGGTCGCGGAGGAGGTCGAGAAAATCAGGGTCGTAGTCTTCATCGACGTGGTTCACATTCCACAGTCCGGATTCGCGGATTTTCTTGCTCCGACTATGATTTCCCAGCCAATTATCTGCGCGAGCATCAACGGCCTCTCGCTGGTAGTTACTGAGGAGCGCAATCGTGTTTCGTTCGATGTAGGCCCGTTGACTCTCGGCGCTTGGTTCGTCGTCAACGTTGAGCCAGAGGAACGGCAGGTCCCGAAGATAGCCGCTTACTCGCCGCTCCATCTCAAGTTCATCAAGTCGGCGTTCCCGCTTTGCGCTTGACCCCTTGCCCCAATGGGGATACTCATCATTCAGGGAAGCACGCTCAACGAATGCCTCACCGACTCGTTTCCGGAAGACGGAGCCTCGGTGGTTCCCGCCGCCTTCGTAGGTTCCCCGCTTTGCTCCGCGATGTGTTCTGAGTCGGTCCCAGAGCGAGGTACTGCTTCCCTCGGAGACAGCGTGAGTCCCGATGCGAGTAATTCGGAGTTGGTCGTCGGCGTCGCGGTGTTCGTCTGGTGTAAAGAAAAAGTAGACCCCTCGGTCGGGCCAGTCCATATAGCCGGTACAGTCCTTGAGCTTCTGTTTCCCGCCGACAGTCTCCTCAAGCTTTTCGAGTAGATGGTACAATCGGTCGATATCGCGTTGACGTTCCATATTGAATAGGCGTAGATACTCGGACGATGATACAAAGAGGTTAGTCTGGTATCTCGCTTCGGCTACCTCTGCGTATCTGAATCAGCGAAAAAGTCGTTATAGCGGGTTTCCATCTGTTCTCTAAGCCCAACTACGTGCTCTCTGAAGTCCGGTACTGAATTCAGCCGACCAATGCCCTCGACTACATTGTCGTACATTTTCGAACTCTGCTGTTCCATTTTCTCTTCCCAGTCATCTTCCCCAATAACTACCGGTTCTCCCATATCATCCGGGTCTACGTGCTCGTAGGACAGAATATGGTCGAATGCATCCTCAACACCTTTACGACCTCCAGAATCGATTATCCTCGCCAAGCCGTTAATTCGTCGACTATCTCGGCGCTCGGTGATAACCCACAGCTCAATGAGCATTCGAGTAATGCGCGAGACGGCCCACTGTTCGTCATTTTCTGCTGCCGAGATAGCTACAGAGGTCAAGTCTGATTCTAAATTCGAGGGATACGGACGGTCGAACGCCCAGCAGGTAGATACGTAATGACCGATAGTTTTCTCAAACCGGTCGTGAAGGTCCCGATACTCTCCGTCCTTAATTTGGCCGCTCTTTTCCTCAAACACCTTCGACCAAGTGTCTCGAAGGTACGCAAATAGGTTGTCGACGATGCTTTCCTCCCAACTCCGGTGTTCGCCCTCGTGCTCGAAATCTCGAGTGATGGTGAAGGCAAACGATTTCATGTAGATAACCGTCGAGTTGGCAATCCCTGGAACGTCGTATTTGATGCTGGCTTCGAGGATATGCTTGAATCGTGCGTAGTAGCCTTTATCCAGTCTGTCCCGCTGATACGCTTGTTCACAAAGGTACTGGAGTGTTTTCGCTGCTTCACCGCCCACACTAGACAATCGATTTTCTGCTGCTACTGTTGCTATCTCCTTTTGACTGAGGACAATCTGATAGAGTGTTTTATCGGTCCCGTTTTCGACGGCAGAGTCAATAAGTCGCTTCCAGTAGTCGAACAGGTCCCGCTGATGGAAACTAACATCTCGACGTTCCTCTTCAGTGAGTTCGCCGTATTCGGTCAGTATCTTCTGGCTAGCCTTGTCCAAAGTGTGGATAGCGTATAACGCCGTGTGATTATCGTTGTCCTCGAACGCCCGTTGACCAATCTGGAAAATCTCTAATACAGGGCTCCGGGCGGTGGGACCGTTCTCTTGCAGTTCTTCGGAAAAACTCCGATACGCTTCAAAAGACACGTCCTCAAGCAAATCATCGAGTATCGATTCAGGGTTCAAATAATTGAGCATATCGTCCTTGACCTCAATAACCGAAAGGAAACTGAACGTCGCACCACCGGTTCCGGCAGCGATGAGCAGAACAAGTCCGAATAAGGGGAGTCGCCCCGTGAGTGGGTACAATTCAGGAATGAGAAGCATAGCAATCAGAGCAAGAGCGATTGAAGCTCCGAAACGCAGAATCGTACTCGTGAGGAATTCGTCTTCTTCGAAGCGTCGTCCAATTAGGGGAGTGAACTGGTTAGCAGCGATTTGGACACTCAATAGGCCGACCGAGACGATAATCGCTAACAGGGATGCCTGTGCGAGTGCTAAGACTTGGAACAACGATGAGATGGAGTCGGCAGGGAGAATCAACAAGAGACCGGATGAAAGTAGTCCAATAAGGAGACTCACCCCGAGATTGAATCGCGGGAAATCAGGGAGAGCGCGAAAGTCCATGCTTAGCTGAATGTTCCGGTGAATCTTCAAGAAACCGTAGGATGTACGATTCACCCGGTAGCAACTGAAATCATGGAACTGGACGTCCTCGTCGTGTCACCTTGCTCTGGAAGCAAGCGATACGAGGCAGTAGCTGACTGTAGACGGGTCGACGAGAAGTCAAGGGAGGTATTGGTTGAGGAGTTCCCCGAGTCTGTGGCTCCGGCGGCTGAGATGTACACGGGGAGGGAACACGGACATACCCAGTCTGCCGTAGAGCGGCTTTCGGAGGTCGCCAACGTTGATTGGTGTATCATCTCCGCCGGATTTGGAGTGCCCTCCTCCAGTACAGAGATTCCCTCCTACGAGCGCACATTTAACGAGATTGAGCAGGTTCGAGAACGAGCGGAGGGATTCGGATTTGACGTAGGTGAGATGACCAACAACGAGTTGATAGACGCCGTCAGTCGAGAGAAGAATATCCCTCAAGACCTCCGGCAAATCCTTGCCAAAGGCTACGACTTGGTCTTCATCGCATTGGGGACCAAGTATCTGATTGCTGCTCAGGACGCGTTAGCCTCGGTGCCGGAGGAAACTACTGCATTCGCGTTTGCGTCCAAGGGTAGCAAGAAATTCATCGGAGATTGTTACTGGATGCCGGCGACTGAGGAAGAGCGGAGTCGCCTTGGGACAACGTGGCTTGAACTGAGAGGGAGAGAATTACTCACCTTAGCACAGAATATCAGGAACGAGGAGCATTTTGAACAATTGCGAGACGCGCCTGAGAAGGCAAAGAAACTGAGTATATCATAGCGTTATGTAACCTGTCAAATTCCACTGAGGTACGGAACATCTACGATAGAGGCCAATAAGAGGAGAGTCCCAATTAGTATTAGACCTCCAATCCGAAGCGGTTTCGAGTATCCACTTTCCTTATCAGGCAGCATAAGACTGAAACCGCCAAATGAAACGAGTATACCACCGATTAGTGTGATAATGAGCGACCTCGCTTCGGAAACTGAGCTCGTGATTTCTGTAACTTGGACAGAGGTCACTACGACAGCGAGAAGGGCTGTAAAGAATCCAATGAACTGTAACGTCTGAGTGCGATATTTTTCTACCGCATCCTCAAGTTTAGATTCTATACTATTGTATTTCTCATCCAGAGATTCGTATTGCTCTTCGAGAGAGTCGTGCTTCTCTGAGATTTCCTCAAGTTGGTCTTGGGCCTTCTCGTATTGAGATTCTATCTTCTGTATCTTCCTTTTCGACTTGATTGTTCTCAGGATACTCCTAAAGGAGGCCGTATTAGGTCGTCTTTGTGTTTCTTCATCTAGTCGGAGTTCGATAGCTCGTTGAACATTCCGCTCAGCTTCGTCCAACTCGCCACGAAGAGAATACACCCGCCCCAGTGTCGCATAGTATTCGGCTTCGGTAGAATCCTGCCGAACAGCTTTCTCGGCGTACTCTAGTGCGAGTTCGCTAACATCACTATCGCCTATGTCCAAATCGATGGATTCGATGCCAAATTGGTCGTCAACTTCGACTACCTGAGCTGCGAAATTATCGTAAATAGATGGATTCTCTATTTGCGCATCTACCGCTTCATACGCTAACTGAATCCCTGTCTGCCGATGTCCACGCTCATACCCGTAGCGATACAGTAGTGAGCGGAAATACGGCTTCGTGGGTCTGTCTGGAACTAAGTCCCGATAATCTTCATCTAGCCCAGAGAGCGTGTTGAAGTCGGAAGGGTCTGGGTGTATTGCACGCTTTATCATCAAGACGAACAGCCCGAATCTGATGTCATCCGTGTCAGCGTCCGTTTCAATAGAATCTGCGCTTAGCAGGTCGTCTATAGTATCCCAGAACGTATCGCTAGCAAATCTAGTGAGATAATTTTCGTATTCGTATCCACCCTCTTGCAGCGCACCTTGCTCCACGTGTTCGTAAATATCTTCGAGAAATTCGATGATATCTTCTGGATTATCCCGAGCGACAACACCTAAATTATCGAAATAATCGTCTTCCACCTGTTGTATGGGCCTGAGAGACATATATTCACTCTTGTCGACTGGACAAAACCACCACGGTATTATTATTCTACGGATGAATGACGATTCCAGCAAACTGTGGCTCTACTTTTCGGTAGCGTGCAACACTCCCGAGAGCTGGAGAGGAATTCCACAACATAGGGCGCATCTGAGAGGACATCCCTTCGCAGTCTATCGATTTGAGTGAGAATCGAATTTTCTTCTATAAAATCTTTCGTAAGCCGGTAATAGTTACTGGTTCGAGTGCGTGTTCGTCCAAAAAGCGTGCAAAGCAGTTTACTTTGTTTGGGTAGTGTGGATTGCTGCCTTCAGTCGAAACGGGTTCCAATACATAGGGCGCATCGTCCGGCGTATCCCATCGTCGTCTGTCGGTTTGAATGAGAACTGAATTTCATCTATAAATAATTTTGTGAGTCGGTAATAATTACTGGTTCGAGTGCCGAGGCCGTTTTCGCGATACCCGTGGCTGTGCGGCGGGAAACGACGTGAGAAGTCTGTTAGTCGATGTGGCCTTCTTCGCGGAGCTGTTCTGCTGCCTGGTCGTCGTAGCGCCATTCGACGTTGGCTTTCTCGTCCTGCCAGTCCCAGGGTTCGGCGAGGACGACGTCGCCCTCCTCGATCCAGACGCGGTACTTCATGCGGCCGGGGATGCGGCCCATGCGTGTTTTGCCGTCTGCGCACTGGAGTTCGACGTGGTTGCCCCCGTTGTGTTGGGAGACCACGGCGAAGACTTCGTCGTCGTTTGGCATCCGGAGGTTCCGGCGGCCACTTTCTTCACTCACAGTTTAGTTTGGGTGGGGAGACGGTAAAGTCATCCGATATGTGTGGTAGCACGGCTCGTAGTGGCAACACCCAGTATAAACATGAACATTTATGATAGTCTCGCGTGTGGGAGTACTCGTGATGTTATCCGTACACGCACTCGCACGCCAGCACGCCCCCGACAGCCCCGCCCGCTATCCACCCGAGTCACCACCACCCAGATGAGTCAGAGCACGACACCGACCGCGACGCCCGCATCGACGACCGACCACCCCACCATCGAGGACGCGACCTCGTGGGTCGAGCGCTGTCAACACCAGTTCGGTTCCTCCGAACGCCGCCTCCACAACCTCGTCGACGAGGAGAACCACGCGATGTACGGCGGCGTGTAGGTCGTAAAAGCCTAAGGTCGTCGTGTGACGAGAACCGAGTGATGCGTCGTCGCGCCCTCCTCACGTCGCTCGCCTCCGGCGCGCTCGCCGGCCTCGCCGGGTGCGCGGACTCCAGTACGCCCGCAGAGACGTTGACGGCGGGCGCGACCCGCGAGTTCGTCGCGTCGAGTCCCGACGCCGAAGTCGCCGGGAACTGGCTCGCGGAGGAGTTCCGAGCGCAGACCGAAACCTCGCTCTCCTGGGAGACGCCGCCGGGCGCGCTGTCCGCGTACGTCGCCCGCCACCTCCAGGGCGCGGCGGTGGACGCGGACGCCTTCCTCGGCGTCACGCCGTCCGCGCTCGCCACCGCGCGCGACCGCACCGACGGCCTGTTCGCGGCCGCGAACGGCTACGACCGCGTGCTGGACGCGTACGAGTTCGACCCCGAGGAGCGCGTGCTCCCGGTCACGCGCTCGGACGTGTGTCTCGTGTACGACGAGACGCGAATAGACCCGCCCGCGTCGTTCGCGTCGTTCTTCTCCCCGGAGTACGCGCCGCTCACGCTCGTCCCCGACCCCCGGACGGACGCGCTCGGCCGCGCGTTCTTCGCGTGGTCGGTGCGCGAGTTCGGCCTGGCGGACGCCTGCGAGCGCTGGCGCGCGTTCCTGGACGCGGGCGCCCACCTCGTCGCGTCGAGCACGGCCGCCCGCACCGCCTACCGGAACGGCCTCGGCGCGCTCCTCGTCGGCACGTCCACTACGACCCTGTTCGCCGCGCGCGACCGCCTCGACCTCGAACGCTACCGCGTGCAGTTCCTCGACGGGGCGGCCTACCGACACGTCGAGGGCGTCGGCCGGTTCGCGGACGCCGCGAACCCCGAGAACGCGGACGCCTTCACGGAGTTCCTCCTCGAACCGAACGTCCAGGGCCGCCTCGCGGTGCTCACCGGCGCGCTCCCCGTCATCGAGGACGCCGCGCTCCCCGAGGACTTCGACCAGTACGTCCGCACCCCGGACGCCACCGTCAACCCCGCCTACGACGTGCTCGCCGCCTCCCTCGACGACTGGCTCGCCGCGTGGCAACGCACCGTCACCGCCGCGCGCGCCTAACCGACACAACCGACTTATCCCGGGGCCGCGTTCTGACGCGTATGGCGAACGACAACACGCTCATCAACGCCCTCATCGGAGCCGCGGTCACGGTCGTCCTCTCCTTCACGGGCGTTTCACCCGTCCTCGGCGGCGCGGCCGCCGGCTACCTCCAGGCGAACGGCCCGGGAGACGGCGCGCGCGTCGGCGCGATATCGGGACTCGTCGCCTCCCTCCCCATCATTCTCGTGCTCGCGGTGTTCTCCGCCGCGCTCCCCTTCGTCCCCATCGAATTCGCCGCGCTCGGCATCGTCGCCGTCCTCTTCGTCGTCGTATTCGTCGTCGGCATCACGGCCGCCCTGAGCGCCGCCGGCGGCTACATCGGCGGCTACCTCGAAGAAGAGTACTAGGCGGCGACCACGGAGAACGACACGTCCCGCTCGCGGATATCGACGAACAGCCCGGACGAATCACTCGCCCACTCCGTCCACTCACGCGTCCCTTCCGGCCCGTTCTCGACATCGACGCTGACGCGAACCGTCGACCCGTCGACGGGGTTTTCGTACGTTCGAGTCGCCCCGACGGCTATCGAAACCGTGTCGGCGAGTACTCGCGTGTCGTCCTTGCGAACGACCCGAACAGTGACCGTCACCTCGCTTGAGGTGTGGTTCGTCAGGGAGAGGTCGGTGACGCCGGTTTCCCGCGACGAACTACACCCGGCGAGTGCGAGTGCGGCGAGCGGCGCGGTTCGAACGAACCACCGACGGGTGATGGGCATCTTCCCGGAGAAACAGTCAGTAGGCGGAAGTGTCTTCTGGTGGTTACTGGTTCGTGGAGATGACTTCGACCACGTCGCCGGTTTCGAGTTCGGTGTCCGCGCCGATCTGGCGGTCGGTCCGGCAGTCGATGGCGTGGAGGAAGCCGTCGCCGATGTCGGAGTGGAGGTGGTAGGCGAAGTCCTCGGCGGTCGCGTTCGCGGGGAGGACGAAGCAGTCGGGGAACGGGCCGTTCGTCCAGTTCCCGTTCGCGCTCCCGGGGAAGACGGCGACGGCGTCGAGTTCCTCGAACAGCGCGGCTTCGAGCGCGCGCTGGACGCCGGAGCCGTCGAACTCGGAGACGAACTCCCGAATCTGTTCGAGGCCCGCGGCTTGCTCGTCGCTCACGTCGCCCGTGATCTCGAAGTCGCTCGCGCCCGGCGTGTACTCCACGACGCCGTTCTCCTCGGCGGTCTTGAGCGCTTTCTCGGCGTGCGCGCTACACGGGACGATGGTGAGGTGGTCGTAGTCGGGGTCGCTCGTAATCTCCTCGTAGTTCGCGCGGGCTTCGGGCGTGTCCATCTTGTTCGCCGCGACGACCATCGGCTTCGTGCGCTTGCGGATTTCGCGGGCGAGTTCGAGTTCGTCCGCGTCGTCCCACGTCTCGGGGTCGAGTTCGAGGCCGAGCGAGAGAATTACCTGTTTGATCTCGTCCTTGTTCGTGCCGAACGCGCTCATCTGCTCCGCGAGTTCGACTTCGAGTTCCGTCTCGGCCATGTGCCGGGTCTCGAAGCGCTCGATACCCTTCTCCAGAATCCCGAGGTACCATTGGTCGAGTTCCGCTTCGAGGAAGTCGATATCGTCGCGGGGGTCGTGGCCCTCCGTGGGTTCGCCCTCCATGTCCGTCTCCCCGGAGAAGTCCACGACGTGCACGAGCACGTCCGCCTCGTTCAGGTCGGTGAGGAACTGATTCCCGAGGCCCTTCCCCTCGTGCGCGCCCGGAATCAAGCCCGCCACGTCCACGAGTTTCACGGGGACGAAGCGCTTGTCGTCCCGGCAGTAGCCCGTGTTCGGCTCGCACGTCTCGTCGAAGTCCGGGGCCGCGCAGTCCACGCGAACGTACGCCTCGCCGAGGCTCGGGTCGATGGTCGTGAAGGGGTACGCGCCCTCCGGCACGTCACCCATCGTCGCCGCGTTGAAGAACGTGGACTTCCCCACCGAGGGCTTGCCCACGAGACCGATCTTGTAACTCATTACCCGAAAGAGACGATTCGCGCCTAAACGGGTTCTGAAACACCCGGTGGCGTGTCACTCGCTACCAGAAGGCGAAGAACCGAGCGTTAGTCGTCGTCGCTGTCTTTCATGTCGCTGAGCGCGTCCACGAGCGCGTCCGTGTCGTCGCCGCCCTCCAGCGCGACTTCGCCCTCGTGGTCGTTCTCGTGGACGTTCACGCCCGCGTCCTCGTCCACGTTCGCGCTCTGGTCTTTCTGCTCGGACTCGTCGTAGCTTCCGAAGCCCATTGGGTTCGGGAGAACGCGACGGGGACGGAAGAACCCCCCGGATACGCCCGGCCGTGCCATGGCTCCGCGTCCCGAACCCTCATTCCGGCCGCCGCCCATCGGAGCGTATGGAGAAAGTCAGTCTCGACGACGCCTTCGACTCGTTCAGCGAGCAGTGGAGTCCGCGCGTGCTCGCCGAGGCGAACGACCAGCACGTGAAGGCCGCGCGATTGGAGGGCGAGTTCGTCTGGCACGCCCACGAGGACGCGGACGAACTGTTCTACGTCCTCGACGGCCGCCTCACCATCGAGCTCCGCGACGGCGACTCCGTCGAACTCGCGGCGGGCGAACTCGTCGTCGTGCCGGCGGGCGTCGAACACAGACCGGTCGCGCGCGACGGCGAGGCGAAAGTCCTCCTCGTCGAACCCGCGGGCACCCTGAACACGGGCGACGCCGACGCGTCCGAGCGAACCGTCGAGAACCCGGAGCGGCTCTAACGGACGGTGTTTTCGAGGGTGCCGACGCCCTCGTACGTAATCGACACCTCGCTCCCGGGTTCGACGGTTCCGGGGTTCGCGGGACTGCCGAACGCGACCACGTCACCGGGCTTGAACGTGAACCGCTCGCTGAGGAAGGATACTATCTCGTGCGGGTCGAACAGCATCAGTTCGGTGTTGGACTCCTGGCGGCGCTCGCCGTCCACGACGGTGTGCATGTCGATACTCGTGGGGTCGAGGTCGGTCTCTATCCAGGGGCCGAGCGGGCCGGAGCCGTCGAACGCCTTCCGGGCGGTGCGGCCGGGCTGGTCGAGCGCGTCCACGTCGTTCATGATGGTGTACCCGCGCACGACCTCGGGAACGTCGTCCTCGGAGACGTTCGTGCACTCCTCGTCGATGACGGCGGCGAGTTCGCCGGCGTACGTCACCTCCTCGGAGAAACTCGGGTACGGGATTTCGTCGCCGGGGCCGATGACGGACACCGGGGGCTTGATGAAGAAGTCGGGCTGGTCGGGGCGCTCGTACTCCATCTGGTCGAGCGTCGCCGCGTAGTTCCGGCCGACGCAGTAGAGCGCCGACGGCGAACACGGCGCGAGCAAGTCCTCGGTGGGCACGTCGTGCTCGGCGTCAGCGGTGACGAGCGCGCCGTCCTCGTAGCGTCCCTCGACGACCTCGCCGTCGATGCGGGCGCGAGCGAGTTTCATGCGCTCGGGTTCGCGGGAGGCCGCCGTAGGCGTTGCGCTCCCGACACCGCCTTGCCAGTGCGCGCCCTCCCGGCGAGTATGAGCCTGAACGAGCACGCGAAACGCGTGTACAACGTCGCGCCCGACCCCGTCGCGTTGACGTTCGCCGACGGAGAGACGCACGAGTTCGAAATCGAGAGCGCGGAGTTCTTCCAGGAGGACTTCCAGGGCGAAGCCGCCCGAGTGGACGACGACGCCGACTACCGCCTGGTGACGGACGGCGACGACCTCGTGGTCGGACGGAACGCGGGCGACGGCTGGGCGACGTTCGGCGTCGTCACCGACGTAGCGCGGGCGTAGCCGACTGCGTCAACCCTAACTTATCCGAGTCCCTGACATGGGTATGAACCGACGCGCGTTCCTCGGCGCGGTGGGCGGCGCGGCCGCCGCCGGACTCGCCGGCTGTCTCGGCGGGAGCAGTGGAAGCGGCACGTCCGCGCTCTACCACGCGGGGAACCTAGAGGCGACGTTCGTCCGGAACGGCGACTACCCCGACGACCCCGACCCCGCGGACGGCCTGCCGCCCGAGTTCGACGACCCGCCCGCGGAGCGCTCCATCGACACGGACGCGTTCGAGACGCTGGACGTCGAGGGCGAAACCGTGAAACTCGCGCCCATCGACGTGGCGAAGTACTGGTACGACCGCGGCGAGGCGCGGTTCGTGGACGCCCGCCCGAAGACCCAGTACGAGCACTCACACATCTACGGCGCGGTGAACAGTCCCGCGCAGACGCAGGCGTCCGGCGGCCCCGTCGAGGGCTGGCCGACGGACGACCGCGTCGTCGCCTACTGCGGCTGTCCCCACCACCTCTCCTCCATCCGGGCGTCCGCCCTCCAGTCCGCGGACTACACGGACGTGTACGTCATCGACGAGGGGTTCTGGACGTGGCACGACCAGAGCTATCCGATGGCGGGCACGGACTTCGAGAAACCGGCCGCCTACCACATCGACGGCCGCGTCGACGCCGCGTACGGCGGCGAGTACGCGTGGGCGACCGCCGTGGAGTCCGGCCAGCAGGAGGCCGCGCCCATCGGCGACGACGGCTTCTACGAACTCCACCTCCGGTTCGACGACATCACGGACGCGACGACGGTGCGGGTGGACACGCCCGCGTACAGCGTCACCGGCGAACTCGCCGACCTCGTCGCCGGCACCGTCACCGGATAGACCGTTCTTTTTCGGGGTGGCGGGCGAAGCCCGGGCGTGCTCGCGACCGTCGCCCTGCTCGTCGTTGGCGTCGCGATGCTCGTGTTCGGCGGCGACCGCGCCGTCGAGGGCACGAGCGCGCTCGCCCGCCGGTACGGCGTCTCCACGTTCTTCGTCGGCATCACCGTCGTCGCCGTCGGCAGCAGCCTCCCCGAGATAGCGACCGCGATATACGGGTCGCTGTACGGCGCGGGCGACCTCGTGGTCGGCCACATCGTCGGCTCCGCCACGTCCCAGATAACGCTCGGCATCGGCGTGGTCGCGCTCGTCGGCCCGCTCGTCGTCTCCCGGGGGAAGGTCGCGGCGTACGGCGGCGGGATGCTCGCCGCGATGACGGTGATGGCCGCGCTCGTCGCGACCGGCGGCGGCGTCAGCCACCTGGAGGGCGTGCTCGCGGTCGCGCTCTACGTCGTGTTCCTCGCCGCACTCTACGAACACGAGGACTACGGGGGGCTGGCCGAGCGCACGAGCGACACGACGCGCGCCCGCGCCGCGCTCCGCACCGTCGTCGGGCTGGCGCTCGTGGTCGCGGGCGGGCACGTTCTCGTGTCCAGCGGGCGCGCGCTCGCCGTCGAGACCGGCGTGCCGGCGTACCTCGTCGGCGTCGTCACCGGCCTCGGCACGACGCTCCCCGAGATTACGGTCGCCGTGCTCGCGGTGCGCCGCGACCGCGAGGGCATCGCCGTCGGCACCCTCCTCGGGAGCAACATCACCGACCCGCTGTTCTCGCTCGGCGTCGGCGCGGCCGTCGGCGGCCTCGCCGTCTCCGGGAACGTCCTCCTCCCAATCGCGTACATGACCGGGGTGTCGGCGGTCGTGCTCGCGTTGCTCGCGCGGGAGGGCGCGATGGAGCGGCGGAGCGCGCTCGCCTGTCTCCTCTGCTACCTCCCCGCCGTCCTCCTCTAGGCGGCCTCCGGACTTTTGGGCGTCCCCGCCCTCGTTCCCGTATGGCAGAACGCGTGGTCATCATGGGCGCGGCGGGCCGCGACTTCCACGACTTCAACACCGTCTTCCGCGGTGACGAGTCCGTCGAGGTCGTGGCGTTCACGCGCGCGCCCGGCCAGAACCTCGGGGAGACCGACGCGGGACACGACCGCTACCCGCCCGAACTCGCCGGCCCCCGGTACCCCGACGGCATCCCCGTTCGCCCCGAAGCCGAGCTGGAGGACATCGTGCGCGAGGAGGACGCGGACACGGTCGTCTTCTCGTATTCCGATGTCTCACACGAGCGCGTGATGCACGCGGCGTCGCGCGCGCTCGGCGCTGGCGCGGGGTTCCGGCTCGTCGGCCCGGACGAGATGCAACTCGCCGTGGACGTGCCGGTGGTGGCGGTGGACGCCGTGCGAACCGGGTGCGGGAAGTCACAGCTCTCGCGGGCGTTCGCGGACGAACTCCAGGAGCGGGGGTTCGACGTGGGCGTGGTTCGTGAGCCGATGCCGTACGGCGACCTCGCCGCGAACCGCGTGCAGCGCTTCGACACCGTCGGCGACCTCGACAGTCTGACCGTGGAGGAGCGCGAGGAGTACGAACAGCACGTGGAGCGCGACCACACGGTGTACGCGGGCGTGGACTACGAGGCGATATTGGCGCGCGCGAGCGACGAGAGCGACGTGCTGGTGTGGGACGGCGGGAACAACGAACTGCCGTTCGTGCGGCCGGACGCCCACGTGGTGCTCGCAGACCCCCTGCGCCCGGGGGACACCGACACCTACCATCCGGGGGAGGCGAACCTCCGAGCCGCGGACGCGGTCGTCGTGAACAAGGAGAACGCGGCGAGCGAGGACGACATCGCGGAGACGGTCTCCCGGGTGCGGGACGCGAACTCCGACGCGCCCGTCTATCACGCGGACTCCGTCGTCACCGCCGACGACCCCGACCCGATTCGGGGGGCGTCGGTGCTCGTGGTGGAGGACGGGCCGACGCTCACGCACGGGGACGCCGCGTACGGCGCGGGGACGGTCGCCGCGGAGGAGTGCGGCGCGGCGGAACGCCTCGACCCGCGCGGCGCGGCGGTCGGGTCTATCGCGGACGTGCTCGACGAGTACGACCACCTCGACCGCGTCCTCCCGGCGATGGGGTACTCGGACGCTCAGGTCGCCGACCTCGAAGCGACCATCGACGCGGTCAGTCCGGACGCGGTGGTCGCGGGGACGCCCATCGCGCTCGAACGCGTCGTGGACGTGGACGCGCCAATCGTGGACGTGTCCTACCGCATCGAGTTCCGTGACGCGACCCCCGCGGGCGTGCTGGACGACGTGTTCGACCTGTAGGTTCGTAGGCGAACAGGCTTATCCCCGAACGGGTGTAACGGCACGTATGAGCGTCCTCCTCACGTTTCGCGTGCCCTCCGACGCGATTTCGTTCGGTCGTGCCGCGCGCGCGGCAGGCGTGAGCGTCACCGTAGACCCGCTCGTCCCGCTGGAGTCGGGGACGCGGTCGATTCACGTCGAAGGAGCCGCGGACGCCGACTTCGCGACGTTCGAACAGGAACTGCACGCGACCGGGAACGTCTCCGAGTTCTCGGTGCTGGACGAGCACGAGGACAGCCGACGGTACTCGCTGTCGTGGACGAACGACGCCGGGAGCATGTTCGCCGACCTCCGGGACGCGGGCGCGCACGTGCTGTCGGCGGGCGGGAACGGCGACTACTGGGAGTTCGAGACGCGGTTCCAGACGCAGGACGACCTCGCGGCGTTCAGCGACCAGCGTCAGGCCCGGGACAGCCCGCTCGAAGTGCTGAGCCTCCAGAAGGACGGCCTGCGGGAGAACGCGGCGTTCGGGTTGACGGACGACCAACACGAGACCCTGCTCGCCGCGCTCGACGCCGGGTTCTACGACGTGCCGCGGGACACGACGACGGTCGAACTCGCGGAGACGCTCGGCATCTCCGACCAGTCGCTCTCGGAGCGGTTGCGGCGCGCGCACGCCGCCCTCATCGAGAACGCGCTCCGGTAGCCCCGCACAACTAAGTCGCCGGCGGCCGTGTTTTCGAGGTACCAATGGTCTCCCGGGAGCAGGTCGCGACGGCGAAGTCGATACACCGACGAACGGGGAAGACGTTCTACCTCGCGACCCGCCTCCTCCCGGAGCGCGTGCGACGCGGGACGTACGTCCTCTACGGGTTCTTCCGCGTCGCGGACGAGGTCGTGGACGGCGACGAAGACCGCTCGCCCGACGAGCAGCGCGCGGAACTCGAACGCATCCGCGAGGGCGTGCTCGGCGACGCGACGCCCGACGACCCCGTTCTCGCGGCGTTCGCGGACGTGAAGGAGGAGTACGGCATCCCGGACGGCGAGGTCGAGGTGTTCCTGGACGCGATGGAGGCCGACATCGAACAGCGGACGTACGAGACGGCGGCCGACCTGGACGAGTACATGCGGGGGTCTGCGGTGTCAGTCGGCCACATGATGGTGTACCTGATGGATCCGGAGCGGGAGAACGCGGACGCGGCGCTGCCGCACGCGGGCGCGCTCGGGAAGGCGTTCCAGCTCACGAACTTCATCCGGGACGTGCGAGAGGACATCGACGACCTCGACCGCGTGTACGTGCCGATGGAGCGCCTGCGGTCGAACGGCGTCACCATTGACCAGCTCCGGAACCACGAGTCGTCGAAGGGGTTGACGACCGCGCTCCAGTCGGAGCTGTCGCGCGCGGAGTCGCTCTACCGGGAGGGCGTCGCGGGCATCAAGTACCTCCCCCGGGACTGCCAGTTTCCCGTCCTGCTCGCCGCGGTGTTGTACGCGGAGCACCACCGTCTCATCCGGCAACGCGGGTTCGACGTGCTGTCCGACCCGCCGAGTCTCAGCCTCCCGCGGAAGCTGTACGTGACGGCGAAGACGAGCTGGCGGTGGTGGCGGAACGACGACCCGGAGGCGGTGTTCGACGCGGTGAGCGCGGTGCCGGCCGACCGCGCGGGCGCGCCCGAGGACGACCGGGAGCGCGAGGAAGGAATTGCGACCCTCTAGCGGACGCGGAAGTCGAAGCGCTCGGTTCTGACGAGCACCAGCACGCCGAGTCCGGCGAGCAGCGCGGGAATCCAGTTCGCGTACACGAGGTTGACGAGTCCCCAGAGCAGGACGAAGCTCACGAGGTCGTCGAGCATGAACTCGCAACGCGAGAGTCGTTCGGCGAGCGCGCGCGGGCTGAACGCGTACTCGACGAACCCGATGGCGACGGTGGCGGAGACCACCCAGCCGAGGTAGTTGGAGACGGGGACGCCGTAGTAGACGCCGCCGTCGGCGTACCGCCAGAACCCGAGGCTGACGGCGGCGGGGTCGAGGACGAGGTCGCCGAGAACCACCACCAAGACGGCGAGCGCGACCCGCACCCAGCCGGGGGTGTTCGCGCGGAGTAAGAGGAGGACGAGGAGGTAGGCGTTCAGGACGAGCGGGAAGAAGAACACGGGGAGGCCGACGGGAACGCCGGCGAGCATCGGGCCGAGGCTGACGAGGTACTCGAACTCGCCGTACGGGAGGCCGGTGTGGACGCCGACGTACTCCACGAGGTACGTGTAGGTGGTGAGGCCGGCGAGCGCGACGGCTTCGCGGCGGCCGACCAGGGGGAGGAAGCCGGCGACGAGCGGGAGTCGCATCACGAGCGTGCCGAACAGCACGAACGCGGGGTTGAACGCGAGCGGCGGCGGGAGGACGCCCGTCTCGCTCGCGACGAGCGTGAGCGCGCCGACGAGCGGGAAGACGACGGCGATGGTGAAGCGGTTCTCGCGGACGAGGCGCTCCAGCCGTGCTTCGAGACTGCGTCTATCCATAGAGCCTCCAGAGGCCGGCGAGCGTGAGCGTCATGCCGGCGAGTCCGTTCAGGTACGGGAACCACCAGTACGCGCGCTCGACCGGCACGGCGGAGCGCGCGACCCACGCGCAGAAGACGGGATAGACGGCGAAGACGGCGAGGAGTCGGGGGTCGAGGAGGGCGAACGCGGCGGCGGCGAGCGCCCACACCGCGACGCAGTACGCGTACGTGCGGGGTTCGCCGAGCCAGGTCGCGGTGGTCTGGATGCCGGCCTCCCGGTCGGGCTGGATGTCGGGGATGGCGCTGAAGGTGTGCATCCCCATCGTCCACAGCCACCCGCCGAGCACGGCGAGCAGCGGGGGGTGGTGGCCGGTGAGCGCGGCGTACGCGGCCGCGCCGGGAAGGACGTAGAGGCCGTTCGAGGCGGAGTCGAGGAGCGGCGTAGTCTTGAAGCGGACGGGGGGCGCGCTGTACGCGACAGCGAGCGCGAAAAAGCCGGCGAGCCACGGCCACGCGACGGCTGGCGTGACGGCGAACGTCCCGAGTCCCAGAACCCCTGAGGCGGCGACGGCGACGAGCACGTCCCGCGACCCCCGATACCGGGTTTCTCGCGCCTCCTTCTTGGGGTTGTGTTCGTCCACGTCGCGGTCGAAGATGTCGTTGACGCCGTAGAGGAAGACGTTCGCGGGCACGAGGAAGTACGCGGCGAGCGCGAGGACGACGGGCGCGGTGAGATCGCTCAGTTCGGCGGCGGCGTAGGTCGCGCCGACGAGGACGGGGCCGGCGAGGTAGAGCCAGAACCGCGGCCGGGAGAGCGTGAGGAGGTACCGGAGGGTCATCTACAGCACGTAGTCGGCGGTGAGTTCGCCCGAGATGAGGCACATCGGCACGCCGATGCCGGGCGTGGTGTTCGCGCCCGTGAAGTAGAGGCCATCACAGGACTCGCTCGCGTGCGGCGGGCGGAACAGCGCGGTCTGGGTGAGCGTGTGCGCCATCCCGAGCGCGGTGCCGTCGTAGCTGTTGTAGCGTTCCGCGAAGTCGTTCACCGAAAAGGACTCCTCCACGGCGATGCGGTCGCGCACGTCGACGCCGGTGTTCTCGGCGAGGTCGTCGAGGACGAGGTCGCGGTACTCCTCGCGAATCTCCGGGGTGTCGTCGAGGCCGGGGGCGATTGGGACGAGGACGAAGAGGTTGCTGTGGCCGTCGGGCGCGACGGTGTCGTCGGTGTCGGAGGGGACGCAGACGTAGTAGGCGGGGTCGTCGGGGTACGCGGGGTCGTCGAATATCTCCGCGAAGTGTTCGTCCCAGTCGGTGGGGAGGACGAGCGTGTGGTGGGCGAGCGGGTCAACGTCGCCCTCGACGCCGAGGTAGAGCAGGAACGCGGAGGGCGCGTAGGTGCGGGAGTCCCAGTAGGCCTCGTCGAACTGGCGGTACTGGGCGGGGAGGAGTTCCTGTTCGGTGTGCGCGTAGTCGGCGTCGCTCACCACCACGTCGGCCTCGTACTCGTTTTCGGCGGTGGCGACGGTGAACCCGGGGTCGCGAGGCTGGATGCGCTCGACGGCGGCGTCCGTGTGGAAGGTGACGCCCAGGGTCTCGGCGAGGGCGACGATGCCGTTCACGACGCCGCGCATCCCGCCCTCGGGGTAGTGGACGCCGAGGTTGAAGTCCACGTGCGTCATGAGGTTGTAGAGCGCGGGCGTATTCTGCGGGCTGCCGCCGAGGAACACGAGCGAGTACTGGACGATCTGCTTGAGTTTCTCGTTCTCGAAGTAGTTCTCGACGTGGTCTTCCATCGACCCGAGGAGGGTGAGGCCGCGGGCGTTCCGCGCCACGTCGAGCGAGAGGTAGTCGCGGAGGCGGGGGCGGTCTTCGTAGACGAAGTGCTCCATGCCCACGTCGTAGTTGCGCTCGCTCTTCGCGAGGTAGTCCTCGAAGGCGTCGCCCGCGCCCGCCTCGTAGGACTCGAAGACGGAGCGGACGTGGTCGAGGTCGCCGGTCATGTCCACGCGGTCGCCGTCCTTGAAGAAGATTCTGTAGTGGGGGTCGAGCGGCTGGAGGTCGTAGAAGTCCTCGGGGACGTGCCCGAAGTCGGCGAAGAAGGACTCGAAGACGTCCGGCATCAGGTACCACGACGGCCCCATGTCGAACCGGAAGCCGTCGCGTTCGAGGACGCTCGCGCGGCCGCCGAGCTGGTCGTTCTTCTCCAGGAGCGTGACGTCGAGGCCGGCGTCCGCGAGGTAGCAGGCGGTCGAGAGGCCGCCGAACCCGCCGCCGACGACGACGGCGGACGTGGGGGAAGTCATACCGGAGAGAGGGGGCGCGCGGACAATAAAACGACAGGCAGCGCGACGGCCTACGCGGGGCGGAGGTGGTGGGCGGTGACGGGGACGCCGGGGCTGTACGCGACGTGGGGGTCGCCGCCGGGGTGGTCGAAGCCGTTCGCGGCGAAGAGGTCGTTGTCGTCGAACGCGATGGTGGCGTCCGCGACCCGCCAGGGCGGGTGTTCCACGTCGCCGTACCAGAGCCGACTGCGGCCCTCAGTGTAGAACCGGTAGCGTTCGACGAGCCACTCGGTGAGGCTCCCGGAGTCGGGCCTCGCGGGGGTCTCGGTGGGGCGGTAGGTCGCGGCGAACTCGCAGGCGGGGACGCCGCCGTGGGTGCGCGTGGACTCGAAGCGGGTGCCGTCGTCGGGCGCGCGCTCGACGTTGGTGTCGGCGCGGTAGTAGGGGAGGCTGAAGAGCGTGCGGGCGAGCGCGACGCCGACGGGGTCGGCGGCGTCGAGGTTGTAGAAGTAGATGCCGGGCTCGCCGTCGTGTTCGACGTACGTGCGGAGGTTGAGTTCCGCGAAGTCCAGTCCGACTCTGCGGGGGGCATGGCGGGGGCGGACGCGCCCCATGAGGAACGGGACGACGGAGAGGTAGGCGCGGCCGTCGTAGGTGTCGGCGGTGAGGCGGTCGGGGAGCGAGCGCTCCACGAGCGCGGGGTCGACGGGCCAGCTGGCGAAGCAGACGCGCTCCCAGTCCATGTCGATGACGCGCATACGGACAGTGCGGTGGCCAGCGCCTTCTACCCGGCGGCCATCGACAATGTTAATAACCCAACTCCCAATGTTGTTAATGAATGAGTTCCGGAGCCACCTCGAATCACAACTATCGTCCGGCGGTCGTGCTCGGCGCGCTCAGCGTCCTCGCGTTCCTCGCCGCGTCCGCGTACGCCGTCACCGCCGAATCGTACAAACTACTCGGCATCTCCTGGGTCGCCTTCGTCGGGATGCTCGGGTTCGCCGCCGTCGGCTACCGCGCCCCCTCCAGCAACCCCACCGCGCTCGTCTGGGGGTACGGCCTCTCCGCCGGCGCGATGATAGCCAGCGCCGCCGCGTTCATCGTCCCGCAAGCCATCGGCCAACACCCCAAGTTCGGCGGGTTCGGCATCGCCGCCGGCATCCTCGCCGGGTTCGCCGCGCACACCGTCGGCCACGAACTCACCCACCGCGACCTCCCCCTGGACACGACCACCGCACAAATCGCCGCGCACGCGCTCTCCGCCGGCGCGATCATCGGCATCATCTACGGCTCCATGCCCGACCTCGGCCTTCTGCTCGGCCTCGCAATCGTCTCCCACAAAGGCCCCGCGGGCTACGCCGCCGCCGGCCGCCTCCGCCGCAACGGCCGCCCCCTCAGCATGCTCCTCCTCCCCGCCGCCGGCGTCGGCATCGCCGCCATCGCCGCCAGCGCGCTCCAGATACCCGCCAGCCCCGAGTTCAGGGGAATCGTCTTCGGGTTCGCCGCCGGCATCTTCCTCCACATCGCCATGGACTTCCTCCCCCGCTGTGAGGTCGGGAGCGAAATCCACGACGCCGCCGACCTCGACGACCACGCCCACCACACCCTCGACCGCCTCCGCAAACACGCCGTCGTCAGCGTGCTCGCCGGCGGCGTCGCCGTGTTCGCCGCCTGGCTCCTCATCGCCTAACTGTAACTCCGCCAGCGGTGCCCGCACTCGGTGCACTTGAAGAAGCGCGTCGGCGGTTCGTCCGCCGACCCGGTCTGTTTGATGGTGTACCACGCCGTGCCGTTCCCGCAGGCGTCGCACTCGACTTCCGCCGTGGGCTTGCCTTCGTCGCCGCTCTCGGGGTCGGACTCGATGACGTCGGAGGTGTCCTGGGCGTCCGTCGAGACGAACGCCGCCGCGAGTTCCTCGTCCTGGGCTTCGCTGTGCCCGCACGACGAACACACCATCGCGCCGTCCTCCTTGCGCATCATCGACCCGCACTCGTCGCAGAACTGCATACCCCGGCTACGGGCGGGCGGCGAAAAAATCCTCGTTATTCGGCGTCCGGGAGGTCGAACTCCTCCTCGTCCACGACCATCGGACAGTCCACGACCTCGTAGTGGTCGGTGTCCACGACCCGCCGGATGTCGGTGCCCTCGTGCGTGCAGTGGAGTTCCGGCGGCTCCCCGAAGTACTGGCAGTTGTGGCAGGTGCGGTTCTCGATGACGCGCACGTCCCTGTCCTCGTCCGTCTGCACGCGCTCGCCGATGGCGAGCGGTTCGCCCTCCTCCTCCGCGAGCAAGTCCCGCCACGCCTGCTCGCCGTCCAGTTCGCCCACGTCCACCTCGGAGAACAGTTCGTCGAACTCCTGGTCGCTCTCCCGGGACGCCTCGCGTTCGCGCACGCCCGTCGCCAGCTCCGACAGCGGTGCGCTCCGCGCATCGTCGTCCGCGTCGTCCGACTCTTCACTCGCGGTCGGCTCCGCGGACGCCCGCTCGGCGGGCGCGGCCTCGTCCACGGACTGCTCGGTGGCCTCGCGCTCGCGTGCCGCGTCCGAGTCCTCGCGCGTGCCGGGCGCGTCGTCCACGAGGTTCACGTCGGGGTCGTCGTCCGCCCGGCGCTCGTCCGCCTGCTCGTCGTCACTCATCGACGAGTTCCTCCAGTTCGTCGTCGAGGCTGTCCTCCACGTCCGGCGCTTCCAGGGCGGGGCGTTCGCCCGTGGTGAGCGTCGCGGACTGGAACAACCCGAAGCGCCGCGAGGACTCCACGCCGGAGAACGTGCTCTGACAGAACGGACACGTCGCGTCGGTGAGGAGCGCGATGTCCACGGCGTTCTCGCACTCCTCGCAGACGCCCTCGCGGACGCCCTGTTCGTTCGCCATGTGCTTCAGCGCGCCCGCGGCGGCGCGCTCCTCCTCCGCGGCGGCGAGCGCGCGCGTGGAGCGCCGCACGTCCACGAGGACGCGCGCGAGCGTCCCGACCTTCTCGTCCAGGTCTTCCGTCGTCTCCGTGAGGTATTCGAGGACGTCCTCGTAGTTCTCGAACCCCTCGGTCGCCCACTCCCGGAGGTCTTCGACCTCCTCGGAGACGGCGCGGGTCTCCGCGCGGAGGTGTTTCACCGTCTCCGCGGCCGTGTCCATGCGTTCGGTGAGTTCGGGGTGGTCGTGGGAGGCGTCCGCCGTCTCGTCGAGCGCCTCCGCGACCTGCACCACGCGCTCGCGCACGTCCTCGACGTCGGCCTCGGTCTCGCGCCGGAGCGCGTCCAGGTCGTCTTCGAGCGAGTCCACGTCCCCGGAGAGCGCTTCGACTTCCTCGGAGACCGAGTCGAGGTCGCTCTCGGTCGCAAAGGACACCTCTCCGGACTCCTCGACGGTGCGGAACGCGGCGACGAGCCGCATCAGGAAGGCGTCGGGGTCCAGGTTCGACTCGGCGGCCCGGGCTTCGAGCCACTTCGCCGCGCCCCCGGAGACCGACACCTCCCCCGTGGTCTCACTCGTCCCGTCGGGCATTCGTCCCTAGTTGGCGGGCGGATGCCTTAACGTGTTTGACTGCTATAGTAAAATTCGTGCCGCGAGGTGTCGGGGAGAGTCAACGAATCTTCCGGACGTTGCTCACGTCGAACCCGGCCTCGTGAATCTCCGTCTCGAACCGAATGATGTCGTCGTCCTCCAACTGGGAGAGCACGCCCCGGAACTCCCGGACGAACATCGTCCGCACGCGCTCGTTCCCGCCGGTCTCCCACTCGAACTGGATGGTGCCGTCCACGCTCGTCACGAGGTTCCCGAGTTGTACATCGGTGAGGGCCTCCTGGCTCACGTGGATGAGGATGAGGCCGTTCCACGACCGCGCCGCCTTCCGCAACCCCTTCAGGGCGTACACGATGTCGCTGAACGGGAGGTCGCCCGTCTGCGCGCCCACGAGGTCGGTGAGCGAGTCCACGACCACGAGGCTGTTCTCCGCGTTCGCGTCGAGGTAGTCCGCGAACGCCTCGATGACGTCGCGGCGCTCCGCGTCCTTCCCGAGTTCCGTGATGGCGCGCGTGTGCCCGACGTACCACTCCCGGGGCACCGGACTCAACTGGAAGAACTCGGGCGAGAGGTCTTCGAACCGAACCGACTGCAGGCCGGCGTCCACGATGTCGTCGTCCATCGTCAGCGACACCTCGCGGTGGAGTTCGTTCCCGCTCGCCGTGAAGGAGACGTAGTGAACCTCCTCGGGGAGTTCGGCGGCCGGCCCCACGTCGCCGTAGTGGAGGTCGAAGAGGTCGGTGTCGTTGTACGCGAGGCCGTTCATCACGGCGCTCGTGAACAGGAACTCGCGCGCGCCGGCACCCGCTTCGCCCGCGAGCAGGACGACGCTCCCGCCGGGCGCTCCGCCCCCGATCTGGTCGTCCAGCCGGGAGATACCGAACGGAATCCGAGCCATACGGGAGAGACGGCGGGGGAGTGCTTACGAGTTGGGGTTGGATTCGACGCGCGCGCCGTCGTCGTCGGGGCGGACGACGCGCACGCGGCCGTCGCAGTCGGCGTCGTCGAGCGCGTCCCGCGCGGCGAGCCGGGCTTCCGCGGCGTGCGTCGCGTCCGTGACCGCGTACACGGCCGGCCCCCACGAGGACTGGCCCGCGCCGGAGACCGCGGGGGACGCGCGGAGGCTGTCCACCACCGCGCCCGCGGGCGGCCGGTAGACGCCGCCCTGTTCGTCCGCGTACCACTGCCCGTTCAGGCGGCCGAGTTCCGCGACCGCCCGCCCGAACCGTCCGCGGTCGCCGTCCGCGGCGGCGGGGAGGACGCGTCGGACGACGAGGCCCGCGATGGCGTCCGCGACGCCAGGGTCGGCGTCCTCGACGGCGGCGCGCATGCTCGTCTCCTCCGCGTCGCCGTGCCGGCCGGGGTCGGCGTCCGGGAGCGCGAGCACGAACCGCCAGTCGTCGGGGAGTTCGTGGCGCGCGGCGACGCCGGGAACCGTCCAGCCGCCTGGGTCGGGCGCTTCCGCGGTGAACCGCTCGGTCGGGTGTCCGGCGTCCAGCACGAACCCGCCGGACTCGAACCCGGCGACGCCGACGCCGGACCGGCCGCCGCGGCCGAGCGCCGGCGCGCGCTCCCTGACGCGCGGCTCTCGGTCGTGCGCGCGTGCGACGGCGGCGAGCACGGCGAGCGCGAGCTGGGTGCCGCTCCCGAGGCCGACGTGCCGCGGGAGTTCGTCCTCGACGGAGACGCGCGCGCCGGACACGTCGAGGAGACTGGTGGCGCGGGCGGCGTGCTCGCGGGCGGTCGGGTGGTCGCAGACGACGGAATCGGCGGGTTCGGCGGTGACGACGGTGCGGGGTTCGGCGAGCGCGACGCCGAGGCTCCCGTAGAGGCGCTCGTGGGCGAGCGAGAGGTTGCAGAACCCGAAGTGGAGGCGGGCGGGCGCGGAGACGCGAACGGCCATACGGACACCTCGGAGAGTACGGAAAAGCCGGTTTCGACACCGGTAACGCCTACGAGAGCACGGCGTCCGCGACGACGCCCGCGCCGTTCTCGAACGCGGGCGGGTCGGGCGGATCGGCGGCGGCCGCGACGACCTCGCCGGAACTGGTGACGGTGCGGAAGCCGGTGGCGCGGGCGGCGAGGCGGGCGACGCCGCGCTGCTCGCTCGTGAACGGATAGATGAGGGTGGGCGTGCCGGCGACGGCGGCCTCCATCACCGTCGAGTACCCGGGGCAGACGACGAGGTTCGCGGCGCGGAGCGTCGGCAGCATCGACGCCACCGGCTCCCAGCCGTCGCCGCCGACGACGGTGACCCGCCGCCCGTTCTCGCGGAGGCCGTCTGCGGCCGCGTCGAGTTCGTCCGAGTACGTGCTCGGTACCATCACCACGTCCGGGTCGCCGACGACGGGCGCGTCCGCGTCGAGGGCGAGCGGCGGAATCCGCGAGACGCCCATCGGGTCGGCGTCCCCGGGCGGCCAGACCGCGGGGAAGAGGAAGTCGCGGGCCGCCGCGACCTGGTAGGCGGTGAGCGCCCACGCGCCCGCGCGCTCGACCGTGTCGTCGTAGAGGCCGGGCGCGTTGTGCGTGCAGACGTAGAGCGGGACGCGCGCCATCGGCGCGGCCATCGCCGCGAACATGTCGTCCGTCACGAGCGCGTCCGGGTTCTCGCGGCGGAGCCAGCGGTAGAAGTCGCGGACGCGGCGCGCGCTGTCCGGGAGACTGCCGGTGAGAACGTCCGCGAGGCCGCCGCCGTCCTGGTAGTCCCCGATGAAGTCCACGCGCGTGGGGACGTACTCGTCGTACCCGAGGAGGTCGGCGAAGCGTTCGCCTGGGCCGCCGCCCGCGAGCGAGACGCGCGCGCCGCGGGCTTCGAGTTCGCGCGTGACCGCGAGCATTCGGGTGGCGTGGCCCGCGCCCTCCGGGTAGTGTGCGACCGCGACGTGCATACTGCGGTGTCGAACCTCCCGGCGGGTGTAGCTTCCGGTCGTCCGGCAACGTCTGTTCGGTCGGGTGGGTTTATTCGTCCCGAGCGCCAGTTCGTGGTATGAGCGACCACCCCACGAAAGACCCGGGGCTTCGGAGCGCCGAAGTCACGGAGGGCCCGGAGCGCGCACCCCACCGCGCGATGTTCTACGCGATGGACTACGACCGAGACGACCTCTCGAAGCCGATGGTCGGCGTCGCCAACCCCGCCGCCGACATCACGCCGTGCAACGTCCACCTGGACGACGTGGCGGCCGCGGCCTACGAGGGCGTCGAGGACGCGGGCGGGATGCCCATCGAGTTCGGCACCATCACCATCTCGGACGCCATCTCGATGGGCCACGAGGGCATGAAGGCCTCCCTCATCAGCCGGGAGGTCATCGCGGACTCGGTGGAACTCGTGTCGTTCGGCGAGCGCATGGACGCGCTCGTCACCGTCGCCGGCTGCGATAAGAACCTCCCCGGGATGATGATGGCGGCCATCCGCACCGACCTCCCGACCGTCTTCCTCTACGGCGGCTCCATCATGCCCGGCGAGCACGAGGGCCGCGACATCACCGTGCAGAACGTCTTCGAGGCGGTCGGCGCGGTGTCCTCCGGGAAGATGGACGAGGACGAAATCGAGGAGATGGCGTGTCACGCCTGCCCGGGCGCGGGCTCCTGCGGCGGGATGTTCACCGCGAACACGATGGCGTCCATCAGCGAAGCGCTCGGCCTCGCCCCCCTCGGGTCTGCGAGCGCGCCCGCCGAGTCCGAGGAGCGCTACGACGTGGCGCGGGACGCCGGCGACCTCGTGCTCGACGCCGTCGAGAACGACCGGAAACCCTCGGACATCCTCACCCGGGAGTCGTTCGAGAACGCCATCGCGCTCCAGGTCGCGCTCGGCGGCTCGACGAACGCCGTCCTCCACCTGCTCGCGCTCGCCGCCGAAGCCGGTATCGACCTCGACATCGAGGACTTCAACACCATCAGCGACCGCACGCCGAAAATCGCGAACCTCCAGCCCGGCGGCGAGCGCGTGATGAACGACCTCCACGCCGTCGGCGGCGTTCCCATCATCGTCCGCCGCCTCGTCGAGGGCGGGTACATGCACGGCGACGCGATGACCGTCACCGGCCGCACCATCGCGGAGGAACTCGACGAACTCGACCTGCCCGCGGACGACGACATCGAGACGGACTTCCTCTACACGACGGACGACCCGCTCCACGAGGAGGGCGCGATAAAGGTCTTGACGGGGAACCTCGCGCCCGACGGCGCGGTTCTCAAGGTGACGGGCGACGACGAACTCTACCACCAGGGACCGGCGCGCGTGTTCGAGAACGAGGAGGACGCGATGGAGTACGTCCAGACCGGGAAAATCGCGAGCGGGGACGTCATCGTCATCCGGAACGAGGGCCCGCAGGGCGGCCCCGGGATGCGGGAGATGCTCGGCGT
The DNA here is from genome assembly GCF_020614395.1 of Salarchaeum japonicum. NCBI lineage: Archaea > Methanobacteriati > Methanobacteriota > Halobacteria > Halobacteriales > Halobacteriaceae > Salarchaeum > Salarchaeum japonicum. The sequence goes on along the minus strand of NZ_CP085324.1, from coordinate 488,839 downwards.
CACCGCGGCCGTCGTCGGGCAGGGCCACGAGGACGACGTGGCGCTCCTCACCGACGGCCGGTTCAGCGGCGCGACCCGCGGCCCGATGATAGGGCACGTCGCGCCCGAGGCGGCGGCCGGCGGCCCAATCGCGGGCGTCGAGGACGGCGACACCGTGACGGTGGACATCCCGAACCGCGAACTCTCCGTCGACCTCGACCGCCACGAGGTAGAAGAGCGCGTCCGGGAGCGCGAGGAACCCGACCAGCAGTACGACTCCGGCGTGTTGCGGAAGTACGGGGACTTGTTCGGCTCGGCCGCCCAGGGCGCGGTGACGAACCCGGCCGTGCGGCGAGACTAACGTTCGCTTAGGCCTCGTAGCCGTGCCCGAGGAAGAGGGTCACGGCGTGCGCGAGGACGAGCGCGGCGAACGCGACCTGCGCGTCCGCCGACGGGAGTCCCGCGACGAACAGGGGGACGTAGAGGAAGGGGAGGGCGACCGCGCTCCAGAACCCGACGGCTTCGAGGGGTTTCGGGACGCCCAGGGGAAGCGTTCGCGACCCGACGCGGCTGTTATCGTGAGCGGTTGAAGGGCTCGACATCACATCCCGTCCTACACCACCCATCCCCATATAACGGGTCAACCGTTGGCGTGGTTTCAGGACGTTTCACACGCTCCACGAGCGCGACTCGCGATGTTTTATCGGCCGGCGAGCGAGCGCGAGACGTTTTATCGAACGTTCTCGTCCGCCGACGCCCCGCGCGGAGTTCGGGGCCGGTAGTGGTTTAGTGGGGCCGCGTGAAGGACGAGACATGTCTGATGGGTTGACCGTTCCGCCGAACTGGCGACACGACGACCCCGAGTACGAGGAGGACGTGGGCCGCAAGTACGACCCGCACCCGGTCATCGAGTACGAGCACATCGACCGCGACATCTGGGTCGTGCTCGCGCCCGGCCGCGTCCCCGACCGCGTGGACGACTCGAACAAGGGCTACCGGGTCGACCTCCGGCACGGCAGCGGCCCCGAGGACGTGACGACCATCCAGATAGCCGCGGTGCCGTCGCTCGCGGACGCCCACCACGTCGCGGAAGACCTGATGCGGTTGTTCACGGAGTTCCACACCGGCGGCGCGCGCATCGACCGCGTCGTAGACGACATCGCGGCGTCGAAGGCGGACGCGTGGCGGGCGGAGGCGGACGCGGTGCGGCCGTCCGCCGCCGCGGCCCCGGTCTGAACTCCACACCGCTTTACTCACAGGAGCGCGAACCACGAGTATGGCAACGCGCGCGTCCGGCGTCCTCGACCGATTCGACCCCCAGACGCTCGCCGCCTGGGGGGTCGTCGTCTGGTCGGAACTCACGCTCGTCGTCTTCTACCTCGCGATTACGCCGGGCTGGGTGACCGAACCCCGGTACGTCGTCTACCCGTTCGTCTGGATTAACCTCGGTCTGCTCGCCGTCGTCCACACCCGCCGCTGGGTTCGCGAACGCGACCCGAGCGCGCGAACCAGACGGGTCTCGGGCGCGCTCGCCGCGGGCTACTTCGCCGTGCTCGCCGCGGTCGGCGGCCTGCTCTTCCTCCCCGTCGTCAACCCGCCGCACGCCGGCACCGCGTTCTCCGTCTCCTGGGTGATGCCCGGCTGGGGTCCCATCGTCACCGCCCGCGCGCTCGGCGTCCAACTCACCCTCGTCCCGTTCAAACTAATCGGGTATCTCGCGCTCGCGTACGTCCTCTACGCCCGCCTGCTCGACGCCACCCGCATCGTCGCGTCCGCCGTCCTCGGCCTGTTCTCCTGCGTCGGCTGCACGATGAGCCTCCTCGTCCCCCTGCTCGGCGCGAGCACGTTCGCCGGCGCGACCGCGTACACGTGGGACGCCTCCACCCTCGTCTACGTCGTCGCGCTCGCCACCCTCTACTGGAGTCCGCAGATAGAAACAGCGGTTCGCCGGCGACTCTAGTCCTCGACCTGCGTCTTCACGACCGTCACCGGCCGCGACGCGATGCGGACGACGCGCTCCGTCACGCTCCCGAGGAGGTTCCGGTACGCCGCCGACCGCTCGCGCGTCCCGACGACGATGAGGTCGACGTCGTGGTCGTTCCCGTACGCGAGAATCTCGTCCGACGGTCGCCCGTGCACCAGCTCGGTCACCACGGTCACGTCGTCGGCCGCGGACTCGACGGCCGCGAGCGCGTCCTCGCCGGCCTCCTCCAGCCCGCTCTCCAATCCCTCGTGCTCCTGGACGTACTCGTCGCCCGAGTACGCCGAGTACACGTCTTCGTCCACCACGTACAGCGCGTGCAGCGTCGCACCCGTCGCCTCCGCCAGCGCCACAGCGTGTTCGATAGCGTCCGCGGACGCCTCGCTTCCGTCAGTCGCCAAGAGGATACGGTCGTACATCACGCGTACTGACACGCCCACACCAGATAAAAACACCCGCCGACGCCCACCCGGTGAGACCACCCCGTTAGTTTCACGGGGCTGTCGCTCACCGATGCGAGCGACGACGGGAAAATGCCCGGGAAGGGGGTTCTGCACGCTCACCCCGCTCGCGTTGAACTACGCCGAGACGGTCGGTCTCCCACGGGTCGGTCGCTGTGACTCGTCTCGTTCGAACCCTCACGGGGCGTTTCGACGAACGACTCGCTAACGCTCGTCGGTTCGTCAGAAAGTGCCCGGGGAGGGGTTCGAACCCTCGGCCTCCGCATGTCCCAGGTTCGAGGCTCGGCGGGCCTCGGGGGACACGCACAGCCACCGAATGGCTGCCGCACCGAATCTCGGAACCCTATGAGTGCGGCGCTATGACCAGACTAAGCCACCCGGGCTCGGTTTCCGGTAGACGGCTGTCGCCTATTAAGGTTCTCATCTGGGCCGGGTGACCCGCCGGGTTTATGTCCGCAGGTGCGTTTTTCGGGGGTATGGACGTACCTGCGGCCGTGGACGCGGCGCTCGACGGTGAGAGCGTCGCGGCGCGCATCCCGCTCCGCGGCGAGGACGCGTTGTTCGTCACGGCGACGCGGACGCTCGCGTACCGGGCGGACGGGCTGTTGAGCGACGAGTCGGTGGAGGAGTACCCGCACGCCGCCGAGCGCATCACGGTGTCGGAGGGCCGGCGGAAGTCGAAGGTGACCCTCGATTACGGGTTGGAGGGCGAGGAGACGCTGACGGTGCCGGCGGGGAAGCTGGACGACGCGCTCCACCCGATTATTGCGGGCGTGTTGAACCACGCGGACGTGACCGCGCCGGGGGAGACGGTGAAGCGGACGTATCGGTTCAGCGAACTCACGCTCATCGTGACGAGCGACCGGCTCGTGAAGCACGTCGGCGCGGCGGTATGGGACGACGACTACGAGGAAATCGTCTTCGACGAGGTGACGGACATCGACACGGAGGAGGGGAGCGTGGCGAGCCAGCTCGTCCTCGAAACGACGGGGCGCACGCAGCGCATCAAGGCCCCGAACGACTCGTTCCGGGACGTGCGGGAGACGGTGGAGGACGCGCTGTTCGCAGCGCACGACGCCGACACCTACCAGGAGTTCCGGCGCGCGGTGGCGAGCGACCAGCCGGCGGGCGACCCGGGGAGCGCGGTGGCGTTCGACAACGACGACATCGAACCGCTCGGCGGCCGCGACGACGCGAGCGAACCGGTGGACGCCCCAGCTGAGGCGGACGCGAACGGGCAGGCGAACGGCGGACAGACGAACGGCGGGCAGGCGAGCGCGCAGGTGGCGGAGTCGGAGTCCGAGCCGGAGCCGTCGGTGGATGTGGAGGAACTCCGGGCGGAACTGGACGACCTGGAGGAGACCGTCGAACAGCAGGCGGAGTACATCGCGGAGCAGGAGGCGCTCGTCGCGCGGCAGTCGGAGTTGCTGGACGAGCAGCGCGAGCGCATCGAGGCCCTGCGGGAGACTATTCGCGACCGGTGACTTTGCGGACGCAGGAGGAGCCGAACGGGCCGAGTTCGCCCGTGTCGAGGTCGAGGAAGTAGCCGGTGGAGATGGCGGTGCCGCAGCGCCGGCACGTGAAGTCGCCGTCCTTCGTGACGATGTCGGGGTCGAAGCCGCCGTAGCCGCCCTTGGTGAACGTGAGTTCGCTGGCGTCGCGGTCGATGATGCCGCGGGATTCGGCTTCGTCGAGGATGCGCCGGGTCTTCTCGGGGTGGGTGGTGACGGCTTCGAGTCGGTCTACGGCGTCGGCGACGGAGAGCGTGTCGTCGTCCATCGCGGCGAGGAGTTCGACGCCCGCTTCGACCGCGTCCATACGGGAGAACCCGACCGCGGAGTACAAGACATTTAGCGTTCGGTGTCGGATTCCGGGTATGGTGTCGGTGTCGCGGCGGGTAGTGCTCGTGGCGCTGGCGGCCGCGCTAGTGGTGGCGCTCGCCCTGCTCGTGCCGGAGGGCGTGCTGGCGCGGGTGCGCGGGGTCGTGGCGAGCCCGTGGTTCCCCCTGATTCTCGTGGGTCTGTACGTCGTGCGGCCGTTTCTCGCGTGGCCGGTGTCCGCGCTCTCGGTGCTCGTCGGGTACAAGTACGGTCTCGTTCTCGGCGTGCCGATAGCGCTCGTGGGCGCGGTGGGGACGAGCCTGATTCCGTACTACGTCGGCGACCGGTTGCCGACGGCGGGGCGCGTGCTCGGTCCGGTTCGCGAGAGCGGCGAGCGGTACTTCGCGGCCGCGGGGGACACCCGTGGCGTCGTCGCGGCGCGGCTCGCGCCGACCCCGGCGGAAGTCGTGTCGGCGGGCGCGGGTATCGCCGGCGTCCCCGCGCGGGCGTTCGTCGCCGGGACGCTGGTGGGGGAACTCCCGTGGACGATAGCCGCGGTGGGCATCGGGTCGTCGCTCGATTCGTTCAGTCCGAAGAGCGCGTTCGATCCGGTGCTCGTCGGCGCGTGCGTCCTGATCGCCGTCCTCCTGCTCGCGGGGCCGCTGTATCGTTCGCGCCGCCGCTAAAATATATTTTAGCTAACATATTTGCGTGGGTCGGCCCAAGCGGGAGTATGGAAACACCAGCCGAGTCCGACCCCGCCGGTCGGCGCGCGCTCCACGAATCGAACCCCGGCCTCGTCTCGCCCGAACCCGGCGAGGGCGCGGAGACCGGAACCACCGTCGTCGGCGTCGTCGCCGACGAGAGCGTCGTGCTCGCCGCGGACCGGCGTGCCAGCGTCGGCGGCCGCGTCGTCACCAACAAGCACGTGCGGAAGGTCGAACCCGTCCACCCGACCGCCGCCGCGGCGCTCTCCGGCACCGTCGGCCACCTCCAGCAGTTCGTGCGCGTCCTCCGCGCCGAAACCCGGCTGTACGCCGACCGCCGCGGCACCGACCCCTCGATGACCGCGCTCTCCACGCTCGCCGGGAACGTCCTCCGAACCTCCGGCCTGCAGGTCAGCCCCCTGCTCGGCGGCGTGGACGACACCGGCGGCCACGTCTTCGAGGTGGACGGCGCGGGCGGCGTGCTCCGCGACACGTACGCCGCCGGCGGGAGCGGGATGCAACTCGCGTACGGCGCGCTCGAAGACGCCTACCGCGACGACCTCACCACCGCGGACGCGCGAGCGGTCGCCGCGTCCGCCGTCGGGAGCGCGAGCGAGCGCGACACCGCGAGCGGGAACGGCGTCACCGTCGCCACCGTCACCCGCGAGGGCGTGCAGGTCGAGGAGTACGCCGACGCCGGGGAGGTGGCGTAGATGGAGAACCAGCAGGCGTACGACCGCGGCACCACCATCTTCTCGCCGGACGGCCGGCTCTACCAGGTCGAGTACGCCCGGGAGGCCGTCGGACAGGGCGCGCCCGTCGTCGGCGTCCGGGGCGACGACGCGGTCGTGCTCGCCGCCGCGCCCGACGGCGGGTCGCCGCTCGTCGAGACGGACAGCATCGAGAAACTCCACCGCGTGGACGACCACCTCGCCGTCGCCACCGCCGGGCACGCCGCGGACGCCCGCCGCCTCGTGGACATCGCCCGCCAGACCGCCCAGGAGGAGCGCGTGCGGTACGAGGAACCGATGCCGGCGGACGCGCTCGCCACCGCGCTCGCCGACCACGTCCAGGAGCGCACCCAGACCGGGGGCGCGCGGCCGTACGGCACCGCGCTCCTCGTCGCCGGCGACGCGGACGGCCCGACGCTCGTGGAGGTCGACCCGTCGGGCGCGACCCGCGAGTGGCGCGCGAACGCCCTCGGGGACGGCGCGCCCGACGCACAGGACTACCTCGAAAACGCCTACGAAGCCGACCTCAGCGCGGCGGACGCCGACGCGCTCGCGCGGGACGCGCTCGACGCCGCGGCCGGCGACGACCACCCCACGGAGACCGTCACCGTCACCGCCGACGGTGCGACGTTCGCCGAACAGTAGCGACCCGGGGGCGTCCAGCCGGAGCGTATCGGCCACCACTACCACCGACTCGGAATCTGCGGTACCTACTTCACATTAGCGAGCGAACTACTAACTGTCGCGTCCCCAGACGCGGCGAGTGATACTATGAAGGGAATACAAGGCGGCGTCGCGGTCGTTACTGGCGGTGGCTCGGGAATCGGCCGACAGTCGTCGATTCGGTTCGCCGAGGAAGGCGCGAAGGTCGTCGTCGCTGACGTCGACGAGGACGGCGGCCGCGAGACCGTCGAGATGATCGAGAACGACGGCGGCGACGCGACGTTCGTCAGAACCGACGTCACCGACTCCGACGACGTGGCCGCGATGGTACAGACCGCGCTCGACGAGTACGGCGGCCTGGACTTCGCGCACAACAACGCCGGCATCGCGGAGGAGGGCGCGCGCCTCGCCGACTTCGACGAGGAGGAGTGGGATCAGATGATCGACGTGAACCTGAAGGGCGTCTGGCGGTGCCTGAAAGCCGAGATACCGGAGATGGTCGAACGCGGCGGCGGCGCTATCGTCAACACCTCGTCGGTCGCCGGCGTGAGCGCGAACGGGAGCGCACACTACGCCGCCAGCAAGCACGGCGTCATCGGACTGACCCGGCGCGCGACGGTCGACTACGCCGACGACGGCATCCGATTCAACGCCGTCTGCCCGGGCGTCATCGACACGCCGATGGTGCAACAGGCGGGCGAGGACAACGCGGAGGAACTGGAACGCATCACCGCGGGAATCCCCGCGGGACGCCTCGGCGACCCCAAGGAGATAGCCGACACCGTCGTCTGGCTGTGCTCCGAGGACGCCTCGTACGTGATGGGACAGCCGATCATCGTCGACGGCGGACTCCTCGCGCAGTAAACTCCCCACGAACCCACGACACTTTTTCGAGACCGCACACGCGACGCCGGGCGTTGGCCGCGGAGAATCCCAGTAGTCGGTTCGCTAGCTCGCACGCCGCTGACCGTCGTCGAGGAACGCGCCGGAGAGCACCGCGTCGGCCGCGCGCCGGCCCGCGTCAGTCAGTACGTATCCGTCGGGGGTCTTCTCCACGAACCGCCCCGTCAGCTGTCGGAGGTGGTACGCGAACCCCGCCGAACTCTCGGTGTCGGCCGCCGCGTGCAGGTCGGAGAACGAGACGGGGGTCTCGCCATCGCGTTCCGCGCGCACCAACCGCACGAGCACGGTGACGCGAACCTCGTTCGCGAGCGTGCCGAACGCCTCGCTCGACGCACCCGGGTCGGGCGACCGCTCGCCTTCGACGGCCGCCTCCGCCGTCCACGACTCGCTCCACTCGTCCATACCCGCGGGTTCGCGTCTCGCCCGCAAAAGCAGTCGGGTGCCGGCAGAAGTCAGGGCGTGAACGGGTCGCTACAGTCCGCGAGCACGCCGTGCTGCGGGCAGACGTACTTGCAGTGGCGCTTCAGGAGTTCGGACTCGCACATCGGACACGTCGGCCCACCGCTCATACGGGGAGGAAGACCGGGAGGGAGAAAAACCGCTAGGTCAGCTCAGCACTCGCTCCAGCCGCAGTTCTGACAGGTCTTGCAGCCTTCGGAGTAGTAGAGATCCATCGTCCCGCAGTCGGGACATTCCGGCATCTCGCCGGCCTCGATGAGCTTCTTCGTCATGTCCTCGTTCGCGTCGTCGCCGGGTTTCGCCTGCTCGGTGTCCGGCGTCGCGGTGCCGACGGGTTCGGTGTCCGCGTTCGGACTCTCCGAGGTCGCGCCGCCGTCGAGCTTCGCGACGTCGGCGTCCGTATCGGCGTCGGCGTTCTCCTCGTCCTCGGCGAGTTCGGTGAGGTTCTGCTGTTTCGGCACCTGCTTGTCGATGTCGCCGTCGAGGTAGCGCCGCATCGCCGTGCCGATGGCGTCCGGGATGGAGTTGATCTGCTCGCCCTTGTCCCAGGCGACCTTCGGACTGCGGATGCCCTGGAGTTCGCTCGCTATCTCCTCGGGGTCGACGCCCGCGCGGAGCGCCGTCGAGACGGTCTTCGCGAGGGACTCCGTGAAGGAGGCCGTGAACCCGCCGCTGTTCCCGATGTTCGCGAACAGTTCGAACGGCCGGCCCTGCTCGTCCTCGTTGATGTTCACGTAGAGCTTCCCGTAGCCCGTGTCGATGCGCTGGGTGACGCCGTACAGCACGTCGGGGCGCGGGCGCTTCTGCGCGCCGTCGACTTCGACGTCGATGAGGTCGTCCGTGTCGCCGCCGATGGCCTCCCGGACGTCCTCGTTGTCGAGGAAGCTTTCGAGGTCGCCGAAGGCGTCCTGAATCTGTTCGAGGAGGACTTCCGCGGCCTCGTCCTCGTCCGCGAACTCAGCGTTGTCGGCGCGCGTGGTGAGCACCTGCTTCGAGCGCGTGCCGTCGCGGTAGACGGTGACGCCCTTCCCGCCGTGCTCGTAGATGTAGCGGTAGACTTCGTCCATGTCCTCCACGCTCGCGGAGTTCGGGAAGTTACACGTCTTCGAGATGGCGGAGTCCACGCCGTTCTGGCAGGCGGTCTGGACGGCCGCGTGCTGCTTCCCGGAGAGGTCTTCCGTCACGACGAACAGTTCGCCGATGGCGTCCGGCACCGTGGAGAGCCCGGTGACGCCGTCGAACTCGTTGTTCGCCATCTGCTCTTGGGCCTCCTCCTTGACGGCGTCCACGTCGATGTCGTTCGCCTCCAGCGTGCGGAGGAAGTAATCGTCGAACTCCACGAGCATCTCGTCGCCCTGCACGTCGTCGCTGACGTTCTTGTAGTACGCGACGTTGTAGATGGGTTCACAGCCGCCCGTGGTGTTCCCGACCATCGACGTCGTGCCCGTCGGCGCGATGGTGGTCGTGTTGTGGTTCCGAATCGGGTAGCCGTCCGCCCAGTCGTCGGCGGACTCGCCCGTGTGGTGTTCGAACCACTCGCGGTACTCGGTCGGGTTCGCGTACTTCGACTTATCCCACTCGTCGAAGCTTCCGCGTTCCTTCGCGAGTTCGTGGCTCGCGTCCTTCGACCCGTGGTTGATGTGGGTCATGACCTGGCTCGCGATCTCGTTCGCGGGCTCGGTGCCGTACTCGACGCCGAGCTGGACGTAGAGCTGGGCAAGCCCCATCACGCCGAGGCCGATCTTCCGCATCTCCCGAACCTTCTCCTCGATCTCCTCGACGGGGAAGTCCGACATCGTGACGACGTTCTCCAGGAAGCGCGTGCCCTGTTCGATGCGGTGGTCGAACTCCTCGTGGTCGAGCGCGTCGTCGAGGAACCGACTGATGCCCTCTTCGAGCGTGTCGTACTCGTGTTCCTCGCTCCAGACGCGCCAGTCGGGCGCGTCCTGCGCGGCGAGCGTGGAGAGGTTGATGTGCCCGAGGTTGCACGCCTCGTACTCTTCGAGCGGCTGCTCGCCGCACGGGTTGGTCGCGAGGATGCGGTGGTCGGGGTGCTCCTCCACGTCGAAGGAGTGCTGTTTGTTGACGCGTTCGAGGTAGATGACGCCGGGTTCGCCGTTCTCGTGCGCGCCCTCGACGATGGGATCCCAGACCACGTCGGCGGGCATCGAGAGCGGTTCGCCGACCTCGACGTACTCTTCGAGGCCGTACCGGGCGTACATCTCCTTCGTCTCCTCGGTGGCGATGTGGGGTTCGCCCGTCCGGGGGTTCGTGAACGTGAACTCCTCGCCGTTCTCCAGCGCCTCCATGAAGTCGTCCGTCACGCCGACGCTGATGTTGAAGTTCGAGAGGTGGCCTTCGACGGCGTTCCGGAGGTGCTTCGGCACCTTCCCGTCCTCGTCGATGAGGCTCCGCGCCTCTTCGAGGGCCTCGTTGAACGTCGTGTACGTGTAGTCGTCGGGGTCGTTGAGCTTCAGGCAGTGCGCGAGGCTGACGTCCTTGTTCTTCGAGTGGATGAACTCGATGACGTCCGGGTGGCTGATGCGCATGACGCCCATCTGCGCGCCGCGGCGCGCGCCGCCCTGCGCGATGGTCTCGCACATCTGGTCGAACGTCTCCATGAACGTCATCGGGCCGGACGCGATGCCGCCCGTGCTGCCGACGGGGTCGCCGTACGGTCGGAGCTGCCAGAACGCGTACCCCATGCCGCCGCCGGACTGGAACACTTCCGCGGCCTCCTTCGCGGTCTCGTGGATGTCCGTGATGTCGTCGCCGGGCGAGTCCACGAAGCACGCGGAGAGCTGCTGGAGTTCGTCGCCCGCGTTCATCAGGGTCGGGCTGTTCGGCATGAAGGAGAGGGACTCCATCAAGTCCTGGAACTCCGCCGCGGTGTCCTCGACGTGCGCGCGGATCTCCTCGGGGAGGTCGGGGACGACGGTGTCGTACGCGAACTTGTTGACGTTCTCCGCCGTCAGTTCGGTCTCCGCGTCGTCGTCCGCGGTGACGCCCTCACCGAACACCTCGGCCGCGAGTTCGTCGCGGCGCGGGTGGTCGGGCTTGAGCTGGTCGGGCGTGACGAGCACTTCGACATCCTGCTTCTCGGACTCGTAGACGGCCTCGGCGAGCGCGATGTTCTTCGCGACGCGGTCGAAGAGGTCTTCCTGCGTCTCGACGAGGTCTCCCTCGGCGTTCTTCTTCAGGTAGCGCGCGGGCAGGATGTTGTTGTACGCGTTCGCGGTCAGGCGGTCTTCCAGCGTGTCGCCGGTGACGCGCTTGATCGGGAGCGTGAGGTCGCCCGCGGACAGGTCGTGCGAACTCATAGTCTGTACCTCCGGGATTCGGCGTGTAGGGAAGTCGGGTCTCGTTTCATGTGTAGATCTCCGGGAGTCAGGTGACGACGATGTATTACTGTAGCCCGAACCATATACCTAGTGGATTCGGTGACCGGGTGTCGTCACGGCACCCGGCGTGCTGTCACGTCGGTAGCACCGGGACGAGTATAACCCTACCCAAAGGGGAGTGAAAGTAAAACGGGCGTGGTGGGGCCCACACGCTTTTGGCCGTGGTCGTCCGTTCTCGGAGTATGTTCGCGCCAGCACTGCTCGCGGCGATGGGCGTCGGGTCGCCGCTCGGGAACCTCCTCGTCGCCATCGTCGCGCTCCTCGTCATCGTACTCGTCGGCCGCTTCCTGTTGAGCGTCGCGTGGAAACTCCTGCTCGTCGCGGGCGTCGTCGTCGCCGCGCTCTACGTGCTCAGTATTCTCGGGCTGTCGTGAGGAAGTTCCCGACGATGTCGTGGCCGACCCCGGTGAGCACGCTCTCCGGGTGGAACTGCACGCCTTCGAGCGGATAGGTCTCGTGGCGGACGCCCATCGCGAGCGTCTCGCCGGCGTGGTCGGTGGTCGCGGTCACGTCGAAGCACTCGGGTATCTCGGTGCAGACGAGCGAGTGGTAGCGTCCCGCGTGAAACCCCTGTTCGAGGCCGCGGTAGACGCCGTCGCCGTCGTGACTGATCGGGTAGGCTTTCCCGTGGACGGGTTCGGGCGCGTGCCCGACGGTGCCGCCGAACTCGTAGACGGCGGCCTCCATGCCGAGGCAGACGCCGAGCGTCGGCACCTCGGGGGAGACCTCGCGCAGGACGGGCATCGTCACGCCCACGTCGCGCTCCGTCGCCGGATGGCCCGGCCCCGGGCTGATGACGACGGCATCCGGGTCGGCGGCCCGCACCTCGTCGAGCGACGCGGTGTTCTTCAGCACCGTGGTGTCGTGGCCGCGCTCGGAGACGTACTCCACGAGGTTGTACGTGAAGGAGTCGAAGTTGTCCACGAACAGGACGTTCATTCGACCACCTCCGTGAGCTCGGCGAGCGCGTCGAGCACGCCGCCCATCTTCTTCTCCGTCTCCTCGAACTCGCTGTCGGGGTCGGAGTCCGCGACCACGCCCGCGCCCGCCCGCACCCGAATCGTATCCGCCCCGCGGTCGTGTTGCTCGCGGCGCTCGCCGTGTTCGATTGTGGCGGTGCGGATGACGATGGCGAAGTCGGCGTCGCCCGTCCAGGAGACGTAGCCGACGCCGCCGCCGTACGCGCCCCGCGGGCCGTTTTCGAGGTCGTGGATGAGTTCCATCGCCCGCACCTTGGGCGCGCCGGAGAGCGTGCCCGCGGGGAACGACGCGCGCACGGCGTCGAACGCGTCGTACTCGTCGGCGAGGTGGCCGGTGACGGTGGACTCGATGTGCTGGACGTGGCTGTACTTGAGGACGCGCATGAACTCGGGGACGGAGACCGACCCGGGGTCGCTGACGCGGCGCACGTCGTTGCGCGCGAGGTCGACGAGCATCGTGTGTTCGGCGCGCTCCTTCTCGTCCGCGAGCATCTCGCCGGCGAGCCGGCGGTCTTCGACGGGGCTCGTGCCCCGCGGACACGTGCCGGCGATTGGGTTGTTCAACACGGTGCGGCCGCGGACGGAGACGAGAGTTTCGGGGCTCGCGCCGACGACGGTGCGGTCGCCGGTGCGGACGACGTACATGTAGGGCGAGGGGTTCACGTCCCGGAGGCGCTCGTAGAACCCGAGCGGGTCGATGTCCCCGTGGAGTTCGCGCGTGCGGGAGATGACGCCCTGGTAGATTTCGCCGTCCAGGACGGCGTCCTTCGCGCGTTCGACGGCGTTCGTGTACTCGTCGCGCGGGCCCGCGGACTCGCCGGTCTTCCGGAACCCGCCCGTCTCCGGGTGCGAGGCGTCCGCGAGTTCGGCGGCGACGCGGTCGGCTTCCGCCGCGAGCGCGTCGTACACGTCGCCCGGGTCGTCGTCCGGGCCGACGACGGGCGTGAACACGAGCGAGACCTCATCCGTCGTGTTGTCGAAGACGAGCGTCTGCGTGGTGAGGACGAACTGGGCGTCCGGGAGCGGCGTCTCCGGGCGTTCCACGCCGACCTCGTCGAGCCAGAGGTCGTAGACGGCGTCGTAGGCGAGGAAGCCCACGAGGCCACCGTCGAGGAGTTGGCGGTCGGCGTCCGGGAACCCCCGCCGAGTCGCGTCGGGGAGCGCGGTGCGGAGCGTGTCGAGCACGTCGTCGCCCTGCTCGGGCGTGACGTACTCGGCGGAGCCGGTGCCGGCGAGGGGTTCGACGGTCGCGCCGTCGGGGTCGACGGTGACGAGCGCGTCCGGGTCGTAGCCGACGAACGAGTAGCGGGCGTGCCGGTCGTCGGACTCGTGCTGGAACGCCCCGTCGGGGTCGCTCGCGGCGGTCTTGCTCGCGGATTCGAGGAGGAAGGAGTGGTCGCCGTCGGCGAGCGCGGCGTACGCGGCGAGCGGCGACGCGTCGGTGTCGAGGGTGGCGCTCGCGTACGCGACCACGGGGTCGTCGCCCATGCAGCGCTCCACGAAGTCGGCGCGCTCGACGTTCACGCGACCACCTCGTGTTTCGCGGCGGCGACGAACGCCGCGACGGCGTCGTGGTCTTTCACGCCGCCCGACTGTTCGACGCCGGACGCCACGTCCACCGCGAACGGCCGGACGGTCTCGACCGCCTCGGCGACGTTGTCGGGGGTGAGACCGCCCGCGAGCACGACCGGCGAGTCGAGGCGCGCGGCGAGGTCGCGGGTGACGGTCCAGTCGTGCGTGCGACCCGTGCCGCCCGCGCCCGAGGCGTCCGTCGAGTCCACGAGGAGCGCGTCCGCGACGCCGTCGTAGCGCGCGGCGTCCTCCGGGCTGTCGGCGTCCACGGTCTTCACGAGCTTCGCGTCCACGTCGTCCGCGAGCGCGGCGAGGTCGTCCGCAGGGAGGTCGCCGTGCACCTGGAGGACGTCCGGCCGCACGCGGGCGGCGAGGTCGGCGGCGTCCGCGGGCGACTCGGGCATCGTCACGAGAACCGTGGTGACGAACGGCGGAACGGCCGCGACGAGGTCGGTCGCGCGCTCGGCGTCGAGTTCGCGGGGCGTGTCCACGGGCACGTCCGCGATGAACCCGAGAGCGTCCGCGCCCGCGCCGACCGCCGCGGCGGCGTCGTCCTCGTTCGTGATGCCGCAGACTTTCACGCGCGTCATTTCGACGCCCGGAGTGTCGCGAGCGTCTCGGCGGCCGCGCCGGAGTCGATGGCCTCGCGCGCGCGGTCGACGCCCGCCTCGATGCTGTCGGCTTCGCCGGCGACGTAGATGGCCGCGCCCGCGTTCGCGAGAATCACGTCGCGCTTCGGGCCGGTGACGACGCCCTCGACGATTCCCCGGAGGTCGTCGGCGTTCTCCGCGGGCGTCCCGCCCTCAATCGCCTCGATGGGGGCGCGGTCGAGCCCCATGTCGGCGGGCGTGAGCGTGTACTCCTCCACGGTTCCGTCCCGGACTTCCGCGACGACGGTTTCGTCGTGAATCGCGATTTCGTCGAGGCCGTTCCCGTAGACGACGAGCGCGCGCTCGGTCGGCATCCGGGTGAGCGCGTTCGCGAGCAGGGGGACGAGGTCGGGGTCGTAGACGCCCATCAGTTGGGCGTCCGCGCCCGCGGGGTTCGTGAGCGGGCCGAGGACGTTGAAGATGGTGCGCATCCCGAGTTCGCGGCGGGGGCCGATGACGGCCTTCATCGCGGGGTGGAACGCGGGCGCGTGCATGTAGCCGATGCCGTCGTCCTCGATGCGGTCTTCGACGGCGGCGGGGCTGGCGTCGAGGTCGACGCCGACCTCCTCCAGCACGTCCGAACTGCCGGAGGAGGAGGAGACAGAGTAGTTGCCGTGTTTGGCGACGGGGACGCCCGCTCCCGCGACGACGAGCGCCGTGGTGGTGGAGACGTTGATGGTGTCGTAGTCGTCGCCGCCGGTGCCGCAGGTGTCCACGAGCGGGCTTCGGTCGGGGTCGATGGTGCGCGCGGCGTCCCGCATGCCCTGCGCGAACCCCGCGATTTCGTCCTCGGTCTCGCCCTTCGCGCGGAGTCCGGCGAGCAGCGCGCCGATCTGGGCGTCCGTGGCGTCCTCGAACACCGCGGACGCGGCGCTCCGAGCGTCGTCCAGTGAGAGGTCGTCGCCGTCCGTCACGCGTCGAATGTAGTCCTGCATAGTGGCCACCAATGTTCGATTGTGGGTTACGATGTACAAGTGTGTACGTCGACTTAAGCCTGTCGCGGCCGGGAGTCGATGCCGAGTCGAAACCGTCAAGTGTAGCGCCGGCATACGGAAAATCGCAGGCGGGTTGGTGGTCTAGTCAGGCTATGACACCTCCTTGACATGGAGGAGGCCGGCGGTTCAAATCCGCCCCAACCCACTTCTGACGAACCGCAACGATGAACGATAGTGAAGAGTCCGTTCGTCGAAGTGGACAGACGGATTTGAACCAAGGAACGAAGCGGGGCGGAGTGACTGAGGTTCAAATCCGCCCCAACCCACTTCTCTACAAACCAACGCCACGCAGCGACGACTGTGTCGCTGCGTGCGTTGTGGCGGAGTGAATGGTGTTCGGCGGATTTGAACCAGGGAGTGAAACGAGCGTGAGAGAGTGGAACGACTGAAGTTCACAAGCCGCCCCAGCCCACACATTCTGTCGCGAGTTAACTGGCGAGCGACGAATTCGTGAGGAGCGTTAGTCGGTGTTTTCGTAGCGTTCGCCGGCTTCGATGCGGGTGTCGAGGTGGTTCTCGAAGGGGACAAGCGGGCATTCGTAGGCGTCCGAGTACGCGCAGAAGGGGCTGTAGGCGCGGTTGAAGTCGAGGAGCCAGACGCCCTCGTTCTCGAAGTCGCTGTCGAGGTCGAGGTAGCGGCCGGCGGGATAGGTGGTGTCGCCGTTCGTCTCGTCACGGAAGGGCACCCAGAGCTGTTTTTCGCCGGGGTCGCGGCGGTAGGCGGTGAGAGTGTGGGTGTCGCCGTCGAGGTCGAATTCGAACTCGCCCCAGCGGTGGTAGGTCTGTTCGCCGTCCTGCGTGGTTTCGACATGGATGGTGTCGTGGTCGTCGAACTCGCGGAGTTCGAGTTCGAAGCGATAGGTCGGGTCGGGGTCGTAGTAGTCGAGGCCGTCAAAGTCCTCGCGTTCGCCCATCGGAATCGGCGAGCGCGGGTGTTCCGCGAAGTACTCGTCCTTCTCGGCGCGCTCGCGCTCGATTCGCTCCGTGTAGTCCATACCCTAGGGTGGGTGTGTGGCGTGAAAAGCCCTCGTCAGTCCGTGAGTTCCTCCCCGAGGTCGAGGTGGTCTGCGAGGCGGCGGTGCGCGTTCCGTTTGCGTTCTTCGCGTTCGTCCTCGTCGAGGTACTTCGCGAAGCGGTCGTCGATGTAGCGCTCGCGGAGTTCGTCGTCGTCGGGCGCGTCGGGGGCGTCGTCGAGGTACTCCTGCCAGCGTTCGCGGGTCGCCCACTCGCCGGTGAGGTTCTCCTCGCGGCGGAGCCAGTCGTAGTGCTCGGCGAACGTTCCCTCGTAGCCGTCGGCGCGGCGGACGTCCGCGATGATGGCGCGGCCGACGTGCGCGCCGTGGCCGGCGGCGACGAGAACCTGGTCGGGGACGCCGGCGTTCGGCCCGGCGACGTACAGGCCGTCGAGGGGGGTCGCGCCGTCCTGTTCGACGAGCGAGGAGTCGAACTGCTCGTACTCGCCGTCATCGACGAAGTCCACGGGGAGGGCGTCGAGGTACTGCCAGTCGTACTTCGTCGCGGCGACGACGAAGTCGGCGTCGAGGACGCGGTCGTCCTGCGTCTCGACGCGGAAGCCCTCGCTCGCGTCCGTCACCTCGACCACCATGTCCTCGACGAGGTCGCAGCCCGCTTCGCGCGCGTGGTCGTGCGCGAGGTCGTAGAAGGTCTCGGGGTCGATGCCGGCGGGGAAGCCGAGGTAGTTCTCGACGAACGCGGCGCGACGGAGGGAGGAGCTTCCGCGGTCGAGTATCGTCGTTTCGAGGCCGTAGCGGGCGGTGAAGACGCCGGTCGCGCAGCCGGCGGGGCCGCCGCCGACCACCACGACGCTGGGCGTGGAGCCACTCATAATTTTAGGTCTGCCTAAACAAGTATGGGTGTTTCGGACTACAGCGACGCGCCGCACGCCGGGCACTCGTCGGCCGCGACGGACACAGAGAGGTCGCACTCGGGACAGAACGCCAGGTAGCACGCTCGCTCGCCCATGCCCACGCCTACCACACTCAGCCTGTTGAGCCTTCGGGTGCGAACCGTTCTGCAACAACCTTCAAGAGTTTCCCGGTGCACTCTCCGACAGACATGGATATCTCCGACATCGCGACGCAGGACTACGTCTCGGTCGACGCCGAAAAACGAATGGGGAAAGTGCGCTCGCTCTTCGAGGAGGAGAACCCCAAGGGCATCATCGTCACGCACGCCGGCGGCGCTGAATTCGAGGGCGTTATCACCCAGAAACAACTCCTCTCCTCCCACATCGAGGACGACACCCGCGTCTCCTCGCTCACCAACCCCTCCAGCCACAGCGTCCCCAAACTCGACCGCACCGAGAACGTCCGGGACGTCGCGCGCAAACTCGTTGAGGGGAACACGAAAGTCGCGCCCGTCTTCGAAGCCGACCAGCTCTGGGGCGTCGTCACCGAAGACCTCATCCTCGAAGCCGTCCTCGACAACCTCGACGCGCTCACCGTCGACCAGATCTTCAGCGAGGACATCGTCACCATCGACGAGGACGCCAACATCGGCACTGTCATCAACCGCCTCCGCGAGAACTCCATCAGCCGCCTCCCCGTCCTCGACGAAGACGGCTTCCTCACCGGCATCGTCACCGTCCACGACCTCGTGGACTTCATCGTCCGCGACGTCGACAAGACCACGCGCGGCGACCGCCGCGGCGAGATGGAACGCCTCCTCGACCTCCCCGTCTACGACGTGATGTCCAGCCCCGTCACCACCATCCATCCCGGTGACAGCGTCGAGGACGCCGTCCGCACCATGCTCGACGACGACATCGCCGGCCTCGTCGTCACCCCCGAAGACGACGAGCGCGTCGTCGGCGGCATCCTCACCAAGACCGACGTCCTCCGCGCGCTCTCCTACACCGAAGAAGAACGCATGGACGTCCAGATCACGAACATCGACCTCCTCGACACCATCGGACGCGAGGACGTCCGCGAAGGCATCGAGGACATCACCCAGAAGTACAGCGACATGCACGTCCAGCACGCCCACGTGCGCTTCCACGAGCACAAAGAACGCCTCCGCGGCACGCCCCTCATCTACTGCCAGATCCGCCTCCGCACCAACAAAGGCCAGGCCGCCGGCACCGGCGAAGGCTACGGCGCGGACAACGCCCTCAACCTCGCCCTCGACCACCTCGAACGCAACGTCCTCGAACTCAAAGGCATCCAGGCCGACGAAGAGTACAAGGGACAGCTCCTCCGCAAACTGAACGAGCTCTAGGACTTTTTTCCGTGTCGGGGTCGCGAACGCGACCCGCTCACCGTAAAAACCTCCACTAAAAAGGCCGAGCGCGCCGCCGGCGCGCTCGGTACTACCCGCGGGCCGTTCTTCCGCGACCGCATCCGCACCGCACAGCCGCCGCACTGCACAGCCACCGCGCCGCGCCACCCAGTACCGCGCCGCACTACGGCGAGACGTTACAGGTCTCGTCGGTAGATTGCGGTTTCGAGTTCGTCGCCCGCGAATTCGGCGGTGCGGCTGCCGGCGTGGACGAACCCGCGGCGGGTGGAGAAGGCCTGGGCGCGTTCGTTGCCCGCGAGGGCTTCCAGCACGAGCGCGTCCGTGTCGTCGGGGAGGCTGTCGAGGACGCGGTCGAGGAGCGCCGTTCCGATGCCCTCCTGCCAGTGGTCGGGGTGGACGTAGAGTTCCGTCAGGCCGGCTTCCCCGGGATTGACGAACCGCTCGGTGTCCGTCCAGCGGACGCGGGCGTACCCGACGATGGCGTCGTTCCGCTCCGCGACGAACACCCGTCCGTCGGCGTCTCTGAGTTCCTCGAAGCGCCGTTCCGCAGTGTCGTCGGAAACGTCAGTGGAGAGCGAGTCGAGAACCGACTCCGGGACGAGACCGCTGTAGGCGGCCCGCCACGCGAGCGCGTTCACGCGCTGGAGTCCGGCGAGGTCGTCGGGGGAC
This sequence comes from Salarchaeum japonicum, assembly GCF_020614395.1. Taxonomy (NCBI): domain Archaea; kingdom Methanobacteriati; phylum Methanobacteriota; class Halobacteria; order Halobacteriales; family Halobacteriaceae; genus Salarchaeum; species Salarchaeum japonicum. Next base: position 469,611 of record NZ_CP085324.1, on the reverse strand, counting down.
GCGAGGCGTCGAACCTCCATACGCCGTCCTGGCCGCCCAGCGAGAAAAACCGTTGCGCTACGCCTTGAGCTGGAGCCAGAGATACGCGAACACCACGAACAGGACGGAACAGCCCGCCGCGCCCGCGAGCACCCAGAAGTTCGCGTTCATGTGACCCCCTCGATGCCGTCGTTCGTGATTCGGAACTGCGCGCGGACGTTTTTCCGTGTCGGGGTCGCGTCCGCGACCCGCTCCACGCAAAACCCTCCACTAAAAAGCTCGCGCGACCCCGTCGCGCGATGCGTGCGGTACATCATGTGACGCTCTCGATGCCGTCGTTCGTGATGCGGAACTGTGCGCGGTCGCCCTCGGGTTTCGCGCGGTGCTTCTCTAACGTGGCGCGGCGGCGGTCGCCCTTGAATCGGTCGAGGCGAACCACGGTTCCCGTCCAGTGCTGGAGGGTGTGGCCGCCGAGCGGGCGACTGGTGTCGGAGTCGGGGTCGGTGTACACCTGGTTCGTGAGGACGACGGCGAGGTCGTGCTTGCGCGCGAGCGACAGCAGGTGCGTCACCTGTTTCGCGACCTGTCGGAGCGCGTCCCCGGCCTCCTCGTCGTCGGCGCGGCGGAGCCGGTAGAACCCGGTCGCGGAGTCCAGGACGATGAGGCTGGCGTCGGGCGCGAACTCGCTCGCGTCCCGCACCGCCTCCGCCTGTTCGTCGAAGTCGTGGGCTTCGGAGACGACGATGCGCGAGGACGCGGCGTCCGGGTCGCTCGCGTTCGCCTCCAGCACGTCCCGGAAGCGGTCGACGGAGAGGCCTTCCGTGTCCACGTAGACGACGGTGTCGCCGTCGGCGGCGGCCTCGACCGCGGCGGAGAGCGCGACGTTCGTCTTCCCGGCACCCGGCGGGCCGTAGAGTTGGGTGACGGTGCCGCGCTCGAACCCGCCGCCGAGCAGGTCGTCGAGCGCGCCGCACCCCGTGGTGAGAGCGGAGTCGGTCACTACCCCTACGTTGCGCGCTATCGGGGAAAAACACACCGAACGGCGGAGTGCTTTTACTCGCCGCCGTCCGAGTCGTGGGCGTGATAGTCGTCGCGACCGAGGACTTCGAGCTCTACCACGAACTCCTCGCGGAGCTCAGAGACCGGGACGTCGCGTTCACGACCATCGAACCCGGCGACCCGATTCCCGAGGAGGCGGCGGTGCTCGTGACCGGCGAGTCCGACGACGTGGACGCCGCCCTCGACACCGTGGTCGCGGACGCCGACGACGCGCGGAAGGCGGTAGACGAGGCGCTCGCCGTCCTCCGCGGCGGGACGGGGCGAACCATCGTCGGCGTCGACCCGGGGCCGAACCCCGGCATCGCCGTCCTCTCGGGCGACCTCGTGGTCGCGGCGTTCCGCGTGCCCGTTGAGGACACCGTGGACGTGGTGCTGGACGAAATCGAGGGCGCGCTCGACCCCCTGGTTCGAGTGGGCGACGGCGCGCGTCTGCACGGCGCGCGCGTCGTGGACGGACTCGCGGAGGCCGGGGTGACGGTCGAACTCGTGGACGAGACGGGGACGACGCCCTACCTCGGCGCGGGCGTGCGGGGGTTGGACGACGTGCTCGCGGCGGCGAACATCGCGCGCCTGGAGGGCGAGGTCGTCACGTCGCGGTCGTTCGAGCCGACGCCAGGCGAGTTACAGGTCATCAAGAACCGGTCTCGGGAGCGCTCCGCGGAGAACCAGACGATTCCGGAGTCGCTCGCGCGGCGGGTGGCGCGCGGGGAGTTGACGCTGGACGAGGCCATCGAGGAGCACGGAGAGTAGGCGACGAACGGGGGGCACCGTCACCGCTATGTGTGTCCATGCCATACGTTGGCATACGTCTGTCGTCGGAAGGTTCTTCGGGCGACAGGTCACACCTTCACCCAACTAACGATGAACGAAGTCCAACTCGAGGTCGCGAAAGCCTACCCGAACGACTCGGGCCGGGGCATCGCGCGCCTCGACCCCGACACGCTACTCCACCTGAAGCTCAGCCCGGGCGACATCATCGAGATCGAGGGCGCGGAGACCACGGCCGCGAAGGTCTGGCGCGCCGACCGCCAGGACTGGAACACCGACACCGTCCGCATCGACGGATTCACCCGGCAGAACGCGGACGTCGGCATCGGCGAACGCGTCAAGATTCGGAAGGCCGAGGCGGAGAAGGCGGACAAGCTCGTGCTCGCGCCGCCCGAGGAGGCCTCCGTCCAGTTCGGGTCGGACGCCGCCGGCATGGTCAAACGCCAGATTCTGAAGCGGCCGGTCGTCGCCCGCGACATCGTCCCCGTCATGTCGTCGACGAACCACCCGTTCATGCGCTCGCCGGGCCAGGCGATTCCGCTCATCGCCGTCGAGACCGAACCCGAGGGCGTCTGCCTTGTCACCGAGGACACAGAGGTGGAACTCCGCGAGGAACCCATCAGCGGGTTCGAGCGCACCGGCGGCGGCATCACGTACGAGGACATCGGCGGCCTCCAGAACGAGATTCAGCGCGTCCGGGAGATGGTCGAACTCCCGATGAAGCACCCCCAGATATTCCAGAAGCTCGGCATCGAGCCGCCGCAGGGCGTGCTCCTGCACGGCCCGCCCGGAACGGGGAAGACCCTGCTCGCGAAGGCGGTGGCGAACGAGACGAGCGCCTCGTTCTTCTCCATCGCCGGCCCCGAAATCATCTCGAAGTACTACGGGGAGTCCGAACAGCAGTTGCGGGAGATATTCGAGGACGCGAAGGACGACTCGCCGTCCATCATCTTCATCGACGAACTCGACTCCATCGCGCCGAAGCGCGAGGACGTGACGGGCGAAGTCGAGCGCCGCGTCGTCGCCCAGCTGTTGACGATGATGGACGGGCTCGAAGGCCGCGGCCAGGTCATCGTCATCGCGGCCACCAACCGCGTTGACGCCGTCGACCCCGCGCTCCGCCGGCCCGGCCGGTTCGACCGCGAAATCGAAATCGGCGTCCCCGACGAGGTCGGCCGCGAGGAAATCCTGAAAATCCACACGCGCGGCATGCCGCTGTCCGACGACGTGAACCTCGGGAACCTCGCGGACGACACGCACGGCTTCGTCGGCGCGGACATCGAGAGCCTCACGAAGGAAGCCGCGATGCGCGCGCTCCGGCGCTACCTCCCCGAAATCGACCTCGACGAGGAGGACATCCCGCCGAGCCTCATCGACCGCATGATCGTGAAGCGCCAGGACTTCCGCGGCGCGCTCAACGAGGTCGAGCCCTCCGCGATGCGGGAAGTCCTCGTCGAACTCCCGAAGATATCGTGGGACGACGTGGGCGGCCTCACCGACGCGAAACAGCAGGTGCAGGAGTCCATCGAGTGGCCGCTCAACTCCCCCGAGAAGTTCGGGCGGATGGGCGTCGAACCGCCGAGCGGCGTCCTCCTCTACGGCCCGCCCGGCACGGGGAAGACCCTGATGGCGAAAGCCGTCGCGAACGAGACGAACGCGAACTTCATCAGCGTCAGGGGACCCCAGCTCCTCTCGAAGTGGGTGGGCGAGTCGGAGAAGGCGATTCGGCAGACCTTCCGGAAGGCCCGGCAGGTCAGCCCGACCATCATCTTCTTCGACGAACTCGACAGCCTCGCGCCCGGCCGCGGCCAGAACGCCGGGAACAACGTCTCAGAGCGCGTCGTCAACCAACTCCTCACCGAACTCGACGGCCTCGAAGACATGGAGGACGTGATGGTCATCGGCGCGACCAACCGCCCCGACATCATCGACCCCGCGCTCATCCGCTCCGGGCGCTTCGACCGCATGGTGATGGTCGGCCAGCCCGACATCGAGGGCCGCGAACGCATCCTCCGCATCCACACCGACGACACCCCGCTCGCGCCCGACGTGAGCCTCCGCGAACTCGCCGAGATAACTGATGGGTACGTCGGCTCGGACCTCGCGAACATCGCGCGCGAAGCCGCCATCGAAGCGCTCCGCGAGGACGACGACGCCACCGACGTCGGCATGCGGCACTTCCGGAAAGCCATGGAGAACGTCCGCCCCACCATCACCGACGACCTCCTCGCCTACTACGAGGACGTCGAAGAGCAGTTCAAGGGCGGTCAGACCGCCGAACAGCGCCGGGAAGGCGGCCACATCGGCTTCCAATAACGCACCTTTTACTCTGCGGCGCGCTTCGCGCGCCTCGGTAAAAGCTGCACCAAAAGCACTCCTCGCTCCCGATGGTCGCTCGTCGGCCTGCGCTCGTTTCACTCGCGCAGTGAACCGGCGACCCTCCGGGGTCTTCGACCCGCTCGGTCGCCGGACGAGTCCGGCAGTTGTCGAGTAGTGAGAAACGGAAGAGTAAGAACGTCGTGTCGGTGCGGCCTTAGTCTTCGACGACGACGGCGTTGACCTGGCCTTCCTGGCCGGGGCGGGAGGTGACGCGGGCGGTGCCGGCGTCCGTCTCGATGAGCGCGCCCTTGGTGATGATGTTCCGGCGGACGTAGTTCGGGTTCGCCTGGTTCTCGACGACGTCCTCGATGGTGGCGTGCGTGGTCTCGCCGCCCTCGGTGACGTTCGCGACGTTCGTGGAGAGCGTGCGAACCTTCTCGTCGCCGCCGCGGGAGTCCACGGTGCGGAACTTGGGTTCGCCGACGGTGGTCTCGGTGGGGGTGCGGCCGAGTTCGTTCTTCTTCTTCTTGCTGTGCGGTCGGGTTCGCCCACCCGTTTTGGTGCGCTTGGAGCGGCCCTGGTATTGCATACCCGTATTGTGGCTCAGCGCGTACTAAAAAGGCTCGGAACCGGACTCGCGGGGAAACCACGCGATTTACGCCCGACGGGCGTGGACTACGGGTGATGAGTCTGCGCGTGACGGTGGCGGCCCCGTTCAAACAGCGGGGGAAGGCCCGTATCGGCGAGCACGAGTTCGTGGTGGCGCTCTCGCTCGACCGGGACTGGCTGTCGCCCGACCAGGCGAAGCGCGTCATCGACATCGCGACGGGCGAGGGGCTGGTGTCGCGGGACGACGGCGACCTCATCGCGGATTTCGACCTCGATTCGGTCGAGGTGCCGGAGGAGTTCTCGCCGGACGAGTCGGTGTTCCGGGAGCGCTCGGCGTTCGAGCGCGCGGTGGAGGCGCTGGAGGCGGAGGGCATGGAGAAGCAGGCGGTCGTCGCTGGCGTGAACGAACTCCAGCAGGAACTCGGTATCACGGCGGACGCGGCGGCGGTGGTGTACGCGCGACGCGAGGGCGTGGACGTGGACGACGCGGCCGCGAAGGCCCGGGAGGGACTCTGATGGTCGCCGAGTCCCTGAACGACGGCGTGCGCATCGCGGAGCTCCTGGCGTCGGAGTTGACGGGCCGGCAGGTCGGCGCGTTCGCGGACGTGTCGGTGGAGAACGCCGACCTGGACGTGGAGCCGACGGCTGACGGCGCGCGCGCCTACGACGTGGAGCGCGCGGACGAGCGGGTGGCGCGGGTGTTCGTGCACTCGGAGCGCGCGCACGTGGAGTTCGAGACCGGACTGGACGCGGCGCGGGCGGCGGCGACGGAGCGGGGGTTGCGGACGCGGCCGAAAGCCGTCGAGCCGCCGCGACTCCTGGTGTTCGTGGAGGACGCGGCGGAGGTGAAGCGAGTGGTGGACGCCTTCGACGCGGCGCTGTAGTCCGGCGAACCGGAACGCCTAATAACTTTTAGGCGAGCCTAAACGGCATGGGTGGTGGAACGGCAGACCGCGGCGAGCGCGTGAACGAGGGGCGGCGATGAACGGGGACGCGCCCTACCTGCTCGCCGTCTACATCCTCTCGGAACAGCACGGCCCGCCGGTCGGGACGAGCGCCGTCGCGGAGTTGCTCGACCGCTCGCCGTCCACCGTCACGGAACAGTTCAAACACCTCGACCGGGACGGCCTCGTCCACCACGAACCCTACGCGGGCGCGACCCTCACCGAGGAGGGTCGGGAGCGCGCGGCCGCGCTCCACGAGGCCTACGTCACCGTCTCCTGGTTCTACCGGAGCGTCCTCGACCTCGACTCCCGGGAGGCCGACGCGATGGAGGTCGCGAGCCTCCTCAGCCCCGACGTGGCCGACCGACTCGCCACGATGCTCCCATACGACCCGACCGAAGGGTCGTAGGCCGTCCTACTCCCCCGCCTCCTCGGACTCTCTCGAATCGAGCGGGTCGAGTGGGACGATTTTGCGGCCGTATTCGGTGTCGAGTACTGCAGCATCCACACCGAACACGTCCGCGAGCAAGTCCGCCGTAACGACATCGGCGGGCGAACCGTGCGCGTGGACGCGGCCGTCGCGGAGCGCGACGACGTTATCGGCGTATCGCGCGGCCTGTTCCACGTCGTGCAGCACGACGACGACGGTCATCTCGCTGTCGTCCCGGAGCGACTCCACGATGGTCATCACGTCGAGCTGGTGGTGGAGGTCGAGGAACGTCGTCGGTTCGTCCAGCAAGAGCACGTCGGTGTCCTGCGCGAGCACCATCGCAATCCAGACGAGCTGGCGCTGTCCACCGCTCAGGCTGTCGAGTGCGCGCTCGCGGAGGTGTTCGATACCGGCGAGTTCGATAGCGTCGTCGACGGCCTGCTCGTCTTCGGGCGTGGACGACCCGAAGAACCCCTGATGCGGGTACCGGCCGCGTTCTACGAGGTTCTCGACGCTGATTCCGTCCGGCGACGTGTTCTGCTGGGCGAGCAGTCCGAGGTGGCGCGCGAGTTCTTTCGACTCCATCGACGCGACCTCGCGACCGTCCACGAGGACGGTGCCGTCGTCGGGCGGTATCTGGTTCGCGAGACCGCCGAGGAGCGTGCTCTTCCCGCTACCGTTGGGGCCGATAAGCGCGGTTATCTCGCCGGGAGGGACTTCGATGGTCTCGCCGTCGATGACGGGGTCGTCGAGACCGGGATAGCCGATGACGAGGTCGGTCGCGCGGAACTCGGCCGAGTCGTCGTTCCCGGTCATACTGACCCGAGGTCTTCCTTCTTCCGCATGAGGTAGAGGAAGTAGGGGCCGCCGACGAGGCCGGTGATGATGCCGACGGGGAGTTGGACGGGACTCAGTGCGAGTCGCGCGCCGACGTCCGCGCCGACGAGGAGCGCCGGCCCGAGGAACAGACAGCCCGCGAGAAGGCGTTTCGAGTCGTTTCCGACGAGGTTCCGAACCATGTGAGGGACGATGAGGCCGACGAATCCGACGAGACCCGCCACGGCGATTGCGGCCGCGGTGGAGAGGATTGCGATGCCGGCGACCGCGAACCGGACGCGTTCGACGGGCATTCCGAGCGCGCTCGCGGTGTCCTCGCCGAGCAGGAGGACGTCGAGCTGGCGTGAGACGGCGAACGCGAGCACGAGCGCGACGACGGTGAACGGGAGCGCGATGCGGACTTGCTCCCAGTCGGTGCCGAGGAGTGAGCCGGCGAGCCACGCCTGCGCGGACATCACGACGCTGAGGTCGTCGATGAAGAAGAAGAGCGCGCGCTGGACGGAACCGAAGACGGTGCCGACGACGACACCGGCGAGGACGAGGCGGACGGGGCTGGTGCCGTTCTTCCACGCGATGAGGTAGACGATGAGGAACGCGACGGTGCCGCCGACGGCGGCGAGCACCGGCATCACGGGCAGGAGGCTCGTCATGAACGTCAGCGTGACGAGGACGACGAGCCCAGCGCCGTCGCTGATGCCGAGCACGTAGGGGCTCGCGAGTTCGTTCCGCGTGATTATCTGGAAGATCGCGCCGGAGACCGCGAGGTTCGCGCCGACGAGGACGCCGACGATGATGCGCGGGAGGCGGATGTTCCAGACGATGAGCTGTCGCTGACTGAACCAGTCCGGCACGCCGCCCGTGAGGAGGAACGACCGCCACACTTCGACGCTGAACACGACCTCGGGGTCGAAGACGGTGTGCCACGCTTCGGCGAGCGTCAGGGGGAACGCGCCGAAGCTCACCTGGAGAATCGTCGCTGCGATCAGGACGAGCACGCTGGCGAGCGCGATGACGGCGAGCCGGGAGGTCGCGTACCAGTCGTTCCAGCGTGCGCGGCCCTCCGCGAGCGAATCAGAAACCTTGCTCATCGAACGCTAGAAGTCGCGGTTGACGATGTCGAGGAGGCGTTGCCGGTCGAAGAGTTGTTCGCTCTCCGAGAGTTCACCGACGGGGCCCGGCCACTCTCCGAAGGTGTCGGGATACACCTGTTTCGCGACGGCTTCAGTGGAGAACATATCGACAATCGGCCCCATGTACTGGCCGGCGCTCCGGATGACGTTGCCGTTCTGGACGGCGCTGAGGCTCTGGCCGTTCTCGTTGTTCTCGAACGGCTCGACGACGTTGTTCACGAACTGCTCGTGCGTCGAAGACGTGAGCGCGCCGACCGCGCCGATGTAGTCCGGGTCGACTCGGAGGAGTTCCTCGTACCCAATGGGGCCGTCCGGGTACTGTCCCTCGAAGGCGTCCTTCATGCCGACGCGATAGTAGGACTTCGTGTTGTTCCCGAGTCGGTGGAGCGGGGCGATACGGAACCGGCCGGAGTCCGGGCTGACACCGCGCCAGATGGCGGCGACAGTCGGGCGTTCGCTCTCGGGCGGCAGTCCGTCCTCGATTGTGCTCATGAGGTCGTCGTGGAGGGACTGCCAGGCCTGAAACTGTTCCTGGCGCTGGAAGACTTTCGCGTACTTCTCGAACGCCTCGTAGAGCGTGTAGGGGTTCGGGTCGCCGGAGACTGCGGCAGTCGGCGCGAACCGAAGCGGTGTACCGAGGAAGGGGCCGGTCTGGGACTCGATTTCCTGGTAGTCCGACTCGCTCCACTCAGTGAATCGGTCGAGCGTGCTCTCCGGGATGAGCCAGACGTCCGCGTCGGCGGCGTAGAAGTTCTCCTTGTCGTAGCCGGATTCGGCTCCGCTCGCGAGTTTAACGACCTCGCTCTCGTCGAACCCGAGATCGAGAAGATCGTAGAACTTCAGCGGGGCGCGTTCGAGGCCCGTGGTCGCGGACGGGTGGATACCGAGTGACATACCGAGGTCGAGCAAGGGCCCGGAGACGACACCGTACGATTCGGGCACTTCGTCGAACGTGTAGGGGTCGTTCGGTTCGACGTGAACGGTGTATGGCGTCGGGCCCTCTTCGGTGGTGTCGCTCGCCGTGCTGGTAGTCGAGTCCTGGGTCGTCGAGTCGCCGCTGTCGCTGGAACAGCCGGCGATACCTGCTGCGATGAGACTTGCGGTGCCTGCGAGTATCTTTCGCCGTCGAGGCATACAGTTTAGGCATGCCTAAACAATCTTAGTAGCTCGCGGATCGACAGCGAACGCGCCGTGTATCACGTAACACAGCTCATTACGCGTATCTACGCGTGTTCGTCCGTCCAGTCGCGGAGCGGAACCGCGTCCTCTCTGACGGCCGCGAACTCCTCGCGCGCCCACGAGAGAACCGCCGGATGATCGGTCTCGACGACCCGAAAGCCGCCGCTACCGTTCCCGATGGAGAGGTAGACGGTGTCATCGATGATGTCGACGTTGCACGGAAGCGACGCGCCGGTTCGATAGTAGACGGGGGCGTCGTAGTCGGCTTCTATCGAACGGCGGCGGTGCGCGAGGTCGTCGTTCTCGGCGACGACTGCGGCCGCGCTCGGATCGTAGACGACGGTCGCGTCCGGTGCCGGCCCGTCGTGCGAGGTAGCCGCGTACGCGTACAGGGGGAGCGCGGTAAACGACCCGACGAGCGCGCGCACCCGGTTCGCGTCCACGACCGCGTCCGCGACGGCGCGTGCGGGGGCGGACGGATCCGCGCTGTCGGAACAGAGGAGGCGGGCGTCCGCGAGGCACCGCGGGTCGAACCCGAACCAGTCCGTCGGGAGTTGTTCGAAGACGCCGTCGAGGCGTTGGCCGACCGAGACGGTTCGGAGGAGCCGCGTGAGGTCTTCGTGGACGAGGTGGCCGAGGTCTGTGAGCGCGTACCGGTCGGGGTCGTACTCGTGGACGATCCAGGCGCGATCCTCGAGGTCGCCGAGGATACGGCTGAGCGTTACGCGGGTTACGCCCGTGGCGTCGAGGAGATCCTCCCGAGGGTGGGGGCCCTCAGCGAGCACGTCGAGGACGCGCATCCGGTGCTCCGAGCGCGCGAGGAAGGCGACGGCGTCGACGAATCCCTCGTCGAGCGGTAGATCGTCGCCGGTTATGGCGTCGGTCGTCATTCTCTACTATCATCTATTTAGGCCAGCCTAAATCAAGCTGGTGTTGTGGTGACTGGGTTTTTATCCGCGGGCGTTCTCGGGGCGGGTATGCGTGTGGGAATCGTCGCACAGCGCGGGAACGCGCGCGCGGCCTACCTCGCGGCGGACATCGCGGACGCGCTCCCCGACGAGGTCGAGGTGTGGGTGGACGCGGCGAGCGCTGACGCCGCCGGACTGGACGGCCACGAGGTCTCGGCGTTCTCGACGTGCGACCTCGTGGTGAGCATCGGCGGCGACGGCACGTTCCTGTTCGCGGCGCGGGGCGCGGGGAGCGTGCCGATTCTCGGCGTGAACCTCGGCGAGGTCGGGTTCCTGAACGCGGTCGCGCCCGACGACGCGGTCGCGGCGGTAAAACAGGAGGTCGAGCGCTACCTCGAAACGGGCGCGGTGCGCTCGCGGGACGTGCCGCGCATCGAGGCGTCGGGCGCGGACTGGGTGCTCACGCCCGCGCTGAACGAAGTAGTGGTGCAGGGGCCACAGCGCGGACACGGCCAGGGCGTGACCGTCGAAGTCCGGGTGGACGGCTCGCTCTACACGGCGAGTCACGCGGACGGCGTGCTCGTCTCCACGCCCACCGGGAGCACGGCGTACAACCTCAGCGAGGGCGGGCCGCTCGTCCAGCCGGGCGTGCACGGGTTCGTCGTCACCGGGATGTGCGCGGAGGACGCGATGCCGCCGCTCGTCACGCAGACCGGAAGCGAGGTCACCGTTCGCGTTGACGACGCCGAGCACGCGGTCGTGTCGAGCGACGGGTCGAACACGCGCGAAATCGAGACGCCGAGCGAGGTGACGCTCCGCGAGGCCGACGAACCCGCGCGGGTCGCCGGCCCCGCGAGCGACTTCTTCCAGGCGCTCGGAAAACTGGAGTAGCCTTCCGATACCGAAAGTAGTTCCCTGCTACCACGGGAAACACTGGGTAATGACCGAGCAACTGCCGGACGTGCAGGCGTCGACCCCCGACGTGTCTGTGGGGTTGAGTCAGGTGGGCGTGACGGGCGTGGAGAAACTCGTGAAGATAGCGCGCCCCGAGAAGCGCCCCATCGTCCTCTCCGCCGAGTTTGAGGTGTACGTCGACCTCCCGAAGGAACGCAAGGGCATCGACATGAGCCGGAACATGGAGGTCATCGACGAAACCCTCGAAGCCGCGGTGAGCGAGCCCGCGTACCGCATCGAGGACGTGTGTGGGGACGCCGCCGACCGCCTCCTGGAGAAACACGAGTACACGTCGCAGGCCATCGTGCAGATGGAAGCGCAGTACGTCACGCAGGACGAGACGCCCGAGTCTGGGAAGCCGACGCAGGGCACGATGGACTTCCTCGCGTCCGCGACCGCGCAGGAGGGCGAGCGCACGCGCGAGGAGGTCGGCGTCCGCGTCACCGGGATGACCGTGTGTCCGTGCAGCCAGCAGATGATGAGCGCCCGCGCTCGCGAGAAACTCCGGGAGCTCGGCGTCGAGAGCGACGACGTGAAGGAGTTCCTGCGGGAGGTGCCGCAGGCCGGGCACAGCCAGCGCGGGCACGCGACGCTCACCATCGAGACGACGGGCGAACCCGACGTGGACCTCATCGAACTCTCCGAACTCGCGAAGGACTCGATGAGCGCCCGCATCTACAACACCGCGAAACGCCCCGACGAAGACCACATGACGTACGAGGCGCACGCGAACGCCCGGTTCGTCGAGGACTGCGTGCGCGCGATGGCCGAGGGCGTCGTCTCCGAGTACGACCACCTCGCGGACGACGCCGTCGTGACGATGAAGCAGTCGAACGACGAGTCCATCCACCAGCACAACGCGCACGCCGAACGCGTCGCCACGCTCGGCGACCTGCGCGCGGAAGTCAGAAAATAAAGACGACAGTAGCTAAAGCCGTTTCTACAGAGTCTCAGCCCAAAGGTACGAGACTACACCAAGTAGGAGCGCGAAGAGGAGCATAATCCAATCCAAACTCCCGCTAATACTCCCCGGCATAGCATTAGTGACCCAATTCCAAACAGCGAGTGTTAACGCGAAGACGATTATGGAGAGGAACACTGAACTCTTACTCATAGGTATCACCGCCCTGTACGCCGATACGGCCATGATGCAGTTTTGGTGAGTGCATCACCAGAGTTGTCGGGAGATAATTACTTAATCCGAGAGCAGAAATAGGGGTTCAACGATTCTCGTACAGCGTTCCACAAACGTAGAACCGGGTTCGGCGAATACAGAACACGAATAAAATGGCTGAACACGATATTGAGATACCTGACTGGATTGAGTCAAGAATTGATTCACCAAACAACGAGCGAAGCCTGACACAGAGAGGGGTTGTTAAAGAGTTTCTACGAGATGCTCGGCCTTTTTATTCAATTACTCGATTGCAGGCAGAGATAAAGAAGGAAGTTAGCAAGGATACAGTCCGTTCACGTGCGGGAGAGCTCCATGAGCGAGGTGTTCTGGGTCATGAAGAGATCAATAATGGGGATGTCTACTGGTTAAAGCATCCAAAGTCAGAGTGGCCCATTCCTCCGGATGTAGAGGTCGAACCGAAAAGGAACAAACTGACTGTCGAAGAATGGCAGAAGAGACCATATGTACGCTTCGCGGCTGGGTCAGTCTTTCTCGCAATCATAGGGACGGCAGTAACTCTCGTTGGAACGTTCCAAACAACGGGAGCATATCAATTACCGTTTTCTGCATCAAACCTTATTGCTGCAGGGTTATCTGCGGGGATTATCAGCTATATCGGACTGTTTGTCTCAGGGCTCGTGTGGTTGCTGCCAGAATCGGTGGATTACGAACGATTTTGACGCGGCTTATTCGTGTAATGTCAGGCGTCGGTGGCGAGTTGGTTGGCGCGGACGACGACGTAGAGGAGGACGAACGCGGTGCCGACCGCGAGGACGAACTGGGTGACGAGCGTGAGCGGGACGATGAACAGCGGGGTGACCGCGACGAGTTCGACGAGGAGGTACTGGAGGAAGAACGGTATCGCGGCGACGGCGGCGACCGCGACGACGAGTTTCGCGAGCGGGACGGCTTCGTCGAGGACGCTGGACGCGTCGAGTTCCCCGTCGGGGGTGAAGAACGGTTTGGAGGGCTGCATACCCCGAGACTGCCGGGGAGACGACAATAAGCCTTGTCCACTTATTCGAGGGCGGTGGCGTCCTCCCAGCTCTCCGCGAACTCTGCGGTCACGTCGTCCGCGAACTCGGGGTCTTTGAGGGTGACGAGCGCGAAGGACTCGTCCGGCTGAACGGGGTTCGGCATCTCGATGCAGACTTCCTCGCCGTCCACGACGACGACGTTGCTATCGACGGTGTCGCCGATGCGGACGCTGAAGTCGTCGTGTTCGGCGAGTTCGGAGACGTAGATGGCGTTGACTTCGTCGGGGAGTTCGTGGGAGAGGTCGCGGGCGAGGAGGACGGAGACGGTGACGCCGCGGTCGAGGGCGTCGAGGAGGTGGTCGGTGATGCGGCTGGACACGTCCCCGATGTCGAGGCCGGAGGAGGGCGTGGCGGAGAACAGGACGACGCGGTCGTCGGCGGTGTCGAGGCGTTCGAGGAGGAGTTCGACGGTCTCGTCGGGGCCGAGCGCGGCGGTCCAGAAGCCGGTGTCGGGCGCGGTGGGGGCGGCGAGGTCGCCCGTGAGTTCGTTCACGACCGCCTCGTACTGGTCGGCTTTCTCCTGGAGTTCGCGTTTCCGGTCGTCGAGGAGGCGGTCGAGGGCGTCCTCGGGGTCGACGGCGGCGTACTTCTTCGGCCGGCTCGCGGCCTGGCTGCGGACGAGGTGCTGGGATTCGATGCTCGCGAGCACGTCGTAGATGCGACCCATGGGGACGCCGCTCGCCTCGGACAACTCCTTCGCGGTTGCCGGGCCGGTTTCGAGGAGCGCGCGGTACGCGCTCGCCTCGTAGTCGGAGAGTCCGAGGTCTTTCAGGCTGGCCATACCCCGGGTTCGGGGCGCGCTCGCAAAAACCCTGGGTCAGTTTACAGCGACTGCTGGACGAGGTCGGCGAGTTCTTCGGGGGTGGTCGCGCCCTCCCGGGTGGCGTCCGCGGTGACGACGCGCGCGGTGCCGGCGTCCACGTCGGGCGCGTCGGGGACGACGACCTTCTCGTGGTCGGCGAGGCGGACGGCGGCCCGGTGGAGGTCGCTGCCCGCGCTCGCGCCGAGTTCGATGGTGAGCGGGCGCGTGGTGAGACGGGACGCGGCGGTGGCGTACGCGGCGACCTGGACGCCCATGCGTTCGGCCGCGCCGGCGAACGCGCCGACGGCGTCGGTCGCGACCTCCCGGTACGCGGGGTCGTCCGCGAGATAGCGGAGGTCGACGAGCGCGTTCGCGAACAGGGCGTTGTCGTCGATGGGGTGGAGGGGTTTATCGAGGAGGCCGACGCCCGCGCGGGGGCCGTCGTCGAACGCGCCGCTCTCGGACTGGAGGCGGTCGATGGCGTCCGACGCGACGGCTTCCGCGCTGTCGAGGTAGTCGCGGTCGAGCACCTGGGCGGCGGTGGCGTACGCGCGGACGGCGGCGGCGTGGTCGGCGAGCAGTCCGGACTCGCTGCTCGGGTCGTCGAAGTGCATCACGGTGCCGTCCGCGACGAGCGTGTCGAGGAAGTCGAGCGCGCGTTCGGCGTACCGGCGCGCGGTGTCGTCGTCCGCGTACGCGGCGTACCACGCGAGCGCGTCGGCGGCGCGGGCGTTCCCGGTGGCGAACGCTGTGTCGTCCACGGGCGTTCTCGCGCCCGCCTCCGCGAGTTCCGCGTTCCCGAACGCGTCGCCCGTCCAGAGCGTGCCCGTGAGGTAGTCCACGAGGTCGGACGCGATTCCCTCGTAGGACTCGTCGCCCGTGACGAGGTAGGCGTGGCTGTACGCGCGGAGGAGCGCGGCGTTCGTTTCGAGGAGGTACTCGCGCTGTGGGTCGCTCCAGTCGCGGCCGTGCGCGAACCGGCCGAACGCGCCGGAGTCCGCGCGGAGGTTTCGCTCGATGGCGTCGAGCGTCTGCGTCGCCTGGTAGCGCTCGCGCTTCAGCGCGAACTCCACGGTGTCGGGGAGCGGGAACTTCTCGCTCGACCCCCAGCCCGCGAAGTCGGAGTCGAACTTCTCGTCCAGCTGGCCCGCGACGAGGCGTTCGATTTCCGCGGTGACCTCGCCCGCGGGCGGTTCCGCGTCCCGGAGCGCGCGCGGCACCCGGGCGGCGTCAGCGCCCTTGTCCTCCCAGACGCGGTGCACGCGCTCGATGACCTGCCGGAACCCGTCCGTGTCGAGGTAGGTCGCGCCCGCGATGTGCGCGCCGGACGGCGTCAGGAACACCGTCGAGGGGAACCCGCCCATGTTGTAGCGCTCCCGGACGCGGGGGTGGCGGTCGGCGTCCGCGCGCACCGGCACGAACTCCTCGTTCAGATTCGCCGCGACCCGGGGGTCGGCGTACGCGCCCTCGTCCATCTCGCGACACCGCCGACTCCACCGCGTCACCAGCGACAACAGGAGGGGTTTGCCCTCGGATTCCGCCTCCTCGAACGCCGCCTCGCCCCACTCGCGCCACTCCACTTTCGTCGCGTCCGCGGACTCGTCCATACCCGGGAGAGACGCCGTGTTCGGGAAAACGCTTCGAACCCGGCGACCCGACCCAACCGTTAAACCCACCCAGTGGGTAGGAGAGCGTGATGAAACGGCTGCTCGCGGCACTCCTCCTCGTGCCCTTGCTCGACATGCTCTTCCTCGTGTTCCTCTCCACGCAGTTCTCGTGGGAGGTACTCGTCGCGCTCGTCGTCCTCACCGCCCTCCTCGGCACGCTGTTCGTGCGCGCCGAAGGCCGCCACACGATGCGTCGCATCCAGCAAGCGCTCGCCGAAGGCCGCCCGCCCACGGACGAACTCGTGGACGGCGGCCTCCTGCTCGTCGCCGGCGCGTTCCTCCTCACGCCCGGCCTCGTCACGGACGCCATCGGCCTCCTGTTCGTCGTTCCCGTGACTCGCGCCCCCATCCGCTGGGCGCTCAAGAAGTACGTCATCACCCCCAAACTCGACGAACGCACCGGCGGGTTCGCCACCGGCCAGGTGTACACGTTCGGCTTCCCCGACGACGGCAACACCGGCCAGAACACGCCCGGCGCGAACGCGAACGACACCGAGAACACCTACGACCTCAGCGAGGACGCCTACGACGTGGAGTTCGACGACGAAGACGAGAAGTAACCACCCGACAGCGCCACGCCAGCCGAAAGGAAACCCTTAAACAAACCACGCAGTATAGAGGAACATGAGCGGGTCAGTAGCTCAACTAGGTAGAGCGCCACTCTGATAAGGTGGAGGCTTGCGGTTCAAATCCGCACTGACCCACTATCATTTCTCCGTGTTCTCAGTCCGTCAGCCCTGCGTGTTCCCGCATTCGGTGCAGGTGAGTTCGAAGCGGCCGTCGGCGAGCGCGAGGGTGTGTTCGCGTTCGTCGTCGCAGTCGGGGCAGTAGACGTAGGAGCGGATGGCGTCCCAGTCGTGTTGGTTGTCGGGTGCGCCGAGCGCCCAGCCGACGACGCGTTCGTCGGTGTCGTTGTAGCCGGTCTGGAACTCGCCGGGTTCGAATCGGACGAGTTCGCCCGCGGCGACTTCGATTTCGTTCCGGTCTTTGCCGACGGCGAAGGTGGCGGTGCCGGATTCGACGTAGAACACTTCTTCCTGGTCGTGGTGGGTGTGGAGGCCGCCGGAGAAGCTGTCGCCGGGCGCGAGTTCGAAGTAGTTCATCGCGAAGTCGGTGGTTCCGAGCGCACGCGAAACGGGTTTGCGGACGTCGTGAACCTGGAGGGGGTTGACTTCGGTGTCGACGTCGTCGATTGCGACGTGCTTCATGGTGGGGCTTCGACGGGTGGTGTGAAAACCGTGGGGGTGCCACAACGTTGATACGAGGAGCGGCGGTAGACGGAGACAGTTGGACGACGATGAGCCAGGCGCACGCGTCAGGGACGGACGGGCACGTCTTCGAGTCGGTGGCGGGAGTGTCGAGCGTCCTCGTGTTGGGGCCGGACGGGGACGGAGTGACCGCGTCGGGGTGCCGGCAGTTGTTGGCGACGCCGAGCGAGCACGCGGAGCACGTCGTCGGCGTGACGTACGACGCGGACGCGGAGTTCCGAGAGCGCATCGCCGACCAGGGCGCGGCGGACGCGACGCGAACCATCCTCACGCCCGGCGAGTGCGGGGAATCCGGGTCGGTCGAGTGCGTGCCGGCGGGCGACGGCGCGCGACTGCTGTCGAGCGTTCGAGAGCGCGTGCGTGACATCGAGGGCGACCCGGGAGTCGTGTGTTTCGACGCGCTCTCCCCGCTCATCGCGGATATCGGGCTGACGCGGACGTTCCGGTTCGTCCATCGGCTGATGCCGGAGCTCCGCGAGCGCGACGTGACTGCGCACTTCCACTTCGACCCCGCGGCGAACGACCGCCAGACGCTCGACGCCATCACGACGGTGTTCGACGCGGTGGTGCGCGCGGACGGCAGCGACTGGGAGCTCGTCTGGAAGCGCCACACCGAGTGATTCAGGTGGCTCGCCACCCAACCGTCGGGTATGGCTGACACGCCACCGTGGCCGGTGTTCCTGCTCGTCGTCGCCGCCGGCGTCGTCCTCCCCGGCATCACGCGCGGCATCCTCGCCGGCACCGCCATCGGCGAAACCGGACTCGTGTCGCTCGGCGGGAACACCTTTACCGTCGGAATGCTCGTCTGGGTCGTCGGCTACGGCTCCGCGCTGTTCGTGCTCTGGTACGGCTGGCTCCGCCCGCTCGACCTGCAGGGCGCGACCGGCGAAGAAGAGGAGAGTTAGACGAGTTCTTCGTACTGCGCGCCGGTCTGTTTCAGTTTCTCCGTGGAGTAGAGTCGTTCGTGGGGGACGGGGAGGTAGTCCGCGGCGAGTTCGTCGATTTTCTCGTCAACGGCGTCGGGTTGGCGGCCGTGTACCATCGTGAAGAGGTTGTACGGCCAGTCCTGGTCGGGGCGGCGAGGACGGTGGTAGCAGAGCGTGACGTAGGGAAGTTCGCCGACGCGTTCGCCGTACGCGTCGAGTTCGTCGTCGGGGACGTCCCAGACGACCATGCAGTTGTTCGTGAACCCGGTGACGACGTGGTTGACGACGCAGCCGACGCGCTTGATGCAGTTGTCGTCGAGGAGGCGGTCGATGGCGGCGAGCACGGCGTCCGTGTCCGCGCCGACCGCCGCGGCGATGTCCGCGTACGGCGTTTTCGTGAGCGGGAAGCCGTCCTGGATTTCGAGGATGACGCGGCGTTCGAGCGCGGAGAGGTCGCCGCGCGCAGTCTCGCTGAGCCGGGTTGCGGTCGCGTCGGTCGCGTCCACGGTCTCCCGTACTCGCGGGTCGTCACTCCCCGCTCGTTCGTTCGGAGGCGCTTGCAGCGCCTCCCGCGCGAACCGATCCGCGTTGACGACGGGGAATTCGAGGTCGATGTAGTAGTCCGTGAGCATCGGGAGGTCGAGAACCTCGCAGCCGGTCTCGGCTTCGATGTCGGCGAGGATGCGGTCGCGTACCTCCTTGGAGGCGGCGGTGACGACGAACCACATGTTGTACGCGTGGTCGCGGCGGTAGTTGTGGTTCACCTGGCGGTGGGCGTTGATGGTCGCGGCTATCTCGTCGAAGCGGTCGTCGGGCGCGCGGACGGCGGCGAGCGTGGAACTCCCGATGACGGGCGGGTTGAGAACCGCGCCGAACCGCCGGAACACGCCCATCTCGCGGAGTCGCTGGACGCGTTCGAGGGCGTCGTCTTCCGTGGTGTCGAGCGCGCTCGCGACGGCGCGGAACGGGCGTTCTTCGACGGGGAAGCCGCTCTGGAAGCCGTCCACGAGGCGGGCGTCGGTGTCGTCGAGGCGGTCGCGCCAGTCGCCGTCGAGTGCCATACCGGAAGAAGGGCGCGGACGATTATCAGTCGTTGGATTGAATCGCGTGGATTTAGGGCACGTCCGTCCCTATTCAAAAATATGAGCGAGAGTTTCGGCGAGTGGCCGTTGAAGCGGCTGATGACCGAGGTCGTCGGCTCCGGGCACAAGTCCGCGGAGGACATGACGCGGGCGCAGGCGACCGAGGCGTTCGAGCGCATTCTCGCGGACGAACCCGACCCGACGACGCTGGGCGCGTTCTGGCTGGCGAACCGCTGGAAGCGCAACAGCGCGGAGGAACTCGGCGCGTACACGGACGTGATGCGTCGGGAGTCCGTCGCGGTCGCGGAACCCGACGTGGATCCCGTGGACTGCGGCGCGAACTACGACGGGAAGCTCCGCACCGCCCTCCTAGGCGTGGGCGCGGGCATCGTCGCCGCCGCCGCGGGGACGCCCGTCGTCGCGCACTCGGGCGACCGCGTGCCCACCCAGAAGGGCACCGCGTACAAGCACGTGCTGGACGAACTCGGCGTCGAGACCGACCTCACGCCGGCGGAGTCCGCGGAGATGACGGACTCGACCGGGTTCGGGTTCTACTACCAGCCGAACTTCAACCCCGGCATCGACGCCATCGAGGGGCGTCGCGACCAGATGGGCGTCCGGACGTTCGTGAACACGGTGGAGACGCTCGCGAACCCCGCGAACGCGAGCGTCCACCTCGGGAGCTTCTACCACCTCGCGTTCGCGAAGAAAGTCGTGAACACCTTCCAGGAGAGCGAGGAGAGTTCGGTGGAGCGCGTCATCATGTTCCAGGGGATGGAGGGCTACGACGACATCCGGCCCGGTTCCACCACCGTCGCCGAGTGGGACGGCGGCGACCTGGACGACTTCACCATCGAGACCGACGAGTACGGGATGGACTTCTCGAACGAGACGCTCCAGGTCGAGGACGTGACCGACGACTCCGCCGCCATCACCGAGGAGGTTCTCGCGGGCGACCGCGACGACGACTTCGCGGACGCCATCGCGCTCAACGCCGCGTTCCGCATGTACGCCCGCCGGGACGCCGACACGCTCCGGGAGGGCCTGGAGACCGCGCGCGACACCATCGCGAGCGGGCAGGCCGCGGAAACCCTCCACGACCTCCGCGCCTTCTAACGGACTTTTTTACGGTTCGGGGTCGCCGGAGGCGACCCGCTCACCGCAAAAACCTCCACTAAAAAGGCCGCGAACGCTCCGCGTTCGCGGTGGGTATCGGTTCCGCAGGGGTTGCTGGTGGTGGTGTTTTCGCGTCGTCCTCGGACAGTCCAAACTGTTAACGCTCGGGACTGTGAGGGGGGAGTATGGACGAGCGCGACGTCGTCGTCGCCGAGTCGTTGGAGGGAGACCCGGAGTTCCTCCGGGCGCTGTTGGCGCACACCTCGGAGGGGATGTTGACGATAGACGCGGACAGCACGGTGCTCGCGGTGAACCCCGCCATCGAGCGGATACTCGGGTACGAACCGGAGGAGTTGCTGGGGAGTTCGAAACTCACCATCATCCCGGAGCGCTTGCAGGACGCCCACTTGGAGGGAATTAGTCAGTACGTGGAGACGGGCGAGAAGCACATCGACTGGACGGGCGTCGAACTCCCCGCCCAGCACAAGGACGGCCACGAGGTACCGGTGTCGGTGAGCCTGCAGGAACACGAGTACGACGGCCGCCAGCTGTTCACGGGTATCTTCACGGACATCAGCGAGCGCAAGCGCCGGGAGAAGGAGTTACGGGAGCGAAACGAGGACTTAGAGGAGTTCGCGAGCGTGCTGAGTCACGACCTCCGGAACCCCCTGTCGGTCGCGCAGGCCCAGATTTCGCTCGCTCGCGAGTTCGGGGAGGAGGAGTACTTCGAGAACGTGGAGGACGCTCTCGCGCGCATCGACGGTCTCGTGGACGATTTGCTCGCGCAGGCGCGGGAGGGCCGGGACGCCGACGTGGAGCCGTGTTCGCTCCAGCGTGTCGTGGAGGACGCGTGGGGGAGCGTCGTCACCGAGGACGCGTCCGTGGTGTTGCCGAGTCGCGCGTGGCGCGTGGAGGCCGACGAGGGCCGACTCCGACAGGCGCTTGAGAACCTCGTTCGGAACGCGGTCGAGCACGCGGGCGCGGACGGCACGGTGACGGTCGGCGTGCTGGACGACGAGTCCGGGTTCTTCGTCGCGGACGACGGCCCGGGGTTCCCGACGGACGTGCTCCGGCGGGGCGCGCCCGGCCCCGAGGAGGGCCACTACGGCCTGCACGTCGTCGAACGCGTCGCGGACGCGCACGGCTGGACGGTTCGATTCACGAACGGAGCGGACGGCGGCGCGCGCGTCGAGTTCCGGGACGTGTCGCTCTCCCGAGCCTAGTCCAGGGTCTCCGCCCAGTTCACGAACCGCTCGAAGCCGTAGGTGACGACGAGGAAGAAGACGGCGAACGTCACCCAGCGGAGCAGGTGGAACGCGCCCGTGTACGCGAGCGAGACGAAGACGTACGCGAGCGACGCGGCGACGAACGCGGCGACGTAGAGGTTTCTGCGGGCCGACATACCGAGAGGTCTGTCGGCGTCACGCTTCAATGTACGGGCGGAGCGCGTCGTCGGCGAACGCGTCGGGGACACGGTCGAACCACCGAGCGGCCCTGATTTCGCCGGCATCCACGCCGAGCGCGTCCCCGTTCGGAATCCCGCCGCGAGCGTGCGCGTCGTACACGACGTACTCGGCCGTGAACGCCGTCTCACCGGTCGCCGCCGAGACGTACGTCTGGTCGAGCACGACGAGCGCGTCGCCGAGAACCGGGTCGAGACCGGTCTCCTCGCGGACTTCGCGCCGCGCCGCCGCCGCCGAGGACTCGCCGGGTTCGACCGCGCCGCCGGGGAGCACCCAGCCGTCAGACCAGCGGTTCCGCACGAACGCGACACGGCCCTCGGGGTCGCGGACGCGCGCCGCCGCGGTCGTCGCCGTCCCCTCGGTCGCCCACTCGCGGAACCGGTCGAGGCGCGACTCCGGGAGGACGAGTTCCTGGGGTTCGCGCGGCGCGTCCATACACCGAATCCCCGCTGTCGCCCGATAAGCCCACCGCACACCAGCAGCGTTTTCCCGAACAGTCGCCTTCGCGTACCTATGACCATCGAAGCGACCCTGCACACGAGCGAGGGCGACATCGACGTCGAACTCTACGACGAGAAAGTCCCGACCACCGTCGAGAATTTCGTTGGGTTGGCGACGGGCGAGAAAGCCTGGACAGACCCCGAGACGAACGAAAAAGTCGAGGGCGAACCCTACTACGAGGACGTGCCCGTCCACCGCGTCATCGACGACTTCATGGTTCAGACCGGCGACCGCACCGGCACCGGACGGGGCGGCCCCGGCTACGAGTTCGACGACGAGTTCCACGAAGACCTGAACCACGACGACGCCGGCATCCTCTCGATGGCGAACTCCGGCCCGAACACGAACGGCAGTCAGTTCTTCATCACGCTCGCCCCCCAGCCCCACCTCGACGGCCGACACGCCGTCTTCGGGAAAGTGACGGATGGGATGGACGTCGTGGAGGACATCGGGAGCACGCCCACCGACCGCAACGACGAACCGATGAAGGATATCGTCCTCGAATCCGTCGAGATTCACGACGAGTAAAGCGAGTCGTGAGCCAGCCAGCGCCGCACGCTGGCGTCGTTCACGACGAGTAAAGCGAGTCGCGGGTCAGACCGCGCGGTCTGACTGAATCCACGAGGAGGGGTTTCGCGCGCGGAGAGCGATACGCGTTAGTCCCCGGGGGAGCGTTGTCTAGGTATGAGCGACGACGAGGGGTTCGACCCGAGCAGCGTCGGGGAGACGGACGCCCCGCCGGTGGCGGAGAAGCCCTACAAGCTGATTTTCGAGGCGAACAAGTGCATCGGCGCGGGGAAGTGCGCGAACGTCTCCGCGAACTGGGAGATGGATCTCGATTCCGGGATGGGAAAACCCGTCTCGTACTTCTTCGACGAGTCCGAACTCGACCACAACGTCGAAGCCGCGGAGGTGTGCCCCGCGAAGAAGGACACGGGCGTGATTCACGTCATCGACCGCCGGACGAACGAGGAAATCGCGCCCGACCCGCACGGCGACGGCACCGTCTCCGTCGATTGGTAGTCGTCAGATTCAGGTAGACCGACCGATTCGGTAGGGGTGCGCGAGGGTGGCTGAGCCAGGCCAAAGGCGGCGGACTTAAGATCCGCTCCCGAAGGGGTTCGTGGGTTCAAATCCCTCCCCTCGCATCGGTTCTGAACGAAGTGAAGAACGATGCGGTAGAGGGATTTGAATCAGGGAGGGCGCGCGCAACGAAGTGAGCACGTCCGACTGGGGTTCAAATCCCTCCCCTCGCAGTTTTCCGAGGGAACCGAGGATAACTGCGTAGAGAGGGATTCTGAAGTAGACCGACGCAGCGCCCGAAGGGCGACTGTCTGGGCGTGGTTCAAATCTCTCCCGTGGTCGGTGACGCGAAACGCCCTTTTCGGTGAGTCTCTTTTGGTGGGGTATGAGTGTCGAGTCTGAGTTCGAGGCGAGTGAGCGGTTCGAGCGCGCGGACGGCGTGTTCGAGGTTGTGGGGAGTGATTGGGATGCGTCGGTGGTGCCGGGCGAGTCGGAGTATCGGGTGCGGGTGGAGGTCCCGACGTTGGATTCGGTGGTGGAGGGGGAGGTCGGTGGGACGGTGTCTGAGGGGTGGTTCGAGACGTTCTCGCTGCGTATCGAGGACGTGGGTGGGGTGACGTACGCGGAGTTGACGGCTGAGCCGGTGGTGGTTCGGGAGGGCGGGCGTGTGACGGTGGAGGCGGAAGTGGAGGCGCGAGAGGGGAATGTCGCGGATGACGCGCTTGCGGTGGTGAACTACGTGGAGGGGACGTGGTTCGAGGGGATCGTGCCGGGGTACGAGTACGTGGAGGAAGTCCAGGAGATGCGGGAGCGCGCGCAGCGGCAGGCGGAGGACACGCCGCTGTAGTCGTGCGTCGCTGGGCGATACTGTGGGCGGTCGTGGTGTTGGTGGCGTCGCTCCTTCCGGCGGGGCCGCCGAGTGGCGGGGGGCTGCCGGTGGATAAGCTCCTGCACGTGGCTGGGTACGCGGTGCTGGCGTGGCTGGTGGCGCGCGAGTCGTCGCTTCCGGTGGCGGTCGCGGTGGCGGTCGCGTTCGGGTTGTGCGTGGAGGGCGTGCAGGCGCTGGTGGCGTGGCGAACCGCGAGCGTGCTGGACGCGGCGGCGAACCTCACGGGCGCGCTCGCCGGGGGTGCGGTCGCGGCGGTGACGAAGCGGCTTTACGCGCCGGACGGCTACGGCGAGTAATGAGTCAGCCGAGCCCCGAGGTGTACGAGTCGGGTCGGGGGATGGACGCCCACAACAAGGTGATGCGGGAGTTGCGGGGCGAGCGCGACGAGACGTACGACCCCCACGAGCCGACGCGCGTGTGGATAGACGAGGACAACACGCCGAGCGGCGTCTACCAGAGCCTCACCATCATCCTGAACACGGGCGGGTGTCGGTGGGCGCGCGCCGGCGGGTGTACGATGTGCGGGTACGTCGCCGAATCGGTCGAGGACGGGAGCGTCGAGCACGAGGCGCTGATGGATCAGATTCAGGTGTGTCTCGACCACGAGGCCGAGGAGAAGTCCGGCCTCATCAAGATTTACACGAGCGGGAGTTTCCTCGACGAGCGCGAGGTGCCCGCCGAAACCCGGAAGGCCATCGCGGAGACGTTCAGCGACCGGGAGCGCATCGTCGTCGAGAGCCTGCCGGACTTCGTGCAGGAAGACCGCGTGCGTGACTTCGTGGACGTGGGGTTGGAGACGGACGTGGCGGTCGGCCTCGAAACGGCGAACGACCGCGTGCGCCACGACTGCGTGAACAAGTACTTCGACTTCGCGGACTTCGAGGACGCCGCGCTCGAAGCGAAGGAGGCGGGCGCGGGCGTGAAAGCCTACCTGTTGATGAAACCGCCGTTCCTCTCGGAGGGCGAGGCCGTCCAGGACATGAAGGACTCGATTCGGGCGTGCGCGGACGTGGAGGGCTGTCACACCGTCTCGATGAATCCGTGTAACGTCCAGCGGTACACGATGGTCGACCAGCTCCACTTCCGCGGCGGCTACCGACCGCCGTGGATGTGGAGCATCTGCGACGTGCTCGAATCGACCGCGGACGCCGACGCTATCGTCGTCAGCGACCCCGTCGGCCACGGCAGCGACAGGGGGCCGCACAACTGCGGGGAGTGCGACGACCTGGTGCAGGAAGCCATCAAGGACTTCGACCTCCGCCAAGACCCCTCGGTGTTCAGCGAAGTGAGCTGTGAGTGCGAGCACACCTGGGAAGAGGTCGTGGCGCGCGAGACGAGTTACAACCTCCCGCTCGCGGAGTAGCCACCAAAAAATTTATTCGCTCGGTGAGGAGTTCGCGGCGATGCGTCGCACTCGCGTCCTCGCGCTCGCCGTCGTGTGTTGTGCCCTCTTCCTCACTGCTGGCTGTCTCGGGAACGCACAGAGCGGCTACCTCGAAGCCAGCACGGTCGCGGACGCGCCCGCGAACGCGACCGTCGTGGCCTACGACGACGTGGAGACCGAGGAAATCAAGCGGGTGGTGCGGGACGCCGCAGTCGCGGGGGAGGCGACGGTCGAACTCGACGGCGAATACGAGCGGGTGCGTGACGCCTACGAGTCGCTCGACGGCCGGTTCGTGCGGTACGACGGCGAACTCGTGGAAGTCGTGCTGCTGACCGAGCAGTAGTCAGTCGAAGGCCTGGAGGACGCCCTGGCCGTCCGTGCCGCCGATGTCGGGGAGGGTGGCGCGTTCGGGGTGGGGCATCATCACCGCGACCGTCTCGCGCTCGCCGAGCACGCCCGCGACGCTGTGCTTCGAGCCGTTCGGGTTCGACTCCGCGCCGACGGTTCCGTCTTCGTCGCAGTACCGGAACAGCACTCGATTCTCGGTTTCGAGGTCGTCGAGTCGGTCGTCGTCGAGTTCGAACCGGCCTTCGCCGTGCGCGATTGGGATGGAGAGCACGTCGCCTTCGTCGTACGCCCGCGTCCACGGCGTGTCCGCGTTCTCGACGCGGAGGTGGACGTGTTCGCACTGGAATCGGGCGCTCGCGTTCGTCGTGAACGCGCCCGGCGTGAGGCCGGACTCGCTCCCGATTTGCGCGCCGTTGCATACGCCGAGCACGGGTACACCGTCGGCGGCGAGCGCGCGCACGTCGTCCATCACGGGCGACTGGGCGGCCATCGCGCCGGCGCGGAGGTAGTCCCCGTACGAGAACCCGCCGGGGAGCACGACGCCGGACGTGTCCGCGGGCAGGCCGTCTTCGTGCCAGACGATTTCCGCGTCCACGTCGAGGTGCTGGAGCGCGCGCAGGGCGTCGCGGTCGCAGTTCGACCCGCCGAAGCGGACGATAGCGACGGTCATTCGCGTTCGGTGACCTCGACGGTGTAGTCGTGGATGGTGGGGTTGGCGAGGAGGCGTTCCGCCATCTCGTCCGCGCGCTCGGCGGCGTCGTCCTCGCTGGCGGCGTCGAGGTCGAGTTCGAAGCGGTCGGCCGACCGGAGGCCGTCGAGGTCGAACCCGAGGCGTTCGAGCGCGCGCTTGGTGGTCTCGGCTTCGGGGTCGAGGACGCCGCGCTTGAGGCGGACGGTCACCGTCGCGGTGTAGGCGGTCATCACGCGGAGAAGCGCGTTCGTGCCCAAAAACGATTGTGGTTATGCGACGTGTTACACGAACGTGGTTAGACTCGGGCGTGTGGGGCGAGGGTTCGGGTGGCCGTGCAGTGCCAGCGGGTCGGGCGGAGGCCGCCCGTGGTGAGGGTGAGGTCGATGTCGAGGCGGAGGTCGGTGTCGCCGTCCGCGGGGTCGAAGCGGAAGCCGTAGGTGAGGGTGTCGGCGTCGTCCGGGTCGTCGAGCGCGACGACCGCGCCCGCGGGATTGCTGGTGTGCGTGTAGGAGAACGAGGGGCGTTCGGTCGCGCTCGACGGCCGCATGTAGAGCGCGCCGGCGGGGTCGCCGTGGGTGATTGCGAGGCGCACGTCCGCGTAGGACGCGTCGGCGGTTCGTTCGACCCACGCGCGGAACGGGACGGTTCCGCCGACCGTCGGCTCGTAGAACCGCACGCCGGCGGCCGCGACCTCGTCGCCGTCCACGGAGAACGACGCGTACACTTCGCGGCCGTCGTCCATCCAGAGCGTCGCCGCCGACGCGTCCGTCGCGAGCGCGGAACACCCGGCGAGACCGGTCGCGCCCGCCGCGCCCGCGCCGGCGAGGAAGGTTCGTCGCTGCATACCCGAGGGGTGGCCCGGTCGCCGTAACTACCTACCGGAGACCACGACGGCCCTTTGAGCGACCAGTGTTTGCGCGGAAGGCTACCCTTTTGGCCGTCCCCGCCCTTCTACGGGTGATGACTCGACTACGGCGGTGGTGCGCGTGACCGAGGAGTACACGGAGATTACGGTCGTCGGCGACGACAAGACCGGACTCGTCGCGAACGTCACCAGCCTGCTGTTCGAGCGCGGAATCAACATCGAGGACATCGACCAGGCCGTGCGGGAGGGCGTGTTCCGGATGACGCTGCGCGCGGACACCCGGGAGATGGTGTGCACGCGCGAGACGCTCACGGACGCCCTCGACGACCTCGCGGACGACCTCGGCGTGGACATCCGAGTGCGGTTCCCGGACGCCCGCGAAACCCGGGGTATCGCGGTGCTCGTCACCCGGGAGTCGCACTGCCTGGAGGACTTGCTGTCCGCCGCGGGGTCGGGGAACCTCGACGGCGAAATCCGGGTCGTGGTGGGGAACCACGACGACCTCGAACCCGTCGCGGAGTCCGCCGGCGTTCCCTTCCACGACATCGGGGACGAGAGCGGGACGCCCGACGAGTCCGAACTGCTCGACATCCTCGACGAGTACGGCATCGACCTCGTCGTGCTCGCGCGATACATGCGCATCCTCAGCCCGGACGTGGTGTTCCGGTACGAGGGCCGCATCATCAACATCCACCCGAGCCTCCTGCCGGCGTTCCCGGGCGCGCAGGCGTACCGGCAGGCCGTCGAGGAGGGCGTGCGGGTGGCGGGCGTGACCGCGCACTACGTGACGACCGACCTCGACCAGGGCCCCATCATCACCCAGCGCGCGTTCGACGTGCCCGACGACGCCACCGTCGAGGAGGTGAAGGCGCGCGGTCAGCCCCTCGAAGCGGACGCGCTCCGCGAAGCCGTCTCACTCCACCTGAACGACGACGTGAGCGTCCACCGCGGCCGCACCCGCGTGCGGGACGGCGCGGACGACTACCAGCTCGGCTTGCCCGACCCCGCGAGCGACGCGAACCCCGACGCGCCCGTCGACGAGGCGCTCGACGACTAGAGGTCGCGCACGGCGTCCACGGCGGCGTCGAGCGCGGGCGCGTCGAAGAAGTCGGTGTCGGTGTAGGCGTTCGCGCCCGCCCGGTAGAGGTCGCTCGTCGCGCGAACCACCGAGTCCGGGAGCTGATTCGGAGTGCGTTCGCAGAACTGTTTCCAGTTCGCCACGTCCTCGGCGTCGGCGCGCGCCTTCGCCGCGGCCACGTCCTCCACCCAGTCGGGCTGGGTGCGCTTGTAGTACTGGCGGACGACCTCCTTCGACACCTGCTGGCCGTCGTAGGAAAAGCGGTTCTCGTCGAACGTCCCGACGGCGTCCGCGACCCGTATCTCGCCGTCCGCGAGCACGCACTCGATTTTGCCGTCCTGGTGGGTGAGACCGACGGATTCGGCGCGCTCGGTGACGAGTTCGTTCACGTCGAGCGCGACCGATTCGAGTTCGTTCAGGTCGGCGGGGCCGGCGATGCGCTCGGCCTCCTCGATGTCGAGGTAGCGGTCGCCCTCTTCGAGTTTCGTGGAGAACTCCACGACGGGGTTCGGGAGGGTGACGGGTTCGTCCGGCCAGCTATCGAAGTCGAGGCCGCACTCGGCGGGCGTCGCGCGCGACCGCAGACTCGACCCCACGGGAACGGAGTTCCGGAAGACGATTTCGAGGGGGACGAGGACGTTGTCGCGGGCGGCGGCGTAGTAGGCGTCGTAGTCGTAGTCGCGGCCGTCGTGCGGCAACTCGGGGACGGTCGCGAGGTCGACCGCCATCTCCGCGGGTGCGTCCGCGTCGGCGTCCAGCGCGTCCAGACTCGTGGTGTCGCCGTCGGCGACCACGCCCCGGTAGTGGGTGGGAATCCCGCGGGCTTCGAGGCGTTCGAAGTTGAACGCGCTCGTCGTGCAGAGGCTCGCGCCCTTCCCGGGAATCTCGTCCGGCATCTTCCCCCAGTCGAAGACCGAGTAGTCGTCCGTGAACGCGAAGCGCCCGCGGCCGAGTCGGTCGGCGGTGGCGGCGCGGTCGACGTGGAGGTCCTTGACGCTCGTCATAGGTGGGTGGGCGGACGCGACTCACAAAGCGGTTTCCATTACCCTGCCCAAACCCCCTGGTTTCCAGTGGAGAAATATGCGCGTTCGTGTATCTCCGCGACCGGCCTGTTTTTCACGTCCTACCGACATCTATGGGTATGTCGCGCGCCGCCTCACTCTCGGCGGACGAGTTCGACTACGAGTTCGTCCCCGAGACCGACCAGTCCTTCGAGAACGCCCTCGCGAACGCCCGCGACGGCCGCCGCCTCTCGGTCGCGGACGGCGTCGAACTCATCACCACGGGCACCGACACGCCCGGCATCGACCCCGAGCGCAAGGAGCTCGTGCTTGAGGCCGCAGACCGCCGGCGCGCCGAGGTCGTCGGCGAGGAGGTGACGTTCGTCGCGAACGTGAACAACAACGTCACCACCGCCTGCAACACCGGCTGTCTGTTCTGCAACTTCAAGGACACCGCCCACCAGTTCGAAACCGAACACGACGCCGACCACGCGGGGTTCACCAAGACCCTCGAAGAGTCACGCGAAATCGTCGCTGACGCCGTCGAGCGCGGCGTGTACGAGGTGACCTCCGTCTCCGGCCTCCACCCGGGACTCGCGCTGAACGAGGAACACCACGAACTCCTCGACCCGGAGAATCCCGAACTCAACTACAAGCCGCCCGGAGTGTACGACACGCCGCCCGCGACCTACGAGGAGTACATCCGGGGGATGGCGGAGACGGGCGCGCACGTCCACTCGATGACGCCCGAGGAGGTCGAGCACGCCCAGCGCGGCGCGGACTGGGACTACGAACACGTCTATCGCGAACTCCACGACGCCGGACTGGACACCGTCCCCGGAACCGCCGCCGAAATACTCGTGGACGAAGTGCGAGACGTCATCTGTCCCGGGAAAATCGACACGGGCGAGTGGGTCGAGTCGATGGAGGCCGCCGCCAGCGTTGGGTTGCCGATGACCGCGACCATCATGTACGGCCACGTCGAGAACGCGATGCACCGCGTGAAACACCTCCAGGTCGTGCGCGACCTCCAGGACCGGACGGGGAACATCACGGAGTTCGTCCCCCTGTCGTTCGTCCATCAGAACACGCCCCTGCACGAGCACGGCGTCGTCGAGACCGGCGCGAGCAGGGAGGAAGACGAACTGATGATAGCGGTTTCGCGGCTCTTCCTCGACAACGTCGAGCACGTGCAGTCGTCGTGGGTGAAGTACGGCGACGAGCACGGGATGAAGCTCCTGAACTGCGGCGCGGACGACTTCATGGGCACCATCCTCTCCGAGGAGATCACGAAGCGCGCGGGCGGCGAGTACGGCGAGTTCCGGAGTTTCGACGACTACGTCGAGATGATAGAGGCCATCGGCCGCGTGCCCGTCGAGCGCTCAACCGACTACACCGAACGCCGCCGCGTCACGGGCGACGGCCCGCACGGCCCGACACTGGGGCCGGAGGCGGACGGCACGCCGCTCCTCTAGCGTGATGGCGACCACGCACGCCGCCCTCGGCGTGCTCCCCGCGCTCGTCGTCCTGCCGTTCGACCCCGCGCTCGCCGTCACCAGCGCGTACGCGGGCTACGCGGGCGGCGTGTTCCCCGACCTCGACCTCTACCTGGAGCACAGAAAGACCCTCCACCATCCCGAACTCTACCCCGCGCTCGCCACCCTCGCCGCCCTCGTTGCGCTCGCGTACCCGACTCCCGTGAGCGTCGCCGTTGCGTGCTTCCTCGTCTCGGCCGCGCTCCACTGCCTCACCGAAGTTCTCGGCGGCGGACTCGGCCGGAAACCCTGGATTTCCGACGACCACCGCGGCGTCTACTCCCACCTCGGCCAGCGCTGGCTCCCGCCGCGCCGCGTCATCCCCTACGACGGAAGCCCGCGCGACCTCGCGCTCTGCGTCATCGTCACCGTCCCGCTCCTGTTCGTCTTCGACGTGCGCGTCCGGTGGCTGTTGCTCGGCGGACTCGGCATCTCCGTGCTCTACACGGTCTTCAGGAAACGGCTCGCGGACTGGGTTTAGTCGAGCACCGCGCGGTATCGCTCGCCCGCCGCGTCCTCGGCTCGGATGGCCGCCCGGACGCGGTCGGACACCCAGTCGTCGTCGAGGTAGCGCTCGTAGACGGGGAGGCGTTCGCGGAGCGGGACGCCCGCCTCGTCCGCGATGGACTGGAGTTCCCTGACCGCCGGCCACTCGTAGTCGGGATTGATGTAGTCGTCCGTCACCGGCGACACGCCCCCCAAATCGTCGATACCGCAGTCGAGCACGTCGCGGACGGGCGCGAGGTTCGGCGGCACCTGCACGCTCACCGACTCCGGGAGCACCGCGCGCGCCATCGCCACCGCGCGCCGCAGCGCCTCGACGCCCGGCGACCCGCCCCGCCAGCGCTCGTTGTTCGACACCGGCTGGACGATGACCTCCTGGATGTGGCCGTATCGCTCGTGGAGTTCGCGGATGGCGAGCAGGGACTCCGCGCGGTCGCGCCACTCCTCGCCGATGCCGACGAGGATGCCCGTCGTGAACGGGATGCCGAGTTCGCCCGCGTTCCGGAGCGTGTTCAATCGCTGGCCCGGGGCTTTCGCGCGCGGGCCGCCGTGGGCCTGCACGTCCGCGGTGGTTTCGAGCATCACGCCCATCGAGGCGTTCACGTCCGCGACGAGTTCCATCTGCTCGCGCGTCTGGTCGCCCGGGTTCGCGTGCGGGAGGAGACCCTCGTCCAGCGCGATTTCGCAGGCGCGCCGGAGGTAGTCGTGGATGGAGTCGAACCCCCACTCGTCGAGCTGGTCGTGCACCGCGGTGTAGCGGTCGTCGGGGTCGTCCCCGAACGTGAACAGGGCCTCCGTGCAGCCCGCGTCCGCGCCGCGCCGCACGGCCTCCCGGACGTCGTCGGGACTCATCAGGTCGGCCTGCCCCGGCGGGTCGTAGAACGTGCAGTACGTGCAGGTGTACCGGCAGGCGGTCGTGAGCGGGAGAAAGACGTTCCGGGCGAACGTGAGCTCGCTCGCGGGTTCGACGTCGTCGGGCGTGACGGCGAGCGCGTCCGCGATGTCGCTGTCGGGGATGGAGAGCGAGACGTCGTACTCGTCAGCGCCCGGAATCATTCGAGAAGGGGTTGCGGGTACGCGGGGAAAGCGCTTGCGCTACCGGGCGGCGTACTCCTCGCGGTGTCGAATCACGAAGGAGAGGTAGCCGACGGCGAGACCGCCGCCGATGCCGAGCCAGTCGGTGTACCCGGCGACGCCGAGCGCGAGCGCCGCGGCGAGCGCGACCCCGCCGGCGAGCGCGGCGTCCACGGCGTTCTCGACGGGCGGCCGGTTCCGCAACACGTCGGTTCGCGGGCCGCCGCCGATGGGGAGGTACACGTCGGAGATGACGAGCACGAGCGCGGCCGCGGCCGCGGAGGCGGCGGTCGCCGCGACCGCGCCCTCGACGGCGAACACGAGCACGGACTGGAGGGCGAACCAGACGACGACCGCGAGCGCGACGGCCCCCGCGAGCGCCGCGGCGGCGCGCGCGAACCGCGAGAGGAACGACGACATACCCGAGAGTCGCGGCGGCGCGGGCTTATGGGTGTCGCTCGACGGCGACCCGGCCGTCGCCGGTCGCGAGCCGGAAGCCGGCGTCGCGGAGCCAGCGGGCGGCGCGACCGTCGCCGTGCAGGAGGAGTTCCGCGAGGTCGCCGGGTTCGTCGATGTCGGTGGCGAGCCGGTGGGAGTCGAGTTCGCGGAGGGTCGCGCCTATCTCGTGGGCCTGCCGGCGGTGGTCGCGGCAGGACGCGCCGTGGTAGTCCACGCGGAACGCGGGGTGGCGGACGACGAGCGCGTTCGTCCCGCCGCCCCGACCGGGCGCGAGGACGACATCGCCGGACGCGTCGAACAGCCGGGAGAGCGCGCGCGGCGTCGCCAACCCGAGGTCGGCCATCACCACCGCCGTCGGCTCCCCGTGGTCGTCGAGGGCGGCGTTCACGGCCGTGGAGAGCGAGCGGTCGTCCACCGTCACGGGAACGTCCGCCTCGACGGGCGCGGTGGCGAGGAGTTCGGGACGACCGCCCGCCCGCCGCACCGCGTCCAGCACGTCGTCGCGGAGGCGTGCGGCGAGGACGCGGCGCTCGTCGCTATCGAGCACCGGCGCGAGGCGAGAACAAGGGGTTCGGCCGTCGAACGGAACGAGGACGCGCACTACGCGAGTTTGTCCTGCGAGCCCTGGTTCCGCCGGTAGAGGAGGTAGCCACCCGCGGCGAGCAGGACGACCACGAGCGCCGCGACGCCGTACATCAGGTACTGGGTCGTCTGCTCCGAGGACTCGGCCGCTTCCAGGCTGGACTCGGCGTTCTCCTCGGCCTGCTCGGCGAGGTCGAGCGCGTTCGGGAAGTTCGCGTTGTCGTACGCCGAGACCGCGTTGTCGAGCGTCGACTGCGCGTCAGAGACATCGACGCCCTCCGACTCGGCGTCCTGAATCGCGGCCTGCGCGTCGTTGATAGCCGAACGCGCCTCGTTCGACTCCTGCGTGTACGGCCGCGTCAGGTACTCGCTGATGGTCGTGCTGGAACCGCCCTGCTGGGTCTGTGCGAACTCAGCGACCGTGTACTGCTGGGGCGGGTCGTAACTCCAGAGGGAGTCCGACACCTCGGTCACGGTCGCCTGCAGGCGAACGGTCGCGCGCACCGCGCCATCACTCGCGACGAGCGCGTGCTCGAACGCCTGGCCCGTGTACGTCTCCTGGGCTATCTGTTGACCCGTGTTGTCGTACGTCGTCACCGTCCACGTCACCTCGGAGAGGTCGGTCTCCCCGGCGAGCGTCCACTCGTTGTACTCCGTGAACAGGTCGGTGAGTTCGTACGTCTGGTCGACGGTCGTCCCGACCTCCGCGGTGTCGGGCGCGCTCCCGTCGATAGACGGGACTGCGGCCGCCGCGGGCGCGACTGCCGCGACGAGAAGCACGAGACCGAGGACGGCGACGAACGCTCTAGAAGAGCGATTCGAGTTCATCGTCGTCGTCTTCGACGAGGTTCTGCAAGTTTTCTTCGCTCTCGTCCCGGATCTCGTCGATGTTCTCCTGGGCCTCGATGGCGACCTGCTGGAGCTCCTTGATGCGGGGGACGTTCGTCACGCCCGCGAGCAGGACGACCGCGGCGACGTTCCCCGAGTTCGGCACGGGGTAGTCGCCGCCGCGAACCTCCATCGACCCGGTCTGCTCCTCCAGCCACTTCCTCCCGCGCTCGATGCCTTTCCGGTTGAGGAAGGCGGGCGGGCCGGCGGTGACGAGGAGCGCGCGCTCCGCGCCGTCGATCTCGCAGGGGAGCGTGAGACGGCCGAGCGCCGCCTTCCGAACCAGACTCGTGATGCGGTTCGTGGTGTTCGCGGAGTCCTCCGGCTGGCTCTTCGACCCGCCCGTGAACTTGGAGAGCAGGCCGCCGCCCGACCCTCCCGAGTTCTCCACGGTCTCGGAGGCGTATCCGACGGTGGAGACGCCGCCGCCCGCGAGCGTGTTGATGATCTCCGAGGAGTCCACGACGGACTCCGCGACCTCGCCGCCCTGCTCGACTTCGCCCGCGCCGAACAGGACGCCGAATCGCTTGACGATTTCGTCGTTAATCTCGTCGTAGCCGCCCTGCACGGACTCGCCGGTCTTCCGCCAGGCGTCGTTGTCGAACACGAGGAGGTTGTCCACCTCGCGCACGAACGTCTGGAAGCTCCGTGCGGCGTTGAGCGTGTAAATCCCTCCCTCGTCGCCGCCCGGCAGGATGCCGAGGCCGTAGACGGGTTCGGTGTAGATGCGCTTGATGTGCTTCGCGAGCACGGGCGCACCGCCGCTCCCCGTGCCGCCGCCGAGACCGGCGATGACGAGGAAGGCGTCCACTTCGTGGACGGGGATGCTGTCGATGGCTCCCTGGACTTCGTCGATGTCCTCCTCCGCGATTTCCGCGCCGAGTTCGTTGTCCGCGCCGACGCCGTGACCCTTCACGCGGGACTGCCCGATGAGGACGCGATTCTCTTCCGGAACGTGGTCGAGCCCCATCAGGTCGGCCTTCGCGGTGTTGACGGCAACAGCGGCCCGAACGATGTTGGAGCCGTGTTTCTCGTCGTACTCGAGGAACTTATCGAGTACTTTCCCACCGGCTTGGCCGAACCCGATCATTGCGAGTTTCATGGTGGCTACCTTTGCCAATAAGAGAGCAAAGGCGGAGATAAGCCTTTTGATGGGGTCAACGAGGATTACGCGCTGAAACGCCCGAATACAGCGTCCTGAACGGGTCTAAACGTGTCGTTTACGGGTGGGTGTTCAGGCCGCGAGGCGTTCGCCGAGGGCGCGCGCGAGGAAGTACGCGCTACAGAGACCGCACGCCGTGGCGAACAACCCCACGGTGATGGAGAACCCGAGCGGGAGGGCGAATCCGAGGGCGGGCGCGGCGACGAGGAGCGCGTAGAGGACGACCGTACTCGCGCCGAACGCGACGCCGCGGCGTTCGTGCGGTCTCACACCCCGAGGTAGTCCGCGAACGTCCGGAGGTCGTCCGGGGAGACGCCGAACGCGTCCACGTCGTTCTCGGAGACGGTGTTGTCGAACCGGAGCGAGCGGTACTGGTCGGACCCCATCGGCGCGCCCGGCACCACGTCCGCGACGGAGAGACCGATTTTCGCGAGCGCCATCGGAATCGGGAGGACGCTCGTGGACTTGCCCTCGGCGCGGTAGACGAGTTTCGTGACCTCGGCGAGCGTGAGTTTCTCTGGGCCGCCGAGTTCGTACGTCTCGCCGTCGTGCTCGCCGTCGAGGGAGTCGGCGAGCATCGGCACGAGGTCGTCCACCCAGATGGGCTGGAAGCGCGTCTTCCCGCCGCCCGGGAGGCCCGTGACGTACGGCGTCGTGAGGAGTTTCGTGAAGGAGACGAACTCCCCGCCCTCGCCGAACACCACCGACGGCCGGATGATGGTGGCGTCGAGGGCGGCGTCCCGGACGGCGTCCTCGGCGAGTCCCTTCGCGCGGATGTACGCGGTCGGGCCGGTCGGGTCAGCGCCGAGCGCGCTCATCTGCACGAGTTTGTCCACGCCGTGTTCCTCGGCGGCCTCGACGACGTTCTGCGTGCCGCCGTAGTGGACTTCGAGGTGGCGTTCGTCGCCGCCCGACGGCTTGAACAGCGGGCTGAGTGCGACGAGGTTCACGACCGCATCGACATCCTCGAACGCGCCGCGGATGGAGTCGAGCGCCGTCACGTCCCCGACGTACGTCTCGACGCCCGCCGGTACCTCGCCCTCGGGGGAGCGCGAGAGCGCGGTCACGTCGTGGCCGCGTTCCGCGAGTTCGGCGCAGAGTCGCGTCCCGATGAAGCCCGTTCCGCCCGTGACGAGTACGTGCATACGAGGACTGACGCGGGCCGGTACCCTAAATGGTGCGCCCGTCCCGGAAGCCGTTTAGGCCTCCCCCACGCAGTAGCGGTGAATGCTCATCACGCTGGAGGGAATCGACGGCAGCGGGAAGACGACGGTCTGGGAGGCCCTCCGCGCCGACCGCGAGGACGCCGTGTTCACGCGCGAACCGACGGACTCCTGGTACGGCGACGCCGTCCAGCGCTCCATCGAGGACGACGACGCGGACGCGGTGGCGGAGGCCTTCCTCTACACCGCCGACCACGCCGCCCACCTCTCCCGGGTGGTGCGGCCCGCGCTCGACGACGGCGACCTCGTCATCTCCGACCGGTACTCGGACTCCCGGTACGCGTATCAGGGCGTCGCGCTCGACGGGCACGTGCCGCGGCCGATGGAGTACCTGCGGGGGATTCACTCGCCCTGGACCAGGGAGCCGGACTTGACGCTGTACTTCGACGTGGACCCGGAGACGGGGGCGGCGCGCGCTGGCGCGACGAACAAGTTCGAGCAGGTGGAGTTCCTCTCGCGGGTGCGGGAGAACTACGAGACGCTCATCGACTGGGAGCCGGAGCGGTTCGTGCGCATCGACGCGACGCGCCCGCCGGAGGACGTGCTGGACGACGTGGAGGACGCGCTCGCGGACGTTTAGGCGGACATCGAGACGTACGTCTTCGTGTCCTCCACGCCGTCCAATCCCTGGATTTCGGTGGAGGCGGTGTTGAGCACGTCGCCGACGGCGTCCCCGTCGGCCTCCGCGATGACGTCGTACTCGCCGGCGACGACGTGCGCGTCCACGACGAACTCCAGGTCGAGGATGGCGTCGCGGGCGTCGGCGGACGACCCGGCGGCCGTCTTCACCATGATGAACGCGTGTACCATACCGGCGGGTTCGCCGGCAGTCCGCAAAAAGCTTGCCGCATGTTCACAAACCTATATGGGTCGGGCGGGCCTACTCCGAGGTATGCGCTTCGTTATCATCGGTGCTGGACGGGTGGGGTTCCGTACGGCGCGCGTCATCGCGAACGAGGGACACGACGCCGTCATCATCGAGAACAACCCCGACAAGGTCGAGAAAGCGCGCGCGGAGGGGTTCGAGGTCATCGAGGGGGACGGCGCGAGCGAGGACGTGCTGATGGACGCCGACCTCGAAGACGTGGACGCGGTCGGCGCGCTCACCGGCGACCTGAACGTGAACTTCGCCGCGTGCATGGTCGCGAATGCGCACGGCTGTCGCACCGTCCTCCGCATCGACGAGGACTACCGGGAGAACATCTACCGGAAGTACGCGGACGAGGTGGACGAAATCGTCTACCCCGAGCGCCTCGGGGCTATCGGCGCGAAGAACGCCCTCCTCGGGGGGAACGTCACCGCCATCGCGGACCTCGCGGAGAACCTCCAGGTCGTGCAGTTCACGGTGACGGCGGACGCGCCGATGCAGGGGTACACGGTGACGGAACTCGAACTTCCCTCGCGGAGCCGCCTGCTCGGGTTCGGGAAGAAGGAGGAGTCGCTCGGCCTCCCGCTCCCGGACGACACGCTGGAGGTCGGCGACCGCATCGCCGTGCTCGCGGAGTTCGACGCCCTGGACGACGTGCGCCAGATACTCGTCGGCGAGGAGCCGTCGCGGGCGTCGGGGGTGCACTGACGTGGTGGTCGCGTACGTCCTCATCAAGGCGAACTCGGGGGAGGCCGACCGCATCCTCGACGAGATTGCCGACCTGGACGGCGTCGTGGACGCGCACATCGTCGCGGGCGACGTGGACTTCATCGCGAAGCTCGACGTGGAGTCGCCCGCGGACGTGAAGGAGGTGAGCGCGAACGGCATTCAGCGCGTCCGCGGCGTCGAGAGCACCGAGACCTACCTCTCGATGGAGTAGCCGGGGAGTACGTTTTTGCTGTCGGCGGCGGAACCACCGGGTATGAGTGACGACGAACCGTGGC
Source organism: Salarchaeum japonicum (assembly GCF_020614395.1). Taxonomy (NCBI): domain Archaea; kingdom Methanobacteriati; phylum Methanobacteriota; class Halobacteria; order Halobacteriales; family Halobacteriaceae; genus Salarchaeum; species Salarchaeum japonicum. The sequence goes on along the minus strand of NZ_CP085324.1, from coordinate 430,878 downwards.
TGCTCGGCCGGCTCGCGCTCGGCCTCGGACTGGCGTTGCAGGCGAGCGAGGACTTCCGCGACCTCGACGACCACGTGGAGTACGCGGAGTCTGCGGGCGTCCCAGTGCCGTCGGTGCTCGCGCCGCTCGCGTCCGCGGCGATGCTAGCCGCCGGTGTCGGTATCGCGCTCTGGCGACTCCCCCGGTTGGCGACGACGGCGGCGGCGGGCTTCCTCGTGACGGTGACGGCGACGATGCACGACTTCTGGAACGAGGAGGGAGACGCGAGCGGCGAGCGCCTCGCGTTCTTCGGGAACCTCGCGATGCTCGGCGGCGTCCTGCTCGCGCTCAAGAGCGCGTTCGACTAGACGAGAAAGCGGAGCGTCCAGAGCGCGAGCATCCCGGCGGCGATGGTGGCGAACATGTTCTCCGTGTACCAGGCGACGAGCGCCGCGGCGATACCTGCACCGAGTTGGTCGGGCGCGACGTGGAGGACGCCGTCGTAGCTGACGAACTCGGGGACGACGAGCGCCGCGAACACCGCCGGGGGGACGAACGCGAGCGCGTGAGAGATGCGGGGCGGGAGGTCGCCGGTGCGGCCGACGAGGTAGATGAAGGAGTAGCGGATGAGGAACGTCGCCGCCCCGATGGCGAGCACGAGTCCCCAGAGCGTGAGGTCGTTCACGCCTCGCCACCTCCAATGGTGAGCGCGGCGGTCACGCCGAGGACGGCCCCGAGGAGCAATCCGAGGTTGAGCGGGAGGCCCGCGCCGAGCGCCGCGACGCTCCCGCCGACGCCGGCGGCGAGCGTGCTGGGTCGGTCTTTCATCGCGGGGACGAGGAGCGCGAGGAAGACGAGCGGGACGGCGAACGTGACGCCCCACTTCTCGGGGATGCTCGCGCCCGCGAGCAGGCCGACGACGGTGGTTATCTGCCAGACTATCCAGAGCGGGAGGGCGACGCCGAGGTAGTAGCCGCGGGGGTCGCTCGGCGGGTCGTCGCCGTAGTGGCTGATGGAGAGCGCGTACGCCTGGTCGGTGAGGAGGTACGCCATGCCGGCGCGCCAGCGCTCCGCGATGTCGTCGAAGTAGCCGGCGATGGACGCGGAGTACATCATCATCCGGAGGTTGATGACGACCGCGGTGAGCACGACGACGGCGAGCGGCGCGCCCGCGTCCACGAGTTCGATGGTCGCGAGCTGGCTCGCGCCCGCGAACACGAACACCGACAGGCCGACGGCCTGCGCGAGCGAGAAGCCGGCGTTGCCGGCGGCGACCCCGACGACCAGCCCGAACCCCGCGATGGCGGGGATGAGGGGGAGGACGGCGCGCGCGCCGCGCCGGAACTCGGTCGGGTCGGGAGCGTTCATACCGGGTGGTTCGCGGGCCGCCAGTAAGACCCGTCGATTCCCGAATCGGCCACCGGTGTGGGGGACGCGAACGCTTTTGGGCGTTCGCGATGACTCACGTCCGTGACAACTGCTGTCGAACTCGAAGAGCTCGCGAGCCTTCCCGAGTTCTACCACCCGCGCGTGTCGCCGGACGGCGACCGGGTGGCGTTCTACTACGACGAGACCGGGCGGAACGAACTGTACGTGCAGGACATCGCGTCGGGCGAGCGCACGCAGGTGAGCGACGGGAACGTCCCGCGGGCGGCGCGCTGGCCCATCGCGTGGGACGCGGACGGCGAGCGCGTGTTCTTCCACCAGGACGAGGGCGGCGACGAGCAGAACGACATCCACGCGATGACGCTGGACGGCGAGGTGGAGGTCGTCGTCGAGGTGGACGGCCAGGCGGCGTTCCACGACGTGACGAGCGACGGCCGGTACGTGCTCTACGGGAGCGACGAGGGCGAGCAGATGAACCTCTACCGGTACGACACCCGCGAGGACGAGACCGAACAGCTGACCGCGTACGACCAGCCCGTGCACGGCGGGCAGTTCGGGCCGGACGAGGAGCGCGTCGCGTACGTCGCGAACGAGACGGACGCGCTGGAGAACCGGGACGCGTACGTGATGAACGCGGACGGCAGCGAGAAGCGGAAGCTCGACATCGGCGAGGTCGGCGCGGAGGCCTACCCGAACGACTGGCATCCGGACGGCGACCGGTTGCTCGTCTCCGACAACACGACCGACCTCGGCAGGGTCGGCGTCTACGACCTCGACACCGACGACGTGGAGTGGCTCTCAAGTGGCGAGTACGAGGAGTCCGGCGCGGCGTTCGGCCCCGACGGCGACACCGTCGTCGCCTCGCGCGTGCGGAACGCGGCGACGATGCCCGTCGAGTACGGCCTCGAATCGGGCGACGTGACGGCGTACGACCTCGACGAGGGCGTCGCCGGCCTCGCGGGCGACGAACACTTCGACGGCGAGGGCCGAGCGATACTGGCGCACACCACCTCGGACGAGCGCAAGACCCTGTACGCGTACGACCGCGCGAGCGACGGGACGGAGACGCTCATCGCGCCCGCCTACGGCGACATCGACCCGGATACGTTCGTCGAGTCCGAGTACGTCACGTACGAGAGCGAGGACGGCCTGGAGATCGGCGCGCTCCTCTACGATTCGGGCGAGCGTCCGAGTCCCGCGGTCGTGATGGTGCACGGCGGCCCGCACGCGCATTCGATGCCGCGCTTCGACCTGTACGCGCAGTTCCTCGTTTCACGGGGTTACACCGTCCTCCAGCCGAACTACCGGGGGTCGACGGGGCGCGGCCGCGAGTTCAAGCACCGCATCCACAACGACTGGGGCGGCGGCGAGCAGGCGGACGTGGCCGCGGGCGGCGAGTGGCTCCAGAACCTCGACTGGGTCGATTCGGAGCGCGTCGCCGTGATGGGCGGGTCGTACGGCGGCTATTCGGCGTACTGGCAGATGGTGCAGTACCCCGAGCTGTGGGCGACCGGTATCGCGCAGGTCGGCATCACCGACCTCCTCCAGATGTACGAGAACTCGATGCCGCACTTCCAGTCCATGCTCGAACAGCAACTCGGCGACCCCGAGGAGAACGAGGAGTTCTGGCGCGAGCGCTCCCCGCTCACGCACGTCGAGAACATCCAGAATCCGATTCTCATCGTTCACGGCGTCAACGACCCCCGGTGTCCCATCGACCAGGCGCGCGTCTTCCGCGACGCCCTCCTCGACATGGGCTGGACTGAGGGCGAGGACGGCGACTTCGAGTACGAGGAACTCGGCGCGGAAGGCCACGGCTCCACGGACATCGACCAGAAGATTCGGCAGTTCACGCTCGTGGACGACTTCCTCGACCGCCGGCTCTGAGGCGGTCGCGGGGCCGGTAGAGGTTTTCCGTCGGCGTACGACTCTGTGGGTATGGTGAACGAGTTGCGGGAGACGCTCGATTCCGGTGGCGTGGCGCTGGGCGTATTGGATAACGCGTACAGTCCGACGCTGGTGGAGTTCTACGGCGAACTCGGACTGGAGTTCGTGTGGCTCGACTTCGAGCACGGCGGCCCCGACCCGTGGGACGCGCGGGAGGTCGAGGACTTGTTGCGGGCGGCCGAACGCACGGGCATCGAACTCCTGGTTCGACTGCCGGACACCGACCCGACGCTGGTGCGGAAGGCGCTCGACCTGGGCGTGCGGAACGTCTTCCTGCCGCGGGTCGAGACCGCGGACGAGGTGGAGGCGGCGGTGCGGTCCGCGCGGTTCACGTACGACGGCCGTCCCGGGAAGCGCGGCCTCGGGTCGCCGCGCGCGCGGCGCTGGGGAGCGACGGAGAACTACGTCGAGCGCGAGGACGCGGAGACGGTGGTGGGGACGACCATCGAGACCAGGGAGGCCGTGGAGAACATCGACGACATCCTCTCCGTGCCCGAACTCGGGTTCGTCTTCCTCGGGCCGCTCGACCTCTCCGTCGCCTACGGCCACCCCGGCGAACTCGACCACCCCGAGGTACGGGACGCCCTGGAGACCGTGCGTTCCGCCGCCATCGACGCGAACGTCCCCGTCGGCGGTCTCGGCTTCGGGATGGACGACGTGAACGAGAAAGTCGACGCCGGCTACCAGATTCTCAATCTCGGCAGCACCACCGGCGCGCTCAAGGGTGCGGTGGAGGGCTGGCTCGACGCCTACGACGCCTGACTACCGTTCCGCGGAGTGCCGCACGTCCACCGCGATGCCGCGCGTGCTCTCCGCCATCTCTCGACCACTCATCTCGGCTTTCCCGACGGCGAACGCGCTCGGTCCCTGGACGACGACTTCGTCGCCGACGCGGATGTCGTGGTCCGCGTTCACGATGCCGGGCGCGAGCACGGAGCCCCGGGGCACGAAGTCGTCGATTTCGACGGTTTTCGTCTCCACGTCGGAGTCCACCCAGCGGCGCGCGCCGTGGAGGGTGAGCGAGAGCAGGCCGTACTGGGGGACGAGCGCGGCGAGCTGGTCGCCCTCGGCGTCGAGCGCCTGGAGCTTGGGGTAGCGGCCCTGGACGGTGATGTCGCCGAGGAGGTCGTCGCCCGCGCCGCGGCCGAACTGGTAGTCCGCGACGGCGCGGAGCGTGCGTTCCTCGCGCTCCGACACCCAGATCTGGTCTTCGCCGGAGAGCGCGTCCCGGAGGTTCGCGAGGCTCTCGCCGGTGGTCGGGTGGTCTTCGACCGTGTACTCGACCGGCGCGTCGATGTCGTCCTCGACGCGCTCCACGATGTCCCGGTAGCCCTCGGGCGGGACGTGCGCGATGATTCGCGGATAGTCGGTGTTTTCGAGGTAGCGCCGGAGGACGCGCGCGACGAACTCCTTTTCGTCCTCGCTCCAGCGGCCGGTGACGACGGAGTCGTAGTGCTGGGCGGGATACGTGAGTTCGAGGTCCTGGGGGACGACGCCGATGGGAGAGGTCATGGAGACGACGTGCGCGCGGTACTTCGCGGCGTCCTGGAACTGGCGGTGGCTCTGACTGTCGCTGTAGGGCTTGCGCGCGCTACACGGCACGAGGAGGAGCGGGCGGTCGTCGCCGTACCGGTTCACGTACCGGCTCGTGACGCGGTCGGCGAACCGCTGAATCTCCACGCGCCGGAGCGTGTCCTCGGACGCGGCGAGCAGGAGGTTGTCGCGCTGAACCGGGGTTCGTTCTTCGAGGTAGCCCCACTCCTGGTCGAGTTCGCGGAACGCGGCGGTGAGCCAGGCTTCGTGACGCGCCTGCCCCTCGACGTAGTCGCGGAGGCGGCCCTGCCGGATGCGGGTGCGAACCCGGGCGAGTTCGGCGCGCAGCGCGTTGCGGTTGTGTTCCTTGCAGTCCTCGCGGCCGAACTCCTCGCGGGGTCGCTGGCAGGCCGGGCACGCGCAGGGGAGGTCGTCCAGGTCGGCGAGTTCGTGCTCGCCGTCGGTGGTCAAGTATTTTCCCTGGGTGCCGTAGACGGCGGCGCGGTGGCCGTCGAGGAGGTCGACGCCGGCGTACGCGAGGACGGCGGCGTTCGCGGGCGTGGCGACGCCGGAGAGGTAGAGCGCGCTGTCCGCGGGGAGGCGTTCTTTCGCTTCGACGACGGCGTTCGCGAACGCGCTCGCGTGTCCGACGAACCCGGGCGCGTTCGACAGCACGTAGGCGTCCGCGCCGTAGTCCCGGGCGGTGCGGGGCGTGACGACGGCCGCGCTCGGATACTCCACGTCCGGGTAGTCGGGCGCAAAGGACTCCTGGACTTCCTCGCGCGTCCCGGACGGGAACCCGCGGTAGGGGAGAACGGTCAACTGGGAGTCGTCACCCGTCGGGAAGTCCTGGCTCTGGAACCACTCGCTGCCCGCGTCCTCCAGCACGTCGTCGACGAGCGCGGGCGTGGTGACGGACTCCGCGAGTCGGAGTTCGCCGAGGCGAGCGGCCGCGTCCCGCTCGTGAACCTCGAAGTAGTCGGTCATGCGTCGTCCTCCGCGCCGGAGGCAGTAGTGTGTCCCGTTTCGAGGTTCACCAGTTCGACCCGGGGCGGGACGTAGTCGAGCGCGCGCGCCGGCCAGTCGCGGTGCGCGAGCGTGAACTCGGTGTCGGGGTTGAGCGCGACGAGCCGAGAGACGCCCTTCGCGGCGGCCTCGTAGCCGGCGTCGTCCATGCGCTCCGGGACTTCGGCGGTGAAGGGATAGCTGGTGGCGAGTTCGCGCGGGTACGGGCCGAGCGGCGGGCGGACGCGCCACGTCTCGTCGAAGTCGTCGTCCGTCCCGGACTCCGCGAGGAGAACCGTCTCGGGGAGCGAGAATCGGTCGAGGCGTTCGCGGTGCCGGACGACCTCGGGCCGGCGCGCGGACTCCGGGGACGTGTAGTAGAACGTGTCCTTGCTCACGGGGTCTGACTGTTCGTACTGGCCGGCGTGGTCGAGGAACGCGCGGTAGCCGTCGAGCACGCGAGGGTGGGCGTGCGCGCGGGCTTCGACGAGTTCGAGCAGGCTCCCCTGCCGAATCGCCTGCTTCACTCGCCGCAACTCGGTGAAGGAGACGTGGAGGTTGTGCTCGGCGAGCAGTTCCTCCTGGGCGGCGTCGGGCATCCGCTGGACGTCGTCGGGCGTGTGGTCGGTGCAGACGGGACAGCCGCAGGGGAAGTACTGGAGGGAGTCGAGGTGTTCGGTGCCGTGGACGGTGAGGTAGCGGCCGTCGCGGGCGTAGAGCGCGTACGCGGCGGAGTCGAAGAGGTCGCAGCCGAGCGCGGCGGCCAGCGCGAACATCATCGGGTGGCCCGCGCCGAACAGGTGGACGGGCGCGTCCCGGCCGAGGCCGCGTTTCGCGGCGGCGACCACGTCCGCCATCTCGCCGTACCGGTAGTCGTTCATCAGCGGGACGACGGCACCGACGGGGAACACGTCGAGACTAGTGTGTTCGGCGTGCCGGCCCGCCGCCTCGCGGAGGTCGGGGTACGTGGAGCCCTGGACGGGCGCGTTCACGAGCATCTCGCCCGTCTCCACCGTCTCCGCGAGTTCGAGGCGGCGCTGGGTTTCTTCGAGTTCTTCCTCGGCGCGCTCGCGCGGCACGTCGGGCGGCGTCGGGATGTCCACGGGCGTCCCGATGTCACTCCCGATGGCGTGCTGGAACTCCAGAATCTCCTCGGTGTCGGTGTCGATTTCGCCGTACTCGGCGAGCTGGAAGCTCCCGGAGTCGGTCATGATCGCGCCGTCGAAGTCCAGCATCCCGTGGAGGCCCTCGTCGAGCGCGCGCTCGCGGAGGTCGGCGTCGTTCTTGATGATGTAGGAGTTCGTGATGAGGATTTCCGCGCCGAACTCGCGGAAGCGGGCGGGGTCGACGGTGATGATGTTCGGGTTCACCACCGGCATCAACGTCGGCGTCTCCACCGTCACGCCCGCGCGGGGGACGGTGAGGTCGCCGATGCGCCCCCCGGCGTCCTGGGCGCGCACTTCGAAGTGGTCTCTCATTACCCGGTTTCCGGGGGCGCGCGCATTGAGGGTTGTGTATCGCCGAACGTTCTTGTCGGTGCGCGCGAACGTGACGGGTGTGCCCGCGACTCGACGCGCGTTCCTCGGCGCGGCCGCCTCCCTCCCCGCGTGGTCGCTCCCGGGAACCGCCCTCCATCACGACTGGACGTACCGCGCGCCCGGCACCATCTACCCGCCGCGAGTCACCGAGAACACGCTCGTGACGGCCGTGTGGGGCGCGGACAGCGAGCGCGCCGTCGGCCTCGACCCCGGACGCGGCGGCGAGCGGTGGACGCATCCGGGGGCGGTCGGCTGGCAGACGGGCGGGGTGGGCGACCACGTCGTCGTTCGGACCCCCGAGCGGGACGCGCTCACCGGCGTCAACCCGGCGAGCGGCGCGGTCGCGTGGACGACGACGTTCGGTGACCAGGGGGAGACCGTGGTGCGGGAGACCGCCGTCCACCCCGACGCGGGAACCGCGTACGCGGTCACCGACGCGGGCGTGGTCGCGGTCGATATCGCGTCGGGCGACGAACGATGGCGGGTCGCGGACGCGACCGGGTACGCCGCGGGAACCGCGGAGACCGCCGCTCTCGAAACCGACGGCGGCCTCGTCGGCGTCCGAGTGACGGACGGCGCGGAGCGCTGGCGGCACGAGAACGTCGCGTGGACGACCGCGCACGACTCACTGGGACGCGTGGTTGCGCGACGGATGGGCCGTCTCGTGGCGTGGGACGTGGACACGGGCGCGGTCGCGTGGTGGCGCGGCACCGGGTCGCCCGTCGGAGCCGTCGATGACCGCATGCTCCTCCGGGCGGCGAACGCCCGCGGAGAGACGGAAATCGTCGCCGTTAGTCCGGACGGGAGCGTCGCGTGGCGGTACGGCGTCCCGGACAACGCGGGCGTGAGCGCCACCAGCGACGCCCTGCTCGTGTTCACGGACGGAAGCGGGGAGTCGCGGACGGTGACGGTCGTCGCGGACGGCCGCGCGCGCTGGCAGGACGAGTTCGAGTACGCGTTCGGCCTCGCCACCACCTCCCGCGGGGAGCTCCGCCTGCCGACCGCGGACGGCGTGGAGGCGCGGGCGCTCCGCGACGGCCTGGTTCGCTGGCGGTACGAGACGCCGGGCCGGGGCGTGTACGCCGTCGAGCGCGGCGGCCGCGCGTACGTCGGCGCGGAGGCCGAGGACGGCGAATCGTTCGAACTGCACGCGGTGCGGCCGCCGTGGGGCGGCCTCGCGGCGGCGGCGCGCTGGGGCGACCGGAATCTGGGCGTGCTCGGGGCGCTCGGCGGCCTCGGCGCGGTCGGCGCGGCGGTCGCGGGCGTTCGGTGGTGGCGCGACCGGCGGCGCGTCGAGGGCCACGTCGAAACAATCGAGCGAACCGACGACTGGACGACCGCGCGCGTCGAGAGCGGGCGCGTCCGCACCGAATACTGGAACCTGGACGAGTCGGGGTTCCGGGCGGCGTGCGAGGCGTGGCGGGACGCGAGCGACACCGCGGGCGTGCTCGCGCTCCGCGAGTGGGGGGTGGAGCCGCGGCCGTGGGTGGAGACCTCCGCCTACGCGGCGACGCTCGCCGACCTGTGCGAACGCGAGCGCGGACTCCGCGCGGTGTCGAGCGCGGCGGACGCGCTCTCGCGCCTCGACCGCCCGCACGGATTCATCCGGCCCGCATCGGTCGTCCTCGACGACGGCGACAGCGAAACGGCGCGCGTGCGGGACGTGGGGTTCGGCGCGCTCGCGGCGGACGCGTGGCCGAACCAGGACGACGCGTACGCGCCGCCCGAAACCGAACCGACGCCGGCGGGCGACGTGTACCGGCTCGGCGCGCTCACCCACCACGCGCTCACCGGCCGCCCGCCCGAGAACCACGGGTTCGCGGACGGCGCGCTCGACCGTCCGGTCTCGGACGACCTCCGGGAGGTCGTGGAGACGGCGCTCGCGGCCGACCCCGACGACCGGTACGGGACGCCGCGGCGGTTCGGCGAGTACCTCGCGTGGGCGGCGTTCGCTCAGGAGACGTGGTAGGTGAGGACGCCGACGACCGTGCGCGCGTCCCGCACGTCACCGGCGGCCGCGGCCGCGACGAGGTCGTCGAACGCCGCAGTATCGACGCGGATGGTCTCGTCGTGGTCGAGGTCTTGCTCCCCGGTGGGCGTGCAGCCGCGCGCGACGAAGTGGTGGTGGACGGAGTCCGCGTACCCGTTCGCCGGTTCGACGGTCGTGAGCGGTTCGAGAGAGTCCGCCTCGTAGCCGGTCTCCTCGCGGAGTTCGCGGCGCGCCGCCGCCGCCAGGTCGTCGGCGTCCTCGGGCTCCGTGCCGCCCGCGGGAAGCCCGCGGTTCACGCGCCCGACCGCCTGCCGCCACTCCTCCACGACCACGACCTCGCCGTCCTCGGTGAACGGCAACACCACGACCGCCGGCGGCTCGCTCAAGTAATCGAAATCGGTCTCCGTGCCGTCCGGGAGCGACACGTCCTCGCGCACCACGTCGAACCCCGGACACGAGTACGCCACCTCCCGCGAACGCGTCTCCCACGCCAACTCCTCGGTCATACCCGGGTGAAGCCGGACGCGGGAGAAAGTGATTGTGGTGTCAGAACTCGACGGTGGCGAGCGACTCGCTCAACTCCCGCACGTGGTCGTTGTACGCCTCCACGAACAGCGGCACGTCCGGTGCGTGCTGACGCACGTCCGGCGCGGACGGCGGCCCGTACTGCCCGACGAGGTACACGTCGCCCGCCCGCAGGTAGGACGCACGACCCTCCGCATACTTGAGCTCCCAGCGCGTCCCCGCCACCCGGCTCGCGAACGACCCGTAATCGCCGCCGTCGTACCGGTGGAGCTCTCCCGCCATCCGGTCGGCCACGTCCCGAATCTCGGAGACGATGCGGTCGCGCTCCCCGACGATGTCGCTCGTAGACGCCGGCTCCGGGAACGCCGTCGACACCGCGTCCAGCGTCCCCCGCATCGACTCGACGTACTCGTTGAACGACGCCACGAGACCGCCGTAGTGCTCCATCGCCCGCGCCAACGGCTCCGGCTCCGGGTCGCGCTTCGTGGACACGACGTACACGTCCAACCCCGCCTTCCCCTCGAACCGCAAGAAGTCGAGGCCGCCGTCCTCGTACTTCACCGTCCACTCCCCCTCCCCCACCCGGAACGACCGCCGCCCGTACTCCCCGGCGTCCAGCCGCGCGAGCGACCGCGCCAACTCCCCCGCGTGCTCCCGCACCGCCGCCACAACCTCGTCCCGCCGCTCCACCGCGGCGTCCGCACTCAACAAATCCGAATCCATACCCCATCCTCCGCCGCCACCCCGGATAAACAGACCGCTCACGAAACACACAGTAGACGAAGTGCGAAGTACGCACGAACGAACCGACGCATCGCTCGGAGGCGTAGAGTGCGGGAGAAGTGGGCCGGCACGAATGGTGAATCTCACTCACAGCGGAGCTGTTCGCTGATTCAAATTCGCTTGGTGATTTCTCACACCAACTACGGACTCCTCGCTGTCGCTCGTCGTTGCGAAGTGGGGTGAAAATGGGCCGGCACGAATTTGAATCGTGGTTACGGCCACCCGAAGGCCGAAGGATACCAAGCTACCCCACCGGCCCGCACTTGTTTGTAGGGGCTGGTCGGCCTTTAACCCTTCCGAAGCGGCCTAGTAGGTGGTGTAGGCGTCGGTGTCGAGGTAGTTGTTCGCGACGGCGATGGTGTGGTCGGCGTGGATGGCGTGCGGGCCGACGCGGACGCGCTGGTCGGCATGCTGTTGGATGCGGTCGGTTTCGTCGGGGGTGAAGTCGTTGTGGTCGGAGAGGACGAACGCGGGGTGTTCGGGGGGTTCGGCGTCGGCGAGCGGCCGGCCGGCCTCGTGGAGTTGGACGACGGTGGCGCGGTCGCTGATTCGGTCGAGCGTGGGTTCGAGGCCGCGTTTCGAGATGTGGACGCCGGGACTGGGTTCGGCTTCGCGGTGGCCGATGGCCTCGTTCTTGTGGTCGAGGGCGTTCCGGACGAGGCCGGCGAGGTTGCGCTCGTCGGGCCGGGCGTTCCGGAGGGTTCGGGAGTCGAAGCGCACGGTGAGTTCGTCCCGGAGGACGAGGTGCACCTGAACGGCGTCGCGGATGTCGTGACTGAGGAAGAGGCTGGAGCCGACGCAGCGGCAGAGGAGGTCGAGGCGGCCGGCGTTCGGGAGCGAATCGAGGGAGAAGTCGGCGTCCGTCGGGGCGTCGTGGCCGAGGACGATGAACTCGCGCATACCCGTGGGTTCGCTCGGGACTGGAAAGGTGCGTCGAAAGGGCTACGTGTGCGTCCGGCCGAAAACGGAGGTATGAGTGTTATCGAGGACGCGCGTGCGGTCGTGGCCGAGGGCCCGGTCTGCGACCCGTGTCTGGGGCGGTGTTTCGCGGACAGGAGTTTCGGGTTGACGAACCGCGAACGCGGCCGGGCGTTGCGGACGGCGGTCGCCATCGACGACGACGACCCGCACGAACCCGCGGACGACTGCTGGGTCTGCGAGGGGTTGTCGCGGGAGTTCGACGCGTGGGCGGAACGCATCACGGACGAACTCGCGGGGACGGAGTTCGCGTCCTACCAGGTCGGGACGAAGACGCCGCCGCTCGTGGAGGAGAACGAACGCCTCCTCCGGGAGTCCGCGGGCCTCGACGCCGATGCGGGCGAGGCGTTCAAGTCCGAGTTCAACCGCGAGGTCGGCAAGCGCGTCGGACGGAAGACGGGCGCTGACGTGGACTTCGACCGGCCGGACGTGCTCGCGGTCGTCGACCTCGCGGACGACGAAGTGGACGTGCAGGTGAATCCCGCGTTCGTCTACGGCCGGTATCGGAAGCTCGCGCGCGGCATCCCGCAGACGGAGTGGCCGTGCGGCGACTGCGGGGGCGGCGGGTTGCGCGGCGACGAGGTGTGTCCGACCTGCAAGGGAACGGGCTACCAGTACCCGTTGAGCGTCGAGCAGTTGACCGCGCCCGTCGTCGAGGACGCGATGGACGGCACGGAGTCGAAGTTCCACGGCGCGGGACGGGAGGACATCGACGCGCTGATGCTGGGGACGGGGCGGCCGTTCGTCGTCGAGGTGAAGAACCCCCGGAAGCGCCTGCTCGACGCCGACGACCTCGAAGACGAAATCAACGCGTTCGCGGGCGGGAAGGCCGAAGTCGAGGGACTGCGGCTCGCGACCTACGAGATGGTCGAGCGCGTGAAGGAACACGACGCGGACAAGACGTACCGCGCCGAAATCGAGTTCGACGCGCCCGTCGAGTCCGAGGCGTTCGCGGCCGCGCTCGCCGACCTGGAGGGCGCGACCATCGAACAGCGGACGCCCGAACGCGTCTCCCACCGCCGCGCGGACAAGGTGCGAGAGCGCCGCGTGCTCGACATCTCCGGCGACCTCGACGACGACACGCACGCGACCGTCGAAGTGCTCGGCGAGGGCGGCCTCTACATCAAGGAACTCGTGAGCGGCGACGCGGGGCGGACGACCCCGAGCCTCGCCGGACTGCTCGACACCGGCGCGGTCGTGACGGCGCTCGACGTGGTGTCGGTGACGGGCGAGGACGAACCGTTCGAGCGCGACGAGTTCTTCCTCGATGTATAAGTTCGGCGTGGACGAGGCCGGGAAGGGCCCGGTGCTGGGGTCGATGTTCGCCGCGTGCGTCGTCGCCGACAGCGACGCACTCCCCGAGGGCCTGCGGGACTCGAAGAAACTCACGCCCGCGTGGCGCGAGGAACTGGACGCCGCGCTCCGCGACACGGAGGGCGTCCGTATCGGCGTCGCGGAGGTTCCCGTCGAGCGCATCGACGACCCCGGGACGGACATGAACACGCTCACCGTGGACGCGCACGCGGCCGCCATCGACGCCGCGGACGCCGACGGACGGGGTATCGTGGACGCCGGCGACACCTCCGAGGAGCGGTTCGCGACCAGAGTGATGGAGGCGGCCGAGCGCGACGTCGCGGTGACGGCGGAGCACGGCGCGGACGACGCCCACAGTATCGTGGCAGCGGCGAGCGTCGTCGCGAAAGTCGCGCGGGACGCGCACGTCGACGCGCTCGCCGACGAGTACGGCGACGTGGGGAGCGGCTACCCGAGCGACCCGACTACCAGAGAGTTTCTCGCGGAATACGTGCGCGCTCACGGAGAGCTTCCGGCGTGTGCGCGGACGTCGTGGAGCACCTGTGAGGACGTGCTGGCGGCGGCCGAGCAGGCGGCGCTCTCCGAGTTCTAGGCGTCGAACGCACTCCTTAAGCGGGCCGCGCGCCATCGGTCGATGAATGGCGGCCGAGCACCACGAGACGCCGGACGCGGAGACGCTCGCGAACGTCGTGGAGACTGGACTGCACGAGGGCGCGATAGTGACGCTGCAGGCCGAGTGCGAGGTCGAGTACGACGGCCGCACGTCGGGCTACCTCGGCCCGGGCGACCGCCTCCTCGTCTGCAAGCCCGACGGCACCCTGCTCGTCCACCAGCCGGACGGCCACAAGCCCGTGAACTGGATGCCCGCCGGCGGCACCGTCTCCGCCCGCGAGTCGGACGGCGACCTCGTCGTCGTCGCGCGCCGCGTCAACCCCCGCGAGCGCGTCGAAGTCCGCCTCATCGAGGCCTACGGCGTCACTCGCTACGACGCGGACGACGCGGCCGAGTACGAGGAGTCCGGCACCGAGGACGAGATGCACGCCTACATCGAAGCGCACCCGGACGAACTCGAAGAAGGTTTGAGAGTCGTCGAACACGAGCGCGAGACGAAGTACGGCTTCATCGACTTCTTCGCCACCGACTCGGAGGGCAACCCCGTCGTCGTCGAGGTGAAGCGCATCCAGGCGACGCTCAACCACTTCGACCAGCTGAAGCGGTACGTCTCGCTCTACGAGGACAACGACGAAGTCAGGGGGATGCTGGTCGCGCCCTCCGCCTCGGAGCGCGTGCGGCGCGCGCTCCGGGATTCCGGACTGGAGTTCGTGGAACTCGCGGAGTTCGACCGGGACGCGACGGGGACGACGGACGCGAAACTCAGCGACTTCTGAACCGCAGGCGGACGACGCCGTCGTCGAAGGAGAGGTCGCCGTCGTAGGCGTCCGCCACCCACTTCGCAACCCAGAGCCCCAGGCCGCTCGCGTGCCGCAACTGCGTGATGTCGCGCTCGCCGAGCACGATTTCGCGCTCGCTCTCCGGCACGCCGTCGCCCGCGTCCCGCACCGCGACGGACACCCAGCCGTCCTCGCGGGTGACGGCGACCGTCACGGGGCCGTCCGTGTGTTCGACCGCGTTCTCCACGAGTTCGCGCACGGCGTCCGCGACGTACTCGCCGGCGCGCGCCGGCGCGGACTCGGGCGCGTCGAGGTCGATTTCGGCGTCCGGGTAGTCGTCGCGCACCGACGCCACCGCGTCCGCGACGAGGCTCGCGACGTCCGCGGGCGCGGCGTCCGCGCTGTCGGTCTCCACGAGTTCGCGGAGCGTCTGGAGGTTGTCGTGCAAGCCGCCGAGGTCGGCCGCCGTCTCCCTGATGTCGTCCGCGACCGCGTCCCGCTCCGCCTGCGTCTCCGCGGCGCGGGCGCGGCTCGCGTCCCCGTACAGGTACTGGCTGATGGTTCGGAGGTCGTGACGCACCAGCCGGGAGAGCACGGAGAGCTTGCGGCGTTCGCGTTCGAGCGCGCCGGCGCGGATGCGGCGCGCGTCGTTGATGCCGATGAGGACGTGCGCGAGCGAGCTGATGGCGACGAGCACCGTCCCCGAGAACACGGGCGTCGAGGGCGGCGACCCGACCGCGTCCTGGTAGGCGTAGATGAGGGCGAGCGCGAGCGCGATGACGACGACGCCGAGCAGGTTCCACCCCGCGATGCGAGCCGTCTGGCGCACCGTGAACTCGAAGCGGTACACCGCGTACCCGAGCGCGGCCACGGCGAGACCGACGGCCGCGCCGAGCGCCGACACGGTCACCCCCACGAGCGGCGGGGCGGCCGTGACGACGTGCGCGACGACGACCGCGACCACCGCGAGACCGGTGAGACTGATGGTGGAACTGGCGGCGGCGCGGCGGACGTTCATACCCGAGAGAAGGCGCTATCGAGGAATAGACGTTGCGGGTTAGCGGTCGTCGGTGAGGAGGCGGCGGAGGATGTCACCGTACGCCGGCCGCGTCACCAGCACCCCGACGAGGACGCCGAGGATGGTGACGATGGCGAACCCGCGGAGGTCGCCGAGGCTGAGGAACGCGAGCGGACTCATCGCGATGATGGTCGTCGCGGCCGCGGCCCCGATAATCCAGAGCGCCTTCCGGAACCGGCTCTGGAACACCCTGCTGGACGACACCTCCTCCGTCATCACCTCGTCGGCGATGATGATGAGGTCGTCCACCCCCGTTCCGATGACCGCGATGAACCCCGCGATGTGCGAGAGGTCGAGCGCCAACTGGGTGAGCGAGGCGAACCCGAGCAGGACGACGACCTCACAGAGCGCGGTCGCCACCATCGGCACCGCCACCCGGGCCTCCCCGTACCGGAGGTAGACCACGACACCCACCGCGAGCGCCGCGATGAACCCCGTCAGGAAGGACAGCGGCTTGAACCGCTCCGCGAGGCTGGGCGAGATGTAGTACGTCGTCCCCCGGTCGAGGTCGAGCGTCGAGGGGAGCGCGCCGGCGCGCAGGTCGACCTGGAGCTGGCGGGCGTCTTCGAGCGTGTCCGCCTGAATGACGAACTGCGGGTTCGTCACGAAGTCGCCGTTCTCCATGCTCTGCGCGAGGTCAGCGCCCATCGAGGACGAGTAGACGACCTCGCCGTCGTTCACGGTGAGCAGGCAGTACTGGGTCGCGTTCGGGTTGGACTCGTACCGGCAGTTGCTGACGCCCTCGTTCGACGTGAAGCCGTACTGGCGCATCGCCGCCGCGAAGTCCGCCGCGACCGGTTCCGTGAGCGTCACCGGAACCACGGGACCGAGCGTCTGACTCCGGTAGGGCGTGCCGATGCTCGCGGACTTGAGGTCGCTCGACGTGAGCACCGTCTCGTTCACCATCGAGCCGTTCCGCGGGAAGTACGCGTCCTGGCGCACGCTCCCGCGTTCCGTGACGAGCTGGCGGACGTCCGAGACGTTCTGTCCCGGCACCTCGACGAGGATGTAGTGCTCGCCGGTCTGCGAGGACTGGATCTGCTGGACGGTCGTCCCGCCGAGTCCCGTCTGGTCGAGTTTGTCCTGGAGGACGTCCACGATGGTCTCGCGCGTCGGCGCGGTGACGCCGTCCCGTATCTCGGTGACGGAGACGTTCGTCGCCGCGAGCGCGTTCCGGAACGGCGTCTCGTTCACCTCGGCGTACACCTCGACCGTGTCGAGGGTGGTGCGCGCGCGAACCTGGCTCTGTTCGAGGCCGAGTTCGTTCGCGACGGTGGTCTGCACGTCGAGCTGGTTGTCCGCGGTGACGTTATCGACGGTCGCGGTCAGTCCGGTGACCGGCGCGCGGATGCGGGTACCGCCGTCGAGCTGGATGCCGTACTGGAGGTTCGTCGGCTGTGCGGCCGCGGTTCCCGAGTTGTTCCCGGCGACCCCGGGCGCGAACAGCGCGATGCCGCTCCCGACGACGAGCACGCAGAGCAGGACGACGCGCCAGTTCTCGCGAATCATCGCGCCACCCCCTCGTACTTGTACCAGCGGAGCAGGCTGAGGTTCAACATGTAGGTGTTCATCAGGTCGGTTGCGAGGCCGAAGGCGAGTATCATCCCGATGGAGGTCAGGAGTTCGATGCCGAACAGGTACGCGACGATGGTCATCACGATCATCGCCACGAGAGACGTGGTGGTCATCGTCGCGCCGGTCTTGAACGCGCGGTCGACGCTCTCGTAGAAGCTCCCGGAGCGCCTGAGCACGTGGTTCGTGAGGAGGATGTCGGAGTCAACGCTGTACCCGATGAGCATCAGGAGCGCGGCGACCGTGCCGAGGGAGAGCGAGATGCCGAAGAGGTTCATCAGCGCGAGCGGAATCACGATGTCACTGAACGCGGACGCGACGACCGCGAGGCTCGGGACGAGCGACCGGAACAGCACGAAGACGACGGCGCTCATGCCCGCGAACGCGATGAGGAGTCCGATGAGCGCGAACTCCTGGTTGTTCGCGCCGAACGTCGCGGACGTGGTGCGGAGGCCCTCCGTCTCCATCTGGACGGAGGACGCGGCGACGCGCTGACGGATGTAGTCCTGAAGCGCGGCCTGCGTCTGTCCGGTCTCCGCCTGGAACGTCAACACGTACGTGTCGGGACGCGAGGGGATTGCGCGAACGGACTCCGGCGGGTGCTGGCTGAACGTCGAGACGACTGCTGATTGCGATGCGGGAGACGTGACCGTGAGTTCGGTTCCACCCGTGAACTCGATGCCGAGGGGAACCGGCGTTCCGGTGAGGGCGAACGCGCCGGCGAGAACCACCAACGCCACCAGGAGCGCGGCGAGCGGTGGCACCAAGAGTTGGCGGTTCGAGTACCGGCTGAAGTCCACCTCCGGAACCTCGAACGATGGCATACGTTCGGTTTGCGCAAGCCCCGTGGATAAGGGTTGAGTTTTCGGGACGCGCTACAGGTCTTGTACGAACCGTTCCGGGACGTAGTCGAGAACCGTGGGGGGCGTGCGCGCGACCAGCCACTCCGCGACGGCGACCATCGGCTTCCGCACGAGGACGTAGACGGCGGAGACGGCAAGCGCGCCGAACGCGAGGAGTTCGAGGCCGCCGGAGACCGCGAGTATCGGGGGGACGGCGGCGACCGCGGCGAGGCCGAGGTCTTCGGGCGCGCCGTCGTACCGCACCCAGCGCTTCGGCGGGAGCCAGCGGCCGTTGAAGTGGTCGTAGACGGCGCGGTCGCTCGTCCCCTCCCACGGTCGGAGTTCGAGGCCGCCGCCGAACGCGTCCATCGCGGAGTGCACGGCGGCCGCGACCACGAACACCGCGGCGGCGAGCGTCCACGTACCGGGCGCGAACGCCGCGAGCAGACCGAGCGGGAGCGCGAGGAGCGCGTAGTACACCGGGAAGTGCAGGGTCTTGCGGTGGCCGGCGTACAGGTCGAGGTCGGGGAACGCGCCGCCGGCGAACCCGGCGGCGAGAACGGCGGGCGCGGCGTCCGGAGCCACGAGCACCGCTATCGCGAACCCCACGAGCGCGTGCGTCGTCGCCATCATGATACTGTCGCTTACGAGAGAACACAACTTAGCGCTTTCGCGGACGCTTAAGTGGGGGTCGAACGAACTCCCGGTAGTGGCTCGAACCGCCCGCGCCCTCGTCCACGCCCTCCAGGCGCTCGTCGCGCTCGTGTTCGCCGCCGGCGTCGCGACGCGGAACCCGAGCGTCGCCGTGAACGCCCTGCTCGGCCTGCTCGTGACGTTCGTCCCGAACGCCCTCGAACGCGACCACGGCGTCGTCCTCGGCCCACTCCCCGCGCTCTGGGTGACGCTCGCCGTCTTCCTCCACTCCGTGGGGATGCTCGGCCTCTACGACAGCGTCGTCTGGTGGGACCACCTCACGCACACGTTCTCCGCGGGCGTCGTCGCCGGGGCCGCGTACGCCGTCGTGCACGCCGTCGACCTCCACACGGACGCCATCTACCTCCCGTCGCCGTTCGTCGGCGTCCTCCTCGTCGTCGTGACCCTCGGATTCGGCGTGCTCTGGGAGACCGCGGAGTTCGTCGCGCGCGACCTCGCAACCCTCCTCGGGTTCCGGCCCGTGCTCGTCGTGTACGGCGTCGAGGACGCCATCGTCGACCTCGCGTACGACGCGCTCGGCGGTCTCCTGGTGGCGTGGTTCGGGACGGCGCGACTCGACCGTATCTCACGAGAAATAGAGGGGCGACTTCAGGGGAGGTAGCGCACGCTCACGACGCCCTCGTCGGCGTCGAAGCGAATCTCCACGCGGTTCACGCCGAGGCGCGCGGCGCGTTCGAGCGTCGCCTGGTCGTCCGCCACGTCCGCGACCGCGTCCTCGGTCTGTTCCGGCGGCACCGCGAGCACGTGCACCTCGCCCGTCCCCGCGCGTTCCGTCGTCGCGATGTCGCCCTCCGCGAGGTCGTCGTGCATCTCGTAGGCCTGCGTCGTCGGGCGCTCGGCGCTTCGCTCCACCGGAATCTCCTTTCGCTCCTCGACCGCGGTCACCGACCACGTGACCTCCATCGGGGGGTCGGGGCTCACCGTCGCCTCCAGAACCTCGCCGGTCTCGACGCCGGGGTTCGAGGAGAGCGTGTGGACGTGGGTGTCGCGGACGTCCGCGAGCACCGCGGAGTCGTCGTCCGCGTGCGTCACCAGAAACGTGCCGGACTTCTCGCTCATACCCCTAGACGGGGGACGGCGGCTTTTCGGGGTTTCGCTCGCGGCCATCGCGGGCGTTAAGGCGTCGGCCGCCGGGGATGCGAGTATGCACGTAGACGTGGGGAACGCGCTCTCCGAGGCGGCGACTCCGGGCGTTCCGCGGGACGCGCTCGACCGACTGGACGACCGCGTGGCGGACGCGCACCGCCGAATCAGCGAGGGAATGGACGCCGGCGAGTTCGGGTACGCGGCGCTGAACCTCCCCGAAACCGTCGATGCGGGCGAGATTCGGGCGGCGGTCGAGCCGTTCGCGGACGCCGACACGGTTCTCACGGTGGGTATCGGCGGGAGCGCTCTCGGCGCGGCCGCGCTCTGTGACGCGCTCGGCGACGACACCCGAACCGAGTTCCTCGACAACGTCGATCCGGCGGGCGTCCGCGACCTCCTCGACGGTATCGACCTCTCGACGACCGTGATGCACGTGGTGTCCCGGTCGGGGACGACGGCGGAGACGCTCGCGAACTTCCTCGTCGTCCGCGACGCCATGCAGGACGCGGGCGTCGATTGGACGGAGCGGACGTTCGTCACCACCGGCCCCGACGGGAACCTCCGCGACCTCGCGGACGCCCACGACCTCCCCGCGCTCTCGGTTCCGGACGGCGTTCCCGGTCGCTTCTCCGCGCTCTCCACGGTCGGCCTGCCGGTCGCGGCGCTCGCCGGCGTGGACATCGAAGGCGTCGTCGCCGGCGCGCGCGAGGAACGCGACTCCCTGACCGGGAGCCTGTTCGACTGTCCCGCGTACGCGTACGGCGCGCTCGCCTACGCGCTCGACAGCCGGGGCGCGGGCGTGAACGCCGTGATGCCGTACTCTGAGGGCCTGGAGACGTTCGCGGAGTGGTTCGCGCAACTCTGGGCGGAGAGCCTGGGGAAGGACGGCCTCGGGCAGACGCCGGTGCGCGCGCTCGGCGCGACCGACCAGCACAGCCAGCTCCAACTGTACCGCGCCGGCCCCCGCGACAAGATGGTGAGCCTCGTCACCCTGCGCGACCGACCGGACGTGCCGATTCCGTCGAGCGACCTCGACGGCCTCGACTACCTCGACGGCGCGAGCCTCGGGAGCCTGCTCGACGCCGAGTTCCGCGCGACCGAGGCGAGCCTCGCGGAATCCGGGTGTCCGAGCGTCCGCGTGGAACTGGACGCGCTCGACCCCGAGAGCGTCGGCGGCCTCCTCTACGGGATGGAGGCGGCGTGCGTGCTCGCCGGCGAACTCTACGGCGTCGAGACGTTCACCCAGCCCGCCGTCGAGTGGGGGAAAACTGCCGCGCGCGGCCTGCTCCGCGGCGACGAATCGCTCCCGGAGACGCCGTCGCTCCGCGTGGAGTGATGGCGGGGTTCGACGCGTACGCGGCGACGGCGCGCGTCGCGCTCGTCAGCCTCGCCGCCGTCCTCCTCGGGTCGCTCGCCGGCGCGGTCGGCGCGGCCGCCACCGCCGGCCTGCCGGAGAGCCTGTCGTACGGCGTGCAGTCCGCGCTCGCGAGCGTCGTCATCGGCGCGGTCGCCGTCGCGGTCGTTCGGCGCAGGGGCGGCGATTGGACGTTCTTCGACCTCTCGCGGCCGAGCGCGCGCACCGTCGGCATCGGCGTCGCCGCGGGCGTCGCGATGCTCGGCCTGCTCTGGGCGTTCGGCGTCCTCACGACCGCGCTGGACGTGCCGTCCGCGAGCCACGGCGTCCAGGAGCGCATCGAGGCGAACCCCAGTATCGCGCTCGTGATGGCCGGCGTCTCCCTCGCGTTCGTCGCGCCGGGCGAGGAACTGCTCGCGCGCGGGTTCGTCCAGCAGACGCTCTACGACCACTACTCGCCCCGGCTGGCGGTCGTGGCGGCGAGCGCGGTGTTCGCCGGCGTGCACGTGTTCGCGTACGCGACCGCGCCCCCGCTCGCCGTCGCCGCCTCCCTCACGCAACTGTTCTGCATCTCGCTCGTGCTCGGCGCGATATACCTCCGCACGCGGAACCTCGTCGCGCCGATACTCGCGCACGGCGTCTACAACGCCGTCCAGTTCCTCCTCGTCTACATCAGTGTCTGACGCGAAGCGGACGGCCGGCTGACAGAGGCTTATATTCCCGTGTCATAAAGTCTCATTTATGGGTCGGAAGCTGTCCGCCGTCTACGACGAGGAGGTGGTCGCGGAGATAGAACGCCTCGCGAGCGAACACGACCTCACGGAGCAGGAAGTGCTCCGGCAACTCGTCTATCTCGGGCTCGAATCCCGCTAGCTGGGGTTCTTCCGGGTGAGCGAACTCCCGCAGACGGGACAGCGCTCGCGGTCGTCGTCGAACGTCCGCCCGCACCCCTGACACTGAAACACCCACTCGCGTTGCTCCGTGATGCCGTCCTGCTGGACGGCGTCCACCGCGACGCCGAGGTCGGCGGCGACGTTCTGCATCGCGTAGTCGTCGGTCACGAGCACGGCGTCGAGTTCGTGCGCGGCGGCGACCAACCGGAGGTCGGTGTCGGAGAGCGTATCCAGGTCGCCGGTGCGGCGCGCGGCCTGCCGCGCCTCGTTCACCGCGGCCTCGTCCGGGACGTGGACGCGCATCCCGCCGCCCTCCATCGCGTCGAACCGATACGTGGACGTGTCGGTGAGTTCCTCGCGCACGAGCGGAATCGTGGCCACGTCGTCGCCCGTCTCGTACCCCGCGATGAACGCCGAGGAGTCGAGGACGCGCACTATCGCCGGACGACGATGTAGTCCTTCACCGCCTGCACGCGGCCCACGGGAATCTCGTAGTGGCCGCGGTCGTCCCGCGAGAAGTCGAGCGCCGTACCGAGTTCCTCGTTCGGTTCGACGAGCAAGTCCACGAGTTCGCCCGTCTTGAGGTTCATCGTGATGTTGTACAGCATCCCGAGTTCGGTTCCATCGGACCCCATCACGGCTTTCCCGGAGAGGTTCTCGGCGAGAATGTCGGCCATAATCCTCGCTGGTGCCCGAATCCACATAAAGCCCGCGGGGCGGCCGAAGTCCCGCATTCCGGGAGCCTTAAACCGTCGAACGCGTTCTTCACACGTAACAACCGTTTTCGGGGTTACACCATGTCTCAGGAACACTCTGCGTCCGAACCCGGCGACCTCCGTACGCCCATCGTCGCCGTGCTCGGACACGTCGACCACGGAAAGACCAGCCTCCTCGACAAGGTTCGAGGATCCGCCGTCATCGAGGGCGAAGCCGGCGCTATCACGCAGCACATCGGCGCGACCGCCGTCCCGCTCGACGTGGTGTCGGAGGTCGCGGGCAGTCTCATCGACCCGGAGAGCTTCGACCTCCCCGGCCTGCTGTTCATCGACACGCCCGGCCACCACTCGTTCACCACCCTGCGTTCCCGCGGCGGCGCGCTCGCCGACATCGCCATCCTCGTCGTGGACGTGAACGACGGCTTCCAGCCGCAGACCGAGGAAGCCATCCGCATCCTCCAGGACACCCAGACGCCCTTTGTCGTCGCCGCGAACAAGATAGACACCATTCCGGGCTGGCGGCCGCACGAGGACGCGCCCGTCCAGGAGACGTACGAGGCGCAATCGGACAGAGTGCGCCAGCAGTTGGACGAGGCGCTCTACGAACTCATCGGCGAACTCTCCGACCACGGCTTCTCCAGCGACCTCTACTGGCGGCTCCAGAACTTCCAGAACAACATCGGCGTCATCCCCGTCTCCGCCGAGACCGGCGAGGGCGTCCCCGACCTCCTCACCGTCCTGATGGGGCTCGCGCAGCGCTACATGAAGGAGGACATGGAGGTGGACGTGACCGGGCCCGGAGCCGGAACGGTGCTGGAGGTGAAGGAAGAACAGGGGTTCGGGACGACCGTGGACGTCATCCTCTACGACGGCACCGTCCGCGAGGACGACACCATCGTCGTCGGCGGGATGAACGAGACCATCGTCACCGAGGTCAGGGCGCTCCTGAAACCCCAGCCGCTCGCCGAGATACGCACCGAAAAACGATTCGAGAACGTCGAGGAACTCTCCGCCGCGACGGGCGTGAAGATAGCCGCGCCCGAGTTGGACGACGCGATGGCGGGCGCGCCCGTCCGCGTCGTCCGTGACCGACCGCTCCAGGACGTCATCGACGAGGTCGAGGCCGAGCTCGCGGAAATCGCCGTGGAGACCGAGGAGGAGGGCGTCGTCGTGAAAGCCGACACGCTCGGCAGCCTCGAAGCGCTCGCGAACGCCCTCGAAGAGGCCGAAATCCCCATCATGCGCGCCGAAGTCGGGGACATCGCGCCCCGGGACGTGTCCATGGCGACCACCGCCGACGAGGACACCCACCGCTGCATCCTCGGGTTCAACGTGGACGTGCTCGCGGACGCAGAACAGCGCGCCGAACAGGACGGCGTCGAACTCTTCGAGAGCGACGTCATCTACCAGCTCGTCGAGCGCTACGAGGAACACGTCGAAGCCATCGAACGCCAGCAGAAGGAAGCCGTCTTCGAGAACATCCGGCGGCCCGCGCGCTTCCGCATCCTCGAAGACCACGTCTTCCGGCAGTCCGACCCCGCCGTCGTCGGCGTCGAAGTGCTCTCCGGCACCCTCAAGCGCAACACGCCCGTCGGGAAGTTCGACGGGAACGAACTCGAACGCGTCGGCGTCGTCAAGGGCATCCAGGAGCAGGGCGAGGACGTGGACGAAGTCCGCGCCGGCAACCGCGTCAGCGTCTCCATCGACGGCCCCACCGTCGGACGCGACGTCGAGGAGGGCGACGAACTCTGGGTCGACCTCCCCGAGAAACACGCGAAGGTACTCGAACAGGAACTCGCCGAGGAGATTCCCGCCGACGAACGCGAAGCGCTCTCCATGTTCGTGGATAAACGCCGGAACCGCGACCCGTTCTGGGGGAAGTAGGTGGAGCCGAGCGTAGCGAGGTTCCACCGAACGAGCGACCGCTGAGCGCACGCGAAACGGGAGCGGCCGAGCGACGTGAGGAGTCGCCGAACGCGCGAGCGGCGACGCCGCGAATCCGAGGGACGCGGCGCAAGTTCGTTTCTTCCGTTGTTGGGTTTTCTTGGAGTTCGGGGCGCGGAGTGTGGCAGTGTCTGTCGTATCCTACTGGTGTCGGGCGAGAATTGTCGCCGTAACGTTTAGAATTTCGTAGTGCGTACTGTGGGATGAGATGTATCGACCCGATACGAGTACTGGTGAGACTGTACCGTCCAGCGAAGGGCCGTCGCCGCTCGACCGCGTGCTCGGGTCGGCAGTCTCGGTGTCCGTCTACGACCTCGTGCTGGTGGGAGTGCCGTTGTTCCTGCTGGCCGGGGTCGTACTCGGACAGGCAGTCGGCGCGTCCGTGACGGCGAGCGTGAGCGCCGGAAGTCTCGGCGCGCTCGCGCTGGTCGCGTACGGGTTGTTCGGCGCGCCGCCGCGCGCCACGTGAGTTATCGTGCGGGCGGGTCGATGTCCGCGTTCGCGAGCGCGGCCTTCACCTGGAGGGCGGCGCTCGCGGCGAGGCCGCGCGCGACCTCGTCGCGTTCCGAGGGCGGGATGAGTTCCGTGTCGCCCTCGTCGAAGTCGGGCGTGAACCCCGCGGAGACGGGGTTGCCGACGGGCGGGCGGACGGCGACGGTGGCCTGCGGGCCGTTCGACCCCTGGTTCACTTCCGAGCCGACGGTGTACTCGTCGGGCAGGAACTCGCGGGTTCGGGACGCGATGCGGGAGAGGCTCTCGCGGAGCGCGCGGTGCTGCGCGGACGAGAGCGTCACGTCGGGCGTGTTCGGCCCGGCGTACGGGGTGTTCCCGTTCATGATACTCGTGTTTAGGCGGGACTGCGGATAAGCCTTCGTCCCGGGGCGAACTAGTTGATGTACTCGTTGCCGCGCCAGTCCACGCCGCCGTTCCCGTTGCCGTTCCCGTTGGCCTGGGACTGCTCGACGACTTCGACGGCGGCGCGTCGGGCTTCGCCGTCCACGACGCGGGTCGCCTGGAGTTCGTCCTCCTCGTCGTCCGCGGTGATGGCGGTGAGGGTGCCCTCGACGTCGAGCAGGGCGATGTTGCGCAGAAGGAGGAACATGGGGTGGCGAACGGCGGTGTTCTGGAGGACGGTTTCGAGGTCGCCGGAGAAACTCGCGTACTCCACGAGTTCGGACGAAATCTCCTCTTCCTCGTCGTTCCGTCGCGCCCACTGGCGTTCTTCTTCGTCCTGTTCGTAGATGCGTTTCTCCTCGACCTTCGCCTTGAGTTGGGCGGTCGGCGTGTACTTGCTGAGGGAGTCGTCGGCCGCGACGGCTTTGATGAACAGCATGCGGTTCCGGCGGTCGATTTCGAGGTCTTCGACTTCCGGCGGGAGGTCCGGGTCGTCGAGATAGTCCTCTAAGTCCTCAAGCGGGAGTTCGAAGTTCGCGGAGAGCTGGTATACGTGGCCTGTCATGAGTGTGCGATTACTGGCGTGGTTCGCGAGCGACTCACAGCAATCTACCCGATAGTAGGGGGCCCGAGCATAAAGGGGCAATGCTCGGTCCGCGCGCTAACAGATGGGCGTGCTGTCGCCGTACGCGGCGAGAACGACGGCGGACGCGTACTCGCCCGCGTCCGCGGTGACGGTCGCCGTTTCGACCTGCTCGCCGGCGAACGCCCAGTCGCGGAGGTCGCGGCCCGCGTCCAGGCCCGTCCGCACCACGTCCGCGATTTCGTCCGCGTCCGTCTCGCCGGACGCCTCGTAGAACAATCCCGGCCCGGAATCCTCGCTCCGACTCCACGCGAGCCCCGCGCTCGCGCGACTGGGGCCGGCGACGCTCGCGTGCGCCTCCACGACCGTCAATCGGTTCCCCGCCGGCCCGAGGTCGGGCGCGGTGCCGACGACCTCGACGGGCACGTCCGCGGGGATGACGGACGAGACGCCCACGAGGTTGTAGTTGTGGAGGTTCGCGTCCGCCAGCGCGGCGTCGTACGCCGCCATCTCCGTGGGGGCCGTCCCGGTTCCCCACGCGATACGAATACTGCTCATACCTCGAAAAGCGACCGCGCGGAATAAGGGGTGTCGGTTACCGACTACTGGACGTAGACGGAGTGGCCGGGCGAGTCGTCCTCGGCGTTGCGCTTGATCTTGTCGAGGGCGTCCTGGAAGTCCCGCATCGTCACCTCGTCGCGGCCGTCCCGAATCGCGAACATGCCGGCCTCGGTGGAGAGACTCTCCAGTTGCGCGCCCGAGAAGCCCTCGGTCTGTTCCGCGAGCGCGTCGTAGTCCACGGCCTCCGCGAGGTTCATCTCGTCCGTGTGGATGGAGAGGATGCGCGAGCGCGCCTCCGCGTCCGGGTTCGGCACCTCGATGAGGCGGTCGAACCGGCCGGGCCGGAGAATCGCCTCGTCCAGCATGTCGTAGCGGTTCGTCGCGGCGATGATGCGGATGTCGCCGCGCTCGTCGAACCCGTCCATCTCGGAGAGCAACTGCATCATCGTCCGCTGGACCTCGGCGTCCCCGGAGGTCTTCGAGTCCGTGCGCTTCGAGGCGACGGCGTCGATTTCGTCGATGAAGATGATGGCGGGTTCGCGCTGCTCAGCGAGGTCGAAGAGGTCGCGAACGAGCCGACTGCCCTCGCCGATGAACTTCTGGACGAGCTCCGAGCCGGCCATCTTGATGAACGTCGCGTTCGTCTCGTTCGCGACGGCTTTCGCCATCATCGTCTTTCCCGTGCCCGGCGGGCCGTGCAGGAGCACGCCGCTCGGCGGTTCGACGCCGATTTTCTCGAACTGCTCCGCGTTCAGGAGCGGGTCTTCGACGGCCTCCCGCACCTCCCGGAGTTCCTCGTCCAGGCCGCCGATGTCCTCGTACTCGACGGTCGGGGACTCGTCCACTTCCATCGCCTGCGCGCGAGCGTCCGTCTCGTCGTCGAGCACGCGCTGCACCGCGAAGGAGTCGTTGATGGCGACGCGGTCGCCGACCTCCAGTTTCTGGCGGAGGCGGTCACCCACGTCCGTGAGGACTTCCTGGTTGTTCCCGTGCTGCTGGAGGATAGCGCCGTCCTCGTTCAGGTCTTCGACCGTCGCGATGTAGAGCGACGCGGTCTTCAGCGTCTCGTTCTCCCGCTGCAGGTCTTCGACGCGCTCACGGAGTTCCTGCTGGTGGTCGCGAACCGACGCCAACTGGTCTTCGAGCTGGTCGTTCACCGTCAGGATCTCCTCGTAGTGAGATCTGAGGGCGTCCAGCCGCTCCTCGGGGGACGAGTCGGGGTCGACGTCGAGGGTCGGCCGGTCGGGTAGAGATGGGCTGCGGGACATCCTGTTGGCCGCCAGTATGGCCCGCGCGTAGAAGTCCCTTTGGGTCGTTACACCAGGTCGTCCATCTCGTCCAGGTAGTCGCCGTACACCGAAATCGCGGACTCGATGGGCTCTGGCGAAGTCATGTCTACGCCCGCGTGCTGGAGCGCGTCGAGCGGGTACTCGCTGTTCCCCATCGCGAGGAACTCGCGGTAGCGCCGCGCCGCGTCGTCGCCCTCGCTCAGGATGTCCTGGCTGAGCGCGACGGCCGCCGAGATGCCCGTGCTGTACTGGTAGACGTAGTAGTTGTAGTAGAAGTGCGGGATGCGCATCCACTCGCGGCGGATGTGGTCGTCGAGGTCGGCGGGCGCGTAGAACGACTCCTTCAGGTCGCCGTACACCTCGTCCATGCGGTCGGGCGTGAGCGCTTCGCCCTCCTCGGAGAGCGTGTGAATCTGGTGTTCGAAGTCCGCGAACAGCGTCTGCCGGTAGAGCGTGGAGCGGAAGCGTTCGAGGTACTCGCTGAGGACGTGCCGGCGGAACGCGTCGTCCTCCACGGTGTCGAGGAGGTGCTGGGTGAGCAATGCCTCGTTCACCGTCGAGGCGACTTCGGCGACGAAGATGTCGTAGTGCGAGTAGACGTACGGCTGTTCCTCGCCCGTGTACTGGCTGTGGAGGCTGTGCCCGAGTTCGTGGGCGAGCGTGTACATCGACGAGATGTCGTCCTGGTAGTTCATCAGGATGAACGGCTGGGTGTCGTAGGTGCCGCCGGAGTACGCGCCCGAGCGCTTCCCCCGGTTCTCGTACACGTCCACCCACCGGGATTCGAGGCCCTCGGCGACCCGGTTCTGGTAGTCCTCGCCGAGCGGCGCGACCGCGTCCACCACGTGCTCCTTCGCCTCCTCGTACGTGATGTCGGGGCTCTCGGTGTCCGCGAGCGGCATGTAGAAGTCCCAGGGCTTCAGCTCATCCACGCCGAGTTGGCGCTGTTTGAGTTCCGCGTGGTGGTGGAGTTTGTCGAGGTTGCCTTTGACCGTGTCCACGAGGTTGTCGTACACCTCGACGGGGACGTTCGTGTCGTCCAATGCGGCCTCCCGGGCGGTGTCGTAGAACCGGGCCTGCGCGGTCTTCACGTCCGCCTTCACGCTGTTCTTCAGCGTCGAACCGATGGTGTTCCGGACGGCTTCGAGCTCCTCGAAGTAGGACTCGTGGACGGTCTGCCGGAACTCCCTATCGGAGTTCTTGAGGAGGGTGGTGAAGTTCCCCTGACTGATTTCGACCGCGTCCCCGCTCGGCTTCTCGACCGTGGGGAACGTCATGTCCGCGTTCGTCAGCATCGAGTAGATGTCACCAGGCGCGCCCGTGACCTCCCCGAGTTCGGAGAGGAGTTCCTCGATTTCGGCGGAGCGCGTGTGCTCTTTCTGCCGGAGCACGTCCTCGAAGTAGTGCTCGTACTCGTCGAGACCCTCGGTCTCAGCGACCATCTCCGCGATGTCGTCCTCGGTGAGTTCCTGAATCGCGGGCTCGATGAAGGACGCCGCGCTCGACGCCTGCGAGACGAGGCTGGACGCCCGCGCGGAGAGCGCCTGATACTCCTGGTCGCGCGTGTCCTCGTCGGAACGCATCCGCGCGTACGACGACACCTTCGCCACCTCCCGCATGATTTCGTCGCGGAGCTCCAGCACGTCGAGGAGGGTCTCGCCGTCCTCGGTGGCGTGCCCCTCGTAGTTCGAGAGGTCGTCGAGACGGCCCTTCACCGTCTCGAACGCCTCCTCCCACGCCTCGTCGGTGGCGTAGATGCTCTCTAAGTCCCACTTGTACTCCTCCTCGATGTCACTGCGCTCGGGAACGCTACTCATGGCCGAATCCAACCGGTCAGTCCTGTTAAGCGTTCGCAAACCGGGTCGCTGGGGGCAGTAGTTTTCGGGCGGGCGCGCGACACCCCGGGTATGGTCGAGACTCCCGAGGCGTTCGGACGGCTGTGGGCGGACGACTACCCCGGAACCTTCCTCCGCGACCTCGCGGAAATCGGCGACCGAATGAGCGGCCGACCGGGCGAACGCCGCGCCGCCGAACTCGTCGCGGACGCCTTCGCGGACGCGGGCGCACGGAACGTCGCGGTCGAATCGTTCGAGATGAACGCGTGGCGGCGCGGAGACACCGATTTCGGCGTCACGAGTCCCGTGGAGCGGTCGTTCGAGGCGCTCGCGCTCCCCTACTCGCCGAGCGGGGACGTGCACGGCGAGTTAGTGGACGTGGGGCACGGCACGCCCGAAGAAATCGAAGCCGCGGACGTGGCGGGAAAGGTCGTGGTGGCGTCGACGGAGACGCCGCCCGGGATGGACAGGCTCTACCACCGGATGGAGAAGTTCGGGCACGCGGTGGCGGCGGGCGCGAGCGCGTTCGTGTTCGCGAACCACAAGCAGGGACAGTTGCCGCCGACGGGCGCGCTCCGGTTCGACCGGGAGGCCGCCGTCCCCGCGGTCGGCGTCTCCGCGGAGACCGGGACGTGGCTGCGCGAGTACGCCGACCGCGACGGCGAGGTCTCGCTCTCCGTCTCCGCCGACACAGCACCGGGAGACGGGCACAACACGACGGGCGTGTTCGGCCCCGACACGGACGAGGAGGTGGTCGTGCTCGCGCACCACGACGGCCACGACATCGCGGAGGCCGCGCTCGACAACGGCTGCGGCGTCGCCACGGTCGTCGCGATGGCGCGCGTCCTCGCCGACCTCGATCTCGACACGCGCGTTCGCGTCGTCAGCGTCGGCGGCGAGGAAGTCGGCCTGCTCGGCGCGAGCGCGCTCGCCGACCGCCTCGACGCCGAGAGGATTCGGTCGGTCGTGAACGTGGACGGCGCAGGCCGGTATCGGACGATGCGGGCGTTCACGCACGGCACGCCCGCGTTCGAGGACGTGCTCGATTCGGTCGCGAACACTGCGAGCCGCGAACTCAGGGTGGAGGGCGCGCTCCACCCGTTCAGCGACCACTGGCCGTTCCTCAAGCGCGAGATACCGGCGGTGCAACTGCACTCGGTGACGCCGGAGCGCGGTCGGGGCTGGGGGCACACGCACGCCGACACGTGGGACAAGACGGACGCGCGGAACGTCCGCGAACACGGGATGCTCGCCGCGCTCCTCGTCCAGCGGCTCACCCGGGAGTCGGTGCCGCGGCCGGACGCGGACGCGCTCGCCGACGACCTCGACTCACGGGGACTGCGGCCGGGGATGAAGGCCGCGGAAATCTGGCCGTCTCACTGGGGGTAGAGCGCGTCCGCGACCCGCGCTCGCGTGCGGCGTTCGACCGCGAGCGACGCGAAGGTCTCGCGGCAGTCCGCGAGCGCGCGGTCGTCCCGCGAGAAGTCGAGGTCGTAGCCCACGTCGGCGAGGACGAGCGGGTGAGCGGGCGCGGGCGGCACGCCGAGCGGGCCGTCGAGCGGTTCCGGTGAGAGCACGCGTTCCACGCGGTCGAGCGACCCGCCCGCGCCGACATCCCGGACGAGGGCGGCGAGGCGGCGGACGAGGCCGCGCGGGAACCCGCCCGCGCGTACCGTGAACACGAGGTAGTCGTCGTCTCTACTGAGGGAGAGCGACACGTCCCGCTCGGTGTTCTTCGAGTCCGACGTGAGGTTGTGGAAGTCGTGCTCGCCGGCGAGTAATCGGGCGGCCTCGCGGGCGCGTTCGTCGTCCAGGGCGGGCGCGTGGAGGTGGTAGACGTACTCGCGGTATCGTGCGTGGTGGGTGGCGTGGAAGCCGTCGGGGGCGTCCGCGAACGCCCACGCCCGCACGGCGTCCGGAAGTTCGGCGTTGAGCGCGCGCGGCGTCAACCATTCGGGGCTCTCGAACCCGACCGTCTGGGCGCGGGCGGAGACGCCGGCGTCCGTCCGTCCCGCGGCCGCGTACCCCTCCGGTTTCTCGTCCTCGAAGACGTCGAGCGCGCGGAGCGCCCGAAAGATGGCGTCCTCCACGGTGTCGCCGTGCGGCTGGCGCTGGAACCCCCGATACCGGGTGCCGTCGTACGCCAGCCGGAACGCCCGCATCTACGCGAAGTCGTCGTACGTCGGACTCGAATAGTCGCCCGGGAACTCCTCGACCGGAGCCTGGGTCTGGTCGCCCGAGTCCATGTCCTTCACGGTGACGTTGCCGTCTTCGAGGTCGCGCTCGCCGACGATGACGACGGTGTCGGCGTTCACGCTGTCGGCGTAGTTCATCTGCGCGCCGAACGACCGGTCGGACACGTCGGACTCGACGACGTTCCCGCGCTCGCGGAGGTCGCGCGCGACGCGAGCGGCCACGTCCCGGGTGTCGCCCACAGAGAGGACGTAGTAGTCCGTGCGGAGTTCCTCGTCCGGGTGGACGCCCGCGCGCTCCAAGAGCAGGGGGAGCGTGGAGTGGCCGGGCGCGAACCCGACAGCGGGCGTGGGCTGACCGCCGACGGACTCGATGAGGTCGTCGTAGCGCCCGCCGCCGAACACGCTCCGACTGACCTCGCCCGTGCTGTCGAAGCACTCGAAGACGACGCCCGTGTAGTAGTCGAGGCCGCGCGCGGTCTCCAGGGAGATGTCGCAGTACTCGCGCACGCCGAAGTCTTCGGCGGCGTCGAGGACGGCGCGGAGGTTCCCCACGGCGTCGGCCACGTCGTCGCCCGCGAACGCCACGAGTTCGTCCAGGTCGTCCGCGTCGAGGAGGTCGGCGAACTGCTCGGCCTCGCCGCGGGAGAGCCCCGCGGCTTCGAGGTGGTCGAAGAACTCCACCTGCGAGATCTTATCCGACTTGTCCACCGCGCGAATCGCCGCTGTGGTGTCCACGTCGCCGCCGAACGCCGCGAGCAGGCCGGAGAGGATGTCGCGGTGGCTCACCCGGAACTCGAAGTCCTCGGGGGAGAGACCGAGCCCGGTGAGCGCGTCCGCCGCGACCGCCAACACCTCCGCGTCCGCCGTCGGCTCGCTCGACCCGAAGATGTCCACGTTCGTCTGATAGAACTCCCGATACCGGCCCTGTTGGGGTTCCTCGTACCGCCAAAAGCTCCGCGTGGAGTACCACTTGATGGGCTTCGAGAGCTCCTGCTGTTTCGCGACGACCATCCGCGCGACCGTCGGCGTGAGTTCGGGCGTCATCGCCACGTCGCGGCCCCCGCGGTCGGTGAAGGAGTAGAGCTCCTCCTCGATCTCCTCGCCCGACTTGTCCACGTACATCTGGGTGCGTTCGAGCGCGGGCGTTCCGACCTCCCGGAAGCCGTAGCGGGCGGCCACGTCCTCGACGGTGTCGATGATTTCGCGTCGCGCCCGCATCTCCCGCGGATAGAAGTCCCTGAATCCCTTCAAGCGGTCGTACATAGTCCGGGATTCGGCGGGCGCGCGCTTCAAACCACTGCCTTCCGGTCGCCGCCCGCGCCGCTACCGTCTCACGCCGCTACCGCACGTCCCGCACCCGCGTCTGCGTGTGGTCGGGGAACACGTCCGAGACCGACGCGTCCGCGAACTCCGCGCGGAGCAGTTCGCGCAACTCCGACTCGTAGTCCGACTTTTCGAGCGTCTCGCTCGGCCCGGACTCCACGTCGAGGGACGCCGCGACCATGTCGTCGATTGCGCCCCGCCCGAACCCGGAGAGCGGGGAGAGGTAGTGCACGTCGTGGCGGTCTTCGAGGCTCTGCGCCTGCGCCCGCGAGACGGTGGGGACGCGGTCGTCCCGCCGACTCCCGTCCGCCACCGCGTCCACGTCCATCTCCGCGACCACTTCGAGGGCGTGCTCGTGCACCTGCTGAATGCCGTTCCGGGGATATCCATCGGAAACCATCTGCGCCACGGCGTCCATCGCGACCTCCCTATCGAGGGCGACGCGCTCGAACTCGAAGGGCGTGCGTTCGGCCGCGTCCCGCGCGTGCTGCCAGTCGTCGGTCACGCCGAACGACCCCGTCACCAGGGTCACGTCGTAGAAGCGTTCGAGAACCAGCGCTGCGAGCGTCGAGTCCTTCCCCCCGCTGTAGAGGAGCGCCAGCTCCATCTACCGGCGCGAGATGTTGAAGGACTGCTCGTCCGGCTTCAGCTCGCGGAGCAGGCTCTTCATCTGCTCCTCGTCGAGCTGGTCCTGGATGCGGCCCGACCGGCCGAGCGCCACGACCTGCTGTTCGACGCGCTCAGCGAGGTCGGGCTTGCTCATCCGCACCGAGTTCAGGCGGCGGCGCGCGCCGTCCGAGAGGTACTGGCGGAGCATCGCCTGCTTCTGCTGTTCGGCCTGCTGTTGGGCTTGCTGCTGGGCTTCCTGGTTCGCCTGCCCGCCGCCCTGCTGTTGTTCCTTGAGCTTCTCCATCTTCTGCTGTCGAAGCTCCTCCAAGCGCTCCTCGTCGTCCTGACTCATACGCGAATGTACTCGACGCAGAGACAAATGATTTTCCACACCCACCTTTTTCTCGTCGGGTGCGCTCCGCGCGCACCGCTCCTCCAAAAACCTGTTCCCGTGAGCGGAGTGAGGGGAGCCAGTCAGAGCGTCACTCTGACGCTGGAGGGAAAAAGCGGCGCGGCTCCGCCGCGCCGGACGGCGACGGAACAGACACCGCTCTCGCCGTTCGTCACCGCGACCGATTCCGTACCGCTACGTGCGGCGGAGGCGGGGGGAAAGGACGAACTCGGCGTGGCCGTGGTCGTCCCGGAAGTCGTAGTCGAGTTCGACGGGGAGGTCGTCGCCGAGCGCGACCGCGACGGACGTGCTGGGGAGGACGGCGACGATGTCGGCGAGGTAGGAGAGCGAGTAGATGGCGGTCGCCTCGCCCGTCGTCTCGGGGTCGGCGTCGTGTTCGACGACGGCGGTGTCGGTGTCGCCGTCCGCGACGGCGCGCAAGCCCTCCGCGCCGAGTTCGAGGGTGACGTGGTCGGACACCATCTCGGAGGCGTCCACGACCCGGGAGAGGAAGGCGGCGTCGAGGGTGAGGCGACCGGCGTGGTCGAAGTCGAGTTTCGCGGGGTCGGGCGGGGCGCGGATGGCGTCGGGGTCGATGAGGCCGAGCGTGTAGTGGAGGTCGGCGTGTTCGACGTGGAGGAGGCCGCGTGAGTCCTCGATGGTGAGTGAGACGAGGTCGTCGGGGTCGCCGAGCGCGAGCACGTCCGCGAGCCGGTCGAGGTCGATGCCGACGGTGGTGTCGCTGGCGTCGTAGTGTTCGAACCCGGCGGCGTCGAGGGTGACGCGGACGGACGCGACGGTCGCGGGGTCGGTCGCGGCGACGAGCAACCCGTCGGAGTCGAGGCGGACGCGGCACTCGGAGACGAGGCTTCGGGCGGTGGCGACGGCGGTGCGGAGCGCGTCCGCGCGGACGACCGCCTGCACGCTCGGGTCGGTCGGACTGCTGGCTGCCTGAGACATACCAGAGCGGTCGCCCGCCGACGGGAAAAGGGTTCTCCAGCCACAGAGAGGACATAATCCTAAACCAATTATTTATATACGTGTGCACCCAATTTTGTAATCGATAACGGATTATGTCCGAGTCAGAGCGCCCGCGCGGACTGCTGTCCGCGGCCGACCGCGCGTACCTCCGCGGTGACGCCGACCTGGGGAGCACGCAAGCCGAACGGAACGCCCGCGCGAGAATCCGCGACCGCGTCGAACACGCCCTCCTCGACTTCGAGGTACTGCTCGACGGACTGGGAGCGCGCGACCGCGAACTCGTCTTCGAGAAACGCCTCGGGGAACGCGACGGCACCGAGTCCTTCGACGCCCTCGTGTCCGCGATGGCGTTCCTCTACGCCGGCGTCCAGGACACCGACCTCGCCTTCGACACCGTGCTCTCCGAAGGAGTCAACCTCGCGGAAGCCGCGAACGACCGCGCCGCCCGCGTCACCTTCGAGCGCACCTACCACGCGCTCGACGCCGACACCCTCCTCCGCGAACTCCGCGCGGGCGAATCGCTCTCCCTCACCGAACTCGCGTTCCTCCACGCGAGCGACGACGTGAACCGCGAGGAACTCACCCGCCTCCTCGACGACGAGGACGACTTCGACGACGGCCGCATCCAGTCGAAAGTCACGGAGTTCTAACCCCACGGACGGGGCGAACGCGCCGGAACCCCGGCGACCGAGGGGGCTATACGAACCGGACGCGAAGGACGCGTATGCCGTTCGTCGTGCCGTTCGATGGCTCGCGCCTGTCTGTCGCCGCGCTCGTGAACGCGCGCGTCCACGAAGTCGGGTTCGACAACCTCCCACCCACCGTCCGAGAGCGCGCCAGCCGCGAGGAACCGCCGGACATCACCGCCGTGACCGTCGTACCGCGCCGCGCCTCGTACGCCCGCGGGAAGGGCTGGCTGGACGACGGCGAACCGTTCGACCCCGAGACCGTCGTCGAACGCCTCCGGGAGCGCGTCGCGGAGATCGCGCCGAACGCCGACTTCGTGCACGAGTACACGGACACGACCAGCGCGGGCGCTATCGGCCAACACATCCGCCGGCACGCCCGCAGGCTCGACGCCACCACCGTCTTCATCGGGAGCGAGAACGCAGGCCGCATCGTCACGCCCGTGATGAGCGTCGGCTCGCGCGTCTCCAACGAACAGGACTACAACGTCATGGTCGTCCGCCGCGAACTCTCCTACACGCCCTGAACGGTCTCGCGACTACGAGGAGTCTCGGCCGGGAGAAACAGCGACGGGAGTGACCGCGGAAAACC
This sequence comes from Salarchaeum japonicum, assembly GCF_020614395.1. Lineage (NCBI taxonomy): Archaea > Methanobacteriati > Methanobacteriota > Halobacteria > Halobacteriales > Halobacteriaceae > Salarchaeum > Salarchaeum japonicum. Next base: position 394,371 of record NZ_CP085324.1, on the reverse strand, counting down.
GAGTTACGCGTAGCGTTCGAGTTCGGGGCGGTCGAGCTGTTCGAGGACGTCGCCCGCGGTGTCATCGAGGAGCGCGCGACCGTCGCCGGTGACGACGCGGCCGTCACTGCCCTTGCCCTCGACGAGGCCTTCGTCTTCGAGCTGCTGGAGGATGGTGCGGATGACGTTCTTCGAGGCGTCCGCGGTCTTCGAGGGGGCGACCTGGTAGCGGTTGGAGCCGTCGCGGGTGCCGCCGTACTCGGTGCTGAGGCGCTCGACGCCGACGGGGCCGTCGGTCGCGACCTTGCGGAGGAGACTGGCGGCGCGGCGCGCCCAGAAGTCGTCCTGCTCGGGCGGGAGTTCGCGGTCCGCGCCGGTCTTCGCGTACTCGGCCCAGTCGGGCTCGTCGAGTCGGTCGTCGAGTTCCGCGGCGAGCTCGTCGATGAGCTCGTCGGCGGGGGCGTCGTAGAGAGTTACCATGCCCGGTGTTTCTCGTCCGCGAAGTAAAACGCTTGCTTTCTACGCTCGGCTTTCGAGGAGGAAGGCGGCGACGCCGCCGATGACGGTGGGTATCCAGTAGGTCGCGGCGCGGAAGACGAGGGCGGCGCTGGTGGCGGCGGCGGCGTCCATCGACGTGGTGGGGACGAGGAGGAGGACGATGGCGAACTCGACGCCGCCCGCGCCGCCGGGGAGCGGGGTGACGGACGCGATGGTGGCGACGGGAACGACGACGAAGACGATGGCGGCGGGCACGGCGACGGGCACCAGCCCCCAGAGGGTGAGGTAGAGCGCGAGGCACATGACGAGCCAGCCGAGCGTGCTGTACGCGAGCGCGAACGCGAGGTCGCGGCGATTCGCGGCGACCCGGCCGATGGAGCGGTAGAACGCGGCGATGCGGTCGCGGAGGACGCTCGCACCGGGCGCGCTGAACCCGGGGACGACGCGCGAAAGCAGGCCGAGTACGGGCGCGAGAACGCCGGCGAGCACGGCTTTGAGGCGGTCGCGGTACCGCCAGGCGAGATAGCCGGTGACGGGGAGGGCGACGGCGAGCGCGGCGACGGCCGCGGAGACGAGTTGGACGCGGTCGGCGACGGCGTACGTGAGCGTGTAGTAGGCGAGGCCGAGGATGGCGAGCAGGAGGCTCGGGATGAAGTTCAGGGTGTCGACGCTCGCGATGGCCGCCAGGCCCTCCTCGTAGTCGCTCCCGGTGGCCCTGGAGATGAGGAGCGCGCTGAACGGTTCGCCGCCCGCCTGGCCGAACGGCGTGATGTTGTTCGCGAACGCGGCGGACGCGTAGAGGAGGAAGGCGTCGAGCGCGCTCGCGGTGACGCCGATGCTGTCCAGAACGCGTCGGAGCGCGAGCCCCCAGGCGGCGAGCCAGACGACGCCGAGCGCGACAATGGCGAGGAAGACGGCGGGGTCGAGGAGGCGGAGCGCGGCGAGGATGTCGTCGAAGCCGACGAACCAGAGGAGGCCGCCGAGCACGGCGAGCGCGGCGAGAAACCCGAGGACGATGCCGCGTTCGTCGAAGTCCATGCTTGCGAGCGAGACGTGGACGGAGGGTAAATCCTCCGACCGAGCGGCGACCCGCGGCGTTTTTCCCGGCCGGACGCGACCCCCGGGGTATGGACGAACGGGCGGCGCTGGCGCGGGTCGCTGACCTCGTGCCGGCGGCGGGCGACGACGCCGCGCTCCTCGGGGACACCGTCGTGACCATCGACATGCTCCACGACCGGACGGACTTCCCGGCGGGGACGACGCGGTACACGCAGGGCTGGCGGGCGGTCGGCGCGTCCCTCTCGGACGTGGCGGCGATGGGCGCGGACGCGACCGGCGCGGTCGCGGTGTACGGCGCGCCCGACTTCGACCCCGACGCCCTCGAAGCCTTCGTGCGGGGGGCGCGGGACGTCTGCGAGCGCGTCGGCGCGGAGTACGTCGGCGGCGACCTCGACGACACCGCCGAGTTCACCACCGCCACCACCGCCGTCGGCGCGACCGACACGCCGGTGTTCCGGTCGGGCGCGGAACCCGGGGACGCCGTGTGCGTGACGGGCGACCTCGGGCGGAGCGCCGCCGCCATCGACGCCTTCCGCGCCGGCGATCACGAGCGCGGAAACGACCTGTTCCGGTTCACGCCCCGGGTTCGGGCGGGCGTCGCGCTCGCCCCGCACGCGACGGCGATGATGGATTCGAGCGACGGCCTCGCGCGCTCACTCCACCAGCTCGCGGAGGCCAGCGACTGCGGGTTCAGCGTGGACTCAGCGGAGATTCCGGTGGTCGAGGGCGTGGCGTTCGAGCGCGCGGTGACGTTCGGCGAGGACTTCGAACTCGTCTGCACGCTCCCGCCGGCGTCCGTCGAACAGGTCGAAACGGACGTACCGCTCTCGGTTATCGGGGCGGTGACGGAGGGCGGCGTGCGACTCGACGGGGAGCCGCTCCCCGACGAGGGGTACACGCACTAGCCGATGGTGACGGGGACGGGGACGAAGCAGAGCGCGCCGACCAGGAACGTGAACGCGCCGACGGCGAGCCGGCGGCGGTCGAGCGGGCCGTCGTCGAGCGGAACCGCCGACCCCCGGAACGCCATGTAGGCCGCGATGAACCCCCAGAGCACCCAGAGGAAGACGGCCTGCCCGGCGTCGGTGAGGACGTAGAGTCCGCCCGCCAGCCCGAACAGGGCGAACGGGACGAGGGGGGCGACGCGTTCGTGGGTGGGGCCGAGCATCGCGCGGAGGATGTGCCCGCCGTCTAGCTGGCCGACGGGGATGAGGTTGAGGACGGTGATGAACGCGCCGATCCAGGCCGCGATGACGAGCGGGTTCGCCACCACCGCGGGGTCGTTCGGGTAGTGGAGCGGCGTGTCGAGCAGCCACGAGAGGCCTTCGAGGAGGAGCGGGTAGTGGAACTCTATCTCCACGAGGTCGCTCGCGGGCGCGTTCAGGATGTAGTCGGGCACCTGGAGCGGCGGGAGGAGGAGGCCGGCGGTGCCGACGACGACGGTGGCGGCGAGGCCGGCGAGCGGGCCGGCGACGCCGATGTCGAACAGCGCCTTCCGGTCGGGTATCTGGCCCTTCATACGGATGAGCGCGCCCATCGTCCCGAACAGGGTGGGGACGGGGATGAAGTAGGGGAGGCTGGCGTCCACGTCGTGGTACTTCGAGAGGACGTAGTGGCCGAGTTCGTGCGTGCCGAGCACGCCGAGCACGCCGAGCGTGAACGGGAGCGCGCGCAGGAGTTCGGGCGACAACACGTCCTGCACGTAGTACCAGCCGGTGCCGGCGTACAGCGTCGAGAGCACGGTGAGCATGAACAGGACGAGGTTCGTCGTCGGGAACCCCGCCTCGCGTTCGGGGGTGGCGACGAGGACGTACTCGCCCGTACGTTCTTCGAGCTGTACGTCGTAGCCGGAGTTCTCGAAGCGCGGCCACACCTCGCGCATGAGCGTCTGGTAGTCCGCGAGCGGCGCGCCGTAGTAGTGAATCGTGTCGCCCTCGCGGCGAACCTCGTACACGCGGAACACGTCGCTGAACGCGTCCGGTGCGGGGCCGGCGTCGGGCGGGTCGGCCGACATCACCAGTCGTTGGGTGCGGACGCGGTTAAACTCCCGGAAGCGGGAGGCCGCCGCGGAGGACGGTGAGGAGCACGGCGAGCACGGGGATGGAGAGGACGGTGGTGACGAGGATGGCGGTGGAGACGTACGCGGGCGCTGTGGGGTCGTCGCTGAACTCGACGGTGAAGACGAGCGGCGTGACCGCGGCGGGCATCGCGCACTCCAGGACGAACGTCCGCGCGACCACGGGGTCGGAGAACCCGAGCGGAACCGCGACGGCGACGGCGACGACGGGCGCGACGGCGAGTTTGAGCACCGTCGGGGTCGTGACCGTGGAGAGCGCGACGCCGCGGCCGGTGTTCCCGAGTTGGATGCCGAGCATCAGCAACATCACGGGGATGGCGGCGTTCCCGACCATCCCGATGGTCTCCATCGCCGGCCCGGTCTCGGGCGGGACGACGCCGAGGAAGCGGGCGAGGCCGGCGGCGAGCACGGCGTACAGGAGGGGGAGTTCGAATATCTGGCCGACGGAGGCCCGGACGCCCGCGCCGGTGCCGCGCGCGGCGATGAACACGCCGAGCGAGTACATCAGCACGGACTGCGCGGCGATGAACAAGACCGCCGTACTGCGGCCGGTCGCGCCGAACGCGAACGCGGAGAGCGGAATCCCGTAGTTGCCCGCGTTCGAGAACGTCGAGGCGAGCATCGTCCCGTTCGGGTGCGGGGCGTCGGTGAGGGTGACGACGGCGTACGCGACGACGGCCATCACGACCGTGAACGCGGTGACGCCGACCGCGATGTTGAGGACGGCGCTCCCGGAGAGCGTGGTGGTCGCGAGCGTCGAGAAGACGAGCGCGGGCGTGAGAACGTAGAGCGTGACGGTGCCGAGCGCGTCCACCTCGACCTCGCGGAAGCGCCCGAGCAGGAAGCCCGCGAGCGCGACCGCGAGGACGGGGAGGATGGCGTCTGTCAGCGCGGAGACGAACGACACACGGGGAGAAAGCGGGAGGGCGGCTTAATGCGTGTCGCTCTACGCGTCAGCAGGGGCGACGCGCCACGTGGTCGCGCTCGTGTACGACCACTTCTCGATTTCGAGGTCGGAGACGGAGTCCTTCAGGTTCACCATCAGGGCCCCGATCTCCTTCGGGGAGAGCCCGACCTCGTCCGCGATGAACTTACCCTTGAAGTAGAGCTCGCCGTCGCGAGCCTTCTCACGCAGGTAGTTCGCGAGACGCGTTTCCTTGCTGTCGGCCGTGGAGGGGTCGGCGGTAGCGCTCATTTGTAATCGCCTCACTCCTCCGTAACACCCGGTGCATCATATAAAGGGGAGAACGTTGGGGTGTATTCGACACGTTTCACGCCGATACGACGTTTCACACCCACCCCGAGAACGTTTTACGAAGTCACGAGAAGTGTCGAGACATTTTATCGGCCCGTCTAAGCTGTTTTCGGCGTTCGCTTAACGGGTGGTTTCGATGGTCGGAGGAGTGGCCTATTCGTCGCGTTCGTGCGTCCAGAACTCGTCCTCGACCGTGAGTTCCTTCTTGAAAATCGGGACTTCGTCCTTCAGTCGGTCGATGCCGTCCTCCACGGTCTCGAAGGCCTCGCGGCGGTGGCCGGCGAGCACGACGACGAACACGATGTCCTCGCCGGCCTCGATGCGGCCCGTGCGGTGGTGGAGGCGTACCTCGTGGACGCCCTCCCTGGATTCGAGTTCGTCGCGGATGCGCGCGAGGCGCTCGGCGGCGACGCCCTCGTACTTCTCGAACGTCAGGGACTCCGTCCGGTCGTCCTCGGGGTGTTCGCGCTCCCGGACGATGCCGGTGAAGGTGGCGACCGCGCCCGCGTACTCGGCGCTCGGCTCCCGGGTGACCGCGGCCACGAGCGATTCGAGGGACTCGTGTTCGTCGTGGTCGGAGAGCGCGCGGACGACCGCGTCCGTATCGACGTCCTCGGGCGCGGCGACCCGCTGGAGCGCGGTTTCGGCGTCGGCGTCCCCGACGACGACGTGCGGGACGCTGGTGTCCGCGAACCCGACGAGGACGGCGTAGTCGTGGTCGCGCGCCAGGTCGTCGAGCGCGCCGAGGAGGTCGCCGTCGGGCCGGGAGACGGTGGAGCCGCGGGGGCCGAGTTCGTACCGCGTGCGGTCTCCGCCGGCGTCCGCGCGTCGTTCGAGGACGGCGACGGTGCCGGGGAGGTCGGCGGCGAGTCTGTCCGCGAGCGGGTCGGCGGGGACGCCGGGGCCGGTCGCGAGGCCGAGCACGTGCATACGGGAGTCGTGGCGTGCGCGTGGCTTGTGCCTGTCGCCGGGGAGTTGACAACCCTTAAGGCCGCATCCGGGCTAGTCCGGGTAAGAATGCGAGTAGTCGTTTCTATCGGCGGGAGCGTGCTCGCTCCGGACCTCGCGCACGAGCGAATCCGAGCGCACGCCGCCGCCGTCGAACGGTTGGTCGAAGCGGGGTGTTCCGTCGGCGTGGTCGTGGGCGGCGGCGGTATCGCCCGCGAGTACATCGACACCGCCCGGAACCTGGGCGCGAACGAGATCGAACTGGACGACATCGGCATCTCGGTCACCCGACTGAACGCCCGCCTCCTCATCTCCGCGCTGGACGACGCGGCCCCGAGTCCCGCGGAGGACTACGAGACCGCTGGCGAGGCGATGCGGCGGGGGGACGTGGCCGTGATGGGCGGCGTCACCGCCGGCCAGACGACGGACGCCGTCGGCGCGGCGCTCGCGGAGTACACGAACGCCGACCTCCTCGTGTACGCGACGAGCGTGCCCGGCGTGTTCAGCGCCGACCCGAACGAGGACAGTTCCGCGCAGCGCTTCGACTCGATGACCGCGAGCGAACTCGTGGACGTCATCGGGAACATCGAGATGAACGCGGGGTCGAGCGCGCCGGTGGACATCCTCGCGGCGAAACTCATCGAGCGCTCCCGGATGCGCGTCGTCGTGCTCGACGGCACCGACCCCGAGAACATCGTGGACGCCGTGCTTCGCGGCGAGCACGACGGCACGGACATCAGTCCCGACGACACGACCGAGACGCCCGCGCTCTGGCAGGAATGAGCAGTCCACACGTTCTCAGCGACGCGGAGTACGTCTTCTGGGCGGACGAAATCGCCGACCGCATCGAGGCCCGCGACCCCGACGACCCCATCGTCATCAAGGGCGGTATCTCGCCCTCCGGCGTCCCCCACCTCGGGAACATGAACGAACTCGCCCGCGGCTACTTCGTCGCGGAAGTCCTCCGCGAGCGCGGCCACGAGGTTCGACAGGTGTTCACGTCGGACGACCGCGACCCCCTGCGGAAGCTCCCGCGAAAGCTCGCCGACCTCGACGGCGACATCGTCGACCTCGGGGACGTGAACGCCGGCGCGCTCGGGAAGAACCTCGGCCACCCGTACACGTCGATTCCCGACCCGTTCGGGTGCTGTGACTCCTACGGCGCGCACTTCTCCAGCCTCATCGAGGACTCCGCGGAACTCCTCGGCATCCCCGTCGAGATGGTCTCGAACACCGAACTCTACGAGTCCGGCGCGTTCGAGGACGCGACCCGGCACGTGCTCGCGAACGCCGACCTCGCGCGCGACGTGCTCGGCCAGTACCAGGACAAGGTCGACGCGTCCTACGTCCCGTTCAACCCCGTCTGCGAGAACTGCGGGAAGATAACGGAGACCGTCCTCGGCATCGACGCCGACGGCGGGACGGTCGAGTACGAGTGCACCGACCTCGACGCGGGCGACCGCACCATCGAGGGCTGCGGGCACCGCGGAACCGCGAGCCTGCGGGACGGCAAGCTCCCGTGGCGGTTCGAGTGGCCGGCGCAGTGGCAGGTCTTGGGCGTGGACTTCGAGCCGTTCGGGAAAGACCACGCGGAGGGGTCGTGGCCGTCCGGCGTGGACATCATGGAGACCGTGTTCGAGGACGAACCGCCCGTGCCGATGGTGTACGAGTGGTTCACGCTGAACGGCGAGCCGTTCAGTTCCTCCGAGGGGAACGTCATCCTCGTCTCGGACGTGCTCGACCTCGTGGAGCGGGACGTGCTCCGGTACTTCTTCACGAAGGAACCGAAGAAGGCCCGGGACTTCAGCACGGAACGCATCGACCTGCTCGTGGACGAGTTCGACCGCTTCGAGCGCGTGTACTTCGGGGAGGTCGAGGACGCCTCCGCGGACGAGCGCGAACTCGCGGAGCGCGTCTACCCGCTCGTCGTGGACGAGGTTCGAGCGGACCGCATCCGCATCCCGTACACGTTCGCGGCCGTGCTCGGGATGACGGACGACCCCGAACTCCGGGAGGAAATCGCGCGACGCGAGGGCCACATCCCCGAGGACGCGCCCGAGTGGGCGGTCGAGGAGGCGCTCGCGCGCGTCGAACTCGCCCGCGAGTGGGCCGAGCGCACGGACAACGAGTACAACTACCGCATCAACCGCGAGCGCCTCCCCGACGTAGACCTCGATTCGGAGACGGAGGCGGCGCTCGACGAACTCGCGGACTTCGTCGCGGAGGGCCACGACGGCGAGGAGGTGCAGGGCGAAATCTACGAGACGGCGAAGCGCCACGACATCGACATCGGCGAGTTCTTCTCCGTCGGCTACCGGCTGTTCTTCGAGGAGGAGGAGGGGCCGAAGCTCGGGCAGTTCCTCGCCGCGCTGGACGACGAGTTCGTCGTCGCGCGGTTGCGCCGCGAGCGGTAACCCAAACCGCTTACCGTCCCGCGCCCGGAGGGTAGCGTGATGAACGAGTGGACGTGGGTTCTCGCCGGCGTGCTCGCCTACTGGGTGGCGGTCGTCGTCGCCCGGAACCGCGGGCTGTTGCCGGACTACGTGAACACGATGGGGCCGCTCCTGACGGTGCACACGAAACGCGGGAAGCGGCTGCTCGACCGGCTCGCCCGACCGAAGCGCGCGTGGCGAGCGTGGGGGAACTTCGGCCTCGGTATCGCGCTCGTCGTGCTCGTCGGCGCGTTCGCACTCCTCGCGACGACGGCGATAGCGCTCGTGCAGAACCCGCCGGCGACGGCGTCCGCGGTCGGGAATCCGCGGAGCGCGCTCGTCGTGCCCGGCGTGAACCCCTTCCTCCCGGTGGCCGTCGCGCCCGAAATCGTGCTCGGGCTGTTCGTCGGTCTCGTGGTGCACGAGGGCGGACACGGCGTGATGAGTCGCGTCGAGGGCATCGGCGTGGAGTCGATGGGCGTCGTCCTGCTCGCGATACTGCCGATGGGCGCGTTCGTCGAACCCGACCAGGAGGAACAGCGCCTCGTCTCCCGCGGGAGCCGCGCGCGGATGTTCGCGGCGGGCGTGACGAACAACTTCCTCGTCGCGCTCCTCGCGTTCGGCCTGTTGCTCGGGCCGGTGGCGAGCGGTATCGCGGTCGCACCGGGCGCGGCGGTCGGCGGCGTCACCGAACAGTCGCCCGCGGCACAGGCCGGCATCGAACCGGGCGACCGCATCGTCGCGGTCGGGAACGAGTCCATCGCGTCGAACGAGGAGTTCGAGGACGTGCTCGCGAACCACACCGGGCACGCGGTGTCGATGACGCTCGCGAGCGGTGAGACGGTCACCGTGAACAGGTCGGTCTTGGTGACGGGCGTGCCGGCGGCCGGGAGCGCGCTCGCCGCCGCGACCCCGTTCAGTCCCGACAACGGCGTGTCCACTGGCGACACCATCGTCTCCGTGAACGGGACGAGCGTCGAGACGGAAGCCGCCTTCCGCGACGCGGTGACGGACGCGACGATAGCGACCGTCACGACCGCGTCCGGGAACACGACGACCGGGCCGGTCGGCGCGCTCGCGACGCTCGTGGGCGGCGAACCGTTCGCGGAACAGACCGGCCTCGCGTCCGGTGACTCAGTCGTCGTCACCCGCCTCGACGGCGAGCGCGTCGTCACCTACGAGGGCGTGAGCGACGCGCTCGCGGACACCACGCCCGGCGACAGCGTCACGGTCGAGTACTACGTCGAGGGCGAGCGCTACGAGGCGTCGGTGACGCTCGGCGAGAACCCGAACAGCGACATCGGCTTCCTCGGCGTGCAGGGGTCGCCCGGCTACTCCGGGATGACCGTGAGCGACGCCGGCATCGAACTCTACCCCGCCGGGTTCTACCTCGACGTGCTCGGCGGCGACCTCTCCGGCGCGAGCCTCACGCAGTCCGCGATGTTCCTCGTGTTCCTGCCGTTCCTCGCCGCAGTCGGACTGGGCGTCCCCTACAACTTCCCCGGGTTCGTCCCCGACAACGCCGCGTTCTACACCACGACCGGCGTCCTCGAACCGCTCGGCGGCACCGGGTTACTGCTCGCGAACGCCCTGTTCTGGGTGGGCTGGGTGAACATCAACCTCGGGTTCTTCAACTGCATCCCGGGGTATCCGCTCGACGGCGGCCACCTCCTCCGGACGAGCGTCGAATCCGTGGTGTCACGCCTCCCCGTCGAGGACAAGCGGAGCGCGGTCAGGGCGGTGACGACGAGCGTCGGCCTCGCGATGCTCGCCTGCCTCCTCCTGATGCTGTTCCCGAACCTACTCGTCTGAGACGCCCATCCGCTCGTTGAACTCCTCGGGCGTGTCCGGGACGCGCTCGAACGTCGTGTCGAAGTAGTGTTCGTGGTGGCGGACGACCTGCTCCACGATCCACGCCGAGAACTCCTCGCCGAACCGCCAGCCCTCCGCGGGGTTCTCCACGTCGAATCGGTCGTCGATGCCGAGCACGGCGTACATGTGGTAGAATCCGAGGATGATGTCCGCGAAGTCGTGGGCGGTGCCGCCGACCTCCTCGCGTTTCTCCGCGAGTTCCGCGCGGCCCTCCTCGGTGAGTTCGAAGTACTTCCGGTCGGGTTCGTCCTCGCGCTCGATGCGCTCCGCCCAGCCGTTCTCCTCGAACTTGTAGAGGATGGGGTAGACGGAGCCGTACGAGGGCTCCCAGTGACCGCCGCTGAGTTCCGTGATTTCCTTGAGGAGCTCGTACCCGTACCGGGGCTGTTCGGCGAGGAGTTCCAGAACGAGATACGAGACGAGTCCCTTCGGCGGTCCGCTCTTACGCATTCTCTCATCGTTTCCCCGGGCGTCACGGAAAGGGTTTCGGTCGGGGCGATAGCGGCCAACGCGAGCGTGAGCGGGAGCGCGAACGCGAAAGTTGCTTGTCGGAGGTCTCCCAAGTCCCGTGTATGATTGACGCGCCCGAAACGGACGAGGGCTGGTTCGCGCTGCACGACTTCCGAACCGTGGACTGGGACGCGTGGCGGGACGCGCCCGAACGCGACCGCGAAACGGCTATCGAGGACGCGGCCGCGTTCCAGAAACACCGGGAGGCGCTCGCGCGGAGCGACGCGGGCGACTCCGCGGTGTTCAGCGTCACGGGAAGCAAGGCCGACCTCCTGTTCGTCCACTTCCGGGAGACACTGGACGAACTCGACCGCATCCAGCGGTCGTTCGAGCAGACCGAGTTCGCGGCGTACACGGAGCGCGCGCACTCCTACGTGTCCGTGAGCGAGGTGTCGGGGTACGTGAGCGACGAGTACTTCACGAACCCCGAGGAGGTGGACGACGGCCTGAAGAACTACATCGAGGGGAAGCTCACGCCCGAGATTCCCGACGACACCTACGTCTCCTTCTACCCGATGAGCAAGCGCCGCCAGCCCGGCCAGAACTGGTACGACCTCGACTTCGAGGAGCGCGCCGACCTGATGGCCGGCCACGGCGACGTGGGCCGCGAGTACGCCGGGAAGATCAAGCAAGTCATCGCGTCCAGCGTGGGCCTGGACGACTGGGAGTGGGGCGTCACGCTGTTCGGGGACGACCCGACGGACATCAAGGACATCGTGTACGAGATGCGCTTCGACGAGGCGTCCTCGAAGTACGGCGAGTTCGGCGACTTCTACGTCGGCCGACGCTTCCCGCCCGCGGACTTCGACGCGTTCCTCGCCGGCGAGGAAGTCCCGACGCCCGACGACGCCGCCCACGACCACGGCCACGGTGAGAGCGCGCACGGCCACGACGACGGCCACCACGACCACGCCACCGAGGAGCGCGACGACGGCGACGAGGCGGGCGAGGAAGCGCTCCGCGACGAACTCGCCGACCTCGACGTGTACGCCGGGAAACCCCACGGCGAGGACGTGTACGCCGTCGGCCTCTACTCCGACGCCGACCTCGCCGACCTCGAATCCGAAGTCGCCGACCTCGCGGAGAGCTTCGACCACTACGACACCCACGTCGAAACCACCGTCTACGAACCCACGGGCGAGGGAGCCGCCGCCGTCGTCTCCCTCTGGGACACCCAGAGCGCCGCCGACACCGCCGCCGGCTTCCTCAACGACCTCCCCGGCATCACCAGCAAAGTCGCAGAATCCGAGGACGGCTGGGGCACCATGGGCATGTTCTACACCGTCAAACCCGAACACCGCGACGACTTCGTCGAGAAGTTCGACGCCGTCGGCGACGCCCTCGCCGGCATCGACGGCCACCGCCAGACCCGCCTCCTCCAGGACACCGACGACGAGAACGCGTTCTTCATCGACTCCCGCTGGGACTCCCAGGAAGCCGCCACCGGCTTCTTCCGCAGCGACGCCTTCCGCGACACCGTCCAGTGGGGACGCGACGTCCTCGCAGACCGCCCGCGGCACGTGTTCCTCGCGTAAATTTTTGCTGCGGGGGTTCGCACGGCGAACCCCTCTTGCAAAAAGTTACATAAAAAGGCCGCGCGCCTCCGGCGCGCGGTCGGTGTCGGACCCGCGTCGCCCCGCATCGCACCGCTCCGCGACCGCGGTTCGTCGTCGTTGCGGGTTTTTCTGCGTATAGTGTGGGGGCGAGTAGGCTTTTCCGAGCGGCGTTCGTGCCCTTCGCGTATGACCGGGGAGTACGACGGGTTCGTGTCGTTCCTGGAGGAGCGCGTGGGAGACGGGTTGGAGATAGTGATGGAGGTCGAGAGTGACTCGTACGAGATACTGTACGGCGAGGAGGCGGCAGAGGAGTACTTCGCGGGGGCGGAAGACCGGTCGGTGGAGGGCGTGTACGAGGAGGCGTTGCTCGAATCCACGCAGGCCTACCTCGACAGCATGGCGTACGAGCACACGACGTACGCGGACGTGATGGTGACCGATATCGGCGTGGGCTACCAGGTGTTCCTCTCGGAGACCCGAAGCGTCATCGTCTGGACGGACGGGAACGTACAGCTGGAAGTCCCCGCGTTCATCGACGACTGCCGCGACCGCCTCCGAGAGTGCGGAGTGAAAGTGAAATAGTCGCGCGAGAACGCCACGCAGTCAGGCGGTTTCTACCGGAAATAAGGGGGTTCCGGAAAACCGAAACCGTATATGTACCAGCGAAGAGACTCGACGAACTCGTTCGCCCCGAAAACGCCGGGAGCGTTGCGGTCAGTCCGCGAGCAGGCCCGCGTCACGCAGGTCGGATCGCGGAAATTTTCCTCGGCGGACGCCGTCCGCCTCGAAAAGTTCCATAAAACGCGGCTGGGTCGTCAGTCCGCGAGCAGGCCCGCGTCGCGCAGGTCGTCGCCGCCGACGCTCGTCCGGAAGTCCGCGGCCTCCATGCCGTCGAAGCGGTCGACGCCGAAGTTCGACGCGTAGAGGTCGGCGACGCGCTCGCGCTCCTCGTCGCTGAGCGCGGGCGTGTCGGGGGCGGCCGCCCACTCCGTGATGTCCTCCTTCGAGCGGAACGTCGGCGTCACGGACGCGACCTCGTCGAAGGAGAGCAACCACTGAATCGACGCCTGGCCGAGCGTGCGCTCGCCCGCTCGTTCGAGGAAGCGGAGTTCCTCCACCTTCTCCCAGCCGGTCTCGTACCACTCGTCCGGCCGGAACCCGCGGTGGTCGTCGTCCGCGAGTTCGGTGTCGGGCGTGACCTGTTCGTTCAGGATGCCCGACGAGTGGGGGACGCGGGCGATGAGGGAGGTGTCCGCGCCGGTGTCCCGGACGGTCTCGACGAAGTGCTGGTGGACGTCCTGTTCGAGGATGTTCCCGACGTACTGGACGCCGTCGAACTCGTTCTCGATGGCGAAGTCGCCCTCCGCGAGCCAGCCGATGGAGGGGCCGAGCGCGACGCCGATGGCGTCGGCCAGTCCGTCCTCGCGAACCTCGTCGAGGACTTCGAGCACGTCCGGCGTCATCTCGGAGACGTTCGGGTTGTGGAGCTGGAGGTACTCCACGCGCTCGACGCCGAGGCGGTCGAGGCTCTGCTCGATGGCGTCCCGGAGGTAGTCGGGCGTCATCTCCTTCGGGAGTTCGCCGTGGCCCGCCTGCGGGTTGTTGTAGAAGTCGTACCCGATTTTGGTGGCGAGCGTCACCTCCTCGCGGTAGGGCGCGAGGAAGTCCCCGAGGTACTCCTCGCTCTGTCCGTGGCCGTAGACGTCGCCCGTGTCGAAGTACGTGATACCCTGCTCGACCGCGTGTTCGACCATCTCGCGCTGGTCGTCCTCGTCGCGGTCACCCCACCAGTCGGTGCCGACGACCCACGCGCCGAACCCGACCTCGCTCACCTCGACACCGGAGTTACCGAGTTCACGGTACTGCATGGGTGAGCGTACTGTGGGCGGACACTTAGCGGGTGCGGTTCCTCCCACGACGCGGGAACGAGCGGGCGGCCCGCAGACATATCCGACGGGCGGAACACTCCCGGGTATGAACCAGGAGGCGACGGCGGCGTTCGTCGCGGCCGTCGAGGACGCGTACCCCGACGCGTTCCGAACCGTCATCCACTACGAGCTCGTGGACGGCCGCCTCGACCACGAGACGCTCCAAGTCCGCGAGGACGTGCGCGAGCGGTACAGCGACGCGGAGCGCGAACGGGCGGCCGCGGCGCTCGTGGAGGACGCCGCGTTCGAGGCGACCGACTCGACCTGGCACGAACACCTGCCGAACGACGGTCCGCTCCACTTCTCGATTCGAGTGTTCGGGAGCGTGTCCCTGATTCACTGCGCGCGCGGGCCGGACGGCGGCGGGTTCGTCGCGTCCGTGGACACGCGCGTGAGTCCGTTCGTCCAGCGACTGGTGGAGAAACTCGACGAGGCGGGCGAGTAACGGCACGCGGCGTCGGGACGGAAACCCCTATCAACGTCCCACACGACCGTCGAGGTATGACGAAACGCCACGTCTCCCTCCCCGACGACGCGGAGACAGCGCTCCGCGACTTCGTGGGAGCGGTGGACGACCGTCTCTCGACGGAGGACACCTACGAGGTCGTCGAGGACGTGCTCGTGGACTTGAACGGCGACCGGGAGGCCTACGAGGCCTGGCAGAACGGGAACACGGTGTCGAGCATCGAGGAAGCGCGCCTGCAGTCCTACGACCCGCGGAACGCCACCCTGGAGTCCGAGTACTACGCGGAGAAGGACGAAGACGCGTTCGCGGAGTCGAAGCCCCTGCAGTGGCTGTGGCGGCAGTTCGACAACACGCCCGTCGCGGACAACGTGGACTTCGCGCTGGAGTTCCGGCAGATGCTCGCCCGCCACCTGTTCGCGGACGCCGGCGAGGGCCTGCGCATCTTCAAGGGCGTGTCGATGACGTACGGCCACAACATCGAACTCGGGGACAACGTCGTCATCCACGACGACGTGCACCTCGACGACCGCGGCGAACTCACCGTCGGCGACCGCGTGAGCCTCAGCGACGGCGCGCACGTCTACACGCACGACCACGACGTCGTCGACCAGACCGAGGTCACGAACTACCACACGACCATCGAGGACGACGCGCGCGTGACGCAGGGCGCGCTCGTCCGCGCCGGCGTCACCGTCGGCGAGAACAGCCTCGTCGGCTCCCGGGCGGTCGTCCAGGAGGACGTGCCCGCGCACCACGTCGCCGTCGGGATGCCCGCGCGCTCCGTCCGCGTCAAGCCCGGGTTCGAGGACGAGGCGGTGCCCGTCGAGGACGCCGAGGACGCCGCGGGCGACCGCGAGAGCCGCCGCATCCCCTACACGCTCCCCGACGACTTCGAGGGGTTCGACGAGTTCCAGCGCGACATCTAGATGCGCGCGCTCGCCATCAACGTCGCCGCGAACACGAACCAGCCCGGTTTTCGAGGCCCGATACACGAGGACGGCGGGTTCGAGTACGTCCCCATCCCCGAGGCGGAGCCGACGCGCGAGCGCGTGCCGACGTACGGCGACCTCGAACTCGACATCGACACGCCCGACGACACGCCCGTCCACCTCGACCCCACGTTCGCCGAGTACGCGTGCTGTGACGCGTACACGTACGGCGACCCGCACGGCGTGAAAGCCCGCCCCATCAGCGACCTCCGGGCGGGCGACCGCCTCTACTTCTACGCCACCCTCACCAGCCACGGCGACCATCCGGACGCCTGGGTGACGCCCGACTGGGGCGCGTACCTCGTCGGGGAGTTCACGCTCGCCCGCGACCCACTCACCGAGAAGCCCGCGGACGGGGAGTTCCCGTGGAACGCCCACCTCGCCCGCGAGGAGTTCGACGCCGCCGTCCTCGTCGAGGGCAGTTCGGAGAGCCGACTGTACGACACCGCCGTGCCGTTGAGTGGCGAGCGCGGCATCGACGCGAACCGCGTCGTCACCGAGTACTCGGACGACTCGGGGAAGGGGCCGTGGTGGCGACGCCCGCTCCGCTTCGACGACGAGGGCGCGAGCGCGCTCCGGGAGTGGGTAGACCGAGACGCCTATCCGCCGGTTCGCTAACGCTTACCTCGCTCGCGCGAAAACCGAGTGGTGTGCTCGAACTCTACCAGTCCGAAGGCTGTCCGCACTGCGCGAAAGTCCGCGAGAAGCTCAGCGAACTCGGCGTCTCCTACGTCACCCACAACCCCCGCCTCCCCGGCGGTATGGGCGGCGACGTGACCAACGAGACCACCTACGAGGAACTGAAGGACGGCGGCGAAGACCAGATTCCCTACCTCGTGGACACCGCCCGCGAGGAAACCATCTACGAGAGCGACGACATCGTGGAGTACCTCGACGAACACTACTGAACGCGCTCGACGGTACGGCGTGCCGCGCTGTTTTCTTCCGGTGAGACCTGTTCGCGAGCCGTCGAAGCGGACGCGTTGGGCGCGACCGCACGGCTGCGTCCGAACAAGGCCGGTCAGGCGGTTTCGACGGTGACGGTGACGCCGTCGCGGCGGCGGTACGTGTTCTCGGTGAGGGTGAAGCAGTCGATGTAGACGAGGAGGCGGGTGTCGTCGAGGGTGGCGCGGAGGAGGGGGCCGCGGCTGGTGACGACGACGTAGGGCGGCGCGGCGACCGGCGGCGCGTCGAGACTGCCGCCGGCGGCGTCCACGGCTTCCTGGAGGACGGCGGGGAGGGCGTCGAGCACGCCGGCGTCGTCGAGCGCGCGGCGGAGGACGGGCGTGAGGCGGTCGCTGTCCGCGACGGCGTCGGCGTCCCAGGTCGCGGCGACGGCGTCCGCGCACTCGCCGATGGCGTCGAGGAGGGCGTCGCGCTCGCGGACGGCGTCCCGGGCGGCGTCGGTGTCGAGGGCGGGCACACCGGGAGTGCGCGGGCGACCGGCGAAAGCGTGACGGTGCCGGGCGTTCCAGGGAGGCGTATGCAGTACCGGCGTCAGCGAGCGCTCACCCTCGCGTTCGCGCTCGCGGGGTTCGCCGCGAGCGCGCTCGCCTACCCCGACCTCCCCGCGCGGATGGCGACGCACTGGAACGCGAGCGGCGGCGTGGACGGCACGATGTCCCGGTTCGCGGGCGCGTTCTTCCTCCCCGCGCTCACCGTCTTCGTCGTCGCCCTGATGCTCGTCGCACCCCGAATCGACCCCCGGAAGCGGCACTACGAGGCGTTCCGCGGCGTCTACGAGTGGTTCGTCGCCGGCACCGCGGGCTTCCTCGCGTACGTCCACGTGCTCGTGCTCGCGTGGAACCTCGACTACGCGATTCCGATCGGGCAGGCGCTCGCGCCCGCGCTCGCCGGCCTCCTCTACGCCTGCGGCGTCCTCCTCGAACGCGCGAAACCGAACTGGTTCGTCGGCATCCGCACCCCGTGGACGCTCAGCGACGACACCGTCTGGCGGGAAACCCACGAACGCGGCGCGCTCGCGTTCAAACTCGCCGCCGTCCTCGCGCTCGGCGGCCTCCTCTTCTCCGACTACGCCCTCGTGTTCGCGCTCGCCCCCACCCTGCTCGCCGCCGCCTACACCGTCGCCTACTCCTTCTTCGCCTACCGCCGCAGGGAAGCGTGAAGCGCTACGTTCAAGTGCCGGAGTCGGCAATTCAGAAGCGCGCGCTGGTGGTCTAGTGGTAGGACATGAGCTTCCCAAGCTCATAGCCCGGGTTCAATTCCCGGCCAGCGCAGTTCTCACGCGGTTCTCTCGGGTAGCGACTGGTCGGTGGTGGTCGGAGAACTTCGGGGGTGTCGCGTTCTCCGCGGTTCGTCCGGCTCGAAGTGGACGGCCGTCCACGATTCCGCGGGTGGCGAGTGGCTTTTTGTCGGGCGCAGGGAAAGAGTGGGTATGGTTGAGGACGTTATCGAGCCGATGGACTTGCGGTTCTCGGAGGCGGAGTTACAGGAGCGTCGCGAGCACATCGAGTCGTTCATCGCAGAGACGGTGGCCGCAGCGAACGCCGACGGCGTCGTGCTCGGGCTCTCCGGCGGTATCGACAGCACGACGGTCGGCCACCTGGCCGTCGAAGAACTGGGCGCGGACGCCGTGCACGGCCTGGTGATGCCGGCGTCGGTGTCGAGCGAGGAGAACATGAGCGACGCGGAGCGCGTCGCCCAGATGCTCGGAATCGAGTACGACGTCATCGAAATCGACCCCGTGGTGGACGTGCTGACGGACGTGTATCCGGAAGCCGAAGCCGACCAGCTCGCGGTCGGGAACGCTCGCGCGCGGGTGCGCGGCGTGCTGAACTACATGGTCGCGAACCACGAGTCCCGGGTCGTGCTCGGGACGGGGAACCGCGCGGAGGCGATGGTCGGGTACTTCACGAAATACGGCGACCAGGCGGTGGACTGCAACCCCATCGGGAACCTCTACAAGCAACAGGTCCGCCAGCTCGCGAGCGCGCTCGGCGTGCCCGACGACCTCGTGGAGAAGACGCCGACGGCGGAACTCTGGGAAGACCAGACGGACGAGGAGGAGATGGGCGTCGGGTACGACACGCTCGACGCGGTGCTCGCGCTCCACATCGACGGCGACCTCTCGACGACCGCGACTGCGCGAAACCTCGACATCGACGAGAAGGTGGTGGAGACGGTGCGCGACCTCTCCGAGGCGAGCGCGCACAAACGCGCGATGCCGCCCGCGCCGGAGCCGCTATAGGCCGTCTTCGAGGAGCGCGCCGAACGCCTCCCGTTCTCTCGCGTCCTGTTCGTCGCGGTCGTACTGTTCTCGGAGGAGTCGCTTGAGGTAGTGGAGCGCGTCCGGGTCGTTGCGGGCGAGTTCGTCCGCGACCGCTCGGGGCGTGTCGGTGACGCGGGAGACGAGCCCCATCTCGCGCGCGGTCTCGGCGTCCACGGTGCGCCCGGAGAGCGAGAGGTCGAGCGCGTGCGCGTCCCCGACAGCCCGGGGGAGGCGGCGGGTGCCGCCCCACGCGCCGAAGATACCCATCGAGACGCCGGGTTCCGCGAACGTCGCGTCCGGCGTCGCCACCCGCACGTCGCACGCGAGCGCGAGCTCCACGCCGCCGCCCCGCGCCGCGCCGTCCACGCCCGCCACAACCGCCGACTCCGCGTCCTCCACCGCGTTCAGCGCGTCCTGCCCGCGCGCCGCGAAATCGGGCGCAGAGTCCCCCGTCAGGTCTCGCACGACATCGAGGTCCGCGCCAGCGCAGAACGCCGACCCCGCGCCGTGCACGTACACCACGGGCTGTGCGGCGTCCCGCACCGCGTCCGCGAGCGCGTCCAACCCGTCGGGCGTGAGCGCGTTCCGCCGCTCCGGCCGGTCGAGCGTCACCACCCGCACCCGCGCCTCGTCACGAATCGAGAGCATACACGTCATCGGAACAGCCAGCCCAAGGAACTACCGCTCGCGTCGCGCCTCGCCCGCCCGCTGGGGGTTCGTTTCCAAAGGTCTTTGCCGCTCGCACCCCTTCTTTCGGGCGATGGACGAGGCCGAAGTGGCGCGTATCGCCGCCCGGGACGCGGTCGGGGACATCACCCCGCGCGACCTCCGGAACGTCATCGACGACCTCCTCAGCGACGCGTCCATGGTTCCGGGCGCGCTCACCGTGTTGAGCGCGGACGCGCTCACCGGCCCCACCGACGACGACGCCGTCGCCGAACGCGCCGCCGGCGTTCAACTCATCTACGAGGGCCTCCGACTCACCCGCCACCTCGTCGAAACCGAACCCTGGGAGCACGCCAGCCCCGACACCGACCTCCCAGCCGACCTCGACGTGCTCGCCGCGGACGTGCTCGTCGCGCGCGGCTTCCGCCTCCTCGCGCACACCGAAGCCGCGGGCGACGCCGTCGCCACCGTCCAGGAGTTCGGCCGCCACGAAACCGACCGCCAGCACGACCGCGCGAGCGACGCCCGCACCCTCGAAACCACCGTGTTCGAACTCGGCGTCGTCGCCGGCGCGACCGCCACCGGCAACGACACCCCCCTCGACCTCCGCCGGTACGCCATCGGCCTCGCGCGCTCCAACAGCCCACCCCCGCTCGCGTCCGCCGACGACCTCCTCCCCGACACCATCGAGGACGTCCTCCAGCGCGTCAGCACTCCCCGCGCCGACGACACCGCCAAACCCCGGTCCGCCACCGACCCGTAATCGAAGCCCTTTTAGATGAAACCCGACTACCAGAGAGTGCTTGCCTGGGTAGCTTAGCGGTAAAGCGCGTCCTTGGTAAGGACGAGACCCCGGATTCAAATTCCGGCCTAGGCTCTCTCTGAACTATACTCCGAAGCCGTTGGCTTCGCATCCGTGACGAACGCGAGCCGTCTCGGAATTTGAGCCAGTCAGACGACCGGAGGGAGTCTGACGCTGTTCATAATTCCGGCCTAGGCTCTCTGTGAGGAACAACCCAAAGCTGTAGCTTTGGGGTCGTGTTTTTGTGGAAATCGAGAAAGCGAGTGGTTCCGTTAGCCGCCGAGGAAGCGTTGGCGGACTTCGGGGTCGTCGAGGAGCGTTCTTCCGGGGCCGTCGTAGGCGTTTTCTCCGTTGACGAGGACGTAGCCGCGGTCGCAGCGGCGGAGGGCGGCTTTGGCGTTCTGTTCGACCATGAGGATGGCTGTGCCTGCCTGGTTGATGTCGTCGATGCGGTCGAACATCTCCTGGACGAGGTCGGGCGCGAGGCCCGCGGACGGTTCGTCGAGGAGGAGGAGGTCGGGGTCGGCCATGAGCGCGCAGCCCATGGCGAGCATCTGGCGTTGCCCGCCGGACATGGTGCCGGCGCGTTGCTGTTGGCGTTCTTCGAGGATGGGGAAGTGGTCGAAGACCTCGTCGAGGACGTTCTCGGGGACGGTGTCTTCGACGTAGACGCCCATTTCGAGGTTTTCGCGGACGGTGAGGCTCGTGAAGATGTTGTCGGACTGGGGGACGTAGGTGATGCCGCGGTCGATGAGGTCGGCGGTGTCGGCGGTGTGGACGTTCTCGTCGCGGAACCGTATCGACCCGCCCATGTGGGTGGTGAGGCCGAACACGGATTTCATCGCGGTGGATTTCCCCGCGCCGTTCGGGCCGACGATGGTGACGTACTCGCCGTCCTCGACGTGGAGATCGACGCCGGAGAGCACCTGGAGGTCGCCGTAGCCCGCGTCCAGTCCGTCGAGTTCGAGGAGCGGGCTCATTCGCCGTCACCTCCGTCGTCGGCGTCGCCGCCGAGGTAGGCGTCGATGACGCGGTCGTCGGACCGGACGTCCTCGGGGTCGCCGGCGGTGAGGACGCGGCCCTGATGCATGACGATGACTTCCTGGCAGTGTTCCATGATGACGTCGATGTCGTGTTCGATGAAGAGGAAGGAGTACCCCTCCGATTCGAGGTCTTGGAGGTGGTCGAGGATGCGGTTCTCCAGCGTGGGGTTGACGCCCGCGAGCGGTTCGTCGAGGAGGACGAGGTCGGGGTCGGTGAGGAGCGCGCGGGCGAGTTCGAGGAGTTTGCGTTGGCCGCCGGAGAGTTCGCCGGCGGGCGTGTCGAGCACGTGGTCGATGTCGAAGCGTTCCGCCATCTCGACGGCGCGGCGCTGGGCGTTGCGTTCGTCCCGGGCGTAGCCGTCGCCGCGCGTCCACGTGGTGAACAAGCCCTCGCCGCGCTGGTCGCGCGGCGCGAGCGCGAGGTTCTCCCGCACCGTCATCTCGGGGAGTTCGTGCGGAATCTGGAACGTCCGCACGAGACCGCGCTCCGCGACGGCGGACGGCCGCAGTCCCGTGATGTCGTTCCCGCGGAACTCGACGGTGCCCGCGTCCGGGGAGAGGAAGCCCGTTATCACGTTGAACATCGTGGACTTCCCAGCGCCGTTCGGCCCGATGAGGCCCGTGATTCCCGGCTCGACGTCGAAGGACGCGCCGTCGAGCGCGGTGATGCCGCCGAAGCGCTTCTCGACGCCGTCCACGGAGAGAATCGGGTCAGTCACTCGACTCACCTCCCAGGCCGATGCCGGTGTCGTAGGTCTGCTCGCCGAGCAGGCCCTCCGAGCGGTAGTAGAGGATGACGATGAGGAGGGTGCCGATGAGCATCACGCGGAGCGCGGCGAGCTGGGTCGCGTACTCCGCGGGGAAGTAGTCGTCGAGGAACCGCGTGCCGGTGCGGAGCGTCCAGAACACGGCGGTGCCGAGGATGACGCCCTTGTTGTTCGCGGTGCCGCCGATGATGACGGCGGTGAACGCGAAGAACGTGATGGAGGACGTGAACTGCCCGGGGTCGATGAAGCCGATGTGGGTCGCCCAGAGGCCGCCGGCGGCGGCGGCGAGCGCGGACCCGAACATCATGCTGTGCACCTTGTACTTGAACGTCGGTTTCCCGAGCGCCTCCGGCACGTCCTCGTCCTCGCGAATCGCGCGGAGGACGCGGCCGTACGGGCTGTTCACGGTGCGTTCGCACCAGAGGTAGGCGAGCAGGACGAACGCGCCCGTGAGCAGGAGGACGAACCGACTGTACGTGACCGCGCCGTTCGCGCCCGTGGTCGGGTCGAACAGCCAGACGAGGTTCACGACGACGGCGGCGGGGCTGTCCGTGACGGCGGGGAAGACGAAGTACCAGAGTGCGAACACGAGCGCGGCGAACAGCGCGAGCGGCCGGCCGAACCCGCCGGCGGTGCGGACGCCGCGCGCGACGACGTACACGCCGGCCGCGATGACCGCCGCGCCGGCGGCGACGAGCGGCGCGCCGCCGAGCGTGGTGACGCCGAACCCGGCGATGGTGAGGACGACGCCCGCGACCGTGAGCAGGGCGGCGTCCCGCGAGATGGGGCGGACGTACCGCGCGACCCGGTACGCGACGTACCCGAGCGCGAGCACGGACGGCAGACCGAACACGACGAGGTTCAGGGCGAACCCGCCGAGCGAGAGCGGGAACACGCCGCTCAATGGCTGGTAGACCTCGCGCACGCCGAACGGCCCGTTGAACAGCCACTCCTCGTCGTTCACGACCGAGTGCAGGATGGTCGCGACGCCGAGCGCGGTGATGGCGAGGTAGTCCTCGCGCAACCGCAGTGTCGGCACGCCCACCAGAAGCGAGAGGAGGGCGGCGGCGACCATCGCGACCGCGATGGCGACCAGCCAGCCGAGCAGGCCGCCGAGCGGGAGCGCGGACAGGAGTTCGGGGAGCGCGAACCCGCCGATGCCGGCGTAGTCGGCCGCGCCGGACGGCATCGCCACGACGACCGTGACGTACGCGCCGATCATGAAGTAGAGCACGTGCCCGAAGTCCACGAGACCCGTGAACCCGTACTTCACGTTGAGACCGAGGCCGAACAGCGTGTAGATGCCGACCACGGTGAGGAGGCTGACGAGGAAGTCCGAGAGCGCCATCAGGCGTCACCCCACAGGCCCTCGGGTTTCACGAGGAGGACGACGACGAGGATGACGAACGCGATGGCGGTGCGGTAGGTCGCGAACTCCGTCGGGAGCAGGTAGACGCCGACGTCCATGCTGACGCCGACGAGGAGCCCGCCGAGCGCCGCGCCGTACGGCGAGTCGATGCCGCCGACGATGACCGCGGCGAACACCGGCAACAGCAGGGAGAACCCCATGTTGGGGTTGAGGCTGGACGAGTACCAGCCGAGGAGCGCGCCGGCGACGGCGGCGAGCACGGCGGCGAGCACCCAGACGACGAGCTGGACGCGGTCGATGTCCACGCCGCGGATGCGGGCGAGCGATTGGTCGTCGGCGGTCGCGCGCATCGCGCGACCGGTCTTCGTGCGTTTGAGGACGTAGTTGATGCAGAACATGGTTGCGAGCATGACGGCGAGGATGAGGCCGTACTTCCGACTGACGCCGACGCGGGTGCTGTACGCGGCGTTCGCGGCGTCGAGCGCGCCGCCGCGGAGCGCGAACGCGAGCGCGGCGAACGCCACCGCGAACCCGGCGACCCCCCAGATGCGGGGGTCGACGAAGTGAACCTCGTCGAACCCGGCGTCGCCGCGCCGCCACCGGTAGACGGCGTAGCCCGCCAGGACGGCGAGCGCGACGACGGCGACGAGCGCGGGCCAGCCGTACCCCCAGGCGTCGATGGTCTGGAGCGACCCGCGGACGCGCCGCGTGAGTTCGACGGCGAGTCCGTTCCCGGTGAGGTAGAGGTCGACGTTGAGGTTGACGCCGCTCGGCGTGTCGTACGTGACGTTCTTCGACCCGACGAGGAACAGGACGAGGTTCCTGAGTATCAGGGCGAGGCCGAGGGAGACGATGACCATCGTGATGAGGTCGGCGTCCTTCCCGCGGAACCGCCGGAAGACGGCGAACTCGTACGCGCTTCCGAACGCGCCGGCGACGCCGATGCCGACGACGGCAGCGACGGCGAACGGGAGCGCGACGAGGTTCGGGACGAGCGCGAGTTCGCCGGGGTTGTTGAGCGCGAGCACGAGGTACGCGCCGACGGTTATCATGTCGCCGTGCGCGAAGTTCGGGACGCCCGCGATGCTGTACACCAGTGAGAGGCCGAGCGCGCCGGCGGCGATGATGCCGCCGGTGACGAGGCCTTGCGCGAGCGCGTCCGCGAGTCCGGCGCTCACCATGGCTGGCCTCCGCGAGTCGAGACTGTGTTGTTCCGTGTCATCGTGTCTGTCGTGCCGCGAGCGAGGCGGCGAGGAGCAGGGCGGCGAGCACGCAGAACACCGCGGCGTACCCCCCGGTGTTGGCGCGGACGACGCCCGTGAACGTTGGGAGCGCGACCGCCGCGACGTTCCCGGCGGCGACGACGAGCGCGAGCGCCGCGGTCTCCTGCGCGGTCGCGGCCGCCGCGAGGTTGTACACCGCACCGAACGGGAGCGAGACGGCTATCATCGCGACGAGCGGACCGACGAGCGCGACGACGCGGGCGTCCACGAGCAGGCCGACGAACGCGAGCGCGCCGAGCAGGGTGGTCACCGAGACGATGCGGGCGTCCGAGACGCCCCAGCGCGCCGAGACGGTGCCGCCGAGCGCGCGCCCGGCGGTCGCGGTGGCGAGCACCGCGGCGTTCAGGGGGCCGGTGACGCCGAGGTCGTCGAAGTACGCCGTGATGAACGTCGAGAGCGTGATGTACGCGCCGATGGTGGCGACGTAGCAGAGCGCGGCGACGAGCACGACGCGGTTCGCGAGCACCGTCCGAAACCCGCCGCTGGCGGCGGTGCCCGCGGTGCGGGTGCCGCGGCGGTGCGGCCAGAGCATCGCGATGGCGGGGAGCGCGAGCGGCGCGCCGAGCGCGTGCACGCCGAACCCGCCCGTCAGCGAGACGACCGGCTCCGCGAGCAGGAAGCCGAACGCGCCGCCGAGCGTGAGCATCCCGCCGTAGACGCCCTGCTGGCGGGTGGCGGCGCGGCCGTCGTAGAGTCGGGCGACGTGCGTCGCGCCGATGCTCAAGAGGAGGCCGCCCGCGAGCCCCCAGAGCGCGCGCAGGACGAGCAGGGATTCGAGCGACGGCGCGAAGTCCAGCGCGACGGCGAGCGCGGCGTGCGCGCCCAGCAGTCCGAGCAGGGCCTGCGTGGTCGTCCAGCGCGACGCGAGGCGGTCGGCGACCGCCTGCGCGAGCACGAACGAGAGGAGCGCCGCGCTCATCAGGAAGCCGACTGTGGTGATTGTCGCGCCGTACCGCGCGGCGACGTACCCCGGGACGGCGGAGTACGTGAACGTCACGTACCCGACCGCGAACACCGCGACGTGCGGCGCGTACCGGAGCGTGCGAGCGGTCACTCACCGTCGCCCCCCTCGTGGTACCGGTCGGCGTACTCGTCGCTTATCTTCCCGAGGCGCAGGTCGCGTTCGACCGAGTCGGCGTCGCGGTCGGCGGGGTCGCCGTACCCGCCCGCGCCCGGCGTGCGGACGCTCACGACCGTCCCCGGCGGGAGGTCGTGCACGGACTTCTGCGGGAGGCGCTCGCCGTCCGCGTCGTCGGTGTCGTCCGCGTCGGGGTCGAAGACGTACGCCGCGCCGGGTTCGCCGGGTTCGCCGCCGAGCAGGCCGTAGGGCGCGTGCTGGTGGCGGTCGGCGAGCAGGCTGAACCGCGCCGTGTGCCCCCGCACTTCGATGTCGCGCCGAAGGCCGAGACCGCCGCGGAACTCGCCCGCACCGCCGGAGTCTGGCCGGTAGGCGTACCGCCGCACCCGAAGCGGGTACGCGGTCTCCAGCACCTCCGCGGGCGTGTTCATCGTATTACTCATGTGGACGTGCACGCCGTCCATGCCGTCCTTGCCCTCGCGCGCGCCGAACCCGCCGCCCTGCGTCTCGTAGAACGCGTACGGGCTGTCGCTTCGCGGGTCGGTGCCGCCGAACGTGATGTTGTTCATCGTCCCCTGGCCCGCCGCCGTCACCCGCTCGGGGGCTTCGGTGGCGAACGCGCCGAGCACCACGTCCGTGACGCGCTGAGAGGTTTCGAGATTGCCGCCGACGACCGCCGCCGGCGGCTCCGGGTTCACGATACTGCCCTCGGGCGCGTCGATGGTGATGGGGCGATAACAGCCGTGGTTCGGCGGGATGTCGGGGTCGGTCACGCACCGGATCGCGTAGTAGGTCGCGGAGGACGTGACCGCGAGCACGGCGTTCACCGGCCCCTCGGTCTGGTCTGCGGTACCCGAGAAGTCCACGCCGACCTCGTCGCCCGAGACCGTGACGGTCGCCCGCACGGGGAGGTCGGTGTTCCCGCGGCCGTCGTCGTCCAGCACGTCCTCGAAACTGTACGTGCCGTCCGGGAACTCCTCGATTTCGGCGCGCATCCGGCGCTCCGAGTAGTCCTTCACCTCGCCGAACGCCTCCGCGAGGTCGCGCGCGCCGTAGTCCGCGACGAGTTCGTGCACGCGCTCACGCGCCGTCTCGTTCGCGGCCTCCTGCGCGCGGATGTCGCCCCGGCGCTCGTCGGGCGTGCGGACGTTCGTCAGTATCATCTCCATCACGTCCTCCACGACCTCGCCGCCCGAGAACAGCTTCACCGGCGGAATCCGCAGGCCCTCCTGGTAGATTTCGGTGGAATCAGCGGCGACCGACCCGGCGGTGCTCCCGCCCACGTCGGCGTGGTGCGCGCGGTTCGCCGCGTACGCCACGAGTTCGGGGTCGTCGCTCTCCGGGTCGTCGAAGATGGGGGAGACGAGCGTGAGGTCGGGGAGGTGCGCGCCGCCCCGGAACGGGTCGTTCAGGAGGACGGCGTCACCGGGTTCGAGGTCGCCGCCGTACGCCTCGACTGCCGCGGACACCGAGAACGGCATCGCGCCGAGGTGGACGGGCATGTTCTCCGCCTGGCTTATCATCTCGCCCTCGGCGTCGAACAGCGCACAGGAGCAGTCGCGGCGCTCCTTGATGTTCGGCGAGTACCCGGTTCGGATGAGGTTCGCGTTCATCTCCTCCGCGATGGCGATGCAGCCGTTCCGAATCACTTCGAGGGTGACCGAATCGACCATCAGGCGTCACCTCCGGTCTCCACGACGAGGTTGCCGTCCGCGTCCACGGAGACGGTCTGTCCCGGGTGGACGACGACGGTGGACTCCGGCCCCTCGACGACCGCGGGGCCGTCGAAGGTCGCGTCCGTCGGCAACCGCGTGCGGTCGTAAATCGTCGTGTCGTGCACCGTTCCGTCGTAGGTCACGCCGCGAACCTCCCGGATGGCGTCCTCGACGCTTCCCGCCGTGTTCGGCGCGGCGAGGTCGGGCGTCTCCACGAGGCCGCGCGCCCGCAACCGGAGCGTCACGAGCTCCACGGGTTCCTCGGGGTCGGCGTGGCCGTACCGGCGCTCGTGGCGCTCGTGGAACTCGCGTTCGACGGCGGCGAGCGCGTCCGCGTCGAGGTCGCCCTCGGGGAGCGGCACCGAAATCTCGAACGACTGCCCGACGTACCGGAGGTCGGCCGTGCGCTCGTACACGCGGCCCGACTCCGGGATGTCCTCGTTCGCGAGGCGTTCCTCGCCCTCCGCGTGCAGGTCGGCGAGCGCGTCGCGGAGCGTGGCGGGCGTGACCTCGCTCCACTCGCGGACGCGCGAGACGCTGTAGTCGTAGAGCACGTCGCTGATGAGGAGGCCGAGCGCGGACAGCACGCCCGCGGTCTGCGGGACGATGACCTTCGGGATGTCGAGTTCCTCCGCGAGACCGCACGCGTGCAGGGGGCCAGCGCCGCCGAACGCGACGAGCGCGAACTCCCGAGGGTCGTAGCCGCGCTCGACGGAGACGACGCGGAGCGCGCGCGCCATGTTCGCGTTCGCCACGTCGAGCACGCCCTGCGCGGCCTCCTCGGGCCCCATCCCGAGTTCGTCGCCGAGCTCCGACTCGAACGCGCGCTCCACGTCCGCGACCTCCACGTCGAGTTCGCCGGAGAGGAAGCGGTCGGGGTCGAGGCGGCCGAGCAGGAGGTGGGCGTCCGTGGTCGTCGGCTCGGTGCCGCCGCGGCCGTACGAAATCGGGCCGGGATCCGCGCCCGCCGACCGGGGGCCGACGCGGAGCGCGCCGCCGGTGTCCACCCACGCGATGGAGCCGCCGCCGGAGCCGACGGTGTGGATGTCTATCATCGGGACGCCGACCGTGTAGTCCCCGACCTGCACGTCCGTCGAGACGAGGGGGTCGCCGCCCTCCACGAGGGACACGTCGCAGGACGTGCCGCCCATGTCCATCGTGATGATGTCCTCGACGCCCGCGCGCTCCGCGACGTACGTCGCGCCCTGCACGCCCCCGGCGGGGCCGGAGAGCAGGGTGTTGACGGGTCGGGTGCGCGCGGCGTCCGCCGTGATGAGACCGCCGTTCGACTGCATTATCTTCAGTTCCGCGCCGATGTCGTGGTCGCGGACGTGGCCTTCGAGGTTCCCGATGTAGTCGTCCATCACGGGCTTCAGCGCGGCGTTCAGCGACGTGGTGAGCGTGCGCTCGTACTCCCGAATCTCCGGGAGCACGTCGCTCGAAAGCGAGAGCGACGCGTCCAGTTCCTCGTCCAGAATCTCCGCGACCCGGCGCTCGTGGCTGTCGTCCTCGAACGCGAACAACAGGGAGACCGCGACGGAATCGACGCCGCGGTCGTCGAGGGTGCGCGCGAGCGAGCGAACCGCGTCCGCGTCCAGTTCGCGGAGCGCGTTCCCGCGTTCGTCGAGGCGCTCGGGCACCTCGAAGCGGCGGTCGCGGGGGACGATGGGTGCGGGTTTCTCCGCGTCGAAATCGTAGATGTCCGGTCTGTCCTGGCGGCCGATTTCGAGCACGTCCCGGAACCCCTCGGTGGTGACGAGCGCGGTGTCCGCCCACGTGCCTTCGAGGACGGCGTTCGTCGCCACCGTCGTCCCGTGGCTGAGGAAGCCCACGTCGTCGAACCCGAAGCCCGCGTCCGCGGAGCTCTTCTCCAGGCCGTTCACGACGCCCTCCTCGGGGTCGCTCGGCGTCGACGGCGTCTTCGTGACGTGCACGTCGCCGTCCCGGAGGCTGACGATGTCGGTGAAGGTGCCGCCGATGTCGACGCCGACGCGAACGTCGTCGTCGCTCACGGCTCCGCCCTCCCGTGCTGTGCGTGCGAGGCGACTATCGAGTAGTGAGAGAGTGCGAACATGAGAATCTGGAGGCCCTAGGTGAGGTCTTCCGCGGGCACGGTCTCCTGGTCGACGAACTCGCCGTCCTCGACCTGCACGATGACCATGTCGCTCGCCACGTCGCCGTTCGAATCGTAGTTCACGTTCCCGCTCGGCCCGCTGTAATCGATGTCGGTGTCGTCGTCGAGCAGGCTCACGCCGGACTCGAAGCCGTCGTACCCGACGGCCTCACCGGGCGGCGTGGCGACGGGGCGGAGTTCCTCCTTCACGCTCGGGGACTCGGGCGTGCCGGCGGCGTGCGCGGCGAGCGCCCACGAGACGAGCGCGTCGTAGGAGTTCCACGAGTACGGCGAGAACAACTGGGCGTCCGGGTACGCGGACTCGTAGTCGCTCACGAAGTTCTCCGTCGCGCTCCCGCTCGGCGGTTTCGTGCGCACGCCGTACATGCCGTTCATCACGTCCGCGCCGACGTTCCCGATGACGTCGTCGGAGAGGAGGCTCGTGTGGAGAATCCAGTTCCCGCCGTAGCCCTCCTCGTCCCACTGAGAGAGGATGGTCGTCCCGGACTCGGGGTAGCCGGCGAACGCGACGAACTCGGGGTCGTCCGCGAACAGCTCGGAGAGGAGCTGCTGGTAGGACGACTGCCCCGACTCGTAGCCGACTTCCGCCGTAACTTCGCCGCCGAACGACGAGGAGAACACGTCCGCGAGCGCCGACCCGAAGTCGTTGTTGATGTAGAGAACCGCGGCGGTGCTTGCGTCGTTCTGCTCGGCTATCATCGCCATCACCTTCGCGACGAACCGGTCGTTCGTCCGGGTGCGCCAGACGTAATCGTCGTCGTCGAGCGTGCTGATGACGGGCGACGAGGACGCGGGCGTGATGTGAACCGTCTCCTTCGGAATCGAGACGGACTGCGCGATACTGATGGTGACGCCGGAGGACACCGCGCCGAACAACGCGTTCACGCCCGTGGTGTCCACAAGCTTGTTCGCGGCGTTCACGCCGTCCGTCGAGGACGACGTGGAGTCCTCGAAGTGGACGTTGAGTTCGCGGCCGAGCGGGCCGCCCGCGGCGTTGATGTCCTCTTCGGCCATCCGGAGCGCGTTCTGCATCGGCGCGCCGAAGTCGCTGAGATCCCCGCTGAACGGGAGAACCGCGCCCACGTCGATGCTTCCGCTACTACTGTTCCCGCTGTTCTGCAGGCTGTCGAGACAGCCGGCGAGGCCCGTCAGGCCGGCGGCACCGGCCGCGCCACCGAGGC
Source organism: Salarchaeum japonicum (assembly GCF_020614395.1). Taxonomy (NCBI): domain Archaea; kingdom Methanobacteriati; phylum Methanobacteriota; class Halobacteria; order Halobacteriales; family Halobacteriaceae; genus Salarchaeum; species Salarchaeum japonicum. The sequence continues at coordinate 363,535 of NZ_CP085324.1, read as the reverse complement.
GCATCGCGCGACGACGGGTCAGGCGGTCGGCGAACGAGTCGTCTTGTGCCATAGAGTACCACTACCAAAGCACCCACTTAGTGGTACTTGTGAGGAATGCACACACCACGCATATCGCGTGTGAACGAGTGCGAATCGAATATGAATCGTCGCAGAGGACGTACGAACCAGAAAGAGACAGACCAGTTTGTGACCGAACGTCCAGACTACTCCTCGACGAGGAGAACCTTCGCAACGCCCGGGTTGATGGTCACGTCGAACGGGAGCGGTTCGACGCTCCGCTCGATGAACCGCGTCATGAACCAGCGGATGTCCGCCGACGGGAAGACGATGTGGTACGTGTTCTCGGTGGTGCGCCGAACCGTCAGGAACCCGCAGAGCGACAGCCACTCCAGGAGTTCGTCCAGCGAATCGAACCGGTCGACGTACTCCTGGGCGTGGTAGTCCGAGACCTGGTCGGCGTCCGCGACGAACTCCGACCTCGGCTCCCCGTCCTCCTTCACGTGGTCGAGAAAACAGTGGAGGAAGTCGATGTCGAGCAGGACGTGCTCGCCGCCCGTCAACATCTTGTAGTACTCCTCCAGTTTCTCCGAGCTGTCCGTGCTCGCCGCCTCGTAGTTCGCGGCGTAAAACGTGAGCGCCCGCCGCACCAGTTCGCTCTGCGAACTATCGGTCTTGCTCGTGATGGTGTCGAGCGCGTCGCGGGCGTCCTCGTCGAGCGACACGGTCAACCGGTCTGAACTCATCGGTACGGCATACCACACCGAGGGGTTAAACTCCGTCGCTCACCGGAACACTCGCTACTCGACGACCGCGAGCGCAACGCCACCGCCGACGAGCGCGACGACACCGACCGCGAGCAGGAACGCCTGGTAGCCGACCACCGCGTCCGCCGCCGTGGCGAGCGGCGGGCCGAGCGTCTGCCCCGTCCGAATCGCCGTCGTCCGGAAACTCATCACGCCGCCGCGGAACTCCGCGCCAACGAGACTGCTCGTCGCCGTGTCGATGCTCGGCTGAACGACTCCCTGCCCCGCGCCGAACGCGAGAATCGCCACCGCGAACCCCACCGGACTCCCGGCGAAGAACGCGCCCACGAGACCGACGCCGTACCCGACGAACCCGAACGCGACGAGGCGGTCGTTGCTCGCGAGCGCGGAGAGCCGGCCGTTCTGGCTCGCCGTCACCGCCGTCATCGCCGACGCCGACGTGAGCACGAGCCCCGTCCCGAACGACCCCAGTCCGTACGCCTCGTGCAGGAGGAACGGCACCGCGGTGATGAGCGTGCCGTACAGCACGACGAACGCCGCGACGTACGTCCCGTACAGGGCGGCCGTCCGCCGGGTCGGAACGGCGGCGAGGACGTTCCGGAAGTAATCGAGGCCGTGCGCGCGGCCATCACTATCGTCGAGCGACCGGTACGCGACGAGGCCGACGGGCACGCCGACGACGTAGAGGAGGAAGGGCGCGCGCCACGACACGCTCGCGAGCGCGCCGCCGACGAGCGGATAGGACGCCGTCCCGACGGAGATGGCCGCGCCGTTCACGCCCATCAGGTGGTTGCGCTGACCGGCGTCGTAGAGGTCGCCGATGAGCGTCACCGCGAGCGTGACGAGCGCGCTCCCCGCCACGCCCTGCAGGACGCGCAGGCCGAGAATCACCGTGAAATCCGTGGTGAGCGCGACCGCCGCGCCCGACACGCCGTACCCCACGAGACACGGCACGAGCACGGCGCGCCGGCCGTACCGGTCGGCGAGCACGCCCACGAGCGGCGCGAGCACGATACCCGGCACCGTGAACGCGGTGACGAGCAACGCCGCCTGGCCGTCCGTGATAGCGAGCGCCTCCCGCACCGTCGGGAGAGCGGGACTGATGAGCGAGACGCCCATCACGCCCATCAGGGAACTCAGAACGATGACCTGGAAGCGGGGCGACGACCAGGGAACGCGGGACTCCGACACGCCTCGACCCAGGAACGGCGGCCGCTTGACCGTTGCGGACGCGGCGTCGAACAGACTTAGGGTATGGGCGTCCTACACCCGGTATGAACCGTCGAACGCTACTCGGAACGACTGCCGGACTCGGGCTAGCCGGACTCGCGGGCTGCTCGACGCTCGCCCAAGCGTCCGTCTCGCCGCCCGACCTCCCGACCGAGGAGATGCAGAGCGCCGGCTGGGAGCAGACCGATTCGAGCGAACGCACGCTCATCGAGCAGTCGTACGGCCCCGTCACGTTCACCGCGAAGGGCTACACGACCACGCACACGGACACCGCGCTCACCCAGCGAATCGAGGACGCGACTCTCGGACGCGTGACGAGCCAGCTCGCGCTGTTCTCCGCGACCCGCATCGACTTCAGCCCCGACGTGGGCAACCTCCCCGCCGGCATCGGCCGCGAGGAAGTGCTGAACGAAGTCGAGGCGAGCGCGCGCGACCAGTTCCGCGACCGCCTCGCCGACGCCGGCCTGTCGGACATCCAGCGCATCGGCACCGGTTCGTTCGACGTGGCGACCGGCGAGTCCGCGAGCCTCACCGAGTACGAGGCGACCTACGACGTGCCGACGTTCGAGTTCCCCGTCGAGGACGGCACCACCGTCACTATCGACGGGGACGCGCTCGCCGTGCGCGGCGACCTCGCGGTCTGGCACCACGGCGACTACGCGCTCGTCGCCGGCGGCGCGTGGGTCGGCGAGAACTTCGCTCGCTCCGCGACCCAGGACATCTCCGACGCCATCACGGTGTCCGTAGACGTCGACCTCGGCCTCGAACCCGAGACGTACCGCGAGGAAATCCACGCGTTCATGCGCCAGACGGAATGACGTGGCAGGAGCTGTTCGACGCGGCCGACGAGTACGCGGTCACGGAGCCGGAGGTGCGGGCGGCGCTCGACGCCCACCGAGATGAGTGACGAACCGAACCCCGCGACCGTCGTCGCGGACGCGGACGTGCTCGCCGCCGACCTGCTCTGCGGCGGCGCGGCGCGCGACGCGCTCGACCACGTGCGCGCGCACTCGTGGACGACGCTCGTCGTGAGCGACCCGCTGCTGGACGACGCCCACGCGGTCATCGCGGAACTCGCGGACGCCGACCTCGCGGACGCGTGGCGCGACCGCATCAGCGAACTCGGGGAGTTCGTCGAACACCCCGAGGGCGACCATCCCGGACTGGCGTGTGCGTACCACGGGAACGCCGCGCACCTCGTCACGTTCGACGACAGCCTCCAGTCCGTCGAGGCGAACGCGTCGCTGAAGCAGTACGTGACGACGAGCGTGAAGTCCCCGGACGCGTTCGCGCGCCTGTTCGACCCCGAGCGACTGTACCCCGTCGTCGCGGACGGCGAGTACCCCGGCCCCGACCGCGACCCGCGGGCATAGGGCTAACACGGCGGCACGACCGATGGACGGGGAGCGTGCCGCCGGATTTCGCTGTCTCCCCGCCCGCGAGCGCTACAGCACACCCGGTCTGGCCGCGGCTTCACTTATGAATTCTCGGCGAGCCAGTCCGCGAGCTTCGCGAGCGCGCGGCCGCGGTGGCTGAGCGCGTTCTTCTTCTCCGTACTCATCTCCGCGAACGTCTCGCCGTCGTGTTCGAATATCGGGTCGTATCCGAATCCGCCCGACCCGCGCGGGGTGACGAGCGTCCCCGAGACAGCGCCGTCGAACGTTTCCACGACATCGCCGTCGGCGTACGCGACCGTGCAGCGGAACGCGGCACGCCGGTCGGCGAGCGATTCCGCAAGTTCCCAGACGCGGTCGATGCCGAGCGTGTCCTCGACGTACGCCGAGTAGGGACCGGGAAAACCGTCGAGTTCCTCCACGAAGAGGCCGGCGTCGTCCACGATGACGGGGTCGTCGCCGCCCGCCGCCTCGTAGGCCTCCTCCGCGCCCGCGGCCGCGATGTCCGCGAGGCTGTCGCTCTGAATCTCCGTGTAGTCGTAATCGAACTGTTCGACCGTGGTGAGGTCGGAGAGGTACTCGCGGGCCTCGCGCACCTTCCCCTGGTTTGTCGTGACGAACTTCATACGCTCTCTGAACGGCCGGGCTGAAAAACGCCGTCGGTTACTCGTCCACGACGACTTCGACCGCTTCGTCCACGACGCCGTCCTCGCTGTCGTCGCCCGACTGCTGCTGGTAGAGGAGGACGCCGGCGACGGCGAGCACGACCCACGACCGCCAGTTCGCGAGGTTCAGCGTGTACCCGACGCCGAACGGCTTCTCCACGAGCATCCCCTCGCCGGGCTGCCAGTACGCGGACAGGAGGTTGGAGAGGCTCGGACGGTCGAAGTTGTACGGCACGCCGAACAGTTCGCCGGAGGACGGCTTCTCGGACATACCCGGAAGTAGGGCGAGGCGGACTAAATCAGTTTGGGGAGCGATAGCGGCCGCGGCCGAGAATCTCGTCCAGTTGGTCGAGGACGACCGGGTCGCCGTGGTCGCGGTAGGCGTCCGCGGCGGCGTCGAGGAGCGGGTCGGGGTCGTCGGCGGTGCCGGCGAGGCTCTGCTGGAAGACGTGGAGGTCCATCGCGTAGTCCTCGACGTCGTCCGTGTAGTATCCGAGGCCGAAGTCGATGAGGTAGACCCGGGTGTCGTCCGTCCCGCTCTCGCGGCCCGACCGGTCGGTCGTTTCGCCGGGGGTCGCGACGCGCGCGTTCCGCGTGGTCGGGTCGCCGTGGACGAACCCGGCGTCGTGAATCGCGGCGAGGTGGCGCGCGGTCTCGCGGACCGCGGGTTCGGTGAGGGCGTCCCGGAGGTCGGCGTACCCGACGTGTTCGAACTCGATGGTGCTCTCGGGGACGTCCACGTCGAATACGACGGGCGTTGGGACGCCGACGCGTCGCGCCTCGCTGGTGAGTCGGGCTTCGAGGACGGTGCGGTCGCGGCGGAGCCGCGAGTCGAGCGCGGCGTGCCGGTACGCCTTCGGCCGGCGGTGTTTCGTCACCGTCTCGCCGAGGGAGACGACGGCTTCCGCGCCCTGCACGTCCGCCGCGCCGGCGGGCTGGAGGACGCTCGTCTCGCGGTCGCGCCACGTCACGGGCACCTCGTCCGGCCGGTAGTTCGAGTCCACCGCGGACTCCGCGACGGGCAGGGTGTCGCCGGCGTCGTACATCTTCGCGCCGAGCACCGCTATCATGCCCGCGTTGTCCCGGAGGAACCGGGGGTCGGGCGCGTAGAACCGCGCGCCGCGTTGCTCGCACATCGATGCGAGCATGTCCCGGAGGCGGGCGTTCTGCCCGACCCCGCCGCCGAGCACGAGTTCGTCGCGCCCGGTGAGGCCGAGCGCGCGCTCCGCGACCTCGGTGAGCATCCCGAACACCGTCTCCTCCAGGCCGCGACAGACGTCCTCGACGGGCGTGCCGGCGTCCACCTCGTCCTTCGCCGCGGACATGATTCCGGAGAAGGAGAAGTCCATGCCCTTCACGACGTAGGGGAGGTCGACGTACTCGCCCTGTTTCGCGTGCTCTTCGACCTTCGGACCGCCCGGGTGGCTCCAGTCGAGGTGGCGCGTGAACTTATCGAGGGCGTTCCCGACGCCCGTGTCCATCGTCTCCCCGAGCACGCGGTACCGGCCGTTGTGGTAGCCGAGAACGTGGGCGTTCGCGCCGGACGCGTTCAGGCAGACGGGCGCGTCGAAGCCCGCGTAGTGCCGGCCGACCTCCAGGTGGGCGACCATGTGGTTCACGCCCACCAGGGGAACGTCGAGCGCCTGCGCGAGCGACCGCGCGGCCGTCGCGACGATGCGGAGACACGGCCCCAGTCCCGGGCCGCGCGAGAACGCCACCGCGTCGATGGGGCCGCTCGCGGCGTCGAGCGCGTCCGCGACCACGCCGGGAATCGCGTCCCGCATGTGCTCGGCCGCCTCCCGCGGATGGATACCGCCCTCCACCGGCTGATAGGCGTCCGAGTGAATCGTCACGCTGCCGGCGTCGGAGTCCCGCAGGTCGGTGGTCTCGTACACGGCCGCACTCGCACACCACGCGGTACCCTCGACGCCGAGAACGCGCATCGAAAACGAGTTACCTCAGTTCCACTCGGTGTAACCGCACTTCCCGCAATGCTGGCGGTCACCGTGGGCCGCGAGGAACGTGTCCCCACACCGGGGGCACTGCTCTTTCGTCGCCTCGCCGTCCTCGTAGTACTCGTTTCGCGCCATTACTCCTCACCCTCCGCTTCCGCGGCGTCCGCGCCCTCCTCGGACTCGGCGGAGATCTTGTTCCGGTCGAGCATGTACTCCTGCTCCACGTCCACGGCGGAGTCCGCGGAGTCGTACACCTTTGCGTACCCGACGGTCTTGCGCATCCCGAACTTCGTGTCGAGGCTGTGCACGACGACCTCGTCCGAGTTCTTGTCGAGCTGGGCCGCGAGGCTGTCGCGAACGGAGAGACGGGAGGGGGACGCGTCCTCGTGAGTGATTTCGAACGAGACCTCGGTCCGGTGGAGCAGGGGGTTGTCGTCCTGCTCCAGAATGTCGATTTCCATGGTCAGTTGTCCCTCACTTGTCTCGGTTCGCTCAAAAGGATTTCGAAGCCCCCTACGAGTCCAAGAGCCGCCAGAACGCGTCCTCGGTTTCGAGGAGTCCGAGGAGGTCGCGCACTCGCTCCTTGAGTTCGCTGTCCACGTTCACGAGCACCATCCCCTCGCCGGGCTGGCCGTACACGACGGACGCGCCGACGGGCGCGGCGACGACTGCCGGCAGGGACGCGAGGTCTTCCTCGCCGTCCACGACGAGAAGCGTCGTCTCCGCGCGGCCGATGGCGTCCACGAGCGCCTCTACGAGTTCGTGGGAGAGCGTCGCCGGGTCGGACGCGACGTGCACGTCCGTGTCCGCGTCCGGGAACCCCTCGACGATCTCTTCCTCCACGGCCTCGCGCTCGGTGCGGCCGTCCACCACGGAGACGTGCGGCGTCGCGCCCGCTCGTTCGAGGTGGTACGTCACCACGTCGCCGACGGCGATAATCGGGCTGCCGGCGTCCGCCAGGAGTTCCTGGGCGTCCGTGTAGATGCGGCCGAGCGGCTCCTTGAACTCCGCGCGCGCGGACTTCGGGAGGCGTGCGACCGTCCGGGGCACTATCGGACCTTGAGCGCGTACTCGCCCGCTTCCGTGACCTCCATCTTCTCCGCGATTTCGGACTGCTCGGGGTGCGTGATGACGACGTAGCCCGCCCAGTCCTCCGTGAGCGAGTTCGACCCGCAGTACGGACACGTCTCCTCGTCCGGGTCGACGATGCGGTGGCAGTCGTGGCACGCCAGCCTGTTGGACGCCATCTACCGGCCCTCCTCTTCCTCGCGCTTCTCCTGCAGCCAGCCGTGCTTCCCGAGCCCGGGCTGCTTCGCCGTGAGTCCGATCTTGGACTCGCGGGGGTTGCGCTCGTCGATGCTCTTCGTGACGATGCGCGCCCGCACGGAGTCACCGACGCCGAGCACCTGGTTCGACTCGCGGCTGGCGAGCTGCTGGTTCTCCTCGTCGTACGCGAGGTACTCGTCCGAAATCTGACTGACGTGCAGCAGGCCGTCCACGGGCCCGATGCCGACGAACGCGCCGAAGTTCACGACCTCGACGACCTCGCCGTCGATGACTTCCTGCATCTCGGGGTCGAACGCGAGCGCGTCGAACTCGGCCTCGTAGTAGACGCCCGGCCGGTTCGGGAGTACCGCGCCGTCGCCGATGTCGTGGACTTCGGTGACGGTGACGATGCTCCCGAGGTCTTCGTCCATCCGACCTTCGAGTTTGTCCTGCAGGAGTCGTTTCACCAGGTCGGGCGTGACGTCCGCCAGGTGTTCGGGGGGAACTTCTATCGTATCCGTGAGGCGTGCTCGCTTGTACATCTATGGTTGAGTGCGTGTGAGTTGATTCCGGCCCCGTAAATGAATTACTGGCACGCCCGCGTCGAGCAGGCGTTCCTTCAGGGGGGCGTCGTTCGTGACGACCGCGTCCACCGCGCCCGACTCGCCGAGCGCGTGAATGGCGTCGTCCGCGTACGATTCCTCGGTCTCGACGGTGTCGCAACGGGCCGCGAGGTCCGCGCCCACGCTGGCCGCCCGTCCCTCCTCGCCGCCCGACTCCGAGAGGGAGTCGAGTTCGGCGAGCACGGGTTCGGGGACGACCGCGTCGTACGTGCCGACGAGGCGGTCGAGTTCGTCGAACAGCCGAACGCCGGCTTCGACAGGCATCATCAGCGCGTTCGCGTCCACGGCCACTCGCGTCATGTTATCCGTCCAGCGTCCCGACGCCGATGAGCCGCCAGCGCGCGCCGACGCGGCGGTTGATGGCGATTTTCGAGCCCTCCTTCGCGCAGACGGGGCGCTTGAGCTGGACTTCGCACTCGCCGTCCCGGGCGCTCGTGACAGCGCCGACGGTGGTGGCGGTGCCGACGGTGAGCATGAGCGGTTCGCCCGTGTTGATGGGGTCGACCGTCTCGCCCTCCTCCGCGCCGACGAGGCGTTCGAGGAGTTCGACGCTCATCGTGAAGTCGTTCCAGACCGGCGGAAGGGCGTCCGGGTGGCCGGCGACCTGGCCGGCGAGCGCGTCACCCTTCGTCAGCGAGGGGTCGAGACCGGTTCCGACGCCGAGCAGGCCGCCGGGCGTCGCGGAATCCACCATCTCGCCGCCGGCCTGAATCGACCGGACTTCGGTGGTGATGGGACGCCACTCGGTCTCGCCGCCCTCGTCCACTTCGCGGCCGGGCCGAATCTCGAACTCGTCGCCCGCTTCGAGTTCGCCCTCGACGAGGCTGCCGCCGACGACGCCGCCCTGGAGGCCCTCCCAGGTGGTGCCGGGCCGGTTGATGTCGAAGGAGCGCGCGACGAACATCTCGGGGTCGGCGTCCGGGTCGCGGTCGGGCGTCGGAATCCGCTCCTCGATGGCGTCGATGACGAGGTCGGTGTTGATGCCCTGTTCGGCGCTCACGGGCACGATGGGCGCGTCCTCGGCGACCGTTCCCTCGACGAACTCCTGAATCTGCTCGTAGTTCTCGCGGGCCTGCTCGGCGTCCACGAGGTCGACCTTGTTCTGCGCGATGACGACGTTCTCGATGCCGATGATGTCGAGCGCCATCAGGTGTTCTTCCGTCTGCGGCTGCGGGACGGGTTCGTTCGCGGAGACGACGAGCACCGCGCCGTCCATCAGCGCCGCGCCGGAGAGCATCGTCGCCATCAGCGTCTCGTGTCCGGGCGCGTCCACGAACGAGACCGTGCGGAGAACCTCGGTCTCGACGTCGTGTTCGGGACAGGTCTCCTCGACGGTGAACGCCTCGGGCTCCTCGCACTCGGGGCACTTGCGGAACGTCGCGTCCGCGTACCCGAGACGGATGGAGATGCCTCGCTTCATCTCCTCGGAGTGCTGGTCGGTCCATTCGCCGGACAGCGCGCGCACGAGCGTCGTCTTCCCGTGGTCGACGTGTCCGACGAGGCCGATGTTCACCTCCGGTTGTCGATTGTTTTGGGCCATTGAGTAATCTTGCGTGATTTTCGCCCCGAACGCCTGATAAACCTACTGTTACAGTTCGACGCCCGTCAGCTACATCCCGCCGCCGTCCCCAGTCGGGGGCGTGGACACACCCGTCGAAACCCGGTCGGTGGTCGTCGGCTTCCTCGCGGGCGCGCTCGTCACCGCCCTCCTGCTCTGGGTGGTCGGCGTCGGCACGGTCGTTGACGCGCTCGCCCGGGCGCGGCCGCGTCGCCTCCTGCTCGTCGCGGCGGCCGCGGCGTGCTGGCTGGTCGCGTGGGCGCTCAGTCTCCGCACCGTCCTCCGCGTGCTCGGCCGCGACGTGAGCGTGCCGCGCGCGGTCGCTGTGTACGCCTCGACGGCGTTCGCGAACAACGTCACGCCGTTCGGGCAGGCGGGCGGCGAGCCGTTCAGCGCGTACCTCATCTCGCGGGAGACCGACGTGGAGTACGGCACGGGGTTCGCGGCGATTTCGAGCGTGGACGCCCTCCACTTCGTCCCGTCGCTCACGCTCGGCGTCGCCGGGTTCGGCTACCTCGCCGCGACCGCGACGCTCGGCGACCGACTCACCCTGGTCGCCGCCGCGGTCGCCGTCCTCGCGGTCGGTCTCCCCGTCCTCGTCTACCTCGCGTGGACGAACCGCGACCGCGTCGAGCGCGGCGTCGCCCGCGCCGTCACGCCCGTCGCGCACCTCATCGCGCGCCTCGTCCCCCGAATCAGCGCGCCGGACGCCGACGCCGTGGAGGCGCGGGTCGCGGAGTTCTTCGTCGCCATCGACCGCGTCGCCGCCGACCGCCGCGGCCTCCTGCTCGCAGTCGGGTTCTCCGCGCTCGGCTGGCTCGCGCTCGCCGCCTCCCTCTGGAGTTCGCTCTACGCGCTCGGGTACACGATACCGTTCGTCGTCGCGCTGGTCGCCATCCCCGTCGGCGACCTCGCCGCCGTCGTCCCCATTCCCGGCGGCCTCGGCGGCCTCGAAGCCCTGCTCGTGCTCGTCGTCAGCACGCTCGCACCCGTCCCAGCGGGCGTCGTCGCCGCCGCCGCGCTCGTCCACCGCGTCGCCACCTACCTGTTCCCGATGGTGCTCGGCGGCGCGGCCGCGGCCGTCATCGCCGACTAGCTTTTCCCCCGCGACGAGGTACGGGAGGTATGCGCGAGTTCGCGTTCGAACTCCGGCTCTGCGCCCATCTGGAATCCCGCGAGGAGGTCGTGAGCCGACAGCTCGGCGCGAGCGTCCACGGTACCGGGAACCGGATTCTCGACGTGGTGACTGTCGCGCCCGGCCCCGCGTTCGAGGGGCGCGTGGCGCTCACGCCGGACGAAATCCCGGCGGGCGTCCTCGACGCGGACGTGGGCGCGGGACGGTGGCGGCGCGTGAGCGAGGCGTTCGACGGCCCGCCCGAGCGCGCGCACCGACTCGCGGAGGCGGGCGCGGACGCCGGGTTCCTGGAACTCACGCGGCGGGACGGTCAGCGGGTCGTGCGGCAGGTCGCGCGCTACCCCGACGACTGGTTCGGGCGAATCGTCGGCATCGAGAACAAGCCCGACCTCGGGACGCCGGGCGACCTCGACTTCCAGCTCCGGCACGACGCCGCGCTCGGCCTCCTGGACGAGGTGGTGTTGGCGACGGAGTCGTACGTGACGCGCGCGCACCTGAACCGGATTCCCGAGGCGGTCGGCGTGTGGCGCGTGGACTTCGCGGCCGACGACCCGATAACGGTGGTTCGGGAGGCGACGCCGCTCGACCCGGACGCGCCGGGCGTCGAAATCCTGGACGAGCGCGGACTCGAAACGAGGGTCGGGTTCGCGTCCCCGGACGAGAAGGCGGCGAAGCGGCGACGACTGGCGGAGCGCGCGTTCGGGAAGGGCTGGCGGACGTACGGCCTCCCGGCGTGCGCGGAGAGCAAACGCGGGCGCGAGGCGGGCGCGGCGACGCTTCCCTACTGCGCGTTCAAGGAACGGCTGGTGGACGCGGCGAGCGAGTGCGGCCCGGACTGCCCCGGCTACGAACCGGGGGACGCGCCGGACGCCGACCGCGACGCGGAGCGCGCGGCCAGAACCGCGTGGACGCCCGACGCGGGCGAGAAGCGCACCCAGACGGCCCTCGACCGTTTCAATTGATAGAAATCACTGCTAAACTTTTATGACCGGGACGGGTGTGTTCCGAGTATGAGCCTCGTAACGGCCGCGGGAGCGCGGTACTCGCGGCGAGGTCGCGCGGCGCTCGCAGCGGTCTCCGGGGCGCTCGCGGCCGGCGCGGGCGCGCTCGACGCCGCGCACACGCAACCGCTGTTGCTCGTCGGCCTGTTCTGCACGTACGCCGGTCTCGCCTTCGTCGCGCTCGACCACCCCGCGGTGTTCGGCACGTCCGGCGACACCGCCGCGGCCGGACTCACGGCCATCGCGACGTTCAGCGCGCTCGGCATCGCGTTCGCCACGACCGGGTTCGGGTACGCGCCCGCCCTCCTCGGCCTCGGCCTCGCCTACCTTGGATTCGCGGTCGGCGCGTCCCGCTAGAACTCGTACTGTTCGCCGTCCACCGCGAGCGCGTCGTCGAACGCCTCCTCGACCGGATAGAAGTGAGAGACGTGCACGAGCCGGGTCGTGTCGGCGTCGAGTTCGGCCGCCAGGTCGAGCGCGCCCTCCCGCGTCATGTGTTTCGTGCCGAACGTCCGCGGAACCCCGTCGCCGTCCTCGTGCCGGCCGCCCATCGGGTGGTGGTCGCAGAGCGCGGCGGGGACGATAGCGTCCGCGAGCAGGAGGTCGGCGTCCCGGAGCGCGTCCCGGGACTTCGTCGGCACGTCGTAGCTCGTATCCCCGGTGAGCGAGAGTTTCGCGCCCGTCTCCGAGTCCTGGACGACGACGCCGTAACACACGAGCGGCGGGTGGTCGACCGGGACGAGCGTCACGTCGAACCCCGCCGCGCGGAAGGTCTCGCCGGGCGCGTGCTCGCGGACGGAGACCGGGTCGAGGTAGTCGTACTTCTCCCGCACCGTCCCCGCGACGGACGTTCCCGTCTTCGGGTCGCGTTCGTTCGCCGCGTGCACCGGGAGGTCGTCGACGAGCCGGTACGCGTTCCCGAGACCGTCGAGGTGGTCGAAGTGCACGTGCGTCACGACGACCTCGTCCGGGAGCGACACGTCCTGTGTGAGGAACTGGTGGCGGAAGTCCGGACTCGCGTCGAGGAGGAGGGACTCGCCCGTGCGTTCGTTCTCGACGTGCACCGAAAACCGGGTTCGTTCCACGCCGCGCGCACGCGCCTCCAGGCAGGTGTCGCAGTCACATCCCGGCGTCGGCGTTCCCGTCGTGTCGCCCGTCCCGAGGAGTGTGACGCGCATCTAGTGCGTGTGAACGTGGTCGTGTGCGTCCCCCGATTCCTCGGCCTCGTCGCCGTCGATCGGGTCGCCGTGCGTGAGCGCGTCCTCCAGGTTGTCGAGGTTGCGGAGGTGGTCGCGCTCCTCGAACTGCTGAACCGCACCGAGGAGGTCGTCCTGCGTCAGCGTCGTCCGGTCTTCCGTCAGCGCGTCCAGCACTGCCTCGCGCATCACGAGCCGGAGGTCGCTCCCGGTGAGGCCGTCCGTCTCCGCCGCTATCTCCGCGGGGTCGAAGTTCTCGATGTCCATGTCGTGCGTGATGAGGCGGAGGATGTCCGCCCGCATCGACTCCGAGGGGTTCGGGAACGCGAGAATCTCGTCGAAGCGCCGCCACACCGCGGAGTCGAGGTCGTCCGGGTGGTTCGTCGCGCCGATCAACAGGACTTCGTCCCGAATCAGGCTGATCTCGTCGATGCTCTTCAGGAGGGTGTTGACGGCGCGCTTGATGGCCGCGTGCTCGTCCGAACTCCGGGTCTTCGCGACGAAGTCGAACTCGTCGATGAAGAAGATGCAGGGCGAGAGCCGTCGCGCCACCTCGAACACCTTATCGACGTTCTTCGCCGTCTCACCGAGGTACTGGCTCGTAATCATCGACAGCTTCACCTCGACGAACGGGAGGTCGAGGCTGTGCGCGAGCGCCTTCGCCGTCGAAGTCTTCCCGGTGCCGGGCGGGCCGACGAAGAGGAGTTTCCCGATTTCGTACAGGCCGACCTCGGCGAGGAAGTCGCGGTGTTCGATTGCCTTCCCGACCTTCCCGATTTCGGCCTCCTGCTCGGGCGTGAGCACGAGGTCGTCCATCGACACGTCGATTTCCGAGGGCGCGCGAACCTCCACGAGGTCGAGCATCTCCTCGTCCTCCTCGTCGAAGAACTCCGCGAGGAGGCCGTCTATCCACTGCGGGTCGGCGCGCACCGGCCGGTTCTCCGACCGGGCGGCCTCGTAGTCCACGCCCTCGCGGTCTTCGAACTCGTGCGCGAGCGCCGGGTTCGCGTTCAGTCGGTCGGCGTCCGCCCGCTCGTCGTACCACTCGCGCGCCATGTCGTCGTTCACGAGGTTCAACCGCCCGCTGAACGTGTCGCGGTCGGTGAACATCAGTCCCGAAATCTCCTCCCACGGGTCGGCGATGCCCGTGGCCTCGCGGACGGTGTCCTCGTCCACCGTCGGTGAGTCCGGCACGCCGTCCTCGGCCCAGAACGCCTCCCGGAGGTGGGGTGGGAGGTCGTCCTCGTCGAGACTCGGCGTACGCCCGTAGACGCGAGCGGTGAGGAGAACTTCGATGACGTCGAGCGCCCTTTCGCTCATCGCCTACCCTTGCCGTGCGACCCGCTTAAGACCGTCGCCGGTCAGTCCTCGCGGACGTAGATGGCGAGGTCGCCGTGGCCCGAGGTGAGGTAGCGCGGGAACGTGTAGCGCGCGTAGCCGTCGAGGCGGTCTTCGATGTCGTCGCTCTCGCGGTCGAGCGTGACGACGACCGGCGGCGGACTGTCGGGGAACCCGGCGACGGACTGGACGCTCGTCACGTTCGCGTCGTACTGGTTGAGGTACCAGGGGAGCGGGAGGCGCGCGAACCACCCGGGGTACGCGCCGCCCGCGTCACCGGGGTCGTCCCAGTCGTCGATGGTGAACTCGTGGCTCCCTGTGGGGTTGTGGAACTCGTCGCCGTAGAACAGCACGTCCACGCCGTCGTTCGACTGGGAGGCCTCGCGGATGTCGTCGAGGACGGGTTTCATGTCGCCGGCGGGCTGGGCGTACTGGACGAGCGGGTTCTCCGTGGACTGGTCGTAGGCGAAGGACGCGCCGGCCGCGACGCCGCCCGTCATGAGCGCGCTGAGCGCGAGCGCGGCGACGACGCCCGCGGCGAGCGACGGCCGGTCGGTGGCGAACGCCTCCCGTCCCATGCGGTAGAGCGCGGCGAGCGCGACGGCGGCGGGGACGGCGAGCGGGACGACCGCGTGAATCGCCGTCCAGCCGGCGAGGATGTCGGTGATGGCGGCGTACCCGAAGATGGACGCGAACCCCCAGTACGCGGAGAAGGCGACGAGGTCGCGGGGGGAGTCGCCGGTGTAGCGGTCGGCGACGAACCCGACGACGGCGAGCGGGAGGAGGGCGGGCGCGCCGACGATGGTGATTTCGAGGAGGTGGCCGAGGAACTGGACGGTGGAGTGGGCGTGCATCTCCGCGCCGCCCCACGTGCCGAGGAACTCGAACCAGACGCCGAGGGTCGCCTCGCGGAGGACGGGAAGGAGGGGGCGGCCGCCGGAGAGCGCCGTCCAGAGGTCGGGTTTCGGCGCGTAGAACAGCACGACGACGAGCACGGCTTCCGCGACGAGGAGGACGGCGAGCGGGACGTACCGAACCACGGGGTTCCGGAGGGCGGCGCGGAGGCCGCCGCGGACGTGCGCGGCGAGGCCGTGGTCGGGTTCGCGGGGGCCGCCGGCGAGCACGTCCACCAGTCCGAGGAGCCAGCGGTAGACGCGGCGGCCGCCAGCGACGGCGCGCCCGACCCAGCCGCGGTCGCCGGTGACGACGCGGCTGTCGGCGACGAGGAGGAGCGCGCCCGCCCACGCGACGGGGTAGAGGAGGCCGTTCTCCTTCATCGTGAACCCGAGCGCGAAGAGGAAGGCGGCGACGGGGAGCCAGCGCAGGCGCTTGGTGTCCCACGCGCGGACGAAACAGCCGACGGCGGCGAACATCACCGCGGCGAGCATGAGGTCGTTCCGCATGAACCGGCTGTAGTAGAGGAGGAGGGGGTTCGCGGCGAGCAGGAGGCCGAGCGCCACCGTCTCGTCGTCCCGCA
The DNA here is from genome assembly GCF_020614395.1 of Salarchaeum japonicum. Classification (NCBI taxonomy): domain Archaea; kingdom Methanobacteriati; phylum Methanobacteriota; class Halobacteria; order Halobacteriales; family Halobacteriaceae; genus Salarchaeum; species Salarchaeum japonicum. The sequence continues at coordinate 347,930 of NZ_CP085324.1, read as the reverse complement.
ACCGCGTGCGGTAGAGGAGCGCCGCGAGCGGGAGGAGCGCGCCCGCGACTGCGGGAAGGAGGCGCATCACGAAATCGGAGGGGCCGAGGAGGTCGAACAGGACGCCGTTCGCGTGCGGGAGGAAGGGACCGTGGATGATTGGGCGGTACTCCCACGTGCCCATCGCCATGTACTGGAGAATCCAGTCCGCGACCCGGGCCTCGTCCTGGTGGGCGACCCGGCCGCCGAGGTCGTAGAGGCGGACGGCGAGCGCGAGCGCGCTCACGGCGAGGAGGGCGGGGAGCGGACGCGAGGGACGGCGGAGGAACCGACGCATGCGTTCGCGTAGCGCACCGCCCGATAAACCGTTTGTCCTCTCCGCTCGCGGTCGGGCGAAGAAACGTCTCGGAACGTGTGGCCCGTTGTGGCAGGCTTAAGGCCCTGTGGGCGCGAGACGACGGTATGGGAGAAATGCCCACGCCAGTCGTCGCGAAGGCCGTCCGAACGCCCCAAGGCAAGGAGGGCGGCGTGTTCGCGGACACGCGTAGCGAAGGCCTCTCGGTGACGCTCATCGACCACATCCTCGACGAGACCGGTCTCGACGCGGACGCCATCGACGACCTGATGTGGGGCGTCGCACAGCAGCGCACCGAGCAGGACAACAACGTCGCGCGCGTCATCGCACTGCTCTCAGAACTCGGCGAGGGCACGCCCGCGACCACCATCAACCGCTGGTGTGCGTCCTCGATGCAGGCCGTCATCAGCGCGAGCGACGCGGTTCGCGCCGGCCAGCGCGACGCCATCATCGCCGGCGGCGTGGAGAACATGAGTCGCGTCCCGATGGGCGGCGACTCCTACAACGACCTCCACCCGGAACTCGCCGACCTCTACAACGTCCCCGAACTCCAGATGGGGATGACCGCGGAGAAGGTCTCCGAGGAGTTCGACATGAGCCGCGAAGAACAGGACGAGTACGCGCTCCGCAGCCACCAGCGCGCCGCCGAAGCGACCGACTCCGGTCGGTTCGACGACGAAATCGTGCCCGTCGAGACCGAGGACGGGCTCGTCGAGGAGGACGAGGGCATCCGCCGCGACACCGACCTCGAAACGCTCGCCGGCCTCCCCACCGTCTTCAAGAGCGACGGCACGGTCACGCCCGGGAACGCGAGCCAGATTTCGGACGGCGCGGCCGCGACCCTCATCACGAGCGAGGAGTTCGCGGAGGAACACGACCTCGACATCCTCGCGTACGTCGGCGACAACAACGTCGCGGGCGTCGACCCCACCATCATGGGCGTCGGCCCCGTCCCCGCCACGCAGGGACTCCTCGAACGCACCGGCGAGGACATCGAGGAGTTCGACCTCGTGGAACTGAACGAGGCGTTCGCGTCCCAGACGCTGTACAGCCAGCGCAAACTCGGCGTGGACGACGAGAAGTTCAACGTGAACGGCGGCGCAATCGCGCTCGGCCACCCGCTCGGCGCGTCCGGCGCACGCCTCCCCGTCACGCTCATCCACGAGATGCAGAAGCAGGACGCCGAGAAGGGACTCGCCACGCTCTGCGTCGGCTTCGGGCAGGGAGCCGCGATCACGTTCAAGCGCGAGTAACACGACCGCTCGCACCGCGAGCGGCGTTATAGGTTTATTTTCCGGGAGGGCGTTATTCGAGGTCGAGGGTGACGAGTCTGCCGAGTTTCGTCCAGTCGTCCTCGGGGTGTTGGAGTCGGTGAACGGTCGGTGGCGTCCACTCGCCGGCGGTGCGGGTGGCGCGGAGTTCGAGCCAGTCGTCGCCGGTTTCGGGGACGGCGGCGACGCGGACGCCGGTGTCGTCGTGTTCGGTGGTGGTGACGACGGCGGTGTAGCGCTGGCTGTCGGTGGTCGCGTGTGCGCGGTCGCCGGGCGCGACGCGGGTGAGCGCTCGCGCTAGCTCCTCGGACACGGGTAGAGTGAACGGGAGAAACGCCCTAAATCTAGGGTTCGTCTCGCGGGTGACACATGTCGAGTGCCTCCCGGACGGCTTCCTTCCGACCGAGGAAGGTGAGGTGGTCGCCCTTCTGGAGGGCGCGGTCGCGTTCCGGCACTTCGTTCTCGCCGCCGCGGCCGACGAGCGCGATGATGCAGCCGTTCGGGAGTTTCTCGTCGAGTTCGTCGATGGTCATGCCGGCGAGTTCGTCGGCGGTGACTTCGATTTCCTGGACGTCGCCCGAGCGGCCGATTTCGGTCATCCAGTTCGCGAGCGCGGGGCGTTCGATGAGGTTGTCGATACCCCACGCGGTCGCCATCGAACTGGAGACGGTGCGGACGCCGAGGTCTTCGAAGGCGTCCACGTTGTCGGGGTTGTTCGCGCGAGCGATGACGGTCTCGACGTCGAACTTGGAGTCCGCGAGCTGGCTGACGAGGAGGTTCGCGTCGTCGTCGCCGGTCGCGGCGACCATGATTTTCGCTTTCTCCGCGCCGGCCTTCCGCAGGACGTCGGTGTCCGTGCCGTCGCCCTGGTGGACGGTGAATCCTTCGTTGCGTGCGATTTCGATGATCGATTCGTCCGATTCGATGATGACGACGTTCTCACCGCGGTCTTCGAGGCGCTCCGCGAGCGCTCGACCGACGGTGCCGCCGCCGACGATGATGACGCGCATGGGTATGATGTCGAGTAGTTCCGCGAACTGCCGGGCCGGGCCGCCTTCGAAGACGACCGTGAGGAGGATGACGAGGAAGACGGTGCCGACGAGCGTGCTCGCCGCGGCTTCCTGTCCGGCGTTCTGCAGTTCGACGGCGAACAGGGTCGCGACGGACGCGGGGATGATGCCGCGCGGGCCGACCGCGCTCATGAACGCGCGCTCCGGAACCGTGTAGCGGTCGCCGAACGTGGACGCGAACACGGCGAGCGGCCGGATGACGACCGCGACGAGGACGGCGACGCCGATGCCGCCGAGTCCGAGGCGGATGAGGTCTTCGAACTGGAGGAGCGCGGCGAGCGCGATGAAGACGAACGACAGCACGAGGAGCGTGATGTCGCCCTTGAACGTCTCTATCTCCTCCTCGTAGGGGAGGTCGGCGTTCCCGAGGAGCATGCCGGCGGTCGCGACGGCGGCGATACCCGCTTCGGAGAAGAGGGAGTTCGCGGCCGCGTACGCGACGAGCGCGCCGGCGAGCACGAGGAGGCGGGCGTTCTGCACCGCGCCGCCCGCGGAGAGGTCGACGTGCCGGAGGAGGTACCAGACGACGCCGGCGACGAGCGCGCCGATGGCGATACCGGCTCCGAGTCGGGACGCGAACGACTGCACGAGTCCCATGGAGGCGTGACTCGGGTTCACGACCTCGAACACGACGATGGCGAGGATGGCGGCGGTCACGTCGTTCACGACGCCTTCCGTCTCCATCGCCGCGCCGACGCGGTCGCGGACGGGGACGACTTCGAGAATCGGCGTGATGACCGTCGGCCCCGTGGCGACGAGGAGCGCGCCGATGAGGAAGGAGAGGTCCCAGGCCGCGCCGAGCAGGAAGTGGACGGCGGCGGTCGTGCCGACGAGCGCGATGACCGCGCCGATAGTCACGAGCCGTAAGGTCTCCCCGGGGGCTTCCCGGAGTTTCTCCCACTTCAAGTGGAACGCGCCCTCGAAGACGATGATGGCGACCGAGAGCCCGACGATGGCCGAGAGCGCGTCCAGTCCGAGCGCGCTCGGCGTGATGAGTTCCGCTCCTTCCGGCCCCAGCACGATGCCGGCGAGGATGAGGAACAGCACGCTCGGCACCTGGAGCTTATCGGAGAGTATCTGCGACCCGACGCCGAGCGCGATGATAGCCGCGACCAGTGGGATGACTTCCGACCCTGACACTACTCGAAAACATATACCCAAGCGTCATAAAAGCATGCGTTTGCGCTCAGAGAAACGGTAGGGTGTACAGTCTCCTCGGAAAAAACCGAACATAGGCGGAAAATCTCGCCGTGAGTGCGTTACTCGTACAGGGATTCGATTTCGTCCGCGTAGCGCGCCTCGATGTTCCGGCGTTTCTTCTTCAGCGAGGGAGTGAGCATGTCGTTTTCCTCCGTGAACTCCTCGGGAACGAGCACGAACTGCTTGATCGTCTCGAAGTCCTCGAACTCCTCGTTCACCGAATCGACCTCGCGCTGGATGCGCTCGTGCACGCGGTCGTCCCGGCAGAGTTCAGCGGGCGACTCCGGGAGGTCGATGTCCTGGCGGTCGCCCCACTTCCGCACGCCCTCGACGTTCGGGACGACGACCGCGCCGACGAACTTCCGGTCGTCCCCGACGACCATCACCTGCTCGACGAGCGAGCTCTGCGCGAACGCGTCCTCGATGGGGCCGGGCGCGACGTTCTTCCCCGTCGAGAGCTTGAGGAGCTGTTTCGCGCGTTCGAGGAACTGGATGTAGCCGTCCGCGCGGAGGTCGACCACGTCGCCGGTGCGGAAGTAGCCGTCCTCCGTGAACGCCTCGTCCGTCGCGTCCGGGAGTTCCCAGTAGCCCGAGAACACCTGCGGGCCCTTCACGAGCAGTTCGCCCGCCGTGCCGTCCGCGCGCTCGCGCTGTTCGGGCGTCGCGACGGACTCGTCTATCTCCACGTCGGTATCGACGACGGTCGGGCCGATGGTGCCGACCTTCGGTGCCTCCGGGGGGTTGACGGAGATGACGGGACTCGTCTCGGTGAGACCGTAGCCTTCGAGCATCGGGAGGCCCATCCCGTGGAACACCTTCGCGAGTCCGGGGTCGAGGCTGCCGCCGCCGCTGATGAAGTAGTCGATGTTCCCGCCGAGCGCCTCCCGGACCTTCGAGTAGACGAGGCGGTCCGCGAGCGCGTGCTTCGCGGAGAGCACGAGGCCGGGGGTCTCCGCGGTGTAGTGGTCGCGCGCGACGCCGACCGCCCACTCGAAGATTCGCTCGCTGAGGGCGGAACCGGACGCCTGCTCGCGCACCGCGTCGTAGAGTTTCTCGTACACGCGCGGGACGCTCGTCCCGGTCGTCGGCTTCACGAGTCCCATGTCCTCCTGGAGCGTGTCCGGGGACTCGGCGTAACAGACGTGGCCGCCGCTCCCGAACTGGAGGAAGTGCCCGGAGAGCCGCTCGAAGACGTGGGAGAGCGGGAGGTAGGACACCAGTCGGCTCTCCTCCGTGATGGCGGGCACGTCGCCCTTGTCCGGCCGCGGCCCGAAGCGCTTCCGGCACTGATTGACGTTCGACCGGAAGTTCCAGTGCGTGAGTTCCACGCCCTTCGGCCGGCCCGTGGTGCCCGACGTGTAGATGAGGCTCGCGAGGTCGTCGGGGTCGCGGTCGTCCAGCCACCCGAGGTAGGCGTCCTCGTCGTAGACCTCGCGGCCGCGCTCGTGCACCTCCGCGAACGAGTGCACGTCGTCGCGCTGGCTCTCGAATTCGTCCATCACGACCACCCACTCCACGTCGAGGTCGTCCTCCACGGCGAGCACGCGCTCTAAGAGTTCCTGGTTCTCGACGACGACGCCGGTCGCGCCGGAGTCCCCGAGGAGGTAGGACACCTGGCGTTCGCTCGAACTCGGGTAGACGGTGGTGATGACGCCGCCCGCGGCGAGCACCGAGAAGTCGGTCTGCGCCCACTCCATCCGGGTGTGCGCGAACACGCCGACGCGGTCGTCCGGGCCGAGGCCGATGTCGCGGAAGCCCGCGGCGAGGTACCGCACGATGGAACGCATCTCGTCGTACGTGACGTTCGCGTACTCGCCCGCGGGCGCGGCGGGGAGGACGTCGGGGGTGAGCGTGCGGTCGTAGATACCGCCCTTGTACCCCTGCGCGGGACGCTCCGCGTGTCGCTCCGCGGCGTCCTCGAAGAGTCGCGGGAGCGTGGTTCGGCCGATGACTTCGTCCTCGTACTCCCGCTCGGCGTCTTGCCAACTCATATCATGGGGTTAGTCCTCAGAGTGCTTAAGGTATCGCAACACGCCCCGCACGTTCATCGCGGTTTCCTCAGACGCCTTCAGCGACCCCCACACCTCGCTCACGGCGGCGTTCTCCGCGAAGTACTCCTGCACCGCCGCCTCGTCCCCGAGTTCGTCGTACTTCGATTCGACCGCGCCGACCCACTCGGTGAGCGTCTCCGCGTAGCCGGCGAGGCGGGCGTCCACGTCGTCCGCGACCGGCCCGAAGTGCGGGTAGAGCAGGGCGTCGGGGTCGAGGCCGCGAATCGTCTCCACGTCGTCGAGGCACTGGTCGAGGTCGAAGTTCGGCGGCGGACTCGTCTCCCGGACGGCGTCGAGGTCGGGGACGTAGATGCCGGCGGCGTCCGCGACGAAGACGGCGTCGTCGCGGTCGTCGTGGAACACGACCTGGTGGGGGGCGTGCCCGGGCGCGTGGTGCACGTCGAGCGCGCGCGACCCGAGGTCGATCGTGTCCCCGTCAGCGAGTTCGACCACGCGCTCCTCGGGGACGGGCGTGGGTTCGACGTAGAACTGCCACTGGTCGCCCACCGCGTTCTTCGTGCCCGCGACGAGCCGGCTCGGATCGACGAGGTGGCGCGCGCCGAGTTCGTGGACGTACACGTCCGCGTTCGGGCACGCCTCCGCGAGCAGGCCCGCGCCGCCCGCGTGGTCGAGGTGGACGTGCGTCGGCGCGATGACCGCGACGTCCTCGCGGGCGATACCGACCTCGTCGAGCGCGTCGAGGATGCGCTCGTAGTTCGTTCCGATGCCCGTATCGACAACGGCGGGGCGCTCCGCGTCCACGACGTAGACCGCGCCGTACTCCGCGGTGTCGTACATGCCGGTGTCCACGTAGTGGATGTCGGTGCAGGAGGGAACCGTGGCGACGTCTCCGGGTTGCATACTCGAAGCGCGGTCGCGCGCACGCAAAAGCGTTGGTGCCCCGGCGACGGGGCGACTCTTATGGGCGCTCGCCCCGAACCCGTGTGTGAGACGATGGACGATGGACGACCCGGGCGGGAGCGCCCGGCGAGCGTCGCGCCGCCCGAGGGATTCGCGGCGGACGCGAACGCGACGGACGCGTTGCGCGGCGAGTTCGCGGACTGGCCCGACTGCTGGGCGGCCGCGGGCGACCTGCTCGACTGGGAGTCGGCGTACGACGACGTACTGGACGCCGACGGCGAGCGCGCGACCTGGTTCGCGGGCGGGCGGTTGAACGCCGCGGCGAACTGCGTGGACCGCCACGTCGAGGCGGGCCGGAAGAACCGCGCGGCCATCAAGTGGGAGGGAAAGCGCGGGGAGACGCGGACGTACACGTACCAGGATCTCCACCGGGAGGTGAACGCGTTCGCGGCGGCGCTCCGCGAGCTGGGGGTCGAAGAGGACGACGTGGTGACGCTCTACCTCCCGATGGTGCCGGAACTCCCCATCGCGATGCTGGCCTGCGCGCGCATCGGCGCGGTGCACTCCGTCGTGTTCGCGGGGTTCTCGAAGGACGCGCTGGCGACCCGCCTCGAACAGACCGGCTCCTCCCTGCTGGTGACCTGCGACGGCTACTACCGCAGGGGCACTGCGTACGACCTGAAGAGCAAGGCGGACAACGCCGCGCTCGCCGTGCCGCAGTCCGTCCAGCAGGTCGTCGTCGACCGCCTCGGGAACGGCCGCGCGCTCGACGGCGACCACGCGTACGACCGCCTCGTGGACGAGCACGCGGGCGCGGACGTGGAGCCGGTTCCCCGGGACGCCGAGGACGCCCTGTTCGTCATCCACACGTCGGGAACCACGGGAGAGCCGACGGCGGTTCGCCACGCCACCGGGGGCTACCTCGCGCACGTCGCGTGGACGAGCGAGACCGTCCTCGACCTCTCCCACGAGGACACGCACTGGTGTAGCGCGGACGTGGGCTGGATCACCGGGCACTCCTACATCGTGTACGGCCCGCTCGCGCTCGGCGCGACCACCGTGATGTACGAGGGCGCGCCCGACCACCCCGAGCGCAACCGCATCTGGGAGATCGTGGAACGCAACGCCGTGGACGTGTTCTACACCGCGCCGACCGCCATCCACTCCTTCATGAAGTGGGGCGCGGAGTACCCGGAGAAGCACGACCTCTCCAGCCTCCGCCTGCTGGGAACGGTCGGCGAACCCATCGACGAGACGGCGTGGTGGTGGTACTACGAGCACATCGGCCGCGGGGAGTGCCCCATCGTGGACACGTGGTGGCAGACCGAGACGGGCGGCATCCTCCTCTCGACGCTCCCGGGCGTGGACGAGATGCGGCCGGGCGCGGCGGGCCCGCCGATTCCGGGCGTCGAGGCGGACGTGGTGGGCGCGCGCGGCGACCCCGTCGACCCGGGCGAGTCCGGGATGCTCGCGGTGACGCGGCCGTGGCCGGGGATGGCGGACTCCCTCCGCGAGAACGCGACCCGTGAGGGCTGGGCGTACGACACGGGCGACACCGCGACCGTGGACGACGCGGGCTACATCCGACTGCTGGGGCGGCGCGGCGACCTCCTGAACGTCGCGGGCCGCCGCCTCGGAACCGCCGAGGTGGAGTCCGCCATCGTCGGCGTCGAGGGCGTCGCGGAAGCCGCCGTCGTCGGCGGGTCGGGGGAGGCGGGTACGTCGCTGTACGCGTACGTCAGCCCGCGGAAGAACGTGAGCGCGACCGACCCGCTCCGCGAGCGCGTGCGGGACGCGGTCGCGGACGCCATCGGCCGGTTCGCCGCGCCGGACGTGGTCGTGTTCACGCCCGACCTCCCGAAGACGCGCTCGGGGAAACTGATGCGGCGCTACCTCGAACGCATCACGAACGGCGACGACATCGAGGACACGTCCGCGCTCCGCAACCCCGAAATCGTCGGCGAACTCGAATCCATCGTCGAAGACGTTTCGGAATCATCGTAGAAGCCGAAACCAGTACGGCCAGTTTCGACGGCTGTCGAGCGATTCCGCTCATCCCGTAGTTTTTCGACCCCAACACTTATTCGGTACACTGGGGTTTTCCGAAACGATATGGCGGACGAGGGGGCGCTCACGGTCGCGGAGTACGAGCGGGTCGCGCGGGCGGCGCGGACGTACCGGGAGGCGCTCGTCGTCGCGCTCTGCGGGCGCGTCGGCCTGCGGTCGGGCGAACTCGCGGACGTGAACCCCGCCCACCTGACGGAGCGGTCGTTCGACGGGCGGACGCACGCGTTCCTGCGCGTGCCGAACGACGGCCGGCGCGCGTACGTCCCCGAGGACGTGGCGCGGGAGTTCGAGCGGTACGTGAACGCGAACAACGTCGGAACCGACGAGCGCGTGTTCGACGTGACGCCGCGCCGGCTCCAGATGCTCGTCTCCGAGGTGGCGACCCGGGCCTCGACGGACGACGACCGGCTCGCGGACGTGGCCGCGCGCGACCTCCGCGCGGGGTTCGCGCGCCGACACCTCGACGACGGCGTCGACCCCCGAGTGGTGCGCGCGACCGGCGGGTGGGCGAGCCTCGACAGCCTCGAACCCTACACGGAGACGCCGACCGACCGCGAGATAGCGGCCGCGATGACCGACGAGAACTCGGGAGAGTCGGAGACGGCGGTGCCGTTCGCGGGCGCGTCGCGGCGGCTCGGCGCGGCGCTCGCCGACGTGTCCACCCGGGACGCGGTCGACCGCGCGGCCTGCGAGGCGCTCGCGCCGTCCGTACGCGCGGTCTGGACGTGCGACGAGCACGGCGACCTCCGGGAGTGCGCGGGCGTGAACGCGGAGACGGCGCGCGCGACCGTCCGGGAGAGCGTGCGACAGACCGGCCTGCTGGACGGCCACGGCGTGGACGAGCAGGGCGCGTTCGCACAGCGCGCGCTCGACGGGGAGCGCTGGGGGCCGAACGCGTCGGTCGCGGTGAGCGCGATACGGTCGAACGGCACGCCCCACGGCCTCCTCTGCGCGGTCACGGAGGACGCGGACACCGAGGGACTGCGGGAGTTCCTCGTGGACGCGGGCCGGCGAATCGGCTGGACGACCGCGGCGGTCGAGCGAAAGCGCCTGCTCGTCGCGGACACCGGCGTCGAACTCTCCTTCGGCGTCACCCGCGGGTCGTTCTTCGTCGCGGCGTCCCGCGAACTCGACTGCGCGTTCGACCTCGAAGGACTGGTTCCCGTGGAGGACGGCGACCTCCTGTGTTTCGTCACCGCGAGCGGGGCGTCCGTGGAGGACATCCTCGCGCACGCGGGCGAGGACGACCGGGTGCGGGACGTGCGCCTCATCCGCGACCACGGCGACCGCGCGCACCTCGAGTGCGTCGTCTCCGGGGGGACGCCGACCGGGGTCGTGGTCGACCGCGGCGGCGCGGTGGAGTCGCTCTCGGTCGCGGAGGGCGACGCGGCCCTCACCGCCGTCTTCCCGAAGGCCGTGGACGTGCGGGGCGTCGTGGAGGCCGTCACCGACCGCTTCGACGGCGTGGAACTCCGCGCGAAACGCGAGACGGAGCGCCGCCCGCAGACGACCGACCTCCGGCAGACCCTCCAGGAAGACCTGACCGAGAAACAGCGCGCGACCCTGCGAGCGGCGTACTTCGGCGGGTACTTCGAGTGGCCGCGCGGGAGCACGGCGGAGGAGTTGGCGGACGCGATGGACGTCTCCGCGCCGACGCTCCACAACCACCTGCGGAAGGCCCAGCAAAAGTTGCTGACGGCCGCGTTCACGGACGACGCGTAGGGTGAGCGGTTCGCTTCCGCGTGAAGAATTACGATAATTAGCGAGGGTGCTTTTTATCCCTATTATCAACTATTACGCTACACCATGTCAGGCGACGACGCGGACGTCGAACTGGAAGCGCGTCTCGAAGAGCAGGCGGAGTTCGAGCCGCCGGAGTCGTTCGTCGAGCAGGCGAACGTCACCGACGCGTCCGTATACGACGAGTTCGAGGAGAATTGGCCCGAGTGCTGGGAGGGGGCGGCAGACCTCCTCGACTGGGACTCGGACTACGACCAGGTACTCGACGACTCGAACCCGCCCTTCTTCGAGTGGTTCACGAACGGCAGTCTGAACGCGTCGGCGAACTGCCTCGACCGCCACCTCGACGAGCGCGGGGACGAGGCCGCCATCGAGTGGGTCGGGGAACCCACCGACGAGGCCGACCGGACGTACACGTACGCGGAACTCCACCGCGAGGTGAACGAGTTCGCCGCGGGCCTCCGGGAGATGGGCGTCGGCGAGGGCGACATCGTCACCCTCTACATGCCGATGATTCCCGAACTCCCCATCGCGATGCTCGCCTGCGCGCGCATCGGCGCGCCGCACTCCGTCGTGTTCGCCGGGTTCAGCGCCGACGCGCTCGCCACCCGGATGAACGCCGCGGACTCCGAGTACCTCGTGACCTGCGACGGCTACTACCGCCGCGGCGACCCGCTCGACCACCTCGACAAGGCGAACGAGGGCTTGAGCGGCGTCGAACACGAGGTCTCCGACGTGGTGGTCGTCGACCGGCTCGGCGACGACGGCTTCGGCCACGACCTCACCGACACCCAGCGCGACTACGACGACGTGGTCGCCGCCAACGAGGGCGCGGAGGTCGAACCGGTCGAGCGCGACGCCGAGGACATGCTCTTCCTGATGTACACCTCGGGCACAACCGGGGAGCCGAAGGGTGTGAAACACACGACCGGCGGGTATCTCTCGTGGGCGGCGTGGACGAGTCAGGCAGTCCTCGACATCAAGCCCGAGGACACCTACTTCTGCAGCGCCGACATCGGCTGGATCACCGGGCACTCCTACATCGTGTACGGCCCGCTCGCGCTCGGAACGACGACGATGATGTACGAGGGGACGCCCGACTACCCCGAGCGCGACCGGCTCTGGGAGATAATCGAGGAGTACGAGGCGACCCAGCTGTACACCGCGCCGACCGCGATTCGGTCGTTCATGAAGTGGGGCTCCGAGTTCCCCGACCAGCACGACCTCTCCAGCCTCCGCCTGCTGGGAACGGTCGGCGAACCCATCAATCCGCGCGCGTGGAAGTGGTACTACAAGCACATCGGGAACGAGGAGTGCCCCATCGTGGACACGTGGTGGCAGACCGAGACGGGCGGGATGATGATAACGACGCTTCCCGGCGTGAAGAAGATGAAACCCGGGAGCGCCGGCCCGCCTCTCCCCGGTCTCGACGTCGAAATCGTGGACAACGCGGGCGACCAGATAGAACCCGGCCGCGCCGGCTACCTCACGGTGCAGAAGCCGTGGCCGGGGATGTTGCGCACGCTCTACAAGAACGACGAGCGCTACATCGACGAGTACTGGGCCGAGTACTCGGACACCGACAGCGACGACCCCGACGACTGGGTGTACTTCCCCGAGGACGGCGCGAAGATAGACGACGACGGCTACATCACCGTGCTCGGGCGGGTGGACGACGTCATCAACGTCTCCGGCCACCGGCTGGGGACGATGGAGATAGAGTCCGCCATCGTCGGCGTCGAGGGCGTCGCGGAAGCCGCCGTCGTCGGCGGCGACCACGACATCAAGGGCGAGGCCGTGTACGCCTACGTCATCACCGAGGACGGCTACGAGGGCGACGACGACCTGCGCGCGCGCATCGTCGAGGGCATCGAGGACGCCATCGGCCCCATCGCGCGCCCCGAGCAGGTCGTGTTCACGCCCGAACTCCCGAAGACGCGCTCCGGGAAGATTATGCGCCGCCTCCTGGAGGACGTGGCGAACGACGAGGAACTCGGTGACACCTCGACGCTCCGCAACCCCGAAATCGTCTCCGAAATCCGCGACCAGGCACGCAACTAACACCCCCAATCAGCGATTCCACCATACTCAACGTGAGACACTATGACAGAAAATGACAGGCACGATTCGGACGGCGAACGAACCGCTCCCGACGGCGGCACCGCGACCGCCGCGCAACGACACCGGGAGACGAACTACCTGGAGGAGGAAGTGAACCTCCTCAAACCGAGCACGGAGTTCATGCGCGACCACCTCCGGCTCATCTGGACGGGCTTCATCATCTGGGCGGTGCTCGTGTTCGGGCCGGTGACCGCGACCGCGCTCGCCCCCGACACCATGACGATGACCATCCCGGGCGGCTTCCCGCTGCACTACTTCCTCGTCGCCATCGGCGCGCCCGCGGGCGCGCTCATCCTCTCGGTCTGGTACGCCCGCCGACGGGACGCGCTCGACGAGAAGTACGGCATCAGTCACGGAGGTGACGCCTGATGAGTCTGCTCCTCCCGATGCAGAGCGGCCTGCTCCCCGAGGGACTGAACGTCTCGTTCAAACTCATCCCCGCCATCCTCGTGCTGGCGATGCTCGCGCTGTTCCTCGTCATCGGCTTCGTGTTCAAGGTCGCCGACACCGAGGGCATGTGGGTCGCCGGACGCTCCATCGGGAACGTCGAGAACGGCATGGCCATCGGCGCGAACTGGATGAGCGCCGCGTCCTACCTCGGCATGGCCGCGCTCATCGCACTGAGCGGGTTCTACGGACTCGCGTTCGTCGTCGGCTGGTCAACCGGGTACTTCATCCTCCTCATCTTCATGGCCGCCCAGATGCGGCGGTTCGGGAAGTACACCGCGCCCGACTTCGTCGGCGACCGCTACAACTCCGACACCGCGCGCGCAATCGCCGCCGTCACCACGTTCCTCATCGGGTTCGTGTACGCCATCGGGCAGGCGCGCGGCATGGGCCTCGTCGGCCTCTACATCTTCGGCGACCTCGGCATCCTCGGTCTCACCGGCTACCAGTCGATGGTCGTCTTCATGATGGCGATAACGGTCGGCTACCTCAGCATCTCCGGCATGATGGGCGCGACGAAGAACATGGCCGTCCAGTACGTCATCCTCATCGTCGCGTTCCTCGCCGGCCTCTACGTCGTCGGATACGCGAACGGCTACTCCACCGTCCTCCCGCACATCGAGTACGGGGAGATGTTCAGCGTGCTGAGCAGCGAGTTCAGCGAGCCGTTCGTCCACCAGAGCTACTACCTCTGGATCGCGACCGCGTTCTCGCTCGTGGTCGGAACCTGCGGCCTCCCGCACGTCCTCGTGCGGTTCTACACGGTCGACTCCGAGCGCACCGCGCGCTGGTCGACGGTGTGGGGGCTCGGCTTCATCTGCCTCCTCTACCTGAGTTCGCCCGCGTTCGCCGCGTTCGGCACCGACCTCTACGCGAACCAGATCGGTGACGTGTACGGCGACCCCGGGATGACGAGCGCGGCCGGTGACGTCATCGTCGTGCTCGCCGCGCAGCTGTCGAACCTCCCGACGTGGTTCGTCGGCCTCGTCGCCGCGGGCGGCATCGCGGCCGCCATCGCGACGATCGCCGGCCTGTTCATCGCCGGGTCGTCCGCCATCTCGCACGACATCTACGCGAACATCATCAACCCCGACGCGACCCAGCGCCAGCAGGTGCTCGTCGGTCGGCTGAGCATCGTCGCGCTCGGCGTCATCACGACGCTCGCGGCACTCAACCCCGCCGCGCCCATCGCAGCGCTCGTGTCGTACGCGTTCTCGCTCGCCGGCGCGGTGCTGTTCCCGATGTTCTTCCTCGGTCTCTGGTGGGAGAACACGAACCGGCAGGGCGCGCTCGCCGGCATGACCACCGGCCTCATCATCTGGATAATCCCGATGATAAACGAAGTGCTGCCGACGTACGTCTCGTCGCTCGACAGCACCATCTCGCCGACGCTCGCGCAGTGGGTGCCCGCAATCGGCTCCGCGCTCGTCGCGGTTCCGGTCGTGTTCATCGTCACCATCGCGGTGTCGCTCGCGACCGAGGAACCCGACATGGAGACGAAGCGGCTCGTCCGCCAGTGTCACAGCCCCGAACCGATGGACCGCATGGAGTCCGCGGAGGAAGTCGTGTCCACGGACGGCGGCGAGGACGTCCAGGGAGGTGACGCGTGATGTACGACCGCATCCTCGTCCCGACCGACGGGAGCGACGTCTCGGCGGTCGCCATCGAGCACGCCGTCGACCTCGCGGAGAAGTACGACGCCGACGTGCACGCGCTCTACGTCGTGGACGTGGACGCCGTGAGCTTCGGCCTCGGCGCGGAGCAAGTAGACCGCATCCGCCAGGGCCACCTGGACGAGATGGAGGAAGTGGAGGAGAAGGCGAACGCCGCCACGGGCGCGGTCGCGGACGCCGCGACCGACCGCGGCGTCAGCGTGGTGGAGGCCGTGCGGGTCGGCCAGCCGCACGCGGTGGTCGCGGACTACGCGGACGACGAGGACATCGACCTCGTCGTCATCGGGAGTCACGGCCGTAGCGGCGTGCGCCGCGCGCTCCTCGGGAGCGTCACCGAGCGCGTGCTCCGCTCCACCCGCAAGCCAGTGCTCGTCGTGGACTTCGAACCGGAGGACTGAGATGGGCGTCATCGACTCCGTCCGCGAGCAGAAGTCCGGGATGATGGCTGACCTCGTGTTCGCCGTCGCCTGGGTCGTGGGCGTGAACCTCCTGTTCGACCTGACGAACGGCCCCGACTGGGCGTACTACCTCTGCATGTTCGCGGGGGTAATCGCGTACTTCGGGTTCTTCACGTCCCTGGAGATGGCGCGGGCGCAACAGTAGCCCGCCCCCTACTCCGACACGATTTTGGCGGCCCCGGCAGAAGCGAGAGTATGCTCAGCCGTCAGTTCGTCCGGGAGAACCCCGAGACGGTACGCGAGGCCCTCGACAACAAGGGCGTCGAGGTCGACCTCGACCGCATTCTCGACGTGGACGAGGAGTGGCGCGACCTCAAGGCAGAGGGCGACGACCTCCGCCACGAACGCAACGAAGTCAGCTCGAAAATCGGCCGACTCAAGCAGGAAGGCAGAGAGGAGGAGGCCGAGGACGCCATCGAGCGGTCGAGCGAACTCAAGGAGCGCATCGAGGAGGTCGAGGAGCGCGCGGACGAACTCGAAGCCGAACTCGAAGAGCGCCTGCTGGAACTCCCCCAGATTCCGCACGAGAGCGTGCCCATCGGCGCGGACGAGTCGGAGAACGTCGAGCGCCGCCGCGAGCTGTTCGACGACCGCCGCGACCTCCCCGAGGAGGTGGTGCCGCACTACGACCTCGGCGAGGAACTCGACATCCTCGACTTCGAGCGCGGCGCGAAAGTTTCCGGGGGTGGGTTCTACTTCGCGAAGGGCGACGGCGCGCGCCTCGAACACGCGCTCGTCCAGTTCATGTTGGACGTGCACCGCGAGCAGGACTACGTGGACGTGTTCCCGCCGATTCCCGTGAACTCGGCGTCGATGCGGGGCACGGGCCAGTTCCCGAAGTTCACGGAGGACGCGTACCGGCTCGGCGGGTCGAACGAGGAGGCGTACGACGACGACGACCTCTGGCTCCTCCCGACCGCCGAAGTCCCGGTGACGAACATGTACCGGGACGAGATTCTGCTCAGCGAAGACCTCCCCCTCAAACACCAGGCATACAGTCCGAACTTCCGCCGGGAGGCCGGCGAGCACGGCACCGAAACCCGGGGCATCGTGCGCGTCCACCAGTTCAACAAGGTGGAGATGGTGAACTTCGTCGAACCCGACGAGAGCTACGAGCGCTTCGAGGGACTCGTCGAGGAAGCGGAGGAAGTGCTTCGCCGCCTCGAACTCCCCTACCGCATCCTGGAAATGTGCACGGGCGACCTGGGGTTCACGCAGGCGAAGAAGTACGACCTCGAAGTGTGGGCTCCCGGCGACGACATGGAGGACGGCCCCGCTGTCGGAGGGCGGTGGCTCGAAGTGTCCTCGGTGTCGAACTTCGAGGACTTCCAGGCGCGCCGCGCGGGCATCCAGTACCGGCCGGAGAAACACGAGAGCGCGGAGTACGTCCACACCCTGAACGGGTCGGGGCTCGCCGTGCCGCGAATCGTCGTCGCCATCCTCGAATACTACCAGAACGAGGACGGAACGGTGGACGTGCCGGAGGCGCTCCAGCCGTACATGGGCGGCCAGGAAGTCATCGAGGGCGGGGAGAAAGTCGGCGAGTCGGCGCTCGGCGCGCAGGACTAATCCGCGTACGTCCGCAGGCGCTCTATCTTTTCGCCGGTCTCGAACACGTCCACGAACGCGAACATGAGTTCGTCGGGCGCGAACAGGTGGCCGTGCGCGACCGCGCCGTCCACGCCCGCCGTCACCGAGTCCACGACGTGCTTGGTGTCCGTGCGCGGGCGGTCGTCCCGCATGAAGGAGAGGAACTCCTCGCGGCCCGCGAGCGTGCGGTCGGGGCGGACGTGCGTGAAGCCGGGCGCGAGCACGTCCCGGAGCGCCGCGTAGTCGCCCGCGTCGATGGCGTCGTAGTAGGCGTGCGCGAGCTCGACCGAGTCCATACCTCGTGGTGGGCGCTCGACGGACAAGAAACCGGGGGCGAACGCGGCGCTTTTGCCGCCCGACGCCGAACTATCGGTGTGGAGTTACACGTCCGGTACGAGGGCGACGACGACCCAGAGAAGTGCACGGCGCGAAAGCTCGCGCGCTTCGAGAAGGCGGCGCTCCACCGCACGAACCGCGCCACGCCCTACGGCGTCGTCCTGAACCCGCACGCCGACACCGCGCTCAGCCCCGCGGACGCCGACCACGACCGACTGGTGGCGCTGGACTGCTCGTGGGAGACCGCGGAGAAAGCGATGTTCGAGATGCCCGGCGACCACCGGGCCCTCCCATTCCTCGTCGCCGCGAACCCCGTGAACTACGGCCAGCCGTTCCAACTCAACACCGTCGAGGCGTTCGCCGGCGCGCTCTGCATCCTCGGAGAACGCGAGCACGCAGAGGAGATTCTCGCGAAGTTCAATTGGGGCCACACCTTCCTCGAACTCAACGACGAACCCCTCGGACGATACGCCGAATGCGAGAACTCGACGGACGTCGTCGAAATCCAGCAGGAGTACCTCGACGCCGGCGCGGAGTGAAACACCCACTTCCTGGTGGACTCTCCAAGGGCGAGGAGCGAAGCGACGAGGGCTTGGAACTCGCTGAGGATCCCCTCAGACGATACAGCGAGTGCGAAAACTCGACCGAAATCGTCGAAGTCCAGCAGGAATACCTCGACGCCGGCGCGGAGTGACGAACCGCGAGCGAGACGCTCGCGGCGTGGTGCGGTCGAAACGAACGGACGAGTCGGAAATCAGGCGGAGCGGCGCTCGCGGGCCTTCGGGCGGAGTTTCCCGTAGCCGCACTTCCGGCACTTCGCGGCCTCCTGGGGGTTGCGGGCGTTGCAGCGCATGCAGACCTGCTTGCCGAGGAGTCGGTCCTCGATGGAGAGTTCCTTGCTCATACGGGAGTTCTCGACGCCGAGGCGTTTAAACCTTGAGAAACGCGCCCACTCGCCGGCCCAGTACCGGACGGCGCTTCGTCCGACCCACCTACTCGTCCGGGTACTTCGGTTCGCGGCGTTCGGCGCGTTCGAGCGCGCGTTCGACGACCGCGCGCACGTCGCCGTGGAAGGTGTCGCCGTGGCCGCTGTACATGTGTTCGACGGCGTCGTCCATTCGCGAGAGAAGGCGCTGGATGCTCTCGATGAGCGTCTCCCTGTCCTGGCCGGGCATGTCGGTGCGGCCGAAGCTCCCGTCGTCGAACGCGCCGTCGTCGTGGACGACCACGTCGCCGCTGAACAGGCTCGTGTCGGAGACGAGGGAGACGTGGTCGTCGGCGTGTCCGGGCGTGTGCACGACCTCGAAGGACTCGTCGGCGACGGTGACGGTGTCGCCGTCCGCGAGTTCGTGCGTCCTGTGGGGGTGGTCGGCGTACGCGTACACGTCGGGGTCGAAGGCCTCGACCACGGCGTCGAGTTCCGCGACGTGGTCGCCGTGCTGGTGGGTGAGGACGACGCGGTCGAGGGTGTCGGTGTGCTCGCGGACGACGTCCTCGACGCCGGGCATCGCGCCGGCGTCCACGAGCGTCGGAGTGTCGTCGAGCGCGAGGTAGGCGTTACAGGTGAACGTGTCCGCGTCCGCGGTGACGGTCGTGACGTGCATACGCGGGGAGACGGCCGGGCGTGACAAATAGGCGGGGAATTTTTGAATCCGTCGCGCCATGGAACACACATGGGCTTCGGTAGTTACGACGAGTCCGAACAGGAGAACCAGAACCTCGACTCGGACATCGACGAGAGCGCGAGCGTCGATACCGAAGAACACGCGCACCGGGGGGAGGTCGATTACGAGATAGACGCGTCGAACGACGAACTGCTGGACAAACTCAAGGACATCAAGGGCGAGTGAAGTCCGGGACGCGCGCGCTCGGCGTCGCGGAGTCATACACCGGCGAGGACTCGACGCTCGCCGGGGCCGTGGTGCGCGCCGACCGCGTCGTAGACGACTTCTCCTTCGAATCGTGCACCGTCGGCGGCCTCGACGCCACCGACTGCGTTATCGACATCTGGAACGACCTCGACCGGCCGGACGTACAGTACCTCCTCGTGGCGGGCGTCGCGCCGGCGTGGTTCAACGTTCTCGACCTCCGGCGGATTCACGACGCCGTCGAACGACCCGTGCTCTCCGTGTCGTTCGAGGCGAGTCCGGGACTCGGTGACGCCATCGAGCGCGAGTTCGACGACCCCGGGGAGCGCCTCGAACGCTACGAGCGCCAGCCGCCGCGCAAAGAAGTATGGGTGAACGACGAGGCGGTGTTCGTGCGGTCGGTGGGCTGTGAGACCCCGACCGAGGTGGTGCGGGCGTTCACGCCGGCGGGCGGGCGGCCGGAGCCGGTGCGGGTGGCGCGGCTGGCGGCGCGCGCGGCGGACGACTACCGCACCGATTAATCCCCCGGCAAGCAAGGGGTGGATATGGAGAACATGGACGGCCTCGACGTGACCGCGTGCGAGCGCTGCGGCGACCTCGCTGAGTCGCGGTCGCGCATCGTGAACGGCACGGGGCCCGCGGACGCGGACGTGGTGTTCGTCGGGGAGGCTCCGGGCGCGCAGGAGGACAGTGAGGGCGTGCCGTTCGTCGGGCGGAGCGGCGACGTGCTCGACTCGGCGCTCGGCGAGCACGGCCTCCCCCGGA
Source organism: Salarchaeum japonicum (assembly GCF_020614395.1). Classification (NCBI taxonomy): domain Archaea; kingdom Methanobacteriati; phylum Methanobacteriota; class Halobacteria; order Halobacteriales; family Halobacteriaceae; genus Salarchaeum; species Salarchaeum japonicum. The sequence goes on along the minus strand of NZ_CP085324.1, from coordinate 328,078 downwards.
AGCGGGTGCGCATCACGAACTGCGTGCGGTGTCGGCCGCCGGACAACCGCGACCCGAGCACGGAGGAACTCGCGAACTGCCGGCCCTACCTGGAGGCCGAACTCGACCACATCGACCCCGAGGTGGTGGTGACGCTCGGGAAGGTGCCGAGCGAACACCTGCTCGGGCGGGACGTGGCGGTGACGAGCGAAGCGGGGACGGTCGAAACCGTCGAACTCGGGGGTGCGCGCCGGGACGTCCTCGTCTGCGTGCATCCGGCGGCGACGCTCTACGACCGCAGTCAGGAGGCGACGTTCGACGCGACCATCGAGAAGGCTGCGACCATCGCGGGCGTCGAGGGCGGGCAGGCGACGTTCGACGACTACTGAGAGCCGGAGGGGAAAACGACTTGCCCGCGGTCGGCGTACCCACGTGCATGAGCACTACGGACGCCCAGCGGCAGGCGGCGGCGTCAGTCGTCGTCGTGGACTACGGCCTGGGGAACCTGCGGAGCGTGACGCGCGGCCTCGAACGCGCGGGCGCGTCCGTCACCATCACGGACGACACCGAGGAGATTCTGGACGCGGACGGCGTCGTCCTGCCCGGCGTCGGCGCGTTCAGCGAGGGCATGGAGAACGCGGGGCCGTTCCGCGACACCCTGCTCGACGTGGCGGCGTCGGGGACGCCCCTGTTCGGCATCTGTCTCGGGATGCAGATGCTCCTGGAGGGAAGCGAGGAAGCCACCCGGGACGGCGAGGGCGACGTGGACGGCCTCGGCCTGATTTCCGGGCGGAACGTCCGGTTCAGCGGCGAGCAGAAGGTGCCGCACATGGGCTGGAACGAACTCGACGTGCAGCGCGACCACCCGCTCGTCGAGGGCGTGGACGACGTCTCGTCGGAGACGCGACTGGCCGACGGAACCGGAGGCGGTTCCGTCGATGGCGAGTACGCGTACTTCGTGCACTCCTACTACGCGGAACCCGAGAACGAGACGAACGTCGTCGCGACGACGGACTACGGGGTGGAGTTCGCGTCCATCGTCGCGAACGAGGCGGGGAACGTGTTCGGGACGCAGTTCCACCCGGAGAAGTCGGGCGAGACGGGGCTGACGATTCTGCGGAACTTCGTGGACATCTGCGCGGAGTGAGGGCGTGGGCGGTTTTTCGGGCGTGGGGTGGGTCGGTGAGCGGTTACGCCGCGGTGGGGGCGCGGCTGTCAGCGACGGCGTGGACGGCGATGCCGACGAGCGCGAGGATGACGGAGGCGGCGGCGAGGTAGGCGAACATGGACTGGACGCCGACGGCGTCCACGAGCCAGCCGGCGGCGATGTGGCCGAGCGCGCCGCCCGCGCCGACGCCGACGCTCGTGAGGAGGGTTTGGGCGGTGGAGTGGAGGCCGTCGGGCGCGCAGTCGTGCGCGAGGTTGACGAGCGCGAAGAAGAGGAGGGCGAGGCCGACGCCGAGGCCGACGTTCGCGAGGAGGACGGAGCCGAGGGTGGGGAAGACGGCGAGGCCGGCGTAGCCGGCGGCGAACCCGAGGCCGCCGACGGAGACGAGGCTGCCGTAGGAGAGGGCGGTGCGGCCGACGGCGAGGAAGACGACGGTTTCGGCGACGGTCTTGGCCGCCCACGCCGCGCCGGTGTAGCCGTCGCCCAGGCCGACGGCGCGCATGTAGACGGAGAAGAAGGCGTCGCCGGACCGGGAGACGAACCCGAGGAGGAACGCGGCGACGAGCACGACCTGGAACTGGCGGCGTGCGAGCAGGCCGAGCGCTTGCGTGCCGAGGCCGCCCTCCAGGATGGACTCCTCGTCGTCGGGGATGGTGAGCGCGAGCGCGACGAACACGACCATTCCCGCGATGTAGAGGTAGACGACGAGCAGGGTGGTCGTGTAGGCGAGCAGGAAGCCGATAGCGAGGACGGCGATGCCGAAGGAGGTGGAGCCGAAGCTCCGGGCGTAGCCGTAGTCGAAGCCCTCGCGGAGGACGAGCGCGTTCGACAGCGGGACGATTGGGGCGCGGCCGACGGCGAACAGGGCGGTGCCGGCGGTGATGAGGAGGAAGGCGTCGCCGGAGAGGCTCGCGCCGAGCGGGTAGCTGAGGAGCGCGAGCGCGGAGACGGTGGCGGCGACGACGAGCACGCGGGCGGGCGAGCGCGTGTAGTCCGCGACGAACCCCCAGAGGGGTTGGACGACGACGCCCGCGATGATCATCACCATCCCGACGATACCCATCTCGACGCCGGACATCCCCATCTCTTCGAGGAGGACGTTCCGGAACGCGGCGAACCCGCTGAACGCCGCGAAGAACACGAAGTAGAGCGCGGGGTAGCGATAGCGACTGTCCACCCATCGGGTCAGAACGGGCAGGCACCTGAACGTGATGATTCGCGAGAACTGTGAGAAAAACAGACATGGGGCGGGCGGAAGACGCCGCCGTCGCGGTTCAGAGGCGGAACGGTGGAGTGCAGATGCGGCGCGGTCGCGGTGCGGACGCGGTGCGGCACGCCGGTAGGCGTTTCGGGGATGCCGCGGCGGCCGGCAGGCCGCCGTCTGCGTGCGCCCACGGCAAGGGCGGGACATGAAAAGGGGTCAGCCCGACGCGAAGCGTCGGGCTGAGGGCTTTCAGATGAAGTCCCGGACGTCCGAGTAGTACATGTCGTGGTGGTCGAGTTCGTCGATGGCGTGGGCGATGTCGGCGGCGAGGGCGTGCCAGCAGCGTTGGCCTTGGTCGGTGTCGATGTTGTAGGTGGAGTCCTGGCAGTGGCAGCCGCCGTTTTCGACGACGTATTCGTCGTGGTGGCCGACGACGACGGTGAAGTCGTTGTATTCTTTGACGCGGCGTTCGCTGACGGCTTCGATTGCGCGTTGGCCGCGGTCGCCGTGTTCGGTGAGGATTCGTTGGACGATGCTGGGCGTGAGTTCTCCCGCGTTTTGGAGGGCGTCGCGCCAGTCGTCCGTCACGGGTGGGTTTGGTGGGGGCGTGGTTTAGCCGGTTCGATTGCCCCACCCACCCATCCTTAATGATTATTAATGCGTATCTAGCCATATTACATTATCAATCATTAACTTTATCGTGGTGTTCCACACCTGACTGGACGCAATGGTAGTACACCGCGACGCACCCGACGCACGCACCGCCTATCGACCAGCCCCAGACACCACGATACAATGTCCGAATACACCGACATAGAGAACACCGGCGCACCGGCCGTCCCCGACCTGACGAACACCACCGACCCCCGCGAGGACTACGACGAAACCGTCCTCAGCCACCGCATCCAGACCAATGAGTGACTACAAGGACTACACGTACCGCGACATCGACAACCCGGCCGGCCGCGAGTTCCGCGACAAGCTGGAGAACCAGGACTACGTCTTCGCGCCCGGCCTGTACCACGCGCTCGACGCCCGGCTCGCCGAGCGCGCCGGGTTGGACGCCGCCTACATGAGCGGGTACTCCACCGTCCTCGGCCAGTTCGGCTTCCCCGACCTCGAAATGGTCTCCATGACCGAGATGGTGGAGAACGCGAAGCGAATCGTCGACGCCACCGACCTCCCCGTCGTCGCGGACGCCGACACCGGCTACGGCGGCGTCCACAACGTCCGGCGCGCGGTCCGGGAGTACGAGAAGGCCGGCGTCGCCGCCATCCACATCGAAGACCAGACCACGCCGAAGCGCTGCGGCCACATCGCCGGCAAGCAAGTCGTCTCCCAGGAGGACGCCCGAGCGCGCATCGAAGCCGCCGTGGACGCGAAGCAGTCCGAGGACACGGTCATCATCGCCCGCATCGACTCCTACGGCTCCGCGAACGGCGACTGGGAAGACCATCTCGAACGCGGCCGCCTCTTCGCGGACGCCGGCGCTGACCTCGTCTGGCCCGAGATGCCCGACCCGAGCCGGGAGGACGCGGTCAACTACGCGGAGACCATCCACGAGACCCATCCCGACCTCGACCTCGCGTTCAACTACTCGTCGTCGTTCGCGTGGAGCGAGCAGGACGACCCGCTGACGTTCCAGGAACTGGGCGACCTCGGCTACACGTACCAGTTCATCACGCTGTACGCCCTCCACTCCGGCGCGCACGCGGTGTACGAGGACATGAAGAACATCGCGGAGAACGACGAGCAGGCGCAGTTCGACCTCGAAGACCGCTACCTCGGTCACGAGACGGAGAGTCACCACGAGATGTCGCTCGTGCCGCGCTACCAGGAGATCGAGGCGCAGTTCGACCCGGACGCGAAGCGGCGGATGGAGGAGTCCGCGGGGTTCACCGAGGACGAGTCCGACCCCATCACGTCCGACGGAGACGCGCCGGAGCCGACGCAGGATGACTGACCCGACCGACCGCCACTACGACCGCGAGTTCGTGCGGTCGTTCTTCACGAGTCCGACGGCGGTGGACGGCGAGGACGACTCCGCGAAGATGCTGCGGCGCGCCGCCCAGCTCCGCGGCCTCGAAGCGCCCGACGTGTGGGTGCCGGACAACGAGGACGCGACCGCGCCCTCGATGCGCGACGAGGGCGCGCGGAACATCGCCGAGGTCGTCTCGGAGCACGGCGCGGACTTCCCCGGCGAAATCCACCCGCGGGTCGTCTGGCACCGCGACAGCCCCGAAACCCGGTATCGAGGCTTCCGGCACATGCTCGAAATCGCCGACCCCGAGAACGGCGCGGTCGAGCACATCGACGGCTTCGTCATCCCCGAGGTCGGCGACCTCGACGACTGGAAGAAGGCGGACGAGTTCATCACCATCGTGGAGACCGAACACGGCCTCGAACCCGGGAGCCTCTCGATGTCCGTCATCATCGAGTCAGGAGAGGCCGAACTCGCGATGAGCGACCTCCGCGGAGAACTCGGGAACCCGAGCAACAACCTCGAACGCATGTTCCTGCTCGTGGACGGCGAGGTCGATTACACGAAGGACATGCGGGCGATGACGCCGACGGGCGAACTCCCCGAGTGGCCGGAGTTGCGGCACAACACGTCCCGTGGCGCGAGCGCCGCCGGCCTCGTGGCCGTGGACGGCCCGTACGACGACATCCGGGACGTGACGGGCTACCGCGGGCGGATGGAGGCGAACCGCGCGAAGGGCATGACCGGCATCTGGTCGCTCACGCCCGGGCAGGTCGTGGAGGCGAACACGGCCCCGCTCCCGCCGGAGGACGGCCAGTGGCTGCTCGACGACGGGAGCGGCGAGGTCGAACTCCGCGAGGAGAACGGCCGCTGGGCGTACACGGGGGACTCCCTCTGGATAGAGGAGACCGACGACGGCTACCGGTTCCAGGCCGGCGCGGAGACCCGGGAGTGCGACGCGGACGGCCTCCGCGAGGAACTCCTCGACCGGGCGTCCTACGTGCCGAGCATGGACGACATCGTGGACTCGATGGAGCAGTTCGAGGCCGCGAAGGAAGCCGGCACCGGCGCGATAGCGATGACGCGCGAAGCCACCATCGAGGTGGACGGCGTCACCGTGGACATCGAGAACGACCGGATGTGGGACGAAGCCACCTATCAGGCGGCGAAGACGCCCATCACGCTGTTCCAGGACGTGTACGAGCACCGTCCCGACCAGCACGACGAACTCGCCGAGCGGTACAGCGAGGACGTCGTGGAGCGCGCGACCGCGGTCGGCGAGTAACCGATTCGCGGGGCTTTTTTCTGCGGGTCGCGGAGGTCGCGTATGCTCGTAGAGGAGGGTGCGGTGACCGTGGAGGTCGAGTCCGAGTCCGGCGGTGGCGAGGGCGCGGCTGACGGCGTGTTCTTCAACCCCGGCCAGGAGCTCAACCGCGACATCACCGTCGCCGCGCTCCGCGCGTATGGCGAGCGAACGCCCGAGGCCGACAGCTACCTCGACGCCACCGCCGCGAGCGGCATCCGGGGCGTGCGCGCGGCGAACGAGGGCTGGAACGTCACGCTCGCCGATACCGACCCGGACGCGGTCGAACTCGCCCGCCGGAACCTCGACCGGAACGACCTCGACGGGACGGCCGTCCAGCAGGACGCGAACGCCGTCCTCCACGACGAGGACGCGTACTTCGACGTGGTCGATATCGACCCCTTTGGCACGCCGATTCCGTTCGCGGACGCGGCGCTCGCGAACGCCCGCGACCTCGTCTGCGTCACCGCGACCGACACCGCGCCGCTGTGTGGCGCGCACTTCGAGTCCGGCGTCCGCAAGTACTCCACCGTCCCGCGGAACACCGAGTACCACGCCGAGATGGGTCTCAGGGTGCTCCTCTCCGCGTTCGCGCGCACCGCCGCGCGCTACGACGTGGGCGTCACCCCGATATTGAGTCACGTGAGCGACCACTACGTCCGCACCTACCTCGACCTCTCCCACCGCGCGACCGACGCCAACGCCGCCATCGACGAACTCGGCTACATCCACCACTGCGAGGCCTGCCTCCACCGCTGGACGGAGAAGACCCTGCTCCCCGAGTCGCCGGACGCCTGCCCGAACTGCGGGGAGGGCGTGCAGACCGCCGGCCCGGTCTGGCTCGGCCCCGCGCACGACGCCGCGTTCGTCGAGAACGTGATTCTGGAACTCACGGGCGAGATGGGGGCGGCCGAGCGCGCCGAACGCCTCCTCGAACGCATCGCGGGCGAACTCCACGAACCCACGCACTACGACCAGCACAAGCTCTACAAGCGCTGGAACGAACCCGCAGTCGGCATGGACGAGTTCCTCGACGCGGTTCGCGACGGCGGCCACGAGGCGTCCCGCGCGCACTACGGCGGCACGACGTTCAAGACGACGGCGTCCGTCACCGAACTGCGCGACCTCGCCCCGTAGGGCTTTTTCAGACGGGGGGCGAACCCCGACTGTGTCACGAAGCGCCGTCTCGGTCGTCCGCGAGGTCGTCGCCGAGGCCCAGGACAGCCAGATAACGTTCCTCGCGGCCGCCGTCGCCTACTACGGGTTCGTCTCCCTCATCCCCCTCCTCCTGCTGACGCTCGCCGCCGCGTCCTACCTCGGCGTCGAGTCCGTCGGCGAGCAGATAGTCGAACTCGTCGGGAGCCTCCTCACGCCCGAGGGGAGCGCCGCCGTGCGGAACGCTCTCCAGGACGCGAGCGGCCGCTCCACCGCCACCGTCGTCTCCCTCGTCGTGCTCGCGTGGTCGGGCCTCAAACTCTTCCGCGGGCTGGACGTGGCGTTCGCGCACGTCTACGGCGTGTTCGGCGCGCGCCCGCTCGCCCACCAACTGAAGGACGGCGTGCTCGTCCTCGGCGCTATCGCCGCGGGCGTCGTCGCCGCCACCGTCGCCGCCGTCGTCGCCGGGTTCGTCGCCACCGGCCCGTTCGTCGGCGTCGTCGCGTTCTGCCTGCTCGTCGTCACGCTTTGTCTCGTCTTCTACCCCGTCTTCTACATCTTCCCGGACGCCGACCTCACCCCCGAGGAGGCCGTGCCCGGCACCCTGCTCGCCGCCGGCGGCTGGACCGCGCTCACCGGTATCTTCGAGGCGTACGCGCCGCTCGCCGGGAAGTACCAGGCGTACGGCATCCTCGGGGCCGCCTTGCTCCTCGTGACGGTGCTGTACGTTGGCGGTACGATTATCATGATAGGGGCGGTACTGAACGCCGTGCTCGCGGGACGAACCGACGAAACCGACGTACACGACGAGGTCGACGAACCGGACTCCGCGCCCGACATCGCGGAGATGGAGCGAGAGGTGCGGGCGCTCCGCGCCGAACTCGACGCCAAGACGGTGTCGAAGGACGACCTCGAATCGGACCTCAAGACCTACGTCCGCACGCGGATGCGGCGCAACCACGCGCGCGGCTGGGGGCCCTACCTCGTCCTCCTCTACGGGACGCTGATGACGCTCGGCGCGTTCTACTTCCTCTCCGGCGGCTGGGCCATCCTCGCGATGCTCGTGGTGTGGCTGTCCACGCTCGGCCTCTACGCCCTCATGTTGCTGTTCGGCGTCGGACTCAACGCCGCCGGCATCCCCGGTCGCATCCTCGGCTGGGTGAACGACCGCCGGTAGATGCACGGCCTCGGCGTCACCGACGCGCTCGCCGGGAGCGTGCCCGACGGACTCGTCCCCCTCGTCCGCGCGCTCACCGCGCTCGGCGACCCCGAACTGTTCCTCGTCGCCACACCCCTGCTGTACTGGCTCGGCCCCCGATACGACGTGCTCTCTCCCGAGCGCGCCGCACGCCTGCTCGGCGTCGTGGTGGGCGGGCTGGCGCTCGTCGTCGCGCTCAAGAGCCTGTTCGCGTTCCACCGGCCGCCCGCGGCGGTCGCGCTCGTGCACGCCGACGGCTACGGGTTCCCGAGCGGGCACGCGACGGGCGTGACCGTCTTCTACGGCTCGCTCGCCGCGCTCCTCCGAACCGGCACTCGACGAACGCGGTACGCGGTCGCGGGCGTCGTCGTCGCCGTCGTCGCGGGCACGCGGCTCGCGCTCGGCGTGCACTACCTCGCCGACGTGACCGCCGGCGTCCTCGCGGGAAGCCTCTACGTCGCGTTCGCGCTCACCGTCTCGCGCTCGCGCGTCGAACACGCGTTCGCGGCCGCGCTCGCCGCCGGTACCGTCGGTCTCGCGCTGGCGTGGACGGCGGAGGCCGCGACCGTGTTCGGCGCGACGGTCGGCGGCGTCCTCGGCTGGCGGGTCGCCCGCGAACGCGTCCACCGACTCCGCGACGCGTCCCCCTGGTCGGTGCTCGCGCTCGCGCCGCTGCTCGCGGTCGGCGGACTTCCGCTCGCGATACCGCTCTCGCTCCCGGTCGCGACGGCGGCAGGAATAGTGTTAGGGTTCGGCGTGGTGTGGGTGCCGACGCGCCTCTAGAACTTCTCCAGGTAGCGCTCTTTCTCCCAGTCCGACACCTGAATCCGGTAGCCGGTGTGCTCCTCGCGCTTCGCTTCGACGAACTTCTCGAAGACGTGCTCGCCGAGCGCGTCCTGCACGACCTCGTCCGCTTCGAGGGCGTCCACGGCCTCGCCGAGGTTGGACGGAAGCGTCTCGATGCCGTACTCCTCGCGCTTCTCCTCGTCGAACTCGTAGATGTTCTCGCGAACCGGGTCGGGCGCGTCGAGGTCGTTCTCGATGCCGTCGAGGCCGGCGTGGATGAGCGCGGCGAACGCGAGGTAGGGGTTACAGGACGGGTCGGGGAACCGCGCCTCGATGCGGGAGGCGGCGGGGACGCGCGCCGCGGGCTTCCGGATGAGCGCGCTGCGGTTCCGGTCGGACCACGCGACGTACACGGGCGCTTCGTAGCCGGGGACGAGGCGCTTGTAGGAGTTCACGGTCGGGTTCGACACCGCCGTGATGGCGGGCGCGTGTTCGAGGACGCCCGCGAGGTAGGAGTGCGCGGTGTCGGAGAGGTCGAACTCATCAGACTCGTCGTGGAACGCGTTCTCGCCGTCCTCGGTGAACAGCGACATGTGCGTGTGCATGCCGGAGCCGTTGATTTCGGCGATGGGCTTCGGCATGAACGTCGCGTGCAGGTCGTGTTCGGCGGCGATGGCGCGAACGACGGAGCGGAACGTCGCGACGTTGTCCGCCGTCGCGAGCGCGTCGTCGTACTCGAAGTTGATCTCGTGCTGGGACTCGGCGACCTCGTGGTGGGAGGCTTCGATCTCGAAGCCCATGGATTCGAGGCCGCGGATGATGTCGCGGCGCACGTCCGCGGCGAGGTCTTTCGGCGCGAGGTCGAAGTAGCCGCCCACGTCGGAGAGTTCGGTGGTCGCGCGGCCGTTCTCGTCCTCCTCGAAGAGGAAGAACTCGGGTTCGGGCGCGAAGTTCACCTGATAGCCCATCTCTTCCGCGCGGTCGATGGCGTTCTTCAGGACGCGGCGCGGGTCGCCCTCGAACGGCTCGCCCGTGGACGTGTCGATGACGTCGCAGATGAGGCGGGCGGACGCGCCGTCCTCCAGGTCGCGCCACGGGAGCACGGCGAACGTCTCGGGGTCGGGCTTGAGGCGCATGTCGGACTCCTGGATGCGGACGAAGCCCTCGATGCTGGAGCCGTCGAAGTAGATACCGTCAGTGAAGGCTTTCTCCGCCTGATCGGCGGGGACGGAGACGTTCTTCACCGTGCCGAGGATGTCCGTGAACTGGAGTCGAAGGAAGTCGACGTTCTTCTCCTCGATTTCGTCAAGGACGTCCTGTTCCGTCTCGCTCAGACCGCCGTCCGGAGAAAGGTTCCCTTTTGTCATTGGTTTCGACAGTAAGTGAAGAAAGGAGCCACCATATTAGCGGTACCGGTTGGCGCAATCTCCACCACCCGAGCCTGAACTGGACATTCGTTAAATTCTAAACCCCCGATGACGTAGTAGGGTTCGATGACGTACGAAAACCTCGACGCGAAACTCATCAACGCACTGCTCGGGGACGGACGGGCGAGCCTCCGGAGCCTCGCCGACGACCTCGACGTGTCCGTCACCACCGTCTCCAACCACCTCAAAGACCTCGAAGACGCCGGTGTCATCGACGGCTACACACCCATCGTCGACTACGACGAACTCGGCTACGACGTCACCGCCGTCCTCCAGCTCAAGGTCGAGGGGAACAGCCTCCCCGACATCACCGACCGGATGCGCGCGCACAAGCAGATGGTCTCCGTGTACGAGGTCACGGGCGACTACGACATCTTCGCCGTCGGGAAGTTCCGGGACACCGACGACATGAACGACCTCATCAAGACCCTGCTCGGGGACGCCGACATCAAGGAGTCCAGCACGAGCGTCGTCCTCAACGCCGCCGCCGAACACGAACAGTTCGAACTCGACATCCAGGAGTAACCGGACGCGTCGCTCTCCAGTTCGAAAAGAACGCAGAAGATAGTCGTCGAGCGGTGCGAACGCAGTGCAGTCGGGGGTGGGAGCGGGGCAGGCGGGCCGATTCTTACATCATGCCGCCCATGCCGCCGCCCATGCCGCCCATGCCGCCGGCCGCGCCACCGTCGTCGTCGCCCTTGTCGGTGGAGAGGTCGCCGGCGGAGATGATGTCGTCGATTTTGAGCACGAGGTTCGCGGCCTCGGTGGCGCTACTGAGCGCCTGCTCCTTGGCGTGCGCGGGTTCGACGACACCGGCCTCGTAGGTGTCTTCGAGGTCGCCCGTGAGGACGTTCAGGCCGGTGTTCTGCTCGCCCGTCTCGTGGGCCGCGCGGAGGTCGACGAGGATGTCGATGGGGTCGAGGCCCGCGTTCTCGGCGAGGACGCGCGGGATGAGTTCGAGCGCGTTCGCGAAGGACTCGACGGCGAGCTGCTCGCGGCCGCTGACGGAGTCCGCGTAGGAGCGGAGGCGGTCGGCGAGTTCGACTTCGATTGCGCCGCCGCCGGGGAGGACGCGGCCGTCCGTGATGGTCTGGGCGGCCACATCGAGGGCGTCCGTGACGCCGCGTTCGAGTTCGTCGACGACGTGGTCAGTGCTGCCGCGGAGGAGGAGCGTGACGCCGTGCGCCTCCTCGGCGAGGCCTTCGACGTAGAAGAGGTCGTCCTCCTCGTCGCGGCGGACGCTGCCGCGCCCGAGGTCGTCGGCGGTGAGGCTGTCGAGGTCCTGGACGACGCTGCCGCCGAGGACGTTCTTGAGGAAGCCGATGTCGGACTTCTTCACGCGGCGGACGGCGAGCACGCCCTCCTTCGCGAGGTAGTGCTGGGCCATGTCGTCGATGCCCTTCTGGCAGAACACCACGTCGACGCCGGTCTCGACGATTTTGTCGACCTTCTCCCGGAGCTGTTTCTCCTCCTGGTCGAGGAAGCTCTGGAGCTGGTCGGGGCTGTCGATGCTGACGGAGGTGTCGGCGTTCGCCTCCTCGACCTCGATGGGTTCGTTGAGGAGGAGCGTGTTCGCGTCGTCGAGTTCCGTGGGCATCGAGTCGAGGACGGGGTCTTTGTCGATGGCCGCGCCCTTGAGGAGCTCGGACTCGCCGACGGAGCGACCCGTCTGGGTCTCGATGTTGATGTTCGCCACGTCGACGACGGTGGAGCCGTCCTCGGCGTCCACGGACACCTGCTTGAGCGCCTCGTAGAGGAGGCTGCTGAGGAGTTCCTTGTCGATTTCGGCGCTCTTGCCCGTCATGGACGTCTCCGCGACGGAGCGGATGAGGGCTTCGTCCTCGGGGTCGACGGAGACGGCGATGTCGTCGACTTCCTCGCGGGCCTTCTCGGCGGCCTGGTTGTAGCCCTTGATGATGGCCGTCGGGTGGATGTCCTGTTCGAGGAGGTCTTCGGCCTCCTTGAGGAGTTCGCCCGCGATGGCGACCGCGGTCGTGGTGCCGTCGCCGGCCTCGTCCTCCTGGGTCTCGGCGACTTCCACGATCATCTCCGCGGTGGGGTTGTCGATGTCCATCTCTTCGAGGATGGTGACGCCGTCGTTCGTGATGGTTACGTCACCCATCGAGTCGACGAGCATCTTGTCCATGCCTTTCGGCCCGAGGGTGGAGCGGACGGCGTCCGCGACGGCGCGTGCCGCGGAGATGTTGTGTTCCTGCGCGTCCTTGTCCTTCACTCGCTGGGCGTCGTCTCCCATGATAATCATGGGCTGGCCCTGCATACGCTGTTGCGACATAGCTACTCGAATGATTGTTTGTCCTTCTATATAAAACTTTGCCACCCGCGGGGAGAGAACGCCGGCGAGACGCCCCGAAACCCCAGAATTCGTGTTGTGTGTTCACACGGTACAGTCGGGGAGTGGTGTGTCGGCGTCCGCCCACCACGCCTTTCACGCCGCTCCGAGAACCCCCGAGCATGGCGACACTCACGCCGGAAGACGAGGGCAAGTTCCTCGTGGACATCGAGGGCGAACAGCTCGGAATCGTCACCGCCGTCGAGGACAACACCGCCTGGGTCGACCCCGAACCCGGCCTCGGCGAATCCGTGCTCGCCGCCTTCGGCTGGACGGAGAAAGGCGAGGACGACTACACCGTGAGCGGCGACGCCGTGGACACCGTCACCGACGAGGAAGTCCGCGTCCACGCGGACATATAGAACAAGAATTAAGTCACATACTCGACCAGTTCGCCGTATGACGACCGAACCACGATGGGCGCGGGGCGCGGAACACGCGGGGAGAACCCTCGCGGGCGCGCTCGCCTGGCTGCTCGCGTTCGCCGGCGCGCTCTGCGTCGGCTACACGTTCCTGCGAGCGGTCGGCCCCGCGCCGTGGAGCGCGCTCGGGTTCGCGCTCGCGCTCGCCGTCTCCCTCCTCACCGTCGCGGCCGGCCTCTACGGCCACCCCCGCCTCCGCGAACGCGTCCGCGCCGTCCGCGACTAACCCCGCGCCCCCTGGTTTTACCTTCCGCGTCCCGCAACCCCAGACCATGGCATCCGCCCTCATCGCGGTCGGAGCGATACTCCTTCTCGTCGCCGCGGCCGCCGGCGTGTACGGCCGCCGCCAGCACCGCCGGCGCGCGCTCGTCGAAGCCACCGAAACGACCGCCGTGCGGGACATCCGCGAGGAAGGCCGCGTCGAACTGAAAGGCACGGTTCGAAGCGACAGCACGTTCGACGCCCCCATCCGCGGCGACCCCGCCGTGCTCTCCGCGTGGGAGGTCGAGGAGTGGGACGAAGGCGGAAGCTCGGACATGTGGGAGACGCGCGCCGAAGGCGTCTACGCCACCCCGTTCACGCTCGACGACGGCACCGGGAACGTCACCATCGACATCGGCACGCACGTGGACGACACGTCGACGGGCACGGGCATCGACGACATTCAGGTGAGCGCCATCGACGTGGATCGCTTCCTCTCCACCGGCGTCACCGTCGGCGACGTAATCGCCGCCCTCGACGACTTCGGCGTCGAACTCACCGTCCCGCCGGACACCGAACCCCCCGAACGAATCACGGAGTTCGTGCGCGGCGAAACCAGCGTCGCCACACAGGCCGACTCAATCACGAACGTCATCGACATCGGGAACGCCCACGGCGAACGCCGCTACTACGAAGGCACGCTCTCCCCCGGCGACGACGTGTACGTCCTCGGGCACGCCCGCGCCAGCGAGACCGCCACCCACCCCCTCAAACCCGAGGACGTCGTCGTCGAACCCATCGACGGCGAGACCTTCATCGTCTCCGACAAACCCGAAGACGAACTCGTCGAAACCTTCGGCCGCTACACGTACGCGTACGCCATCGCCGCCGCCCTCGCACTCGCCGGCATCGCCGCCATCGCGTACGGCGCAGGCGTCGTGTAATCGAAGAGCTGACCGCTACGCGTCGCTCAGGAGTGTCGTTCGTGGAGAGAAGCGCCGGGACTGGGATTTGAACAGCGTCAGACTCCCTACGGTCGCCTGACTGGCTCAAATCCCGACCGGGCTACCGCATCCTCGACCGGAGACGCCCAGCCGAGACTGGGCGTCTCGGTCTCAGTAGAAAACGCCGGGACTGGGATTTGAACCCAGAACCCCGTAAGGGGACACGCTTTCCAGGCGTGCGCTTTGCCATTCGGCCATCCCGGCTTACACCACTTCGTAGCCGACTCCGGCGTTTAAACCCTTCTCATTCGGGCGGCGACGACGGGGACGGTGAGCGTGGTGGCAAGGAAGACGGCGAGGGCGACGGCGAGGAGGACGGGGAAGCCCGGGCCGTCGCCGGTGGCGAGGCGGTAGCCCTGCGCGAGGACGAGGAAGGTGAGCGCGCCGACGAGCCCCCAGACGGCGGCGTCGCGGTTCATCTAGTCGCGGGTGGCGATGGCTTCGATTTCGACGCCGACGCCCTTCGGGAGCGCGCCCGCCTGCACGGCGCTCCGCGCGGGCGGGTTGTCCTGGAAGTACTCCTCGTACGTCTCGTTCATCTCGTCGAAGTCGTCGATGTCCGCGAGGAACACCGTCGTCTTCAGCACGTCCTGGGTGGTGAGGCCTTCCTCTTCGAGGATGGCTTTCACGTTTTCGAGGCTCTGCCGGGTCTGGGTGGCGATGGGTTCGTCGTCGAGCAGGTCGCCGTCCGGCGTCATCGGAATCTGGCCGGCGGTGAACACGAGGTCGCCGTTCGTCGTCGCCTGGCTGTACGCGCCGACGGCCTCGGGCGCGTCACCGGTGGAGATCGTTCGCTTCATACCCGAGGGGAGACCGCGGGAGGACTTAACTCCCCGCGACTAGCCGTCGCGCTGATGGCGGCCCGACCCCAACCGGACGTATGAACAGACTGCGGGCGGGCGGCGTCGCGGCGGCGCTCGCGGGACTCGCCGGTCTCGCGGGGTCGCGCGAGCGTGCGCGCGGGATTCCGTTCAGCCCCGTGAACGGCGGTCGTCGCATCGGCGCGGACTTCCCCGAGCGCACAGGACTCTCGGACGAGGCCGCGCCGACCCCGACGGGCGAGATGGACAACTTCGACGCGTTCGCGCGCCCCGACTTCGACACCGACCGCGTCGCCCCCGACATCCGCGCGTTCTACGAGGCGACGAGCGACTACGAGATGGCCTATCGAACCCGCTGGCACCGCCCGTTCCGCACCGGCGCGCGCCTCGCCGCCCCTCTCACGACCCACCTCCAGCAACTGAACCTCCCCGCACCCGGCGACGACGGGACGCGAACACTGGAGAGCCGCTTCGTCCCCATTGACCCCGACGCCGACCCGCGGCCCGGCGCGCGAGCGTGGATACGCACCGACCCCGACACCGGCGAGGCAGTGTTCGTCGCGCTCTACGCCCACCACGACGCGCAAAACGAGCGGTTCGTGAACAACGCAGACCACCGGCCTGCTGGCTCACAAACCCCGGAACGCTTCGTGAACAACGCAGACCACCGGCCTGCTGGCTCACAAACCCCGGAACGCTTCGTGAACATCGCCGCCCCCCTACCGGGCGGAAATCTCTCGACGGTACTCCACCTCGAATCGGTCGCGACGGACAGCGCGCGCGGGGACGGCGTGCGGTTGACGACGCGCGCGCCCGGCGACCCCGGCCTCTACTGGGTGCGGGACGGCGCGGGGTTCTGGCTGCCGATGGAGCAGACGTTCACGGTGTGGCCCGCGGACGCGTCGGACGCGCCGGACGCGCCCGGCGACGGGGCGGTGGTGGCGACCCACGAGATGTGGCTGTTGGGTCAGAAATTCCTCACCGTGACGTACGGCATCGCGCGATAGCTTAGACGAGGACTTCCACGTCGTAGCCGCGTTCGCGGAGGCTGTCGAGGAGGTCCTCGACGTGGTCTTCGCCCCGGGTTTCGAGGTCGAGTTCGACCTCGGCGGCGTTCATCGCGATGTCGCGGTTGGTTCGGTCGTGCTGGATGGCGTAGATGTTCGCGCGGGCGTCGCTGAGCACCTCGATGAGGTCGTCGAGCGCGCCGGGCCGGTCCTTGAGGACGGTGCGAATCTTGATGTAGCGGCCGCTGGCGACGAGGCCGCGCGTGATGACGGTGGTGAGGAGGTTGAGGTCGATGTTCCCGCCGCAGAGCGCGGGGACGATGACCTCGTCCTTCTCGTAGACGAACTTGCCTTCGAGGAGCGCGGCGAGCGGCACCGCGCCCGCGCCCTCGACGAGCGTCTTCCCGCGTTCGAGGAGCATCGTGACGGCGCTCGCGATTTCGTCGTCCGTGACGGTGACCACGTCGTCCACGCGCTCGCGGATGACGGGGAACGTCTGCTCGCCGACCCGCCGCACGGCGATGCCGTCCGCGATGGTGTCCACGGCGTCGATGGCCTCCGGACTTCCCTTCCGGAGGGACTGCGCGACGGTGGACGCGCCGTCGGCCTGCACGCCGACGACGCGCGTGTCGGGGCTGCGGGCCTTGATGGCGGTGGCGATGCCGGAGATGAGGCCGCCGCCGCCGATGGGGACGACGACGGTCTCGACCTCGGGGAGGTGGTCGAGGATTTCGAGGCCGATGGTGCCCTGGCCCGCCATCACCGTCTCGTCGTCGAACGCGTGGACGTACGTCCGGCCCTCCTCGCGTTCGAGTTCGTGCGCGCGCTCCTGGGCGGCGTCGTAGTCCACGCCGTGCAGGACGACCTCCGCGCCGTAACTCCGCGTCGCCTTGATTTTCGAGATGGGCGCGGTCTCGGGCATCACGACCTTCGCGTCCACGCCCGACCGGCTGGCGGCGAGCGCGACGCCCTGCGCGTGGTTGCCCGCGCTGGCGGTGACGACGCCCGCGGCCGCCTCCTCGTCGGAGAGCGTGCGGATGCGGTTCGCCGCGCCCCGAATCTTGAACGACCCGGTGCGCTGGAAGCACTCCAGTTTCAGGTGGACTTCCGCGCCGGTGATGTCCGAGAACGTGTGCGAGTAGTCGAGCGGCGTGTGGCGGGCGACGTCGCTCACGCGGTCCTCGGCTTCGAGGACGTCCGCGAGTTCGAGCATACCGGGGAGAGAGCAGGGGCTACAGTAAGAATAGCGATGTCGCAGAGGGGGAGCGTGTGACTCCACTCGACCCGACGAGCGCTCGAATCATAAACCCGCGGGAAGCGGAGTGAAAGTGAAACCGGGCGGCGTTCTCATAGAGAACGGAATCCGCCCCTTGAACCCCCAGTGTGTCGTTTTCGAGCGTTTCTCCGGTCGCGTTCAGTTTCACCGGGGTCGGGCTGTCGGTTCCGGTACGGTGAACACGCTCGGCCCTGTCGCTGGACGTGGTGCGCTCTCACCGCGCGGTCTGGACGCGCGTCCTCTCGCTCGCGTGGCCGGTGATGAGCGAGCAGACGCTCCGCACGCTGATGCGGGCGGTGGACATCGTCGTCACCGCGACGTTCAGCCCCGTCGCCGCCTGGGGGTTCCGGGACGGCGACTGGGCCGCGCGCGCCGCCGACAGGATGGACGAACGCGCCACCACCGACTGACCGACCACACTAACGAACGAAACCGCCCGAAAAGAAACGGCGTCTACCGCTCGTCGATGGGCGTCCAGTCGTTGGACTCGTCGCCGATGTAACGGCCGCGCGGCCGGATGAGGCGGTTGTCCTCCTGGTATTCGAGGACGTGACCGACCCAGCCACCGACGCGACTCATCGCGAAGATGGGCGTGTAGAGGTCGAGGGGGATGCCGAGCTGGTAGTAGACGGTGCCGGAGTAGAAGTCGACGTTCGGGGCGAGGCCCTTCTCGTCGAAGTTCTTCTCATCGATAAGGTACTGTTCGATGTCGTGGGCGATGTCGTACCACTTCTTCTCGCCGCTCGCGTTCCCGAGGTCCTTCGACTTGCGTTCGAGGATGACGGCGCGCGGGTCTTTGACGTTGTAGACGCGGTGGCCCCAGCCGGGGACGCGGAGGCCGTCAGCGATGGCGTCGTCCACCCACTGGAGGGGGTCTTTGCCGGACTCCTCGACTTCCACGAGGAGTTCCATGACGTCCTGGTTCGCGCCGCCGTGGAGGCTGCCGGAGAGCGCGCCGATGCCGCCGGTGACGGAGGAGTACATGTCCGCGAGCGTGGACGCGATGACCATGCTCGTGAACGTGGAGGCGTTCAGGCCGTGGTCGGCGTGGAGCGTGAGCGCCATGTCGAACGTCTCCGCGGCCACGTCGTCGGGTTCCTCGCCCGTGAACATGTAGAGGAAGTTCGCGGCGTGCCCGAGGTCTTCCCGGGGTTCCACGACGTCCTCGCCGCGGCGGAGGCGGTCGTAGGCCGCGAGAATCGTGGGGATCTTCGCGGTAATGCGGCGGCCCTTCCGGAGGCTCGCGTCGAGGTCTTCGGGGTCGGCGTCGTCCTCGGGTTCGTACGCGGAGAGCTGGCTGACGGCGGTGCGGAGCGCGTTCATCGGATCCTCGTCCGCGTCCACGAGGTCGCGGAGGAGGTCGACGACGGCGTCGTCGATGTCGCGCTCTGCGGCCATCTCGGACTCGAACGCGTCGAGTTCCGCCCGGGTGGGGAGTTCGCCGTGCCAGAGGAGGTAGAGGACTTCCTCGTAGCTCGCGTTCTCGGCGAGGTCCTCGATGGTGTATCCACGGTAGACGAGTTTGCCCTCGTCTCCGTCGATGTAACTCAGCGAGGACTCGGCGACGAGCACGCCTTCAAGCCCCTTGTGAAGTTCGTCTGCCATAGCCAGGGGTTCTTCGCGGTCTTTCAAAAGGATTGTCTATTAGGAAGCGCGCGAGGGTTTTTGTTCGCGGGCGCTGAACCCGGACGCATGAGTGGCCGCGTGGAGTACGAGCCGGCGAGCGTGAAAGCCCTCCTCGCGGAGATGAAGGACACGGCGGAACTCCTCATCGACCTCTCGTACTCCGCGGTGCTCCACGGGAGCGACGACGTGGCGCAGGAAGTGCTCGCGCTGGAGGAGCGCATGGACGTCCTGCAGATGCGGGCGCGGATGAGCGTGATGCTGGCGGCGCGCAACCCCGAGGAGGTGGAGTCGCTCGCGCCCGTACTCGGCATCACGGGCGCGGCGGAGAAGGTGAGCGACGCCGCCGGCGACATCGCGAAGGTCGTCCTCGAAGACATCGGCCTGCCGGAGGCGATTCGAGCGGCGCTCCCGGAGGCCGTGGAGACGCTGGTGCGCGCGGAACTCGCCGCGGACTCCGCGTACGCGGGCCGGACGTTCGCCGACGTGAACCTCGAAACGGAGACGGGCGTGCGCGTCATCGCCGTGCGGCGCGGCGGCGACTGGCTCCTCAACCCCGACCGGGAGACGGCGTTCGAGGCGGGCGACGTACTCCTGTTGCGCGGCCCCGAGGAGACGATTGGGGACGTGGTGGAGGCCGCGACGGGCGAGCCGTACGCCCCGCCCGCGCCGGCGGAACCGGACATCACGGACCTCGAACGCGCGGTCGATTCGCTCGTGTTGATGAAGAACATGAGCGAGCTCGCCGTGGACCTCGCGTACGGGAGCGTGCTGTTCGACTCCGCGGAGATAGCCGAGGAGGTCGTGGAACTCGAAGCCGAGGTGGACGCGCTGAAGTCGCGCTTCGAGGCGTGGACGCTCCGCGCGGCGGCGGACGTCCCCGACCCAGTCCGGTTGCGCGGCCTGATGCACCTCGCGACCGCGACCGAGGTCATCAGCGACGCGGCGCTCGAAATCAGCGAGGGCGTCCTCCGCGGACTGGACACGCACGTCGTCGTGCAGGAGGCCGTCGAGGAGTCCGACGAGGTCATCGTCCGGCAGACGGTCGAAGCGGACAGCGCCCTCGACGGCGCGACGCTCGGCGAGCGCGCGGTGAAGACCGAGACGGGGATGCGCGTCATCGCGGTGCGGCGGCCGGACACGGACGACGAGTGGGTGGTGCAACCCGGCCCCGACACCGACCTCCGCGCGGGCGACGTACTGCTCGCGAAGGGCACCCGCGCCGGCGCGGAACGCCTCGACGCGCTCGCGTCCGCGTGACCGCGCTCTCCGGGGATTCTCCGGGACCGAACCAATCAATACCTTCCAGCGGCGGATTGTAGGTAATGACCACGCTGGGCTCCGCGAGCGCCGAGCCGGGGGAGGCCGGGTTCGGCCGCCTCGACGTCGGCGAGACGCGGGACGGAACCACCATCGGACTCCCCGTCGCCGTCATCAACGGCGCTGACGAGGGAGAGACGCTGTACGTGCAGGCGGCGAGCGACGGCGACGAACTCAACGGCGTCGGCGTCGTGAACCGCGTCGTCCCCCAGCTCGACCCCCAGGAACTCTCGGGGACGGTGCTCGTCGTCGGCATCACGAACTGGCACGCGTTCCAGGTCGCGGAGCACCGCAACCCCATCGACGACACGAAGATGAACCGCGCGTACCCCGGGGACGCGAACGGCTCCTCGTCGGAGCGCGTCGCGCACGCGACGTTCGAGGCCGCGCAGCGCGCCGACCTCGTGCTCGACCTCCACCAGGGCTCGACGAGCCGGATGCTGAACGAGGTGCGGGTGCGGTGCGGCCGCCGCCACCGCCTCCACGACGAGTGTCTCGAACTCGCGAAGGTGTTCGACTGCGGGCACGTCCTCGACCAGAAGGGGCCGGACGGCCAGCTCGCGCGCGCCGCGCCCGACGAGGGCATCCCGACCATCGACCCCGAACTCGGCGGCGCGGTCGGCTGGGACGAGGAGTCCATCGAGTACGGCGTCCGCGGCGTCTGGAACGTCCTCGAACACTACGGGTTCGTCGAGGGCGACGCGGAGCCGGAGTCGCAGACGCGCGCGAAGCGCTTCGACCGGTACGGCGCGCCCGCCGGCGGTATCGTGAACTTCGAGGCCGAACTCGGGGACGAGGTGTCCGCGGGCGACGTGCTGTTCCGCGTGACGGACGTGTTCGGGTCGCTGAAGGCGGAGGTCGCGGCGCGCGGCGACGGCGTCTTCTGGCGGTCGCGGCGACTCCCCCAGGTGGCGACCGGCGAGTACGTCTGCTCCGTCGGCACGAACATCGACACCGCATGACCCTGGAGTGCGGCGCGTGCGGCGCGACGTACGCGGCGGGCCCCGACGAGCCGTGGCGCTGCGAGTGCGGGCACGCGCTCGACTTCGCGGAGCGCGCGCTCCCCGAACCCCGCGACGTGGACGCCTCTCGGGGGCTGTGGGCGTTCGCTGACTTCCTCCCCGCGACCCCGGCGGTGACGCTCGGCGAGGGGTTCACGCCGCTGACCGACGCGCCCGCGTGGGACGCCGAGTTCAAACTCGACTTCGTCTTCCCCTCGGGGAGTTACAAGGACCGCGGCGCGACCGTCCTGCTGTCGCGCGCGGCCGAACTCGGCGTGGAGCGCGTGCTGGAGGACTCCTCGGGGAACGCGGGCGCGGCCGTCGCGCAGTACGCCGCGCGCGCCGGCATCGACGCGGACATCTACGTGCCGGCGGACGCGAAACCCTCGAAACTCCGCGCCATCGAGGCCGCGGGCGCGACGCCGGTCAGAATCGAGGGGACGCGGGGCGACGTGACGGAGGCGTGCGTCGAGGCGGTGGCGGCGGGCGACGGCTGGTACGCGAGTCACGCCTGGAACCCCGCGTTCTACGCGGGCACGGAGACGTTCGCGTACGAACTCGCCGTCCAGCGCGACATGGACGTGCCGGACGCCGTCGTGCTCCCGCTCGGCCACGGCACGCTCTTCCTCGGCGCGTACCGCGGGTTCAGGCGGCTCCGCGACGCCGGCTGGACGGACTCGATTCCGCGGCTGTACGGCGTCCAGGCGGCGGGCGTCGCTCCCATCGCGAACCGCCTGCACGCGGACGGCGACGGGGAGAACGACGTGGCGGACGGCATCCAGATAGCCGACCCCGCGCGCGCCGACCAGATTCTCGACGCCATCGACGCCACGGGCGGCGACGCCATCGCGCTCGACGCCGACACCACCCGCGACGAACTGGAGCGCCTGCACGACCGCGGGTTCTACTGCGAGCCGACGAGCGCCGTCGCGCCCGCCGGCCTCCGCGCGTACCGCGAACGCGGCGAAATCAGGGACGGCGAGGACGTGGTGGTGCCGCTCACGGGGAGCGGACTGAAAACGTAGTTAGCGGCAGTCTGCGAGCGAGACGAACGCCTCTCCTTTCGCGGTGAGCCACGTCGTCACGTCATCCTCGGGGGCGTCGGCGGGGTACACCGTGCACTCGTCGCCGCCCGGATAGGACTCGACGCGACAGTCGAGCTGGAATCGCGGCCAGCGCTGGCTCGCGCGGGGTAGTTCGCCGCGCTCGGCGCACGTCGCAGCGTCGTGGGCGTCGGTGCCGCTCATGCGGCCACCTCCGCCGTGTGTGCGACAGTCGAATCGCGCATCGGCTATCCCATACTACGCACCCCCGGTATTTACACCCACCTATTTCGTCCCGAAATTAAAATCGAAAGCATACAAACCCCGTCCGAAGTCGGCCCGAGGACATATATGTCGAAACCGCTCCGGAGTGGACTCGATGTTCGTCAACATCGCGTCTATCCCTCCAGATGGGTCGGCGCGTCGAACCCGCCGCGGACGAGCGGCTTGGAGACGTGGCGGCGCGCGCACGGCGGCACCTCGTACCACCCGGGCGAGAGGTCGCGGCGGAGCGGTTGCTCGACCTTCCCCGGCGCGGCGGTGTCGCAGTCCCGACACCGGTACCCCTGGTCGCGGCCCGCGGACTCCATGCGAGTCCCGCAGTCGGGACACGTCGGCGTCACGTGCTCGACGGACGCGAGCGCGTCCACGCGGAGCTTTTCGAGTTTGAGCGTTCCCTCGCTCACCTCGCCGCACGCCAGCACGCGGTCGCCGGGCCGGAGCGCGCGCACCCGGTCGCGGAAGCGCTTCGTCGGCTCGAACGCCGCACAATCCAGGGTGTCGCCGTCGGCTTCGAGCGTGAGAAAGACGTGGCCGCCCCGCCGGGTCTCGGGTTCCGACGCGACGGTGCCCGCGACGCGGTACGCGCCGCCGTCTGCGACTTCGGTGAGCGCGGCGTCCCGGAGGTGGGCGTCGGTTCCCTGGTTCGTGACGAACGTGCGCGCGGCGTACACGGGTTCGGACTCGATGGCGTCGGCGACCGCGCGGACGGCGTCCGGACTGTCGCCGCGAATCCCGTGGAGGACGGGGCCGGGCGTGTGCGGCACGCAAACGGCCTCGCCCTCGCCCCTATCGACCGTGTCCCAGACGTCGGGGTAGCCCTCGTCGGCGGCGGCGAACACGGACTCGTGGGAGAACTCGCGGGGAGTGCCGCGGCGCTCGTGCTCGCGGTACGAGATGCGTTCGTACGTCCAGTCCGAGAAGGCAGTCCACGCGCCGACGGCGGCGAGCGCGCCGATGCGGCCGCGGCCGCCCCGCCAGCCCTCGTGGCGATAGTCCAGGTCGTCGGCGAGCGCGAGCGCGTCGTCGAGGTCGAGGAGGTCGCGGACGGCCGTCCACGCGAACTCGCTCGCGCCCGCGCCGTCGTCGGGCGCGACCACGACGCCGGGCTGAGTGTTCGAGTCCTCGACCGCGGCCGCGTCGCTCACCACGGCGCTGGCGGCGTCGAACGCCGAGTCGGGGTCGGCGTCCGTATGAATCGCGAGCGCGGCGTTCCCCCGCGTCTTGTGCGGCGCGGCGGGGTTCAGGCGGACGAGCAGGACGCGTTCGACGCCGTGGCCGGCGGAGTCGAGGCGTTCCGCGACCGCGTGGGCGGCGTACGTCGTGCACATCCCGCGCTCCCGGGAGTCCGTGTCGTCCAGGCCGACGATAGTCACACGCACCGTTCTCTCGCGGCGGATTAACAGCTTTCGGACGCTCTCCCGCCGGCACAACGCATATATGCGCCTAGCGGCTTATCTCCGGTTATGTCACGGTCGGCTCTCATCGAGAACGTCACCGCGATGCTCGCGGACGCCGGGTTTTCGGTGAGCGACCGCGCCACCATCCGACCGAAGAGCTTCGACGTCGCCGCGCGCCGCGGCGAGGACGTCGTGTTGCTCAAGATACTCGCGAACATCGACGCGTTCGACGCACCCACCGGGGCGGAGATGCGGCGGCTCGGCCACTACCTGAACGCCACCCCGCTCGTCATCGGCCTGCGCAGTCGCGACGAGGAGTTGGAGCACGGCGTGGTCTACTTCCGGCACGGCGTCCCCGCCATCAGCCCGGACACCGCGCTCGACTACTTCCTCGACGGCGTCCCGCCGCTCATCTACGCCGCGCCCGGCGGTCTCTACGTGAACATCGACGGCGACGTGCTCGCGGACGAACGCGAAGAACAGGGCTTGAGCCTCGGCCAGCTCGCCCAGGAGCTCGGCGTCTCCCGGCGCACCGTCTCGAAGTACGAGGACGGCATGAACGCGAGCATCGACGTGGCCGTCCAGCTCGAAGAGCTGTTCGGGGATTCGCTCACGAGTCCCGTGAACGTGATGGACGGCGCGGAGGACGTGCGGGACGCCGACCCAACCCCGGAAGACCCGGACGTCGACCCCGCCGACCAGCCCGTGCTCACCGTGCTCACCCGCGTCGGGTTCGACGTGCACCCGACGACGCGCGCGCCGTTCAAGGCCGTGAGCGAGGACGAGCGCGAACCCAGCCTCCTCACCGGGAACTCAGACCTGACGGAGGCGGCGGTGAAGCGCGCGCGAATCATGGCGAGCGTCGGCCGCGTCACCCACACCCGCTCCGTCTACTTCGTGGATAAGTCCAAGCAGACGTCCATCGACGGCACCGCCATCATCGAGCGCAGCGAGGTCGAGGACATGGACGACCCCGAGGAGTTCCGCGACCTCCTCAAGGAGCGCGGCGAGCCGAGCGAAGCCTAAGCGTACTGTTCTTCGAGGTACTCGACGATGTCGTCGGACTCCGGCATTCCCTCGACGCCGTGCTCGGGGTCGACGAGAACGGGGACGCCGGTCTGGCCGCTGACCTCCTCGACCTCGGTGCGTTCGGAGTGCGCGCGCGGCACGTCGATCTGCTCGTAGTCGAGGTCGAGCTCCGCGAGCGTGTCCTTGACTTTCGCGCAGTACGGGCAGCCGGGGAGGTTGTAGAGCGTGAGCGTGCTCATACCCGGACGGAGAGCGCGGAGAACAAAGAGCGGTGGGGTAGGGGCGTTACGCGACGGTGCTCTGGAGGATTCCGCTGGTGCGGACGAAGAAGTAGACGACGAAGGCGGCGGCGAGCAGCCACTGCCCGACGCTGACCTCGTCGTACTCGCCGACGGCGGTCTTGACGATGGGGTAGGAGACGATGCCGGCGGCGATGCCGTACGCGATAGAGTAGGTGAACGGCATGACGAGGATGGTGAGGCCGGCGGGGATGGCGTACGTGAGGTCGTTCCAGTCGATGCCGGTGACGTTCCCGAGCATGATGACGCCGATGACGACGAGCGCGATGTGGCTCGCGTACTGGGGGATGGCGGCGGCGAGCGGGACGAAGACGAGAGAGACGAGGAAGAGGATGGCGATGACGAGCGCGGTCATGCCGGTGCGGCCGCCTTCCTCGACGCCGGCGGCGGATTCGATGTAGGCGGTGACGGTGGACGTGCCGAGCATCCCGCCGACGGTCGTGCCGATGGCGTCCGCCATCAGGGGTTTGTCGGCGTCGGGGAGGTCGCCGTCCTCGTCGAGGAATCCGCCCGCCTGGCCGACGCCGACGAGCGTTCCCGCGGTGTCGAAGAAGTCCACGAAGAAGAACGTGAAGACGATGAGCGCGAAGCTCAGGGCTTCGACGTTCTGGAAGCCCTCGATGAACGCGCCGGCGAGCGGCGTGATGTCGTACTGGGCGTCGGGGAGTTCGCTCCACTGGAAGCCGGAGGTGGTGACGAAGTCCGCGGCGAGGTTGCCGCCGCCGTAGCCGGCGAGGGTGAGCGCGACGCCGGCGACGGTGGTGCCGAGGATGCCGATGATGATGCTTCCGGTGACGCCGCGGGCGTAGAGCGCGAGCGTGAAGAACAGGCCGACGATGGCGAGGATGGCGACGGGGTTCTGCGCGAGGTTGCCGAGGGAGACGGCGGTCGCGGTGTCGGTGACGACGACGCCCATCGCCTGGAAGCCGATGAGCGCGAGGAACAGCCCGATACCGGTGCCGACGGCGAACTTCACGGGTTCGGGGAACAGTTTGATGACGTACTCGCGCGCGCCGATTGCGGTGAGGACGATGAAGAGCACGCCCTCAACGACGACGGCGGCGAGCGCGGTCTGCCAGGGGACGCCGAGCGCGCCGACGACGGTGAACGCGAAGAAGGCGTTCAGGCCGAGGCCGGGTGCCAGGCCGAACGGCCGGTTGGCGTAGAACGCCATCACCAGAATCGCCGCGGCGGACGCGAGGATGGTGACGACGGCGAGCATCTGCACCGTCTCGGCGTACGTGTAGCCCTCGACGACGAACCCGCCGAACTCGTCGCCCTGTTTGGCGAGCGTGGCGGGGTTGACGACGATGATGTAGCTCATCGCGAGGAACGTGGTGATTCCCGCGACGGTCTCTGTCCTGAGGTCGGTGTCGTGTTCGTCGAACCCGAAGTAGTCGGCGAGGGTATCAGCGAGTCCCATGATGCACGTTCGAGCGTACACGACAGACTTTACTTAAACGTTACCACACAGTTGTGCTAGTCGTGCAATAATTGACTCATACTACCCCAGAAGAAGCACGTTCGTGCCTACTTCTCGAACTCGGCGAGGGTGCCGACCGGCGCGTCGGTGCGCTCGCGGGCGCGCCCGACACCCTCGTCGCCGACCGCGATGAGCGTGAACACGCCCGCAACGTCCGCGTCCGCCGTCGTCGCGATGTCGAGGAGGAGTTCCTGCGTCTCGCCGGACCGGATGAGGTCGTCCACGACCAGCACCGACTCGCCCGCGGAGAGCGCGGACTCCGGGAGGTAGTACGTGAGTTCGATGCCGGAGTCGAGGCGCTGGCGGGCCTCGATGAACTCGTCCACCGCCGTCTCCTTCGACTTCTTCGCGTACGCACACCGCGCGTCGAAGTACGAGGCGAGCGCCGCCGCGAGCGTGATGCCGTCCGTCGCCGCGGTGAGCACCACGTCCGGCTGGCCGAAGTCGTAGGACTCCGCCGCGACCGGCGCGACGAGGTCGAGGAAGGACTGGTCGAACACGACGCCGGAGTTGTCCACGTAGCCCTCGTCGTCCACGGAGACCCGGGCTTCGAGTTCGTCGCGGAGCGTCTCCGTCCCGACGCCCTCGACGACCTCGCGGGCGCGGTCGGCGCTCGGGAGGACGTGGCCGTTCACGTACCGGTTCAGGTCGCCGGCCGGGAGGTCAGTTTCCGCCGCGAGTTCGTCGTACGTCCGCGTCTCCTTCAGCGTTCGGAGAACCGATACCGCCTGCAACTGGAGGGTCGCCTTCTCGGCGCGATTCATACCCCTATTCACGATTCCACAAGTATGAATAACTCGGATTCGTTCAGGGGAGAAAGCGGCACGTCCGCGCGCTTACCGGTCGGCGTCGGCGAGCAGTTCCTCGGCCGTCACCAGCGCTTCGAGTTCGAGGTCGTGCTCCGCGAGCAGTTCGCTCCCGCCCTCCTCGCGGTCGACGACGACCAGCACGCGGTTCACTTCCGCACCCGCCTCGCGGAGGGCCTGGGCGGCGTCGAGCGCCGACTGCCCCGTCGTCGCGATGTCCTCCACAATCACGACCTCCTCGCCCTCCGAGAGCCGGCCCTCGATGCGGTTCCCGGTGCCGTACTCCTTCGCCTGCTTGCGCGCGATGACGTACGGGTTGTCCGTCTCCACGCTCGTCACCGCCGCCAGCGGCACGCCGCCGAGCGCGACCCCGCCCAGTTTCTCGTCCTCGACGAGGCTCGCGAACTCCCGCGCGATGAGCCGCAGACACCCCGGGTCGGTCTCGAACAGGTACTTGTCCACGTAGTACTCCGAGGTGCCGCCGTGCGACAGCTCGAACTCCCCGAACTGCACCGAGTCGGCGTCCCGCAACGCCCGAATGAGGTCGTCGTTCGCCATTACGGAGAACGTCGAGAGGACGGGTGAAAAACGGTTCGCGTTGCCCGCACTACCAGGGTTCGTCCTTCAATCCGAGCTGGTAGGCGATGCCGTTGGTGGCGAGGTGGAGGAGGGGGGTGAGGACGAGGATGGCGAGGAGCACGTCGAGCGTGAAGTAGCGGCCGAACCACGCGGGGTCGACGAGGGCGGTGAGGGCGAGGGCGACGACGACGAAGTCGAGCTGGTCGAGGAGGGGGAAGGACGCGCCGCGTTCGCGGCCGGTGCGGCGCTTGACGAACGAGGCGAGGATGTCGCCGAGCATCGCGCCCGCGGGGAGCGCGACCATGGCTTCGAAGGGGAACCAGGGGACGGAGACGCCGAGGAGGCCGGTAGCGTCGAGCTGGAGGACGTCGAGCGCGGCGGCGACGGCGAACCCGGCGAGGACGCCGAACAGGGTGCCGCGGTACGTCTTTCCGTCGCCGAGGACGCGTTTCCCGTTCAGGGTGCGGCCGCCGTCGATGGGCGCGCCGCCGCCCGCGAGCACGGCGGCGTTGTTCGGGACGTACGCGGGCAGCATCACCCACATCGCGGTCACGACCGTCGCGTAGAGACTCACACGCCAGTCTCGGCGCGCGCGAGCCATAAACGGCCGGGGTCGAGAGCAGGGAAGTTAAGCCGGTCACCGGCAAATCTTGGGGTATGATTCCACCCATCGCGAGCCGGTTCGTCGCGGGTGAGACGCCGGCGGAAGCCCTCGACCACGTCGCGGAGCTGAACGACGGCGGCGTGAACGCCATCGTGAACCTGCTCGGCGAGCACTACCACGACCGCGGGCCGGCGGACGCGGACGCGGACGCCTACGTCGACCTCGTGGCGGACATCGCGCACAGCGACGTGGACGCCTGCATCAGCGTGAAGCCCTCCCAAATCGGTCTCGGCGTCGAGGACGCGGTGTTCGAGGAGAACATCGAGCGCATCGCGTCGGCGGCCGACGAGCACGGCGTGTTCTGCTGGATAGACATGGAAGACCACGAGACGACGGACGTGACGCTCGACGCCTACGAGCGCCTCGCGACCGAGTACGACGGCGGCGTCGGCGTCTGCGTGCAGGCGAACCTCAAGCGCACGCGCGACGACCTCGAACGCCTCGCGCCGCTCCCGGGGAAGGTGCGGCTCGTGAAGGGCGCGTACGACGAACCCCGAGAACTCGCGTACAAGAAAAAAGAGCGCGTGAACGAGGCGTACCGCGAGTACCTCGACTACATGTTCGAGCACTTCGAGGGCGGTATCGCGGTCGGCAGCCACGACCCCGCGATGATAGACTACGCGACCGACCTCCACGAGGAGCACGGCACCGAGTTCGAACTCCAGATGCTGATGGGCGTGCGGGAGGACGCTCAGTTCGACCTCGCCGACGACTACGAGGTCTACCAGTACGTCCCGTACGGCGGGAAGTGGTTCTCCTACTTCTACCGGCGCGCGATGGAGCGCAAGGAGAACCTCCTGTTCGCGCTGCGCGCCGTCCTGGGCCGGTAGGAGAAGGCTGATAGTCGCTCGTCCTGTTTGTTCGGGCGATGGCAACGTGGAAACGGGACGCCGCGAGCGGCCTCGTCGTACTGGTCCCCCTTCTCCTGACGCTGTTCGTGGTGTACTGGATCTACTCGCAGATAGCGAACTTCGGCCTGCTCGGCGCTATCGACCCGCCCGCGCTCCGGGTCGCGCTCGCCGTCGTCGTGTTCGTCGGCCTCGTGTTCGCCGTTGGCTACCTGATGCGAACCGCGGTCGGGAGCGTCGCCGAGGGCTACATCGACGACACCATCAACCGCCTCCCCGGCCTGCGCGTCGTCTACAACGCCTCCAAGATGGGCGTCGAAACCGTGCTCTCCGGCGGCACGGGCGAGTTCCAGAAACCCGTGAAGGTCGAGACCTGGGACGGCCTCCGCATGACCGCGTTCAAGACCGGGAAGAGCACCGACGACGGCCGCGAAATCGTCTTCATCCCCACCAGCCCCAACATCACCACGGGGTTCGTCGTCGAGGCGGAACCCGAGGACATCCAGGAACTCGACGAGTCCACCGAGGACGCCCTGACGCGCGTGCTCTCCGCCGGGTTCGGGGAAGCGCACGACG
Source organism: Salarchaeum japonicum (assembly GCF_020614395.1). Taxonomy (NCBI): domain Archaea; kingdom Methanobacteriati; phylum Methanobacteriota; class Halobacteria; order Halobacteriales; family Halobacteriaceae; genus Salarchaeum; species Salarchaeum japonicum. The sequence goes on along the minus strand of NZ_CP085324.1, from coordinate 297,846 downwards.
ACGACGTGGAAGAACTAGTCGATTAGACGTACGTGAACCACTCGTCGTGGTCGTCGGTCTTCCGTTCGACGAGGTCGAAGAAGGCGGTCTGGAGTTCTTCGGTGACGGGGCCGCGCGTGCCCTCGCCGATGGTGACGTTGTCCACCTGACGGATGGGCGTGACTTCCGCGGCGCTCCCGGTGAAGAACAGTTCGTCGGCGGTGTTGAGTTCGCCCCGCGAGATGGAGACGTTGTCGTGAACCTCGTAGCCGCGCTCCTCCGCGAGTTCGATGACGGTGTTCCGGGTGATGCCGTCGAGGATGGACTCGCTGAGGCCGGGCGTGAAAATCTCGCCGTCCCGCACCAGGAAGATGTTCTCGCCGGGGCCTTCCGCGACGTTCCCCTCCTTGTTCAGGACGATGGCTTCCGCGTAGCCGTTCCGGCGCGCCTCCTCGCCCGCGAGCAGGCTGTTCACGTACAATCCCGTGGTCTTGGCGTTCGTCGGAACCTGACTGGACGCGTGCTTGCGCCACGAGGACACCATGACCTCGATGCCGTTTTCGAGCGCGTCCTCGCCGAGGTACGCGCCCCACGGCCACGCCGCGAGCGCCACGTCCGTCGGGCAGTCCTTCGGACTGACGCCCAGCGAATCGTAGCCGTAGTAGGCGAGCGGCCGAATGTAGGCGGATTCGAGGTCGTTGCGGTCGAGGAGTTCGAGCGTCGCCTCGGTGAGTTCCTCGCGCGTGAAGTCGATGTCCATGTCGTAGGGCTTCGCGGACGCGAAGAAGCGGTCGAGGTGTTCCTCCCAGCGGAAGATAGCCGTGCCCTCGTCGGTGTCGTAGGCGCGAACGCCCTCGAAGATGCCCGTGCCGTAGTGGAGGCCGTGCGTGAGCACGTGAATCTGGGCGTCGTCCCAGTCCACGAACTCGCCGTTCATCCAGATGGTACCGGAGCCTTCCATCTCGTCGAAGCCAGCCATACCCGAGAAATCGAAAGCCCCCGTAATAGAGGTTGTCAGTTCGGCACCCGGACGGCCGCGAGCGGCGGGGTCAGGCGAGTTCGTCCACGAGCGCCGCGCCCTCCACGAAGGCGAGGTCGTGGCGGTCGGCGTACGCGCGAGCGTCCGCGACGGAGCGCGCGCCCCCGGTTTCGGCGTCCAGCATCTCGCAGACGACGGCGGCGGGTTCGCGGTCGGCGGCGGCGGCGAGCGCGACGCCGAGTTCGGTGTGGCCCGTCCGGTGGGCGAGCGACGGCGCGGCGCGGAGGACGTGGACGTGGCCGGGTGCGCGGAACTCCGCGGCGAAGTCCGTGCCGTCGGGGTCGGCGGCGGCGTGCCCGAGTTCGGTGATGGTGCGCGCGCGGTCGTCGTCCGTGATGCCGGTGTAGGTGTCGCGGTGGTTCACGGGCAGGGAGAAGGACGACCGGGAGTCGTATCCGAGGTCGCCGCCGTCCGCGGCGGGGTGGTCGAGTTCCTCCACGAGGAAGGGGAGGTCGAACGCGGCCGCGGCCTCGTGGGAGAGCGCGACGCAGATGAGGCCGCCTGCGTCGGTGCGCATCCGCGCCACGTCCGCGGGCGTGACGGCGGTCGCGGGGTAGACGAGGTCTACTTCGCCCTCGCGGTCGGCGAAGTCGTGGACGAGGACGGGCTGGCCGTCGCGGAACGCGTCGATGGCGGCGTCCACGGAGGTGTCGAGCGCGGGCATCACTCGCCCTCCACGTGCACGACCACGTCGTCGCCGTCGTCGAGGCCGAGTTCGTCGCGGAGTCGGTCGGGCGCGATGAGTTCGAGCTGGTCTTCGTCGTGGTGGGTGCGGTCGGGGACGATGACGTGGACGGGTTCGTACGTGCCGGAGTCGGCTTCGAGCGCGCTCGGGTAGCAGGTCGCGCTCCCGTACGTGCGCTCGTCGTCCTCCCAGGAGTCGATGGGGACGCCGTCGAGCGCCTCCATCGCGGCGCGTTCCCGGCGGCTCTGCGCGGAGAGCGAGACGTTGAGCGTGCCCGGGAACGGCTCGTAGCCGAGTTTCTCCGCGAACTGGCGCTTGTAGCCCGGGAGGCTGATGTAGTGGCGGCCCTCGCCCATCCCGCCGGTGACGGTGCCGGTGAGGGAGAGGTCGTTCGACTCCTCGAAGATGCGGCGGTAGTCCTCGTACTCGCTTTCGAGGAGGCGTTCGCCGTCCGCGGTGACCTGCACCCACTGGCCGTCGCTGACGAGGTCGCGGTCGACGAGACCGCCCTCGTCGAGGGACTGGAGGCGGCGGGACGCGGTCTGGCTGGAGGCGTCGAGCCGGTCGGCGAGGTTCGCGCAGGACACCTTCACCTCGCCGCGGCGCGCGCCGTCCAGGGCGAGGAGTTTGAGGACGGCCAGCTCGTCGGAGCCGACCGCCGTCCGCGTGGTGTTCGACATGGAGTTCACTAACCCGCCGCAGGCTATAATGGTTTTGGGAAGCCTCTCAATTTTGCTACGGCCTACGAGGGGTGTTTCAGCGACTCCACCCACGTGTCCTCCTCGCGCGCCAGCAACGCCACCGACGACTGCTCCTGGTCTTTGAGCACGGAGTGCTCGGGCAGGTGGGACTGCACCTCGCGCGCGAAGTCGAGCACGTCCTCGTGGCGCGGCATCGCCGACCGGTCGAGGCGGCCCCGCGAGTGCCCGACGTGCATGTACGCCTTCAACTCCACGAAGTCCGGGTCGGCGCGCCCGTAGAGGCCGGCGTACCAGTCCGGGTTCTGCATGTTCTCGCCGTTCACGAGCGTCGTCCGCAGCGTCGTCCGGCAGTCCTTCCCGGCCAGCACGTCCAGCGTCTCGACCAGTTTCTCCCACGCGTCCGCCTCCATCGCGCCCACCACGTCCTCGAACGTCGCGCGCTCCGGCGCGTCCACCGAGACGTACAACTGGGTCGGCTCGCACTCCCGGAGCACGTCCGGCCGCGTGCCGTTCGACACGAGGAACGTCGTCAGCCCGCGGTCGTGGAACGCCTCCACGAGTTCGGGGAGGTGCGGGTAGAGCGTGGGTTCGCCGTCCAGACTGATGGCGACGTGCTGGGGATCCATCGCCTCCTCGAAGCGCTCGCGGGGGACGTCGTCGTTCCCGCCGAACCCGGAGAGGAGTTTCTTCTGGAGACGGATGGAGGCGTCCACGACCGCCTCGGGGTCGTCCCACTCCACGCCGTCCAGTTCGTACGTGTGGCCGGCGTGATCGCGCCAGCAGAACACGCAGCGCTCGTTGCACCGGACGACGGGCGTCATCTGGATGCAGCGATGAGAGCGAATCCCGTAGAACGCGTACTTGTAGCACGTGCCCTCGCCGCGCAGCGAGTTCGCCGTCCAGCCGCAGGTCTGGGCCGCGGTGTGGTTCTCGCTGTGATACTCCGGCGAGGACACCTGCTTCGGCCCGTCCGACTCGCTCATTACCGGGAGTGCACACGCTCCCGGGTCAAGTAGTCGTTGCTCCCCGCGCCGCGGTTTCCCTGCGCGAAACCGAGGGGAACGCTCTTCTACGGGGCGTTCGTCCGGACGATATGGTCGAATTCTCCCGCGAGAACCAGGTGATAACGGCGTGTGCGGTCGTCGCGCTCACGGGCTGGTACGTCGTCACCGAGTCCACGAACTCCGACCTCGCGGCGGCCGCCGTGCTGTTCGGCGTCGGCATCCTCGCTCCGCTCGCCATCAACGGCTACCTCGACCGCGAGTAGGCGAGCGCTTTAGGACTCGCAGTCCGTCTCCCCCGGTATGAGCGACCCAGTCGTCGTTTCCCTCCTCCCCTCCGCGACCGAAATCCTGTACGCGCTCGCCTGCGAGCCCGCCGCGGTCTCCCACGAGTGCGACTACCCGCCCGACGCGGCGGAGAAACCCGCGGCGAACCGCCTCCTCATCGACCCCGACGTGTCCAGCGAGGAGATAAACGACCAGCTGGAGGGCGCGAGCGACGTGTACGAGATACGGCGGGACGTGCTCGAAGCCATCGACCCGGACGTGGTGGTGACGCAGGGCGTCTGCGACGTGTGCGCGGTGGACGAAGTCCTCGTCGCGGACGCCGTCAGCGACCTCGGACTGGACTGCGAGGTGGTGACGACCGACCCCCACCACCTCGACGACGTGTTCGGCGACATCGAACGCATCGGCGCGGCGGTCGGCCGGGACGAGCGCGCGGCCGAACTGGTCGAACGCCTCCGAGCGCGCGTGCGGGCGGTGGCGGAGCGCGTGCCGGACGGCGAGCGCCCGCGGACGCTCGTGTGCGACTGGATGAGTCCGCCGATGATAGCGGGCCACTGGGTGCCCGAACTCGTGGAGACGGCGGGCGGCGAGTACGGACTCGCCGCGCCGGGCGCGTACAGCGAGTACGAGGACTGGGCGGACGTCGTCGCGTTCGACCCGGAGGTGTTCGTCGCCGCGCCCTGCGGGTTCGGAATGGAACAGACGCTCGACAACCTCGACGAACTCCGCGAGCGCGAGGGCTGGCGCGACCTCGCCGCGGTCGAGTCAGGCCGGGTGTTCGCGGTGGACGGCCACCACTACGTCAATCGGCCGGGGCCGCGGCTGGTGGACACGCTCGAACTGCTCGCGTGGTGCCTGCATCCGGAGGCGTTCGAGACGCCGGAGAAAGCGGACGCGCGGCGGGTGGCGCGACGGGTCGCCTAGGACTCGAACGGCTCGCCGTCCCGGTGGTTGTCCGGGTTCTCGGCGTCCGCGGCCTCGTTCTCCCGCACGTCGTCTCGCGCCCCGAGTTCCGCGTCCTCGGGGCGGTCGGCGGCCACGTCCTCGGTGGCTTCGGGTGCTGACGCGCCCGCGTCACCGCCGCCGTCGACGGTGACGCCGTGTCCGTCGTCGTCCTCGACGTCCGGTTCGCGGTCGGTCACGTCGGCAGTCGTGTCGTCGGACATGGCATCCACGGCCTACCGGCGGACGCCTGTTATGCGTGGTGGCCCGCGTAACTCACAACGCCTTTAGGCGGCGACACCCCACGAATCCGTATGTTCCTAGCGTTTCGCGCGGAGGTCGAAGACGCCCTCACCGGGGCGCTCTCGACCCTCGACCTCCCGACCGACGACCTCGGCCTCGAAGAACCCCCCGAGGACGTGCCCGCCGTGCTCGCATCGAGCGTCGCGTTCCGCCTCGCCAGCGAAGTGGGGGCCGCGCCCGCCAGCGTCGCCGCCGACATCGTCGCGGAACTCGACACGGACGGCTACGACTACCTCGGGGACGCGACCGCCCAGGGGCCGTACGTGAACTTCGAGGTCACCCGGCAGTACGACGCGGACACGCTCGCCGCGACCCAGTCCGCGGAGTTCGGCCGCCTCCCCGACACCGGCGACGACGTGGTCGTGGAGCACACGAGCGCGAACCCGACCGGACCCGTGCACGTCGGGCGCGCCCGCAACCCCATCATCGGGGACGCGACGGCGCGCGTGCTCGACTACGCCGGCAACGACGTGACCCGCGAGTACTACGTGAACGACGCCGGCCGCCAGATGGCCGTGTTCACGTGGGCGTACGAGACGTTCGACGAGTCCGACCTCCCCAGTCCCGAGCGCGAGAAACCCGACTACGACCTCGTCCGGTACTACCGGAAGGGGAACGCCTTCCTCGAAAACGGCGACGAGGACGAGGTCGCGGCCGCCGAGGACGAAATCGCGGACATCATCGAAGGCCTCGACAGCGGCGACGAGGAGACGTACGAGCGCGTGAGCGAGGTCGTCGACCAGGTCTTGGAGGGGATGACGGACACGCTCTCGCGGTTGCCCGCGGAGTTCGACGAGTTCGTGAAGGAGACTCGATTCCTCCAGGACGAGTCCACCCACGAGGTCACGGAACGCCTGAAGGACGCCGAGTACGCGTACAAGGAGGAGGGCGCGTGGCAACTCGACCTCGACGACTGGGACATCGAGCAGTCGTTCGTCTTCCTGCGCTCGGACGGCACGACCCTCTACACGACCCGGGACTTGGCGCACCACGAGTGGAAGTTCGAGAAGTTCGACCGCGCGGTCACCGTGCTCGGCGAAGACCAGGAGCTCCACGCGAACAAGCTCCGCGCCGCGCTCGACATCCTCGGGAACGACACCGACCAGCTCCAGGAGTTGTTCTACGGCTGGGTGAACCTCCCGGGCGGCGAGTCGATGAGCACGCGCGCCGGCACCGGCGTGGACATGGACGACCTCCTGGACGAAGCCGTCTCGCGCGCCCGCGACGAGGTGGAAAAACGCCTCGACGACCGCATCCGCGAGGACGACCTCACCGAGGACGACATCGAACGCATCAGCCGCCAGGTCGGTATCGGCGCGGTGCGCTACGACATCGTCGCGAAACAGCCGCAGAAGTCGATCACGTTCGACTGGGACGACGCCCTCGACTTCGAGGGGCAGAGCGCGCCCTACGTCCAGTACGCCCACGCCCGCAGTTGCGGGATTCTCGACGGCCAGACCGTCCCCGACGACATCGACGCCGGCCTCCTCACCGAGGACGCCGAAATCCAGCTCGTGCGGTCCGTCGCCCGCCTCCCCGTCGTCGTCGAACGCAGCGCGGACGAACTCGAACCCCACCAGATAGCGACCTACGTCCGCGACCTCGCCGACGACTTCAACACGTTCTACCGCGAGTGCCCCGTCCTCGCCGACGACGTGGACGACGACGTGCGGGACGCGCGGCTCGCAGTCGTCAACGCCGCCCGCGAAGCCCTCGACACCGGCCTCGGCCTCCTGGGTGTGGAAGCGCCCGAGTCGATGTAGCAGGGCAACTCGGAGAGTTGCCCGAACGAGCGAGCGGGGAGGAACGACCCGTGAGTAGGACGGGAAATCTTCGATTTCCCGGAAGTAGCGAGCGGAGAGGAACGACCCGCGAGCAGGGCGACTCGGAGAGTTGCCCGAACGAGCGAACGCTGAACGAAGTGAGGCGTGAGCGGACACTCCGTGTCCGCTGAACGAGCGAGCGGGGAACGCGAGTGACCCGTGAGCGGACGCGGAGGAGTGGCCGGCGCGGGGTGTGTGTCGGGTGCGCAGCGGCCGCGTGTGGGCGTGCTGGGAGTGTCAAAGGTTACTTACCGTTTCGCGGGCTAGTTCGGCGTAATGAGTGAACAGCAGGAGGAGCAGTCCGAAGACCGGAAGAAGTACGAGTTCCGGAAGCTCATCGAGGAGCTGAAGGAGTACTCCGGTTCGGGGACGCAGCTCGTCACTATCTACATTCCGCCGGATCGCCAGATTTCTGACGTGGTGGCGCACGTCACGCAGGAGCACTCGGAGGCGTCGAACATCAAGTCGAAGCAGACGCGGACGAACGTGCAGGACGCCCTGACGTCTATCAAAGACCGCTTGCGGTACTACGATACGTTCCCGCCGGAGAACGGGATGGTGTTGTTCTCGGGCGCGGTGGATTCGGGCGGCGGGCAGACGAAGATGGTGACGGAGGTGCTGGAGAATCCGCCGCAGCCGGTGGAGTCGTTCCGCTACCACTGCGACAGCGAGTTCCTGACGGAGCCGCTGGAGCACATGCTAGCGGACAAGGGCCTGTACGGTCTCATCGTGCTCGACCGGCGGGAGGCGAACGTCGGGTGGCTGAAGGGCAAGCGCGTGGAGCCCGTGAAGTCCGCGAGTTCGCTCGTCCCCGGGAAGCAGCGGAAAGGTGGACAGTCAGCGCAGCGGTTCGCGCGACTGCGGTTGGAGGCTATCGACAACTTCTACCAAGAGGTCGCGGGGATGGCGAACGACCTGTTCGTCGCGAAGCGCCACGAACTCGACGGGATTCTGGTGGGCGGCCCGAGTCCGACGAAGGACGAGTTCCTCGACGGCGACTACCTCCACCACGAACTCCAGGACAAGGTGCTCGGGAAGTTCGACGTCTCGTACACGGACGAGTCCGGGCTGAGCGACCTCGTGGACGCGGGGTCGGAGGCGCTCTCCGAGGCGGAGTTGATGCAGGACAAGGACGACATGAACGAGTTCTTCTCGGAACTCCAGGGCGGCGGCCTCGCCACGTACGGGTTCGAGCCGACCCGCCAGAACCTCGTGATGGGGTCCGTGGATAGGCTCCTGTTGAGCGAGGACTTGCGGAAGGACGTGGTCGTCTACGAGTGCGAGAACGGCCACGAGGAGTACGAGGTCGTCGACCGGCGCGCGTCCACGCCGAGTCACGACTGCACGGACTGCGACGCGACGGTCGCGGCGGACGACGGCGAGCGCGAGGACGTCATCGACTTCCTGATGGAGATCGCCGACCAGCGCGGGACGGACACGCACTTCATCAGCACGGACTTCGAGAAGGGCGAACAGCTCCTCACGGCGTTCGGCGGTATCGCGGGTCTCCTCCGGTACGACACCGGAATCTAAACCATCGCGTTCGAGTCTATCTCCGGGTGTTCTCTGACGTAGTCGACGAGCGTGTCGACGTAGCTCTCGAACGGCGGACACGCGGCGTGTTCGAGGTCGCGGCGGGTGTTCGGGCAGACGTACGTCGTCGGGTGCGTGAAGTAGTCCACGGACTCCGGGAGGATGCCGGTTTCGCGGCCGAGGCGGGTGCGGAGGAGGCGTTTCGTGAGGCCGCGCGTGCTCGGGACGGGGAGCGTGCGGGTGTCGGCGGCGTCCGCGAGTAACGCGGTGAGTTCGGGAATCGTCGGCGGGTTCGGGTCGCAGAGCTGGTAGACGGTGCCCGAGGAGCGCTCCAGTCGGCTGAGTTCGTCGATGGCGTCCACGACGAAGTCGCGGGGGACGACGTTCAGTTCGGTGTCGAGCGACCCCGGCATGAACGGGACGGGCGCGATACCGGGACAGCGGAGGAGCCACTGGAGGACGAAGTAGGGGCCGTCGTACTTCTGGGTCTCGCCCGTCGCGGAGTCGCCGACGGCGATGGCGGGCCGATAGACGGTCGTGGGAATCTCGTCCATCCGCGCTTGGACGGCGCGTTCGGCGAGGAACTTCGTCTCCTCGTAGTGGTTGTTGAAGGACTGGCCCACGTCGAGGTCGGTCTCGCGGAACACGCCGTCGTGGCGGCCGGAGACGTAGCACGTGCTCACGTACTGGAGGCGGCGGAGGTCGGCGTCCGCGGCGAAGTCGAGGACGCGCTCCGTGCCCTCGACGTTCACTGCCATCCCGACCTCGCGCTCGACGGCGAGGTCGTAGACGGCGGCGAGGTGGAACACCTCGTCGGCGTCCGCCTGGAGGCGGTCGTAGGTGTCGGGGCCGAGGCCGAGGTGGGACTGCGTGATGTCGCCCTCGTGGAGTGCGATGGTCTCCCGCCAGTCGTCGCCGGCGATGGCTTCGCCGCGCGTTTCGGCCTGTTCGCGGTACCGGGACTGAATCAAGCAGTCGATGCGGTCAGTGCGGTCGCGGAGGCGTTCGACGAGCGCCGACCCGAGGAAGCCCGGGAAGCCCGTGAGGAAGACGCTCACCGCACCCACCCCGAGACGCGCTTCAGCGCGCGCAGGCCGAGCGTGAGACCGGCCGTCCAGAGGGACTGCGGGAGCGGCCCGGGGTCGATGCGGACGCCGCGCTGGGTCGCGACCGTCTGGGACTCCGTGTACTTCAGGAGGCCCTCGTCGCCGTGCCGGCGACCGACCCCGGAGTCCTTCATCCCGCCCATCGGCGCGTCGATGGACGCCCACGCGGCCGCGTACCCCTCGTTCACGTTCACCGTTCCGCACTCGATGCGCTCCGCCACCCGCTCCCCGCGGTCGGTGTCCGTCGTCCAGACCGACGCGTTCAGCCCGTACGGGGAGTCGTTCGCGCGCTCGACCGCCTCCTCGACGGAATCGACCTCGTAGAGCGCGACCACGGGCCCGAACGTCTCCTCGCCGGAGAGCGTCATCTCCGCGGTCACGTCCTCCAGAACCGTGGGTTCGTAGAAGTAGGGGCCGAGGTCGGGGCGGTCGCGGCCGCCGGCGAGCACGGTCGCGCCGCGCGCCACGGCGTCCTCGACGTGCGCCGCGACCTTCTCCAGTTGCTGTTCGGACTGCAGGCTCCCCATCTCGGGGCCGTACTCGAACCCCGCGCCGAGCGCGAGGTTCCGGGTCTCGCGGACGAACGCGTCCACGAACTCGTCGTAGGCGTCGGCGTGGACGTAGAGGCGTTCCGTGGAGATGCAGAGCTGACCGGCGTTCGCGAACGACGCTCGAACCGCGCCCGCCGCCGCCTTCTCGGGGTCGGCGTCGTCCAGCACGAGCAGGGGGTTCTTCCCGCCGAGTTCGAGCGACACGTCGGTGAGGTGTTCGCCCGCGAGCGCGCCGACCTCCCGTCCGACCGCCGTCGAACCCGTGAATCCGATGTGGTCGACGCGCGAAATCAGGGGTTCGCCGAGGTCGGCACCGTCTCCCGAGACGACCTGGAGGAGGCCGGGCGGGAGGCCGGCGTCTTCGAGGAGGTCGCGGGCGAGCAACGCGGTGTGCGTGGTGGACTCGTCGGGCTTCAGGACGACGCCGTTGCCCGCGAGGAGTGCCGGGAGGGCGTCCGAGACGGTGAGCGTGAGCGGGTAGTTCCAGGGCGTGATGAGGCCGACGACGCCGACGGGGTGGCGGTGGACGACCGTCTTCGTGAGGCCGGGGAGCGCGCCCGCGCGGCGCTCAGACGCGAGCAGGTCGGTGCGTGTCGCGTAGTGCTGGGCCGTCGCCGCCACGTCCAACACCTCCTCGAACGCGTCCCGCCGCGTCTTCCCGGTTTCGAGCTGCATCACGTCCAGCAGGTCGTCCTGGCGGTCGAGCACGATATCGTGGAAGTCCGAGAGCACGTCCGCGCGCTCCGCCACCGGACGGGCGGCCCACGCCGTGCCCGCCTCCCGCGCCTGCGCGACGGCCGCGTCCACGTCCGCCGCGATGCACGCGGGCACGTCCGCGATACGCTCGCCCGTGAACGGCGCTTCCACGGGAAACGTCGGTCGGTCGCCGACTCGCGTGAGGCCCTCGCGCAACGCCGCCAGCCGGTCGGGGTTCGCCCAGGCGGTATCCATACCCGTCAGTCGTCCCGAACCAGAATAAGTGTCAGGGGCGCGCTACTCGTAGAGGAGCTGTTCGAGCTGCGTACCCCGCCGGGACACGTCGAAGTACGGCTCCACGCCGTCGGTCGCGGCAAGGCGGTCGATGAGGAGGAGAACGTCCACGCCCCGGCGCTCCGCCGCGTCCGCGAGCGCCGATACCTCCGCGCGGTAGAGCGCGAGCGAGTCCACGAGCGCGAACACGCACGCGACTACCGCGCCCGCCTCGCCGTCGGGAAACCCAGGAATCGACTCCGAGAACGCGGGATACGCCGATGGCGGGTCGTCCACGGGTTCGACCGCGAGACAGTGCGTGCAGAGCGCCGCACCCGGCCGGTCGTCCGGCAGGTGCTCGCCCGCCGCGTCGGGCACCGGAAAGGAGAGCTGGTCGCCGTCACAGAGAGCACACGGCATACGTCGAAAACGCGGTGAGAACGGATGTAGGTGGCGTTGCGCGGGCTACGTCTCGGCCTCGCGCGCCTGCTTCGCCTCTTCTTCCTTCTTGTTCTTCACTTTCTTCATGCGGAACGTCTCCTCGCGCTCCTGCTCTTCGAGCTTCTGCTCGATGTAATCCTGGTTCTCCCGGAGTTCCGGCAGGATGTTGAATTCGAGGGCGTTCACGCGGCGCTTCGTCTGCTCGATCTCTTCGAGCATCTTCTTCATCGCCGTCTCCACCTCGGCCGCGAGGATGATGGATTCGAGGAGTTCCTCGTAGGCGTCCGCGGCCTCGTCGATGCGCGCGGACGTGCCGATGACGCCGTACCCGCGCTCGTCGAGGTTCTTCTTCACCTTCGAGGACTCGATCTGGGGGACGACGACGCCCATGATGTTCTTCGACTCCACGCTGAGCTCCGGCTCCTCCTTCAAGGCGGCCGCAGCCCCGCGAACGGCGACGTCGCCCTCCATCGCGCGCGCCATGTTGATCTTCTTCTGCGCGTCCTCGTAGTCGTCTTCGAGGTCGGAGCGCACGTCCTGCGCGGTGTCGAGGATGTCCATGAACTCCATGATGAGGCCGTCACGCTTCTGTTCGAGCGTGTCGTGCCCGCTCTCGGAGAACTCGATGCGCTCCTCGATCTCCATCAGGTTCTTGCGCGTGGGTTTGACGTCTCCTGCCATCGTTCTAGTCCGCGCTGACGGGTGAGTCGTCGGACTCCTCGGAGTCCGTCTCGACCTCCACGTCCTCCGTGTAGTACTGCTCGATGTGCTCCTCGTCGAGGCGGTTGAGCTCCTCCTTCGGGAGCATCGACAGCACGTCCCAGCCGATGCTGAGCGTCTGCTCGATGCTGCGGTCGGTGTCGAAGCCCTGGTCGACGAACTCGGACTCGAACGCGTCCGCGAAGTCGAGATACTTGTTGTCGCGCTCGCTGAGCGCTTCCCGCCCGACGATGTTCACGAGGTCGCGGAGGTCTTTCCCCTCCGCGTACGCGGCGAACAGCTGGTCGGCCACGTCGCCGTGGTCGGCGCGGGTGAGACCCTCGCCGATACCGTCGTCCATCAGCCGGCTGAGGCTGGGGGAGACGTCCACGGGCGGCGTGACGCCCTGACTGTTCAGGTCGCGATCCATCATGATCTGGCCCTCCGTGATGTAGCCCGTGAGGTCGGGAATCGGGTGCGTCTCGTCGTCACCCGGCATCGTCAGGATGGGGAGCTGCGTCACCGTGCCCTCCCGGCCCTTGATGCGGCCCGCGCGCTCGTAGAGCTGCGCGAGGTCGGTGTACATGTACCCGGGGTAGCCACGGCGGCCCGGGACTTCCTCGCGCGCCGCGCCGATTTCGCGCAGCGCCTCACAGTAGTTCGTCATATCCGTGAGGATGACGAGAACGTGGTAGTCCTTGTCGAACGCGAGGTACTCGGCGGTGGTGAGCGCGAGCCGCGGCGTAATCGTCCGCTCCACGGCCGGGTCGTCGGCGAGGTTCGTGAACACCACGGACCGTTCGAGCGCGCCGGTGCGCTCGAAGTCGTCCATGAACTCGTTCGCCTCCTCCTGCGTGATACCCATCGCGCCGAACACGACCGCGAACTCCGTGTCGTCGTCCTCGTCGCCCTCCTCCGGCACCTCGGCCTGACGCGCGATCTGGAGCGCGAGGTCGTTGTGCGGGAGGCCGGACGCGCTGAAGATGGGGAGTTTCTGGCCGCGCACGAGCGTGTTCATCCCGTCGATGGACGAGACGCCCGTCTGGATGAAGTCCTCGGGGTACTCGCGGGCGTGCGGGTTGATAGCGGAGCCGATGATGTCGCGGCGCTCGTCCGGCACGATGTCGGGACCGCCGTCGATTGGGTTCCCGGAGCCGTCGAGCACGCGACCGAGGAGGTCCTCGGTCACGGGCATCTTCATCGTCTCGCCGAGGAACCGCACCGAGGCGTCCTGACCGATACCTTCCGTGCCCTCGAACACCTGAATCGCGACGAGTCCGTCGCTGGATTCGAGGACCTGACCGCGCTTGGTCTCGCCGCTCGGGGTTTCGATCTCGACGATCTCGTCGTACCCGATCGGTTCGTCGGTCTCGACGTAGACCAGCGGGCCGCTGACTTCGGTGATGGTCTGGTACTCTTTCATTAGTACTTCTCCCGGAGCTGTTCGGTGAGCTGTTCTTTGATCTCCTCGACCTCCGCCTCGGTCTCGTCGTCCGGCGTCGTGCCGAGCCGGTTCAGACGGGGCGCGGCGTCGACGTCCGTGATTTCCTCCACGGGGACGCCCGCTTCGAGCGCGCGGAACGCCTCCTCGCTGTAGTGGTGGATGGCGGTGAGGATGAGGTAGGTCTTCTCGGGCGGACAGTACGTGTCCACGTCGTGGAGCGCGTTCTGCTGGAGGAACGCCTCCCGGATGTAGCGCGCCACGTCGAGCGTGAGGCGCTGGTCGTCCGGGAGCGCGTCCTCGCCGACGAGCTGCACGATCTCCTGGAGGTCGGCTTCCTCGTCGAGCACGTCCACTGCCCACTGGCGCTCGTCCGGCCAGTCCTCGGCGACGTTCTCACGCCACCAGTCGTCGAGCTGATCCTTGTAGAGCGAGTAGGACTCGTTCCAGTTAATCGAGGGGAAGTGCCGGCGTTCCGCGAGGTCGGAGTCGAGCGCCCAGAACGTCTTCACGATGCGGAGCGTGTTCTGGGTGACCGGCTCGGAGAAATCGCCGCCCGGCGGGCTGACCGCGCCCACGACCGAGACGGAGCCCTCGCTGCCGTTGAGGTTCTCGAACAGGCCCGCGCGCTCGTAGAACTGCGCGAGACGGCTCGCGAGGTAGGCGGGGTAGCCCTCTTCGCCCGGCATCTCTTCGAGCCGGCTGCTGATTTCGCGCATCGCCTCCGCCCACCGGCTGGTGGAGTCGGCCATCAGCGCGACGTCGTACCCCATGTCGCGGTAGTGCTCCGCGATGGTGACGCCCGTGTAGATGCAGGACTCGCGTGCGGCGACCGGCATGTTCGAGGTGTTCGCGATGAGGCACGTGCGCGCCATCAGCGCGTTCCCCGACTTGGGGTCTTCGAGCTCGGGGAAGTCCTCGATGACTTCCGTCATCTCGTTTCCGCGCTCGCCGCACCCGATGTAGACGACGATGTCCGCGTCAGACCACTTCGCGAGCTGTTGCTGAGTGACGGTCTTCCCGGATCCGAACGGCCCCGGAATCGCCGCCGTCCCACCCTTCGCGAGCGGGAACAGGCCGTCCTGGACGCGCTGACCCGTGACGAGCGGCGTCTCGGGCGTGTGCTTGTCCACCGTGGGTCGGGCTTCGCGAACCGGCCACTCCTGGTGCATCGTCACCGTCTCGCCCGAGTCGAGTTCGACCACGGGGTCTGTGACGGTGTACTCGCCCTCGCTCACGCTCGTGACCTCGCCACCCTCGTGGCGGGGCGGGACGAGAACCTTGTGTTCGATGCTCTCGGTTTCGTCGACCGTACCGACGACGTCGCCAGGTTCGACGACGTCGCCCTCGGAGACGGTGGGCGTGAACTCCCACTCCTTCTCCATGTCGATACCCGGTGCGTCGACACCACGGTCGAGGAAGGCACCCATCTCGTCTTCGAGCACGTCGAGCGGGCGCTGGACGCCGTCGTAGATGGAGTCCAGCATGCCCGGCCCGAGGTCCACGGTCAGCGGGTCGCCCGTGTTCTCGACGGGTTCGCCGGGTGCGACCGCGGACGTCTCCTCGTAGACCTGGATGGTCGTCACGCCGCCTTCGATTTCGATGACCTCACCCATCAGCCCCTCTTCACCGACGTACACGACGTCGTTCATCTGGGCGTCGAGGTCCGTGGCGGTCACGACGGGACCGCTCACGCTCTCGATTTCGCCGGAATCAGTGATTGTTTCTGCCTGACTCATTCGTTCTCACCGTCTTCTTCCGCCATCAGGTCGATACCGATGGCGCGCTTGATTTGTTCGCGGAGGCCGCTCCCGCCCGCCTCGCCGCTCCCGATGGTGACGACCGTCGGTTCGACGCTCGTCTCCACGTTCTGGCGGGTCTGCCGGGAGAGGTAGTCGAGGTCGTCCGCGTGCATCACGACGATACCGACATCGTCGTTCGCGAGCACGCCTTCGACGGCCTCGTCGAGCTCCTCGGGTTTCTCGTCGTCGGGGACGTTCTCGAACGTCTGTACGCCAGCCAGTCGGAAACCCGTGGTGAATTCGGCGCTCCCGACGACGGCTATTTCCTGACTCATAGGATGACGAGTTCCTCCTCGATCTCTTCTTCCGTGAGACCGACCTCACGGCCGCGCGCGATGGCGCGGACGTTGTCCACTTCGCGCTCCTTCGCAAGCACGTACCCGAGCACGGGACACACGGACAGCGGGAACACGTGCGAGAGGTGTTTCGAGTAGGAGAGGAGCGCGGCGTCGAGCGCGTGCTCGAACGCGATGAGACTGCCCGCTTCGTCCAGTTCGTCCAGTTCGTCCGCCAACTCGTTCCCGTAGTGGCTGTCCCGCAGTCGGGCGACGAGCTCGTTCCAGTTGTCCGCGAGCGCGTCGAGTTCGGACGGCTCGAACAGCCGACCGCCCTCGATGTAGTACTCGGCGGGGTCGAGGTTCGCGCCGCTTCGCGCGAGGCGAACCGCGTTCCGGACGTTCCGGAAGTCGATGTCGGCCTGCAGGAACTTCACGAACTCGCGGGTGCCCGCGGACGTGCCCTGCACTTGCTTCAGGAGGCGGTCGTAGAACGCGAGGTCGACCGCGTTCTCCAGCGGCACGAGCGAGTTCGTCTCCTCGTACTCGCCGTACGCGTCGTCGAGCGCGTCCCCGAACAGCGTCTCGGAGAGCGCGTCGACGACCGTCCGAACCTCGTCCGCCTCGGCGAGCACCGACAGCGTGTCGTCGTCGAGCTCGCCCGCTCGGATGAAGTCCTGCTCGATCTCCGCCGGATCGGTGTCCGCGTAGACGCCGCGAAGCGCCGTCTTGACGTTCCACGCGTCGAACTTCCGGAAGTAGCGGACGAGGAGGTCGCGGAGCGTCCCCTGCGACCACTGGAGGAGGTCGTCGAAGTGCTTCGCGAGGTTTCGGTTCAGCGCGTACTCGACGAGGTCGACGCCCGAGAACCGCGAGCCGAGGTCGTTCACTTCCGCCTCGTACTCGGACTCCTCCAGGAACCGAGCGATTTCGCTCGTCCCCATCCGCATCAGCGTCCGGTAGTCGTCCTCGTCGAAGAGGACGGCACGCCGCGACTTCACGCGGGCGTTGACGTACGCGTAGTTCGATGCGTCGCGGCTGATGACGTTCATTGTTCGTCGAAGAGCCGGTTACTGATCTGTTTGAGGTCGTCCTCCCAGACGTCGTCGAGCACCGAGTCGAACGTGTTCTTCACGCGCACTCGCGAGGACTCGCTCTCGACGACGACGCCGCCGAGGCAGTCGTACTCGCCGGCGAGCGAGACGTGCGTGTAATCGTCCAGGATGTCCGAGAGGAGTTCCTCGTCGCCGGACGCGTAGTGGACGGCGAGCTGCTCGTCCTCGTCGAACGAGTCGAGCGCGTCGTCGAGCAGAGCGCGCGTGAGTTCCTCGCGCTCGTCGCCGTCGAGGCCCGCGATTCGGTTCTCGACTTCCTCGCGGACGGATTCGAGGGCGTCGCGGCGCGCGCTCATTCGCTCGTGTTTCGCGTCGAGCTTCGCGCTGGAGAGCGCCTGTTCGCGCTCGCGTTCGATTTCGCGCTCGACCTCCGCCTCGGCCTCCTCACGGATGTCGTCGGCCTCGGACTCGGCGGCCGACACGATGTCGTCGGCGCGTTCCTCGCCCTCCTGGCGGATTTCGTCGGCCCGTTCCCGGGCGTCCTCGCGGATCTCTTCGACTACCGTGTCCAGACTCATCTTAGATGATGAAGATGACGACGATCGCGAGGATGACGAGAGTCTCGGGGAGAACCGTGAACAGGATCGCGTTCCCGAAGAACTCCTCGTCCTCGGCGAGAGCGCCGACGGCCGCGGCACCGATTCCGCCTTCCGCGACACCGGCACCGAGCGCGGCGACACCGACGCCGAGCGCGGCGCCGGCGGTGGCGATGTTTCCGGTGAGTTCAGCGGGGGCGAGAGCGGCGTTGTTCAGGAGCGGTGCGATAGCGTTGACGAACGCGATAACGAATTCAAACATGACTAATTAGTCTTGGGTCGTGTAGGATCGGTCGTAGCCGAACGGTTCGTATTTCGTCCCACCACCTTCATAAAACTTCCCAAAGAACTCGACGTATTCCAGGCGAACGGCCTGTAGGCCGGCGCTCGTGACGCCGAGGGCAAGCACTAAGAGGTGACCGAGGACGAAGATGAGGATGCCGCCGAGCACGGCCGTGATCGGGCCGTGCACGAGGCCGCCGAACATCAGTTCGGCCTCGGGGTAGTGTGTCTGTACGTAACTCCAGTCGTGTTCGAGCATGAAGTGGAACTCCCCGCTCTCGGGGTCGTTGGGTTGCGTCTCGTACGCGCCGAAGAAGAGGAGGTTGACGACGAACGCCATTCCTCCCTTCGCGAGCATCACGGCGGCGAGCCGCGTGTACGAGAGGACGTGCGTGAGCGAGTTCAGCGCGCCCTCGATGCCGCCGACCGCGCCCTCGGCGTAGATGAGGAGCGCGTACCCGACGAGACCGACCGCGAGCGCCGCCCAGCCCACCGTCGCGCCGAATCCGGTGAAGCCGAGCGGCTGACCGGAGAGCGCGGTGAACAGGAGGTCGGGTTTCGCGCCGCCGAGCGCGTGGCTGAAGATCCACACCCAGAGCCCGACCATCAGAATCGCCCACGACGCACCCTCGGTGAGCGCGTCCCAGACGCCGTGACGCATCCGCTTGTACGTGTCGATGGCGTACCCGAGCGTGAGGTGGCCGAGCGCCACCAGCACGGAGACGACGAGCCAGAGGCGCGCCCAGTCCGCGTTCCCGGGCTTCAGGCCCTTGTGGAGCGGCGGGCTGCCGTTCCAGAGGTACTCGCCGATGAGGTGGAAGCCGAATATCTCGCCGTACAGGAACCCGAACACGATTGTCGCGAGTCCGGAGAGGACGGCGACGCCGCCGAGCGCGGCGAGCGCGTCCGAGTCGAGGGTGGTGTACATCCACCAGCCGACCGCGGCGTAGATGACGCCGTACCCGACGTCCCCGATCATGAACCCGTAGAACGCCGGGAACGTGAGGAACAGGATGATCGTCGGGTCGAGGTCGTAGTAGTTCGGGCGGTTGATGACGCGGACGAGCATCTCGAACGGCTTCACCGGCCCGGGGTTGTCCTGCACGACCGGCGGCTGTTCCGCGGTGCCGCCGTCGGGCGCGGCTCCCTGCTCGCCGTGGCCGATTTCGTGCTCGGGCGGTTCGTACTCGGCGCGTTCGAGTTCCTCAACGTCCACGCCGTCGCCGCCGGCGTCCTGCACCGCGGACGCGAACTCGGCGTACTCGCTGGTCGGAACCCAGCCCTCCGCGACGAACGCGTGTTCCGTGGTCGCGAAGTTGAGCGGGGCTTCGGCCTTCTGCACTTCGATGTTGAGCTTCTCCTCGGCGGCGAGGAGGAAGCCAGCGTGTTCGAGTCGGAGTCCTTCGAGTTCGTTCTCGACGGTCGCGAGTTCCGATTCGAGCTTCTGGCGCTTGTGTTCGAGCGAGTCGAGGTAGTCGTCGGGACTGCCGTTACCCGACGGAATCTCGTGTTCGACGAACTCCACGCCGACCAGCGCGTCCTCCAGGACATCCGTCGCGTCGCCGCTCGGGTACGCGAAGACGGCGACGACGCCGTCCTCGCTGAACGTCTCGAACGACCGCACGTCGCCCTCGTCGGCGAGCGCGTGCTCGATTTCGTCCGTGTCGCCCTCGCCGACCGCGACCTCCACGGTGTCGTACCCCTGGAGGAGGTCGAGGTCGATGCCGAGCGTGACGAACGGTTCGACCGCGGCGACGCGGTCTTCGAGTTCGCTCAGTCGGTCTTCGACCTCGGTGCGGCGCTCGTCGAGTTCGTTGACCTCGTCGCGGATGTCCGCGAACTCGTTTTCGAGCGCGTCGTCCGTGACGATGCGGGTGGGGCCGGCGTCCTCCTCCTCGACGCCGAGGATGGAGAGGAGCGACCGAACCGTCACCAGTTTGTCCGAGGCGTCGTCCGCGCCGTCGAGCGGGTTTCCGGCGTCGAACCCCTCGACGCCGACGTCGCCGCTGGAGTCGCTGAAGTGGAGGACGTTCTGGTCGTGCGCCGCCTCGATGACGTCCTGCACGACTCGGTTGGTGCCCACGACGGACACCTTGCTCATTCGCTCAGGTCTGAGCATGCACCGCCTCCGTGAACCGGTCGAGGGCGAACGTCACCGCGTCATCCTCGTTCTCGGCGGCCGTCGCGAGCAACGCCTCGCGCTCCGCCTCGCCCTCTTCGAGGATGCGTTCTTTCTCTTTCTGTATCTCCTCGCGGGCTTCGGAGAGGCGTTCTTCCTTGAGTTCGGCCGCCTCCTCCTCGGCCTCCTGACGGATGTCCTCCGCAGTCTCGCGGGCCTCGGAGATGCGCTGTTCGCGCGCCTCCTTCGCCTCCGCGATGATGTCGTCGGCGTCGGACTCCGCCTCCTTTAGTCGTGTGAGAACCTCTGGCCTCGCCATGGGCTAACGGGCGAAATATTGAGCGAGCGCGTATAAGGTAGTTGCGAAAGAACCGAGCGAACTATGGCGCGTCCGGCCGAACGCCGACGTAATGGGAGTCCTCGAAGACAAAGGCCGGGCGCGCGTCTTCTACAAGTACCTCTCGAAGGTGTACGACGAGGTGAACGCGTTCATCTGGACCGAGGAGATGCGGGACGAGACCCTGGAGTGGTTCGACCTCGGTTCCGACGACTCCGTGCTCGACGTGGGGTGTGGCACCGGGTTCGGCACCGAGGGACTCCTCCGGTACACGGACGACGTGACGGGCCTCGACCAGTCCGAACACCAGCTAGAGAAGGCCATCGCGAAACTCGGCACCGACGACGTGGACTTCACGCGCGGGGACGCCGAACGCCTGCCGTTCGCGACGAACTCCTTCGATGCCATCTGGTCGTCCGGCTCCATCGAGTACTGGCCGAACCCCCACCTCGCGCTCCGCGAGTTCCGACGGGTCGTCCGCCCCGGCGGGAAAGTGCTCGTCGTCGGCCCGGACTACCCGGACTCCACGGTCATGCAGAAGGTCGCGGACGCCATCATGCTGTTCTACGACGAGGCCGAGGCCGACCGGATGTTCCGGGACGCCGGGTTCGTGGACGTCGAGCACCGCGTCCTGCAGGCGGAACCGAACCGGCCGCGAGCCATCGTGTCGTTCGGCCGCGTTCCCGACGACGGCTGACGCGACCGCGACCACGCCACGGCTCGTTCTCACCGTCACTTCCACGTCGTCGCCGACGGCCAGCACCGGCGCGTTCGTCCCCGCAATGCGGAACGACGCGCGTTCTCCCGCCGACCACGCGGGGTCGGACGCGCTGTTGAACGGCCCCGTGGGGCCGCTCCGGAACCCGCGCGCCGAGAAGAACGGCACCGGCGGCTGGTGGGCGAGCGCCCGGTCGTTCACGCGCACGGCGAGCGTGAGGTCGCTGGCGTCGAGCGACCCCGAGACGAGGAGGAACGTGAGCGTGCCGTCCGCGTTCGCGTCGAGCGAGACGACCGCCGGGTCTGCGGGCGTCACCGACACCGCGAGTCCGGCGACGGTCGCGGCGAGGAGGACGGTGAGCAGGGCGAACAGCGCGACGCCGACGACGGGCGCGAGCGCACGACTGGACACGCCACCGGCTGGCGGCGGCTTCCTACTTCAAGTCGCGGTCGCGTTCACGCGCAGCTCCTCGCCGGCCACGGTCGTCGTCACCGCGAACTCGCCGCGGGGCGCGAGCGTCCACAGCACGCCGTCCTCGACGCCCGTCGTGCCGACGCGCTCACCGTCGATGGTTATCGGCACGCTCACCGCGGAGCCGTCGTGCGTGACGCTCACGCGGAGCGGCCCGCCGGGATAAGACCGGTTCACCGCGAGCGTGTAGTTCCCGCTTGCGTTCGTCCACCCGGGGTCGGTCGCGACGACGGAGAGCGCGGTTTCCCGGGTCTCGTGGTAGGGCTGGCCACTACTCGCGTCCATGTAGGAGAGAATTGTACCGTGTAAGTGCGTGATGCGGGCACGGTACGCGTAGCCGCCGAACTGATACCGGCCGGAGCTAACGAAGCCGTCACCACCGCGCGCCCACGGGTAGAGGGCGTCGAGGATGCTGTCGAGCTCGGAAGAGCTGACTTCTCGCGCGCCGTTCTCGTCGAGGAGGTCGGTGCGGTAGACGGTGCGCTGGTAGAGGCCGTCCGCGATGGTGGAGAGCGCGAACCCGCTGGGGGCGGCGAGGACGGAGAGCCGGTCGCCGAGGCCGCCGCGGACGGCGCGCGCCGCGCTCGCGCCGGGGTCGGTGACGAGCGGCGTCACTTCGGCCTGGAGGGCGAACAGGGTGGAGCGGAGGTCGGAGCCGCGGTCGGCGTAGGAGAGGAGGGAGTTCGGCGCGGGGTCGTTGCGCGGGCCGATGTAGGAGAGGAGGGCGTCGGCGCGGGTCTGGAGTTCGCCGAGCGTGGTGGCGTACCGTTCGGCGGTGCTGTCGCCGTCGAGGTAGGCCTGTCGGGCGGCGCGTTCGCGTTCGAGGAGCCTATCGACGGCGGCGGCGGCGTTCTCGGTGGCGTTTTCGAGGACGCGCTGGCGTTCGGCTTGCGTCCCCGCGGCGGCGAGTTTTTGCGCGAGGGATTCGCGGGAGAGCGTCCACGTGGCGGCGGCGGTGTCCATGCGGAGGGACGCCATCACGGACGCGTCGGGCGTGGTGAAGTTCGAGCGCTGGGCGTCGGGGAGGGCGAGGACGCGACTCGTGTTCTCGGAGAGGCCGACGACCGTCGCGGCGGTCTGCGCGTCCGCGGTGGACGACTCCGCGAGCGCGGGGTCGTCCGCGGCGGCGACGGCGAGCGGCGTCGCGAGGAGGAGGAGCGCGGCGAGCGCGAGCGAGGCCGAAACGCGGGACATACGCGGGTGGTGGAGCGCGGTCTACAAAAACCCACGCGAGACCTGTCCGAATGATGGAAAGCGTTTTGCCGTCACGACAACCACTCGGGAGTGTTCATGCGGCAGGCCGCCCTGATATTCGCCCTCGTCGCCCTCCTCGTCGCGCCTGCGGCAGTCAGCGGTGTCGCCGGCGCGCAGTCCGCGACCCCGGAACCGTCGGGGACGACCGTCGCCGTCCACCTCCAGGCGGACGGTGACGCGCGCTGGAACGTCTCCGTGCGGTACGCGCTCTCGGACGCGAACGAGACGGCGGCGTTCGAGTCGATGCTCGCGGACTACAAGAACGGGGCCGACGTCGGGCCGACGGTGGACGTGTTCGAGACCGTGGTCGCGGAGCAGTCCGAGCGCGTCGGCCGCGAGATGACGATTCGGCAGGTCGAACGAACCGGTGCCGTGCGGGAGTCGGACGGGAACACGACCGGCGTGCTCACGCTCTCCTTCACGTGGACGGACTTCGGCGTGGTGGAGAACGACAGCCTGCGCGTCGCCGACGTGTTCGACGGCGGCTGGTTCGGAAGCCTGGAGGACGGCGAGGAACTGCTCGTCTACGCGCCGGACGGCTACTCGCCGGACACGGCGGTGCCGGAGACCGGACTGGTGAACGGCGCGCTCCAGTGGGCGGGCCCGCAGTCGTTCGAGAGCGGGCCGTCGATGACGTTCACCGAGAGCGGGCCGTCCGGCGCGGGCGTCCCGTGGCTGTTCGTCGCGGGCGCGGCGGTGGTCGCGCTGGTCGTCGGCGCGGCGGTCGTCTACGTCTGGAAAGACCGAAGCATCCGGGACGCCATTCTCCCGGACCGCGAGGACGCGACCGCGTCGCAATCGAGCGATGCCGCCGCGGGGACGCCGCCGGACGACGCGCCCGGTGACGACGCGACGGACGCCGCGGGCGCGACCGACGCCGAGTCCGAGGCGGACGAGGCGGCCGCGGAGGAGCTGTTGAGCGACGAGGAGCGCGTCGAACGCCTCCTCGAAGAGCACGGCGGGCGGATGAAGCAGGCGAAAATCGTGGAGGAGACGCGGTGGTCGAACGCGAAGGTCTCCCAACTGCTCTCCTCGATGGCCGAGGAGGGCCGGGTGGAGAAGCTCCGCATCGGCCGGGAGAACCTCATCTCGCTCCCCGGAGAAAACGACGAGTCGTAGGCGAAGCGTTTCGAAAGCGTTTACGTCGATGCGACAGCAGTAATTGACGATGAAAGTTCTCGTCACCGTCAAGGAGGTGGCCGAAGTCGAGGAGGACTTCGAGATCTCGAACGGCGAGATCGAGGAGACCTACCTGGACTACGACCTCAACGAGTGGGACGACTACGCCGTCGAAGAGGGCGTCCAGCTTCAGGAGGCCGGCGACGACGTGGAAGTCGTCGCGGTCACCATCGGCCCCGAGCGCTCCGAGGAGACGATTCGGATGGCGCTCGCGAAGGGCGCAGACCGCGCCGTCCGCGTGTGGGACGACGCCCTGGAGGACGCCGACATCCTCGACGTGGAGGCGAAGGCCGACATCCTCGCCGCCGTGGTCGAGGAGGAAGACCCCGACATCGTGCTCTCCGGCGTGCAGGCGGCGGACGACGCGTTCGGCGGCACCGGCGTCGCGCTCGCCGAGGAGGTCGGGTTCGAGTGGGCGGCGGTCGTGAACGCGCTCGACACCGAGAAAGTGCTCGACGAGGGCGTCGCGTCCGTCCACCGCGAGCTCGAAGGCGGCGTCGAGGAGCTCACGGACGTGGAACTCCCGGCCGTGCTCACCATCCAGACCGGTATCAACGAACCCCGGTACGCGAGCCTGCGCGGCATCCGGCAGGCGCAGTCGAAGGAAATCGCGCCGAAGTCGTTCGACGACCTCGGTCTCGACGCGAGCGTCGCGGACAGCGCGCTCGAACTCACCGACATGTACGAACCCGAAACCGAGAGCGACGCCCAGTACCTCGAAGGCGACGCGAGCGAGCAGGCCGCACAGCTCGCTGACGTGCTCCGCGAGAAGGGGGTGGTGGACGGATGAGTGACGTTCTCGCCGTCGCCGAGCACCGCCGCGGCGAACTCCGCGACGTGTCCTTCGAACTCGTGACCGCGGGCCGCGAGCTCGCGGACGCCACGGGCGGCGACCTCCACGTCGCCGTCGTCGGCGGCGACACCGACTCGTTCGCGGACGCGCTGAACCGCGAGGGCGTCGATCAACTCCACGCCGTCGAGTACGGCGAGGAGTTCAACCACGACGTGTACGTGCAGGCCACCGAAGCCCTGTTCGGCGACCTCGACCCCGAGTTCCTCGTGGTTCCGAACAGCGTGAACGGCCTCGACTACGCGCCCGCCATCGCGAACAAACTCGGTCTCCCCTACGTCTCCGACGCGGTCGACGTCGAGTACGACGGCAGCCTCACGGCGACCCGCGAGATGTACGGGTCGAAGGTCGAGACGACCATCGAGGTCGCGGAGGGCCCGTACGCCGTCTCCATCCGGGGCGGCGAGTGGCCGGCCGCCGAAGGCGTCGGCGACGCCGACGTTTCGGCGTTCGACGTTGACTTCGACGAGGACGCCATCCGCTCCACCGTCACCGGCTTCGAGGAGGTCGGCGCGGGCGACGTGGACATCAGCGAGGCCGAGTTCCTCGTCTCCATCGGCCGCGGTATCGAGGAGGAGGAGAACCTCCCGCTCATCGAAGCGCTCGTCGAGGCGACGGACGCGACGCTCTCGTCCAGCCGCCCCATCGTGGACAACGGCTGGCTCCCGAAGAACCGCCAGGTCGGCCAGTCCGGCAAGCAGGTGACCCCCGACGTCTACCTCGCCATCGGTATCTCCGGCGCGGTCCAGCACGTCGCCGGGATGAAGGGCGCGGAGACCATCATCGCCGTGAACACCGACCCCGACGCCCCCATCTTCGACATCGCGGACTACGGCGTCGTCGGCGACCTCTTCGACGTCGTCCCCGCCCTCATCGAGGAGTTCGGCGGCGACGCACCCGACGTATAGAGCGGTCTCCCCGATTTTTGCGGTGTCGTGGTTCCTGCGTAGCGTGGCGTGGTTTTGTGGTGGCTAAGTGCTGGTGGATACTTCGTCGGCGAAGAGGCTGCGGAAGCGGGCGTGGACGGTGTCGCTGAGGGCGGGTCGGTAGAACTCGTAGGCGCCGCGGAGGTCGCGTTCGCTGGCGGCGCGGGTGAGGAAGTCGAGGAAGCGGTAGAGGCGGTCTGGGGTGACGTACATGAGTGCGGCGGAGAGGCCGCGGACGTACAGCCAGTCGCCGGCGTCGAGGTCATCGAGGGCGGTGGCGAGGCGGATGCCGAGGCCGGTGAGGTCGCTGGGGGCGACGCGGTCGGTGACGGTGAGGGGGCCGGTGTAGTCGATGCTGGTGCTGGAGACGGGGACGACGGTGACGGTACTGGGGTCGATGCCGTGGTCGCGGAGGCGGCGTTCGAGCCGGTTCGGGGTGTCGCGGTAGGTGGCGACGAGGAGGCGGTCGGCGTCCGTCGGGAGGGGGGCGATGTCGGCGGCGTGGTTGGTCTGGGAGACGAGGAGTTGCGTGCCGGGTGCGACGCCGGCGAAAGGGTCGTCACTCATCGCGGCCCTCGTCGAGTGCGGCGAAGGGGTCGTCGCGGTCGGTGACGATGAGGTCGCGGACGAGGTACCACGCGCCGACGGCGAACGCGAGCGCGGCGAACCCGTGAACGAGGTAGGACGCGGCGACGAGGAGGTCGGTTCCGACGCCCGCCCAGAAGTGGAGGGTTTGGAGAACCGCGGACGCGGTGAAGAGGAGGACGCCGTAGCCGATGGCTTCGACGCCGTCGCGGTAGTGGAGGGCGTCCCGGTAGCGGGTGCTGACGTAGATGCCGACGAGGCTCGCCGTGACGAAGACGACGAGGGAGACGCCGATGAGGGCGCGGGCGAGGGCGTCGAGCGCGCTCATCGGACGACCACCCGGCCGGTGCCGATGCGGTAGTACTGGACGGCGGCGTACGCGACGGCGAGGGAGGCGGTGAACCACGCGAGCGCGCTGAACAGGAGGGTGTCGAGGAACTGGACGCCGAACGTCCACGCGAGGAGGGTGCCGGAGAAGACGGTGACGGCGGCGACGACGCTCCCCCAGGGGGTGCCGCGGTACTCGCGGTAGGCGAGCAACGAAAACGCGGTGCTGAGCGTGTAACAGACGAGTTCGAAGTGAACGATTCCCTCCCCGAGTACCTCCACGAGCCCGGCCATACGTCGAGAGACGGCCGCTGGCACGTAACGTTGACGGGGCGTTCCGAGGGAGTGAAATGCGTGAAGCCCCGACGAAGTGGTAATGGAGTACGTCGAGGCGCGGCGCGAGCGCGTCGAGGAGCGGCTTGCGGAGGTGGTGGCGCGCGTCGACCCCGTGGAGCTCTCCGACCAGCTCGCGGACGCCGTGCTCGCGGGCGGGAAGCGGGTGCGCCCGACGTTGACGCTGTTGGTGTGTGAGGCGATGGGGGGCGACCCCGAGGATGCGCTCGACTTCGGGGTCGGCATCGAACTCGTGCACAACGCGTCGCTCGTGGTGGACGACATCATCGACCGCTCGGAACTGCGGCGGGGGGAGCCGTCGGCGTGGGCGGCGGCCGGATACGGGCCGGCGCTGGTCGCGTCGGACGGCCTGCTCGGGGAGGCGTTCGCGCTGTTCGACGACCCGCGCGCGATGAGCGCGGTGGCGGACGCGATGGTCGAACTCGGCGAAGGCGAAGCGATGGAGCTCGTCGACCGTCCCGAGACGGAGGACGAGTACATGACGCTTGCGCGCCGGAAGACGGGCGCGCTGTTCCGCGCGGCGGCCGAACTCGGCGCTATCGCGGCGGGCGCGGACGAGACCGCGGTGGAGACCGTGGGGGAGTACGCGGAGCACGTCGGGGTGGCGTTCCAGATTCGGGACGACGTGCTCGACGCCACGGGGGACACCGCGGCGCTCGGGAAGCCCGCGGGCCAGGACGAGGTGATGGAGCGCCCCTCGGTGGTTCGGGTGACCGACCGGCCCGTGGCAGAGGTGAACGACCTCGCGGACGCGGAGAGCAGGCAGGCGCGGGCGGCCCTGGAGAGCCTCGACCTCGTGGACGGCGACGCCCGCACCTACCTCGAAGAACTCGCGGCGTTCGTCGTCGAGCGCGAACGCTAACCCTGGGCGGGGTTTCTGCGGCTCTCGACGACGGCGAACGCGAGCGTGCTGACGACGCTGAGGATGGTTCCGGCGGTGAGCACGAGCGCGAGCAGGGGGAGGGTGACGTAGCCGAGGACGTACGCGCTGAGCGCGTGCAGGACGGCGGTGATGGCGAGGACGTAGAAGGGCGCGTTCAGGTAGCGCCACTTGAACCGGCCGGCGAGGTACTCGTCCGTGATCTGGCCGAGACTGCTGGTGAGGCCGGCGGCGGCGAACCAGCGGACGGCTCCGAAGAGGAGCGCGGCGACGATGGTCGCGGCGTCCGGGTCGGGGGCGGCGTCGCGGACGGTCTGGAGGTGGGTGACGCCCTGCATGCCGCCGATTGCGAGGAGGGCGGCGGCGACGACGTACGTGATGATGGTGACGCGGCCGGTGTAGAGGACGTTGCGCGCGCGGTCGACCGCGGAGTCCACGGCGTCCTCCAGGCCGAGGCCGCGGAAGAGGACGTAGAGGCCGAGGACGGCGGACGCGAGGCCGAGCACGGTACCGGGGAGGCCGACGGCGTTCGCGAGCACGGTCAGGGGGTAGATGAGGAGGAGGACGCCGAGCGGGACGAGGAGCGTGCCGCGGGTCTCGGGGTCGTTCAAGACCTGTTTGATGGTGTAGTACATCGATTCGAGATCCTGGGCCTGCCGGACGACGACGCGGCGGACGCCGTCGATGGTGACGCGGGAGCGGATGACGGGAACCACGGACTCGTCCTGCGCGCCGTCGGTGACGACGATGGCGCGGACGGGGTCGCTCGTCTGGAGGCCGGCGAGGATTTCGTCCACCTCGCGGCCGACCTCGCGGTTCGCGGCGACCCCGCCGGACTCGACGCCCGTGACCGCCGCGACCTCCACGCGCTCGTCGGCGTCGAGGCGGTCGTGGAGGTGGACGCCCTCGAAGAGGACGTTCACGTCCGAGTCCTCGGGGTCTGCGGTGGCGAGGGAGACGGCGGCGTCCTCCACGGCGTCCCGGCCGACGACCGGCGTGTCAAGGCCGGTCTTCCGGCCGAGGTCGTCGTCGAGGTCGACGCAGAGAACGAGCAGCATCAGCGATAGGTACGCCGGTGAGGGTTAAGGACTTTCGGGAGACGCGGGACGCGGTGGCACGCGCGAGGCGGGAGCGCACGGCTTTTGACGCTTCACGCAGTAACGTGGACAACGAATGATATCGAAGGGCTGTGAGCAGTGCGCGAAAGGAGGGAAGATGGTGCTGTTCGTCTACGGCTACTGCGACCAGCGCGACTGCTTCTACTGCCCGCTCGGCGAGAACCGGAAGAACGTCACGCAGACGTACGCGAACGAGCGTCCGGTCGAGAACGACGAGGAAATCATCCGGGAGGCGAAGAAGATGGACGCGCTCGGCACGTCCATCACGGGCGGCGAACCGCAGGAGGCGCTGGACAAGACCTGCCGGTATCTCCGCCTGCTCAAGGAGGAGTTCGGCGACGACCACCACACCCACCTCTACACGGGTATCACGGGCGGCCGCGAGAACATGCGGCGGCTCTCGGAGGCCGGCCTGGACGAGATTCGGTTCCACCCGCCGTACGAACTGTGGGGCGACCTCCACGGCACCGAGTGGGAGGACATCCTCTACATCGCCCGCGAGGAGGGCCTCACGCCCGCGTTCGAGATTCCGGGCATCCGCGCGGAACAGGAGTTCCTCGACTTCCTCGACGAGGGCGCGGCCGACTTCTGTAACGTCAACGAGTTCGAGATGAGTCAGGGGAACTACGAGCGCATGCAGGACGCCGGCTACGAGCTTCAGGACGGCCACATGAGCGCCGTGGACGGCTCGAAGGACGCGATATTGGAGGAGATGGCGGGCCACGAGAAGGTGTACTTCTGCACGAGCGTGTTCAAGGACGCTGCCCAGCACCGCAACCGCCTGAAGCGCATGGCGGAGAACATCCGCCGGGACTTCGACGAAGTCACGGACGACGGCACGCTCGTCTACGGGAAGACGTACGCCGACCGCGAGCGCTTCGAGGAACTCGGCGTCCCCGACGAGTTCTACACCGCGAAGTCCGACCACGTCGAGGTCGCGTGGTGGTTGCTCGAAGAGATGATCGAGGACGGCGACGTCGAGGACGGCGAAATCGTCGAGCAGTACCCGACCTACGACGGCCAGGTCGTCGAGCGCACGCCGCTCGCCTGAGTTTTCTGCGGAGAGTCAGGGGCAGGTGTCGCGGACGGCGGCGCAGGCTTCGTCGGCGTCGATTTCGTAGATGGTGACTTGCTCGTTCTGGTAGGCGACGGTGACGCCGGTGCGGTTGTCGTAGATGCTGGGGCCGTAGGCGGCGCGTTCGTTCGGGCCGTAGTAGACGTACTGGACGTCGTAGTAGTCGAGGAGGAGGGCGGCGGAGTCCCAGTCGGCGTCGAGCATGTAGGCGGCGTCGGTGGCGCGGGCGTCGTAGGCGTCGGTGCCGCGGTAGCCCTTCTCGTGCGTCCAGCCGGCGACGGTAGGGATGCCGGTGAGGCTGGACGGCGCGTTGACCCAGGTGTACGTGGTGCGGCCGGGTTTCGAGAGGAGGACGGGCGTGCCGGTGACCTGGCTGTCGAGCCAGTCGATGGCGGCGGCTTCGTGGGGATGGGTGGTTTCGACGTAGCGGGTGCCGTCGAGGGAGGGGTCGTCGCCGGCGAGGTTGTGGTGTTGGACGAGCGCCGCGGCGGGGAAGACGGCGGCACCGACGAGGAGGACGGCGACGACGGCGGCGGGTGCGAGGGCGCGTGCGGCGGCGAGCGAGGGCGCGCGTTCGCGGGCGCGGCGGACGGCGTGTTCGAGGACGGCGGCGGCGGCGACGGCGGCCCCGATTCCCCAGAGCACCCAGACCTGCATGGAGACCTTGTAGACGGTGTTCCAGCGGGGGACGGCGGGACTGAACGGGTAGACGCGGGCGTACGCGAACTCGACGGCGAGGACGAGGCCCGCGCCGGCGACGCAGAGCACGAGCCAGAACGCGGGCGTGCGGCGGCGGAGGACGTACCAGGCGGCGGCGAGGAGCGGGGCGACGACGAGCACGGCGGCGAGGTCGAGCGCGAGCAGGACGCCCGCGAGCGCGACCGCGAGGACGCCGAGGGCGAACGAAGCCCGGGGGCCGGGGAGCGGGACGTCGTAGCGGCGGACGGCGAGCGCGAAGGCGGCGAGGAAGACGCCGTAGGCGAGGAGGAGCGGGCCGAGGGCGGTGCGGGGCGGGAGGAAGCCGACGCCGCGGTTGACGGGCGTGTGGAAGAGGAGGAAGGGCGCGGCGGTGGTGACGGCGAGCGCGGCGACGCAGAGCGCGCCGGCGGCGGCGCTGGCGTACCGCGCGAGTTCGTCAACGACCGGGTGCGCGAATCGGCGGGGGCTGGGCGTGTGCGGGGAGAACGCGAGCGCGAGCGTCGCGATGCCGACGGTGGTGGGGAGGCCCCACGTGTTGACGAGGGTGAGGAAGCCGCCGGCGACGCCGAGGCAGGCGAGACGAATCAGTCGGGCGCGGCCGCGGGCGCGGAAGACGGTGTAGGCGAGCGCGGCGACGAGGACGAGGAAGGGCGCGGCGACGACGTGCGCGTGCAGGTCGCCGTTGAGGTACGCCCAGAACGGCGAGACGGTCAGTGTGCCGTCGATGACGTAGCGGCCGAGCCAGTACGACCAGTCGGCGGCGACGGCTTCGACGGCGTTCGGAATCGTGGTGCGGATGCCGGTGAATGCGAACGCGGCGTGGTCGGCCGCGAACCCGGGCGCGAGATTCGCGAGCAGGAAGCGAACCGGCGTGGCGAGCGTGCCCGCGAGGCCGACGAGGAACGCGGCGAGGACGCCGGCGAGCGTTCCGTTCTGGTCGGCGTGGGTGGCGGCGGCGCGCGCGAGGCCGAACGCGCCCGTGACGAGCGTGGCGTAGAAGGTGGCGAGCGCGAGGTTGTACGCGACGCTCGGCGTGACGCCGGTGAGGTGGACGAGCGTCGCGGTGGCGAGTTGCGCGCCGTAGTAGTATCGGAGGCGCTCGCCGGCGAACCACACGTCCTCGGGGGGCAGGTAGTCCGCGCGCAGGATGACGTTCAGGAGGCCGAAGTCGAGGAACTTCTCGCCGCCCGCCGGGTGGATGCCGGGGTCGTACGCGCGCACGACCACCAGGAAGGTGAACGCGAGCAGGAAGACGGCGAGCGGGAGGCGGGCGCGGGCGAGACGGGGGCGTCGCCAGCCCCAGAGCGCGACGCCGGCGAGGACGAACACGCCGGCGGCGGCGAGGCTGACGAACCGGCCGTAGGCGAGGTGGCCGAGCCAGTACGCGGAGACCGTGACGGTGGCGAGGGCCGTCGCCGGGGCGAACGACGCGCCGCTGTCGGGGAACCCGCGGAACACGCGGTCGGCGATGGGGAGGGCAGCGGCGGCGAGTGCGAGGACGACCCCCAGCCACGCGACGACTGGGGTGAACTCCACGCCAACTCGGTTGTCCGGCGCGCGTATGAGTCTTGTGTCGTGTCAGCGGGCGAGACGAACACGAGCGGAGCGGGGCGGCGCGGAAACAGTTTGTCCTCGCGCTCTGCGCGAGGTTCACCGCTCGCCTCCGGCGAGCGGCTTTTTCCCTCCAGGTTTTTACTCAAGGGGTCGCCTCCGGCGACCCGCAGAGTAAAAAGGTGGGTGAGGAACGCTTTTAGAGCGGCCGCCGCCAGTATGTGGTATGGCCGAGTGTCCAATCGCGGACGAGTGCCCGAGCTTCTCGGAGCGTATCGAGGGGATGGGGTGTCAGTATTACGGGGACAGAGGCGGGAAGGAGTGGTGTAATCACTACAATCAGCCGATAGAGGAGCTGAAGACTGCGCCGGTGGTTCCGGGGGAGGAGGTCGTCATCGAGGTGGACGACATGCACGAGTCGGGTGCGGGCGTGGGCCGTCACGAGGGGACGGGGTTCATCGTGATGGTGGACGGCGTGTTGCCGCCGGCGCGCGTGCGGGCGAAGGTGACGAACGTGAAGTCGAACTACGCTCGCGCCGACCTCGTCGAGAAACTGCCCGAGGAGCCGTCGGAGGACGAGGAGGCGGAGGGCGACGAGTCGGGCGCGGAGGACGCGGAGGAGGACAATCCGCGGCTGGGGAGTCGGGAGAACTTCTGGGGGAGTTGAGCGACGTCGAGGACGTGCTGGCGCGGGCGGGGTTCGACGCGTCGGAGAGCGCGTTGACGCGCCGGCAGGCGGAGGTGTTGGCGCTCCGCGAGCGAGGGCTGTCGCAGGCGGACGTCGCCGACTCGCTCGGGACGTCCCGCGCGAACATCTCGAAGGTGGAGGCGGCGGCGCGGGAGAACGTCGCGAAGGCGCGGGAGACGGTGGCGTTCGTGGAGGCGCTGGAAGCGCCGGTGCAGGTGGAGGTCGAGGCGGGCACCGACCTCTACGACGTGCCGGAGGCCGTGTTCGACGCGTGCGACGAGGCGGGCGTGAAGGTCGCGTACTCCGGCGTGGATATGATGACGCGCGTGAGCGAGGCGGCGGGGGACGCGGTCGTCGGCCGCGAGGTCAAGACGACGATGCTGGTGGGCGTGACCCGTGAGGGGGACGTGCGGGTGCGGGTCGCGCCCGACTAGAACAGGCCGTCCTCGCGGAGGGCGCGTACGGCGTCGCGGACGCGCTGGCTCTTCTCACGCGGGACGACGAGCACGCGGTCGTCGTAGGCCGCGACGACGAGGTTTTCGACGCCGATGGCGGTGACGTGTGTGTCGTCGCTCGCGAGCACGGAGTCCGCGGTGTCGATTGCGAGCGCGTCCCCGAGCACGGCGTTCCCGTCGGCGTCGGCGTCGAGGACGCGGGCGAGCGCGTCCCACGACCCGAGGTCGTCCCAGTCGAAGCCCGCGGGCACGACGACGGCGTTCTCGGTGTCTTCCATCACGGCGTAGTCCACGCTCACGGCGTCCACGCGCTCGAATCCGCGCTCTGGGTCGCCGGCGTCGAGCGCGTCCCCGAGCGGGCGGAGCGGGCCGTCGCGGGCGGCGTCGAGGAACGCGTCGGGCGTCCACGCGAACATGCCGGCGTTCCAGAGCCAGCCGCGTTCGACGTACTCGCGGGCGGCCTCCTCCCCCGGTTTCTCGCGGAACGCGGCGACCTCGCGGTAGTCCCCGAGGTCGGGGCCGGGTTCGATGTAGCCGTAGCCGGTGGCGGGCCGGGTCGGTTCGACGCCGACGGTCGCGAGGAAGCCGTCGCGGGCGGCGGCGAGCGCGGTTTCCGCGGTTGGTTCGAAGTCGCCCCGGACGCGGTGGTCGCTGGGGAGGCAGAGCATCGCGCAGGGGCCGACCTGGTCGCGGACGCGGTGGGTGGCGTACGCGAGCGCGGGCCCGGTGTCCTTCGCCGCGGGTTCGACGAGCACGCCCGCCTCGGGGACGATGTCGCGGACGCGGTCGGCGTACGCCTCGCGGGTGGCGACGTAGACGTGGTCTGCGAACCCGACGCGGTCGGCGGTCTGTCGGAGGAGCGAGCGCTCGCCGTCGAGCGCGAGGAACTGTTTCGGGCGGTCGCTCCGGCTCGCGGGGTACAGTCGAGTGCCCGTGCCGCCCGCGAGGAGGAGCGCGACGGTGTCCATACCGGGTGGTCTGTCGCCATCCCCTAAACTCTACTTTCACCGCGGTTGACGAGGGTTTATACGGAAAGACGGCCTAGCCACTGGTGTCTCCCATCGAACACACACGCGGAGACAGGAACCAACGATGAGCGACATACAGCAGACAGCGAGCGACCTGTACGAACAGTTCTCGGATCACGTGGACGTCACCGAAGACGAAATCGAGGAGCGCCTCGACAGACTCGTCTCCGAGTACAAAGTCCCCCTGAGCGAGGCGCGGCGGAGCGTCGAGAGCCACTACCTCGACGAGGCCGGCCTCGAACGCGACGACATCGGCAGCAGGGGCGGGAACGAGACGGTGCAGGTCGAGGACGTGGACGAGGCGGAACAGTGGGTGGACATCACGGCGAAGGTCGTCGACCTCTGGGAACCCCGGAGCGACTCCGTCGGCCAGGTCGGCCTGCTCGGCGACCCCACGGGAACCATCAAGTTCACGAAGTGGGCGAAGTCCGACCTCCCCGAACTCGAAGACGGCTCCGTGTACCGGTTCGGGAACGTCGTGACGGACGAGTACCAGGGCCGGTTCTCGGTGAAACTGAACCGGACGACGACCATCGAGGAACTCGACGAGGACATTGAGGTCGGCGACAACGACGAGACCGTCGAGGGCGCGCTCGTGGACATCCAGTCCGGGAGCGGCCTCATCAAGCGCTGTCCGGAGGAGGACTGCACGCGCGTCCTCCAGAACGGCCGGTGTAGCGAGCACGGCGAGGTCGAGGGCGAGTTCGACCTCCGCATCAAGGGCGTGCTGGACGACGGCGATGACGTGCACGAAGTCATCTTCAACGACGAGTCCACCGAGTCCCTCACCGGAATCGGTCTGGAGGAGGCGAAGCAGATGGCGAAGGACGCGCTCGACACCACCGTCGTCGCGGACGAGATGCGTGACCGCGTGCTCGGCCGGTACTACCGCGTTACGGGTCCGACGCTCGGCCGGTACGTACTCGCGAACGACATCGAGGAACTGTCCGCGCCGGACGACGCCGAAGCGGTTCTCATCAAAGCGAGGTCGATGTAAATGAGTCAGAGTGCCCCCACGCGCGAGGTCGCCCGCCGCGTCTTCGCCACCGAGTTCAACGACGCCACGTTCACGTTCAAGGAATCCGACGACGAGCGCGCGCCCGTCTACAGCCTCCTCCCCACGGGAGAACGCGCGAACCGCGTGTTCATCGTCGGCACGCTCACCGAGACGGAGGACGTGGGCGAGGACTCCGAGTACTGGCGCGGCCGGGTCGTCGACCCGACCGGGACGTTCTTCGTCTACGCCGGCCAGTACCAGCCGGAAGCCGCGTCCGCGCTCCGCGACCTCGACACGCCGAGTTACGTCGCCATCGTCGGGAAACCACGGACGTACGAGACCGAGGACGGGTCCGTGAACGTCTCCGTGCGGCCCGAATCCATCACCGAAGTCACCGCCGACGTGCGCGACCGCTGGGTGGTCGAGACGGCCGAGCGAACGCTCGAACGCGTCGAGGCGTTCGAGGACGAGGGCAACGAGTACGCCCGCCGCGCCGAGGAGGAGTACGACCTCCCGCTCGCGCGGTACACCGAGGGCGCTATCGAAGCCCTTGAGAGCCTCGACGAGGAGGAATCGGTCGAACAGCCCGCCTAGGGCGGGGAATCAGTTAAGTAACTGGACGCGCCAGTTACGCGGGAGATGGGGAACAAGAACAAGACCGTCTCCTTTCGCGTGAACGAGGACACGTTCGACGCACTCCGCGACATCGCGGAGGAGCGCGACCTCTCCCTGTCGGCCGTCTTCCGCGACTACGTCGACCAGCTCGTCGCACACGACGGGAAGGTTCGCGTCGTCCCCGAGGACGAGACGACCGAGGTCGAGTCGGCGTTCCCGCCGACGGTCGAGGTGTCGAAGAGTTTCGTGCGCGAGCACGAACGCCTCGAACTCGAAGCGAAACACCTCCGCGACCAGCTCGACGAGCACAAGCAGTACATCTCCCAGCTTCGCGCGGAACTCGAAGACAGGGAGGGCGTGGAGGACGTCGTTCACCTGGACGACCTCGACGACGACGAGGACGACGAGCCGTACCAGTTGGGTTAGCCGGAGAGTTCGCGTTTCTTCTCGCCCGCCCGCCGCTCGGCCTCCGGATTCCCGTCCACGGCGGCGAGTTCCTCGACCGCTTCGAGCGTGCGGACGGCGTTGTCGAGGAAGGAGTACACGTCGCCGGGATACGCGTACACCATGTAGTCCTCCGTCATCACGTCCACGATGGCTTCGGGGTCGAGGCCTTGCGCGCGGAGTTCGAGCACGTACTGGATGAACTTCCGCTCCGGGTGCCCGCAGTACGGGTTCGACTCGCAGTCGCAGTCGAGGAAGTCCTTCGCGAAGTCCAGCACGCGCTCCTGGGTCGCCTCGTTCAACTGATCGAGGTTGCTCCCGCTGAACAGCACGTCCAGGGTCGCGCCGTGGAACGCGCCCTTCGGGAAGTTCGCGTCCAACTGCGACACCACCTGCCGGTGGTTCTTCACGTAGATCTTGTCCGGGAACGCCACACGCCCGATAGGGGGACGCGAGCCAAAAGCGTACTGCCTCGGCACAGGGTTTTCGGGGCTTCACCGGCACACGTCCGGTATGGCGACGACCGAGTACGTGCAGTGTCCGACCTGCGGGTGGACCGGGCGCGAAACCGACCTCGACGGCGCGGACGACACCGCCGCCTGCCCCGTCTGCGACACCGCCGTCACACCCGGCTGATTCGTAACGCATATTTGCACACGGCGACTAGCCAGGAGTGCAGTGTCCGGGTTGGGGTAGTGGACTATCCTTCAGCCTTGTGGAGGCTGAGACGCGGGTTCAATTCTCGCACCTGGACCTTCTCCGAGAAACGAACGTGACGA
This sequence comes from Salarchaeum japonicum, assembly GCF_020614395.1. Classification (NCBI taxonomy): domain Archaea; kingdom Methanobacteriati; phylum Methanobacteriota; class Halobacteria; order Halobacteriales; family Halobacteriaceae; genus Salarchaeum; species Salarchaeum japonicum. The sequence continues at coordinate 260,886 of NZ_CP085324.1, read as the reverse complement.
GTGCTGAGAGCCGTCCGCGTCGGTTCTGTCGCGGGTCGTTCGGTGGGTTTGAACTGTCGGGGGCGTGAGGGCGTGGTATGGACGTGTGGGCGCTGGGTGACGCCGGGTTGGCGGCGGTGCTCTGGACGGTGTTCGTGTTGTACGCGGTGTCGGTGGTGTCGTGGGGGCTGGAAGTCGGGTGGTTCTCGCGGGGGTGGCGGACGGACGAGTTCCCGTACGACGCGTCGGACGCGCGGGTGCGGATTATGACGGTGAACGCGACGGACGTGGTGCGGCGGACGGTGGAGGCGGTGCCGGCGAAGATGGGGCGGCCGCAGGTCATCGCGGAGGAGGACATCGACGTGCCGGGCGCGGACGTGTTCGTGGTTCCGGCGGAGTTCGAGTGCGTGGCGGAGCGGAAGGGCCGGGCGTTGGAGTGGGCGCGCCAGCACGTGCCGTGCGAGCGCGAGTTCGTGCTGTACCTGGACGAGGACACGCTCATCACGGACGTGGACGGGTTCCCGGACGCGGACATCGTGCAGTTCTCGGAGCGCCCCGTGAACACGGGGTCGCGGCTCGCGTACCTCACGGACGTGTTCCGACTGGGCTACCACCTCGAACAGCGCGCGTTCCACCGGCTGTCCGTGCCGCTGTACGCGTGGGGCGGCGGTATCGCGGTACGCCGGGAGTTCGAGGATGCAGTGACGTGGAACCGCCGGACGCTCATCGAGGACACGAAGTTCGCGTGGCAGGCCGCCGACGTGCCCGACTTCGACTTCCGATTGCTCCGCCGGCAGTTCGTGAACCAGGCACCGCCCTCCCTGCGGGCGCTCGTGAAGCAACGCCGTCGGTGGATGTCGGGGTCGCGCGAGGACGCGCACGGCCTCCCCCGCCGGTACTGGCTGTTCTACGGCCTACGGAACGCCGCGTGGGGGTTGTCGCTCGTCGTCCCCGTCTTCGCGGTGGTGTCCTACCTCCGACCGGGCGCGCTCCCCTACCCCCGCGTGTACACGCTGGGGACGCTCTGCCTGCTCGGATTCCTGTTCGGGTGGAGTTTCCTCGGCGCGCGAGCGGTCGGCGCGAACCTCAAAACGACCCTACTTGCGGTCGTAGCGACGCCGGTGACGAACTTCCTGCACTCGGTCGGCGCGGCGTACGGCGTGCTGTTCCCGCCGCGGACGTTCGAGGTGACTGAGAAGGTGGCGTTCGAGGACATCCCCGAGGACGAAGACCAGACCGTCGACCTGGCGGACGTCATCGAGGAGAACCACGGACTGGACGTGGAGTTAGACGACTAGGTGCGCAGAGAGGGGGATTCGGCTTTCCGGCCCGTGTTCTGGATGATGTTGAACGCGGTCATCAGGTCGGTGCGGGAGACCAGGCCGACGGTGTCGCCGTTCGCGTCCACGACGATGAGGCGGCCGACGCCGTGTTCCTGCATCGCTTCGAGCGCGCTCATCGCGTCGCCGTACTGCGGAATCGTGTACACGTCGTTCGTCATCACGTCACCGACCGTGTAGGCGTCCCGCTCGACTTCCTTCACGTTCCGCGCGTCTTCGAGGGTGACCATGCCGACGACGCGGCCGTTCTCGGTGACGGGGTAGCCGGTGTGGCGCTCGCTGAACATGCGCTCCATGAGTTCGGCGACCGTGGTGTCCTTCGCGACGGTTTTCAGGTCGCGCTCGGGCGTCATCACGTCGTCCACGGTGACGCCCTCGAAGGCGGCGGTCATCGTGGTGCGCTGGCTCTCGCTGGACGCGCCGATGTAGATGAAGAACGCGATGAGGATGAGGAAGAGGTTCGCGAACAGGCCGACGATGCCGAGGAGGATGGCGAACAGTTTCCCGACCTCGGCGGCCATCTGGGTGGCGCGCGCGAACGGTCGGTTCCGCGCGAGGAGCGCGCGGAGGACGCGCCCGCCGTCCATCGGGAACCCGGGGAGGAGGTTGAACGCGGCGAGCGCGAAGTTCATCAGCGCGAGGTAGCCGAACACGAACCGCACGAGGTCGAGGCTCGGCGGGAACAGCGTGAGCACGACCCAGGAGAGCGCGCCGAGTACGATGCTGACGATGGGTCCGGCGATGGCGATGGAGAACTCGTGACGCCAGTCCTCGGGTTGCTCGCTGAGGCTGGCGATGCCGCCGAGAATCCAGAGCGTGATGGAGTCGATGGGGTAGCCGTACCGTATCGCGACGACGGAGTGTCCGAGTTCGTGGAGGACGACGCCGGCGAACAGGCCGACGGCGGCCGCGAGTCCGAGGTACCACTCGCGGCTGTCCTGCGTGAGCACGGCCTGGTCGAGGCTCGTGCCGAACACGCCGTTGAGGATGGTCACCCAGTCGCCGACCTGCGTGCCGATAATCCACGCGAGGAGCGGGAGGATGAGGAGGAACGTCAAATCGACCTTGATGGGGATGCCGAACGCGCTCCCGATTTTGAAACTGCGCATACCCGGGGAGTGGAGCGAGATACGCATAAAAGCAGGTGGCCGGCGAAGGCTTTACGCCGGGGAGCGCGAACCCGTGGGTATGACCGAGCCGGTGGTTCGACGCGCGGACGACGTATCGTACGAGACCGTTGACGCCGCGGAGGGGATGCGCAAGGGCGTGCTCGTCGGGGTCGAGGAGGGCGCGCCGAACTTCGCGATGCGGCGGTTCGTCCTCGACGCGGGCGCGAGCGTCCCCGAGCACACGAACGAGGTCGAACACGAGCAGTACGTGCTCGCCGGCGAGTACACCGTCGGAATCGGTGACGAGGAGTACGAGGTGGCGGCGGGCGACAGCCTCCTCATCCCCGCGGGCGTCGTCCACTGGTACCGGAACGAGGGCGAGACGGACGGGTCGTTCATCTGCGTCGTGCCGCACGGGGAGGACGAAATCCACCTCGTGGAGTGAGGACGACCACGGGGTCGGACGCGCGAAGCGCGCCGATGCAGCGAACCGCGTGGTTCGCGGCCATGGACGAAATCCACCTCGTGGAGTAGGGGAAGTCGCGGGGTCGGACGCGCGGAACGCTTCGGGATGTCCGGCTTCCCGAGTTTTTTGGTGGACGGTTGTCGAGTAGTGGCATGGATTCTCCGGAGACGCGGCGGGACGCGGTCGTGGAGGAGTTGCACGGCGAGCGGGTCGAAGACCCGTATCGGTGGCTGGAGGGCGACGGCGACGAGGTGGCGGCGTGGACGGAGCGGCAGAACGAGTACGTGGATTCGGTGCTGGACGACGACGTGCGCGAGGCGCTGGAGCCGACGTTCGAGCCGTTGGCGGACGTGCCGTCGTTCGGGTCGGTGACGGCGCGGGGCGGGCGGGCGTTCCAGTCGGTGCGGGACGCAGACCAGGAGCGGCCGGTGTTGACGCTCCGCGGGGGCGGCGACCGGACGGTGCTCGCCGACCCGAACGCGTGGGCGGGCGAGGCGTCGATGGACTGGTTCACGCCGTCGCCGGACGGCGAGCACGTCGCGTACGGGGTCGCGACGGGCGGGAACGAGCAGTACGACCTCCGCATCGCGGCCGTGCCGTCGGGCGAGGTCGTGCACGAGGTCGCGGAGGTGGGGAGAACCAATCCGGGGATGTTCGCGTGGGCGGACGACGGCTTCTACTACGTCGCCACCGGGGGGATGGGCGAGCAGATGGCGAAAGAGCTCCGGCACGAAACCCTCGACGGCGACCGGACGGTCGTCGGGACGCACGACGACCAGCACGTCTGGCCGGGCCTGGACGCCCACCGCGGCCGCCTCGTGGTGTCGTTCAGCGAGATGAGCGGCGGCACCGAACTCGCGGTGCTGGACGACGGCGAGTTCGTCACGGTGTTCGACGGCGGGGACGCGGCGGCGGACGTGTCGTTCGCGGGGGACGACGCCTACGTCCGCACCGAGAAGGACGCGCCCCGGGGGCGGGTGTTGCGGGCGGACGCGGACGCCTTCCTCGCCGGCGACCCCGACTTCGAGACCGTCGTCCCCGAGGGCGAGGGCGTCGTGCGGAGCGTCGCGGTCGCCGACTCGCACCTCGTGGTGCACGAACACCGGGACGCGCACTCCCACCTCGCGGTGTACGACCGGGCGGGCGCGCCGGCGTTCGACGTGCCGCTCCCGGACTACGTGAGCGTGGACGGCCTCGACGCCGACACCGAAGCCGACGAGTGTCACTACCGCGTGCAGTCGTTCGGCACGCCCGCGACGGTGACGCGCTGCGCCCTCGACGCGCGGGAGACGGAGACGCTCGACGCCCCGCGCCTCGACACCGAGGTGGACGTGGACGTGACCCAGGAGTACGTCGAATCGACCGGCGGCGCGATGGTTCCGGTGTTCGTCGCGCACGCCCGCGGGACGACGCCGGACGCGGAGACGCCCGCGGTGCTGTCCGCCTACGGCGGCTTCCGCATCAACCGCACGCCCTCGTTCTCGCGGTTCCGTCTGCCGTTCCTCGCGGACGGCGGCGTGTTCGTGCAGGTGTGCGCGCGCGGCGGGTCGGAGTTCGGCGAGGAGTGGCACGAGGCGGGGATGCGCGAGCGCAAACAGCACACGTTCGACGACGTCATCGCGGCCGCGGAGCACGTCGTGGACGAATCGTACACGTCCCCGGAGAAGCTCGGCGTCGTCGGCGGGAGCAACGGCGGGCTGATGGCGGGCGCGGTGCTCACGCAGCGCCCCGACCTCTGGGGGGCCGTGGTGTCCGCCGTCCCCCTGCTCGACATGCTCCGGTTCCACGAGTTCCTGCTCGGGGAGTCGTGGACGGGGGAGTACGGCCACCCCGACGACCCGGAGGCGTTCGCGTACATCCGCGAGTACTCGCCCTACCACAACGTCGAATCCCGGGAGTACCCGCCGACGCTGTTCACGACCGCCGTCGGGGATTCCCGGGTGCATCCGAGTCACGCGCGGAAGATGGCCGCGCGCCTCCAGTCGGAGGGTCGGGGCGGGCCGTTCCTCTGCCGGACGAAGACGGACACCGGGCACGGAACGGGGAAGTCGATGTCGATGGCGGTGGAGGAACAGCTCGACCGGTGGACGTTCCTCTACGGGTTCCTCGGCGCGGAGGCGAACCCCTGAAATAGCCGGCTATAGTAGGAGGGATATCGTGGCGACGCAGGTTCAGCGCGTGGATACGTTGTTCTTCCACGAGGTCGGCGACGAGTACCTCGTGGTGGCGGAGCGGGACGACGAGCGGCTGTTCCGCGCGAAGCTCGAACTCGCGGAGAAGGCGGCGGGTCCGCGGCCCGTGAAGTTCCGCGTGCAGGACGGGTCGTCGGAAGACCCGCGGCCGCCGGACGAGTTCGTGGAGATAGCGCGCCGAGCGACCCGCATCCGCATCAGCCAGCAGACCCGGCGCGGGAAGCGCGAGGAACTCCGAGAGATGCTCTCCGGGTACCAGCTCGCGGAGAAGGCGAAGGCGGTGCGGACGTGTCGGTACTGCGCGAACCAGGGGCGGTACTCGCCCATCACGACCGAGACGGCCATCGAGGCGGACGGCGAGCACATCTGTCAGGACTGCGCGAAACAGGAGCTGGAGCGCGAACTCGCGTTCAACGGCGACCTGACGGGCGCGGCCCAGGACAGGCTCGAAGACCTCCTGCTGGAGGTACAAGACCTCGACCGCATCACGAGCCTCCTGCAGGGCCAGCTCGACCCCGACCTGACGAAGTTCGACGAGATTAGCGCGAACACGGACGACATCGACCCCGTGCCGGTGAGCGACCTCGACATCCATCCGGGGATGCGCGACCGGCTGGAAGACCGCTTCGACACGCTGCTTCCCGTGCAGTCGCTCGCGGCGAAGAACGGGCTGGCCGAGGGCGACGACCAGCTCGTGGTGTCCGCGACGGCGACCGGGAAGACGCTCATCGGCGAAATCGCGGGCCTCCATCGGATGCTCTCCGGGAAGGGGAAGATGCTGTTTCTCGTGCCGCTGGTGGCGCTCGCGAACCAGAAGCACGAGGACTTCGAGGAGGACTACGGCGACATCGCGAACGTCAGCATCCGCGTCGGGTCGTCGCGGATTCGGGACGACGGGATGGCGTTCGACCCGAGCGCGGACATCATCGTCGGCACCTACGAGGGGATCGACCACGCGCTCCGCACCGGCCGCGACCTCGGCGACATCGGGACGGTCGTCATCGACGAGGTGCACACGCTCCAAGAGGAGGAGCGAGGACACCGGCTCGACGGCCTCATCAGTCGCCTGAAGTACTACTGCGAGCAACGCGAGCGGGAGCGCGCCGAGTACGAGGGCGCGCAGTGGATTTACCTCTCCGCGACGGTCGGGAACCCCGGCGCGCTCGCGCGGGGGTTGCGCGCGAACCTCGTGGAGTTCGAGGAGCGGCCGGTGCCCATCGAGCGGCACGTGACGTTCGCGGACGGCCAGGAGAAGCCGCGCATCATCAACAAGCTCGTGCGCAGGGAGTTCGACAAGGAGTCCTCGAAGGGCTATCGGGGGCAGACCATCGTGTTCACCAACAGTCGGCGGCGCTGTCACCAGATAGCGCGGAAGCTCGACTATCCGGCGGGCGCGTACCACGCGGGCCTGGACTACGGGAAGCGCAAGAAGGTCGAACGCGAGTTCGGAAACCAGGACCTCGCGGCGGTCGTGACGACGGCGGCGCTCGCGGCGGGCGTGGACTTCCCCGCCTCGCAGGTGGTGTTCGACTCGCTCGCGATGGGTATCGAGTGGCTCAGCGTGCAGGAGTTCGAGCAGATGCTCGGGCGCGCGGGCCGCCCCGACTACCACGACCGCGGGAAGGTGTACATGCTCGTCGAACCGGACGCCGTCTACCACAACTCCATGGAGATGACGGAGGACGAGGTGGCGTTCAAACTCCTGAAGGGCGAGATGGAGGACGTGGTGACGACGTACGACGAGACGAGCGCCGTCGAGGAGACGCTCGCGAACGTCACCGTCGCGGGGAAGGGCGCGAAGCGCCTGAACGACCGCATGATAGGCGAGATTCCGACGAAGCAGGCGCTGGGACGCCTGCTCCAGTACGAGTTCATCGACGGGTTCAGTCCGACGCCGCTCGGCGAAGTGGTGACCTCGCACTTCCTCGAACCGGACGAGGCGTTCCAGATTCTCGACGGCGTCCGGAAGGAGCGCACGCCGTTCGAGATTGTCGCGGAACTCGAACTGTACGGCGAGGATATCTAGCGTCTCTAAACCGATTCTAGGGGTTTTAGGGACGAACGTAAACCGTGGCGTGCTAAACCTTCTCGTATGCGACCGACTGACAATGCGGACGGGAGCGGCGTGTTCGAGTGCTTCTCGTGCGGCGCGCGCGTGTCCGCGCCGTCCGGCCGCACCTGCAGTGAGTGCGGCGGCGAACTCAACAACATCGGCGCGCCCCGGGACTTCTAGACGCCCCAGAGCACCGCGATACCGCCGACGGTGACGAAGGAGAGGAGTAACTGGAGGGGGCCGCCGACGCGGAAGAAGTCACTGAACTTGTAGCCGCCCGGCCCGTAGACGAAGAGGTTCGTCTGGTAGCCGACGGGCGTCATGAACGCCGTCGAGGCGGCGAACATCACGGCGAGGATGAACGCGAACGCGTTCGACCCGACCTGCTGGGCGGACTCCACCGCCACCGGAATCATCAACACGACGCTCGCGTTGTTACTGATGACGTTCGTGAGGAGGGCGGTGGCGACGTAGAACACCCAGAGCACGCCGATGACCGGCAGGAACTCGCCCGTGCTCGCGACCGCGTTCCCGAGGAGTTCCGCGCCCCCGGTCTGCTCGATGGCGATGCCGAGCGGGATGACGCCCGCGAGCAGGAAGATGACGTTCCAGTCCACCGAATCGTAGATTTCGGGGGGTTTGAGCACGCCGAACAACACCATCGCCACGACGCCCGCGAGCGCCGTCGTCACGATGTCGAACGTCGGAATCACCGACAGCGCGTCGAGCACCGGAACGCCCGAGAACACGCCCCACGGCATCGCCGCGAACCCGATGACGCCCGCGATGATGGCGACCGCGTGCGGAATCTTCTCCGTCCGGTAGTCCGGGTCGTCGGGTTCGTGCGCGACGATGAAGTCCCGGTTCTGACTCAATCGGTCGAGACTCCCCGTCGTCGCCTGCACGAGCAGGGTGTCACCGACCTTCAACGGCGTGTGATCCATGCGCTCGCGCACGAGTTCGCCCCGCGACCGGAACGCGAGCACGTTCACGTCGTATCGGTCGCGGAACGTCGAACTCGCCAGCGTCTCCCCGACGAGACCGCTCCGCGCCGGAATGATGACCTCCACCAACCCCTGCTCCTCCTCGTCCTGCTCCAGTTCGTCCTCCGTAATCGCCCCCACGAGGTCGAGGCCGTCGAGGTCGATGAGTCGTTCGAGGCTCGTCCGGTCGGTCCGCACCTTCAGGAGGTCGCCCGGCCGGAGCGTCTTCTTATCGAGCGGTTCGACGAACGACTCGCCGTCCCGGTCTATCTGGAGGATGTCGAAATCGAGCGGCGTCTGCGCGCCCACGTCCTCCACCGTCACGCCCGCGACCGGCGAGTCCTCCCGCACCACCACCTCCGTCAGGTAATCTTCGAGTTCGTACTCCTCCACGTAGTCCTCCTCGGGGAGCACGCGCTCCGGCAGCAACCGATACCCCACAGTCATCAAGTAGACGATACCCACCACGAGCACCACCACCCCGAGCAGGGTGAACTCGAACATCGAGAACTCCCGCAGACCCAGGCCCGCGTACTCCGGTTGCTCCGCCAACCGCGCCGCCACGTCGCTCGCCAGGATGTTCGTCGAGGTTCCGATGAGCGTCAACATCCCGCCCAGCATCGACGCGAACGACAACGGAATCAACAGCTTCGACGGACTCGTCTTCCCCTCGTGCGCCAAATCGGAGATAACCGGCACCAGAATCGCCACCACCGGCGTGTTGTTGATGAACCCCGACACCGGCCCCGCCACCCCGACCGTCGCCGCCAACTGCCGGAACGGGTCGTCGCCCGCGAAATCAGCGAGCCGATTCCCCAACCGCTGCACCACGCCCGTCCGACTGATACCCGTCGACAGAATCAGCATCGACAACACCGTGATGGTCGCCGGACTCGAAAACCCCGAAATCCCCTCCCGCGCCGAAATCTGCGTCCACGGTTCGAGCACCATCAACGCCACCATCACCACCATTGCCGTGACGTCCACTGGCAACGCCTCCGTCGCGAACAACACCAACGCCACCCCCACCAACGCGAACACCACCGCCATATCGAGCGTCAGCCCGAACGGCAACGCTAGAGGACAGAGAGACATACACCCCGCTACGACCACACCCAATAAGAAACCACTCACCACGCAACGAAACGCTTTACCGCCAGCCAGGGCAAGAACTGGACGCGGGACCGTGGGTTAGCCTGGTATACTTCGGGCCTTGGGTGCCCGTGACCCCGATTCAAATTCGGGCGGTCCCATACTATTTAAGGCAGAAACGGCCTAAATCGCCGGTTCTCACCACCACGAGGTGGTGCGCATGAGCGCCGACACCTCCACCGACACCAGCGACATCTGTCGGTACTGCGGCGGCTACATCGAACACGACGCCCAACTCTGCCCCGCCCTCGAACGAGGTGAGTGCCGCCCATGACGTGCCGCTGCGACGGCCCACCCGTCCGCCAGCACGACGAACGCGACCAACCCTACTGCGGCCGCTGCGGTGCAATGCTCGCCCCACAGACGAACGACGCATGGAGAGGGCCATGAAGCGCCCGCTCGACTTCGAGCGAGAACGCGACCACGAGACCGACTCGTGGGCGCGGAGCGACCCCCTCCACGCCGTCATCCGCCCCCGACTCGGCGACACCTACGACGTGAAACTCCCCAACGGCGAGTACCACGACGTACGCCTCCACCGCGACCACGGCGCATGGCTCGGCACCTGCGACTGCAAGGGCTACGAATACAACGACGGCCCCTGCGCCCACCTCTGCGCCCTCAGACGCGCCCACTGGACAGCCGAACACCAACCCAGCGACCCCGCAGGACTCGACATCCACGGCAACCACGTCCACATTCCCGAAACCACCGACGACCCCAACGACCAGCCCGACGCGACACCCGAAGCCCGCGCCGACGGCGGTTGCGTCGTCGAGCACGTCGAACGGCCCGCCGACCTCCGCACCGAACCGAGGTGGACGGGCCGATGACCGACCTCGCACGCGCACACCTGCCCGCGCACGAGTCTGGCAGCACGACAGGGGAGGGGGCTTCATACATACTGCCGAACCTCGACCCGTCCCCGTGTTACGGCCGTAATAATCGGGGGTGTCTGTAGCGTGGGGCGTATGAAATCCGCGCCGACCTCCCGCGTCAGCGTCTCCGGCATCCCCGACGACACCCTCGACGAACTCGACGCGCTCGCCGAAGCCGAAGACAAGAGTCGTAGCGAGAAGATCGTCGAGCTCATCGAGGCCGAAGTCGGTGAACGCCTCCCCGACGACAACGACGAGTACCGACCGAGTGACCCGTCGCTGAACACCGTCTACACCGTCGCGGTCGACCACGCGAAACAGCACCAGCTCCGGTTCGACCTCCACAAGAGCAAGATGGCGACCGAGACCGGAATCCCCGGAACGGCGCTCCGCGGCTACCTGGTGTCGCTCCAGCGCGAGGGATACGTGAAACACCAGATGGGTGACGCGCTCGGCTCCGGCTCCGATGCCGACTTCTGGCGCATTAAGCCCCTCTGCGCGAACCCGCGAGCCTGGCGGTACTCAGAAGTCTACGACCCCGAGTACGTCGCTGAACTCGAATCCATGACACCCGAGGAAACCCTTGGCCGCCTCGAAAACGCGACGCCAGCACGAGGGCAGGCCGATGACTGAAGAGTTCGACCACGCAACCGAACGCCCCGTCCCGCTGAATCTGACTGACGACGAAGCCGCCTACCTCTGGAAAATGATGAAGCGCGAGGTCGGTAAAGAGGAGGTTCAGTACGGAGACAGCCGTGAGACCGCTGAATCGCTCCACAGTAAGGTTCGGTCGCTCGTCGTTGAGGAGTCCAACGCGGGAGGGGCACAATGACTCGCTCTATCGCTCGCGAACACGTGCTCGGCGCGACCATCTGGGCGTACGGAGCCGGCGGCGTGAATGTCCGCGCCTGGACACACCACCGCCGATTCTCCCGCCTCCGCCGCCGTACCGCGTGAGAAGAAGAGCGGCCTTACGCGACCGCACCCTCCTGTTTTTCGTGACCCGGATCGTCGAGCAGGGACATCGAGGCCGCCGCGCGCAGTCGCGCGAACTCGTCGAGCCCGACTTCGTCCGTCACCGTCACGACCCACGCCCCGGTTCCGACTGATTCAACACGTAGACTACAACTCTCGATGGAGCCGCCCTCCGCGATCAAACCGAGTTCGCGGAGATCGTCCTTCGGCAAGGTCACCCCTGCCGAGTTCGACCCCACATTCACGAGGCAGTTAATCGCCATTACAGCCGTTCTTTCCCGGCATAATACCATAAAACCCCGTTCTGTCACAACATCCCCAGACCACACTCCCGATATTCCGAGGGACTAGCTTTCACGAACCCCCTCTACGGCGTGTGACGCCCACTACAACCACCCACGACACCCGCGCCAGCGATGCCTGACGTGAAACGCATTCAGGAGGGCAGCACCTTCTGGACAGCCACCATCCGCTACGGACACGACTTCGAGACCATCGAGGACGACTACATCGCGCCCGACCATGTCCAGAACATCGCGCAGGGCGCGCGCGTCCGCCTCGGACGCACCCACGATGGCTCCCACCTCGTTCACGAAGTCCAGGTGCCGCGCGCCGCGCTTCGCTCCGAATCGCACGTCCGCCAGCTCGCCACGACCGCCACCGACGCCGTCGAAGCGTGACCCGAACCCGGACGTTCGACGACCTCACGCGCGGCCAGCGCCGAAAGGTCGGTCGCGGCGACCACGGCGAAGTCGCCGAAGAACTCGCCAGCGAAGCGTACGGCCTCGCCCACGCCGCCCACGAAAAGTTCTGGTACGATGTCCGCGCCTACGAGCACGACGACCGCGCGACGAAGGGCGAAGTGAAATCCTGTCACCGCACCATCGGCGACAGTTACCCGGAGGCCGGCCGCTTCCGCGTTCGTCGCGACCAGCATCGTAGCCTCACCGTCTCGAACGCCCACGCGACCGCCTGGTACATCTTCGTCCTCTTCGACGAGGACGAGAACCGGATCACGCTCCAGCGCCGCAGGCCGCCGACCGTGACCCGGCTCGTCGAGGAGCGCGGCGGCTGGAACCACGCCGGGCACGCCGAGTTCGAGTACCAGCACAAGCTCCCAATCGACACCGTCATCGACGTATGAGCGACCGCCTCGCCGACGAACCCTGCGACGACTGCGGGCGGCCCGCCTACGAACACGAACGCCAGCGCACCCGCCAGGAAGACGGCCAGTACGTCTTCCGCTACATCTGCCCCGAATGACAGACCCCCACACGTGCCCCGTCGACGACTGCGAATTCGGAGAGGGCGTCGAGAAGAGCCGCGCCCAGGTCACCCAGCACATCCGGATGACCGACGACGGCGACCACGACCTCGACGAACTCACCCCCGAACCACTCGACACCGCCGACACAGACGACGAACACGAGGACGAATCGAACGACGAACCAGATATCGATGAATCGACAGAGAGAGACAACGATTCCGACGATTCCGACAGTTCCACCACTCCCACTGACGCTTCCGGGACGCCCGACGAATCGACTGACGAGAACGACGACCAATCCAGCGAAGGCGACGAGATGCCGACACAGGAAGAACTAGCCCGCCAACGAGAGAACACGACACCGAACCCCGCCCCGAACGACACCACCGACGAACCCCCGGCGAACGACGGTTCGAACTCGGCGCATTCACTCGATTTCTCGATGCCCAGCATCGACACCACGACCCTCCTCTGGGGGGCCTTCCTCCTCGTCGCCTTCCTCACGATCTACCTCGCGCTCCGGAAGCGCTCGAACGACGAGACGGAAGTCGTCGAACCGACAGCAGGCGTCGAGGACGAAGACGACGAGTCCATCGAGACGCCCGACGACATGGACGGAGGGCTCGTCTGAATGGCGGACGCCGCCGACAACATCCTCCACGCGGTCGCGAAGGGCGCGGTCGACGGTCTCACCGACGCCGCCGACCTCCGCGGACAGAAAGAGCGCGCGTACACCGACCGGAACCTCCTCGCCGTCGCCTTCGCAACCTACCGTTACCCGAACTCGGGCTGGTATCTTCCCACGGAATCCGACGACGACGCCGAGTGGCCCGTCGTCTGGGCCGCCACGCCCGACGGCAACGTCTCCTGGCACGTTCCGCCGGCGTACGTCGAAGTTCTTCGACTCTCACTCCTCGACGAGACCGAACCGCCCGGCGGTTACAGCGGCTACGACCGCCGCGAGAAGAACGACCGCCTCCTCACGGCGATTCTTCGAGACAGCGCGACTGAAATCGACGATTCCACCCGCGACGAACTCCTCGAATGACGACCGACACAGACACCCCAAGCGACGACAGCGCAGCCGGTCCCGAATCGCTCGACACCGACGACCCGAATGTCGAACCGGACGCCGAGAACGCCGACGAACAACCCGACCTCGACGACGACGAGATGGCCGACCTCGCCGGCATCGGCGAGGAGATCGAGGACGAACTCGACGACGCTGAATCCGATGACGGCGACGAAGAGAGCGACGAAACCGAGTCGGCCGACGAAGCGCGTGATTCGACGCCGTCCCACGACCGGCGGAAGTGGGGTGACATGTACTGTAACATCGCCGTCACCGCCACCGAATCCCTCATCGAGGGCCTCGACGGCGACGCCGAGGTGTCCGGCGACGACCTCCGCGACCTCGACGTTGACGACGCATTCAACGAGATGATGGCCGAACGCGGCCGTCCCGAGGACGTGCCACCCCAGCAGTGGGTGTTCATGGGCACCGCGATGTTCGTCGTCGGCAACGTCGTCGCACAAACGGACGTACTCGAACGCCTCCTCGACGATGTTTAGGGAATCGATGATGAAGCGGGCGCTCAAGTCCGTCACGCCCTCCGAGATGCCACAAGCCCAGGCGCTCGCCAGCATCCTCTCCGCGAGCGAGTACCAGCTCTTCCAGGCCATCCATCGACTCGTTGACGCCGCGAACGCCGGCGACTTCGCCGTCAGCCAAACCGCCGAAGAGCGACGAGACGAACTCCTCTCGATGGCCGACGCGTTCGCCGACGACGAGTTCGACACCTGGTGGTGGGAGAACGTCGCGCCCGACTTCCTCGACAATCCCCAGAAAGCCCGGCAGAGCGCCGGCCTCTCGAAAGACCAGTGGCAGGAACGTATGTCGATGTGGGCGGAGACCTATCGGGAGCGCGCCGGCCCCGACCACGCCGTCCAGTCGATGACCGACGCGCAGGTCGCCGCGTTCCACGTCGAGGACACCTTCGGCGTCGACCTCGACACGTTCAGCGACGAAGTCGTTGAGTGGGATCGCGTCGAACACGCCGAAGGCCTCGCCCGGAAGAACCTCCAGGCCGCCGTCGGAACCATCCATCAGGTCGCCGCACACCTCGAACACGAAGACGCCGACAGCGCCGACACGTGACCCATCTTCTCCTCGGCGGCGTCTCCGGCTGGGGGAAGTCGATCAACGCACAGGCCTGGCTAGAGCGCAACCTCGCGGAGTTCGACCACGCCGTCATCCTCGACTACAAAGACGAGTACAGGGGCGTGGTGAAAGCCGGCCTCGCCTCGTGGGTCGGAGTCGACGCCGAACTCGCCCGGCTCTCCGTCGCCGGCTGGCAGAAGCTCCTTCAGAACAATCCCCGTCTCGTGCTCGCTCGCGCCGTCGATGTCGAGACCTGGCGTACGGTCGCGAACCGTGTCGCCGCCGCGCTCCTCGAACTCGACGGAAGTGGACTCTTCGCGTTCGACGAAGCCCACTTCGTCGCCTCCCAGCGGAAAGGCACGCCCGACCGCGTCATCGAAGTGGCGACCACCGGCCGCTCGATGGGCGTCTCCTCGATCGCCATCACGCAACGCCTCCAGAAGCTCGACGAGGATTACCTGAGTCAGTGTAACGAGAAGATTCTCGGCGGGTTCACGAGCGAGCGCGACCGGAAGAAGCTCGATGTCGAGTATTCCGTCGATGTTCACAATCCCGAACGAACGGCCGCGATTCGCGGACTCCCGGAGGAACTTCACGCGGACGACGACGGCCCGGTTCCCGTCCGTCGCTGGACGAACGAGAACGGCCAGACGACCGGGAGCGAGTGGATTTACTCGAACGACCGCGGCGAACGCCAGCGCCTCGACACCACGGGACTCCCCGACCGCATGGAGACGACGCACTACGGGCCGGAAGGCCAGCACCTCGATATGCCGGAGTACGCCTGATGCCGAAGCAACGCGAAGACATCACGCTCTACGGGGAACCCGCGGAAGCGTTCCGGGACGCTCGCTCCCGGCTGGAAGACCGTTGGGGGTTCGAGCCGACGAAGTCGCAGGTAGTCGCCTATATTCTCGGGGAGTCAGACCTCTGACGGCGGCCGGCAACCCATAGCCACCCCACACCACTCGTAACCCGTCGCGGCCCCGTATGGCCGTGCTGGGCCGCTTGAGCCGTCAGGAAGGTACCGCGGTTAGGTTCGGATGGAATGGCATCCAACCTGACCACGCAGTTCGACACCCTACTCGACGCGGACGAGTGGGAGAGCATCGCTGCGACCCTCGCGGGCTATCTCGCCCCGACGGTCGCCCGAAACGTCATTGAGGGCGCTTCCCCGTTCGACATCCCCGACGAAGCCTACGGCCTCGCGGTGATGTTCGGCGCTGGTTACTCGCCGATGTACACGCGCGAACTCCAGGTCGGCGGCGGCCTCTACACCGCCGACAAGGCGATGGAGCGCTTCGGCCTGAAGCAGACCGTCACGGATCTGGGGGCCTAAGATGACGAAGCAACTCAGCAACATCAGCGACATCGCAACCGAGAAGCAGAACGTCCCCGGGCAGATGACGCCCGTCCTCGAAATCAGCCCCGACGACGGGCTCGGGCTCATCATTCGCGGTATGGTCGCGCAGGGAAGCGAGGCCGGCATCCCGATCTACGCCGACCTCCGCGACTCCGACGGCGACCCGCTCCCCACGGACACCGCGATCGCGCTCGAATACGAGGCCCCCTCGATGGACAAGGCGGACACCGTCTCCTTCATCCAGGACAACATCCGCGCGTACAACAGTCTCGCCATCGACGAACAGCAGAACGTCGAGAACATCGACGCCGTCAAGCACGTGCTCAAGGGTACGCAGGAAGCGCAGGCCGAGGGGAAGGTTCCGACCGTCCAGGTGCGGGACATCGACAGCCTCTACGTCAGCCTGAAGGGCGACACGCAGATCGACTGGGCGCAGAGCGCGCTGTACGTCGACAAGAACGCCGTCCGCCAGGTGAGCTAATCGTGGCGAACCCGGTCGAGAAGGCCGTCCGCCAGCTCCAGCAGGTGCCGACGGCGCGTAACACGCTCTCCGCGTCCGACTTCGAGACGAAGGACGCCGTCGCCGGCGAACGCACGCGCGTCGCCACTCACCAGTTCAACCGACCGGTCGCCGTCAAGGGCGGCGAGACGTACAACATCGACCTCATCGCCCACGAACGCTTCACGAGCGACGGCACCACGGGCGACCAGGAGGAGTTCACCGTCTCGCACAACGTGTTCGAGTCGCCGAGCATCCCCGTCGATGTCGTCGCCTACGAGGACGGAAGCCGACTCTCGGTCGATTCGGTTGACTACGGTGCGGACACGGTGTCCGTGACCCCGGCGAACGCCGACAGCACCATCGACCTGTTCTACGTCTCCGCCGACCAGGCACGCCTCGAAATCCGGAAGACCGCGCCGAACGGCACGTTCGAGACCATCGACGAGGCCGACATCGGCCTCGCGAACCGCCGGAACCAGAACAAGACCCCGCTCCGCTTCGACTTCGACCACCCGCTCCAGGGCGTCCTCCCGACGGACTGGAGCCTCGACATCTACGTCGACGGCCCCTACGAAGTCGCCTGGAGTCTCGACAACGGCGCGAGCGCGACGAACCAGCTCGTCTCCATCCCCATCGAACGCAGCGAACGCGAGATTCCCGACTGGGTGGAGGACGTCGTCGCGCAGGTCGCGGCGACGCGCTAACCCATGCAGGGCGGACTGGCCAGCACCGACGGCGACATGCACATCACGACGACGGCGGCGTCGAGCACGGGCGCGAACGCGAGTGGCCTCGCTGGGGGTAACAGCAACCAGGCCACCGCGGACTTCGCGAGCGACGTTGATGTCGACGCCGCGAGCATCGACAGCCACCTCGATTCGTTCTTCAGCGGATCGGGCTGGACGCGCGAGGACATCATGGTCGTCGCCGCCGGCATCCAGATTCTGATGTGGACTGCGTTGCTCTACCTGGAGGTGCAGAAGTGAACACCGACCGCGTCGACATCGAGGAGATGGACGACGACGAGCGCGAGAAGGCGGCCCGCGAGGCTGGGCTTCTCCGCGACGAGGACGCCTGATGCAGGTCGTTCCAGAACCGGGCGCGAACGATGCGCCCGTTCACGAGACGGAGACCGTGACCCTCGAACCGGGGCAGAAGGCGACCATCACGATGTCGCCGTCCACGTCGGGGAACCTGCACTACCTCCCTGTCGTCGCGATTTCGAAGCACTCGCTCGCGACGTACAAGATCGAGGTGGACGGTACGCTTCGGTTCGGCGAAGCTGGAGTGCCGCCGACTGACCCGGACGACCTCGACACGACGTTTCTCCCGGCGCTCCAGCTCCAGCGGACGCTGAAGATGACTGTGAAGGACGTTCGTGCGGACGGCGCACCGCGTCGGTTCATCGTCCAGGTCATCGGGTGGGAGGCCTAATCCATGGGTCTTGAAACCCAGGCGGATGTCGACGACATCCAGCGTGTCACCGACGAGAATGGTGACCCGCAGCCGCCCGCGAACACGGTCGAGCAGCAGAAGACGAATCAGGCGCTCGGGAATCGCGGTTCGGTAACCCAATTCGTCCACTCCACGGACGGCACCACGGGCGAACCGCTCCCGTCGCATAGCGTTCCGGACGGCGTCACTGTCCTCGTCGAGTACAAGCAGGGGAACGGTGGAACCGTCTACGTCGGGAACAGCGATACGCAGGAGTCGCCGCTGACCGCCGTTGGACAGGGCCGGACGTTCGCGGTCGCGAACACCGACACGATCTACGTCCGCACGCCGACGGCGGGCGACGCGGTCGTCGTCACCTTCGAGGCCGACGCATGACCGGAATCGTCGGCGGCGGAAGTGGCGGCGGTGGCTTCGACTACGTCCAGGCACCCGCGCCAGCCGAACCCGAGGAAGGCGAATCCTGGTACGACACGGACGCGAACGCCGCGTTCGTCTACACCGGAACGGAGTGGGTCGAGCAGACGGTCGTCTCGCACGACCAGCTCTCGAACGTCAGCGCGAACGACCACCACAGCCCGCCGACACAAACGGCAGTCGAGAGTTCGGGTAGCGGATACTTCTCGACTCCGGCGACGTTTCCAAACGATGGGTCTTCCAGTACGTGGACCATCGGGAAAGTCTCCGACAGCTGTAGAATAACAGCGAACAACCCCGAGGATTCGCAGGAAACCTATGACTACACGATTCACTTGGCGGAATCCTCCGACAGATCTGGTTCAATAACCGTCCCTGCAGGAGGTAGTGACACCGTGTACGAGAGCTTTCCCGCGCAAGGAGTTACCAGTATAACCGCTTCAAACCCCAATTACCAGAGCTATCCGAGCGGGAACTTCGAGTTATCGTTCGTAGTTGTCGCAGCTCACAATCACACGATATAGATGGCATTACTTGGACCCAGCACGGGCGCTGGCGGTGTCTCGGGGACTGGTGGGGGCGGCCCCATCACGATCGAGCCCGCCGTGCCCACGACGACGACCGACGAATCGACCGACGAAGACACCTTCCAGACCGGGAGCGACACCCTTGGAACCAGGAGTCTCGGCACCACGACCGGCACCGGCGACCAGGACTCCGCGCTCGTCGACACGGGTGAGGACGACACCGATATCGTGGTCGAGGACACGAGCGACCCCGACGACTCGTCGCCGGCCGGCGGGAGCGGGCTCGTCGGGAGTGCCTCCCGCTTCCTCGATGTCGATGAGGAGACGGTGAGCGACGCCGTCGACCAGACGAGCGAACAGGCCGTTGGTGATGTCGTCGAGGATGTCGCGAACGAACAGATCGAGAACTCGGGTGGCGGCGTCCAGCCCGGCGGGGATACCACTCCCGACGTAGAACACCCAGACAACGAAAGCCCCGGCCTTGGCGGCACGTTCGAGGCGATTGACTTCGGTGACCCGCGGACGCTCGTGGCCGCCGGCGTCGTGCTCGTCCTGGCCGTCTCGGCGGCCGGAGGCTCCTGATGAGCGCCGCCGCTGGCGCGCTCGCCGGCGACTCCGCGGGCGACGTTGCGGACGCGGCGAGCGACTCGACGGGCTTCAACATCATGCTCGTCATCGTCGCCGCAGGCGCGGCCTACATCGGCTACAAGACCATCAACGGCGTCAGCGAAGGCGTCGGCGGCGCGGGCCGCGCGACGGGCGACTGGCTCGGTGGACTCTCGAACTGGGCGGGGAGCGACCTCGCAGAGGGCAGCGTCGATGTCGCCGAGGGCGCGGGCGACGTTACGAGCGACGGGATGGACTGGTGGTTCGGCGGCGGCGCGGACGCCGTCGAGAACTCCGCGGACTGGGCGATCGGCGGTACCGCGGACAACATCGAGAACATCACCGACGCGACCGGCGACGCCGTCAACGAGACCGTGGGCGGCGCAGCCGACCTCGCGGACGACGCCGGCGACTTCGTCGGCGGACTCCTCTAGCGATGGCTGACTTCAGCGCCGGGGCCGTGCTCACGATGCTCGGCATCATCGAAGCCACGGTGATTACCCTCCACCTCCGCGCGGACGAGAAGCACGCCGACCAGGAGGACGTTGACGAGCTCGAAGACCAGACGGAGGAGAACACGCGCGGTCTCGCGCAGCTCGAACGCGTCCTCGAACGCGAAGACATCCTCGACTCATGACTACGTTCACCAGCACTCGACAGGCAGTCGTAGCGTTCCTCAAATCGTTCGTCTCCACGGCGGGCGCGGCGAGAGAAGCAGACACCGACCGGAACGGCTTTCTCTCCTATCACGCCGAAAGCCACGCCGCCGGCGTCGGTATCGGCGCGGGATTCGCCGCCGCGAAGACCGGTGACGTGCGTTTCATCGGCGTCGTCATGAGCATCGCGTTCGGCGTGAAACGCCAGGGCGGCGGGAAGACCGCGGTCGCGCACGCCCTCGACCCGAAGGTCGTCGCCGACATCCGCCAGGAACCCCACTACGCCATCGGCGGCGTCGTGCTCGGGGCGGTCATCGGAACCGTTCTCGGCGGCGGTGGCGTCCTTGATCTCCGGCGCGTCCTCGAACTCGCCATCCAGTTCACGTGACCCACGACGACCTCGAACAGGAGTGGGATACCGTCGACGGCCCCAGTCCCGACACGAGCCCGGAACTCGACGGGCTCACTATCGGCGATCGAGTGGTCGTTTACGAAGGAGAGAGCGGGAGTGACACGCGCTTGTCTGTCGACGCGGCCGCGGTCATCACCGACCCCGACGCGGTAGACTAACTTTTTTGCGCGCGGTTTAGGTCTCGGTCCGGAGGTTCGTTACCTCCATCAGGTCGGTGAGTAGGCGGGTTTCGAAGTCGTCGTCGGCGACGACGAGTTCCGCGCCCGTGGAGCGCGCCGTCGCGGCGATCAGTAGATCCCGAGTCGCCATTCGCTCCCCGTCGTCGAGTAGTTGGTCCTGTATTCGCGCGGCTTCGAGGGCGATGTTCTCGTTCAAGTCAAGGGCTTGCACCCCGCCGAAGTCCTGGCGGACTTCGACGACATCGGTCGAGCCGACGCCCAGCTCGCCGTTGATGACTTCGAAGACGCAGAGGGAGGACGTGAGGTAGGGTTGCCCGCGGGCTTCGACGTACTCGACGACCTCGGGGACGCCTTCGAGCATGTCGATGATGACCGAGGAATCGAGGAAGGTCACCGTTCGAAGCTCTCCCGTGAGCGCTTCACGGCCGTTCGCGCACGGTCGGCCTGATCTTCGCTCCACGCGCCGACGTTAATCGGTTTCTCGCTCTGTGCGAGTCGTTCGAGGAGTTCGTCGAACGTCTCGTCGTCCCGTTTCAAGTGCTCTAGGAGCGCTTTCGTGTCGTCCGAGACGCGGAGTGTCGTACTCATGTGTATACGTACTGTATACGAGAGTATCTATCTTACGCCGACACCCACCTGTCCGATTAGACACTGAGAGTCGGACATTTCTCGCCCGATTTTCGCGTTCACACCACCGATAGAACTAGATGGACGGGCGAATTTGTCTCCTATACGGGGAAGCCGGACATCATGAATCTCCAAGAGCACGACTCCCGCGACGACATGAAGGTATGGCTCAGCGAAGACGAAGTCGACGAGCTGCTCGACGCCACCGACACCCAGCAACAGCGCATCGCACTCGCGCTCGGTGCGCGTTGCGGCCTCCGCAGTCACGAAGTCCTCGACGTTGCTCCCGAACACGTCGTCGACACCGAAGCCGGCCCGATGCTCCGCGTCTGGCACGGGAAAGGCGAGCAGTTCCGTGAGACGCCGATACCGCGCGACCTCTACACCACCGTCCGCACCCTCGACGAATTCCGCGACGCCGCACGCGATGCCCCACTCCTTGATATCACGACGACCAGGACACTCCGGCGCTGGGTCGAACGCGCCGCCGGCGAGCTGGCCGACGAGACCGACGACCCCGGCTGGAACTACCTCACCTTCCACGACCTCCGCCGTACCTGGGCAACCGCACTCAAGAGCGCAGAAGTCGATTCCCTCCTCGTCTGCGACTGGGGCGGCTGGGACGATCTGGAGACGTTCCTGGAACACTACCGCGGAACGTACTCACCGGATGCGCAGAAACGAGAACGCGGAAAGGTAGAGTGGTTATAGGAACTAAATCTGAGTGGGGTCGAAGAAAATATTTATACTGGGATATGTTACTAGCCGCTCATGAAGTCGGGGATAATTGGATCGATTGACGGAGACTTGGAGTCCATTCCGAGCTTTGACGATGTGGTTACGACTGAAGACTTCGAACTCCATACTTGCGTAACCGCTGGCCCTGTTCAGCAAGATCTCTTGGGTGAGCTTGCTGGACAGAGCGGTGAAGCACTCACGGAGGACATAGCAGATGTCTCTATTCCCTCTGTAGAAGACGGAAATATTACAAGCTCGACAAGCCCACAGAAGACGTTCCAATATACCGAGTTCGAGGCAGTTCCTAATGACTTCGTTCTAATTGATGGGACTGATGGCGAATTCCTGTTCGATGAATTAACTCGCCGAACCGATGCGGTGGTTAGCCGTGCTTCTGTGGACATTGATGCCTATGCTGAGAGCCGTCCGAACGCAAATCCGTGGAAGTGCGGCTTCAGTAACGCTCACGGGAACATTGAGTCCGGTACAGTCTACGGTCACGATGTGACTGACGATCTAAATATGGGGGACGTAATCGATAGCTCGGACAAGACGCAAATCGGCCTGGAGTTTGAGTACTCGGGAACCCAAATTAAAATGGAGGTCTCCGGGAATGGTTTCGTTCGAGTCCTGGAGCCGTCTCTGCGAACCGAAACCTTCCTTGGGTTCGTTGAGGACGAAATCGCTCCTTTCTGGTAGCGGAAATCGCTACCCAACTGCGTCAATATGAACCATCGTGAACAGTCGGTGGGTTATGAGCAGGAGGACTATCAGATAGTGTATAAGAATCGTATAAACCGCTACCGATGCGATTTGGAGGGCCGTCACGACGGTATCAAATATAACAATCTGTGCACCTGGGTTAGCTTTTGCGAGGAGAAAACCCACCGTAAGAGCACTGAGCAACACGATACCAACCAGTATTGAGTACAGGGAGAAGTCTTTTGTTTGGCGTATCGCAGCCTTTCTCTGCTCGTACGAATCTTCATCAGACTGCCCGCTCAGAAGAACTATCGAGTTAATTGAGAATCCAGTGAGCACGCCAACTACCGGAACCAATGAACCAATAAATCCTGTCCAGATCGGGATGGCGTAGCCGAACCAACTTCCCAAAAGTATCGGTACTGCCCCAAAGAACGCTGCCACAGAAATCTCTGAAGCAGGCGATCCAACGCCTGTTTCCTCGACTAGTGAACCGTAGTTACGCCGAACTATCTTCCAGAGATTCGTGGCGAACATGTCATAGGGCGGTTGAGTGCCGGAGACGCTTCACAATTCTATTTGGTGTAACGTCGTTAATCACGTTGACGGCCGCTTTGGATATGTAGTCCGTCTTTGGATGTCCGCCACTCAGCTGTCGTGAGCTTGGCTCCAATTCTTTCTTCATTCTAAGTTCTTCATCCATCACCGAGAACGTTTCGTCTCGGCCGTTTTCTTTCTCAATCGTGATTGTGAGGTCTTCTACTGGCCCCTGGACGATTTCCGCGAAACTTCCGTTGTCCTTCTTCAACTGTTTAGCTCGTTCCTGCAATGGGCTAAGTGAGCCACCATGTTTCGGCTTGAACACCAGTGATTGGCGATCCGTTTGCGCGAGACTCACTCCTTCGATTAATTGGGTTTCTGCGTCATTACTCTCCGGGACTTTTTCGACATCAAACTCGGCTCGTAGCACGCGTTCTGCGTCAACGATTTTATTCAGAACTTCCTGAGTCATCACAGGGCGACACTCGAACATAGTGTCCTTCGCTACGTCGTCCGCTTTGAGGAATTCCCTATAGAAACGGCGTGTAAACGCGGTTTTGACGCTCCGGCCATTGAATTGCTGGAAGGCCATTACGCCCTTCCGTGCGCCGTCATGATCCTTCCCCGCTTGGGTCTTAGGTAAGTGGAACAGGAAGTAATACGGAATCAATTCCGTCTCGTCTGTTCCTTTCTGATGCGTTCTCTTGCCCGTATTGATGTCGTGTAGATCTGCGGTGTAACCGTAGTCACCGGTTCTTACAACGCCTTCTACGACGTTATCCACCCGGTTAATATTGTACTTGTCAACGACGAACGTCTTCTGCTTCTGCGAATTATTATCCAGCTGGCCTTTGTACTTGTTGAGGAGTTTCTCGAAGTAGTCGAAGATATTGTCGTGGGGAAGCGAGTCATCGGCCTTGTACAAGTCGGTCAAGTCGTAGAAATTGTCGCGATCTCCTTTCTCCCGAAGACCGAGACGGTATGGAATGATTCCGTGAGATGGCATTGGCGAACCATCGAAACAAACGAATATAAATTTGACTGATAGAACCGGTCGGTCGAAAGAAGGAGGACAACAAAAAGAAGTGGGTGTCGAGAACTATCTATGTTTCACCTATACTTACCTCGACTTCTCGTTCTCGTTCCCCAAGCACGTCTTGAGGAACCTCTTCAGCCAGTCCTCGAACGAAATCCACGACCGTATGCGGATCAGTTGACTGGACGGTAAGATCAACTACGACTGGAGGGCCGTTTTCACGAACCCTGAATGATGCGTCTACCCCGAGCTCCTCACAGAGCTCTTTGAAGCCTTCCCGTGACCAGACGCCGTCAGTGGATTGTTCGATGTGCAACTCAAAATTAGTCCATCCTGAGGGATGACGACGCACGAAGTTCGCGAAGAAATCGAATATTGAATTGTTCTCAGTGCGGGATTGAACGACTTGTGGAACGATGTTCCAGTAGCCGCTCAAGTGGTTGCTAACAAGTGTTTCCCTGATTCGCCGCTCGCTCGCCGCTACGTCCATCTTCGTCCTTCGCATTGATTCTGCGGTGAGGACGAGCCCGAGTGTCGTCGCACCCGCGATGTATACCTGGATATCTGACGCCACGTTGAATCCAACCCGAACATCACGCCGCCTTGATAAAAACATCTAGCTGAACCGCCGCCTACTATGCAGATTCTGAGTACGTGATCGATTACCACCTGCAGCGAAAGAACTAGACGCATCGCCCTCGAAGCGTTGCTTGTGATGACTGGTCGGAACCTCGATCCGTTCGGCCTCGCACTGTTCTGCACGCTAAACGCCGGTGTCGCCCTCTACGGGGCGCTTGCATGGGATACACTGCTCTCCCTCTACCTGTACGCTGTCGCGACTTGCTCCGCGCTTCTCGCTATCATCCTCGCGCTCGCAGGCGTACGAGACGAGATTGCGAATCAGGCGTGGGCAGCGCGCACGAGAACGCAGCTCAGAAGAAGATCGGGTAATTCCCGGCGTCAAGACGAAAACCGCGTAGAAACGGACAACTGAACGATGTTATTGAGAGACGTAGAAGAGTCCCTGTTTAGCTAATATCTTCATCGGCGTTTTGCTCAAATCGGTCTCCGAGTAGCCCCCCTAAGAAACCTCCAGCTAGCGTTCCACCAGGGCCAAATGCGGATCCGAGTGCCGCTCCGATCAGCACACCCCCGAGTGAACCCCCTCCAGAAGTTCCCTCCGACTCGCTCTGTGTGAGGGTTAGGTTCGTATTTTCGCTTTCGCCAATAGCTTCGTGATGATCCGTTGAATCTGCTGGGTTCATCTCGCTGAGACGGTACTTGGAGTGACTAGTACTCGGCCCAGTCTCAACGTTTCCGTTGTCCTCAGCTTTGACTGACTTGCCTCCATCAGTCCGCGTTTGCCGAGGATTCATACCTGAAATCTTGTCCTTCAGAGCGTTTAATTGTTTCCCACGAACGGCTGTGTTGACGATTAAATGGCCGACGATTATCAACGCTAGTTGCGTATTTGAGAGATAGATAGGGGAAACGTATCCGATGATCTCTTGGCTGATGTCTCCTGGAATCCCGAAAGCTGGAGATAATGACGATTTGACGATAGGATAGGCCTCCTCGCCCAAAATCCAGAGAACTCCAGTGATAACCAGCGTTGGTATCGTGCCGAGGCTCTGGAACCACTGCTGCGTCGCTTGATACACTTTTCCACCAGAGCTCCTCGCTTTTTCTACACTCTCCTTGAACTCTCCAACCGCCTCAGAGAAATAATCGCTAGATCTCTCTTGTGAGTCAGATTTCGCCATATTATCGCGGATATTTCCTCTCTCTTTTTGTTCGTTATATTCTGCTCTCTGCAGGGCAAACTCTATATAGGTAGACGGCTCCGACTCAAGAAATCGTTCCGTCGGAGTATCTTCCTCACCCATCCTCTGTTGGCTACCCTACGAACAGGCGTCAACTTAACATTTTACTCTAATAGTAATTCTTGGAGAAAAGACTTCCTGGAGTACTTCATCACACAGCCCAGCCGTTTGAATAGCTGACTAAGTCCGTTCCCAAAATTAACTCAACATGGAAAAGTGAGAGAATCGCGGAGATTCGATAACACTTATCGGAACTTCTGGTAGTACTGCTTGAGGAGCGCCTCGGTATAGATATTAGATGAACTCTCGGAGATTCGTGAAATCAGCCAAGACAACGCGAGCAAACCTAAGCTGAATGCGACTGCATACCTCAACACAAGATTTCTGCCCTCAGGTAGGTAGAATGCAGAGTAGATGAGAACCCCGGAACCAGCGGCGATTTTCAGATTCATCGTGAACTCGTGCATTAATCGAGCTCTCCGGGTGCTTCTCCGGAACTCCGGCTCCAGTTCAAGAACTAATAAATCGTAGATATCGTACGTGCTGAACGTCGTGAAATCGACGGATAGCTCTTCTTTAATCGATTCTTTGAACCCGAAGGACAGCCGCTTCTCAAGATCTCTTGGTCGACTTGATTGTTCCTTTGGAACACCGATTTTCCGTCTGATTGTGCTGCCGAAATCTCGAATAACCATCTCTACACGCCTGAGAACCCTCTGTAGCGATGTTAGATGGCGGTCGTCGTCGGTAATACGTGCTAGAAACCGCCGAAACGTCCACGGAACCCGAAATAGGATCTCACGAAGCAGGTTCATGAGCTCTCCAGCTAAGAAACAGAGGAGTGCAGCTGATATAATGACCACAGTGATGTTGTTGAACAGGTCTGGTTCAAAAGCTGAAAGAGATATTATACCAGGAGCTACGAGCACTGACCCAGGAATAATTCGGGTGAAAAAGTCGTAAATAGAGACGCTTGCAGCAGCCTGTACGGACATTACTGTATCAACAGATATTCGCTCAGAGGATGATTCCAGAGATTCATCCCAGCACGTGACCCGGCCGTCTCTCGTCCGGCTCGGGAACCAGCTGGTCAGCACGCGCTTCGCCTTCCAGGTACAGCCGGCCCCAGATAGTCAACTCGTAGACCTCGTAGTCGTCGCTCAACGGCTTCACGTAGCCGGCTTGACTGAGAACACGGAGGCGTTCGCGAATCTTCCGCGTACTCACGGGCCGCCGCCGAGATCGTGCGATAGTCTCGGGCGTAGCCGCCGCGTCCGTCGCGAGGTATTCGAGGATGCGGTCGTCGAGGACTTCCATCCAGTATCCGACGCGGCGTGCGCTCATGCTCCGTTGGCCTCCTGTTCGCTGGATTCGAAGTCGTACGTAGACGGATCCTCAATGAATTCCTCGGCCTCCGCGTCGTATTCTCCGTCGAGATAAGCGAGTCCGATATCGCTGATAGAGTAGACTCCGTTTCCGATTTTCTGGAGTAGTCCTTTCTCGGCGAGCTTCCGACAGCGCCGTGAGATAGTGGACTTCGAAGTATGAATCGCCTTGTGGTTGGCGAGTTTCCCGACTGGGAGCGGCCCTTCGTCTTCCAGGATTTCGAGTATTCTGTCGTCCCAGATATTCATGTAGTCCCCACTGTATCTCATTAAGACCAAATTCAACACGGAGAGTCATTTTCCCGCGGAATATACTGATAACGCTAAATCTATTCTAAAACAGTATCTGTAACAGATTATGGTTTACCGTTGCATTTATGGGATAGTGTGTTGTTGTAGCGAATGCGAGACCCCGTTGCCGGTCGGAGATGAATCTTGTTGGTCGTAGAAGACCGGGGCGTGCTGGAACACGCCCCGTAATGCGGTTTCGCATAAGCGACCATGCACGCGAAACGCATCACGGGCACAAAGGCCCGTACGTCGACAGACGCACCGACTCCCGATAAATCCGACGCGACCCGCTGCGAATGCGGCGCGCCCGCCGCCGGCCTCGACGCGCTCACGCACGAACCCACGTGCGCCGACTGCGCGACCGACCGGTTCCCGGACGCCGACACCGTCTACCAGGCTCGCTGTCGCACCTGCGGACGTACGTGGGAAGCCCACCGACTCCGTTCTGCCGCCGAAGGCGACGCCTCGATTCACAACGGCATCGTCCACGAAGGACTCGAACTCGCGGAAGTGGAGGACGTTCAGCCATGAGTGACGAGGAGCTTTCCCGCGCCGAACTCGCGGACATCGTCGAGAACGCCGACACGCTGTTCGTCGTCGCCGAAACCGAGAACGGCAACTGGGGAACCTACCGCGACACGACCCACCACGGCTCTGAGGGCGTTGCATCGTGCCTTTCCGCCGCCATCACCGCACGCGACGACGCCCGCGAGTTCCTCGACGCCGTCAGCGAAGACGACCCTGAGCTCGTCGCGATGGCCGAAGACGTGTTCGCCGACGTGAACGGAGGCGTCGAACGGTGAGCGACGCGGAGACGAAGACCATCGAGGGCTTCCTCACCGTGAACTGGCAGGACGAGACGCTCCGGGTGCGGAAGACGAAGCCCGAGGCCGGCGAGCGCGGGCGCACCGAACTCGTCCTCCCCATCAGTCTCGACGTCCATGTCCCCGAGATTGACACGCCGGTCATCGAGGGCGACATCACAGTTCCCGCCGCCGACGTGGAAGCATCACTCCTCGCGGAACGCGCCCAAGAGGACGAGGGCGACTCATGAGGCCGGAGGAACTCACGCCGCGGGAGGCCTGGAAGCGGTACGTTGACCGACGCCGTCCGGAGTACACCGAGCACAGCACCCAGACCTACCACTACCGACTGAAACAGTTCGTCGAGTGGTGCGAGGAAAACGGCATCGAAACCGTCAGCGACCTCACCGGCTGGGCGTTCGAGAACTACGAAACCGCACGCTCAGGCGACGAACTCGCCCCCATCACGCTCCACAACGAGATGAAGACGCTCCGGCAGTTCGTCCGCTACCTCGAACGCATCGAAGCCGTCGACGACAGACTCAGCGAGAAAATCCACGTCCCGAAGGTAAACGCCGACGAGAAGACCAACGACACGAAACTCACCACTGACGCCGCGCGCATCCTCCTCAACCACTACCGCCAGCACGAGCGCGGCTCACGACGCCATGCACTGCTCGAAGTGCTCTGGAACGTCGGCTGCCGACTCGGCGCGATTCGCGCCCTCGACGCTCGCGACTACTACCCCGACGACCAGTACCTCCAGTTCAGGCATCGGCCAGACACCGGCACGCCCCTGAAGAAGAAGCACAAGGGCGAGCGCCCGGTCGCCCTGTCCGACGAAGCCGCAGACGCCCTCGACCACTACCTGAACGGCGGCAACCGCTGGGACAGCTACGACGAGCACGGCAGGAAGCCGCTGTTCGCGAGCCGACAGGGCCGCCCGAGCCAGAACACCGTCCGCGTCTGGACGTACATGGCGACGCTCCCCTGCATCGCCGTTGACTGCCCCCACGACCGCGACCCAGACACCTGCCAGTTCACCGAACGCAACCACGCCAGCAAGTGCCCGTCATCGCGAAGCCCACACCAGATTCGTACGGGTTCGATAACGTGGCAACTCGACGCCGGCCTTCCCCCGGAAGTCGTCTCTGTCCGCGTGAACGCCTCGGTAGAAACGATAAATCAGCACTACGACAAGGCGACTCCCCGCGAGCGCATGGAGCGCCGCCGTCGTAGCTACATCGACCAGCTCCACCTCGAATCATGAACTCAACGACCACCACCCACCAGAACAGTCAGCGAACCGACCCAGAACCCGCGACTTCCCAAGAAGTTCAGGTTCGGGCGGTCCCATTCTTCGGCGCGTGTTCGTGTGGAGCGGTTCGCTTAGTCCTGGAGCCAGGCGGGGACGGGGCCGATTTCCTGGGGGGAGTTGTTGTGGAGTTGTTCGAGGCAGCGCGTGATGAACTGGACGATGTCGCGGCCTGCTTCGGGCGCGAGCGTGATGATGGTGCCGACGCTGGTGGTGAGGGTGAAGTGAAAGAGGATGGCTTCGTCGTAGACGGAGATGGTGCAGTGGTCGTGGCCGAGGTCGAAGGGGCGGTCGGGTTGCTGTTGGCGGCTCTTGGTTCGGTAGTGGTCGACGAAGGTGGCGAGTTCGGCGTCGGTGTAGTCGCCCGCGACGTCGTCGCGGATGTAGAGAACGTCGTAGTCGCGTTCCGTGTAGTGGAGGACGGTGCGGAGGTACTCGCCCGCCTGCTCGCGGAGGAATTCGACTAGCTCGTTCACGGGTTGCTCCGGCATAGCGGAACGAAGGCGGGGGACACATATCACCTTTTCTCGGTCGAAATAACCCCGTAATTTTCTACTGGTGGTTGACAGGTGTTCGCACGGCCGTCAGTCGGCGTCGAAGCGGTCGCGGAGGGCGTAGGCCGCGCCACCGAGGACGCCGGCGGCGGCGGTGAGCGCGCCGAATCCCGGGGTGGAGCCGGAGGTACTCGTCGCCGGGTCGGTGGTCGAACGCGTGGTCGAGCGTGTGGTCGTGGATTGGTCGAGGGTGGCGGTGCCGTCGTACGGGGCGAACAGGCTGTCGTCGCCGGGGAAGACGGTCGTGGTCGGGGCGGCGTCGGTGCCGTCGATGTTGTGGTCGGGGTCGGTGATGGTGCCGGTGGTGAACGCGAGGTCGGTGTCGAGCGCGGTGGCGAGCGAGTTCTGGCGGGCGGTGGCGTTCCCGGGTGCGGTGGCGTTGCCGAGGAAGAGAACCGCGCCGCCGTCGGCCTGGAAGGACTGGAGGGCGTCGAGTTCGCCGTCCGCGAGGCCGGTCGCGGGCGCGGTGACGAGGAGCGCGCTCGCGCCGTCGAGGACGCCGGACGTGTAGTCGTTCACGCCCTCGATGCCGCGGTCGACGCCTTCGAGGTAGCGCTGGTAGGTCTGCGCGCTCTCCGCGGAGACGGCGTAGCCGGCGCTGAACTGGCCGTGGCCGCCGTCGATGGCGAGGTAGCCGTCGCGCTCCGCGAGCGCGGTGGCGAGGTTCGTGAGGAACGCGTAGTTCCCGTAGGGCGTGGCGTCGTCCGCGAGGTCGAGGAAGCCGTAGTCGTCGGCGAGGAACGTGCTGGCGACGAGCGCGACCCGGCGGTCGGGGTCGGCGGCGACGAGCGGCGCGTCGGCGCGGGAGGCGGACGAGTGCGCGGCGACGACGACGGACTCCTCGGGCACCGACCCACTCGTCGCCGTGAGCGGGACGGCGTTCGGGAACGCGAGCGATTCGACGGGGTCGTTCGCGAGGGTCGGACTGTCGTCGGGGTCGCTCTCCGCCCAGACGCCGGTGCCGTCGGCGCGCGCGGCGAGTTCGGCCTGGACGAGCGCGTCGTGGCCGGCGTACCCGGAGTCGTAGACGCGGCCGTGCCCGGTCTCCACCACGGTCTCAGACCAGTTCGTGTCGTAGTCGCCGGTGTCGTCGGCGTCGTAGTGGACGGTGGCGAGGAGGCGGCCGTACGGCCCGCGGACGCCCTCGTTCGGGTCGAACGCGAACTCGACGGTCTCGCCGGCGAGCGTCTCCTCCGCGAGCAGGGACGCGTTCGCGCCCCACTCCGAGAGGTAGGGGTACTCGCCGTCGGGGTCGCGGCCGCTGGGTTCGTCCCCGAGGCCCTCCCACTCGTAGGGGTTCTCGGCGTCCGCGTTTCCGGCGGTCTCGGGCGTGTCGATACCGAGGATGCGGATGGTCTCGGTCGCGCCGCCGTCGAGTTCCACGTCCACGGTGTCGCCGTCGGCGACGTTCGTCACGGTCGCGGTGTAGCGCTCCCCGACCTCGAACGTCAGTCCGCTGCTGATGCCCTCGCGGGGCGCGAAGTAGGGGAAGGCGGTGTTGAACTGGTCGGTTCGGACGACGTACGGCGCACCCGCGTTGTGGTCGCTGTCGACGATTTCGGTGTCGTTGAACCGGAACGCGAGGCCGAGCGCGCCCGCGATTTCGTTCAGGGCGTCGGTGCGGTCGTAGCCGCCGTAGTCGGCCTGGTGGTGGAAGAACACCGCGCCGCCGCGGTCGCGGAAGGACGCGAGCGCGTCGAGTTCGGCCGCGGAGAAGGCGTCCGGGGACGTGACGACGACGGCGTCCGCGTCCGGGAGGTCGTCCGCGAGGGACGTGGTTGGTTCGACGGTGTAGCCGTTCGCTTCGGCGTAGGACTCGAAGCGCGAGAACTTCGAGAGCGCGTAGTACTGGCCGTGGCCCTCGTCCCAGAGGACGGTTCCCCCGCCGACGTGTTCGTCCCAGGCGTTCAGGAGGAACTCGTCGTTCCCGGACGCGAAGTCCGTCTCGTCGGTGGCGAACGGCGCGCCGAACGCGACCACGTCGCCGTCCACGGCGACGAGCGGCGGACGCGTATCGGGATAGGGGACGGTGTCGCCGTTTCCGTCCTCGTCCACGGCGGTCGCGCTCTCGTGCGCCCGGACCGCGACGTGGTCGTCGGCGAGCCCGGGGTTCATGGAGGCGTCGAGGAGGGCGCTCGTCGAGTCGAAGACGAGCGGGGGAATCGTTTCCTGGGGGAGGGCGGCGGCGTGGCCGGCGGTCGCGGCGGCGGCCGTGCCGGCGGCGGCGGTCTTGAGGAAGGCCCGGCGGCGCATATCGACCACTGACGAAATGGTCGGAAAAAGATACCTATGAGGTCTATATAGTCGGGGTGTTGGGAAGGTTCTTACGCGAGTACGCCCTACCTCGGAGAGAATGGCGCAGTCCCAGGACCAGGAACTCACGGAGCGCTTCGAGACGTTCTTCCGTCGGTACTACAGCGACGAGGTCGGCGCGCTCGCGCGGCAGTACCCGCGGGACAAGAAGTCACTCGTGGTCGACTGGGACGACCTCTACCAGTTCGACCCGGACTTCGCGGAGGACTTCGTCCGCCACCCCGACCAGCTCCAGGAGGCCGCGGAGGAAGCCCTCCGGGTCTACGACCTCCCCATCGACGTGTCGCTCGGCCAGGCGCACGTCCGCGTCCGCAACCTCGGCGAGTCCACGGAGATTCGGCGTCTGCGCGCCGAACACATGAACACGTTCGTCGCCGTGCAGGGAATCGTTCGGAAGGCGACGGACGTGAAACCGAAAATCCAGACCGCCGTGTTCGTCTGTCAGCGCTGCGGGAGCGAACAGCACGTCCCGCAGGGCGACGGCGGCTTCCAGGAGCCCTACCAGTGCGAGTCCTGCGAACGCCAGGGCCCCTTCCAGCTCGACTCGGAGAAGTCCGAGTTCGTGGACAGCCAGAAACTCCGCATCCAGGAGAGCCCGGAAGGCCTCAGCGGCGGGGAGACGCCGCAGGCCATCGACGTGCACATCGAGGACGACATCCCGGGCCGCGTGACCGCCGGCGACCACGTCACCGCCACCGGCGTCCTCCGCCTCGACGACTCGAACACCGAGAACGACTCCCCCGTCTTCGACCACTACATGGAGGGGTCGTTCATCGAAATCGAGGACGAGGAGTTCGAGGACATGGAAATCAACGAGGAGGACAAGGAGGACATCATCGAAATCTCCCAAGACCCCGACATCTACGAGACGATGGTGGACTCCATCGCGCCCTCCATCTACGGCCACCGACAGGCCAAACTCGCGATGCTCCTCCAGCTCTTCTCCGGCGTCACCAAACACCTCCCGGACGGCTCCCGCATCCGCGGCGACCTCCACATGCTCCTCATCGGAGACCCCGGAACCGGAAAGAGTCAGCTGCTCTCCTACATCCGGCACATCGCGCCGCGGTCGGTGTACACGTCCGGGAAGGGCAGTAGTTCGGCGGGTCTCACCGCGGCCGCCGTCCGCGACGACTTCGGTGACGGCCAGCAGTGGACGCTGGAGGCGGGCGCGCTCGTGCTCGCCGACCAGGGTATCGCGGCGGTGGACGAACTGGACAAGATGGCGGCTGACGACCGCTCCGCGATGCACGAGGCGCTCGAACAGCAGCAGATTTCGGTGTCGAAAGCGGGTATCAACGCCACGCTCAAGTCGCGCTGCAGTCTCTTGGGCGCGGCGAACCCGAAGTACGGGCGGTTCGACCAGTACGAACCCATCGGGGAGCAGATCGACCTCGAACCCGCGTTGGTGTCGCGGTTCGACCTCATCTTCACGGTGACGGACAAGCCCGACCCCGAGGAAGACTCGCGGCTCGCGCGCCACATCCTCCAGACGAACTACGCGGGCGAACTGAACACGCAGCGCTCGAAGGTGGCGTCGAGCGAGTTCAGCGAAGCGGAAGTCGAGGAGCAGACGGAGGAGGTCGCGCCCGCGGTCGACCCCGAACTCCTCCGGAAGTACGTCGCGTACTCGCGGCGGAACGTCTACCCGACGATGACGGAGGAGGCACGGCAGGCCATCGAGGACTTCTACGTCGACCTCCGCGCCGAGGGGCAGGGCGAGGACGCGCCCGTGCCCGTGACCGCCCGGCAGTTGGAGGCGCTCGTGCGGCTCGCAGAGGCGTCCGCGCGCGTTCGGCTGGCGGACGAGGTGACGCAAGAGGACGCCGAGCGCGTCATCGAAATCGTCCGCTCCTGCCTGCAGGACATCGGCGTCGACCCGGAGACGGGCGAGTTCGACGCGGACGTGGTGGAGACGGGGCGGTCGAAGACCCAGCGCGACCGCGTGAAGAACATCCGGAGCATCATCGGCGAGATTCAGGAGGAGTTCGAGGAGGGCGCGCCCATCGAGGAAGTGCTCGACCGCGCGGAGGAGGTCGGGATGGAGGCGTCGAAGGCCGAACACGAGATAGAGAAGCTCAAGCAGAAGGGCGAGGTGTACCAGCCGAGCCAGGGCCACCTCCGCACTACCTGATGGACAGAATCAGCGCGCTCCGGAACGTGGAGGACGCCCTGTCCGCGTACGAGGACGGCGACATCGACCTGGAGGGGATGGAAGCGCGCGTGCTGGGCGTGCTCCGGACGTACGCGACGGAGTTCGAACCCGAGTCCGACCTGGCGGCGTACCGGGCGCGCGGTGACGCGCGCGCGGACGGGCTCGTGGTCGTCGCGGAATCGGCGGCAGAAGCTCGCGAGCGCGTTCGCGGCCTGCTCGACGCGGACGAGGTCGAATTCGACCTCGAACACGTCGGATAGGAACTTATTTTAACTCTATTCGAGTATCGAAGTTAGTGTTGCTCGTGGTGACGTACTCGCGGGAGGCGCGACAGACGCTCCGGACGATGTGCGGGACGTACGACGAGACGGTCGTGCGGCGGTTCGGACGCGCCGCGCTGTTCGCGGAGACCGAACTCGGGGCGTTCCTCGCGCTCCGCCTCCGCGCGAAACACGCCGGCGACGTGCAGGTCGAACGCACCAGCCCCTGGAACGAGTTCCGGGACGCGCCCGAACGCGTCCGGAACGCCGCCGACGCCTACGAATCCCGGGCGTCCGCGAGCACGCCGTACGCGAAGTTTCGCGCCGGAACCGGGCATCCGGAGACGGACGCGATGCGGGACGCGGAGCTGTGAGGCTCGCCGTCGCGGGCGTTCGCGCGAGCGGGCGGGCGCTCGACCTCCGCGGCCGCGACATCGACCCGCATCAGCTTCTCGCGGCGATACGCGACCCGGACGGCGAACTGGTCGTCTGCCGCCGTCCCGGGCCCGCGCACCGCCACGTCGGCCACATCGCCGCGCCCGCCGACCCGCCGAGCACGGACGCGTTGGCGGCGGTCGCGGCCTCGCGCGACCTCGAACCCGAATCGGGGCGGCCGCCGACGGACGCAACGGCAGAACGGCGCGCGGTCGCGGCGGCGACGGCGGACGTAGTCGCGCTGCGGGAGCGCGTGGAGCGCGCGAGCGGCCGCCTCGAAGCCCTCCGCGACCTCGACGCGGACACCGACGCGGCCGCGGCTGACCTCCGCCGGGCGACCCTCGAACTCACCGACGCAGAGACGGAGCGCGTCGCCGCCGAACAGCGCCTCGACGCCGCGGAAGCCTGGTTACGCCGCGAGCGCGACCGGCGCGAGCGGGGGTTGCGGCGGGCGGACGCGCGCCGAAACCATCCCGAGCGGCGAACCCGGGCGCTCGCCGAGCGCGCGCGACCGCTCGTCGAACGCGCCCGCGCCGCGGTTCCCGACTGGAACCCGAACGCGCTCGCCGCCGCGCGGGCCGCGCGACTCTCCGCACCAGTTCTCGTGGAGGACGGCCCGTTCCGCCACCCGGGGCAGGCCGCGGCGTGCCTCGACGCGCCCGTGATTCTCCTCTAAGTTCAAGTACGAATCCGCGGCCAGCGGCCGGTATGGAGTACGACGCGCGAACGACGGAATCGGGAGGTGTGACGCTCGTCGCGGTGCTCGTCGAGAACGACGCGGCGCGCGAGCGCGGCGTCCGCGTGACGAACCTGCTCGACGGGCCGGTGTGGCCGCCGCGGACGAACGGCGTGCCGGACGAGGGGTGGAGCGAGTCGGGCTACGAGGGCGTGCTCGCGCCCGGCGAGCGCCGCGGCGTCGGGTACGCCACGCCCGCGCCGCCCGGCCCGACCCCCGTTCGCGTCGAATCAATCGAGCGACAGCCCTCGTCCGGGGCGCTCGACCCGGTGCGCGACCTCTCCGACCCGCGGCCGCCGCGCGACGCGGTCGAACCCGCGGTTCCGGCGGCGGTGACGGCGTGGCTGGACGACCTGGAACGCCGGGGCCGGCCGACCGACGGAGAGCGTGCGGCCCTGGAGCGTGCGGCGCGGCTCCGGGAGGACGCGTGATTCTCGCGGTCTGCGGCGGAAAGGGCGGCGTCGGGAAGTCCACGACGGCGTTCAACCTCGCGGCGCTCCGCGACGCGGTGGTCGTGGACGGCGACCTCGCGATGGCCGACCTGCCGACGGCGCGCGGCCCCGACTTCCACGACGTGCTCGCCGGCCGCGCGAGCGCCGTCGAGGCCGTGCGCGAGGACGGCCCGGTGCGGATTCTGCCCTGCGGGCGGTCGCTCTCGGGCGCGCGAGCCTGCGACCTCGGGCGCATCGAGGCCGCGCTCGCGGCGGTCGAAGACGAGTACGGCGACGTGGTGGTGGACTGTCCGGCGGGATTGAACGCGGCCGTGGGCGCGCCGCTCGCCGCGGCGGACGCCTGCGTTGTCGTGACGACGCCCGCGCCGGCCGCGCTCGCGGACGCGCTCAGAACCCGGGAACTCGCGCGGGAACTCGACGCCGGCCTCGCCGCCGTGGCGCTCAACCGAACGACGGGAGAAGAGCCGGGAGAGCCGTACGAGCGCGCGTTCGGCGGGCCGGTGGTGTGGATACCGGAACGGCGAGCGGTGGCGGTCGCGGGCGGGCGGGGCCTGCCCGTGGTGCTGGCGCGGCCGGATTCGGACGCGAGCGAGGCGTTCGGTCGCCTCGCGTCGCGAGTTCAGTCGAGTGCGCGGTAGGTGCTGCGGAGGGTGACGGGCGTCACGTCCGCGACTTCGGCGGCGTCGGCCTGCGTGACGGCGTGGTCGGTGTCGCGCGCGGCGGCGTACAGGCAGGCGGCGGCGACGCCGCTCGGGTTCTTCCCGCCGACCGCGAGGTCGTCGAGGAGGCCGCGGGCGCGGCGTTCGAGCGCGGGCGGGAGGTCGAGTTCGGTGGCGAACCGCGGGAGGTACTCGCGGGGGTCGATGGGGCCGACGGGGAGGCCGAGGTCGCGGTTCATGGCGGCGTAGGCGGCGCGGAGTTCGCTCCGGTCGGCGCGCGCGACGGCGACGACCTCACCGACGGTGCGCGCGACGTTGTTCGTCCGGCAGACGGCGTAGACGGCCGCGGCGGCGAACCCTTCCAGGCTCCGGCCGCGCAGGAGGGACTCGTCCTGCGCGGACGAGAACAGCGCGCACGCCTGGTCGCGGACGCTGTACGGGAGCGACAGCTGGGAGACGACGCGGCGAATCTCCGTGAACGCGTACACCTTGTTCCGGTCAGTCTTGGACGCGATGCGGGCGCGGTCGTGCTGGCGGCGCATCCGCGCGAGCCGGCGGCGCTTTCGTCCCTTCACGCGCGTGCTGCGGCCGATTTCGGTGGAGAGACCGCGGTCGTGCCGGGAGCGCGTGAGCGGCGCGCCGGTGCGTTCGCGGTCGTCGGCGTCGCACGCCCGCCACTCCGGGCCGCGGTCGAGGGGGTCGTCCGCGACGACCAGCCCGCAGTCGGTGCAGACGGTCTCGATGCGTTCGGTGGCGAGCGAACCCTGACATTCGGGGCAACTTCGACTCATCACTCCACGCTTGGCCCCACACGAGTATTTAAACGAACGAGGAATCGGGGGGTCGAACCCGGAATCGGCGGACGGAACGTCCCGGTAACCGTAACGTTCCCGCGAGCGTCGGCGCTGCCGCCGTATTTTCCCGAGTAAGTGTTATGTAGGAAAGGCGTGGTGAGTGGTTGTATGGCGCTGTCGGACATCGCGGCGGGACTGGAGGTGACGGCGAGCCAGCGAGCGCGCGGGCCGACGACCGTGGACGGGACGGAGCGCGCGCTCCCCGACCGCCTCCGCGAGTTCGCGCCCGACCTGCCGTGTGACGCCCCGACCGCGGCGGTACTACTCGAAACCTACTACGACGGGGGGAGCGTCGAATCCGCCGCGCGCGCCGCCGGGGTCGCGCCGGTCGCGGGCGCGAAAGCCCTCCACCTGCTCGGCGTGGACGGCCTCACGCCGCTGTCGCCGCTCGCACGCGACGTCGTGGCGGACTGGCTCGCCGGCGAACTGTCGCGGTCGGACGCGCTCGCGCTGACCGGCGCGGGCGAACACGAATTCGCGCTCGGCGCGTTCGTCGAGGCCCACGACCCGCTCCCGGGCGCGCGAGCGGTCGTGGACGGCGAATTCTTACGGTAGCCGGCGGCGGAGCGCGTCCAGTCGTCCAGCTGGTTCTTCGCGGTCGAGGTCGAGGTCGAACAGCCGTTCGGCGAGCAGTCCCGTCGCGCGTGCGGCGGTCGTGCCGGGCGTGGCGGCGGCGGCGACCGGTTCGTCCGCGAGGTCGGGGAGCGCGTGGTCGGCGTCCGGCGGCGCGGCGTCCGGCGTGGTTCGGGTGGCGACGAGGGCGTCGGCGCTCGCGCCAACGTCGGCGAGGCGGCCGCGTTCGCGGGCGGTGGCGTCGGTGCCGCGCGGCGTTCCGGGGAAGACTAGCGCGACGCGGTCGGCGTCCGTCACCGCGGCGACGGCGGGGTTAGAGGCGACCGGGGGCGTGTCGAGGATGACGTGGTCGAAGTCGCGGCGCGCGGCGTCGAGAATACCGCGGAGCCGTCGGGCGGCGTCCACCGTCTTGGCGGCGGCGACGCGGCCGAACGGCGCGTGGGCGGGGACGAGCGCGAGTCGGCCCGGAGCGTCCAGCGCATGGTCGTAGCGGGCGTCCGCGAGCGCGGCGTCGGGGTCGGTGAGGAGCATCGTCGCGTCGGCGTCGATGTCGCCGCGGACGTGGCGGGCGAGGCCCTGCGTGTCGAAGTCGAGGTCGAGGACGAGCGTGTCGCGGTCGGCGGCGGCGAGGCGTGCGCCGGTTTCGAGGCACGCGCGGGTGGTGCCCGCGCCGCCGACGGTACCGACGAACGCCGCAGTTCGGGGGGAGTCCATCGACAACTCTACGCCCCCTCTCGGATTAAAATATCCCTATTTTCCGCGGAATTAGTCCGGGGTGTGGTCGCCGGCCGCGTCCGCGATGTCGTCCGCGAGCGCGTCGAGTTCGTCGTCGTCGAGGTCGGGGGGACTGCCGGCGACCGCGTGGATGGGGCTGCCGCCGTCGTCCTCGAATCGCGGGACGATGTGGCCGTGGACGTGCGGGACTTCCTGGCCGGCGGCCGCGCCGTTGTTGAACCCGATGTTCGACCCGTCGGCGTCCACGGCGTCCTCCACGATGGGCGTGAGGTAGTGGACGGCGGCGAACATCATCTCGCCGGGTTCGGGCGGTACCTCGTCCAGCGTCTCGTAGTGGGTTTTCGGGATGACGAGCGTGTGCCCGGGCGCGAGTGGGTTCGCGTCGAGGAACGCGAGCACGTCCTCGTCCTCGTACACGACGCGCGCGGGGATGTCGCCGGCGACGATCTGACAGAAGATGCAGTCGTCCATACGCGGGGCCACGGCGGGCGGGAGTAAGAAAGTACGGCTACAGGGAGGTGTCCGTCCAGACGCCGTCCTCGGGCGAACGGCGCATCGTGTACTCGCAGGGCCGCGTGCGGACGGTCTCGAACCCGAGGTTCTCGTAGAGCGAGACCGCGGGCCGGTTGGTTCGTTCGACGTGCAGACGGACGGCGATGCCGGCTTCGTCGGCGCGCGCGAGCAGGGAGCGCAGGATGGTGGTGCCGACGTGCGCGCCCTGGTAGTCGTGGTGGACGAAGATGGCGAGTTCGTACGCGCCGTCGTGGTCGGGGACGAGCGCGGCGTGCCCGACGGGGTCGCCGTCGTGGCTGGCGACGACGTGGTAGCCGTCGCGGAGGCCGGAGAGCCACGCGGCTATCTGGGGGACGCCGGCGGGCGGGATGCCCTGCGCGCGGTCGGCCGGGTTGAAGTCGTCGTACATCCCGACGAGCGCGTCGAGTTCGGGTTCGGGGAGCCGGGGGTACGTGCGGAGGGTGAGGGTGCGGTCTTCGTCGTCGACGACCGACCGGACGACGGGTCGCGGCGAGTGGTCGCCGACCAGCGTTCCAGCGTCGTGTTTTGCGTCCGTTTCAGCCATCGTTCTCACGACTAGGCGTACTTTCGGACACGTATATACGATTTCCCCATATATTCGTCCAATTAGAAGGGGATAAGGTGAGGTCACTAGTGAGTGCTAATGAGATTATATGCGTATTAGGTATTCGCGGTTCGAAAAGAGCCTTGAGTGTTCGCGCGTGAGGAAGGGTATGCTCGAACTCCTCGTGGAACTCGCGGAACCGGTCGCGTTCGCGCTCGGCGCGCTCCTGTTCACCGTGGCGGGCGCGCTGGTAGACCTCACCGCCGTCTCGACGTACAGCGGCGGACGAACCACGCTCGCGCTCTGGCTGGCGTTCGTCGGGTCGGCCGCGCTGTACGCCGGCGTGTTCCTGTTCGGCGCGGAAGCCCGGAAGCGCCTGGCGTCGCGAAACGCGTAGACTGCAGGACCGAACACCCTTTTAGCGGGGCGCGTCAGAGTCACGCGTATGGAACGCTTCGCTTCGGTCCCCGACCAGTACGACCCCGAGGACGTACGAGAACGGGTGTTCGAGTACTGGGACGAGGTCGACGCATACGAACGGACGAAACAGCACCGGGCGGACGGCGAGGACTTCTTCTTCGTGGACGGCCCGCCGTACACGAGCGGCGCGGCGCACATGGGGACGACGTGGAACAAGACGCTCAAGGACGCCTACATCCGCTACCACCGGATGCAGGGCTACGACGTGACCGACCGCCCGGGCTACGACATGCACGGGCTTCCCATCGAGACGAAGGTCGAGGAGAAACTGGGGTTCGAGAACAAGAAGGACATCGAGGAGTACGGCATCGAGGCGTTCATCGAGGAGTGCAAGTCGTTCGCGGAGTCCCAGCTGGAGGGCCTGCAGTCCGA
Source organism: Salarchaeum japonicum (assembly GCF_020614395.1). Lineage (NCBI taxonomy): Archaea > Methanobacteriati > Methanobacteriota > Halobacteria > Halobacteriales > Halobacteriaceae > Salarchaeum > Salarchaeum japonicum. The sequence continues at coordinate 219,301 of NZ_CP085324.1, read as the reverse complement.
CTTCAAGTCGTTCGGCGTGTGGATGGACTGGGAGAACCCCTACAAGACCATCGACCCGACGTACATGGAGGCCGCGTGGTGGGGGTTCTCGCGCGCCGCCGAACGCGACCTCGTGGAGCAGGGCAAGCGCTCCATCAGTCAGTGCCCGCGCTGTGAGACCGCCATCGCGAACAACGAAGTCGAGTACGAGGACGTCGAAGACCCGACCGTCTACGTGAAGTTCCCCCTCGCGGACGAGGAGGGAAGTCTCGTCATCTACACGACGACGCCGTGGACGATTCCCGCGAACGAGTTCGTCGCCGTGCACGAAGACCTCACGTACCAGAAGGTCGCGGCGGAGAAGGACGGCGAACGCGACGTGCTCTACGTCGCGGAGGACTGCGTGGAGAACGTCCTCTCGAAGGGCCGCTACGACGACTACGAGGTTCTCGACTCCTTCCCCGGCAGTCACATGCTCGGCTGGGAGTACGACCACCCGCTCCGGGAGGAAGTCCCGGACAACCCAGACACCGAGGACACTGGACGCGTCTACCACGCGGACTACGTCGAGGCCGAAGACACCGGTCTCGTGCACTCCGCGCCCGGCCACGGTGAGGTGGACTTCGAGCGCGGCGAGGAACTCGGCCTCCCCGTCTTCTGTCCCGTGGCGGGCGACGGCACGTACACCGAGCAGGGCGGGAAGTACGAGGGGCAGTTCGTGAAGGACGCCGACGAGGAAATCACGGACGACCTCGCGCGGAAGGGCCTCCTGCTCGCGTCCGGTACCGTGACGCACTCGTACGGCCACTGCTGGCGGTGCGACACGCCCATCCTCCAGCTCGCGACCGACCAGTGGTTCATCACCATCACCGACGTGAAGGACGACCTCCTCGACAACATGGAGGACTCGGAGTGGCACCCGCAGTGGGCGCGCGACAACCGGTTCCGGGACTTCATCGAGAGCGCGCCCGACTGGAACGTCTCCCGGCAGCGCTACTGGGGGATTCCCGTCCCCATCTGGGTCGCGGAGGGGACGAAGGGCGAGCACCCCGACGACCGCATCGTCGTCGGGAGCCGCGAGGAACTCGCCGAACTCGCAGACCAAGACCTCGACCCCGAGGAGTTGGACATCCACAAGCCGACCGTGGACGACGTGACCATCACCAGAGAGGGCGTGACGTACGAGCGCGTGCCGGACGTGTTCGACGTGTGGCTCGACTCCTCGGTGGCCTCGTGGGGGACGCTGAACTACCCGAGCGAGACGGCGGACTTCGAGGAGCTCTGGCCGGCCGACCTCATCATGGAGGCGCACGACCAGACCCGGGGCTGGTTCTGGAGTCAGCTCGGGATGGGGACGGCCGCGATGGACGAAGTGCCCTACGAGGAAGTCCTCATGCACGGGTACGCGAACATGCCGGACGGCCGCGGGATGTCGAAGTCGAAGGGCATCACCATCGAACCCCAGGAGGTCATCTCGGAGTACGGCGCGGATCCGATGCGGCTGTTCCTGCTGTCCGTCACGCCGCAGGGCGACGATATGAGTTTCTCCTGGGACGAGACGGAGAACATGGCGCGCGACCTCAACATCCTCTGGAACGTCTTCCGCTTCCCTCTCCCCTACATGCGGATGGACGGCTTCGATCCCGACGTGCCGGAGTCCGCGGGCGGGAGCGGCGTCGAACTCGCCGTGGACGACGACGCCCTGCTCGTGGAGGACGAGTGGCTGCTCTCCCGGTTGCAGGCTGTCAAACACGAGATGAACGCCTACTGGGACGACTTCGAGCAGCACCGCGCGCTCGACGAACTGCTCTCGTTCGTCGTGGAGGACGTCTCGCGGTACTACGTCCAGCTCGTCCGCGACCGCGTCTGGGAGGAAGACCAGACCGAGGCGAAGACCGCGGCGTACGCGACGCTCTACAAGGTTCTCCTCGAAGTGGTGCGGCTGCTCGCGCCGTACGCGCCGTTCGTCAGCGAGGAAATCTACGGATACCTCACGGGCGACGACGGCCACCCGACCGTCCACATGTGCGACTACCCCGCGGAGGAGGAGCGCTACCGCCAGCCGGCGCTCGAAGACGACGTGGCCGTGCTCCGCCGCATCGAGGAGGCGGGCGGGAACGCCCGCCAGCAGGCCGGTCGGAAGCTCCGGTGGCCGGTCGCGGAGGTCACCGTGGACGCCGACTCCGAGGCGGTCGTGGACGCCGTGGAGAGCCACCGCGGCATGCTCGCAGACCGCCTGAACGCGAGAACGATAACGGTCGTCGGCCCCGAGAAGAACTACGGGAACGTCGAGTACTCCGCGCGCGCCGACATGAGCGTGCTCGGCCCGGCGTTCGGCGGGGACGCCGGCGACGTGATGGACGCGCTGAACGAGGCGCGGGTCGCGAGCGACGACCTCGACGAACTCGAAGCCGTCGTGCGTGACGCGCTCGGCCGCGAGGTCGAACTCACGCCCGAGATGGTGGAGTTCGTGGAGGAGACGCCCGCGGACGTGGCGGCGACGGACTTCGACGGCGGCACCGTCTACCTCGACACCACGTTGGACGACGATGTGGAGAGCGAGGGCTACGCCCGCGAGGTCATCCGGCGCGCCCAGGAGCTACGGAAAGACCTCGACCTCGACATGGACGCCCAGATTCGCCTCGACGTCCGAGTGTTCGACGACCGGGTCGCCCGCCTCATCCACGAGCGCGAAGACCTCATCACGGAAGAGGTGCGGGCGCGCGAACTCGCGGAGGTCAGCGAGGACACCGCGAACGCGGTCGTGGAGGAGTACGAGGACGTCGAGGGCGTGCGAATGATACTCGGCGTGCAGAAAGTCTAGGAGAGGGCGGCGGCGACGGCTTCGGCGGCGCTGACTTCGCTGACGGCGCGCTCGATGGTGTCAGTGCCATAAATTTTCTCCGCGCCGGCGTTCGCAAGTTTGGTGCGCGCGTTCCCGGCGAGCAGCGGGTGGACGCACGTGACGTAGACGCGTTCGGGCGCGTCGAGGACGCTGATGGCTTCGCTCATCGTGGAGCCGGTGGCGATGATGTCGTCCACGACGACCACGTCCCGCCCCGTTACGTCGGTGTCGCTCGGTTCGATATCCACGTCCGTTCCCGAGTGCCGAGTCTTCTCGAAGTAGTCCGCGTCGCCGGGGCCGTAGGCGTCCCGCACGGACTGCGCGAGGTGTATCGCGCCGGCGTCGGGCGCGACGAACACGGGGTCGCGGAGGTCGTCGGGGAGCGCGGCGGCGAGCCGGGGCGCGGCGTTCACGTTCGCCGTCGGCACGGTGAAGAAGTCGCAGACGCCGGTCTCGTGGACGTTCACGGTGAGGACTCTGTCCGTGCCGGTGGAGACGGCGCGCGCGAGCGCCCGCGCCGAGACGGGTTCGCCGGGTTCGAAGGCGTCGTCCTGGCGCGCGTACCCCATGTAGGGGATGACGGTGACGACCTCGCTCGCGCCCGCCTCCCGGGCGGCGTCCTGTAACTGGAGGAGTTCGACGTAGTCCTCGTCCCCGGTGGTGCTGCAGACGACGACCGCCCGGCCATCCACGGGGGGGATGCGGACGAGGCGTTCGCCGTCCGGGAACCGCTCGTACTCCACGTCCGCGAGCGGCTCCCCGAGTTCCGCGGCGAGCGCGGCGGCGAGCCCCTGCGAGGACGACCCGCTGAGTATCATACGTGAGTCCTGCGTCCGACGGGGGGTATCGGTTTCGGTCCGCGGCACACGGAAAGCACTTGTCGGCGCACTCCACACTCCCGGTCGATGAGTCGGCTGTTCCCGTTCCGGTCGTCCGCGTCCGCCGACGCCGACGAGCCGCGGCTGGTCGATATCTCGGAGGACGCCGCGGACGACGTGTTCGCCGCGCTCTCCTCGGGAACGGCGCGCGCCGCGTACGCGGCGCTCCACGACGACCCCCGGACGGCGTCTGACCTCGCGGACGTGACGGACACGACCGTGCAGAACGTCCGCTACCACCTCGACAACCTCCAGGACGCGGGCCTGGTGGAGGTCGTAGACACGTGGTACTCGGAGCGCGGAACGGAGATGAAGGTGTACGCGCCGACGGACACGAGCCTCGTCGTGTTCGCGGGCGACGACGACGACCGCTCCACGCTCCTGACGGTGCTCCGCGAACTCGTCGGCGGCGTCGGCGCGCTCGCGGTCGGCGCGGTCGCCGTCCAGCGGTTCGCCGAGGAAGGCACGCTCGCCCCCAGTTCCGGCGCGCCGACCGGGAACGTCACCGAAACCACCACCACGACCGACGGCGGAACGGTCGCGGAGACGACGACAACGGAGACGACGACGGACGCGGTGACGACGGCGGCGCAGACCACCGACGGCGCGACGACGATGACGCGAACCACGGCGGAGGCGACGGGGACGCAGGTGTCGTACACGCAGACGACGGAGGCAGTGACGCAGACGGCGGCACCGACGACGGCGGACACGGTGACGCAGACCGCGACCACGACCGCGGAGGCCGCGGCGGCGAGTCCGGACGTGCTCGCGCCCGGTCTCGTGTTCTTCGCGGGCGGCCTGGTCGTGTTGCTCGCGGTGCTGGCGTACCGGCACGCCCGCTAGGGGACGGCGATGCCCGCCACGTCGCGAAGTCCCAGGGTTCGGGAGCGCCAGCCGTCGCCCGCGTCCACGAGCAGGGTCGCGTCCGCGGTGATGGCGTACACCGCGCCGTCGCCGTGCGCCACATCGACCAGCGCGGCGTCCGCGTGAGTCGAGCGTTCCCGCCAGCCGTCGGGCGTGCGTTCGTGGAGCGCGCCGTCCACGACGGCGTGCGCGCGCTCGCCGTCCGCGACCACGGCGGTCGCGTCTCCCGAAAGTTCGTCGAGCCAGCCGTTCCCGAGTCGGAACAGGCCCTCCGCGGTCGCGGCGTACGGCCCGGCGGCGGCCACGTCGGCGGCGTCGTCCAGGCCGGCGTGTTCGACGCCGTCGGGCGTGACGCGGTGGACGCCGTCCGCGGCCGCGACGAGGTCGCCGTCGATGGCGCGAGCGTCCGCGACCGCGCCGCGTTCGACCCACTCGCCGTCGGCGTACTCGGCGAGCGTTCCCGACGAGTCGGCGGCGAGGAGTCCCGTTCCGTACCCGACAGCGACGGAACGCGAGAACCCGATTTCCTCAAACTCGTCCTCGTCGGCGGTGACGACGACGCCGTCCTCGGTGGCGACCGCGCCCTCGCCGGGACGGGCCGCGACGCCGCGGGCGGTACAGCGGTGTGCGAGGCCGAATCGACCGATCTGGTCGGCGGACACCGACACCGAGGCGACGCCCATCCCGGTGGCGACGAGCACGACCTCGCTGTCCTCCTTCTCGGCGTACACGCGTTTCTCGTCGATGGTCGGCATACCCGACCCATCGGGTTTCGGCGTGAAAGCGTTGCGGCTATCCGCCTCGACCGAGAAGGCCGCGTATGAAGCGACGCGGGTTCCTCGCGGCGGCCGGAACCGGAACGCTGGGCGCGCTCGCCGGCTGTGCGGGAGCCCTGAGCACGCAGTCCCCGGAGTGGCGGTTGCGCGCGATGGCCATCACGGAGGACACCGCGAGCGAGACGGAGACGACGTGCACGCTGAACGAGCCGTTCGTGGAGGCGTACCCGAACCTCCAGAACGTGCTCGCGCTCGCCGCGCAGGCCGAGACCGGCGAGTGGCAGATAGTTCGCGTGCGACTCGAAGCCGGGAACGAACTCGGGGACGCGCTCTACGAGTTCTGCGGCGGCTCCATCCGGGGCGCGTACTACTACAAAGACCAGCCGTACTACATCAGCCTCGTGGACACCCGACCCGAGAACGACCAGGGACACGGCGCGCACGACCACTAACGGAACGCCTTAGGACGGCCGGACTAAGGGACGCGTATGAAGGTGTTCGGGTCGAGCGGGACGCGGGGCGTGGCGAACGAGGAGCTCACGCCCGGGTTCGTGCTCGACGTGGCGAAGGCGGCGGGGACGCTCTGGGGGGCGGACCGCGTGGCCGTCGCGCGGGACACGCGCGCGACCGGCCGGATGCTCGCGAACGCGGCGACCGCGGGCTTGCAGGCCGTCGGGTCGGACGTGGACCGACTCGGCGTCGTTCCGACCCCGGGAACCCAGGTGTACTGCGAGGAGGAGGGCGTGCCGGCGATGATGATTACCGCGTCGCACAATCCGCCCGAGTACAACGGCGTGAAGCTCGTCGGCCCCGACGGAATCGAACTTTCCGTGGACGAACTCGAACGCGTGGAGAACGTCTTCCTCGGGGACGCCTACGAGACCGTCGCGTGGGACGAGACGGGCGACGACCGCGCCGTGGAGGACGCGCGGCGGCGGTACACCGACCAGCTCATCGACGCCGTCGATACTGACCGCATCCGGGACGCCGAATTGACGGTCGCGCTCGACCCCGGACACGGCGCGGGCGCGCTCACCAGCCCCGACTTCTACCGCGAACTCGGCTGCGAGGTCGTCACCGTGAACAGCCAGCCGGACGGCCGGTTCCCCGGTCGCGACCCCGAGCCGGTCGAGGAGAACCTCGCCGACCTCGGACGGCTCGTGGAGGCCGCGGACGCCGACGTGGGCATCGCGCACGACGGCGACGCCGACCGCGCCATCTTCTTCGACGAGACCGGCACGTACGTCGAGGGCGACGCCGCGCTCGCCGCACTCGCCGCCGCCGAGTTAGGGGAGGGCGACACCGCGGTGTCGGCGGTGAACGTCAGTCAGCGCCTCGTGGACGTCTGCGAGGACGCGGGTGCGACCCTCGACCTCACGCCGGTCGGGAGCACGCGCATCATGACCCGCATCCGCCAGCTCCACGCCGAGGGCGAGACCGTGCCCGTCGCCGGCGAGGGGAACGGCGGCATCATCTTCCCGAACTACCGACTCACCCGGGACGGCGCGTACACCGGCGCGCGCTTCCTCGAACTCCTCGCCGAGAAATCCGCGAGCGAGGTCGTCGAACCCTACGCCGACTACTGGAACGTCCGCGTGAACGTCCCCTACGACTCCGAGTCGGAACGCGAACGCATTCTCGGCGCGGCCGAATCGTACGCCCGCGACGCCGACGCGGACCTCACCACCGTGGACGGTTACCGCCTCGATTACGGCGACGCGTGGGTGCTTGCGCGCCCGAGCGGCACCGAACCCGTCGTTCGCGTGTACGCCGAAGCGACGAGCGCCGACCACGCCCGCGACCTCGCAGAAGACTTCGCGGCCGCGCTCGACTAGTCGAGCGCCGCGTCCAGTTTCTCCCGTTCCTCCCGTACCTGTTCGAGGTCGTCCGCGACCTGCCCGGACTCGATTTCCGCCTGCTCCTCGGCGGTGAGTTCGTCCGCCGCGACGGCGGCGGTGCGGAGGCGGGCGTAGTCCCCGCGGAGCGCGACGTTCCGCACCTCGCGGGCGAGCGCGACCGTCTCGTCGTCCGCGAACCGCGCGACCACGGCGACGAGTTCGCGCGCCCGATACCGGAGTTCGTCCGCCGGCAACGGCGGCCACTCGACCGTCAGGGGGTCGGCGTCGAGGCGGTCGAGGTAGGTCGTGTTCCCGCCGACCGCGCGCTTCAGCCGCTGGGGTTGCTCGACGTAGTGGTCGAGTTTCGACACCGAGTAGTCCGCGAACTCCAGGAGTTCCGAGATAGGTTTCTCGCCCGCGTCGGCCTCGCGGACGTACGCGTCGAGGTCGCTCGGCGGATGCGGAATACCCACGAGCGGGTAGCCGGCGGCGGTCTCCGCGAAGTCGAGGAAGTCGCGGGCGGTCGCCGCCCCGCGGAAGTCGGAGAAGTCGTCGCGGACGGCGTCGTTGTAGGACTCGATGGGGTCGCGGAGTTCCTCCGTCGGGGCGTCGAGGTCGGCGTTCCCGAGTTCGTGGAGGCGTTCGAGGTCGGCGAGGCGCTCCTCCACCGTGTCGAGGCGGTCGCGAACCGCGCGCACGGCCTCCCGGTAGCGCTCCCGGGCGTCCGCCCGCGTTTCGAGGAGGTCGCGGTACTCGCGCGCCGGCTCCAGGGCGTCTCGGGCGTTCTCGAAGTCTGACTCCGAGACCCGGCGTTTGTCGAGGCGGTCGTCGTACGCCTCGAACGCGCCCCGGACGGGGAAGTCGTCGGGGATGTCGTCGAGCAGGTCGTCCACCTCGCCCTGGAACGCGACGAACGACTGGAAGTCGCCGGTGCCGGTCGCGGTCTCCTCGTACTTCTCGAGGAGGCGTTCCGCGCGCTCCAGTTTCTCGACGACGCGGTCGATGGTGTCCTCGCCGACCTCCTCGACGGCCGCCTCCGCGTCCTCGCGGGCGGTCTCGGCGGCGTCGAGTTCCGCGAGGACGCTACTCGTAGACGGCATCCGGGTCGAACACCTGTTCACCGACGGTGTCGCCGTCGAGCGTCCGGTGGAAGCACGATTCGTAGCCCGTGTGGCACGCGCCGCCCGCCTGCTCCACGAGGTAGAGGATGGCGTCGCCGTCGCAGTCCACGCGGATTTCATCGATTTCCTGGGTGTGGCCGCTCGTCGCGCCCTTCTCCCAGAGTTCCTCCCGGGATCGACTGTAGTAGTGCGCGCGCCCCGTCTCCCGGGACTTCGCGAGCGCCTCGCGGTTCGCGTACGCGAGCATCAACACGTCGCCCGTGTCGGCGTCCTGCGCGACCGCCGGGACGAGGCCGTCGTTCCCGAAGTCGAGGTCCACGCCGAACTCTGCTGACATAGTCGAATCGACGGTGCTGGGACGGATAGTCTTTCTGTCAGCCGGTTCGTCCCGTCACGACCCGCCACCCGACGTAGCAGACGGCGGCGAGAATCAGTCCCAGGAGGAGGCCGTACAGGGTGCCGGTGGCGGCCGTCGCGGCGACGACGACGGCGGCGAGCAGGGCGACGACCGCGGCGTGTTCGAGGTCGCGGGCGCGGACGAGCGCGGCGACGGCGAGCGCGGCGAGCGCGACGATACCGCCGAAAATCGGCGTGAACGTGACGAGGAGCGTGTACGCGAACACCGCGAGTCCGAGGAGGGCGAGGACGCCAGCGGCGGCGTCGTGTCGGTCGAGAGCCATGTTCGAGGGTTTCGCGCGGACACCAAGGCCGTTTCGCCTACACGAGACCGATGAGTCGCATCAGGGCGAACAGGAGGTCGCCGGCGGTGAGCGCGAGCAGGAGACCGACGAACAGCGGGACGATGAACGGGACGCCCGGCGTTATCCAGACCCGGGTCTGGCTCGTGATGACATCGAGGCCGTCGCGGAGTTTCGCGGGCGTGGTGCCGTACGCCGTGGAGTCGATGTCGTCGAGGAAGCGCGCCGCCCCCCACGGGTCGTCGTACTCGCCCGCGGCCTCGCGCGGGTCGGGTTCGGACGCGGGGTCGGGAATCTCCTCCGTCGTCACCGACCCGTCACCGGGGTCGTTCGTTTCCTCGGGCACCGTCGCGGGGTCGCGGTAGCGCTCGGGGTGCGCGAGCAGTTGGCCGAGCGTGACGCCCCGCCACCGCAGGTACATCCGGAGCGCGTCCAGGTCGAGGCCGCCGCGCGAGAACCCCTCGGGGGTTTCGAGGAGGCTTCCGTGCGCCTCCGCCAACTGGTGGGTGGTGACGGGCCGCCCGACGAACATCAGTTTCGAGACCACGCCCGTGAGCGCGTTCCGCAGGCCGAGCGCGAGCGGATACCCCAGACTGGCGAGCATCGCGTTCGTCACCACCGTCACCGAGAACACGCCCAGCTGGGTGCGGACGAGCGGGAGCGCGAGGTCGGCGACGTAGTAACTCGGATACGTCGGATAGAGCAGGGCGACGACGCAGAACGCCTTGAAATCCGCGCCCCCGAACCCGCCGATGAACCAGAACACGTACGCCAGCGGAATCACCAGCAGGCTCACCGCCGCCCGCACCAGAAAGACGCTCGTCCGCTCAACCAGCACGTACTCCCACGCCAGCAGGCCGAGGCCGAGCGCGACGAACGGATACCAGAGTTCGTTCGGCACCCGCCGCACGCGCACGTCGTGGTAGGCCGCCCACGCCAACGCCGGCACGAAGAGGAGTCGAAGGAGGTCGGGAATCGTCGCGTACACTACCCCAATCAGCGGGGGCCGGCGTGTTAGGCGTTACTGCCCGCGCCCGCCGAGCCGCCGGCTACGGAGGTGGAAAGAACGGAGAAAGCTGGACGCCGCGTTAGAGTGACGCAGGACGGCTGTCCTGCGAACCGTAACGCTGTCGCGTTAGATGACGCGGTTCTGGAGGTAGTCGAGGTGCTTCGCGTTGTAGACGATCTTGACTTCCTCCGTCTCGGGGCTGCCGATGCAGGTGAGGCGGACGTTCTTCTCCTCGACCTCCTCGTCGGAGAGGATCTGCTGCATGTCCATGTTGATTTCGCCCTCCTTGAGGATGGACGCGCAGTTCGCGCACGCACCGGCGCGGCACGAGAACGGCCAGTCGTAGCCCTGGGCCTCGGCGGTTTCGAGGATGTAGCCGCCCTGGGGGACGTCGAGTTCGCCGTAGTCCTCGGCGTCGAGACCGGCGTCTGCGGCTTTCTCGAAGAGGTCGTCGTCCTCGATATCCCAGCCGTGGTCGTCCAGCACTTCGTAGTTGAGGTATTCGACGGTTGGCATCACCCGACGGTTCTACGGCCGGAGTCATATGGCTTGTGGGATGCGTCCGTCCTCAGGGCGTGTAAAGCGGTATCAGGCTGAACAGTCCCCACGAGGCGACGGCGGCGATGGAGGGGGTGAGCACCCAGAGGACGACGACGCGGGCGGTGGTGGAGGGGTCGAAGAGGTCGCTGGCGACGAGTTCGTCGGGGTCTTCCTCGCCCATCGCGGGAACCTCGTCGGGGCGGTCTGCGGCGAGCGCGTTCATGCTGACTTTCGCGTCCACGTCCCGGCGCGCCACGTCGGTGGCTTTCACGGTGCGGGTGGCGCGCCCCCAGCCGAGGCCGACGATGGACATCGTGGCGGAGACGGCGAGGCTGGCGGGGATGCCGATGGTGGAGAGGAAGGTGATGAGGCTCGCGGAGACGACCTCAACGATGAGCGCGGCGAGCAACGGGAGGTCGGTGAGGTCGTTCCCGACGGTGTCGAGGGTGCGGCGGGCGATGGTGAACGCGCCGAGGCCGATGGCCGCGCCGGCGAGCAGGACGCCGTTGCTGGCGGTGATGGCGTCGCTCCCGACGAGGGGGGCGACGGCGTTCGCGACGTTCGACGCGCCCGCGGAGAACGCCATGTAACAGCCGATGACGACGACGAGCGCGCTCGCGACGAGTTCGCGGCCGGTGGCGTCGTCCGCGATGCGCGGCCGGAGTCCCTCCAGGGAGACGACGGAGCGCTCGGATTTCTCGATGGGGAACGCGGCGTCGAGGTAGGGGTAGAGGTAGCGGCCGATGACGGCGCACACCCAGAACGCGAGGATGGGCGCGACGAGCCACCAGACGACGATTTCGCCCATGACGGCCCAGTCGAGCGTGCCGGACGCGACGCCCAGTCCGGCGATCGCGCCGACGGCGGTCATGGACGTGGAGGCGGGGACGCCGAACGTGTTCGACACGAGGAGCGCCAGGCCGACGAAGAAGAGGACGCCGACGGACGCCGCGAGCGTGAACGTGTCGGCGGGGACGATGTCGCCGCCCATCGTGTCGATGACGTTCCGACCGACCGTCCACCCGCCGAGCAACGCGAACCCCGTCATGAGGCCGGCCGCGCCGAGCTTGGAGACGACGTTACTCCCGACGGCGGGCCCGAACGCGACGCCGGTCGATGACCCGCCGATGTTGAATCCGACGAACACGGCGACCGCGAGGCCGACGACCAGGAGCAGTTCCATCTATCCGGGATACTCGTTCGCGGCGTTTGAACCCCCCGAAAAACCGGCGGCGTTTTTCCGCGTCGGGTTCGAACTCGGGGTATGTTCGAGTCTTTCGAGGTCGTCCCCGCCGTGGACATGCAGGACGGGGAGGCGGTGCAGTTAGTGCAGGGGGAGCGCGGCACGGGAACGACGTACGGCGACCCGCTCGCCGCCGCGGAGAACTGGGTGAGTGAGGGCGCACAAACCCTCCACCTCGTGGATTTGGACGGCGCGTTCGAGGGGCAGCGGAAGAACGCGGACGCCGTCGAAGCCATTCTCGCGGCCGTGGACGTGGACATCCAGCTCGGCGGCGGCGTGCGCACCGCGGCGGACGCGATGGGACTCCTCCGCCTCGGCGTCGACCGCGTCATCCTCGGGACGGCGGCGGTCGAAGACCCCGGAATCGTGGACGTGGTGACGAACAGCTACCCCGACGGCGTGCTCGTCAGTCTCGACGCGAAGGACGGCGAGGTCGTCGTCTCCGGCTGGACCGAAGGCACGGGTCTCGACCCCGCGGACGCCGCGGAGCGCTACGAGGAACTCGGCGCGTCCGGCATCCTGTTCACGGACGTGGACGTGGAGGGCCAGGAGGCGGGCGTGCGCACCGGGGAAATCGAGCGGGTCGCGAGCGCCGTGGACATCCCCGTCGTCGCGTCCGGCGGCGTCGCCACCGTCGAGGACGTGGTCGCGACGAGGGACGCGGGCGCGGCCGCCGCCGTCGTCGGCACCGCGCTCTACGAGGGGAACTTCACGCTCCGCGAGGCCCAGGAGGCCGTCGGGCAGCGCTAGACCCTTGTGGGGGCCGATAGTAGGAGGGGTATGAGCGAGAGAAGCGCGAGCGTCGCACGCGCGACCGCCGAAACCGAAATCGAGGTCGCCCTCGACGTGGACGGAACCGGGGAGAGCGACATCGAGACGGGTATCGGCTTCTTCGACCACATGCTGGAGTCGTTCGCGAAACACGGCCTGTTCGACCTCACGGTCTCCTGCGCGGGCGACCTCGACATCGACGACCACCACACCGTCGAGGACGTGGGCATCGTCCTCGGGCGCGCGTTCGCGGACGCGCTCGGCGACAAATCGGGCCTGGAGCGGTTCGCCGACCGCCGCGTCCCGCTCGACGAAGCCGTCGCGAGCGTCGTCCTCGACCTCTCCGGCCGCCCGCTCTACGAGTTCAGCGGCGAGTTCAGCCAGGAGTACGTGGGCGAGTTCACGAGCGTGATGGCCCGGCACTTCTTCCGGTCGTTCGCCGTGAACGCCGGCGCGACTCTCCACGTGGACGTCGAGGGCGAGAACGCCCACCACGAGATAGAGGCCGCGTTCAAGGCCGTGGCGCGCGCGCTGGACGACGCGACGCGCGTGGACGACCGCCGGCAGGGCGTCGCGAGCACGAAAGGCCAGCTGTAGATGTTCGACGAGATACTCGAAAAGTTCGAGGGAAGCCCCGGCCAGCAGGCCGTCATCCGCCTCCTGCTCGAACGCGGCTTCTCCGTGAACGACGAGGGCCGCGTCGTCTCCGGCGACATCGAAATCCCCTACACCCAGATAGCGCAGGAGGCCGGCGTCGATAGGCGCGTGGTGGACTCGACGACGGACGCCATCCTCGCGGACGACGACCTCACCCGCATCTTCCGGAACATCAGTCAGATTCCGAGCCTGATGGACCTCGCGCCCGTCCTCGACCTCACCGTCATCACCATCGCCGTGAACGACGCCGACGAGTCCGGTATCGTCGCGCAGGTCACGAGCCTCGTCGCCGAGTACGACATCAGCATCCGGCAGACCATCAGCGAAGACCCCGAGTTCACGGACGAACCCCGGCTCTACCTCGTCACGGACGAAGCCCTCCCCGGCGACCTCGTCACCGACCTGATGAACCTCGACTTCGTGCGGTCGGTCGAGCTGTCCTGATGGCGGACTCGTACCGAACCGTCGCGACCCCCGGACGGGCGTCCTTCGAGGTGCGGGGCTCCGAGTTCATCGGGCACGTCCGACCCACGGCCACGACCGACGACGCGGAGTCGTTCATCGACGCCGTGCGCGACGAGTACGACGACGCGACCCACAACGTTCCGGCGTATCGAGTCAGAGTCGAATCGGGTGGGCCGGGCGACGACTACATGCTGCGGGAGTACCAGAGCGACGACGGGGAGCCGTCGGGGTCGTCGGGGAAACCGGCGTTGAACGTCCTGCAGGGCGAGGAGTTGGAGAACGTCGCGGTCGTCGTCACCCGGTACTACGGCGGGACGAACCTCGGCGTCGGCGGGCTGGTGCGGGCGTACTCGAAGGCCGTGAAGGACGCCGTCGCGGACGCCGGAACCGTCGAGGAGCGCCCGCAGGAGTCCTTTTCGGTGACGGTCGAATACGACGACTCCGGGACGGTGCGCGGCATCCTCGAATCCGCGGACTGCGCGTTCGACGCCGACTACGGCGAGAACGTGGCCTTCTCGGTGACCGTCGCCACGGACGACGCGAAAGCGCTCCGCGACCGGATTCGGAACGCGACGAGCGGCCGCGCGGACATCGCGTAGTTTCGAACCGAAATGTCCTTTGTGGCGGGTTCCCACGCGATGGTATGAATCGGATTCGTGCGAGCGAGTATCACGACATCGCGAAGCCGAGCGACCCCCGGGTGTCTCCGGACGGCGACCGGGTGGCGTTCGTGCGGCGCGTGCCCGAGGACGACGAGTCCTACGACGCCACCGTGTACGTGGTGCCCGTGGGCGGCGGGGAGCCGCGGCAGTTCACGACGGGCGAGGGCGCGGACTCCCAGCCGCGGTGGTCGCCGTCGGGCGACCGCCTCGCGTTCGTCAGCACGCGCGGCGGCGACGACGACCGCCCCCAGTTGTGGATTCTCCCGACGAGCGGCGGGGAGGCGCGGCGCGTGACGGACGTGCCGGGCGGCGTCTCGAACCCCGAGTGGAGTCCGGACGGCGAGCGCCTCCTGTTCACGCAGTCGGTCACCCCCACCGAGCGCGAGGACGGCATCGACCTCGAACTCCCCGACGAGGAGTACGAGCGCGACCCGCCCGACCCCCGCGTCATCGACCGCCACATCTACCGCGCCGGCGCGCGCTACATCGACGACGCCCGCAACCACGTCTACGTCCTCGACACGGACACCGAGGAGCTGGAGCGCGTCACGGACGGCGACTTCGACCACGTCTCCGCGACCTGGGGCGATTCCAGCACCGTCTTCTTCGGCGTGAAGCGCGGCGCGGAGCCGGACGATTCGATGACGTTCGACGTGGACGCCTACGACCTCGACGCCGGGACGGCGGAGACCGTGACGGAGGTGACGGGCTGGATGCCGATGCTCGCCGCCACCCCGGAGACGCTCGCGTACACGTGGACGCCGCTGGAGAACGCGTCGATGCGGCAGTCCGAAATCGACGTGCTCGACCGCGAAACGGGCGGCGTGGAGACCGTCACCGACGACATCGACCGCACCGTGAGCGCGCTCGGACTGGAGTTCCGGGAGGACGCACTGTACTTCGCGACGCCCGACGAAGGCCGGGTCGTGTTGCGACGCGCGACGGACGACGGCGTCGAGACGGTGCTCGACACGGGCGGCCACATCGACGGGTTCTCCGTCGCGTCGGACGCCGTGGCGTTCACGCAGTCCGAGTGGGACCACCCCGGCGACGTGTTCGCCGCGACCCCCGGCGGCGCAGAGGAAGTCCGCCTCACGCGGTTGAACAGCGACTACCTCGACGACCGCGCCGTCTCCGAACCCGAAGAACTGTGGTTCGAGAACGGCGAGGGCGACAGTACTGACCCGTCTGCCGAACCGGGCCAGACCAATACTGACCCGTCTGCCGAACCGGGCCAGACCAATACTGACCCGTCTGCCGAACCGGGTCATACCGAGATTCAGGGCTGGGTGCTCACCCCGCCCGACTTCGACCCCGACGAGACGTACCCGCTCGCGGTGGAGATTCACGGCGGCCCGCACGCGATGTGGAGCACCGCGGGCACGATGTGGCACGAGTTCCAGACGCTCGCCGCCGCGGGCTACGTCGTCTTCTGGTCGAACCCCCGCGGCTCGACCGGCTACGGCGAGGCGTTCGCGACCGCCATCGAGCGCGACTGGGGCGACGTGACGATGACGGACGTGATGGCCGGCGTCCGGGAGGTCGCGAGCAGGGAGTACGTAGACGAGGACGACGCGTTCGTCACCGGCGGAAGTTTCGGCGGGTACATGACGGGCTGGATCGTCGGCCACACGGACTACTTCGACGGCGCGGTCGCCCAGCGCGGCGTCTACGACCTCTCTTCCTTCTACGGCTCCACGGACGCGTTCAAGCTCGTGGAGGGCGACTTCGGCACGACGCCCTGGGAGGAACCCGACTTCCTCTGGGAGCAATCCCCGGTCGCGTACGCCGACCGGGTGGAGACGCCGACGCTCGTGGTGCACGCGGACAACGACTTCCGCGTCCCCGTGAACAACGGCGAGATGTTCTACCTCTTCATGAAGAAAAACGGCGTGGACACCCGCCTCGTCAGGTATCCGCGGGAGGGCCACGAACTCTCCCGGTCGGGCGAACCCGGGCACGTCGTCGATCGCCTGGAGCGCATCGTCCGGTGGTTCGACGGCTACTCCGCGCACTCGGACGCCGAGCGCGCGCTCGACCGCCCCGCGAACGACGGCCTGAGCGCGGGCGACGACGAGGACGAGGACGACGATACGGACACCGAGTCGTAAGGAGCGCTCGGTAGCCGTCCGGGGGTCGGCTTCGTTCGGAACGAACGCGATAAAACCGCAAGACTGCGCGGGGCTTCGAGGTGAAGCGAAGGGGTTAGGCGAGGACGTATATCGCGACGATGCACGCGCCGGCGATGACGAACCCGCCCATGAAGAACGCGCGAACCGCGACGATGCGCGGCGACGTGCGATTCCACTCGTCGTGCTCGTGGAGGTCCTGCCAGGCGGTCATCGGGTTTCGCCCCATCACCTTCGCGTTCTCGACGTGGTCGTCCGCTCCGCTCGTCAACGCGAGCGAGACGCAGGCGAACACGAACGCCAGCGCGAGCGCGACGTTCCCCGGCGGGAACGCCTGGGAGGCGGCGACGCCGAGCGCTATCGCGACGACGGCGGCGGGAACGAGGACGCCGTAGAGTGCGACGATGCGAAGCAGTCGTTTCATACGCGCGCCGACGTATCCGGGATAAGTAAATTAGTCGACGATGATGTTCTCGTCGTCCACGGTGGTCGTCTCCTCGGGCTGCATCTCGGCCTCGTAGCGGTCGATCCAGTCCGCGAAGCACGTCGGGCAGAGCCGCTGTTGGTCAATCTGAGAGCGGTCGACCGTGACGCGGACGGTGCGGGCGAGCGCGTCCGATACGTCGTCCCCGCAGTGCGCGCAGGAGTCCTCCGACATACGTACCGCATACACGCCGAGGTATAAAGAACTGCGGCGTCAGAAGCCGTACGCCACCCCGAACGTCCAGAGGAGGCCCGCGACGGAGAACACGAGGATCTGTCGCGCGATGCGCTGGCGCTCCTCGGGATCCATGCGGTCGCGCGCCTCGATGTCGGGGCCGCCGTCGCCGCCGCGCGCGAACGACGCGAGGCGCTTCCAGAGCGAGTCCGGGAGGTCGCGCTCGCGCTCCGTCTTCGTCTCGACCACGGAGAGCGCGTAGAGGAGGAGCGCGAGCAACGGGAGAGTGAGGACGATGAGCGCGAAGTCGGGCGCGACGCCGACCAGCACCGCACCCCCGTAGACGACCGCGACGACGAGAAGGGGGAGCGCGACGGCGAGCGCGAACAACGCGACCGGAGTCATACGTGAAGACGCTCGTGGGCGAGGTTGGGCGTTACGGTTCCTACTTCGTGCGGAACGCGCGGTCGCCCGCGTCCCCGAGACCGGGGATGATGTAGCCCTCCTCGTTGAGGTGGTCGTCGATGCTGACCGTGAGGAGGTCTGCCTCCGGGAACCCCTCCTGGACGCGGAGGAGGCCGTCGGGCGCGGAGACGGCGGAGAGCACGAAGAGGTTCTCCGGGTCGGCCTGTCCGTCGAGGACGGTTTCGAGGACGGTGCACATCGTGGAGCCGGTGGCGAGCATCGGGTCGGCGACGATGACCGTGTCGTCCGCCGTGATTTCGGGGAGTTTCACGTAGTCCACGGTGATGGGGAACGTGCCGTCCTCGCGCTGGCCGGACTCGTCGCGGCCCGCGCTGATGACGCCCTGCTTCGCGCGCGGGAACGCCTTCAGAAGCCCCTCGACGAACGGCGTCGCCGCCCGCAGGACGTTGATGATGACCACGTCGTCCAGTCCCTTCACGCGCTCCCCGGTGGTCGGCGCGAGCGGGGTTTCGAGTTCGACGTACTCGGTCTCCATCACGCCGTCGATGACCTCGTACCCGCAGATGCGGCCGAGTTTCACCAGTCCCTTGCGGAACCCGACCTGCTCCGTCGATTCGTCCCGAATCCGGGAGAGCGTGTCCTTCGCGAGCGCGTGCGTGATGACGTGCGCGTTCTCGCGGTCCTCGATTGGCATACCGGAAAAACGGGCCGGGGATTGCGTTAAGGTATCGGTTACGCGGCGCGTAGCGCCGCGGAACACGCGAGCGGGGGACAGGCGGAACGCCGGTTCCGTCGAACGGCGCGGTGCGGCGACGGTGGAGCCGGGAGCGGGAGCGTCCGTGCGAGCGGGTGACAGCGACAACACGTAAGGCGGCGGGCGTCCTATGCGCGTCAAACCGCGATGGAAGAGAGTATCTCCGGGTTCAAGGTTCGGGGTGACTGGGGCGATATCGTCGAGCACGGCGAGCGCGTGACGTACGCGTTGCGCGAGGCGGGCGTCGAGTCCGACGCGCTGTCGGCGTGGGACGAGTGGCGGCCGAAGGCGCACGAGCGCATCGACGAGGAGGTGTCGGAGAAGACGGCCGCGCAGGCGAGCGTGGACGAGGGCGAGGGCGAGCGCGCGGGGCGGTCGGCGGACGACGACCTCGGGTCGGCGGGCGAGCGCCTGACCGAGTCCTACGAGAAACTCGGAGAGGACGACGTGGACGGCGCGGTGTCGAAGTGGCAGGACTCCATCGACTACGTGGCGCGCGCCGCGGACACGGCGGGCCGGAAGGCGTTGCGAACCATCGAGAACACCGTGTACCGGAAGGTGATGACGCAGATCGCGCCCTACTACTTCGACAACGACCTCGTGAGCGCGAACGTCCGGTACGTGCGCTCCCAGGAGGAGTTCGTGTTCGAGGTGAACGTGAACGACGACGACCTGAAGGACGCGGTGCGGGAGTACCTCGAATCATACGAGGAGGACGTAGAGCGCTGGCACGTGGACGCGGAGAAGGACGTGGAGTCCGTCGCGGCCGCCGAAGGCGTCGAACTCCCGGAGACGGACGGGGACGCGGACACGAACCCGACGACGAACTAAGCGACACCCTCAAGCCGCGGCCACCACACGGACGCGTATGGCAGGTCTCGTGATTCTGGTCGTCGCCGCGGTCGCGAGCCTCTTCATGGCGTGGGCTATCGGCGCGGGGTCGTCGGGGTCGACGCCGTTCGCGCCCGCGGTCGGCGCGAACGCGATTCCGGTGATGCGCGCGGGGTTCCTCGTCGGCATCCTCGGGCTCGCGGGCGCGGTGTTTCAGGGCGCGAACGTGAGCGAAGCCGTCGGCCAAGACCTCATCATCGGACAGTCGCTCTCCCCGACGGCGGCGGTCATCGCGCTCACCATCGCCGCCGTGCTCGTCGCCGTCGGCGTGTTCGCGGGCTACCCCATCGCCACCGCGTTCACCGTCACGGGCGCGGTGGTGGGCACCGGCCTGGCGATGGGCGGCAGTCCCGCGTGGGCGAAGTACCAGCAGATAGCGACGCTCTGGGTGCTCGTACCGTTCGTCGGCGGCGGCATCGCGTACGCCACCGCGCGGGCGCTCCGCCGCCTCGACCGCGACCGCGTCGTCATCCCCGTTCTCGGCGGCGTCGTCGGCCTCATCATCGCGAACATCCGGTTCGTCTTCCTCGGCCCCGCCGGAACCAGTCGGTCGCTCTCCGCCGCGGTTACGCCCGGTCTCCCGGGGCGCGCGGCCGTGTCGCTCGTCGTCGCCGCGCTCGTCGCGCTCGTGCTCTACCGCGAAATCGACCGCGACCCCGCGCGCGGCCAGCGGCGCTTCCTCCTCGCGCTCGGCAGCCTCGTCGCGTTCAGCGCCGGCGGCAGTCAGGTCGGCCTCGCGGTCGGCCCGCTCCTCCCGCTCGTCGGCGGGGACGTCCCCATCACGTACGTGCTCGTCGGGGGCGGCATCGGCCTGCTCGCCGGGTCGTGGACGGGCGCGCCCCGCATGATAAAAGCGCTCAGCCAGGACTACTCCAGCCTCGGCCCCCGCCGCAGCATCGCGGCGCTCATCCCGAGTTTCGCCATCGCACAGACCGCCGTCTTCTTCGGGATTCCAGTCTCCTTCAACGAGATAATCGTCTCCGCCATCGTCGGTAGCGGGTACGCCGCGGCGGGCGCGGGCGGCGGCGTGAGCAAGCGAAAGATGGTGTTCACCGTGCTCGCGTGGGTCGGGTCGCTCGCGCTCGCGCTCGGCGCGAGCTACGGCGCGTACGTCGGCGTGGACGCGGTGTTCTAGGCCTCGGGGTCTTCCTCCTCGGCTTCGAGTGACTCCGCGTCGTCGTCGGGTTCCTCGACGCGGGAGACGCGCGCTTTCATGATGCGCGTGTTCTCCACGGTCTCCGCGCGGAGTTCGACGCCGTCGTACTCGAACGTCTCACCCTCCTCCACGAGGCGGCCCGCGCGGTTGAAGATGAAACCCGCGATGGTCTCGAACTCCTCGCCCTCCGGGAGGTCGATGTCGAGCGCGTCGTTCACCTCGTCGATGTTCACTTCGCCGCGCACGAGCACGGCGTCGTCGTCCACGAACGTCACCGGCTTTTCCTCCTCGCCTTCGAGGATTTCGCCCACGATTTCCTCGATGAGGTCTTCGGTCGTGATGAGGCCCTCCGTGGTGCCGAACTCGTCCAGCACGACGACCATGCCGACGCGCTCGTCCTGCATCTCCGCGAGGAGTTCGTCCACGTTCTTCGACTCGGGGACGTGCAGAGTCGGTTCGATGAGGTCGGAGAGCGCGACCGTCTCGCCCTCGCCGTAGACGTGCTGGCGCACGAGGTCGCGGAGCGCGACGACCCCGATGACGTTGTCCAGGCTTCCCTCGTAAATCGGGAGTCGTTCGTGGCCGGACTGCACGCACGTCTGGATGGCCTCGTCGACGGACGCGTCCTTCGGCACCGCGTCCACGTCGAGCCGCGGCGTCATCACCTCCTTCGCGATGGTATTGTTGAACCGGAAGATGCGCTGGAGCATCTCGCGTTCGTCCTCCTCGATGACGCCCTCGCGCTCTCCGGTCTTGATCATCTCCTGAATCTCGTCCCGGGAGACGTACGAGGTCTCGATGGCCGCGCGCCCGCCGGTGACGCGGTTGACGAGCCGCGTGAGGTAGTCGAACGTGACGACGAGCGGGTAGAGGACGCGTTCGGAGAGCTTGAGGAAGGGCGCGACGCGGAGCGACCACGACTCCGTGTTCTCGACCGCGTACGACTTCGGGCCGGACTCCCCGAACAGGAGGACGAGCGCGGTGACGCCGAACGTCGAGACGAGCACCGCGACGCCGGAGTTCGTGACGTACATCCCGACGAGCGCGGTGGCGAGCGAGGACATCGCGATGTTCACGAGGTTGTTCCCGACGAGAATCGTCACGAGGAGTCGGTGCGGGTCTTCTTTGAGGTCAGCTACGGTCTTCGCACCGGGAACGCCGTCCTCGCGGAGCGCGTCGATACGGTGGCGAGCGATGGAGAACATCGCTATCTCGGAGGACGAGAAGAACGCCGAAAGCGCCATCAGGAGGATTATCGCAACCACGCCGAGCGCGGCGTACGTATCAGTCCCGAGTGTCACGCCGAACACCAGCGGTGTCAGTACCGGAGACAAACCCACAATAGTCGTGGGTTTCGTCCCCGTCCGATTAAACGTTACCCCCTGCGTGCCGCGGGCAACACGTTTACGCCGGGTTCGACCGAACGACGAGGTATGAGCGCGAGCGAAGCAACGCCGAAACCGGAGAGCGCGGACGCGGACATCCTGCTCTATCGACTGCAGGCGTGTCCGTTCTGCGAGCGCGTCGTGAACAAACTCGACGAGTACGACATCGACTACCACTCGCGGTTCGTCGAACCGCTGCACTCGGAGCGCGACGCCGTGAAGCGCGTCGTCGGCGCGCGCACCGTCCCCGCCATCATCGACGAGAACACGGGCGTCGCGATGGCCGAATCCGGGAACATCGTCAAGTACCTCGACCGAACCTACGGGGGTGACGACTGATGGACTTCGACATCGTGAGCCTCCCCGAGGCCGACCACGTGGAGGCGGGCGAGAACGCGCCGAACTTCACGCGACCGCTCGTGAACGACGAGTACTGGGAGGACGCCTCGCTCACCGACCTGCTCGACGACTCGCCCGTGGTGCTCGTGTTCCACTCGATGGACGGCGCGTTCCCGGCGACGTACGCGTGGCAGGAACTCGCCGACCGCGAGTTCGAGCAGTACGGCGTGCAGGTGGTCGGCCTCTCCATCTCGTCGCCGTACGAGCACAAGCGCACCATCGAGGAGCGCGGCATCGAGCAGTACGAACTGTTCAGCGACCCCGCGAACGACGTGGCGCGCAAGTACGGCATCGAGCACGACCTCGACGGCATGACGGGTATCGAGGAGCCGCGGCCGGCCGTGTACGTCATCGACGAGGACAGAACCGTCGAGTACGCGTGGGTCGCGGAGGAGTGGCCGGAGTTCCCGGACTACGACGAAATCGAGGCCGCGGTCGAAGACCTGTAGATGTCGCTCGCGGACGCCACCGCGGCCGTCGCGGACGGCGGTCTCGTCGTCTACCCGACGGACACCGTCTACGGCCTCGCGGGCGACGCCCTCGACTCCGAGGCGATAGAGCGCGTGTTCGCCGCGAAGGGCCGCGACCGCTCGAAACCGCTCTCGATGGGCGTCGGGAGCGTGGACGCCGCGCTCGACTACGTGGACGCGAGCGAGCGCGAAGAGGCGTTCATGCGCGAGTTCCTCCCGGGCGCGGTGACCGTGGTCTGCGAGAAGCGCGACCGGGTTCCGGACGCGCTCACCGGCGGGAAACCGAAGGTGGGCGTGCGCGTGCCCGACCACGAACTGGCGCTCGACTTCCTCGACGCCGCGGGGCCGGTGACGGCGACGAGCGCGAACCGGAGCGGCCGCTCGAACGCCCGCCGCGTCACCGACCTCGACCCCGAAATCCGTGACGCCGCCCGCGTGGTGCTGGACGGCGGCGAGACCCGGGGCGGGGAGAGCACGGTCGTGGACGCGGCCGCGGGCGTGATTCACCGCCGCGGCCGGGACGCCGACCGCATCGAGGCCTGGCTAGAGGAGCGAGCGTAGACTCCGCGTTTTCGTTCCGCACTCCGCGCGGTAGTCGCAACTCCCGCAGCGCGCGGTGTCGCGGAGGCGGGGCGGCGGCCCGTCCAGGCCCTCGACGGCGCGCAGGGTGCGCCGGTAGAGCGCGCGGTTCCCCGCCGTCAGCCTGACTTCGCGGACGACGCCGTGCCGGGGGTACTCGACGAGCGCCGATTCGACGGGCGTGCGTTCGCGCCACGCGAGCGCGAGCGCCGCCGCGACCGCGCGCACCCGCTGTGGCTCCCACACGCCGGAGTCCGCGGGGTCGCCGGGCGAGACGAGGACGGGCCGGAGCGGGTCGTACCCGACTTTCTGCACGCGCCCACGGCAGTCCCGTCCCTCGACGAGCGCGTCGCTCTCGGGCGGGTCGGTGAGTGTCTGCCAGCAGTCGCGTTCGCGGAGCGCGCGGAGCCGCCGCCGATACGTAGCGGGAGAGACGGCGAGGTCGAAGGTTCGGAGCGCGGTGTCGGACGCGACCACTAACTCGGGGTAGTGCGTCGAGAGGTCGTACGCGCGCTCGGCCGCCGCGGGCGTTCCGTCGGGCGGGTCGCGCCGCCGATAGTAGAGCTGGCGCGGACAGTACGCCGCCGTCGCCAGCGCGCTGAAGGTGGGCACGACGCCCGCTGGCCCCGTCTTCCTACTTGAACCCTACAACGAGACGTCCATCTCCTGGCCTTCGGTCGCTTCGTCGAGGCCGTCCTCCTGCACGCTCTCGGTGAGGGGGTCGGTGAGTTCGCGGTCGGTGAGGATGGCTTCGAACTCGTCGCGGTAGCGGTCGTTGACGCGGCGGATGTCGCGGCGGGCGTCGCGGACGCGGCGGTAGCGGCGGACGGTGCTGGGGCTGACGTCGAGGGCGTCGGCGGCGTCGGCGAGGGTGTCGTGGTCGTCGAGCGCGGCGTCGAGCGCGTCGAACTCGAAGGGGGCGTCGAGGTCGGTGTCGGTGAGGAGGTGGAGGTCGAGGCGGGCGCGGGCGACGGTGTCGGGCGTGGTGTCGAGGTCGCGGGCGATGGCGGCGTCGGCTTCGTCGGCGTAGAACCCGCGGACGACGCGGACGTACTCCTCAGTGGTGAGGTCGGTGGTGAAGTCGAGGGCGTCCTGCATGTGGGCGACGGTGTCGCGGAGGCGGTCGTCCACCTCGTCGTCGGACGCGAGAGTGCCGTGGGTCTCCGTCTGGGTTTCGGTGACGGTGTCCTCCTCGGTGACGTCGAGGAAGATGTCGCGGAGTTCCTCGGTCTTCTCGTTCATGATGGTCAAAAGGCACGTCCCGCTTCATTAAAGGCTTGTTGGGGTTTCTCACGCGGTGAGAGCGTTCCGTAAACCAGTAATTTGAACACGGTTGACGGAGGCCGTGTGGGTATGAGTACGAACCACGAGTCGGTCGAACTGGTCGGCGACCAGGTCGTCGGGAACCTCGCGCGGGCGGCGCTGTTCGCAGCGCTCACGGGCGTGTTCGCGTACGTCTCCTTCCAGCTCCCGGTGTCGAGCGTTCCGTTCACGCTCCAGGTGCTCGGCGTGTTCCTCGCGGGCGCGTTCCTCGGGCCGGTCTGGGGGTTCGCGGCGATGGCGCTGTACGTCGTCGCGGGCGCGGTCGGCGTCCCCGTCTACGCGTACGGCGGGAGCGGCCTCGGACAGCTGTTCGGCCAGTGGGGCGGCTACCTCTGGAGCTATCCGCTCGCCGCCGCCGTCGTCGGGTACGCCGCGCACGGCGCGGGCGGCCTCCGCGACCTCGACGCCATCTCGCTCCCCCGGTTGGTCGCCGGGATGGCCGTCGCCACCGTCCTCATCTACGCGTTCGGCACCGTCTTCTTCGCGTACGTCGGGAACGTCGGACTGGTCGAGGCGGCGCTCACCGCGGCGGTTCCGTTCGTCCCCGCCGAGCTGTTGAAGATGGGCGCGACCCTGGCCGCGGTTCGCGCTGACGACATCACCGCCGCCTGATGATTTCCGTCAGCTCGCTCGTCCACGAGTACGACGGCGTGCGGGCGCTCGACGGCGTCAGCCTCGACGTCGCGGACGGGGAGTTCGTCGCCGTCGCGGGCGCGAACGGGAGCGGGAAGACCACGCTCGTCCGGCACTTCAACGGCCTGCTCGAACCGGACGCGGGCGACGTGCGCGTGAACGGAACGCCGGTCTCGGACGACCTCGTCGCGGCGCGCGCGAGCGTTGGGATGGTGTTCCAGGACCCCCGCGACCAGTTCGTCGCCGGCACCGTCCGGGAGGACGTGGCGTTCGGCCCGGAGAACCTCGGCCTCCCCCGCGAGGAAGTCGAGGAGCGCGTCGCGGCGGCGCTCGACGCGGTGAACATGACGGGTCGGGGCGACGACCTCCTGAGCCGGCTCTCCGGCGGCGAGCAGGAGCGCGTCGCCATCGCGGGCGTGCTGGCGATGCGGCCCGACCACGTCGTGCTCGACGAACCCTTCACGGGCCTCGACCAGCCGGCGCGGGAGAGCGTGCTCGACCGCCTGGACGCCCTCCACGCCGCCGGAACGAGCCTCGTCGTCGTCACCCACGACCTCCGGGACGTGTTCGAGCGCGCCGACCGCGTCTGCCTCCTCTCCGACGGACGGGTGCTCGCGGACGATCCACCGGCGGAGGTGCGCGACAGACTCTCCGCGGCGAGCGTGCGCGACCCGTGCTGACCCACGAACCCGGCGACTCCGCCGGCCACCGCCTCGACCCCCGGTCGAAGCTCGCGCTCCAGGCCGGGTTCGCCGCCGCCGCGTTCGCCCACACGACACTCCGGGGGTTGCTCGCGCTCTCCGCGCTCGCCGTCGCCGCGACGCTCGCGTGCGGGCTCTCCCCCCGCGCGGCGCTCCGCGAGTACCTCGCCGTCCTCCCCTTCCTCGTGCTCGCGCCCCTGATTCAGGCGCTCACGT
This sequence comes from Salarchaeum japonicum, assembly GCF_020614395.1. Taxonomy (NCBI): domain Archaea; kingdom Methanobacteriati; phylum Methanobacteriota; class Halobacteria; order Halobacteriales; family Halobacteriaceae; genus Salarchaeum; species Salarchaeum japonicum. The sequence continues at coordinate 193,232 of NZ_CP085324.1, read as the reverse complement.
GGGGCGCGCCCTGGCTGGTGCTCGAAGACGCCGTCCAGCCGGCGCTCGCGTCGTGGCGGACGCTCCTCCTCCTCCTGCTCGCCGCCGCCTACGTCCACACCACGCCCGTCTCGGAGTCGCGGGCCGCGGTCGCGTGGCTCGTCCCGGGCCGACCGGGGCGGTTGCTCGGCGTCGGCGTCGGCCTCGTCTTCCGCTTCCTCCCGCTCCTCCAGCGCGACGTGCGGCGACTCCGGGACGCCTCGCGCGCCCGCCTCGGCGACCAGCGAAGCGTCCGCGACCGCGTGCGACTCGTCGGCGTCGGCGGTCTCCGTCGCGCCCTCCAGCGCGCCGACCGCCTCGCGCTCGCCCTGCGCGCGCGCTGTCTCTCATACAACCCCACGCCGCCCCCGCTCGCCTTCGCGGGCCGGGACTGGCTCGCCGTCGCGCTCACCCTCCTGCTCGCCGCGAGCGCGTACGCCGGCCCGCTCGCCGCGGCCGTCGCGTGACCGGTTACAAGTGGTAGCCGAGACGGACAACTCACCTCACAGCGTTAGCCGTTGTGGCAACCTTTAAGCGCGTCCTGTCCGGGATAACGCGTATGTCACTACTCGCGCAGGCGTCGGACGTGACCCGTCCGACATTCTGGCGCATCGGCCACGTCGGCGAGGCCCTGTTCTACTACCTCGCCGCCGTCGCCATCGCCATCTTCCTGTACGGCGTCTACGACCGGTTCGCGCGCTACACCCGGGGGAGCGAGGATCCCCGCGAGCGCGTGAACGACCTCGCCGGCCGCGTCGTCTCCGCCGCGAAAATCGTCGCGTCCAACGAGAAACAGTTCGACCGCGACCGGTACGCCGGCGTGATGCACCTCTTCATCCTCTGGGGCTTCCTCACCCTCCTCATCGGCACCACCATCCTCGCCATCGACATGGACATCTGGACGAAGGCGCTCGGCCAGCCCTCGTTCTGGACGGGCGACTTCTACCTGGCCTACTCGCTCGTCATGGACGCCCTCGGCCTGCTGTTCGTCGTCGGCGTCGGCATGGCGCTCTACCGCCGCTACTGGGCGAAGACCGACCGCCTCTACGGCAAACACACGTCCGCCGAAGACGGCCTCTTCCTCTGGACGCTGTTCGCGCTCGGCGTCGGCGGCTACATCCAGGAAGGCGTCCGCATCCTCGGCACGAGCGCCACCCGCGATGTCTCCTTCGAGACCGCGAGCTTCGTCGGCTGGTTCACGAAGGACGTGCTCCAGATCGTCGGCGTCACGCCCGAGATGGCGACCGCGGCGTACGCGCCGCTCTGGTGGAGTCACGCCCTGCTCGCGCTCGCGTTCATCGCCGCCATCCCGTACGCGAAGCCGTTCCACATGATCTCCTCGTTCGCGAACGTCGTCACGCGCGACGAGAACGCCGGTAGCCGCCTCCCCCGGGTTCCCGAGGACGCCAGCCCGGACGAGATCGGCGCGTCCGACATCGACGACTTCTCGTGGAAACAACTGCTCGACCACGACGCCTGCACGAAGTGCGGCCGCTGTTCCTCGGTCTGTCCGGCGAACGCGAGCGGCCGGAACCTCGACCCCCGGGACGTGATTCTCGACCTGAAGAACTACCGCGAGAGCCTCGACGCGGGCGGCGAGGAGAAAGCCATCGTCGCGGACGGCGGCACGTCCGTCATCGACGCCTCGACGATGGAGTCCTGCATGAGCTGCATGGCCTGCATGGACGCCTGCCCCGTGGACATCGAGCACGTCACGCAGTTCACGGAGATGAACCGCCGCCTCACCGAGTCCGGCCAGATGGACGAGAACGTCCAGGAGACGATGATGGACCTCTTCCAGAACGGGAACAGCTTCGGCGACCCCGCCCGCAAGCGCCCGGACTGGGTCGAAGACCTCGACTTCGACGTGCCGGACGCCCGCGAGCAGGAGGTCGAGTTCCTCTGGTACGTCGGCGACTACCCGAGCTACGACGAGCGGAACAAGAAGGTCGCGCGGTCGCTCGCGCGCATCCTCCACGAGTCGAACGTCTCCTACGGCATCCTCTACGAGGACGAGCAGAACGACGGGAACGACGTGCGCCGCGTCGGCGAAGAGGGCCTGTTCGAGATGCTCGCCGAGGACAACATCGAGGCGTTCGAGTCCTGTGACTACGAGAAGATCGTCACCACCGACCCGCACTCGTACAACACGTTCAGCAACGAGTACGACCAGTTCGGGTTCGAGAACACGGACGCCGTCTACCACTACACGCAGGTCGTCGAGGAACTCGTCACGAACGACCGCCTCGGCCTCTCGGGCACGGAACTCGATTATACGGTGACCTACCACGACCCCTGCCACCTCGGGCGGTACAACGGCGAGTTCGAAGCGCCCCGCGAGGTCATCCGCGCGACCGGCGTCACCCTGGACGAGATGCCGCGCAACCGCTCCAACAGCTTCTGCTGCGGGGGCGGCGGTGGCGGCCTCTGGATGGACTTCGACGAGGAACCCAAGCCGTCCGAGGAGCGCATCCGGGAAGCCCTCGAAGACACCGACGCCGGCGCGGACATCGACCGGTTCGTCGTCGCGTGCCCGATGTGCATGACGATGTACGAGGACGGCCGCAAAACGGGGAGCTTCGAAGACCAGATCGAAATCACGGACATCGCGGAACTCGTCGTGGAGGCGCTCGCGGCGTCGGAGACGCCGCGGAACGAGCGAGCGGCGTAGCCGCGAGCCTCGGTGCAAAGAAGGAGACCGCGGCGGCGGACTAGCAGTACGCGTTTTCGCGGTTGGTATCGACGCCCCGAGCGAGCGTGAGCGTTACCACTCGGTGAGCGCGCGGGGGCCGTGGGAGTACGCGAGCACGGCGAGGAAGAGGAGGGCGGCGAGGACGGCGGACGCGCCGCCGATGTAGAAGACGGAGTCCATGCCGTACGCGCTCCACGCCCAGCCGCCGAGGAGTGGTGCGAGGACGCTGCCGGGCCGCCAGACGAGTTCGCGGATGCCGAAGCTGGAGGCGACGCCGTCGCCGTCGGAGCCCTCGTCCGCGAACAGGGCCATGCTCGCGGGTTCGCGGACGCTGTCGGCGACGCCGAGCAGTCCATTGAGGAGGACGAGCGGGAGGAAGGCGGCGCTGAGTTCGCCGAGATAGGGGAAACTGGTGGGGACGCCGAGCGCGTCGCCGATGGCGGGCGTGAAGGGGACGAGGAGGGCGACGACGCCGTAGGTGAGGCCGCCGGCGAACACGAAGAGCGAGCGGCCGAAGCGGTCGCTGAGGCGGCCGGTGAACGGCTGGCAGAGCATGTTCGTGAACTTCTCCGAGGTGAGGACGAGCGTGACGACGATGGGGGCGTAGCCGAGGCCGCCGCGGGCGGCGGTGACGCCGGCGAAGAGCGCGAGCCAGGAGCGCGTGAGGGTGACGGCGACGGCGTAGGGCGCGCGGAATGACGTGAGGGTGAGGATGCGGCGGTTGAGCGCGAGGTCGCTGAACGGGAAGCCGGGGACGCGGGTGTCGTCGGGGTCGAGGACGGCGAGCACTGCGAGGAAGGTGGCGAAGAAGAGGACGACGACGGGGACGTAGGCGGCGGCGAACCCGGAGGTCTGGTAGAGGACGGCGGCGCTGAACATGCCGAGGATGGACGCGGCGAACCGGCTGGCGTTCGCCTTCCCAATGTGGTTCGCGCGGGTCGCGCCCGTGGCGAGTTCGCCGACCATGCCGAGCGTGAGGAGGCCCATGCCGGTCGCGAGGACGCCCTGGAAGCCGCGCGCGACGAGGACGCCGGTGGTGGACGCGACGAACCCGAACACGGCGTAGGTGAGGACGCCGAGCGCGAGGCAGGCGAGGAGGACGCGGCGCTTGTCCCCGCTGTCGCCCCAGTAGGCGAGCGGGACGACGGCGAGCGTCTGCACGAGCGTGAACGCCGTGTAGAACAGGCCCGCCATGAAGTCGGACGCGCGGAGGGTTTCGACGTAGAACGGGAGGAGGATGGAGACGGTCGCGATGCCGAACCCGGCGGCGAACCGCGCGAGGTAGAGCGCGTAGAACTGTCTGCGAGAGGACACACAGGGAGGTGCGCGGGCGGCGAAAAGTCGGTTCCGATACGGGGTTCGCGAACGCTTTTACTCGCCGCGACCCCAGTTCGGGTATGGACATGACGCGGCGGCCGCGCCGGCTGCGGCGGGACGGCATCCGTGAACTGGTGAGCGAGACGAGCCTGGACAGTTCGGACCTCGTCGTGCCGATATTCGTGGACGCGACGACGGACGAGCGCGTGCCCATCGAGTCGATGCCGGGCCACGAGCGCGTGCCCGTCGAGGACGCGGTGGCGCGCGTCGAGGAGGCGCTGGACGCGGGCGTGGAGGCGGTGATGGTGTTCGGCATCCCCGAGTCGAAGGACGAGCGCGGGACGCGGGCGTGGGCGGAGAACGGCGTCGTGCAGCGCGCCGTCCGCGACATCACGGCGGAGACCGACGCCTACGTCATCACGGACGTGTGCCTCTGCGAGTACACCGAACACGGCCACTGCGGGGTTCTCGCGAGCGAAGCGAGGGAGAGCTGGGAGGAGCGCCGCTCTGACGATGTCTTGGAGGCGGACGCGGAGGCGGACGGTCGGCTGACCGTGCAAAACGACGAGACGCTCGACCTGCTCGCGAAGACCGCGGTGTCGCACGCGGAAGCGGGCGCGGACATGGTCGCGCCGTCCTCGATGACGGACGGGATGATTCGCGCGATTCGTGCGGGCCTCGACGACGCGGGCTTCGAGAACCTCCCCGTGATGAGTTACGCCGTGAAGTACGAGAGCGCGTTCTACGGGCCGTTCCGGGACGCGGCGGACGGCGCGCCCGCGTTCGGCGACCGCCGGCACTACCAGATGGATCCCGCCAATCGGCGGGAGGCGATGCGGGAAGCCCGGTTGGACGTGGAGGAGGGCGCAGACGCGCTGCTGGTGAAGCCCGCGCTCCCCTACCTCGACATCGTGAGCGACGTGCGCCGCGAGTTCGACCACCCCGTCGCGGCGTACAACGTCAGCGGCGAGTACGCGATGCTGCACGCCGCCGCGGAGAAGGGCTGGCTGGACGTGGAGGAGACCGCGCTCGAAAGCCTGCTCTCGGTCAAGCGCGCGGGGGCCGACCTCATCGTCACGTACTTCGCGGAGGACGTGGCTCCCCTCCTCGACTGACCGGCGAGGGGTGGCGCGGCGGCGGTGGCGCGTGCGCCGAAGAGCGTTATTTTTCGTGTGGAATCGCCGTGCGTCGCGGGTTTCAGGGGTGCGCGCGCGGCGTCGGCGGCCGCCACACACCCATTATAGATAGTAATCCGACACTACGTTCGGAAAGTGCTGTGGAAACAATTGCCACACAACTGGACAGAATACATCCTTAAGGGCATAATGTCCGATTAGGTTTTGTCCATATGCACACAATCAACCCCGATAATTTTGAATCCTGAAGCAAACCATTATACTCCCCTCTTTCATGGTGTCTTCCCGTGAGTTAGACGCATGTTGCAACACAACACGGTAACATCGGTAGACGAACGTCCACTGACTGACTGCGGCGCGATGGGGGTGGCGTAATGGCGAGCATCATCGAACTCGCCAGCAGCGTCCAGACGGTCTGGACGCTCGTCGTCTGCTTCCTCATCTTCTTCATGCAGCCCGGGTTCGCGCTGCTCGAAGCCGGCCAGGTTCGCGCGAAGAACGCCGCGAACGTCGTCATGAAGAACATGATGGACTGGGCGCTCGGCGTCGTCGTGTTCTTCCTGCTCGGAAACGCCATCTACGCGATGGCGGGCCAGCTGACGAACGCGGACACGGCGCTCGACATCGGCGCCGCGTTCGCCTACATCGGCGACCCGAGCGCGGGCGTCGGCTGGCTGTTCGGCGCGGTGTTCGCGATGACCGCCGCCACCATCGTCTCCGGCGCAGTCGCAGAACGCATGAAGTTCAGCGCGTACGTGTTCACCGCCATCTGCCTCACCGCGTTCATCTACCCCGTCATCGGCGGGTTCGCGTGGTCGGGCGGCCTGCTCTCCGCGGGCGGGTTCCTCGGTGACGCCATCGGCGCGGGCTACGAGGACTTCGCGGGCGCGACCGTCGTCCACATGCTCGGCGGCCTCGCCGGCCTCGTCGCCGCGTACATGGTCGGCCCCCGCAAGGGCCGCTTCGACGCGGACGGCAACCCACACCCGATTCCCGGCCACAGCGTCGTGTTCGCCGTCATCGGGACGTTCATCCTCGCGTTCGGCTGGTACGGCTTCAACGTCGGCACCCAGTTCATCATCAGCATTCCCTCGGACGCGACCGAACTCGCCGCGGTCTCCGTCGGCGAGACCTCGCTCGGCCGCGTCGCGCTGAACACCACGCTCGCCATGGGTATCGGTGCGATCGGCTCGACGCTCGTCACCGCGTTCCGCGAGGGCAAACCCGACCCGCTCTTCGCGGCGAACGGCCTGCTCGCCGGCCTCGTCGCCATCACCGGTGCGTGTTTCCACGTCACCTGGTGGGGCGCGCTCATCATCGGCCTCATCGGCGGCGTCCAGACCCCCATCGTCCACCGCTGGGTCGTCCGTAACCTCAACATCGACGACGTCTGCGGCGTGTTCGCCGTGCACGGAAGCGCGGGCGCTATCGGAACCATCCTCATCCCCGTGTTCGCCGCCGACGGCTTCGGCGCGAGCCAGCTCGCGATGCAGGTCGCCGGCGTCATCGTCATCGCCGTCTGGACCATCGTCACCACCGGCATCGTCCTCACCATCGCGGACGCCATCTGGGGCCTCCGCGTCGACGAGGACGAAGAAGAAATCGGCCTCGACCAGGGCGAACACGGCATCGCCGCGTACCCCGAGTTCGGCGGCGAGGAAGCCACCGTCCGCGCGGACGGCAGCGGCGAACTCCGCACCGACGGCGGTCACGAGGACGACGACCCCGAACTCGTCACTGACGGCGGCGTCGACCTCCCCGAGGACGAACGTCCCGTTACCGACGGTAGTGGGGAACGCACGGACGAACGTCCCGTTACCGACGGTGGCGAGGACGAAGCCCTCGAACTCGAATCCGATTCGGAGATCGAGCTCGTGATGTCGGTCATTCGGCCCGACCGCCTGAGCGAGGTGAAGACCGCGCTCGCCGAAATCGGCGCGCCGTCGCTCACCGTCACGAACGTCTCCGGGCGCGGCAGTCAGCCCGCGAAGACCGGGCAGTGGCGCGGCGAGGAGTACACGGTCGACCTCCATCAGAAGGTGAAAATCGAGTGCGTCGTCGCGGACATCCCCACGGCGGACGTGGTGGAAGCCATCGCGGACGCGGCGCACACGGGCGAGAAAGGCGACGGGAAGGTGTTCGTCATCCCCGTCTCCGACGCCTACCAGGTTCGTACGGGCAAGACCGGCCCGGACGCAGTCTGACACGAACCACCGGATAGTATCGCGCGGAAACCGACAGCGAACTCCCATCCATCATCCACTTTTCGCTGTTCCAGCCGGTGAGCGGCGGCGCTACTCGGCGACGCGGAGGCGGAGCGTGATGCCGTCCGGGTCGGCGACCGCGAGGCCGTTCGGCGTGCGTTCGACCGAGTAGCCGGCGGCGACGAGGCGGTCTGCGGCCGCGTCGAGCGCCGCCTCGGTCGGGACGAGGAGTTCGTACCAGTCGAGGCCGCGGCCCTCGGCGGGCGCGGTGCGGCCCCGCCACGTGTTGAGGCCGACGTGGTGGTGGTAGTCGCCGCTGGCGACGAACAGCGCGTCCGCGCCGAACTCCTGGCGGACGGCGAGGCCGAGCGCGTCCACGTAGAACTCGCGGGCGGCCGCGAGGTCGGTTGGTTCGAGGTGGACGTGCCCCATGTCGGTTCCGGGCGGTGCGTCGCTCGCGCCGTCGGCGTCCGCGGCGAGGGCGTCGAGGGCGAGCGGGTCGGTCGTCATCGCCACGCGACCGTCCGCGACCGGCCACGTCTCGCGGGGGCGGTCGCGGTAGAGTTCGACGCCGTTGCCCTCGGGGTCGGCGAGGTAGAGCGCCTCGCTCACGCCGTGGTCGGACGCGCCGCCGAGCCGCCAGTCGTCGCGAACGCGGTCGAGGGCGTCCGCGAGCGCGCCGCGGGACGGGAACCGGAACGCGACGTGGTAGAGGCCGGCGGCCGAGCGCGGGCGCTCCGGGAGTCCCTCGTCGGCGCGGAGTTCGAGCAGAGGCGTGTCGCCGGCACCGAGCGTCGCGGCGTCGGTGGTTCGGTCGAGAACCGCGAGGCCGACGACGTCCCGGTAGAACGCGGTGACGGCGTCGAGGTCGGTGACGGCGAGCGCGACGCGACCGACGCGCGCTCCGTCGAGACGGTCAGTCATACCCGGACGGACGCGAGCGAGCGTATAAACGCCGGGGGCGGCGGCGCGGGTCGCCGCGACCCCGGAGCGTCAATCCTTTTCCCGAGTCCGACCCAAACTTTCGGGTATGAACCGCGATACGTCTCGCGACCTCTACGACCGCGCGCTCGACTCGCTCCCGGGCGGCGTGAACTCCTCGGTGCGCGCCGCACCCGTGCCGTACCCGACGTTCGTCCGGTCGGGCGAGGACGGCCACGTCGTGGACGCGGACGGGAACCGCTACGTGGACTGGGTGATGGGGCTGGGGCCGCTCCTGCTCGGGCACAGCCTCCCCGACCGCGTCACGTCCGCGATTCAGTCCCGGACGGCGGACGGTCCGATGTTCGGGATGCCGACCGAACTCGAAGTCGAGCACGCGGAGTTCGTGACGCGCCACGTTCCCTCCGTGGAGATGGTGCGGTTCGTGAACTCGGGGACGGAAGCCACCGTCTCCGCCGTCCGGCTCGCGCGCGGCTACACGGGCCGCGAGAAGGTCGTCGTGATGGAGTCCGGCTACCACGGCGCGCAGGAGTCCACGCTGGTCGAGGGGCAGGGAGAACCGTCCTCGCCCGGGATTCCGGCGTCGTTCGCGGAGCACACGCTCCCCGTGCCGTTCAACGACCCGGAGGCCGCCCACGAGGTGTTCGAGGAACACGGCGACGACATCGCCGCAGTGCTCGTGGAGCCGGTTCTCGCGAACAAGGGCATCGTCGAACCCGAACCCGGCTACCACGAGACCCTCCGCGACCTGGCGGACGACCACGGCGCGCTCCTCGTCTGGGACGAGGTCATCACGGGCTTCCGCGTCGGCGGTCTGCAGTGCGCGCAGGGGAAGTACGGCTTCGACCCCGACCTCACGACGTTCGGGAAGATAATCGGCGGCGGGTTCCCGGTCGGCGCAATCGGCGGGAAAACGGAGATCATGAACGAGTTCACGCCGTCGGGCGACGTGTTCCAGGCGGGGACGTTCTCCGGGCACCCGGTGACGATGGCCGCGGGCCTCGAAACCCTCCGGTACGCCGCCGAGGAGGACGTGTACGACCACGTGAACGGGCTCGGCGACCAACTCAGATCCGGCCTGGAGGACGTGGTCGAAGACCAGGCCCCCCAGTACTCGGTGGTCGGGACGGACAGCCTGTTCAAGGTCGTGTTCACGCGAGACGGCGAACGCCCGCGGAACGGCGGGGACGTCGGTGACGCGAGCGTGGAGCGCTGGAACCGCGTGTTCCGCCCGCAGATGCAGGACCGCGGAATCATGCTCTCGCAGAACCAGTTCGAGAGCCAGTTCGTCGCGGCCGGCCACACGGAGGAGGACGTGGAGCGAACTATCGAGGCGTACGCGGACGCGCTCTAGAAGGGAAGGGGGTTTCAACGACGCCCTCCCAGTATCGGTATGGACAAGAGCGAGCCGATTCGGCTGGCGACGCGGGGGTCTCAGCTCGCGCGCCGGCAGGCGGCCGAGGTGCAGGCCGCCCTCGAAGACCGCCGGTATACGGTGGAACTCGTGGAGGTGGAGACCGAGGGCGACCGCATCACGGACGAGCGCATCCAGGACCTCGGGAAGACGGGTGCGTTCGTGCGCGCGCTGGACGAACGCGTTCTTGAGGGCGAGGTGGACGCGGCGGTGCACTCGATGAAGGACGTGCCGACGGACGTGCCGGACGACCTGGTGACTGCGGCGGTGCCGCGGCGCGCGAGCGCGGGCGACGTGCTCGCGACCGTCGAGGGCGAGAGCCTCGACGACCTGCCGGAGGGCGCGACCGTGGGGACGTCGAGCCTGCGGCGGAAGGCGCAGGTGTTGAACGCGCGGCCCGACCTCACGGTGGAGCCGATTCGCGGGAACGTGGACACCCGGCTGGAGAAACTGCTCGCGCCCGCGCTCCAGGCGGAACACGAGCGCCGCCTCGACTACGAGAAGGAACAGCAGTCCGCGGAGGCGCGCGACCAGAAGCGCGACGGCGACGACATCCATCAGGACGACGAGCGCGAGTACGACCGGGACGTGGAGGAGTGGTTCAGTTCGCTCTCCGAGCTCGAACGCGCCGCGATGGAGCGCGAGGTCGAGACCGAGTACGACGCCGTCGTGCTCGCGCGCGCCGGCCTCGAACGGAGCGGGCTGGCGTACGACGTGGCGCTCACCGACCTCCCGACGGACGAGCACGTGCCCGCGCCGGGGCAGGGCGCGCTCGCGGTGACGGCGCTCGACGGCGAGGTCGCGGACGCGGTGCACACCGCGCTCGACCATCCGCGCTCGCGCGTGGAGACGACGACTGAACGCGTCGTCCTCGAAGAGCTCGGCGGCGGCTGTATCGCGCCCATCGGCGTGCACGCGTTCATCCAGGGCGGCGTCGTCCGCACGCACGTCCAGGTGTTCAACGAGGACGGGAGCGAGTCCGTCGTGGAGACGCGCGAACTCGACATCGACGACTACGCGCCCGAGGCCCGCGAGTTCGCGAACGACCTCCGCGAACGCGGCGCGGCCGACCTCATCGCGGAGGCCCGCCGGGAATGACCGGAACCGTGTACCTGGTCGGGAGCGGCCCGGGCGACCCCGAACTCCTCACCGTGAAGGCCCGGCGGCTGCTGGACGAGGCCGACGTGGTGTTGCACGACAAGCTCCCCGGCCCCGACATCCTGGAGACCATCCCCGAGGAGAAGCGCGAGGACGTGGGGAAGCGCGCGGGCGGCGAGCGCACGCCGCAGTCCCAGATTAACGAACGGCTCGTCGAACTCGCGCGCGAGGGCAAGCAGGTGGTTCGGCTGAAGGGCGGCGACCCGTTCGTGTTCGGGCGGGGCGGCGAGGAGATGGAGTTCCTCGCCGACCACGAGGTTCCGTTCGAGGTCGTGCCCGGCGTCACCTCCCCGCTCGCCGCGCCCGCGGTGACCGGGATTCCCGCGACCCACCGCGACTTCGTGTCGAGCGTCACGCTCGTCACCGGCCACGAGGATCCGACGAAGGAGGAGGCGAGCGTGGACTGGGAGGCGCTCGCCGCCACCGGCGGCACGCTCGTCGTGCTGATGGGCGTCGGGAAACTCCCCGAGTACACCAGAGAGCTCCGCGAGGCGGGACTGAGTCCGGAGACGCCCGTCGCGCTCGTGGAGAAGGGGACGCGGCCCGGCCAGCGCGTCGCGACCGGCACGCTCGACACCATCGTGGACGTGCGCGACGAGGCGGGCATCGAACCGCCCGCCGTGACCGTCATCGGCGAGGTCGCGAGCGTCCGCGAGCGCGTGGAGGCGTGGCTGGATGCCTGAAGTCGCCGTCTTCCGGCCCGACGACGGCCGGCTCGCGCGCGCCGGCGACTACCTCGAATCCCGGGGCGTGACGCCCGTGCTCGACCCGATGCTCGAAGTCGCGCCGACGGGAAACGCGCCCCGCGGTGACGCGGACTACGTGGTGTTCACGAGCAAGACCGGCGCGGAGCTCGTCGCGGACGCGGGCTGGACGCCCGGCGATGCGAGGGTGTGCGCGATCGGCGAATCGACGCGGGTTGCACTAGAAACGGAGGGGTTCGGCGTGGACGTGGTTCCCGGGGAGTACTCGTCTACCGGCCTCGTGAACGTCCTGCGAGACCGGGTCGGTGGGTTGCGCGTGGAAGTCGCGCGCTCCGACCACGGGAGCGACGTGCTGCTCGACGGTCTCACCGAGGCGGGCGCGTACGTCCACGAGACCGTGCTCTACCGGCTCACTCGTCCGGGAGAGAGCGGCGTGTCGGCGGCGCGCGCGGCCGCGGGCGACCTGGACGCGGCGCTGTTCACGTCGAGTCTCACCGTCGAACACTTCCTCGACGCCGCGGACGAACGCGGCTGTCGCGCCCAGGCGATCGAGGGATTGAACCGCGCCGTCGTCGGCACCATCGGCGAACCGACCCGGAAGACCGCCGAGGAGCGCGGTATCGAGGTCGATGTCGTGCCCGCGGAGGCGAGTTTCGAGGCGCTCGCGGACGCGGTGCTCGACGACCTGTAGGGCGGACGTTTATAGCCGGGAGCGACCTAGCGAGTATCGATGAGTGAGACGACGGCGTCCTTTCCCGTGCCGGAACTCGAAGCGCGCGCACGCCGGTGTGCGGACGCGCTCCGCGACGCGGACGCGGTGCTGCTCGCGTCCCACATCGACGCCGACGGCCTCACGAGCGCCGGCGTCGCGTCCCAAGCCCTCTCGCGGGCGGGCATCGACCACGAGACTCGCTTCGAGAACCAGCTCGGCCCCGAGGAGATCGCGGACATCGCCGCGACCGAGTACGACACCGTTCTCTTCACGGACTTCGGGAGCGGCCAGCTCGACGAGATAGTCGAGTACGACTTCACGCCCGTCGTGGCCGACCACCACCAGCTCGCCGACGTCGACATCGAACACCACCTGAACCCGCTCCTGGAGGGCGTGGACGGCGGGAGCGAGCTCTCGGGCGCTGGCGCGGCGTACGTGCTCGCGCGGGCGCTCGGCGGCCCCGAGAACAGGGACTTGGCGGCGCTCGCCGTCGTCGGCGCGGTCGGCGACATGCAGACCGAGGGCGGGGAGTTGGTCGGCGCGAACACCGTCGTCGCGAAGGAGGGCGTGGAGGCGGGCGTGCTCGACACCGCACGCGGCCTCGCGGTGTACGGCGTCCAGACCCGCCCCCTCCCGAAACTCCTCGCGTACGCGAGCGACGTGCACATCCCGGGAATCACGAACGACCGGCAGGGCGCGGTGCGCTTCCTCGCCGGCCTCGACATCGACCTGAAGCAGGGCGGCGAGTGGCCGACGTGGGCCGAACTCACCGTCGAGGAGAAGCAGACGGTCGCGAGCGCGCTCATCCGGCGCGCGATACGCAACGGCGTCAGCACGGACGACGTCGAAGACCTCGTCGGAACGACGTACACGCTCACCGAGGAGGAACTGGGAACGGAAGTCAGGGACGCGAGCGAGTTCTCCACGCTCCTGAACGCGACGGCGCGCTACGAGCGCGCGGACGTGGGGCTCGCGGTGTGTCTCGGCGACCGAGACGGCGCGCTCGCGGAGGCCCGAGACCTCCTCGCCGAGCACCGGCGGAACCTCTCCGCGGGCGTTCGCTGGGTCGAGGAACACGGCGTCACCCAGGAGGAGCACGTGCAGTGGTTCGACGCGGGCGACGAAATCAGGGACACCATCGTCGGCATCGTCGCGGGGATGGCGATGAGCGCGGACGGCGTGCGGTACGACAAACCCATCGTCGCGCTCGCGCGGAAGAACGAGACGGAGCTGAAGGCGTCGGCGAGGGGGACGGGTCGGCTCGTGGACGACGGCCTCGACCTCTCCGTCGTGATGGGAGAGGCCGCGCGCGCCGTCGGCGGTGACGGTGGCGGGCACACGGTCGCCGCGGGCGCGACCATCCCGGACGACGCCGTCGAGGCGTTCGTGACCGAGGTCGGGCGGTTGGTCGCGGCGCAGTTAGCCTAAGTCGAGCACGCCCGCGTACACGAGCACGGAGACCGAAAAGGCGTAGACGGCGCTCGCGGCGGCCAGTGCGATGAACGGCACGGAGAGCAAGCGGGCGGTTCTGTACCCGACGAATCCTCTGGTGGTGCCCATGACGACGAACCCGCAGAGCGTCGCGACCAGCGTGACGACGGCGGCGGTGACGAGGCGGTCACGGAGGCGCATACCGGGACGTGGCGGAGCGCCGGCAAATCGGTGTCGGTCACCCGCCAGCCACGATTCCGTATCGTCCTATTTGGTTTATCGCCGGTGAATCGGCCGGTTTTTACTCCCGACTCCCCCGAGGAAGGGTATGAGCGACTTCACGCCCGAGGAGTTCGAGGAGGAGAAGTACACGGAGTACTTCTCGCAGCTCCAGACCGCGTACAAGCGGGCGTTCAACGAGCTGAACGGGACGTACGACTCCACGCTGATTCACGCCATCGACCAGCAGATACTGAACGAGAGCGAACCGCACTACGAGGGCGACGGCGAGTTCTCGATCGAACTGCCGGACGACCCCATCGACCGCCTGACGGGCGTGCCCGTGAGCGACGAGAAGGCGGCGGAGACGCTCGACGTGTACGTGGAGGAGTTGAAGACGCAGTTGCGCGCGACGTTCGATTTCGCGTAGTCCAAGAACTTAAGCCGCCAGACACCGTGTTCTCCAGTATGAGCACCGAGAGCCAGTCCGGCGACGACCTGGAGGAGCGCATCAACAACTTCCTCCGCCGGAACTTCCCTCAGATTCAGATGCACGGCGGGAACCACGCCATCCAGAACATCGACCGAGAGAACGGCACGGTCAGCATCGCGCTCGGCGGCGCGTGTTCCGGCTGTGGCATCAGCCCGATGACGATTCAGGCGATCAAGTCCCGGATGACGAAGGAGATTCCCGAAATCAACGAAGTCCACGCCGACACCGGCATGGGCGGCGGTCACGACACCGGCGGGATGAGTCCCTCGTTCCCTGGTGAAACATCCGAGGACGGCGAGGACGACGAAGGCCCGCAGGCCCCGTTCTAGTCCTCAGTCCAGTAGAAGAGCTGTTCTTTTTCGGCACCACAGGACGGACACTCCTCGGGGAGTCCGTCGTGTAGGTCGCCCATCTCGCCGCAGTCCGAGCAGCGCCAGGTGAGTTCGGCCTCCCCGAACTCGTGGCCGGCGCGCTCGTGTTCGATGGAGAGCGATTCGACGCCGTCGCGGGTGGTAACGTAGAACCCGTCCTCGTCGAACCCGCGAACGGTGCCGAGTTTCCGGCCGTCGTCGTCGTAAATCGTTGCGCCGAGCGCGACTTCTGGGGAGTCGTCTGCCATAGGCGGCGAATCGACGCCCTCCGGGATAAAAGCACCCGCCAACCGCCCGATAAATCATATATCGCGATATAGAATAGTGGGGTGCGGTTTCAACACCTGTACGTACACGAGCGTGCTTTCTGATTAGGGAAAAGACACTTATCTCCAAGTAAATATTATATTTACACCCATGAATCGAAGGCAGTTCCTCTCGGGCGTGGGTGCGAGTGGACTCCTGCTCGCCGGTTGTCTCTCCCCGGACTATACGAAAACGCTCGTCTATTCGGCAGACGAGCCGGTGATCGCTGGCCCGACGATTACGAACGAGACGGCCTACTTCACAATTCGAGTCCGTAGCTCCCGGCTTAACGAAGTGAACGCGGGCACGCTCCTCGGCGTCGACCTCTCTTCGGGGACGCTGACGGATGAGATACCGTACATTGTCGAGTACCCGACCTGGGATCACGAGCTCCCCCTGCAATCCACGCGACCGGTCGTCGACGACCAGCAGGTGTTCATCGGCGGACGTGCACCCGTCGCCTACACGCTCACCGGCGAGAAGCTGTGGACGATCGATCTCCCCGACCGATTCAAAGCACAGTCCTCGCTACGCCCGCCGCGCGTCACCGACGATACGGTCTATTTCGGGCTGTCCACCGGCGGCGTCTGCGCACTCCACCGACAGACGGGCGAGGTCCTCTGGAAAACATCACTCGTAGAGAGTCAGCGGGTTGCTGGCTTGGACGTCCTTGAGAACTCCGTAATCGCAATCCACTCAAAGGGAGTGATTGCGATGCTGAATCCGGAGTCGGGCGATATCGAACGCCAGCGAACACTTGGATCTACCGGAGGAGACGACCCGTTTACGAACGGCTCAGCCCCGCATATCGTCGATGGCGAAATCTACGTCGTCGGGGACGGCATTGTCTTCCGATTCGACAGTGAGTTGCGGACCGTATGGGAGCGCGCACTTCCCACGGAGTGGGCGATTACGCCGATTGTAACGCGGAACAGCTGTTACGTCGTCGGTGGGAATCCCGATGAATCGCGTGGCTACCTCTACAAAATAGACCGAGAAAGCGGCCGCATCGAACAGGAGAAATCACGCTCTGCAGACCTATCTGGCTGGCAGGCCCTCAAATTCGACAATCAGATATACACAGGGGGCAGGGGCGGGGACAGAGAGAGCGTCGTCGTAATGACGCTGGACGGCGACGTTGTCTACGAGATTCCGTTCGAGTCACAGATAGCGGGAATCAGGGGACTGGAGGGCTCCGTGGGCGTGCTGACTACTGACGGAGACCTGTTCACAGTGAAATAGTGCGCGAATGCCCGCACAGTTTAGGGAGTGGGGGGTTCTCGGATGTGTATGGACGCGAAGAACTTCCTGTTCTGTTCGTTGGACGCGGCGCTCATCGGGGACGTGGCGTGGCAGGTGTCGCGGGAGGGTCACGACGTGAAGTACTACATCGAGGCGGAGAGCGACCGGGAGATAGCGGACGGGTTCGTGGAGAAGACGGACGACTGGCGCGCGGAGGTCGAGTGGGCGGACGTGGTGATTTTCGACGATATTTGGGTCGGGTCGGACATCGGCACCGGCGAACTCGCGGAGGAGTTGCGAGCGCAGGGGACGGCGGTAGTCGGCGGGACGCCGAACACGGACCGGTTGGAGGAAGACCGCGGGTACGCGATGGAGGTGTTGGAGGAGAACGGCGTGAACACGCTCGACCACCGCGAGTTCACGGACTTCGGGGCGGCGGTCGAGTACGTGAAGGCGAACCCCGCGCCGTACGTCATCAAGCCGCTGGGGGAGGTGCAGAACGTGAAGCGCCTGCTGTACGTCGGGTCGGACGACGACGGGGGCGACGTGATAGACGTGTTGCGGGCGTACGAGAAGGCGTGGGGTCACCGGATGAAGGGGTTCCAGCTCCAGCGGAAGGTCGAGGGCGTCGAGGTCGCCGTCTGCGGCTTTTTCAACGGCGAGTCGTTCGTCGAACCCATCAACTTCAACTTCGAGCACAAGAAGCTCTTCCCGGGGAACATCGGGCCGTCGACGGGCGAGATGGGGACGTCGATGTTCTGGGCGGGCCGGAATCGGTTGTTCGCGGAGACGCTCGGCCGTCTGGAGGGCTGGCTCGCGGACGAGGGGTACGTCGGGAGCATCGACCTGAACTGCATCGTGAACGACACCGGCGTCTACCCACTGGAGTTCACGCCCCGGTTCGGGTATCCGACAATCACGCTCCAGGAGGAGGCGTTCGAGTCCGGGACGGGCGCGTTCTTCTTCGACCTCGCGCACGGCCGCGACCCCGACCTCCGGGTGCACCGCGGCTACCAGGTCGGGGTTCGCGTCGTCCTCCCGCCGTTCCCGTTCGACGACGAGAAGACGTACGACGAGAACTCGCGGAACGCCGCGGTCGTCTTCGAATCGAACGACCGAGAGGGCGTGCACATCGAGGACGCGAAGCTCGTGGACGGCCAGTGGCGGGTCGCGGGCGAGTCCGGGATGCCGCTCGTCGTGACGGGGACGGGTGAGACGATGCAGGCGGCGCGCGAGCAGGCGTACGGCCGCATCGAGGACATCACCATCCCGAACCGCTACTACCGGGACGACATCGGGGAGCGCTGGATAGACGGTGACGGCGACCGCCTGCACGCCTGGGGCTACCTCGGGCCGGCGTAGGTCAGGTCACGCGGGGGTCGACCGTGAGGCGGACGAAGTCGCGGAGGAGGGAGCCGAGCACGCCGAGCGCGACCATGCCGAACACGGCGGTGAAGCTCAGCATCGGGTCGCCCGCGCCGAACCCGTTGAACACGGCGACGGCGGCCCCGGGAACGTCGAGGACGCCCTCGACGACGATGGTGGTGAGGACGAGCAGTCCGAGCGCTTCGCCGAGGACGGTGGAGACGAGGGTCGGCCAGGTGTTCCGGAAGACGTGGCGGGCGACGCGGAGGCGGCCCGCGCCCTTCGAGCGCGCGGTCTTGA
Source organism: Salarchaeum japonicum (assembly GCF_020614395.1). Taxonomy (NCBI): domain Archaea; kingdom Methanobacteriati; phylum Methanobacteriota; class Halobacteria; order Halobacteriales; family Halobacteriaceae; genus Salarchaeum; species Salarchaeum japonicum. The sequence goes on along the minus strand of NZ_CP085324.1, from coordinate 175,208 downwards.
CGAAGGGGTCGTCGAGGCGGTCGGCGGTGACGCCTTTGACGTGGCGTATCTGGACGGCGGTGAGGGAGAGCGCGACGATGCCGGCGGGGAGCGCGAGACGGGTGAGGTTCTGGGCGTGGAGGAGGCCGAGTTCGGGGTCGTAGACGCGAACCCAGCCGAGGACGGTGGGGTGGTAGGCGAACGCGAGTTCCGCGAGGAGGAACGCGGGCACCGCGAGACCGACGTAGGAGACGACGGAGAGCGCGCGGTCGAGGCGGCTTCCGGGTTCGACGGCGGCGTACGTGCCGAGACCGAGGCCGACGGCGAGCGAGGCGAGGACGCCGGGGACGAGGTAGGCGAGCGTGACGGGGAGCCGGCCGGCGTAGAGCGAGACGACCGACGTGTCGTAGTAGAGCGAGCGCCCCCAGTCGAGCGTGAGGAAGGCGCGCATCCACGCGAGGTACTGGTCGAGGGGGCCGCCGTCGGCGTCGAGAACGGCTCCGAGCCCCATCTCGACTTCCGCGAAGAAGACGCGGCGGGTGTCGGGGAGGACGGCGAGCACGAGGTAGGTCGCGGTGAGCACGACCCAGACGACGGCGACGGCCCACGCGAGTCGGCCGAGGACGTAGCGGGCGTCGCCGCCGAGGGAGGCCATACCCACGATGGACGAAACAGCACTGATAAATCCACGTGTACCGGATGTTCTGTCCGGCTGGCGCGGCGTTACGTGGGTGTCTCGTGGCGGTGTGAACGCGAATGACCGGGACGCCCGGCGACCGACGCATCGACTGGACGGCGGACACCAGTCGCGGCTACTCGCCGCCCGCCGTCGCCGCGCTCGCGGGACTGCTCGCGGTTCTCGCGGCGTTCGCGTACACGGCCGTCACGCCGGGCCGGAGCCTGCTCGGGTACGAAATCGGCCGACTGGAGTGGCTGTGGGTGGCGAGCCTCTGGCTGTTCGTCGTCGCGAGCGCGAGCGTCGTCGCGAACGCCGACCGCGGGGACGCCCGGAACGCGCTCGCGTACTTCGCCCGCCACCCCGCGGCCGCCGCCGGGACGTTCGTCGCGCTCGCCGTCTTCCTCGCGGGCACGCTCGGCCCCGTCTTTCTCGACCCGCCCGCCGTCAACATCCCCTACCGGAACCAGCCGCCGGTGTACACGAGCGTCCCCCAGTACGACGTCGTACAGTGCTACAACCCCGTGGGAGACCGGTGTTACGGCACCTGGTCGGCCCCGCTCGGGACGAACGCGCTCGGACAGGACATGGTGCAGTTGCTCGTGTTCGGCGCGCGGAACGTCGTCCAGCTCGCGCTCGTCGCCGTCGCGCTCATCGTCCCGCTCGCCACCCTCGTCGGCACCGTCAGCGCGTACGCCGGCGGACGCACCGACCGCGTGCTCGCCGGGTCGGCGGAGAGCCTGAAGGCGGTGCCGGCGCTCCTCGTGTTCTTCGTCTGGCGGTGGCTCTCCGGCGACGGCACACTCTTCATGCTCGTCGTCTCCTTCGGCCTCGTCAACTGGGGGAGCGTCGCCACCGTCGTCCGCAGTCGCGCGCTCGACGAAGTCGCGACGGACTACGTGCGCGCGGCGAACGCGAGCGGCGCGAGCGCCGTGCAGGTCGTGCGCTGGCACCTCCTCCCGAACGTCTCCCGGAGCGCGACCGTCGCCGCCGTCTCCCAGATACCGCTCTTCATCACCATCGAAGCGACGCTCTCATTCCTCCGGTTCGGCACGCCGCCGTCCCCCCTCCTGCTCCGCCCGACGACCGTCATCTCCTGGGGCGACATGATAGGCAGTAACATCTCGTCCGTCCAGCGGTACTGGTGGACCGTCGCGATACCCGTCGCCGCCCTCCTCGCCACCATCCTCGCCGTCAGCCTCCTCAGCGACGCGATTCAAGACCTCCTCGGCCCCCGCTCAACCTAGAGCCGACCACTGGCCCGCGGTCGATTACACGAAGTCCGCGATGCCCGACTGCCTGTTCTCGTCGCCCTCGACCCACGTTTTCCGTCGTCGAGTGCGCTTCGCGCACCGCTCCTCGCAAAACCTGGACGAAAACAGCCCGCGAGCATCCGGCCCGCGGTCGATTACATGAAGTCCGCGATGCCCGACTGCTTGTTCTTGTCGTTCTCGAAGATGCTTTCGAGGGACTGTTCGAGGACTTCGAGGCGCTGTTTGGTGTACTCGCGGCAGTCGTACTCCTCCGCGACCTGAATCGCGGTGTCCATGTACTTGTTGACGGAGCCGCGGTGAACGGTGAGGTTCACCGTCCCGCCGCACTCCCGGCAATCACCCGTGAGCGGAACCCGCCTGTACTTCTTCCCGCAATCCAAACACCGCGTCTCCTGCCGGCTGAACGCCCGGAGGTTCCCGATGAGGTCGGGGAGGAAGTGGTACTCGATGACGCGCTCCGCCACGTCCGTCTCGTCCACCGCGCGGAGCTTCCGCGCGAGTTCGAGCTGCGCGTCCATCTTCTCCATCATACTCCCGAGCGTCTTGTACGCCGAGAGGTCGGGACCGAGCGCGATATTCGAGGTGTCGTGCGTGTGGTCGAACCCCGTGTACTCCAAGTCGGTTCCGAGGTTCTCCTCCGCGATCTCCACGTCCACGGACTCCGGGTCAGCCATCTCCCGACTCGCCTCGTAGAACTCCCGCGGATACTGCCGCACCACGTCCATGTTGTGCGCCTCGTCGTCGATTTCCGACGGGTCGATACGACTCGACATCACCAACGGCGCGTCCATCTGCCCGCCCCGCTTGTCCGGCAGGAACGACTTCGAGAAATTGAGAAGCCCATCCATCAACAACATCACGCAATCCTCGTCACCGTCGCAATTGCGGCGCTTCGCGGCGTGGAAGTACGGGTGGGCGTAGCCGACGGCGGCGGAGGTGAAGCCGACGACGCGTCCGACGGTTGCGGCGCTGGTGTGGGGGGCCATGCCGAAGACGAGTTCGCCGACGAGGTCGTCGCGGTCGTCGAGTTCGTAGAAGGGTTCGACGTCGTAGTATTGGGTGAGGAGGTCGTCGACGAAGTCCGCGGTTTTGAGCATGTGTTCGGCCGCGCCGTCGCTGAGGACGATGTCTTGGACGTTGAGTTCGAGGAGTTGGTCGTCGTGCTTGAGGGGGTCGCCGTTGATGTCGTGGGTGTAGCCGAGTTCGTGGAACTGCTCTGTGGTGACGTCGAGTTCGCTGGGGCGGACTGAGGTGACGGGGAGGTCGGTCATGTCGTATCGGACGGTGCCGTCCTTGAACGTGGTGACGCCGTGTTTGGCGCGGAGGACGCCTTTCTCGATGGGTTCGGGGACTTTCTCCGAGGAGGTGAGTCCTTTGACGCCTTTGAGGATGTCGTAGGCGTTCTCGCGTTCGCCGACGGATTGGAGGGCGTCGGCGTACTCCTGGCGGAGGTCGATAGTCTGGGTTGTGACGTTGTCGAGTTCGCGGTCGCAGCGCGGGCATTCGACGCGGCCGGATTCGTCGGGGTGGGCTTCGACGCCGCAGTCGGGGCACTCGTAGTAGGGGTCGGTCCAGACCTCGCAGTCGGGACACCGGGCTTCGTAGGTGTGGCTGGCGCAGTCGGGGCATTCGCGGACGCCGAGCTGGACGTCGATCTGGCCGGGCGTGCTCTGCATGTCGGGGGCGTGTTTCGCGGCTTTCGCCACGTCGCGCTGGCTGCCGCCGGCTTCGCCGATGGGGAAGAGGGTGTGGACGGCGGGACTGAGGTCGCGGGATTCGGATTTCTCGGGGCGGCCCATGCGGTTCCCGATGCGGGTGGGGGCGCGTTCCTGGACGGAGAAGGGCGCGACTTCCTCGACGGCCTTCATCGCGTTCTCCCACTCCCTCGCGTCGGGGCTGAGGTCGTCCCACTGCTTTTCGAGGTCGGTGGTGAGGCCGAGCGACCGGACGAACGGCTCCCAGTCGGTGGTGCGGATGTACTCGCCCTGGTGGTGGGGGAGGATGAGGGCCTCGACGGTCTCCCGCACGTCGTCGTCGTAGGGGAAGGCGAGTTCGTCGCCGTCGATTTCGCCCCGGGCGACGGCGTCCGTGAGCGCTTCGAACTCAGGGACAGTGATGTCGTGCCAGAGGTAGGTGTACTCGGGGTGGAGGGGGGCGTCGTACTCGTCCGCCCAGTCGAGGGCTTGTTCGGGGCTGGGGTGTTCGAGGTCGACGTAGGGCGAGTCTTCGAGCGCCTGGAGGTCCGCGCCGGCGGCGGCGAGGTCTTGCGTCCACCACTCCGTGACGTAGGACGCGGGGGCGAGCGGGTGGTTGTTCTCGACGAACTCGCCGTAGTTCACGAGGTACTCGCCGAGGTCGAGGATTTTCTCGACGCCGTTCCGGACTTCGAGGGCTTCGCGGGGGTCGTCGATGCGGCGGACGTCGCCGTTCGCGAGTTTGACGGTGGGGCCGTCGATGCTGTCAACGGGGACGACGCCGGCGGCTTTCCCGGGGCGTTCGGTCTTTATCTGGGTGCCGGTCGCGAGGAAGTCGTCCACGAGGTGCATCGTCGCGGGGTGGACGCCCGCGGTCGCGAACCCGTGGTTGCGCGAGCGCCCGTACCGGAGTCGGAACCCGCCCTCGCGGGAGGGGTGGCCGAAGACGGGGCGGCCGGCGATGAGGTCGCGGAGGAACTTCTTCGCGGGTTCGACCCGGGGCGGCCCCGCGGGGTCGTCCGACTCGCCCTCGCCCTCGTCCGCGCCGTCGGCGTCCGCGTCGTCGCCCTCGGCGTCCTCGCTCTCGTCCGCCTGGTCGGCCTCGTCGCTCGCGCTGTCGTCGTAGTAGGTGCCGTCGATGAGGTCTTGGAGCCACGGCCAGTCCACCTCGTCCAGTCCGCGCGTGTACCGCTGAATCTTCGGGGCCTTCAGCGCGATTCCCTCCGCGAGCACGAGACACATCCCGCCCCGGGGGTTGTTCGTGTCCACGCGTTCGAGGTCGCGGAAGCCCGAGACCTCCTCCTGGCCCGTCGCCTCCCCGTCGAGCATGATGGGCATGTGCTCGGCGATGAACTTCGTCTCCTTGTCCTTCGGCGTGTACTGGAGGCCGGTCTCGGAGTCGTAGAGCGCGATTTCCTCCGCGTACCGCTCTATCTCGTCGTCCCGGCCCTTGTACTCGCTCATCCCGAGGAGCGCGCGGGCGTAGTCCGCGACCAGCACGCTCAACGCCTGCGCCGTCCCGCCCGCGGAGCGGATTGGGCCGGCGTAGTAGACGTTCACGAACTCCGTCCCGTCGTCGTTCTCCAACACCTCGACGCGGTCGATGCCCTCGATGGGCGCGGCGACCACGCCCTCGGTGAGCAGGGCGACCGCGGTGCGAACCGCGCCCTCGACCTTCCCCGCGTCCGTCTCGTAGTCCCCGACCGTCCCCTCGACGAAGTCCTCGGTGAGTTCGAGCGCGGCCTCCTCCCGGCTCATCTCGCCTTCGAGTTCGCGGACGCGCTCGGCGACGCCGTCGATGCCGAGGATGTTCTCCACGCGGTCGGCCATGTCCTTCGCGACCGGAATCTCCACCTCGGGCTCGGGGTCGCCGCCCTTCTGCTTCGCGCGCTCCGCGAGGTCGAACGCCTCGTCCAACCGGGATTCGAGTCGCTCGAAGTAGGCCTCGTCCTCGGAGCGCATGTACGCCTACCGGATACACCGGACGGACTATTAGGGGTTGTGTTCGTTCGGGAACTCGCATAAAGTGTCAGCACAAAAGATATGCCGTCGGAGGGGGCAGCAGCGGATGATGGCCCTCCACCAGCAGCTCACGAAGCGACGCGTCCTCGCGATCCTCGTCTCGCTCTCCGTCGGCGGTCTCCTCGCTCGCCTCGTCGAGTTAGGCGACCGCGTCTTCTACTACGACGAAGCCTGGTTCGGCTACTGGGTGCTCCGGTTCATGGAGAACGGCGTCTGGGAGTACCGGCCCATCCTCCACGGCCCGTTCTTCGCTCGCGTGAACTCGGTCGTCTTCCCCGTAGTCGGCGCGAACGACTTCACCGCGCGCGTCGTCGTCGCAGGCATCGGCGCGCTCCTCCCGCTCGCCGCCTGGCTCTTCCGCGAACACCTCCGCCGGGCCGAGGTCGTCGCACTCGGCGTCGCGCTCGCGTTCAACCCCGTCCTGTTCTACTACTCACGGTTCATGCGCAAGGACCTCCCGCTCGCCGCGTTCATGCTCGTGACGCTCGGCCTGCTCGTCCGCGCGTACGACACCCGTACTCCCCGCTACCTGTACGCGAGCGGAGTGACACTCGGCCTCGCGTTTGCGACGAAGGAGAGCGTGCTCCTCTGGCTGGTGACGTGGCTCGGCGCGAGCGTGCTCGTGTTCGACCGCGTCCTCGTTCGCGCCCGCGACACTGACGGCGACGCGCTCACCACGCTCCAGTCGCTCGCGAACCGCGCCGTCGCGGGCGTCCGCGCGTGGTGGACACACGGCGTGCTCTCGGGCGTGCTCTTTCTCGCTGTCGTCGTCTACTTCTACGCGCCGCGCGCCGGCCCCGGCCACCCAATCGGCCTCTGGAAAGGCCTCACCGGCGACATCGCAAGCCTCCCCGCCGTCGTCGGCGAAGCCACGCTCGGCTCCTTCCAGGCCGCCATCGAGTACTGGGCCGAAGGAAGCATTCAGAATCACGCCTACCTCCCGTACTTCACGGACACCGCCGAAACCATCGTCGCCGGCGCGCTCGGCGTCACCGTTCTCGCGGCTCTCGGCTTCCTCTACGACCGGTACACCGGGGACTCGCCGCGCGCGCTCGTCGCGTTCAACTTCTACTGTGGCGTCGCCGCCATCGTCGGCTACCCGCTCGCGAACAACCTCCCCGTCCCGTGGTCAACGGTCCACGCCATCGTCCCGCTCTGCGTTCCGGCGGCGGTCGGTGGCGTCGCCGTCTACCGCTGGGGACGCAGCCGGCTTCCCGCCCGCGAACCCGCCGCGCTCCGCGAGCGCGCGCCGATGCACGTCGTGCGCGCCGCGGTCGCCGCCGGCCTCCTCGTCTTCTTCGTCGCCTCGGCGGGTGCGACACTCGCGCAGACGAGCTACCAGCAGCCCCACGAGAGCCCACTGGGCGACCCCGGCCACCAAATCGTCTACTACGCACAGGCACCCGACGACCTCCGCGCCGTCGTCGACGACATCGACCGAGCGGCGTCGACGGGCGGCGGGGAGACAGATGTCCTCTACGTCGGCGAACGGCTCGCGATGAACGAGACCAGAGTCGACTACCCGCCCGCGACGGGCGCGTGGCACGCGCGAATGCCGCTCCCGTGGTACACCGAGGCACTCGGCGCGGACGTGACGAGCGTCGAACGCCCCGGAGCCGTTGGAAACAACACGCCGCCCGTTGTCATCACGACACCGGCGCTGAAACCCACGGTCGCTCAGAAACTCGGGGACGCGTACACGAGCAGAACGCACGCGCTCGACGATATCGGGGACCGAATCGTCGTGGTGTTCACGCGAGCCGACGGCGCGTAACGCGGTTGCGCGAACCGCATCCTTTGAACCCACCGACGACCAACCGGGGGTATGGCGCTCATCGCGTTCGATTTCGACGGGACGCTGTCCGACGACGAGATGCTCGTACTGTTAGCGGAGCAGTACGGGGTCGCGGCGGACGTGGAGGACATCACGGAGCGGGCGATGCGGGGCGAACTCGCGTACGCGGAGAGCCTGCGCGAGCGCGCCGCCCTGCTCGACGGCCTCCCGGAGGCGGAGGCCGAGGCGGCCTACGAGCAGGTGTATCTCCGGCCGGGCGCGGCCGACCTCATCGAATCGCTCCGGGACGCCGGGCACACGGTCGTCATCCTCACCGGCGGGTTCGAGGAGGGCGTACAGGCCGCGTTGGAGAAGGAGAACGTCGAGGTGGACGCAATCACGGCGAACTCGCTCCCCGTCGAGGACGGCCACCTCACCGGCGAGGTCGAGGGGCCGCTCATCGAGGGAACGAAGGACGACGCGCTCGACGCCGCGATGACCGAGTTCGGTATCGACCGCGCGGACACGATAGCGGTGGGGGACGGCGCGAACGACCTCCCGATGCTCGAACGCGCCGGCCGCGCCGTCGGGTTCCTCCCGAAGCCGAACGTTCGGCCCGAGTGCGACCTCGTCGTCGCGCGCATGGACGTCCTCCACGAGGTCTTCGCGGAGGACGGCCTCATACAATCCTGACGCGGAACTCCCTGTTCTCGCCCGCGGACTCGAAGTAGTACGTCATGTCGGGCTGGCCGTCCCCGACTTCGCGCTCGTCCGCCAGCCCCGACCCGAAGTAGTCGTCCTCGTACGTCCACGTCCGCGTCTCTCCGGGGGCGAGCACGAACGAAATCGTCTCGACGGGCGCGTGCGCGACCCGGGGGCCGCTCCGGTTGAGCGCGCCGAGGTAGCGCGCGGGCACGTCCGCGTCGTTCGTCACCGTCAACGCGATTGTGGGTCGGTCGTGGTGTTCGACGGTCTCGGGGAAGTCGTACTCGACTGTGAAGTCGAAGCCGGCGGCGAGGCGCTCGCGGAGCCCCTCGGGGAGACCCCACTCGCCGCCCGGCCACGAGAGCCGCGCGTCCCCCGCATCGCCCGACCGGGGGAGGTCGAAGAGCATCCAGCCGTCCCGTCCCTCGACGCCGTACGCGCTCGCGCGGTCGCCGTATTCGCGCCAGAGCCGAACGTCGTCGGGGTCGACGGGCGCGTACGACGACCCGTCGAACCGGAGCCGGAAGTCGGTGCGCGGGGGCGCGTCGTCGCCGTCGGGCGCGACGTGGAGAAAGAGCGCGGCCCGGTCGCCCCAGCGAATCCCGATGGAGTCCGGGCTGGTCATCGCGACGACGCCGGGCTGGTAGCGGTCGAGCGACACGGACAGCGGAACCGCGGGCGTGTCCGTGGTCGTGTCGGTCGTGGTGTCGGTCGTCTCCGCGGGACTCGTGTTCGAGTCGGCCGTGAGACAGCCCGCGGCGGCGGTGGCGGCGAGCGCGCCGGCGGTCGTGAGGACGCGGCGTCGGTGCATACCCGAGGGCTCGCGCGGCCCCGGTAAGTGTCTTCAGCAGGGTGAAAGAGGCGTTTCAGTCGTCGGTGGCGGCGGCGATAGCGGCGTCGAGGTCGTCGATGATGTCCGCGGGGTCTTCGATGCCGACGGAGAGCCGCACCATCTCGGGGAGGACGCCCGCGTCCGCCTGTTCCTTGTCGCTGAGCTGCTGGTGGGTGGTGCTCGCGGGGTGAATGACGAGCGTCTTCGCGTCCCCGACGTTCGCGAGGAGGCTGGCGAGCTCGGTGTTCTCGACGGTCGCGCGGGCGGCGTCGTAGCCCGCGTCGAGACCGAACGTGAGCATGCCGCCGTACCCGCCGTCGAGGTACTCGCTCGCGGCGTCGTGCGTCTCGTGGCTGTCGAGGCCGGGGTAGTTCACCCAGGAGACGGCGTCGTGGTCTTGGAGGTACTCGGCGACGACCTGCGCGTTCTCGGAGTGCCGGTTCATGCGGAGCGGGAGTGATTCCATGCCCTGGAGGGTCGTCCACGCGTCGAACGGGGATTGCTGGTTCCCGAGGTCGCGGAGGCCCCTGGCGATGGCGGCGTACGTGAACGCGGCGTCACCGAAGCGCTCCGCGAAGTTCACGCCGTGGTAGGCGGGGTTGTCCGCGCCGATTTCGGGGTACGAGTCGGCGTTCGCCTGCCAGTCGAAGTTCCCCGCATCGACGAGCGCGCCGCCGACGGTCGTGCCGCCGCCGTGCAGCCACTTCGTGGTGGAGTGCCAGACGATGTCCGCGCCGTGCTCGATGGGGTTACAGAGCGCGGGCGTGGCGAACGTGTTGTCCACGAGGAGCGGCGTGTCGTGCTCGTGCGCCACGTCCGCGATGGCTTCGAGGTCGGGCGTCACGAGCGCGGGGTTCCCGATGGTCTCCACGAGCACGTACGCGGTGTCCTCGTCGATAGCCTCCTCGTACGCGTCCACGTCGAGCGTGTCCACGAAGCGCGTGGTGACGCCGCGGCGTTCGACGGTGTGCGAGAGGTAGGTGTGGGTGCCGCCGTAGAGCGCGTTCGCCGCGACGATGTTGTCCCCGGCCTCCGCGAGCAGGAACGTCGCGACGTTCAGCGCGGCCATCCCGGACGATGTGGCGACCGCGCCGACGCCGTCTTCGAGCGCCGCGAGGCGGTCCTGGAGCACGTCCACGGTCGGGTTCATCAGCCGGGAGTAGATGTGGCCGGGTTTCTCCAGCGCGAACTGCGCGGCCGCGTCCTCCGCGTCCGCGAACTCGTAGGACGTGGTCTGGTAGATTGGCGTGGCGCGCGCCCCCGTCGCGGGGTCGGGCTGGCTGCCGGCGTGCACGCTCTGCGTGTCGAATCCGGGCGCGTCGTCGCTCTCGTCGGACATACCCCGTGATTTCTCCCGGCGAGACGTAAAGCAGGGGTACACCTGCAGAACCTACCGGCGTCTAGCCGGGAAAGAGGCTGTTGTGGACGGGCGCGTGCCCGCCGTCCGTGGAGACGCCGCTGTCGAGGAAGGAGCGGAGGGGCGGGCCGACGTTCTCGGGTTCGACGAGGAAGGCGTCGTGGCCGTGGTCGGAGTCCACGACGCGGTGCGTGACGGGGACGTCCGCGTCCTCGAACGCGGCTTCGAGGTCGTGGGACTGCTCGACGGTGAAGTGCCAGTCGCCCGTGAAGGACATGACGAGGGCTTCGCCGGTGAACGCGGCGAGCGCGTCCGCGTCGCTCTCGTAGCCGTTCGCGAGGTCGTAGTCGTCCATCGCGCGCGTGAGGTAGAGGTAGCTGTTCGCGTCGAAGCGCTCCGTGAACTTGCTCGCGTTGTAGTCGAGGTAGGACTCGACCTCGCGGTAGGGGAAGAACCCGCCCGCGGGGTCGCTGGGGAAGCGGTCGCGGCCGCCCTCGCGGCCCGCGCTCCGCCGCCCGAACTTCCGCTCCATCGAGTCCTTCGAGAGGTACATCAGGTGGCCGAGCTGGCGGGCGAGCGCGAGGCCGTCGGTCGGCCCCTCGTCGCCGTAGTAGTCGCCGCCCTGCCAGTCGGGGTCGGTGGTGATGGCGCGGCGCGCGACCGCGTCCAATCCGAGGCACTGCGCGTCGAGGCGGGCGGCGGTTGCGACGGCGGCGACCCGGTGGACGTCGTCGGGGTAGCGTTTCGCCCAGTCGAGCGCGTTCATCCCGCCGACGCTCCCGCCGACGACCGCGTGGAGGCGGCCGACGCCGAGTTCGTCCAGCAGTTGGCGCTGGGCGCGCGTCCAGTCACCGACGGTGACAGCCGGGAAGTCCGTCCCCCAGGGTTCGCCCTCGGGGTTCTCGCTCGCGGGCCCGGTGGTGCCGTAGCACGACCCGGGGACGTTCGCGCAGACGACGAAGTACTCGTTCGTGTCGATGGCCTTCCCGGGGCCGACCACGTCGTCCCACCACGCCCGCGCCTGGCCCGCGGTTCCCTCGGCCTCGCGCGCGCCGGACGCGACGTGCTGGCTGCCGGTGAGCGCGTGACAGACGAGGACGGCGTTGTCGCCCTCGAACTCGCCGTACGTCTCGTACGCTACCTCGAACTCGGGGACGGTCTCGCCGCACTGGAACGTGAAACTCCCGAGGCTGACGGTCATAGCGCGTCGTCGAAGTCCGCGAGGATGTCGGCGGGGTCTTCGATTCCGACGGAGACGCGAACCATGTCGGGGAGGACGCCCGAACTGCGCTGTTCGTCCTCGCTCAACTGGGCGTGCGTGGTGCTCGCGGGGTGGATGACGAGGGTCTTCGCGTCCCCGACGTTCGCGAGGAACGACGCCAAGTCGACGCTCTCGCAGAACTCCTTCGCGGCGTCGAAGCTCCCGAGGCCGAACGTCACCATGCCGCCGTAGCCGCCGTCGAGGTACTTCGTGGCGTTCTCGTGGGTCTCGTGCGAGGCGAGACCGGGGTAGGACACCCAGTCCGCCGCGGGGTGGTCTTCGAGGTATTCGGCGAGGATGTGCGCGTTCTCGCTGTGGCGGTCCATCCGGAGGCCGAGCGTTTCGAGTCCCTGGAGGGTCTGCCAGGCGTCGAAGGGCTTCTGGGCGTGGCCGATGCTTCGGGTGGCGCGGTGGCGGGCGACGGCGGCGAACGGCGCGTCCGGGAACCGCTCGGTGAATCGAATCCCGTGGAACGCCGGGTTCTCGCCCGCGATTTCCGGGTACTTCTCGGGGTGGGCGTCCCAGTCGAAGCTCCCGTCCTCCACGACGACGCCGCCGAGCGTGGTGCCGCCGCCGTGCAGCCACTTCGTGGTGGAGTGCCAGACGATGTCCGCGCCGTGTTCGAGGGGGCGGCAGAGCGCGGGCGTGGCGAACGTGTTGTCCACGACGAAGGGCACGTCGTTGTCGTGGGCGATGTCGGCGAGGCGTTCGAGGTCGGCGGTGACGAGCGCGGGGTTCCCGATGGTTTCGGCGTGGAGGTACGCGGTGTCCTCGTCGATGGCGTCCCGGTAGGCGTCGTAGTCGAGCGTGTCCACGAACCGGGCTTCGACGCCGCGGCGGCGGGCGGTGTGCGCGAGGTACGCGCGGGTACCGCCGTAGATGGCGCTCGCGGAGACGACGTTGTCGCCCGCGGAGGCGAGCGCGAAGTTCAGGGCGTCGAAACTCGCCATCCCGCTCGCGTTCGCGACGGCCGCACTGCCGCCGGCGAGGCTGGCGAGGCGGTCTTCGAGCGTGGCGACCGTGGGATTGGTGATGCGCGTGTAGATGTCGCCCTCGCCTTCGAGCGCGTAGAGGTCGGCGGCGGCGTCGGCGCTCTCGAACTCGTAGGACGTGGTCTGATAGATCGGGGTGGCGCGCGCCCCCGTGGCGGGGTCGGGGTCGCTGCCGGCGTGGACGGTTCGGGTGTCGAAACCCGACTCACCCTCGTCACTCATACACTACACGCATACTCCTACATACTTCTATAACTGACAGTTACGGCGACGCTTGCCGGTTGGCGCGACGGCTGGCACGCCGACCGACCGAACGCCCGGCGAAACCACAAATATGTGGACGGGAATCGCGGCGAAGAATACAACACGTTCAATATGTCGTGAAACGTACGAATGTACGATGAAGGGGCGGACGCTGCTCTCACAGCCACGGTCGAGCCGTCTCGATAAAGCCGACGTGCACGACGTGCTCCGGAACGACCGCCGCCGCCACGTCATCGAGTACCTCCGCGACCGCGACGGCGAGAGCACGGCGCGCGAACTCTCCGAGTACATCGCGGAACAGGAGAGCGGCGAGTCCCCGCCCCCGCGGAACGTCCGGCAGTCCGTCTACGTCACCCTCCAGCAGACCCACCTCCCGAAGCTCGCGGAACTCGACATCGTCGAGTACGACGAGAACGAGAAGACCGTCACGCTCTCCGAACACGCGAGGGACGTGAGCATCTACCTCGAAGTCGTCCCGAAGTACGGGCTGTCGTGGAGCGAGTTCTACGCGGGCCTGAGCGTGCTCGGCATCCTGCTCGTGCTCGCGACCGAGGTCGGCGTCCCCTACCTCGACTACGTCTCGCCCGCCTACTGGGCGGTGTTCACCTTCTGCCTCATCATCACGTGCGCGGTCTACCAGACGTACGCGCAGGGGAGTTCGGTCTTCCATCGCGTCCGCGAGTAACCGCACCGGCTATACGACTCGCGGCCGTGGCTTCGGCGTGTGACGGAACGACGTGAACGAGTCGCGCTCGCGGCCGTCGTCTTCGCGACGCTGTTCGCACAGGTTCTCCTCTACCCGGGCATTCCCGACCTCGTCGCGGCGCTCGGCGCGAGCACGAGCATCGACGCGAGCACGTGGTTCCTCGGCGCGGAGTTCGCGGCGTTCGTCGCGTTCGCCGGCGTCTGGGGCGCGGTGAGCGACCGAACCGGCCGCCGCGTCCCCTACATCACCGCGGGCGCAGTCGGCGGCGCTCTCTGTTACGCCGCGCTCGCCGCGACCGCCGGCACGCTCTCCTTCCCCGCGCTCGTCGCGCTCCGCGTGCTCCAGGGCGCGCTCACCGTCGGCGCGTTCAGCCTCGCAATCACGATGCTCGCCGACCTCTCCAGCGAGCGCGGGAAGAACATGGGCGCGGCCGGCCTCGCCATCGGCCTCGGCACCGCGCTCGGCGCGCCCGTCGGCGGCCAACTCACCGACGTGAACCCCGTGCTCCCGCTCTGGGCGGGCGCGCTCTCCCTCGGTATCGCAGGACTGCTGGCGCTGTTCGTCACCGACCGCGCGCCCGACCGCGCCGCGTCCGCCCTGGACGCGCTCCGCACGCTCCGCCGCCGCCCCGAACTCGCCGTCCCATACACGTTCGGGTTCGTCGACCGGTTCACCGCGGGGTTCTTCGCGCTCGTCGGTACCTACTACTTCCGGGACGCGTTCGGCCTGGACGGCGCCGGAACGGGACTGACGCTCGCGCTGTTCTTCGCGCCGTTCGCGCTCCTCCAGTACCCGTTCGGTCGGCTCTCCGATAGGATCGGCCGCACGCTCCCCATCGCCGGCGGTTCCGCGCTCTACGGCGTCGTCGTCGCCGCCGTCGGCCTCGTCCCCGCCCTGCTGTACGCGCAGGTCGGAATGGTGGCGGTCGGCGTGCTCGGCGCGCTGATGGCTCCCGCGACGATGGCGCTGGTCGCCGACCTCACGGCGGAAACGGAACGCGGCGTCGGGATGGCGGGGTTCAACGCCGCCGGGAGCCTCGGGTTCCTCGTCGGCATCGTCGGCGGGAGCTACGTCGCGGACGAGTACGGGTATCAAGAAGCATTCCTCGCGGCGGGCGGCGCGGAACTCCTCCTCGCCGCCGTCGCGCTGCCCGCGCTCGTTCGGCTCGGGCGCTGACCGCCCGGAACGCTACTGGCGGAGGTGGTCGCGCGCCGCGTCCAGCGCCGCCTCGGTATCGACATCGACGCCGACCGCGTCGAAGGACTCGCCGATGGTGCGAACCCCGCGGAGGACGTGCTCGCTCGTCAGGTTCCCCATATTGCTCACGCGGAATATCTGGCCGCCGAGGTGGGCCTGGCCGCCGCTGATGGAGACGCCGCGCTCACTGATTTCGCTCATGAACTCGTCGGGGTCGCCGTACACCTCGTTGGGGAGACTGACGGCGGTGAGCGTGTTCGAGTACGTCGAGTGCTCGTTCAGGTCGGGGAAGAGGTCGAGTCCCATCGCCTCGAACGCCGCGCGGAACGCCGCGGACTGCCGGCGGTGGCGGGCGATGCGCTCGCTCATGCCCTCGTGGCGGATGTCCTCCACGGCGACCGCCAGTCCGCGGAAGAGCGGGACGGCGCTCGTAAAGGGCGTCTGGTGGCTCTCGGACTTCCGGAGGTGCCAGTCGAGGTCCTCGTAGAACGGCGCGTCCTCGCCCTCGATGTGGGCTTCGGCGCGCTTCGAGACGTAGAGCGCGCTCACGCCGGGCGGGCCGGCGAGCGCCTTCTGGCCGTCCGTGATGGCGATGTCGACGTACCAGTCGTCGATGCGGAACTCGTCGCCGCCGATGGACGTGACGCCGTCCACGACGTACCGCGCGTCGTGTTCGGCCGCGAGTTCGCCGACCGCCTCGACGGGGTTGAGGAGGCCCGTGCTCGTCTCGTTGTGCACCATCGTCACCACCGCGGTGTCGTCGGAGACGGCGTCAGCGACCGCATCCACATCGACGGGACTCCCCCAGTCGAACTCGACGCGCGTCACGTCCGCGTGCCGGTCGGCGATGCGCGCGAACCGGCGGCCGAACTTCCCGTTCACCACCGCGACGACCTCGTCGTCCTCGTCCGCGAGGTTCGCGACGGCGGCCTCCATCCCCATCGTCGCCGTGCCGTTCAGGACGAGGCTCGTCCCGCCCGCGGACGTTTCGGCCTCGTCCAGCGTGGAGCGCTCGAACACGTAGTCGAGTCCGTCCTGCGCGCGCTCGTAGACGGCCTCGAACTCGCTGGAGCGGTGCGACACCATCGGCTCCGACATCGCCGTGCGGACGTCGTCCGACAACGGGACGGGGCCCGGGTTCAGGAGGAGGAAGTCCTCTCGCATACCCGTGGATTGGGCGGACGCGGGTTAAGCGTCGTGGGTCAGCGCAACTAGTGCCGGCGAGCGGGCAGCCCCGTGCTTTACCTCGCCCCCTGTCGTACCCCGAGGCATGTCAGACGCGGCGTTCGACGACCTGGAGGGAGCCGCGAACCTCGACCCCGAGAACCCCTACATCACGAACCCGAAGACGGCGTTCGAGGACGCGGACTCCCTCAGCGAGGGGGAGGCGGAAACGCAGGTCGCGCGCCTCCGGGAGGCCGTGCGGTTCCACGACTACCGGTACTACGTGCTGAACGACCCCGTCATCTCCGACCGCGCGTACGACCGGTTGTTCGAGCGCCTGCAGGAACTCGAAGACGCGTTCGACCTCCGGGCCGAGGACTCGCCCACGCGACGCGTCGGCGGCGAACCCGTCGAGGAACTCGGCACCGTCGAGCACGTCGCGCCGATGCTGTCGATCGATTCGAGCGGCGACGAATCGGACGTGCGGGAGTTCGACGAGCGCGTGCGGCGGAACGTCGACGGCGACGTGGACTACGTCTGCGAGCCGAAATTCGACGGCCTCTCGATCGAAATCGTCTACGAGGACGGCCGGTACGTTCGCGCCGCGACCCGGGGCGACGGCCAGACGGGAGAGGACGTGACGGAGAACGTCCGCACCATCGAGAGCGTTCCCTCCCGCCTCCGCGGCGACCACCCCGGCTTCCTCGCCGTCCGCGGGGAGGTGTACATGCCGCGCGAGGCGTTCCAGGAGCACAACCGGGAGCGCGTCGAAGCGGGCGAGGAGCCGTTCGCGAACCCGCGGAACGCCGCCGCGGGCACGCTCCGCCAGCTCGATCCGTCCGTGACCGCCGACCGGCCGCTCGACTGCTTCTTCTACGACATCCTCGCCGCCGGCGAGCGCGAGGAGGACGTGGCGGACGCGACGGCGTCCCGGGGCGCGCTCGGCGCGGAGGGCCTCGACACGCACTGGAGCGAACACGAGCAGTTCCCCGACTGGGGGCTCAAGGTGAACGACCGCACCCGCCTCGTCGAGGACATCGAGGACGCCATCGCGTACCGGAACGAACTGCAGGACGCACGCGAGGACCTGGACTACGAGATAGACGGCGTCGTCTACAAGGTGAACTCGCGCGCGCAGTGCGCCGACCTCGGGACGACGAGCCGACACTACCGCTGGGCGTACGCGTACAAGTTCCCCGCGCGCTCCGAGACGACGCGCATCACGGACATCGTCGTGCAGGTGGGGCGGACGGGCCGTCTGACGCCCGTGGCGTTGCTCGAACCCGTGGACGTGGCCGGGGTGACCGTGTCGCGCGCGAGCCTCCACAACCAGGACGAAATCGCGGCGATGGACGTGAACGTCGGGGACGACGTCCGGGTCGAGCGCGCGGGCGAAGTCATCCCGTACGTGGACGAAGTCGTGGAGAAGCACGCTACGGGCCACTTCGAGATGCCCGACGAGTGCCCGGTCTGCGGGAGCGAGACCGAGCGCCGCGGGCCGCTACACTACTGCACGGGCGGGCTCGCGTGTCCCGCGCAGTTGAAGCGTTCCGTCGAGTACTTCGCGAGCGACGACGGCCTCGACATCGAAGGACTCGGCACGGAAGCCGCCGAGCAGTTCGTCGAGGAAGGGCTCGTGGACAGCGTCGCCGACCTCTACGAGCTCACCGTGGACGACATCGCGGAACTGGACGGGTGGGGGGAGACGAGCGCGCGGAAGCTCGTGGACGAACTGGCGGACTCCCGAGACCCGTCGCTCGCCGAGTTCCTCGCCGCCATCGGCATCCCCGAGGTCGGGCCGACGGTCGCGCGCGACCTCGCGCGGCACTTCGGCGGCCTCGACGCGGTGCTCGACGCGAGCGAGGACGACCTCCGTGAGGTGGACGGCGTCGGAGAGACCGTCGCGGGCGAGATTCGGGAGTTCTTCGAGAACGAGCGGAACCGCGACGTCATCGAGCGCCTGCGCGACCGCGGCGTCACGCCGCACGTCGAATCCGAGGAGACGGGGAGCGAACTGGATGGACTCACGGTCGTGTTCACGGGGTCGGTCGAGGACTGGACGCGGGACGAACTCGAAGCGCTCGTCGAGGAACACGGCGGGAACGCAACGGGAAGCGTCTCCTCGAACACGGACTACCTCGTCGTCGGCGACAACCCCGGAACGACGAAGCGCGAGGACGCAGACACAGAGGGCGTTCCCGTGCTCTCGCCCGAGGAGTTCTTCGAACTGCTCGACGACCGCGGTATCGAGGTCTAGCGGCGGTCGCGTGTCCCGCGAGTGTAGGCGACGGCGGCGACAGCGGCCAGGGCGGTGAGCGCGACGCCGAGCGCGAGCAGGGGGTGGTCGCGGCTCCGGGCGACGAGAAGCCGCCACGCCGGCCGCGCGACGCCGAGTGCTTTCGCCGCGGTGACGAGGACGAGGAGCGTGGGCGTGAGGTACTTCACGAGCGCGAGGAACGGCCCGAGGTCGGCGCGGACGGCGGGCAGGTCGGCGCGCCACGCGAAGACGGCGGCGACGAGAATCGCGGAGACCGGGAGCGCGTACGTCCCGACGGACTCGTCCACGAGGTCGAGAACCGGCGTGCCGGCGACCGCGAAGTCGAGCGGGCTGTAGCTGAGCGCGGACGGAACGCCGAGCAGGAAGACGCCCGCGGTGAGCGCGACCGTCGCGGTGCGGCGGTCGAGGCGCGTGCTGTTCGTCGCGGCGGCGACGCCGACTTCGAGGAGGGAGACGGCGGAGGAGAGCGCGGCGAAGAACAGCAGGCCGAAGAACGCGACGGCGACGACGCGCCCGAACGGCATCGCGGCGAACGCCGTCGGGAGCGTCGTGAACGCGAGTTCCGTGCCGAGCGTTGGCTGGAGGCCGAAGCTGAACACGATGGGGAAGATGACGAGGCCCGCGACGACAGCGGCCGCGATGTCGGCGACGGTGATGAGGAGCGCCGACCGCCGGAGGTCGGTTCCCTCGTCCACGTAGCTCCCGTACGTGAGCATGATTCCCTGGCCGACGGAGAGCGAGAAGAACACCTGGCCGAACGCGGCGCTCCAGAGTGCGGGGTCGCCGAGGACGGAGAGGTCTGGCGTGAAGAGGAAGCTCGCGGCCTCGTTCCAGCCGGAGAGCGTGACGGCGTAGACGGCGAGCGCGACGAGGACGAAGAAGACGACCGGCATCACCACCGTCGCCATGCGTTCGATGCCGCCGCGGACGCCGAGGGACACGATGCCGCCGGTGAGCGCGGTGGCGAGCACGAAGTACGCGACCGGCTGCCAGCCGCTCGTGAACGCCGCGAACGCCGTGCCGGAGCCGGCGGTCCACGAGACGGCGAACCCGAGTACCCAGCCGGTGAGGACGAGGTAGTAACTCAGAACGAGGAGGACGCCCGCGACAACGAGCCAGCCGAACGCGGCGTACCGGCGTTTCACGGACGCGAACGCGGACACCACGTCGGTGCGGAGTGCGCGCCCAACGGAGAGTTCGAGGACGAGCAGGGGGACGGCGCAGACGAACGCGGCGAGCAGGTAGGGAACGAGGTACGCGCCGCCGCCGTTCGTGCCGACGACCGCGGAGAACCGCCAGATGTTCCCGAGGCCGACCGCGGCACCGACCGTCGCGAGCAGGAATCCGAGCCTGGAAGACCAGCGTTCCGTCGCCATACCGGGCGTGCGACGTGAGCCGTCAAGTAGGTGTGCGTTCACGGCGGTGCGTCGGCGTTCGCGGGCGAGCGCACCGCCGGGGTTTCGCGCTCTCGCCCGCGCTTCTCTCAGAGCACGCCGCACGCTGGCCCCGGCATCCTACTTCAACATGTGGAGCGGTCGCGGTTTGTTGTGCGGCACGGTCGTACCGGACGCGACTGCGAAGCGGTCGCGCTTTTTCGCGTCAGGTGTTTCGAGACGAGCCGCTCAGCGCCTCGCCTGCAAAAAGGTGGGTGGGAAAGGACAATTCTTTATGCTCGGCAGGTGTAGCGTCGGGCACTATGGGTAAGAAGTCGAAGTCCAAGAAGAAGCGGCTGGCGAAGCTGGAGCGCCAGAACAGCCGGGTTCCGGCGTGGGTTATCATGAAGACGGATCGTGACGTGCAGCGAAACCCGAAGCGCCGGAACTGGCGGCGTAGCGACACTGACGAATAATGAGCGCGAGTGATTTCGAGGAGCGGATCGTGACCGTTCCCCTCCGTGACGTGCTCGCGGAGCCGAAGCACGAGCGTGCGGGGAAGGCGATGACGCTCATCCGCGAACACCTCGCGAAGCACTTCAGCGTGGACGAGGACGCGGTGCGTCTCGATCCCTCCATCAACGAGGTCGCGTGGGCGCGCGGTCAGAAGAAGCCGCCGAGCAAGGTTCGTGTTCGCGCTGCTCGCTTCACGGAGGAGGGCGAGCCCGTCGTGGAAGCGGAGTACGCGGACGAGTAAGTCGTGTTCCGTACGTCGTTCGCGGGGTCCCCGTACGTCGGTGTGTTCGCGCGGGCGACCGACGACTGTGTGGTGGTGCGGCCTGACGTCGAGGACGACGTGGCCGCGTCGCTCGAAGACGAGTTGGAGGCACCAGTAGTTCGGACGACCGTCGGCGGGTCGTCGACGGTCGGGTCGCTGGTCGCCGGGAACAGCAACGGCCTCGTGTTGAGCGGTCGCGCTCGCGACCGTGAGCGCGAGCGTCTCGAAGCGGAGACAGACCTCGCGGTCGGCGCGCTCCCGGGGCGCGTGAACGCCGCGGGGAACGTCGTGTTGGCGAACGACGACGGCGCGTACGTCCATCCCGACCTCTCGGCCGACGCCGTCGATATCGTCGCGGACACGCTCGGCGTGCCGGTGGAGCGCGGGACGCTGGGCGGCGTGGACACCGTCGGGACGGCGGGCGTCGCGAACGACCGCGGCGTGCTCTGCCACCCGAAATCGACCGACGAGGAACTGGACGCCGTGGAGGACGCGCTCTCCGTCCCCGCGGACATCGGCACTATCAACTACGGCGCGCCGCTCGTCGGTTCCGGTCTGGTCGCGAACTCGAACGGCTACGTCGTCGGCGAGGACACGACGGGGCCGGAGCTCGGCCGTATCGAGGACGCGCTCGGCTACATCGACTGATTTTTCGCGCGGCCGACCGGGTGCGCGCCGGTGGACGCTTCGAGGGCGCACGCGCCGGTGTCGTGTGAGGGCTTGGAAAGATACTTCCCGCTCGCGGCCCGCTCTACTGGTATCATGAGTCTTGGAGGCGGTGGTGGCGGTCGACAGCAGCTTCAGGCGCTCTCACAGGAAATCGAAGCCATCGAGGAGGAGATCGAGGAGCTTCGCGCGGACGTCGAGTCCCTCGAAGCGGAGAAGACGGAGATAGACGAGGCCATCGAGGCGCTCGACCTGCTCGAAACGGGTTCGACGGTGCAGGTGCCGCTCGGCGGCGACGCGTACGTTCGCGCGGAAGTCGAGGACATCGACGAGGTCGTCGTCGGTCTCGGCGGCGGGTACGCGGCCGAGCAGGAGGAAGCGGACGCCGTGGAGACGCTGGAGTCGAAGAAGGAGACGGTGGACGACCGCATCGACGACGTGCAGGAGGAGATCGCCGAGCTGGAGTCCGAGAGCCAGCAGCTCGAACAGCAGGCCCAGCAGGCCCAGCAGCAGATGATGCAGCAGCAGATGCAGGGCATGCAGGAGCAGGGCGAGGACGAATAGGGAATGTTCGACGGGCTGAAGGAGAAACTCGGCCGGTTCAAGTCGGACGCGGAGGAGTCCGTGGAGGAGGCCGCGGAGGAAGCGGACGCCGAACAGGCGGACGCGGAAGCCGACGCTGAATCCGCGGTCGCGGAATCGGAATCCGCGGACGTCGCCGAGTCGGAACCGGAGTCGGACGCGGTCGCGGAGGCGGAAACCGAGACCGCGGACGCCGAACCCGCCGAGCCGTCCGAGGACGAGTCCGAGCCCGACGAGGAGGACGAGTCGTCGTCCGCGGGGTTGGCGTCGCGCGCGAAGTCGTTCGCGCGCGGTCGGGTCGTTATCGACGAGGACGACCTGGAGGAGCCGCTTCGAGAGCTCGAACTCGCGCTCCTGTCGGGCGACGTGGAGATGAGCGTCGTGGACGAGATATTGGAGGCGATTCGGGACGACCTCGTGGGCGAGGAGCGGAAGTTCACCGAGTCCACGGGTTCCATCGTCGAGGACGCCCTGGAGGACGCGTTGCTGTCCGTGATTTCGGTGGGGCAGTTCGACTTCCTCGAACGCATCGCGGAGTCCGAGAAGCCGGTCGTCGTCATCTTCACGGGCGTGAACGGCGTGGGGAAGACGACGAGCATCGCGAAGCTCTCCGAGTACCTCGCCGACCACGGCTTCTCGTCCGTGTTGGCGAACGGCGACACCTACCGGGCGGGCGCGAACGAGCAGATTCGGGAGCACGCGCGGAACCTCGACCGGAAGCTCATCGCGCACGAGCAGGGCGGCGACCCCGCGGCCGTCATCTACGACGCAGTGGAGTACGCGGAGGCGAACGACGTGGACGTGGTGCTCGGGGATACGGCCGGCCGCCTGCACACGTCCGACGACCTGATGAGTCAACTGGAGAAGATAGAGCGCGTCGTCGACCCCGACATGACCGTGTTCGTGGACGAGGCGGTGGCGGGGCAGGACGCGGTGAACCGCGCGCGCGAGTTCGATAACGCCGCCGAAATCGACGGCACGATTCTGACGAAAGCCGACGCCGATTCGCAGGGCGGCGCGGCCATCTCGGTGTCGCACGTCACCGGAAAGCCCATCCTCTTCCTCGGGACGGGCCAGGGGTACGACGACCTCGAACGCTTCGACCCCGAAGCGTTGGTCGCGGACTTAGTCGAGGACTGACGCGTCTTCTTCCGTTTCGGCGGCGACGACGGTGAGCGACAGCCGTCTGCCGTTCCGGTCGTACGCGCGCACGTCGTCCGGGTTCCACGGCGGCACGCCGACGAGGAGGCGGGCGTGGAGGTCGTCCGTCGTCGATACCGAG
Organism: Salarchaeum japonicum; assembly: GCF_020614395.1. Taxonomy (NCBI): domain Archaea; kingdom Methanobacteriati; phylum Methanobacteriota; class Halobacteria; order Halobacteriales; family Halobacteriaceae; genus Salarchaeum; species Salarchaeum japonicum. Next base: position 152,352 of record NZ_CP085324.1, on the reverse strand, counting down.
GGGTCGCCCTTCGGGTGGGAGAGGAAGCGCGCGTCCGTCTTCCCCGAGGGCGTGGTGAGATCCATGCCGAACACGCGGTTGATGGAGTCGCCGGCGTCAGGGAAGTAGAAGTCGCTGAGGACGCGGGTGTCGTCGGGGATGCTGGCGAGCGCGACGCCCGCGTCCTCGGTGGTGGGTTGGAGGTCGCGGGCGGGCGTGGCGGCGAGCGATACGTCGATAGGGCGGGGGTCGGCGTCCGCGGCGAGGTCGCAGAGCACGGAGAGGAGCGCGCGCGTGGCGTGAAGCGTCTCGGTCACACCCACGGTAGGCGGGCCGCCGGGGAAAGGCCGTCGCACGCCAATTCTTATCACGGTCGCGGGGGACGGCGGCGTATGGAGCGCGTGACATCGGAGAGCCTGGAGTGGTCGGAGAGCGGCGGAAGTGGCGGGATTCGGCGGAAACACCTGGGAGAAGAGGGGGACGGCGACGACATCGGGTGTAGTCTGTACGAGCTTCCACCGGGGGAGGCGTCGTGGCCCTACCACTACCACACGGCGAACGAGGAGGCGCTGTACGTCCTTGACGGAACGGGAACGCTCCGCGCGGACGGCGGCGAACACGACCTGTCCGCCGGGGACTACGTCTCCCTTCCTGCGGACGAGTCGGGCGGCCACCGCGTCGTCAACGACTCCGCGGAACCGCTCCGATATCTCGCGGTGTCCACGATGAACGAACCGGACGTGACGGTGTACCCGGACGCGGGACGGTTCGGGGTGTTCGTCGGGTCGCCGCCCGGCGGTCGCGGGGAGCGCACGCTCCACGGGTACTACCGCATCGAGGACGACGTTCCGTACCCGGAGTAGGTGAAACGGGCAGAAAAAGCCTTTAACGGACGCGGCGACTACTCGTATTCAAATGGTACTCGACGACCTGGGGAGTTCCCTGCGGGGCACTCTCGATAAACTGCGCGGGCAGTCCCGCATCTCCGAGGAGGACGTGGACGAGGTCGTCAAGGAGATTCAGCGCTCCTTGCTGCAGGCGGACGTGGACGTCAGCCTCGTGATGGATCTCTCCGACTCCATCAAGGAGCGGGCGTTGGAGGAGGAACCGCCGGGCGGCACGACGGCGCGCGACCACGTGCTCCGCATCGTCTACGAGGAACTCGTCGGACTCGTCGGCGATTCGACGAACCTCCCGCTGGAGGAACAAACCATCATGCTCGCGGGCCTCCAGGGGTCGGGGAAAACGACCTCGGCGGCGAAGATGGCGTGGTGGTTCTCGAAGAAAGGCCTCCGTCCCGCGGTCATCCAGACGGACACGTTCCGGCCGGGCGCGTACGACCAGGCGAAGCAGATGACGGAGCGCGCCGAAGTGGATTTCTACGGCGACCCGGACGAGGACGACCCCGTGAAAATCGCGCGCGACGGCCTCGAAGCCACGTCCGACGCGGACGTGCAGATCGTGGACACGGCGGGCCGGCACGCGCTGGAGGACGACCTCATCGACGAAATCGAGGACATCGAGGCCGAAGTCCAGCCCGACCGGTCGCTGCTCGTGCTCGACGCGGCCATCGGGCAGGGCGCGAAAGACCAGGCGCGGCAGTTCGAGGACTCCGTGGGTATCGACGGCGTCGTCATCTCGAAACTGGACGGGACGGCGAAGGGTGGCGGCGCGCTCACCGCCGTGAACGAGACCGGTTCCACCATCGCGTTCCTCGGAACCGGGGAGACCGTGCAGGACATCGAGCGCTTCGAGCCGGACGGCTTCATCTCCCGCCTCCTCGGGATGGGCGACCTGAAGCAGCTCACCGAGCGCGTGGAGCGCGCGATGGAGGAGACCGGCGACGAGGAGGAGGACTGGGACCCCGAGGACATGCTGAAGGGCGAGTTCACGCTGAAGGACATGCGTCAGCAGATGAACGCCCTGAACAACATGGGACCGCTGTCGCAGGTGATGGACATGATTCCCGGGATGGGCGGCGGGATGATGGATCAGCTCCCGGACGACGCGATGGACGTGACCCAAGACCGGATGCGGCAGTTCGAGGTCGTGATGGACTCCATGACCGAGGAGGAGTTGGAGAACCCGCGGAGCGTCGGCGCGAGCCAGATTCGCCGCGTCGCGAAGGGCGCGGGCGTGTCTGAGGAGACGGTGCGGGAACTCCTCGAACAGCACAAGATGATGGCGCGCACGATGAAGCAGTTCCAGGGGATGGGGGACGGCGACATGCAGCGCATGATGAAGAAGATGGGCGGCGGTGGCGGCGGCGGTGGCATGGGCGGCATGGGGCCGTTCGGGTAAGTGACGGTTCGGGAGACGCTCGCGGACCTGGACGCGCTCGTTCTCGCCGCGGGTATCTGGTTCCTCGCGAAGTTCCTCCGGTACGCGTTCCCGCCGCTGTTCCCGGCGTTCAGCGCGGAGTACGGCGTGAGCAACGCGGCGCTCGGGCTGGCGTTCACGGCGATGATGCTGGTGTACGCGGGTCTCCAGTTCCCGTCGGGCGCGCTCGCCGACCGCCTCGGCCGCGTTCCCGTCATCGCCGCAGGTGCGGTCGTGGCGGCGGCGGGCGCGCTCGCGCTCTCCGTGGACGTTCCCTACCTCGTGCTCGTCGCGGCGATGGTGCTGGTGGGCGCGGGGACGGGCGTCCACAAGACTGTCGCCGTGGGGTTGCTCTCCGCGACCTATCCCTCGCGGACGGGCCGGTCGCTCGGCGTATTGGACACGTTCGGCGCGTTCGGCGGCGTCGTCGCGCCCGCCGCGGTGCTCGTGCTCGCGGAGCACGCGGGCTGGCACGCCGTCTTCCTCCCCGCGGGACTGCTCGGCCTCGCGCTCGCCGCCGTGTTCGTCGCGCGCGTCGACGACCCCGAGCAGAGTGCGTCGGATTCGGGCGGCGGCGCGGGCGTTCGCGCGTACCTCGGGCTGTTCCGGGACGCGCGGTTCAGCGCGTTCGTCCTCGTCACCGTCGGGTTCTCGTTCGCGTACAACGGCGTCGTCGCGTTCCTCCCGCTCTACCTCACGGACGCCGCGAGCGTGGACGGCGGCGTCGCCAGCCTGCTCTACTCGGGGTTGTTCCTCGTGAGCCTCGTGCAGCCGGTGACGGGCGAACTCGCCGACCGCTTCAGTCGGATTCGCGTCGTCGCGGGCACGCTCGCGCTCGCGGCCGTCGGCCTCGCCGCCCTGCTCCTGACGAGCGCGCCGCTCGTCGTCGTTGCCGCGGGCGTCGTCGCGTTCGGCCTCGGGAGCCACGGCTTCCGGCCCGTCCGGGGCGCGTACCTCCTCGACCTCGTCCCGGACTCGATGGCGGGCGGCGGCCTCGGCGTCGTCCGCACCATCCTGATGGGGGCCGGCGCGCTCGCGCCCGCGGTCGTCGGCGTCGTCTCCGAGAGCGTGTCGTACGTCGCCGCGTTCGCGCTCCTCCTCGCCTCGCTCGCGGTCGCGGCGGCCGTCGCGGTCGCGCTCGCCGTCTCGGAGTGACCGCAGCCCGGTTTTTTAACCGTTCCCGCACACCCCACTGTACATGAGCATCCGGGCGGTCGCGCGCGAGGCGTACGAGGAAGCGCTCGGCGTGCTCGCGCTCTCCGCGCTCGGCGGCCTGTTCTCCGGCGTCGTGCTCGGCGGGATGGAGCGCGAACTCACCGTCGTCCCCGGCCTCCTCGTGCTCGTCCCCGCCCTGCTCGCCACCCGGGGAAACGTGTACGGGTCGCTCGGCGCGCGCCTCGCCACCGGCCTCCACCAGGGGCTCGTCGAACCCGACCTCTCGCTCGCGGACGACCGGGTGCGCGCCGCGATCGCGGCCGCGATGGCGAACGGCGTCGCCGTCTCCGCGGTCGCCGCCGTCCTCGGGTATCTCGTTCTGCTCGGCCTCGGCCGCCCCGTCGCCCCGCTCTCCGCCCTGCTCGTCGTCGCGCTCGTCGCCGGCGTGCTGTCCGGAATCGGCCTCACCGTGGTCGTCGTCGCCGCCGTCTTCCTCGGGTACCGTCGCGGGATGAACCCGGACACGCTCGCCGGCCCCGTCGTCACGACCACGGGCGACGTCATCGGCATCGCCACCATGCTCGCCGGCGCGCGCCTCGCAATCGCGCTCGGGGTGACCTAGATGCCCGAGGACTGGACTGTCGCGGGTATCGTCCGCGCGACCTTCCCCCTGCTCGTCGGCCTGACGCTCGTCGAACTCGCGAGCGGCCTCGTCCTCGACACCGGCCAAGAAGTGTTGACGACGTACCCGAGCCTCCTCACCTTGGTTCCCGTAACCATCGGGATGGCGGGAAACCTCGGGAGCGTGCTCGCCAGCCGGCTCTCCACCGCGCTCCACCTCGGCACGCTCTCCTTCGACTCCCGGGACGACGAACTCGCCGGGAACGCCGTCGCCACCGTCGCGCTCGCGCTCACGCTCTTCCCGCTCGTCGGCGCGGGCGCGTGGGCCGTCCAGTTCGCGCTCGGCGGCCTCGTCCTCCCGCTCGCGACCGTCCTGCTCGTCGCCACCGCGAGCGGCGTCGTCCTCGCCGTTGTCGCCGTTCTCGTGGCCGCCGCCGCGACCTACGCCGCCTACCGGTTCCGCCTCGACCCCGACGACGTGGTGATTCCCGTCGTCACGAACGTCTGCGACGTGCTCGGCGTCGTCGTTCTGCTCGCCGCCGTCGAACTGTTCGTCTGAAGCGGACTGCCTTTCTCCCCCGAGTTCCTATTCCAGCGTGTGTCACTCGCGGGTCTCCTCGGCGACGTGCTCCCCCGGGTCGCGTCCATCGCGGTCTTCATCTCGATAGGGCTGTTCGCGGCGAACCTCCTCGTCGCGTTCGGCCTCGTGGAGCGCGTGGCGGGTCTCGCGCGCTACCTGACGGGGCCGGCGAACCTCCCGGACGCGGTCGGGACGGCGATTCTCGCGACGGCGGCGAGTCCGACCGCGGGCTACGGGATGCTCGCGGAGTTCCGCGAGGAGGGATTGAGCGACGCCGCGACCCTCGTCGCGGTGACGATAAACACGTTCTTCGGGTTCGTCCAGCACATCTTCACGTTCTACCTCCCGGTGCTGATTCCGATTCTCGGCCTCGAAGTCGGCGTCATGTACGTCGGGGCGCGCGCCGCCATCAGCCTCGCGATCACGCTCACGGGAATCCTCGCGGGGATGGTCTTGCTCTCGTCGCCGGAGTCGCTGTCCGCGACGCCGAGCGGCCCCGACACCGCGGACGCGACGCGGCGCGAGAAACTGGCGGAGGCGGGCGAGCGCACGGCGTCGAAACTGAAAACCATCGTTCCGCGTCTCGCCCTCGTCTACGTCGCGGTGGCGTGGTTGACGACGAACGACTTCGCGAACGCCCGCCTGCTCGCGGACTCGTTCACGGGCGCGACGGGGACGGCGATTCCGGACGTACCGGCGCGATCCCTGCTCGACGCGGTGGGACTGCCGGCGGCGGCCGTGCCCGTGGTGGCGGTGTTCGCGGTGGACACGACGAGCGGCGCGGCGACCATCGCCCCCATGCTCGACGGGACGTTCACGCCGCGGCAGGCGGTGGCGACGATGCTCATCGGCGGTATCGTCTCCTTCGCGTTCTCCACGTTCAAGCGCTCCATCCCCTTCCAGTACGGCGTCTGGGGGCCGAGCTTCGGGTCGAAAGTCGTCGCGCTCAACACCGTCCTCAAAGTCGTCTTCATCGGCGCGACGCTCGTCCTCCTGCTCGCCTAGTCCTCGACCGGCTTGCCGTCCCGGGTTTCGGGCGCGAGGTGCGCGACGAACGCGTCCACGCTCGGCTCCTCGACCTCGACCTCGACGTGGATGTCGCCGAGTTCCGCGGGGTTCCCGACGGAGAAGTTCACGACGCCCTGGACGGCCGCCTGCTTCTTCAGGTCGAACGAGAACCCCTCGTCCGTACGGTTTCGCTGGAATTCGGAGCGCGCGGTGTCGAGGATTTCCTGCTCGTAGAGGCGCTCGCGGAACGCGTCGAAGTCGTGGGTCGTCCCGCGAACCGCGTCGTCGGTGACGGTGAGGTCGGCGGTCGGGAAGAGTTCGCGAATCGCGTCCGCGACGCGCTCCGGAACCTCCGTCGGCTGTACGGGCGCGTCGATGGTGGCGGTGACGGCGTACATCACGCGAGCAACTCCTCGATTTCCTCCTGGAACGACTCCAGGCTTCCCGTGTTCTCGACGGTCACGTCCGCGCGCTCGATGGCGTCGTCCATCCCGAACCCGAGTTCGCGTTCGTCGCGCTCCCGGAGCGACTCGGCCTCGGCGTTGTCGCGCCCGCGTGTCGTGATGCGTTCGTTCCGCAGCTCGAAGGGCGCGTACACGTTCACGAGCAGGAAGTCGTCGCCGAACGCGTCCTCGAACGCTTCGACCTCGGTGCCGGAGCGGATGCCGTCCACGAGCACGGTGTCGTTCTCGTCGAGCGCGTCCCGAATCATCGGGAGCGAGCGGTCGGCGATGGCGGCGGGGCCGCCCTCCTCGCGGAGCGCCTGCGCGACCTCGCCGTGGTGGGTGGCGGGGTCGAGGCCGCGGTCGCGGCAGGCCTGCCGGATGACGTCTCCCATCGTCACGACGGGCACGCCGAGCGTCTCCGCGACGGCCGCGGCCTCGCTCTTCCCGCTTCCGGGGAGGCCGACGATACCGATGACAGTCATGAGAGGAGGTAGCCGCGTCCCCCCTAAAAACACACCCCTTCGGGGAGTACGGCTTAGTGGGTCGCCGGAGAAGACGGGCGTATGCGAACCGTGGTCGCGCTCGGCGGGAACGCGCTCGTGTCCGGCGGCGAAGGCGGCGTCGCGGAGATGCGAGACCACCTCGCGCGGGTCGCGCCGCAACTCGGGACGCTCGCGGAGCGCGGTCACGACCTCGTCGTCACGCACGGGAACGGCCCGCAGGTCGGCGGTCTCCTGCGGGAGCAGGCGGCCGCGGACACGGCGGAGCGCCCGCTGGACGTGCTGGTCGCGGAGACGCAGGCGCAGATAGGGACGCTCGTCGTGCGCGCGCTCGACGCCGAACTCGACGCGCAGGCCGTCTCGGTGGTGACGCACGCGGTCGTCGATTCCGACGACGACGCATTCTCCGACCCCGCGAAGCCCGTCGGCCCCTACCTCGACGCGGACACGGCCCGGAACGCCGACTACTCCACGCGGGAAGTGGAGACCGAGCGCGGAACCGTCCACCGCCGAGTCGTTCCGAGTCCGAAACCGCGCGGCCTCCTCGAATCGGAACACGTCGCACGGCTCGCGGACGCCGGCACGCCCGTCGTCTGCGGCGGCGGTGGAGGCGTTCCGGTCGCCCGTGACGACGGCAACGAGTCCCTGCGGGGCGTGGAAGCGGTGGTGGACAAAGACTACACAGCGGAACTGCTCGCCCGCGAAACCGACGCCGATACGCTCCTGCTGGTGACGGACGTGCCCTGCGCGTACCGGAACTACAACACGCCCGACCAGGAGCCGATTCGGGACGCGAGTGTAGGCCGGATGCGCGACTTGCTCGACGCGGGCGAGTTCGAAGCCGGGAGCATGCGGCCGAAAGTGGACGCCTGCCTCGACTTCCTCGACGCGGACGGCGAGCGCGCCATCATCACGACCATCGACGACGCCGCGGCGGCCGTCGAGGGCGACGCGGGCACCCGGATTTCGTAACCCAACGGCTTTTGCCCGCCAGCGCGTACGAAGCCCGAGGGCACGTAGCTCAGCTCGGATAGAGCGTCTGGCTTCTAACCAGAAGCGCGAGGGTTCAAATCCCCCCGTGCCCGTGCAGCGAGAACGGCGTGTCGAGCGAACCGGACGAGAGATTCTGCACCCAGCGAGACGCGTCCAGCGTCTCGCGTCGGTTCAAATCCCCCCGTGCCCGTCGCTGTCGGTTTTCGAGCGCGGTAGAACGAGAGAGCTCGTGTCGTCCCGGAGAGGACGGAATTCGCGGGTGCGGCCCGCGGGTGCCCGGTGGTGTGCGTCCGCCTGCTGGCGGCGTTACGTCATGAGTTCGGCGACTTCGTCGAAGTCGCTGCGGCAGAACGGACAGCGATAGTTGGTCTCGAACCCCGTGGTTTGTGCGACGGTGCGCGTTTCGAGTTCGTGCATCGCGATGCCGCGTTCGCACTCCGGGCAGTCGAGCTGGGGCATACTGTGACACACACCTGCCAAACACTTAAAACGTGGTATGGAAGTCCGTACCACACCCGCGGCGTGGGGGAGTTCGACAGCCCGCGGCCACAAGGGATTCACACGAAGCCGGGGCGAGCGTTCAAGTAGGAAGGCGCGGCCAGCGGGCGGCGTGACGTAACTACGGTCGGTCGGGGGACGAGGCGGGAGCGCGGCACACCCCGGCCAGAGAATCGCCGCCTGTCAGCCCCAAACGACGGAGAAACGTCGGTTAGTCGTCGAACCCGTCCTCGAATCGGAAGGTGCCGTCACGCTGGACGACTTCGCCGTCCACTTCGATGACTGAGTCCTCGCTCATGTCCACGATCATGTCCACGTGCGTCGCGGACTCGTTGGGTTCGCGGTCGTCGGGCACGCAGGCGTCGTACGCCATGCCGACGGCGAGGTGGACGGTGTCGCCCATCTTCTCGTCGAACAGCATGTTGTACGTGAACCGGTCGATGTCTCGGTTCATCCCGATGCCCAGCTCCCCGAGGTACCGCGCTCCCTCGTCCGTCTCCAGGACGCCCGTGAGCACGTCCCGGTTCTTCGCGGCGTCGTGCTGGACGACGCGGCCGTCCTCGAATTCGAGGTAGGCGTCCTCTATCTCCTGACTCTGGTGGTAGAGCGGGAGGTCGAATCGAACGGTTCCCTCGACGCTATCCGGGACGGGCGCGGTGAACACCTCGCCGCCCGGGAGGTTGTGCTCGCCGTGGTCGTTCAGCGTCTTCATCCCGGCGACGCTCATCGTGAGGTCGGTCTCGTCGCCCGAGCGGATGCGCACCTCCTCCGCCGGGTCGAGAATCTCCACCATCTGCTCCTGGTGGCGGCGCTGGGCGTCCCAGTCCTTGTTGACGGCGTTCCACACGAACTCCTCGTACTCGGCGGTACTCATGCCCGCGAGCTGTGCGTCCGCGGGCGTCGGGTACTGCGTGAGACACCACTTCGTGGAGAGCAGTTCGGTGCGCGCTGGCTGGATGGCGCGCTGGTACGCGGCGTTCTGTTCGTCCCCCACGTCCGCGCGCTCCGCGACGTTGTCGTGGCCGCGGATGCGGATGGTAGCGTCCGTCTCCGCGAAGAGCGCCTGGAGGTGGTCGGGGTTCTCGAACTCCTCGGCCTCCCGGAGGTAGGCGCGCGCGGCGCTGTCCGCGCCGAGGATTGTGTCTCCGCCGTACAGCATGACGGGCGTCGCGCCTGCCTCAGCGAGGCGCTCGTAGACGGCGACGGCGAGGTCTTCCGCCACCGGCGGCGCGGTGACGGCGACCCGGTCGCCGGGTTCGATGCTGGTGGAGTGCGAGACGATGACGTCTGCGTGGTCGCGGACGCGGGGGTCCATACCGGAGAGTCGCGTCCGCGGCGAAAACCGCTTTCGGAGTGCCGGAACCGCGAGCGTTTTCCTGCTCGGCGGGCGAGTCGGGGGTATGCTCGACTTCCGGAGCGACACCGTCACGCGGCCGACCGAGGAGATGCGGGAGGCCGCGCGGACGGCGGCCGTCGGCGACGACGTCTACCGCGAGGATCCGTCCGTGAACGAACTCGAAGCCGAGGCGGCGGCGCGCGTTGGGATGGAGGCCGCGATGTTCGTGCCGTCGGGGACGATGGGGAACCAGATCGCGGCGCGCGTCCACACCGAGCGCGGCCAGGAGGCGCTCGTGGAGGAGACGAGTCACGTCTACAAGTACGAACTCGGCGGGTTCGCCCAGCACTCGGAACTCCAGGTGCGGACGTTCGACGGCGGTGAGAACGGCGCGCCCACGCCCGAGCAGGTCGAGGCGGGCTACGTGGCGGAGGAACTCCACCGACCGGGCACGGGATTGCTCTGTCTCGAAAACACGCACAACGTGAAGGGCGGGGTCGCCGTCCCGCCGGACACCGTCGGCGCGGCGGCGGACGCGGCGCGCGACCACGGCGTCCCCGTCCACCTCGACGGCGCGCGGTTGTTCAACGCCGCCGTCTCCCTGGGCGTGCCCGCGAGCGACATCACCGAGCACGTCGATTCCGTGATGTTCTGCCTCTCGAAGGGGTTGGGCGCGCCCGTCGGGTCGATTCTCGCGGGCGACGCGTCGTTCATCGAGAACGCGCGCCGCGTCCGCAAACTGTTCGGCGGCGGGATGCGGCAGGCCGGTATGGTCGCCGCGCCCGGGCTTGTCGCGCTGGAGAACGTCTCGCGGCTCTCGGACGACCACGAGAACGCGACGGCGCTCGCGGCCGGCCTCGACGACATCGATGGGCTCCGCGCGCCCGCACCGGACACGAACATCGTCCTCGTTCACACCGAGAACGCCGGTCTCACCGCGGGCGCGCTCATCGAGCGGTGCGAGCGCGAGGACGTGTTGGCGTCCGAGTTCGGCGAGCACACCGTGCGTTTCTGCACGCACCAGGACGTGGATGCGGCGGACGTGGAGCGCGCTATCGAGGTCGTCGCGGGCGCGGTCTAGTTCTTCCCGTCCTGGAACCCGTCCCGGAACCCGGAGACGGTTCGCGTGAGGAAGCGGTAGACGTAGAGGACGAACGCGACGAAGATACCTGCAATCGCGTAGAAGACGGGGTCGCCTGGGAGCACACGTGAGGAGTGCCCGTAGTCGCGTATAGGGTTTTCGCCGAGTAACGCTAAAGCCGTCGGACGCGCAAGAGGGGGTATGTCCCTTCTGCCCTCCCAGAAGCCGGACGCGCCGGACGGCGACCCGCGCGTCATCGGCGTGGACTCAGAGGACGCCGACCGCGTGCTGTCCGCGCTCTCCGCCGGCACCGCTCGCACGATGCTCACCACATTGCACGAGGAGCCCGCGACGGCGTCCGAGCTCGCGGACGAAGTGGATACGAGCCTCCAGAACGCCCAGTACCACCTCGGGAAACTCCGGGACGCCGACCTCGTGGAGGTCGCGGGCACCTCCTACTCGGAGAAGGGCCGCGAGATGAACGTGTACGCGCCGACGGACGCGCCGCTCGTGTTGTTCGCTGGCGACGAGAACACGGGGAGTACGGTGCGGTCGATGCTCGGCGCGCTCCTCGGCGCGGTCGCCGTGCTCGGCGTCGCGTCGTTGCTCGTCCAGTACCTCGCGGAGCGCGTGTTCGCGCCGAGCGGCGGGGTCTCCACCGCGAGCGTCGAGACGGCGTCGAACGCGGCCTGGGGCGTGCCGCCGGGCGTGCTGTTCTTCCTCGGCGGCCTCCTCGTGCTCGCGCTCGCCGCGGGCTACCGGTACTGGAGATGACTCAAACGGCCGTTTGAGTCTTCACGAACTACTTGACGTACCGGGTGGTAGGAGCGGGTACAGGCCGCCTCCCCCCGTGGCCTGCCCGCGTCCTCGCGACGCACCCGCTACGTTCGGCCCTCCACCCCGAACGCCTCGACGACCGTTCCGTCCTGCCGTTTGATTTTCCCGCGTAGCCCGTCGTCCGTCGGTTCGAGTTCCGCGTGCGTCACCGGGTGGCCGCGCGGTTCGGCGTGCGTCCCGGGGTTCAGCAGCACCACGTCGCCCGCGTCCGCGACTCGGGGGCGGTGAGTGTGGCCCGAAATCACGAGGTCTGCGCCGCGTTGCCGGCCGAACATCGCGAGACCGGTGTCGCCGCCGCGTTCCGTGTGCGTCATCGCGACCCGCACCCCGGCGAGTTCGACGGTGCGGGCGTCCGGGAGGCGGTCGCGGACGGCCGGCGTGTCCGCGTTCCCGTGGACGGCGTGGAGGCGGTCGGCGGCGTCGTGGAACGCGTCGAGCGCCGCCTCGGTGGTGAAGTCGCCCGCGTGCAGCACGACCTCAGCGGCTTCGACGGCGTCCCGGGTTCGGCCGGCGAGTTCGTGGCCCGTCTCGCTGTGGGTGTCGGAGACGACGGCTATCATGTCGGCGGCACCGCGACGGCGAGCAGGTAGAGCGCGGCCCCGGTGGCGGTCGCGCCGACGAGGGACTGGACGTGAATCCGGACTGCCTTCCGGCGGTCGGCGCGCCGCGCGGCGTCGTCGGTCACGTCGCGGCGGTCGTTCCCGTCCGCGCTCACGTCGTAGATGCCGGCGGTCGCGAACCCGGCGCAGAACCGCTGTGCGCCCTGGAGAACGCCCTCGAACCCCGCAAGCAGGGGGACGAGTGTGGCGAGCGTCCAGACGGCGGGGAGCGAGAGCGCGTACACCGCGACGAACGCCGCGGCGGCGACGGCGAACCCCGCGACGCCGAACGCGTACCGCTTGCGTTGCTCGCCCCCGCCGATGTTGCACGCCCCTGGCTGGTACTCGGTCATACGCGGGGGGAGGGCGGCGACCACCGAAACGGTTCCGGAGGCCGCTTTTTTCACGTCCCGGATCGAACCCCTCTGTAATGGCGTCAAGCAAGTCTGTCGTTCTCGCGGCGTTGTTCGCGAACGCCGCCATCGCCGTCCTGAAGTTCGTCGGGTTCACCCTGACGGGGAGTCCGGCGATGCTCTCCGAGACGTACCACTCGCTCTCCGACACCGGGAACCAGGTGTTCCTCCTCATCGGCCTGCGGTACGGCGGCCGGGAGCGCACCCGCGCCCACCCGTTCGGGTACGGGAAGGCGCAGTTCTTCTACGCGTTCCTCGTGAGCGTCCTCCTGTTCGGCATCGCGGGCTGGGAGAGCTTCAACCACGGGTATCACGCGCTCACCAGCCACTCGTCCGCGGCGCTCTCCGGCACGGTCACCCTGTTCTCGCAGACGTTCCCGGCGGTCTGGGTGAACTACGGCGTCCTCCTCGGCGGCATCGCGTTCGAGTCGTACGCGCTCCGACAGGCCATCTTGGGGATGCGCGCGGACATCCGCCGGCACGACTGGAGCGGGTTCGGGGAGGCGTTCCGGAAGACCTCGAACGTCACGACGCTCACCGCGTTCACGGAAGACCTCATCGCCGTCGCCGGTCTCGTGTTCGCGCTCGTCGGCGTGTTCCTCACGGACTTCACGGGGAACCCGGTCTACGACGCGGCGGCCGCGCTCCTCATCGGCGTGCTCCTGATGGGGTTCGCGGTCGCGCTCGCCTGGGAGAACAAACGCCTCCTGCTCGGCGAAAGCCTCCAGAAGGAAGAGGAGGACGAGCTCCGCGCCATCGTCGCGGACTGGGCGGGCGTCGAGGAGGTCGTGGACTTCCGCACCGTCTTCTTCGGCCCGAACCAGGTCTTGGTGACGGCGGACGTGTCGTTCGACTCCTCGTGGGACACCGAGCGCATCGACGACGCCATCACCGCGATCGAGGACGACCTGCAGGCCGCGAACACGGACGTGAAGAAGGTCTACATCGAACCCGAGGTGTAGGCGAACCCCGAGTTTAAGCCGTTTGGCGGCGAATACGTTCTCAACGTGGCTTCGAGCAACGCGGACTACCTCCGGTTCTTCCCGAAACCGTCGCCGTACGACAATCAGTCGGAGGCGATGGCGCGGATTCGGGAGTCCCTGGAGGACGGGCGGAACGTCCTGTTCGAGGGGGCGTGCGGGACGGGGAAGACGCTGGCGTCGCTCGCGCCGGCGCTGTCGTACGCGCGCGAGACGGACAAGACGGTCGTGATTACGACGAACGTCCACCAGCAGATGCGGCAGTTCGTCCGGGAGGCCCGGGAGATTCACGCGGAGGAACCCATCCGGGGTATCGTGTTCAAGGGGAAGGGCGAGATGTGCCACATCGACGTGGGGTACGAGGAGTGCCAGGTGCTCCGGGACAACACCCACGAGGTCGTCGAGGCCGAGCGCGACCGGGAGCAGTTGGCGGAGCGACAGCGGGAGTTGCTGGACGCGGCGAACGACGGCGAGTCGGGGGCGGCGGACGCCCGGCAGGCCGTGATGGACGAACTCGAATCCGTCGAGGCGGAACTCGAAGACCTCCGGGAGAAGAACACCTGCGAGCACTACTACGAGAACCTCACCGCCGATACGGACGATTTCTACGCGTGGCTGTACGACGACGTGCGGACGCCCGAGGACATCTACGAGTACGCGGCGATGGAGGGGTTGTGTGGCTACGAACTCCTCAAAGACGGCATCGAGGGCGTAGACCTCGCGGTGTGTAACTACCACCACCTGCTCGACCCGGGCATCAGGGCGCAGTTCTTCCGCTGGCTCGGCCGCGACCCCGAGGACGTGGTGGTGGTGTTCGACGAGGCGCACAACGTCGAGGGCGCGGCGCGCGACCACGCCTCGGAGACGCTGACGGAGAACACGCTGGACGAAGCGGTCTCCGAACTCGAAGACGCGGACGACGTGCGGGCGGACGCGGCGCTGAACGTCGTGGAGGCGTTCCGGGACGCGCTCGTCGAGACGTACGAGGACTCCTTCGGGTACGGGGACGCAGAGCGCGTCGGGGAGAACTGGGAGGACGTGCCGGTGGCGAACGAGGACAAGCGCGACGACCTCACGCTCGCGTTCCTGGAGCACTACGAGGGCCGCGGCATCAGCAAGGACGTGGACGACGCGTTCGCGCTCGGCGAGCACTTGGACGAGCAGTACGAGGACGCGTACCGGAACGGGGACGCGACGACCCGCGAGGACTGTCAGACCCTCCAGTGCGCGCGGTTCGTGGACGCCTACCTCACGAAGGGCACGGAGCTCGGCCAGTACCCCACGGTCTCCGTGCGCCGGGATTCGGGGACGGGAACCGTCTACGGGCGCGCGGAACTCTACACCTGCATTCCGCGGGACGTGACCACCGAACTGTTCGAGGACGTGCACGCGAGCGTGCTGATGAGCGCGACGCTCCGGCCGTTCGACGTGACCGCGGACGTGCTCGGACTGGACGACCCGGAGACGATGGCGTACGGCCTCCAGTTCCCCGAAGAGCGGAGACGGACGTTCGCCGTGGACACGGAGCCGTTGTTTTCGAGTAACCGCGAAGACCCCGCCGTCCAGCGGGAGTACGCGGACGCGATCCGGGATTTCGTGGAGTATTCGGCGGGGAACACCCTCCTGTTCTTCCCGAGTTACGCCGAGGCGGAGCGCTACCACGACCTGCTCGCGGACGCGGACGCCGAACGCTACCTGGACGAACCGGGCGTGAGCGCCGAGGAGTTACGCGAGGCGTTCGTCGCGGACGACGGCGCGGTACTGTTCACGAGCCTCTGGGGGACGCTCGCGGAGGGCGTGTCGTTCGACGGCGACGACGCGCGCTCCGTCGGCGTGGTCGGCGTGCCCTACCCCCACCTGGACGAGCGCGCGCAGGCCGTGCAGGACGCGTACGGGGAGGCGTTCAAGGACACGGGCCGCCAGCGCCGCGGCGAAGACCCGGGCTGGCGGTACGCCGTGGAGATTCCGACGGTGCGCAAGACCCGGCAGGCGCTCGGGCGCGTGATTCGGTCGCCCGACGACTTCGGGGTGCGCGCGCTCTTCGACCGCCGGTACACCAAGGCGTCGCGAACCGAGATGCGGAAGTACAGCGTGAACAACGCGTTCCCGCCGGAGGAGCGCTCGGAACTCATCGACATCGGCCCGGAGAAACTGAAGTTCGCGACCCTGAACTTCTACGGCGACATGGACGCCTGGGACGGCAGTCCGCCGACGCCCTAGGCGGGGAGCGAGAGCGTGCTGATGCGCTCGTGGTGGGTGGCGTCCCTGAATTCGAGTTCCGTCACGGTCCACGTCACAGGGTCGAAGTCGGCGGCGAGCACGTCGTCGAGCGCGGACTGCGCGCGGAAGCCGGAGAGGTCGCGGGCGAGCGTGACGTGCGGCGCGTAGTCGTCGCCCTCCATCCCCGGCACGGGGTCGAAGGCGTCGCAGAGCAATCCGTGAACCTCGCGGAGGCCGGGGCTCTCGACGGCGAGGTAGACGACGGGGCTCGTGCCGCTCGGCGGGTGCTCGAAGACGCCGACATCGCTGATTCGGCACTCGAAGCTCGGCGCGCCGCGGAGGGCGTCGCGGGCGCGGCGCTCGTTCTCGCGGTACTCGCGGCGGTTCTCGGCGGGGAGGCGTTTCGCGACGAGCGAGCGCGTGCGGCGCTCACGGACGCGGTCGAACGGCGTGAGGAGCGGGCGGAACCCCTCGACCACGTCGTGAACCGCGTCGGGGACGGGGACGTTCACGCTGTACACGCGAAGAGGAAGGGAGTGCGGGGGTTTGCGTTCGTCGGCTCAGATGCGGTCGAGGAGCCAGAGGACGATGATGGCGGCGATGAGCAGGCCGACGATGGGGCCGGCGATGGCCGCGAGCGTGCCGACGACTTCGCCGACGATTTCGATGGCGAGCCAGACGACGACGAGGACGAGCACGAGTTTGAGGAGGTCTTCGACCTCCAGTTCAGCGCGGTCGAGCATACCCCGGGGTTCGCGGGCGGCCACCATAACGTATGTGGCGCGCGGACGGATGACGAAACCCATTAATACGAGGACGGATGTAGACTGGGGTACGATGACGACGGCTCCCGCCATCGCGCGTTCGCGTCCGGTGAGCGAGCCGTCCGCCGCTTTCCTCGCGCGACGACGACGACCGGGGTCTCCCTGACCCCACCTAGTTACTACCCCACGTCGGTCGGTCGTTCGCGCGCTCACTAACCACGGAATCCAACGAGAATGTCAGGAAAAGCGGCGCTCGCCTTCTCGGGCGGGCTCGATACGACGGTCTGTGTACCGCTGCTAGAAGAAGAGTACGGCTACGACGAGGTTATCGGCGTCACGGTTGACGTCGGCCAACCCGAATCGGAGTTCGACGAGGCCGAGGAGACCGCCGAGGCGCTCGGGCTGGAGCACTTCGTCGTGGACGCGAAGGACGACTTCGCCTCGCTGTGCATGGACGCGGTGCAGGCGAACGCGGACTACCAGGGCTACCCGCTCGGCACCGCGCTCGCGCGCCCGGTCATCGCGAAGGCCATCCTCGAAGTCGCGGAGGAGGAGGGCTGTGCGGCGGTCGCGCACGGGTGTACGGGGAAAGGAAACGACCAGCTCCGGTTCGAGGCGGTGTGGCGGAACTCCGACCTGGAGGTCGTCGCGCCGGTGCGCGAACTCGGGCTCACCCGCGAGTGGGAGGTCGAGTACGCGGACGAGAAGAACCTGCCCGTGGAGGGCGGGAACGAGGGCGTGTGGAGCATCGACTCGAACCTCTGGAGCCGCAGCATCGAGGGCGGTCAGCTCGAAGACCCCGGATACGTGCCGCCGACGGACATCTACGAGTGGACGGACGACCCCGGCGAGGAGACCGAGCTGGTCGAAATCGAGTTCGAGGCGGGCGTGCCGGTCGCGGTGAACGGCGAGGAACTCCCGCAGGTCCAGCTCATTCAGTACCTGAACGACCTCGCGGGGAGCTACGGGGTCGGTCGCACGGACATGATGGAAGACCGCATGCTCGGTCTCAAGGTGCGCGAGAACTACGAGCATCCGGCGGCGACGACGCTCCTGAACGCGCACGAGGCGCTCGAAGGCCTGGTGTTGACGAAGGAGGAGCGCGACTTCAAGCAGGAAGTGGACGCGCAGTGGTCGCAGAAGGCCTACGAGGGGCTCGTGGACGCGCCGCTCGTCGATGCCCTCGACGGGTTCATCTCGACGACGCAGGAGCGCGTCACGGGGACGGTGACCATCAAGTTCGAGGGCGGGCAGGCCCGTCCGGTCGCCCGTGACAGCGAGTACGCGGTGTACTCCGAGTCCGCGGCGTCGTTCAACACCGAGACGGTGGACGGCATCGAGCAGGCCGACGCCACCGGGGTCGCGAAGTACCACGGGTTCCAGTCCCGGTTGGCGAACAAGACGAAGCCGACGCTCACGACGGACGGGGGCGACGACGAATGACGGGGGGAGAGGACTCGACGGCGGTTCGCCGCGACCGCTTCAGCGGCGGCCCCGCCCGCGAGTTCCTCTCCTCGATGGACGCCGACGCCCGGATTTTCGCCGCCGACCTCGCGGTCGACCGCGCGCACGTCGTGATGCTCGCGGAGCAGGGGATCATCGAGGCGTCGGCGGCCGAGACGATTCTCGGCGCGCTCGACGACGTGGAGTCGGCGGGCTTCGACGCGCTCCCCGACGGCGAGGACGTGCACGAGGCCATCGAGACCGCCGTCATCGACCGCGTCGGCCCGGTCGGCGGGAAGATGCACACGGCGCGCTCGCGCAACGACGAGGTCGCGACCTGCATCCGCCATCGGTTCCGCGACGACCTGTTGGACGCCGCGGAGACCACTATCGCGTTCCGGGAGGCGCTCCTGGAGACGGCGGCGGCGCACGCGGACACGGTGATGCCGGGGTACACGCACCTCCAGCCGGCCCAGCCGGTGACGGTCGCGCACTTCCTGCTCTCCTACGAGTCCGCGGTCGCCCGCGACACCGAACGCCTCCTCGACGCCTACGCGCGGACGAACCGGAGTCCGCTGGGCGCGGCGGCGTTCGGCGGGACGCCGTTCGACATCGACCGCGAGCGCACCGCCGACCTGCTCGGGTTCGACTCGGTCGTGGAGAACAGCATGGACGCGTCATCGACCCGGGACTTCCTCGTGGAGGGCGTGTCGGCGCTCGCAGGGCTCGCCACCACGGTCTCGGGGCTCGCGGAAGACCTGGTGGTGTTCTCGAACAAGGGCCTCGTGTCGCTCTCGGACGACTACGCCTCCACGTCCTCGATTATGCCGCAGAAGAAGAACCCGGACACGCTCGAGCTCGTCCGCGCGACCGCGGGCGACGCGACGGGCGCGCTCCAGGGTCTGCTCACGACCCTGAAGGGACTGCCGCGGGCGTACAACCGCGACCTGCAGTCCGCGACGGGGTACGGCTGGACGGCCGTGGACGAGGTGGCGGAGGCGGTCGAGGTCGTGGCGGGCGCGGTCGCCACGGCGGAGTGGCCGGCGGACGCGCTCGCGGACGCCGCGGGCGAGGGGTTCTCGACGGCGACGGGCGTCGCGGACACGCTCGCGATGGCCGGGCTCCCGTTCCGCACGGCGCACGAAATCGTCGCCGAGGCCGGGACGGGCGACCTCGCGGCGCTGGACGGCGCCGCCCGCGAAGTGACCGGCGAGCCGCTCGCTGACCTCGCGGACGGCGAGGCCGTGGAGGCGGCGCTCGACCCGGCGGCGAGCGTGGCGATGCGGGACTCCTTCGGCGGCCCCGCGCCGGACGCGGTGGCGGGCGCGCTCGACCGCGCGGCCGACGGGGTCGCCGCGGACGTAGACGCCGTCGAGGCGCGCCGGGACGCGCTCGCGGACGCCGCGGACGAACTCGCGGCGGAGGTGGCGAGCTATGAGTGAGGCCGCGTCGGCGGGACGGCTGCGACGACCGCGACCCCCACTCGGGGGACTTTATAACTACAGTACCGGCTTCGGTTCGCGGTTTCGGTCGCGTTTTTCGGGCGTTTCGCCCCGGTAGCGACGCCCCTGCGAATATTTAATTTCTCTGACAGGTTCGACGTGTTTAAGTGGGAGTGGTGGGTAGACGAGGGTGTATGACAGAATGTGTCGAGTGCGGGGCGGAGGTCTCCCTGCACGAGGACCTCGAAGTCGGAGAGATCGTCGACTGTGACACCTGCGGGCAGGAACTCGAAGTCGTCGACACCGAACCTCCCGTCCTCGACCGGGCACCCGAGCTCGACGAGGACTGGGGGGAGTAACGTGCAGATCGGCATCCTCTACTCGCGGATACGGAAGGACGAGAAACTCCTCCTCTCCGAACTCCGCGAGCGCGGCCACGACGTCGAGAAGCTCGACGTTCGCAAGCTCGAATTCGGCGTCGGCGACCCGCCGGAGGGCGTCGCCGACCTCGACATCGTGCTCGACCGGTGTCTCGCCACCAGCCGCAGCCGGTACGCCACCCAGTTCGTGGACAGCTACGGCGTCCCCGTCGTGAACGCGCCGGACACCGCCGACCTCTGCGCGGACAAGGCGAAGACGAGCATCGCGCTCGACGACGCGGGCGTCCCGACGCCCGAGACGACGGTGGCGTTCGACACGGACAGCGCGCTCTCCGCCATCGAGGAGTTCGGGTATCCCTGCGTCGTCAAGCCCGTCGTCGGGTCGTGGGGTCGCCTGATGGCGAAACTCGAATCCCGGAGCGCCGCCGAGGCCGTGCTCGAACACAAGGCCACGCTCGGCCACTACGAGCACAAGGTGTTCTACATCCAGGAGTTCGTGGAGAAACCCGGCCGCGACATCCGCGTCGTCGCGCTCGACGGCGAACCCGTCGCCGCGATGACGCGCTCCGCCGACCACTGGCTCACGAACGCCGCGAAGGGCGCACAGACCCAGGAGTTCGAACTCACGCCCGAAGTCGAAGCCCTCGTCGAGAAGGCGAGCGACGCCGTCGGCGGCGGATTGCTGGGTGTCGACCTGATGGAAACCAACGCGGCGCAGAGCGCCGCGGAACAGTCGAGCGGCGACGAGCCGCGAGACCCCTCGTACACCGTGCACGAGGTGAACCACACGGTCGAGTTCAAGGCGCTGAACGACTGCGTGGACACGGACGTGCCCGCGGCCGTGGTGGACTGGCTGGAGGCGAAGGCTGAGACGGGGGTGCCGGCATGAAAGTCGGCGTCGTCGGCGCGTCCGGGTTCACGGGCGGCGAGCTCTGCCGGCTCGTCAGCGCCCACCCCGAGTTCGACCTCGTGACGGCGACGAGCCGCGAGTACGCGAACAAAACGGTGGGGAGCGTCCACCCGAACCTGCGCGGCCTCGACCTGCGCTTTTCGCACCCGGACGACCTCGACGACCTCGACGTGCTGTTCGTCGCCGCGCCGCACGGCGTGACGATGGAGCACGTCGAGGAGTACCGGGACATCGCGGACCTCGTGGTCGACCTCTCCGCGGACTTCCGGCTCGACTCCGAAGAGCAGTACGACGAGTGGTACGACGGCCACAGCGCGCCCGACCACATCCCCGACGGCGTGTACGCGCTCCCGGAACTCCACCGCGAGGAGTTGGCGGGCGCGAACCTGATTGCGTCCGGCGGCTGTAACGCGACCGCGACGATTCTCGGACTGAAACCGCTCGCGGACGCCGGCATCCTCGACGGCGCGGACGTGACCGTGGACGTGAAGGTCGGGTCGTCGGAGGGCGGCGCGGGCGGCGGCGCGGCGTCCTCGCACCCCGAGCGCTCGGGCGTCGTCCGGCCGTACGCGCCGACCGGCCACCGCCACGAGGCCGAAATCGAACAGGAGCTCGGCGTCCAGGTCGGGTTCACCGCGCACGCGGTGGACATGACCCGGGGCGCGGCCGCGACCTGCCACGTCTACCCCGAGGAAGTACCGGGAACGGGCGACCTCTGGCAGGCGTTTCGTGAATGTTACGAGGACGAACCGTTCGTCCGCCTCGTCGCCGGGAGCGGCGGCGTCTACCGCTACCCCGAACCGAAGGCCGTAGCGGGCACGAACTACGCCGACGTCGGGTTCGAGCTCGACGAGCGCAACGGCCGCGTCGTGGTGTTCTCCGCCATCGACAACATGATGAAAGGCTCCGCCGGCCAAGCCGTCCACGCCGCGAACGTCGCGCTCGGCATCGACGAGCAAGCAGGCCTGGAGTTCGACGGACTCCACCCAGTAGGTGCTCCATAGATGACGCTGGTCGTGAAAATCGGCGGAGCGCGCGCGGTGAACCCGGAGGGCGCGCTGACGGACATCGCGCACCTCGTGTTGAACGACGAGGACGTGGTGGTCGTGCACGGCGGGTCGACCGCGGTGGACGACCTCCTCTCCCGCCTCGACATCGAACCCGACTACGTGGAGTCCCCGTCCGGGATGACTGGGCGGTTCACGGACGCGGAGACGATGGACGCGTTCACGATGGCGATGGCCGGCGTGAACACCGATTTGGTCGCCGACCTCCAGGACACCGGCGTGCCGGCGGTCGGCTTGTCGGGCGTGGACGGCGCGCTCCTCACCGGCCCCCGGAAGTCCGCCGTGAAGGTCGTGGAGGACGGGAAGAAGAAGATTCGGCGCGGCGACCACTCGGGGAAAATCACGAGCGTGAACACGGACTTGCTCGACACGCTGCTCGACGACTACGTGCCGGTCGTCTCGCTCCCGATGCTCGCGGACGACGGCGTTGCGGTGAACGCGGACGCCGACCGGGCGGCCGCGGCGGTCGCGGGCGCGCTCGACGCCGACCTCGTCGTGTTGACGGACGTGGCGGGCGTGTACGCGAACCCCGACGACCCCGACACGCTCGTCGAGTCCGTGGACTCCCCCGACGACCTCGACGCTGTCGAGGAGTACGCGGAGGGCTTCATGTCGAAGAAGGTGCTCGCCGCGACGGAGGCGCTCGACGGCGGCGCGGAGTCGGTGACCATCGCGGACGCGAACGCGAACGACCCCATCGTCTCCGCGCTCTCCGGTCACGGCACGCGCTTCACGCAGGGCGCGGTCGGGGGTGAGAGCGATGCCTGAGGCGTCGTTCGTCTTCGGCGAGAAACCCATCCGCATCGAGTCCGGCGACGGCGTCCACCTCTACGACGACGACGGGAACGCGTACCTCGACTTCGGCGCGAGCTACGCGTGCACGCCGCTGGGGCACAGCCATCCCGCCGTCGTCGAGGCCGTCCAGGAGCAGGTCGCGGAGTTGACGTTCGTCCAGGGGTCGTATCCCGTGGACGCCCGCGACGGTCTCTACGAGCGCCTCGGACGCCTCGGGCCGGGCGACTGCTCGAACGTCTGGCTCTGCAACTCGGGGACGGAGGCGAACGAGGCCGCGTTGAAGTTCGCGCGGCACGCCACCGGGAACTCGGAAATCGTCGCGGCGACCCGCGCGTTCCACGGGCGGACGATGGGGTCGCTCGCGGCGACGTGGAAGGACGAGTACAAGGAGGGGTTCGGCCCGCTCCCCGGGGGGTTCACGCACGTCCCGTACGGCGACGCGGAGGCGCTCGCGGAGGCCGTCACGGCGGACACCGCGGCGGTCATCCTCGAACCTGTGCAGGGCGAGGGCGGCATCAACCCCGCGCCCGACGGCTACCTGCAGGCCGCGCGCGAGGCGACCGACGCGGCGGGTGCGGCGCTCGTGTTCGACGAGATCCAGACCGGCCTGGGCCGGACGGGTTCGCTCTGGGCGTGCGAGGACGCGGGCGTCACCCCGGACATCCTCACCACCGCGAAGGGACTGGGGAACGGCCTGCCCGTCGCCGCCACGCTCTGCGCGGACTGGATCGCCGAGGACGCGGGGTCGCACGGCTCGACGTTCTCCGGTGGCCCCGTCGTCTGCGCCGCCGCGAACGCTACCCTCGACGCCATCGTCGAGGAGGACTTGCCCGCGCACGCCGCCAGCCTGGGCGAGACGTTCAAGAACCGCCTGGAGGAAATCGACGACCTCCGGGACGTGCGCGGCGAGGGGCTCCTGGTCGGCGTCGAGGTGAAACGGGGGGCGAACAGAGCGTTGAGAAGCCTCGCGCTGAACCACGGCGTGCTCGCGCTCCCGACCGGCCGCACCGTCGTGCGGTTCCTCCCGCCGCTCGTCGCGACCGAGGAGGACTGCCTGGCGGTCGCGGACGCGCTCGAATCGGTGGTCGGATGACCCGGAGCCTGCTCCGCGACCTCGTGGAGACGCCGTCCGTCTCGGGCGACGAGGCCGCGGCGGCCGACGTGCTCGTCGAGTTCTTCGAGGAGCACGGCCGGGAGGCGTGGACGGACGCGGTCGGGAACGTCCGCGCGCCCGCCGACGACTCCGTGCTCCTCACGTCGCACGTGGACACCGTCCCCGGCGACATCGAGGTGCGCGTCGAGGACGACACGCTCTACGGCCGGGGGAGCGTGGACGCGAAGGGCCCGCTCGCGGCGATGGCGACCGCCGCCGTCGAAACCGGCGTGTCGTTCGTCGGCGTCGTCGGCGAGGAACGGGACTCCCGGGGCGCGCGCCACCTCGTCGCGAACCGCGAGGCCCCGGACGCCGTGGTGAACGGCGAGCCCTCGGGCTGGGACGCGGTGACGCTCGGCTATCGCGGACTCCTGCCGGCGCGCTACGAGGTGGAGACGCCGACCGCGCACGGGTCGCTCCCGGAGGCGAACGCCATCGACCACGCGACCGCGTGGTGGGAGTCGGTGCGGGCGGCCTTCGACGAGGAGTCGGAGCACGTGTTCGAGACGGTGACGCCGACGCCGCTCGACCTGAACGGCGGGACGAGCGGGGACGGCCTCAGCGTCGATGCGACGCTCACCGCCTCGTTCCGCCTGCCGCCCGAAACCGGCGCGGAGGACGTGAAGGAGACGCTCGCCGGCCTCACGGAGCACGGGAGCGTCTCCTACGACCAGCACTACCAGCCGGTGATGGTGTCGCCGCGGACGCCGGTCGCGGGCGCGCTCCGCGCCGCCATCCGCGAGGAGGGCGGGAGTCCGGGGCACGTCCGCAAAACCGGAACGAGCGACATGAACGTGTACGCCGCGGCCTGGGACTGCCCGATGGCGACCTACGGCCCCGGCGACTCCGAGTTGGACCACACGCCGAACGAACACATCAGTCTCGCCGAGTACGACCGGAGCGTCCGGGTGCTCTCGGCGACCGCA
This sequence comes from Salarchaeum japonicum, assembly GCF_020614395.1. Taxonomy (NCBI): domain Archaea; kingdom Methanobacteriati; phylum Methanobacteriota; class Halobacteria; order Halobacteriales; family Halobacteriaceae; genus Salarchaeum; species Salarchaeum japonicum. The sequence continues at coordinate 127,907 of NZ_CP085324.1, read as the reverse complement.
GACCGCCTATGCACTTCCTGACCGTAGACGACCTCACACCGACGGAGTTGGACAGCGTCCTCACCAGTGCCCGCGACCTGAAGGGCGACTACGCCGGAACGCCGCTCGCCGACCGGAGCCTGGCGATGCTGTTCGAGAAGGCGAGCACGCGAACCCGCGTGAGCTTCGAGGTCGGGATGACGAAACTCGGCGGGCACGCCGTCTTCCTCGGGAAGGAGGACATCCAGCTCGGCCGCGGCGAACCCGTGAAGGACACCGCCCGCGCGCTCGCGTGCTACGCCGACGCGGTGATGGCGCGCGTGGACGACCACGAGACCCTCGAAACGCTCGCCGCGTACTCCTCGATTCCGGTCGTGAACGGGCTGTCGGACGAAGCGCATCCGGTGCAGACGCTCGCCGACCTCCTCACCGTCGAGGAAGTCGTCGGCGACGACGCGTCGGTCGCGTGGGTCGGTGACGGGAACAACGTCGCGGCGTCGTTCACGGTCGGCGCGGCGATGCGCGGCCACGACGTGACGGTCGCCACGCCCGCCGAGTACGCGCTCGACGACGGCGTGTTCGACCGCGCGAGCGACTACCCTGGCACCGTCACCGCGACCACCGACCCCGAGGAAGCGGTCGCTGGCGCGGACGTGGTGTACACGGACGTCTGGGTGAGCATGGGCGACGAGGACGAACGCGAACAGCGCCTCGACGCCCTCCAGCCGTACCAGGTGAACGAGGAGTTGCTCGCGGGGACGGACGCGAAGGTGATGCACTGCCTGCCCGCGCACCGCGGCGAGGAGATAACCGAGGACGTGCTGGAGGGCGAGCGCTCGCTGGTGTGGCGGCAGGCCGAGAACCGGATGCACGGCCAGAACGGCCTGCTCGTCCAGCTGGTGTAGTTGCGCGAAGCGCCCCCTATTTGTGCCTCGCCGTCCCACACTCGACAATGACAGACCTGAGTCTCGACGTGCCGACGCCGCCCGAGGCGGACGGCGGCGTCTGGCTTTCGTGCATCGAGTGCGAGAACGCGGTCGCGCCGTTCGACGACGTGGTGTACCGGTGTCCGGACTGCGACGGCCTCCTCGAAGCCCGGTACGACGACTACCCGGACTGGAGCGAGTTCGAGGGGCGCGGCGTCTGGCGGTACAGCGCCGCGCTCCCCTTCGAGTCCGGCGTGAGCATCGAGGAGGGCGACACGCCGCTCTACACGGTGCCCGGCATCGAGGATGACCTCGGACTCGCCGACCTCCGCGTGAAACACGAGGGGATGAACCCGACGGGGTCGTTCAAGGACCGCGGGATGACAGTCGGCGTGAAGGTCGCGGACGAACTCGGCGTCGGCCGCCTCGCCTGCGCCTCCACCGGAAACACGTCCGCGGCGCTCGCGTGCTACGGCACCCGCGCCGGCAAGCAGGTGCTCGTCCTGCTCCCCGCGGGGAAGGTCGCCGCCGGGAAGGTCGCGCAGGCGAGCCTGCACGGCGCGAAAATCTGCGAGGTGGACGGGAACTTCGACGACTGCCTCGACGTGGTCGCGGAACTCGCGAACCGGGGCGAGGCCTACCTCCTGAACAGCCTCAATCCGTTCCGGTTGGAGGGGCAGAAGACCATCGGGCTCGAAATCCTCGAACAGTCGAAGGCCGAGACGGGCGCGTACCCCGACCGCATCGCGCTCCCGGTCGGGAACGCGGGGAACACGGCGGCGTTGTACAAATCTTTCCGCGAGCTCGTCGCGGCGGGCGCGATGGACGAGTCGGAGATGCCGAAACTGACGGGCGTGCAGGCCGCGGGCGCGGCCCCGATGGTCGAAGCCATAGAGAACGACTGGAACGAAGTCCAGCCGTGGGACGAGGTGGAGACGCGCGCGACCGCCATCCGCATCGGCAACCCGGTGAACGCGCCGAAAGCGCTTCCGGGGATTCGCGCGACCGGCGGCACCGCCGTCGCCGTCGACGACGACGAAATCACGGACGCCCAGCGCGCGCTCGCCCGAGAGGGCGTCGGCGTCGAACCCGCGTCCGCCGCCTCGGTTGCGGGCGTGCGGAAACTCCGCGAGGCGGGCGAAATCAGCGCGGACGAACACGTCGTCTGCCTCACCACCGGCCACCTGCTCAAAGACCCGGACGCCGCGGCCGCGGCCGGGAGCGAACCGGTGTCCGTGCCCGCGGACGCCGACGGCGTGCTGGACGCGCTCTAGCGGCATTCTTATCCCAGTGGACGCGCTGAACTCCATCCAGAGGGGGATGCAGGTCACGCCCGAGGTCTGGGTGTCGCTCGTGTCCGGAGCGGCGGCGCTGCTCGTCGCCGGCTACGCGTGGCGGTCGCGAACCGCGCCGGGCGCGCGGGCGCTCACCGCGTTCCTCGTGGCGTCCGCGGTGTGGGCGGCCGGGAACGCCGCGCAGGTCGCGGCGACGACGCTCCCCCAGAAACTCCTCGCGGTGGACGCGCAGTACGTCGGCATCGCGTTCGCGCCGGTCGCGTGGCTGGTGTTCGCCGCGCAGTACGCCGACCGCGATAGCTGGCTCACCCCGCGAACGCTCGCACTGCTCTGTCTCCTTCCCGCGGCGACGCTCGCGCTCGCGTGGACGAACGGCCTCCACGGACTCGTGCGGACGGACGCCGCGCTCGAAACCACCGGCGGTGTCGTCACGCTCACCCGCGAGTTCGGACCGTGGTTCTGGGTGGCGTGGGCGTACTTCGGCGTGACGAACACGCTCGGCACGCTCTTCCTCCTCGGGTCGCTCGTCGGGTCGCCGCCCGCGTTCCGCGGGCAGGTCGTCGCGGTGCTGGTGGGGGTGAGCGTGCCGGCGGTCGCGCAGGTCGCGTACTTCGCGGGCGCGAGTCCGTTCGAACCGGAGGCGTTCGTCGGCGTCACCGCGGTCGCGTTCGGGTACGCGCTCTCCCGGCACGCCCTCCTCGACGTGGTGCCGGTCGCGCGCGACACGCTCGTCGAGGAACTGGACGACGGCGTGCTCGTCGTGAACGCCGCGAACCGGGTCGTGGACGCGAACGGTGCGGCCGAGCGGTTGCTCGACGCGACCGACGTGGTCGGGGAGTCCGTGGACGACGTGCTCTCCGCGCGGGTTCGGGGAGCCGACGACGAGACGCCGGTGTCGGTGACGGACGCCGACGGGCGCGAGCGCTGGGTGACCGTGACGGAGAGCGCGCTCGACGACGGGGGCACCCTCGTCCGGATTCGGGACGTGACGGAACTCGAACGCAAGCGCCGGGAACTCGCGCGGGAGAACGACCGATTGAACCGGGTCGCGGACACCATCAGTCACGACGTGCGGAGTCCGCTCACGGTCGCGGCGGGGTCGCTCGCGCTCGCCCGGGAGACCGGGAGCGTGGAGGACTTCGACCGGGCGGAGCGCGCGCTCGACCGCGTGGAGCGCGTGGTGGACAGCACTGTTCGCGCGGCGCGCACCGACCTCGGCGTCCCCGACCGCGAGCGCGTCGATATCGAGTCCGTCGCGCGGGACGCCTGGGAGACGAGCGAGACCGGGGACGCCGCGCTCGCGGTCGAGTCCACGGGAACCGTGCTCGCGGACCGCTCGCAGGTGCGGAGCCTCCTCGAAAACCTCTTCCGGAACGCGGTCGCGCACGGCGGCGCGGAGACGGTTCGGGTGCAGGCGACGGACGCGGGGTTCGTCGTCGCGGACGACGGCACGGGCATCGCGGCGGACGAACGCGAGCGCGTGTTCGACACGGGGTACACGACGAGCGACGCGGGAACCGGCCTCGGGCTCTCCATCGTGCAGGCCATCGCGGACGCGCACGACTGGACGGTGACGCTCGACGGCGCGGACGAGGGCGGCGCTCGCTTCGCGTTCGAAACGAGCGTCGAGACCGGGAACCGGACGGCGGCAAAGAGCCGCGGTAGTTAGTCGCCGTTCAGGTCGATCTCCTGGACGGAGATGATGCGGTCGTCCGCGACGAGGTCGTCGCGCACGTCCTCGGGAACGGGGTTGTCGAGGTTGTAGACGGTGAGGGCTTCGCCGCCGATGGTTTCGCGGGCGTTGAACATCCCGGCGATGTTGATGTCGCTCTCGCCGAGCACGGTGCCGATGAGGCCGATGACGCCGGGTTCGTCGCGGTTGCGCGCGACGAGCATCGTGCCGTGCGGGATGGCGTCCACGCGGTAGCCGTCGATGGAGACGATGCGGGGTTCGTCGCCCGTGAACAGCGTGCCGGAGACGGAGAGTTCGCGGTCGTCGACGCCGACGGTGACGGTGAGGAGGCTCTGGAAGTCCTCGGTCGTGTGGGTCTTGGATTCGGTCACGTCGATGCCGCGCTCCTCGGCGACCCGGGGGGCGTTGACGGCGTTCACGTTCCACTCAAGGGGTTCGAAGACGCCCTTCTGCGCGCTCGCGGTCACGAGGTCGAGGTCTTCGTCCGCGATGTCGCCGGCGTACGTCACCTCGATGCGGTCGATGCGCTCGCCGAACAGCTGGGCGGCGACCTTCCCCGCGGTCTCGGCGAGTTCGATGTACGGCTCGATGCGCTCGTACGCGGTCTCGTCCACGCTCGGCGCGTTCAAGGCGTTCAGGACGGGCTGGTTCGCGAGCGCCGCGACGACCTGGTCTGCGGTGGTGGTGGCGACGTGCTCCTGGGCGGCCTCCGTGGACGCGCCGAGGTGGGGGGTGGTGATGATGTCCTCGGCGTCGAGCAGGGGGGAGTCGGCGGGGAGCGGTTCGTCCTCGAACACGTCGAGCGCCGCGCCCTTCAGCACGCCGTCATCGACGGCGTCGGCGAGCGCGTCCTCGTCCACGACGCCGCCGCGTGCGACGTTCACGAGGTAGCCGCCCTCGATTTGCGCGAGTTCGTCCTCGCCGATGAGGTGGTGGGTCTCGTCCGTGAGCGGGACGTGGACGGTGACGAAGTCCGCGGCGTCGAGGCAGTCGTCAAGGTCGACGAGCTCCGCGCCGAGCTGGTTCGCGCGGTCTTCCCCGATGTAGGGGTCGTAGGCGACGAGGTCCAGGCCCACGCTACCGAGGCGTTTCGCGACCTCCTGGCCGACGCGGCCCAATCCGACGATGCCGAGGGTTTTGCCGTTGAGTTCGGTGCCGAGGAAGTCGCCTTTCGCCCACTCGCCGTCGGTGAGGCGAGCGTGGGCTTGCGGGATGGAGCGGGCGGTGGCGAACATCATCGCGACGGTGTGTTCGGCGGCGGCGCGGACGTTGCCCTCGGGGGCGTTCGCGACGATGACGCCGTGGTCGGTGGCGGCGTCGATGTCGATGTTGTCCACGCCGATGCCGGCGCGGCCGACGATCTGGAGGTCGGGCGCGTGTTCGAACACCTCGCGGGTGACTTCGGTGCCGGAGCGGACGATGAGGCCGTTCGCGTCGGCGACGGCGTCGAGGAGGGCGTCGCCCTCGATTTCGTAGGCTTCGACCACGTCGTGGCCTGCGTCGCGCAGTCGCTCCAGACCGGCGTCCGCGATGGGGTCCGTGACGAGTACCTTCATGTCGTTGTGGAATCGGCCCACCCGCCTAAAGGTTTCTGCACGTGCATGAATTGTCGCCGCCGAACACCACCCATAATACCCACAATCGTGTATTTTTCGCTCGCTCGGGGGATGGGGATACCCACGCCCGCGCTACAGCCAGAGGTCGAGGTCGGTCACGTCGTCGTGCTCGCGTTCGAGCGGCGTCTCGAACTCGCGGAGGGAGACCTCGCCCGCGAACACCGTCGCGCGGTCGAGGTGGCCGGCGAGCGCCTGCCCCGACTTCCGGGAGAGCACCGCGTGGGTGTGCGCGAACACGTCGCCGTCGAGGAGGGAGACGTTCCCGACGCACGCCGCGACCTCCAGGGGTTCGTCGAACCGCGCGGGCTTGTACTCGAACTCGTCCTGGTCGTAGTACCAGAGTTCGGCGTCCTGCACGGCACCCATCGCGACGAACCAGCCGGCCTCGATGCCCTCGTCGCGGGCGAGGCCCTCTATCTCCTCGCGCCAGTCCGCGCCGTGGTCGAGGCGCGCGAGGAACTCCCGGTTCGTGGTGACTTCGCGGTATTCCATACCGGGGAGAGTCGGGGAGTCGGGAAAAAAGTGCGTTATCGCCACTCGGCGAGCGGCGCTGCGTCCCGTGCGCCGATGGTTACCCACGCGTCGTCGCGGGAGACGTCTGCGATGACGAGGCGCTCTTCCGTGCCCTCGTCGTCTATCGAGGCCATCACATCAGCGCCGGCGGCCGGGACGGCAGTGGCAGAGGTTGCCATGACGTATGGTACAAAGTAACAGTCCTATTTAACCCCGTCGTTCCGACAGTTGCCGCGTCAAGAGTTACCAATAGTCAGGAACCGAGGGAGTTTATCGATAGATTGCCAGCATACCCAGGCGAAACCCTCAAATCAGCAAGTTTATCACAGTAGGGTGGCAATACCTGCCCGGATGACAGACAATGACAACGTCAGCCGGCGTCGCTTCCTGCAAGCGACCGGCGGCGCGGCGACAGCAGCCGCGCTCGCGGGCTGTTCCGGCAGCTCGGACACGACGACGGAGGACACCACGACTTCGGGTACGACGACCGACGACGGCGAGAGCGGGAGTTCGGACAAGACGTACCGGATGACCAACTCCACCATCACGACGCTCGACCCCGTCGCCTCGACGGACGAGGCGTCCGCGTATCTCATCCACCAGCTCTACGATACGCTGACCGTCTATCCGAACGCGTACACGACGGCGGAGACCTTCCTCGCGACGGGCTACGACCTCAACGACGACAGCACCGTCCTCACGTTCAACCTCAAGGAGGACGTGACGTTCCACGACGGCTCGTCGTTCACGGCGTCCGACATGGTGTACTCGTGGGAGCGCCTCGCGGCCTCCGACAGCAGCCGCCGCGCCTCGTTCCTCCTGAACGTGCTCGGCGTCACGCACGAGACGAACGACGACGGCTCCTACGTCTCCGGCTCGCTCGGCGTCGAAGCCGTCGACCAGACCACGTTCCGCGTCGAGCTCAACCAGCCGTTCTACGCGGCGCTCGAAATGATGGCGTACGACCCCTTCGCGGCCCAGAAGGAGGGCTACGTCGGCGACATCGACGGCTACGGCGGCGAGGTCAGCCAGTCCGAGTACGCGACCGAGAGCCCGATGGGTACCGGTCCGTTCACGCTCGGTAAGTGGACGAAGGGTACCGAAGCGACCCTCGAACGCTACGACGACTTCCACGGCGAGACCGCGAACGTCGCGGGCGTCCACTTCCAGATCGTCGAGAAGACGAACGCCCAGTACACGTACGCGACGAAGAACGTCAACGCCGACCACCCGTACGTCCCGTCCTCGAAGTACGACTCGAACAAGATCACCATCGAGGGGACGGACGAGAACGGCCACCCCTACGGGACGTACGGTCCGCTCGTCAACGACATGACCGCGGACTACTACCGCACGTCCGAACTCACGACGTACTACTACGCGTTCAACACGGACGAGGTCATCAAGCCCGCGCGGCAGGCGTTCGCGTACGCGTTCAGCGCGCGCCAGATGGTCAACACGGTGTTCGGCCGTCCGTACAAGCCCGCGTACTTCTTCCTGCCCCCGGGTCTCTACCCCGGCGGCGCGTCCGCCTACAACGAGGCGGCCCAGGACTACCCGTACGGGTACGGTGAGAACCAGGCGGCGGAGACGATGCTCCAGAAGGCCCGCGAGGTCATGGAGGACGCCGGATACAGCGAGGACAACAAGTACGAGTTCACCATGACCTCCTACCAGTCCCAGACGTGGTCTGAGGAGACGAAGCTCATGCGTGATAAGCTCGCGTCCTGCCACATCAAGATGAACTACGAGCAGGTTCCGTTCGCGACGCTCACGGAGCGCGGCCGCAACGGCAACCTCGAAGGCTACACGCTGGGCTGGGGCGCGGACTACCCCGGCGGCGACAACTTCCTCCAGCTTATGGCCCCGCAGTTCTCGCAGGTCGACCAGGACAACGCTGTCTCCTACACGAACTGGGAGGGGACGGACGCGGCCGAGACGGCCCGCGAAGCCTGGAACACCATCACGGAGAACTACGGCCTGACCGAGGAAGCGCAGCAGGCGCGTGCCGAGGCCTACGTCGACATGGAGAAGGCGAACTGGGAGGACGCGGTGTTCATCAACTGCTTCCACGTGAACGCGGAGCACATGTCGTACCCCTGGGTGGACAAGCCGCGCGTCGGCCCGATGGGCACGGCCGCGACGAAGTTCAACCAGGTCTCCATCGGCGACCGCGGCCAGTACGAGTAACAAAAGAAACACGACTCGTTTATTTATTTTCTGCGGGTAGCCACGCATTTATCCGGACGAATGGAAACCTAAAGCGACAGGCCTAATTACGGCTCACGGGCTACAATACCGCACGCAACATGGAAGTGGTTGGCACGGGGCGGTGGGTAGAGCCATGAACAGGCTCGCCTACCTCCTCAAACGAATCCTCCTCTCGATTCCCGTCGTCATCTTCGGGACGTCCCTGACGTTCATCATCCTGTACGCAGGGCCGATCGACCCGGTTTCGGCGATCCTCGGGCGCGGGAACGCGAACGGTCCCGCCGCCGCGGAGATTCGACGGAAATTGAACCTGAACGAACCGCTCTGGAGTCGCTACTTCGACTTCATGGCCGACCTCCTGACGTTCAACCTCGGGCAGTCCTACGTGTTCTCGCCCTCGACGCCCGCCTTCGAAATCGTCGTCCAATTCCTCCCCCGGACGATGTGGATGGGGGCGTGGGCGGTTCTCATCCCGCTGTTCATCGGGATACCGCTCGGGTTCTACGCGGGACTCAACCCGAACACGCTCGGCGACTACACCGCCTCCTTCAGCGGTATCGTCTGGCGTGCGATGCCGAACTTCTGGCTCGCGGTCATCATCATGCAGTTCCTGTCCAGTTCGCAGGGCGCGACCGTCGGCATCGCGAACTTCCTCAACAGCCTCCCCGCCGTCAGCGGCATCCAGCCGTTCAACTGGGAGACCTGGGTCGTCCAGACGAAAGTCATCGGGCCGCCCGACCTGAGCCAGCTCCTCGGGCCGAACACGACGCTCGGCCTGCCGATGCCGAACTGGGAGAACCTCCTCGCGGCGACGAAGAAAATCCTCCCGGCGTCCATCGTGCTCGGGTCGGCGTCGATGGGGAACGAGATGCGTATCGGCCGCACCGCGATGCTCGAATCGAAGAACTCGAACTACGTCGAGATGGCGAAGGCGAAGGGCCTGCCGCCGCGCACCATCGTCTGGAAGCACATCTTCCGGAACGCCCTCATCCCCCTGGTGCCCGTCATCACGGCGGAGGCGTTCGTGCTCGTCGGCGGGAGCGTGCTCATCGAGTACGTGTTCGCCATCAACGGCATCGGCTACGTGTTCCTGCAATCGATGATGAACGGCGACATCCCGCTCGCGAGCGCGCTCATGTACGTCTTCATCCTGCTGCTCGTCATCATGAACATCGTTCAAGACATCCTCTACACGATAATCGACCCACGGGTCGGTTTCGAGGGACAATAGTATGGCTGCAACGGACTACTCGGACCAACCGCTGGCAGACCGAATCAAGGCGAACCCGCGGCCCGCCGCCATCTGGGCGGGCGTGTTCGTGGCGCTCATCGCCCTCGAACTCGGCGCGCTCGCCGGGTTCGTGATGGCGCTCCCGTACGACGTCATCACGGAACCCCTGCTCGGCGCGCTCCCGAGCGTCATCTCGGGGCCGCTCGGCGGCGTGCTCGGCGTCGTCGCCGACGCGGGCGCGGCCGTGGACGGCCTGCCGACGCTGCTCGACCGGAGCGTCATCCCGAACCAGGGCTACCAGATGCCCGACGGTTCCTGGGAGAACACGTTCCTCGGGCTGTCGCCGGCGTTCGCGTGGGCGCTCCGCCTCGTCGTCGTGTACGCGTACGCGTTCTTCGTGCTCTACTGGGTGTGGCGCGGCTACCTCGTGTTCCGCGAGCACTACCGGTACGCGGCGTGGACGCCGACCGACGACATGATAGACCGGCTCCGCGGGCACTCGTGGGGGACGTTCGGATTGGTCGTCGTCTTCCTGTTCATCGTCATGGCCATCTTCGCGCCGACCGTCAGTCCGACGACGGCGAACGCGAACATCGAGAACCCGTACAGCCACCAGGTGCAGTACTACGACGAAGCCTCCGGGAGCGTGCAGACCGTGACGGTGGGCGCGGCGAACATCGCCTCGAAGTCCCAGGGCGACAGTCAGAACTTCGGTATCGGTTCCTACGACCCCCACGACCGATTCCATCCGTTCGGCACGCTGATATCAGGAAAGGACTTGTTCACGTTCATGGCGTACGGGGCGCGGGTGAGCCTGTTCATCGGCCTGGTCGCCATCACCATCGCGGGCGGTATCGCGGTGTCGCTCGCGCTGATGTCCGCGTACTACAAGGGCGTGTTCGACCTCGCGACCGTGCTCGTGAGTGACTCGTTCCAGGCGATGCCCCAGCTCCTCGTGCTCATCATGCTCAGCGTCGCGCTCGGCGACACGTGGATATCCGAAATATACAGCGGCGCGTTCGTCCTCGCGCTCATCTTCGGAATCTGGGGGTGGACGGGGCTGTGGCGCGCGGTTCGCGGCCCGGCGTTCCAGACCGTGGAGAACGAGTGGGTCGACGCCGCGGAGTCCTTCGGTGAGCGCGCGGACGTGCTGATGCGCAAGCACGTCGCGCCCTACATCGTCGGCTACCTCCTCATCTACGCGTCGATGAGCATGGGCGGGTACATGATCGCGACCGCCGGCCTCTCCTACATCGGCATCGGCGTGCAACCGCCGACGCCCGAGTGGGGGCGCGCCGTCTCGGTCGGCCAGAACTACATCATCTCGGACTCCTGGCACATCTCGGTGCTGCCGGGACTCGCCATCACGACGGTCGTCGTCGGGTTCAACGCGCTCGGCGACGGCATCCGTGACGCCATCGACCCGCAGAGCGAAGGCGGGAGCGCCGACGAGGTCGCCGCGACCGGGGGTGGTGCGTGATGCCTCGCGCACGCCCCGACACGGACGCCATCCTGTCCGTCGAAGACCTCCACACGGCGTTCTTCACCGACAAGGAGACGATTCGCGCGGCGGACGGCGTCTCGTTCGACATCGGGTACGGCGAGACCGTCGGCATCGTCGGCGAGTCCGGGAGCGGGAAGTCTGTCACCGCGCGCTCCATCATGGGGCTCGTCGAGAGTCCCGGAAAGATAACGGACGGCCACATCAAGTACCGCGGCATCGAGACGGTGCGGAAGTTCGCCGACCGGTACAGTCGCTCGACCGCCGACCGCACCGACGGCGACACCGTCGGGGACGACGACTTCGTCGTCGTGGAGGAACGCGACGCGGACGGCACGGTCACCGCGGGCTACGTGGACGTGGCGAACATGCCGGAGAACGCGCGCCAGCGCCTCCGCGGGAGCGCCATCTCGATGGTGTTCCAGGACCCGCTCACGAGCCTCAACCCCGTCTACACGGTCGGAAACCAGATCAAGGAAGCGCTCAAGCTCCACCAGGGCCTGCGCGGCCGGGAGGCGACCCGGGAGGCCATCGAACTCCTCGAAGCGGTCGGGATTCCGGACGCGCCCCGGCGCGTGAACGAGTACCCGCACGAGTTCTCGGGCGGGATGCGTCAGCGCGCGGTCATCGCGACGGCGCTCGCCTGCGACCCCGAACTCCTCATCTGTGACGAGCCGACGACGGCGCTCGACGTGACGATTCAGGCGCAGATTCTGGAACTCCTGAAGGAGTTGCAGAAAGAACGCGACCTCTCCATCATGTTCATCACGCACGACATGGGGGTCGTCGCCGAAATCTGCGACCGCGTGAACGTGATGTACGCGGGCGAACTCGTGGAGCGCGCGAGCGCCGAGGAGCTGTTCGGGAACCCCAAGCATCCGTACACGCAGGGCCTGCTGGACAGCATTCCCTCGCGGAACACGGGCGGCGACCGTCTCAGCATCATCGAGGGCGACGTCGAGACGCCGAACGAGCCCGCGACGTACTGCCGGTTCGCGCCGCGGTGCCCGAAGGCGTTCGACGAGTGCGACCACGTCCACCCCGTCCTCGTGGACGTGAACGAAGCGAACGACGACCACGAGGCCGCCTGCCTCCTCTATCCGGAGGACGAGACGCAGGAGGCGGCGGTCGAGCGCCACCGGTCGCAGACCACCGGCGCGGAGGCCGAACGATGAGCACGATAGATTCGAACCCGACGACGGAATCGACCCGCGAAGACGACACGCTCGTCCGCGTCCGCGACCTGAAGACGTACTACGGCGGCGACAGCGTGTTCGACAACAAGCCCGTGAAGGCCGTGGACGGCGTGTCCTTCGACATCAAGCGCGGGGAGACGCTCGGGCTCGTCGGCGAGTCCGGCTGCGGGAAGACGACGCTCGGCCGCACGCTCATCCGCCTGGAGCAGGCGACCGCGGGCGAGGTGTCGTACGACGGAACCGACGCCACCGCGCTCTCCGGGAAGGCCCTGAAGCAGTGGCGGCGGAACGTCCAGATGGTGTTCCAGGACCCGGACAGCAGTCTGAACGACCGGATGACCATCGGCGAAATCGTCCAGGAACCCCTGGACGTGCACGACTGGCCGTACCTCTCCGTCGCGCTCACCGACGCGGACGGCCGCGAGGTCGCGGGCGACATGGTGTCGGCGTTCGACCGGGACGCCCACGACCGCCCCGACATCACTATCGGCGTGAGTGAGAGCGGCGCGTCCGTGGACATCCGGGAGGAGATTCCGCTCGAACCCGAGCGCGTGGACGTGACGGTGGAGAGCGACCGGGTTCGGGTTCGCGTGAACACGACGAAGCGCCGCCTGCGTCGGGCGCGCGTCCGCGAACTCCTCGACACGGTGGGCCTCCAGCCGGAGCACTACTACCGCTACCCCCACCAGTTCAGTGGCGGCCAGAAACAGCGCATCGGCATCGCCCGCGCCCTCGCACTCGAACCGGATTTCGTCATCCTCGACGAGCCGGTGTCGGCGCTGGACGCGTCCGTGCAGGCGAAGATTCTGAACCTCCTCGAAGACCTCCAGGACGAGTTCGACCTCACGTACCTGTTCATCGCGCACGACCTCGCGGTCGTCGAGCACATCTGCGACCGCGTCGCGGTGATGTACCTCGGGAACGTGATGGAACTCGGGCCGTCGGAGGAGGTGTTCGACGACCCGGCGAACCCGTACACGCACTCGCTGTTGTCGGCGATTCCGGAACCCGACCCGACCGCGGACAAACAGCGCATCACCCTGCGGGGGACGCCGCCGAGTCCGCGCGACCCCCCGAGCGGGTGTCCGTTCAGCACGCGGTGCCCGATGAAGATTCGACCCGAGAAGTACGGCGACATCGACAACGACGTCTGGGAGGCCGTCGAGATGTTTCGGGACGTGCTCCGCCAGCGCGAGAGCCGCGAGAAGTCGGTGACCCAGCAGGTGTTCGAACTCGCGGGGCTCTCCGACCCCTACGAGGACATCGACGAACTCGTCAAGGAGGTGTTCGGCGACCTCGACCTCCCGAGCGAAGTCGAGACGCACGTCCAGGAGGCCGTCGAGCAGATTCGGGCGGGCGAGAGCGAGGCGGCGCGCGCGGCGCTCCGCGAGGAGTTCGGGAGCGTCTGCGAGCGCGAACGCCCCGCCGACCACCAGGTGTCGTCGAGCGGCCGACAGAGCCGGTGTCACCGCCACCAGGACGAGTACGAGGAACCCGCGGAGTACCTCGAAACGCACGTTCTCGACTAGCATGACCGGAACGCGTCGGCGCTGGCTCGGGAAGACGGCGTACGTGGTGACGTACGCGGCCGCCGGCGCGTTCTGCGTCTCCCTCGTTCTCGCGGCCGTGAGCGCGCTGTACAGCGCGGGCGCGTCCGGCGTGAAGTTCGGGCAGTTCGTCCTCGGCTGGCTCCTCCTCGGGTACGCCGCCATCAAACTCCGACCGACGGCGGCGTGGAAGCGCGACACGGAGAGCGACGAGGCGACGAGCGCGCGCGTCGAGCGAACCGCCGACCCCGTCGAGGACGACGAGCGGAGCGACCGGGAGAAAGCGGCGGCCGCGGCGAGCGTCCTGAACCCCTTTGCGAGCGCGGACGGCCGCGTCGGCGCGGACAGGAGCGGCCCGGACAACTTCGGCGAGGAGGAAGCGGAGAGCGGGACGTTCGCGCGGTACGTCGCCCGACTCCCGCCGGCCGCGCTCGTCCCGCTCCACCCGAACGACCGGCCGCGGGACGGCGTGACGGTCGCGGCGACCGCGGTCTGCCTGCTCGTCGTCTCCTTCGCGCTCGAAGTCGCGTTCGGCGTCTAACGGCCAGCGGAACGTTCTTCCGTCCGAATCGCCCACTTCCACGCATATGGTCAAACAGGGACCGGACTCGCCGGAGAAGGACGAGCTCGCGGAGCGACGCGAGCAGATAACGGAGAACCCGGGTGCGAAGAAGGACGCGTGGGCGCAGACGCTCGCGGACATGGACGCGCTCGCGGAGGAACTCGAAGCGGAGGGGTGGACGACGGTGACGCTCCGCGCGGGCGACACCGCGACGAAGGGGCTCGACTCGAACGACGACCCCGCGGACGACGACGTGCAGTACGGCATCGTGCACGTCGTTCCGGACAACGACGCGGAGGCGTTCGCGGACGTGTTCCGCGACGACGGCTTCCCCGTCTACGACGTGTACCGCGCCGAGGTGGACGGCCGCGTGTTCTTCGTGACGGAGCTCCGCGACCCCGAGACGGAGACGGCCGTCTTCATCGCGGGGAACTTCCTCCGGCACTACGCCCAGCCGCTCGTCGAGGCGGCGGTCGAACACGGAACGCTGTACACGCACGTCCAGCGCCTCGACGGCACCCACCTCGGGTCGTTCGAGCACGACGGCTACGAGAAGTTCTTCCCGGAGGCCGACCGCGTCGTCGCCGAGAACTGAGGGCGTAGCCTACAAATGGGCGGGCATCGTAGACCGCCCACATGAACGTCGCTGACGCGATGACACCCCGCTCGGAGCTCGTGACGGTCGAGCTTCCGGGTACTCGCGAGGACGTGCTCACGTATCTGCAGGAGCGCGAGTTCTCTTCTGTCCCCGTCGTCAAGGAATCCGACGCGGGCGAACGCTACCGCGGACTCGTTTCGCGCGAAGACCTCATCGAACAGCCGGACGAAGACCAGCTCGCGCTGCTGATGCAGGACGTGCCGACGGCGAGCGCGGACGCCTCCATCGTGGAGGCGGCGCGCCTGATGGTCGCCGAGGGCGCGCGCCGCGTCCCCGTCGTCGGGGGCGACGACGAACTGGAGGGCATCGTCACCATCACGGACGTGGTGCGCGCCATCGCGGACGGCGACGTGGCGGGCGACAGCGAGGTCGGCGGGCTCGCCCGGCGCGACGTGAACACCGTCTACGAGGGGACGCCGCTCCCGGTGTCGGAGCGCGAAATCGCGTACGCGAACGTCCCGTACGCGGTCGTGCTCGACGACGACGCGGAGATGGCGGGCATCATCACGGAAGTGGACGTCATCGACGTGGCGCGCGTCGTGGAGGGCGAGGACGACATCGGTGACTCCATCGCGGGCCAGGACGACGACTGGATGTGGGAGGGAATCAAGGCCGTCGGGAACCGCTACTTCCCGACGCGGAACGTCGAGATTCCCGGCGAGCCCGTGCGGGAGTTCATGACGACCGACCCCGTGACGGTGTCGAGCACGAAGACCGCCCAGGAGGTCGCACAACTGATGCTCACGCACGACGTGGAACAGCTCCCGCTCGTGAGCGGCGACGACCTCACCGGCATCGTCCGGGACATCGACCTGCTCTCCGCGCTATGAACCTGGACGAACTCGCCCGCCGACGGGGTTTCTTCTTCCAGGCGAACGAGGCGTACGGCGGCGTCGCCGGGTTCTACACGTACGGGCCGGAGGGCGCGAGCCTGAAGCGGAACGTCGAGGACGCGTGGCGCGACCGCTTCGTCACCCGCGAGGGGAACATGGAGATAGACGCGCCGACGGTCACGCCAGAACCCGTGTTCGAGGCGTCCGGGCACATCGAGACGTTCGACGACATGCTCGTCGAGTGCCCGGAGTGCGGGGAGAGCCACCGCGCCGACCACCTCATCGAGGACAACACGGGCATCGAGGACGCCGAGAGCCTCCCGATTCCCGAGGTCGAGGGACTCATCCGCGACCACGACCTCGTCTGTCCGAACTGTAACACGCCGCTCGCGGGCGAGGACGTGGAGAACTTCAACCTCATGTTCAAGACCCAGATCGGGCCGGGCGACGGCCAGACGGGCTACATGCGCCCGGAGACCGCGCAGGGGATGTTCGTGGAGTTCCCCCGGCTGAAGGAGTACGCGCGCGAGCAACTGCCGTTCGGCGCGGCGCAGGTCGGAACGGGCTACCGGAACGAAATCAGCCCGCGGAACGCCCTCCTGCGCACTCGCGAGTTCACGATGGCGGAGCTGGAGTACTTCTTCGACCCCGAGTCGGACAGCCCCGACCTCGACGCCGTGAGCGACATCTCGCTCACCCTCTACCCCGTCTCCGAACAGCAGGCCGAGGACGGCGAGTACGTCCAGAAGACGCCGCGCGAGGCCGTCGAGGAGGGTATCGTGGGCGACGAGTGGACGGCGTACTGGCTCGGCGTGAGCCAGCGGTGGTTCGACCGCGTCGGCGTGGACATGAACCGCTTCCGGTTCCGCCAGCACCTCCCCGGCGAACTCTCGCACTACGCGAGCGACTGCTGGGACGCCGAGTCCGAGGTGGACGGCGACTGGATAGAAATCGAGGGGCTCGCGTCCCGGACGGACTACGACCTCTCGAAGCACGCGAAACACTCCGGGGAGAACTTCACGGTGTTCAAGCAGTTCGACGAGCCGAAGACCGTCGAGCGCGCGACCGTCGACCCCGACATGTCCTACCTCGGCCCCGAGTTCGGCGGCGCGGCGGGCGACGTGGCGGACGCGCTCGAAACCCTCGCGGAGCGCGACCGCGCGGCGTTCGACGACGACACTGTTGCGGTTGACGTGGACGGCGAGACGTACGAGGTGCCCGTCGAAAAGACCGGCTTTGCGGTGGAGGAGGTGACGGAGGCCGGGCGGCACATCACGCCCCACGTGGTCGAACCGGCGTTCGGCGTCGGTCGCGTCGTCTACACGGTGCTCGCGCACGCGCTCGACACCGACGAGGTGGACGGCGAGGAGCGCGACGTGCTCCGCCTCGACCCCGAGGTCGCGCCGACGTTCGTCGGCGTGTTCCCCCTGATGGACAAGGACGGCCTCGGCGAGGAGGCGCGCGACCTCGCGCGAGACCTCCGCGAAGCCGGGTTTTCCGTGACGTACGACGACTCCGGAAACATCGGCCGCCGGTACCGCCGGCAGGACGAGGTCGGCACGCCGTTCTGCGTCACCGTCGACTACGAGAGCCTCGAAGACGGCGACGTGACGCTTCGAGACCGCGACTCGACCGACCAGACGCGCGTCGACATCGACGACCTCCCGCGCGTGCTCGGCGACCTCCGCGCCGGCCGCGCTGACTTCTCCGAACTGTGAGCGAACTCCCGCGGCGCGCCGTCCACGCGAGCACGTCGGTCGTCCCCCTCGCGTACCTGCTCGGCGCGCCGTGGGCCTATATTCGGGGCTTCCTCGTTCTCGCGTGCGTCGTCGTCGCCGCGGCGGAGGCGCTCCGCCTCGCCGGCACAATCGACCACTGGCGTATCTTCTCGAAGCTCACGCGGGAGTACGAGCGGGAGAACCCCGCGGGGTACGCGCTCGGCGCGGTGGCGATGACGCTCGTCGCGCTCGCGTTCGACCCGTTCGTCGCGGTGCCCGCGATGTTCATGCTGACCCTCGGCGACCCCATCTCGGGAATCCTGTCGAGCGGCGACCTCGGGATGAAGCAGTCGTGGGTGATGCTCGCGACGTTCGGGTTCTGCCTCGCCATCGCCAGCCTCCTCCGCGTCCCCGTCCCCGCGGCTATCGCGGGCGCGGCGGCCGCCGCGGTCGCGGACGGCGTGAAGCCCGTGGTGTTCACGTACGTCGTGGACGACAACTTCTCCATCCCCGTCGCGTCCGCGAGCGCGATGTGGGCGACTATCCACCTCGTGTAGCCCGGGGCGGGGCCACAAACGGTTTTTCCGGGGCGTCCGAACCCGCGAGTATGACACCAGTCGAGTGGGCAGTCATCGCGATAGTGGCGCTCGTGGTCGTCGCGCTCGTCGTGGCCGTGCTCGACCTCGACACCCTCCTCGAACTCGCGGAACTCGTGGACTAGTTCACTTTCACCCCGCCACGCGAACCCTTAAACGCGTGAGCGGCCAACACCGTGGTGAATGGCCGCCACCGACGCCGACTACGTGAGTCGCCCGCTCCTCTCGGCGGGCGTCATCGAGCGCCGCGACTACCAGGTCGACCTCGCCGAGCGAGCGCTCTCCGGGAACACCCTCGTCTGCCTCCCGACGGGACTGGGGAAGACGGCGGTGAGTCTGTTGGTGACGGCGGAACGCCTGGCGGACGACGCCGGCGGGAAGTCGCTGTTGCTCGCGCCGACGAAGCCGCTGGTGGAACAGCACGCGACGTTCTACCGGGACGCGCTCGACATCCCGGACGACGAAATCGTGGTGTTCACGGGCGAAGTCCGGCCGGACGACCGCGCGGAACTCTGGGAGTCCGCGCGCGTCGTCATCGCGACGCCGCAGGTGGTGGAGAACGACCTCGTCGGCGGCCGCGTGAGCCTCCGGGACGTGGTGCACTGCACGTTCGACGAGTGCCACCGCGCGACCGGCGACTACGCGTACACGTACATCGCGGAGCGCTACCTCGCGGACGCCGCAGACCCGCTCGTGACGGGAATGAGCGCGAGTCCCGGCGGGAACGAGGAGGACATCCGGCAGGTGTGTGAGAACCTCGGCATCACGTCGGTGGAGGTGAAGACGGAGGACGACGACGACGTGGCCGCGTTCACGCACGACACGGACGTGGAGTGGGAGCGCATCGACCTCCCCGACGAGATTATCGAGATCCGGGACAAACTGAACGAGGTCATTCAGGAGCGCCTGGAGGCCCTGAAGGAGTTGGGCGTGACGAACACGACCCAGCCGGACGTCTCGCAGAAGGACTTGAATCGGATGCGCGCGCAGTTGCGCAAACTCATCGACAACGACCAGTCGGAAGGCTACGAGGGGATGAGCGCGCACGCGGAGGTGATGAAGCTCCGGCGGGCGGTCGAACTGGTGGAGACGCAGAGCGTCGAATCCGTGCGTCGGTACTTCGAGCGGCAGCGGAACGCGGCGCGGTCGTCGGGCGCGTCGAAGGCCTCCCAGCGGCTGGTGAGCGAGCCGCGGGTGAAGGAGGCGATGCGTCGCGTGGAGGAGTACGACGACCTCCATCCGAAGTTCCGGCGGGTGCGGATGTTGCTCGCGGAGACGCTGGGTATCGAGGGCGGCGACCGCGTCATCGTGTTCACGGAGTCGCGGGACACGGCGGAGGCGCTCACGGAGTTCCTGGGGAATCACTTCGAGACGGAGCGGTTCGTCGGCCAGGGCGACAAGGACGGCTCGGACGGGATGACGCAGACCGAGCAGAAAGACCGCCTGGACGCGTTCAGCGCGGGCGAGTTCGAGGTGCTCGTCTCCACGAGCGTCGCCGAGGAAGGCCTGGACGTGCCGGAGGTCGATTTGGTGCTGTTCTTCGAGCCGGTGCCGACCGCGATTCGCTCCGTCCAGCGGAAGGGCCGGACGGGCCGCCAGGACGAGGGCCGAGTCGTCGTGCTGATGGCGGAGGACACCCGCGACGAGGCGTACTTCTGGATAAGCCGTCGCCGCGAGAAGGAGATGGAGCAGGAGCTCCGCGACCTGAAGGGCGTCGCGGACGAGGTCGAGGAGGAACTCGACGACAGCCAGCAGGCGCTCACGGACTTCGACAGCGGGGGCGACACCGGCGACGCGGACGACGCGAGCGACGAGGCGGAGCGCGAAGGCGAGAGCGAGGGGCAGGCGGCGCTGTCGGGGTTCGAGCCGCCCGACCCGGACGAGCAGGACGTCGAGGCGAAGGAGACGCCGGACGACCCGCATCACGACGACGCGGAGACGGTCGAGGTCGTGGTCGATCAGCGCGAACTCGACTCACACATCGCCCGCGACCTCTCGAAGCGGGACGCCGTGGAGACGCGGTTGGAGACGCTCGCCGTGGGTGATTACGTGCTCTCCGACCGAGTGGCGGTCGAGCGCAAGAGCATCGAGGACTTCCTCGACACCCTCTTGGGGGGCGACCGCTCGGTGTTCGAGCAGGCGACCGACCTCGTCCGGCACTACGACCGGCCGGTGTACGTCATCGAGGGCGACGACCTGTACGGCGCGCGGAACGTCCACCCGAACGCGATTCGGGGTGCGCTCGCGAGCCTCGCGGTCGATTACGGCGTCAGCGTCCTCCGCACCGAGGACGAGTCCGATACCGCGGACTTGCTCGAAACCATCGCGGGCCGGGAGCAGTTGTCGCGCGACCGCGAGGTGAGCGCGCACGGCGAGAAGTCCGCGAAGACGCTGGACGAACAACAGGAGTACGTGGTGGAGTCCATCGCGGACATCGGGCCGGTGACGGCGCGCGCGCTCCTGGAGCACTTCGGGACGGTGGAGGAAGTGATGACCGCGCGCGAAGACGACCTCCTGGCGGTGTCGGGCGTCGGCGAGGTCACCGCCGAGCGCGTGCGGGAGGTCGTCGGCTCCCAGTACGACCCCTAGGGGACGACCGTCACCGCGACCGTGTCGGACTTGATGACGGTCTCGGCGGCGCTCCCGAGGATGGCGCGCTCCACCGCGCCGGAGCCGTGGTGGCCCATCACGACGTGGTCGTAGCCGCGTTCGTCCACGAGCGTGAGGATGTCCTCGCCGACGCGCTTCGACGGCCGGAAGTCGAGTTCGAGGTCGAGACTGACCTCGGGGTCGTCCTCGATGCCCTCCGCGTCCAGGATGTCCTTCGCGCGCTCGACGATGTCGTCCGTCACGTCGTTCTTCCGGTCGGTGATGTGAATCACGTGCACCGTGCCCTCGTACCGCCGCGCCATCTCCGCCGCGAAGGAGAGCGCTCGGAAACTGATGTCGCTACCGTCCACGGGGACGAGTATCTTCATAGCGGAACGTGAGCGGAGAAGGAGGTTAAGTGTTGGTGGCCCATTCCGACGGCTTCGCCGTCGGAGAGAAGCGAGCGGCAACGCCGCGAGATACCCGCGTGGCAGAGCCACGCGGGAAACCACCTGAACGGTCGGGGTTAGCGGTCGAGGGCGTGGAGGGTGTCGGCGGCTTCGCGTGCGGCTTCGAGGAACTCCTTGGCGCGGCGGGGGTCGTCGGCGTCGCTGGCGCGCTGGGCGAGCGTTTCGATGGAGGTGGCGAGGGCGGCGCGTGCGTCCGCGGTGTCCGCGGACGCCGGGGAGCCTGCGGGTTCGGTGGGCTCGTCCGCGGCGGGGTCGGGCGTGTCCGCGGTCGTGGCGGGGGCGCGCGTGGGTTCCGGGGTGGGTTGTGCGTCGCCGGTTTCGGTCGGTTCCGCGGCGGTCCGACCGGATTGGTCGGCTGGTTCGTCGGTCTGGGGTTGGTTGCCTTCGGCGCGGCAGGTGGGACAGAACTCCTCGCCGTTCTGTCGGAAGATGGGGCTGCCGCAGCGGTCGCAGTGCTTGTTCGTCATCGTCGCGCCCTGGAGGAGGAGGTCGCTCATGCGGCCGGTGACCTCGCGGTCTTCCCGGTCTTTCGCGTACTTCTCGCGGAGCTTTCGTTTCTCCTCCTCGCGGTCGAACTCGTCGCTCATACGGGACTGGAGGGGGTCTGGGGACTTCTTCGCTGTGGTTAGAAGAGTTTCTCCGCCCACTTCACGGCGTACTGGGGGCCGTGGTCGCGGTAGGCGGCGGTGTCGAGCGCGCCGAAGGGCGTGGGAACGTCGAGGTCGTGTTTGACGGCGCTGCACGCGAGTTCGGCGGCGTCCGCGAAGTCGGTGGTGCCGCGCGCGACCTCGGACGGGAGGTCGTCGAGGCGCGGTTGGAGGCGGTCGCCGGCGTCCCGCCACGCGTCGTGGAGGCGGTCGCGGTCGTCCGCCCAGGACTCGAAGGCGTCGCGGGTGTGGAGGCCGCGGTAGGCGTCGAAGGCGGCGAGCGCGACCTGGTAGGTCGTGGTCGGGTCGGCGTCCACCGCGCTCGCGAAGTCGGGGTAGGCGTCCGCGAAGAACCCGAGGAAGTGCTCGGGGAGGTCGCGGCCGAGTTCGACGAGCGCCTCCGCGACGAGGAAGTCCACGAAGTCGTCGGGCGCGCCCTCCACCCGGGGTTTCACGACGACGAACGCGGGGTCGGTCTGGCGCGTCCACGCGACGCTGCCGTCGCCGGGCATTCCGACGACGAGGTCGGCGGACGCGAGTCGCTGAAGCATCTCGGGGCTGTCGGCGGGGAGCCAGTCGGGGTCGTACGCGGTCGGCGTGAGCGCGTCCGCGCGGGTCGCGAGGTCGTCGAGCGCGTACCCGGGCAGGGTCTCGAAGTCACTGGACGCGTCGAGGACGACGGCGTCGGGCGCGTGCTCGTCGCGGACGCTCGCCAGGTCGGCGGGAAGGTCGCGCGCCTCGAACACGCTACGCGAGCGCTATCTGCGCGGCGATGACGAGTGAGAGCGCGGCGGACGCGCCGACGGTGCCGAGGACGAACTTCGTCGCTTTGCTCATACCCCTTCTCGGGGCCGCGTCCCACTTAAATCAGGTCGTTTGGTTCGTGGCGCGCGCGCCGATTTCGCGCCACTTCCCGGAGCGGAACCGGACGAAGTTCACGGCGGCGCGCGTGTACATGTCGGCGACGATGGCGACGTAGATGGCGGGGAGCGC
Source organism: Salarchaeum japonicum (assembly GCF_020614395.1). Lineage (NCBI taxonomy): Archaea > Methanobacteriati > Methanobacteriota > Halobacteria > Halobacteriales > Halobacteriaceae > Salarchaeum > Salarchaeum japonicum. Next base: position 105,133 of record NZ_CP085324.1, on the reverse strand, counting down.
CCAGCCGAGGCCGGGCGTGAGGCTGACGCCGAGGAGGGGGACGGCGACGACGAACGTCGCGGGGAGCGCGGCGAACGCGATGGGGAGGCGGACGAGGTAGGTGCTGATGAGGCCGCCGTAGAACGGCCAGGAGGTGTCGCCCGCGCCGCGGAGGCCGCCGCGGAGCGTGCGGGAGACGCTGAACGCGGCGACGCCGAGGCCGAACACGCGGATGAAGGTGACGGTGAGGTCGAGGTCGGCGGCGGCGAACGCCGCGGCGAGCGGGCGCGCGGCGGCGAAGATGGCGGCGGCGATGACGAGCTGGGTGGCGAGCGCGATGCGGAGGGTCTGCCAGCCGTACTCGGCGGCCTCGTCGTCCTCACCCGCGCCGATGGCCTGGCCGACGAGCGTGGAGGACGCCGTGGAGTACCCCCACGCGGGCATCAGCGCGAGGAGCATGACGCGGCGGCCGATGGCGTACGCGGCGACGACTTCGCTCCCGAACACGCCGAGCACGAACAGGAAGGGGAACCGGCCGAACGTCCGGGAGAGCCGGGTTCCGGCGAGCGGGACGGCGACCCGGACGATTTCGGTCGCGAGACTCCAGTCCCACTGCTTCCCGCCGAGACGGAGTTGGACGCTGTACCGTCCAGAGACGAGGAGGGCGAAGAAGATGGCGGCGGCGAGCACGTTCGCGGCGGCGGTGCCGATGGCCGCGCCCGCGACGCCGAGCGCGGGGAACCCGAGGAGGCCGAAGATGAGGACGGCGTTGATGACGACGTTCGTGGGGAGCGTGAGCAGGCGGACGTACATCGGGGTGCGGGTGTCGCCCGCGCCGGCGAGCGCCCGGGACGCGATCATCCCCCAGAACCGGAAGGCGACGGAGAGCATGACGATGCGGAGGTAGGTCGCGCCCTCCGCGACGGCGACGGGGTCGTTCGTCAGGAGGTCGATGAGGGGTTCCGCGTACAGCCACGTGAAGACCGTGATGGGGACGGAGATGAGGATGGAGAGCCAGAGCGACTGCTTGATGGCGAAGTCGGCTTCCCGGTGGCGGTCGGCTCCCTTCAGGCGGGAGACGACGCTGATGGTGCCGGAGGTGAGCGCGAGCGCGAGGCCGAACGGGATGAAGTAGTACTGGAACCCGAATTCGAGCGCGGCGACCGCGCTCTCGCCGGCGGCGATGCTTCCCGCGGCGGCCGCGCCGCCGCCGGCGGCGACGCTGACCATGAAGAAGTCCGCGGTTCGCAGGAGCGTGCGCAGGCCGCCCGTGACCATCGCGGGCACCGCGAGGTCGAACGCCTCCTCGCCCTTCTCGCGGTCGAGGAACCCGAGTCGCGAGAGGAGCGCGGGGAAGGCGTAGAGCGCGGCGGTGACGCGGCGGAACGCGGCGCGTAACACGGCGGGGGTTCTCGGCGCGCACAAAAGTGGTTTCGCCAGCCGGCAAGCGCGTTTAGTTCTCGAACTTCCGGACGGTGACGTCGAGCGTGTCGAGGTCGAGGATGGGCGCGGTCGCCACGTCCGGGTCGATGTTGACGGACTTCTGGAACGCGGTCTGCTCCTGCCAGCACCCCGAGTTCACGAGGCGGACGTTGTTGTACGTCCCGACGCCGAGCTTGTGGACGTGACCGGTGTGGAACACGTCGGGCACGTCGTCGATGACGAGGTAGTCCTTCTCCTCGGGCGCGACGCGGAGCCGGCCGCCGTACTGGGGGGCGACGTGGCGTTTCTTCAGGAGTTGCTCCATCGCCCGGTGCGGGGCGTCGTAGGAGACGGACTCGCTCGGGTGTTCCGCGATGACCTCGTCGATACTGACGCCGTGGTACATCAGGACGTTCACGCCCTCGACGGTCACCGTGCTCGGGTTCCCGGTGATGCGGGCGTCGTGCGCGCTCATGATGTCGCGGAGCTCCTCGTCGAACGCGGGCTGGGGTTCCGCGAGCCGAACCGCGTCATGGTTCCCCGGAATCATCACGATCTCCATGTCCCCGGGGACTTGCTTGAGTTTCTCCGCGAACGCCTCGTACTGCTCGTAGATGTCCACGATGTCGAGTTCCTCGTCCTGCTCGGGGTAGACGCCGACGCCCTCCACCATGTCGCCCGCGATGAGGAGGTACTCGACGTGCTCGGCTTCCTCGGTGTGGAGCCAGCGCGCGAACGACTCCCAGGCGTAGTCCGCGAACTCCTGGCTGCCGACGTGCACGTCGCTGATGAGCGCGGCCTGCACGTGCCGGTCGGCCGTGTTCGGCTTGTACGTGCGGGGGACGTCCGGGAAGTGCATGGAGTCCACGAAGAGGATGCCGCCGTCTTGCGCGAGCGACCCCTCGACGGCGATGACCTCGTCCATGAGGAGTTCGTCCACGTGCGCGGCGATGTCGCGGTCTTTCATCACGAGCGCGGGGAAGACGCCGTTCGTGTCCTCCAGTTCGATGAGCCAGTGGCCGCTCGCGGTCGAGCGGATGTCGTTCACCATCCCGACGATGGCGGCCTCGCTCCCGCCGCCCATGGATTCGAGCGCGTTCGTCGGCCGGTGGTTCACGCGCCCCCGAAGTTTCGAGGAGAGACGGTCGTACCGGTCGCGGAACACGGAGACGAAGTCGCCGTACTCGCCCGTCCCCGTGGACTGGCCCGTGATGTCGTTCGCGATGCTGACCTCGTGGAGCGTCTCGTCCACCGCGCGCTCGAACGCCCCGATTGAGTCTGCGTCCATCGCGTCCGCGACGCCGTCCGACCCGCCGGGAGCGGCACCATCACCCCCACCAACCCCCTTCGTTTCAGGTGCAGAACCACTATCCTGCTCGCCAGTACGAGTTGTTTCTCGTCCAGTCGAAATGGAGGACTCCGAGTTTGTTGTGGCAGACGCGGACTCCGTAGCGGAATTCGCGGACTCGGCGGTGGGACTCGCGGATTCGTCGGACTCGGCGGACTCACTGGAGGGGGTCGCGGACGGCCCCGGGCGGTCGCTCCGGTCGCCCTCGGTGGCCGTTTCCTCCGTGTCGTCGCGGGCGTCGAGCGCCTCGCGAACCTGCGCGGCGGAGATCGTGAGCACGTCCGCCGGGGCGTGCTCGACGACGTGCTCGACGGCGCGCGCGGGGTCGGGTTCGTCCGCGAGCAGGGTCACGGCGTCCCGGTCCGCGTTGTAGCCGCGGCTCGTGAGTTCCCGCACGACCACGACCGGCGTCGAGTTCGGCACACTCACTCGGGAGGCGGGACGCGAGCAAAAGCCCTGCGGTGAGCGGTTCCCGCGGAACGACGGGTCGAGCCGCGTGAGGGCGGACCGGCGGGGCTTTTGTCCCCCGGGCGCGTCGTCCGTCCTGTATGGCCGACGACGACGCGCCGAACCCGCGACGAAGCCCCGCGGACGCCGTGCGGTGGGTGTTCCGAACCGACCACGAGTTCGTGGTGTTCGTCCGCGAGATGGTGTCGAGCGCGCTCGCCGTCCTGCTCGTCGGCATGCTGTTGTTCGGGGTGAGCGGGCTGTGGCCGCCGCTCGTCGCCGTCGAATCCGGGAGCATGCAACCGCACATGCAGCGCGGCGACCTCGTGTTCGTCACTGAAGAACACCGGTTCGCGGGCGACATGGGGTACGCCGACACCGGCGTCATCACGCACGAGATGGCCGAGGACGTGGACTACCAGCGCTTCGGCGGGTACGGCGACGTCGTCGTCTACCAGCGCGACGGCGCGGGCGGCACCACGCCCATCATCCACCGCGCGCGGTTCTGGGTCGCGGACGGCGAGAACTGGTACGACAGGGCGAACCCCGCGTACGTCGACGGCGAGAGCTGTGCCGCGATAGCGAACTGTCCCGCGCCCCACGCCGGATTCGTCACGAAGGGTGACAACAACCAGTACTACGACCAGGTGAACGGCATCAGCAGTCCCGTCAAGCCCGAGTGGGTGCGGGGCCGCGCGCAGTTCCGAGTGCCGTGGCTCGGGTACGTTCGCCTCGTCTTCTCCGGGGAAGCCACGGTCGGTGAGGCCGTCACCGAACTCGTCTCGTAGAACTCACTCGTTGTCGAAGCGCGCCTGCACGAACGGCGTGACGTTCTCCACGTCCCCGAGCCGACTGTCGGCTTCGAGGACGGCCTCGGTCTCCTCGACGGGAACCGAGAGGCTGATTTCCTTGGTGCGGCCGTAGCGGCCCTTCGAGACGACGACGGCGTTCACGATTCCGAGCATGTCGAGTTCGCTGATGAGGTCGGTGACCCGGCGCTGGGTGAGCACGTCGGCGTCGATCTCGTCGCAGAGGCGCTTGTAGATGTTGTACACCTCGCCCGTGTTGATGTTGTGCACGCCGTGTTTTTCGAGGACGAGGATGGCGTACAGGACGAGCTTGCTCTGGGTGGGGAGGGTGCGGACGACCTCGACGACGCGGTCGAGTTCTATCTTGTCCTGCGCGCGCCGCACGTGCGCCTCGGTGACGATGTCGGCCTGGTCGCGCTCGGCGAGTTCGCCCGCGGTGCGGAGGAGGTCGAGCGCGCGCCGCGCGTCCCCGTGTTCCTGCGCGGCGAACGCCGCGCACAGCGGGAGGACGTCCTCGGAGAGCGCGTCCGCCTTGAACGCGGTCTCGGAGCGGTGTTCGAGGATGTCGCGGAGCTGGTTCGCGTCGTAGGGCGGGAAGACGATTTCCTCCTCGCCCAGACTGGACTTGACGCGGGGGTCGAGGAAGTCCGTGAACTTCAGGTCGTTGCTGATGCCGATGATGGAGACCCGGGAGTTGTCGAGTTCGGAGTTCATCCGGGAGAGGTTGTAGAGGGTGTCGTCCCCGGATTTCTCGACGAGCTTGTCGATCTCGTCGAGCATGATGACGGCGACGCGTTCGACGTAGTCCACGGCGTCGAAGAACTCGGCGTAGACGCGGTCGGTCGGCCACCCAGTCATGGGGACGTCCTCCATCTCCTCGCGGTCGTCGAGCAGGGAGTCGACGCGTTCGACGACCGCCTCGACGGAGTCGAACTCGGTGTCGGCGAGCACGGTCGGGTCGTCGCGGGCGCGTTCCGCGAGGGATTCGAGTTCGTCCACGCGGTCGTCCACGAACTCGCGGTTCTGCTGGATGAACGTGTTCGCGAGCTGTGCGAGCACGCGGTACTGGGTGTCCGTGACCTCGCAGTTGATGTACTCGACCTCGCACGGAACCTCGTACTTGCGGGAGGTCTTCTCCAGTTCCTGGCTGACGAACTTCGCGGACGCGGTCTTTCCCGTGCCCGTCTTCCCGTAGATGAGGATGTTCGAGGGGGTTTCCCCGCGGAGCGCGGCGACGAGGATTGTCGCCATGTTGTTTATCTGTTCGTTCCGGTGCGGGAGTTCGTGGGGCGTGTAGGAGGGGCGGAGGACTTCCTTGTTCTCGAAGATGGGTTCGCCGCGGAGGAGGTCGTCGAAGAGGCCGTCCTCGTCGTCGCCGTCCTCGTCGAGGACGTCGTCTATCTCCACGTCGAAGTCGCGTGCCGTGCGCCGGTCGTCCGCCGGTGTGTTGTCATCCATATCTGAATCGTTCACCCCTCTATTTCAGGTGGAGATGCCCGCGAGGCAGCGAGAACCGGCGTGAGTGAGACCGTACCGCCGGAATCACGGTGGCCGCCCGTGAGGCGTATGCAGTTGATGCAGATGAAACAATGGAAAGTACAGTAGTTAATAACTTTCGGTCCGGACTGCTGTGTCGGCGGGAACGTCGAGAAACCGCCCGGCTGCGCCCCGATGGCCGGTCAGCGAGGAGTTCGACTGGAACCGCGGGGCGCACGATGTGAGCTGGCGTCGTCGAACGCGGAGCGCACGTGCCGTCGAGGGCGACACGCGAGACGGGGAGAGTGTCACCGAGCGTGAGGAGTGCGTGAGCGGTCGCGAACCCGGTGGCGTTCGGAGCGAGTGTTCGGTTCCACTCGAAACGGACGGGTCGAGACCCGGGACGGGGCGAACCCCCCCACCCCTTCGTTTCGGGTGGAGAGCGAGAACGGAGGGTGGGGGTTCGCGAGCGGGCCGCTAGACACGAGAAAGAACTAAGAGGAATGCAGCACAACCAAACCCGTACTGCAATAAGAAGAGTAGTTTGGTGGGTCGTAGTGTTGGTTTCTAGTGGAGTTCTCGCCGCTCGTCGCGACACCCACCCCACTCCTCCCGCGGGTTCCACTCGAAACGAGGGGGTGGGGGGCTAGGCCGGTCGTGTCCTCCCGCCGACTCCGGCCCGTGTTCGGGACTGTTCCCCGTGCTCACATCGCACGCTGTTCTCCAACCCCTCCGTTTCCCGTCTACGAACCGGCCGGATGCCGTCCGTCTGACGCGATATCGGCCGTATCGGCGCGCATTCTGCGTTAGCCTTACACGTATGGGGGTGCGTAGGAGAGCCAAGGATGGGACTGTTCGCAGACCTCAAAGACAGCATCTCCGGTGTGACGGCGAAGCTCTTCGCCGGCGAGGGTGACGAACCCAAGCGCATCGGAATCTACGGACCGCCGAACGCGGGGAAGACGACGCTCGCGAACCGAATCGCGCGCGACTGGACCGGTGACGCCATCGGCCCCGAGAGCCACGTTCCGCACGAAACCCGGCGCGCGCGCCGGAAGGAGAACGTCGAAATCGAGCGCAACGGCCGCACCGTCAGCATCGACATCGTCGACACGCCCGGCGTCGCGACGAAGGTCGATTACGAGGAGTTCGTCGAGCACGGCATGGAGAAGGACGAGGCCGTCCGGCGCTCCCGCGAGGCGACCGAGGGCGTCGCGGAGGCGATGCACTGGCTGCGCGAGGACGTGGACGGCGTCATCTACGTGCTCGACGCGACCACCGACCCGTTCACGCAGGTGAACACGATGCTCATCGGCATCATCGAGAGCCGCGACCTCCCCGTTCTCATCCTCGCGAACAAGACCGACCTGGAGGACGCGAACATCCAGCGCATCAAGAACGCGTTCCCCCAGCACGACACCATCCCGCTCTCCGCGCTGGAGGGCGACAACATGGACGAAGTGTACGACGAGATTGCGACGAAATTCGGGTGACACAGGATGCCAGAAATAGAACACGACGACGGCGTGCAGATCGACTTCATCAGCGGCGAGCGGATGGAGGGAAAGACTTCGATGGAGAAGATTCGGCTCATCCTCGACGGCGTCCACGACGGTAACATCGTGGTGCTCGAACGCGGCCTGAGCCCGGACGAGGAGTCGAAGCTCATCGAGGTGACGATGAGCGAAATCAACCCCGACGGCTTCTCCGGAATCGAAATCGAGTCGTTCCCGCGTTCCGAGGCGAACGACGGCGGGTTCCTCAACCGCCTGATGGGGAACAAGGAGTCCTCGAAGCTCACGGTCATCGGACCGGCGAACCAGATAAAGTCGCTGCACAAGGACGACACCCTCATCAGCGCGCTCATCTCCCGCGACTAGGATGCCCCACCAGTGCACGAACTGCGGGCACACGTTCCCCGACGGTTCGAAGGAGATGCTGTCTGGGTGCCCGGAGTGCGGCGGGAACAAGTTCCAGTTCCATCCAGACGCCGCCCCCGACGACCCCGGGGACTCGGAACCGCCGGAGCCACCCGAACCCGAGAGTGGGTCGGTGACCTCGGCGGTCGGGCGCGCGGCCGCGAGCGTCCGCGACACTCTCTCCTCGTCGTCCAGCGAGGAGCCCGACGACTGGCCCGGCGACTCGCGGGACACGGAGGACGCGACTGACACCGCGTCCGCGGACGCGCCGAGCGCCGAGACTTCCCCGTCCGAGACATCGACCGACGACGCGGCGTCCGCGAGCGCTTCGACGGAGGACGCGGAGGTTCCGGACGAAATCGAGGCGGCGGACGCCGACCGCGAGGACACGGCGCAGGCGTCGGCGCGCTCCGAGATGGTGGCCTCGGACGACCTGCCGCCGAAACCCGAGCGCGAGGGTCGGGTGGTGCAGGAACCCGAGTCCGAGGAGCGCCCGGACATGGACGAGCTCCGCGAGGAGCTGAACAGTCAGTTCGAGTCCATCAAGGTCGTCGCGCCCGGCCAGTACGAACTCAACCTCATGGAGTTGTACGACCGCGAGGAGTACATCATCGCGCTCCAGGAGAACGGCCGGTACGTCATCGAGGTTCCCGAATCCTGGCGCGAGGAGGACTAGTCGTACCGGTATCGGGCCGTCTCTTCGCCCGCGAACCGCGGTCCCTGTCCCACGTTCTCGAACCCCTTCGTTTCCACTGCGAACTCGACGCCCGCCTTCGATTCTTCGACGAGGAGTTCCACCGGAAGCCCCTCGTGTTCTGCGAACTCGATGGGTTCGTTCAGCAGTCGCGCCATCGCGTCGCGCTCGCCCGCGAGCCGCGTCACGTGCACCGCGTCGCCGTCCGCCTCGTACGCGACGACGCCGACCACGGTTTCGTCTCGAACAGCGACGGAGACGGTGCGTTCGCGGAGCAGTCGGCTCGCGACGCCCGCGGGCGCGTCGAGCAGGCTCGAAATCGCGTCGGTGTCCGCTTCGACCGCCTCTCTGACGTGCATACGTGACCGTTCGTGTACACGGGCAAAAGTTCCGTGCGACGAAGCCGTTATCTTCGTGCCCGCGCAACCACGGGCTATGAACGCTCTGAGTCACAGGGAGGCATCGCGATGCGCGTCGTAGCGAAGTTCGGCGGAACGAGTCTCGGGAGCGGGGAGCGAATCGAGCGCGCCGCCGCGTCGGTCGCGTCCGCGGTCGACGCCGGCCACGAGGTCGCGGTCGTCGCGTCCGCGATGGGTGACACGACGGACGAACTCCTCGACGACATCACGTTCGAGGCGGACTCCGCCGACCGCGCGGAAATCGTCTCGATGGGCGAACGCACGTCCGTTCGGATGCTGAAGGCCGCGCTCTCCTCTCGGGGCGTGAACGCCGTCTTCCTCGAACCCGGCCACCCGGACTGGCCGGTCGTCACGAACAGCCGCGGCGAGGTCAACATCGAGGAGACCCAGAAGCGCGCGACGGCGCTCGCCGCCGAACTCGACGACGCGGTTCCCGTCATCACGGGCTTCCTCGCGGAAGACCTGGAGGGGAACGTCACGACGCTCGGCCGCGGTGGCAGCGACACCACCGCCGTGATGCTCGGGCGCTACCTCGACGCGGACGAGGTCGTCATCGTCACCGACGTGGAGGGCATCATGACCGGCGACCCGCGCGTCGTCGAGGGCGCGCGGAACGTCGGCGAAATCACCGTGGACGAACTCCGCAACCTCTCCTTCCGCGGCGCGGAGGTCGTCGCGCCGAGCGCGCTCTCCTACAAGGACGAAGACCTCGAAGTCCGCGTCGTCCACTACCAGCACGGCGACCTGCTCTCCGGCGGCACCCGCATCGAGGGGCGCTTCGAGAACATCATCGACATGCGCGAACAGCCGCTCGCCTGCCTCACCGTCGCGGGCCGCGCGATGCGGAACAAACCCGGCATCATGTCCCGGCTCTCGACGGCGCTCTCCGACGCCGACATCAACGTCGACGCCGTCGCGTCCGGCATGGACTCGATGACGTTCTACGTGAACGCCGAACTCGCCGAGGAAGCCGAGAACGTCCTCCACCGCGAGGTCATCGAGGACGACACGCTCTCCAGCGTCACCGTCTCCGACGACGTGGCCGTCATCCGCGTGCTCGGCGGCGAACTCCCGAACCAGCCCGGCGTCATCCAGCGCATCGTCGACCCCATCGCGGACGCCCGCATCAACCTCCACGACGTCATCACGTCCGCTACCTCGGTCGCGCTCTTCGTGGACTGGGACGACCGCGACGACGTCCTCGACATCATCCAGGAACTCTTCGCGGAATAAGCGAACCCGAGAGGCGGGGGTTCGCTACTGCGCGAGCGCCCGGGTGTTTCGTGTGGAAACGGTTTTCCGTCGGTTGGGCGTGGTGAGTGGCATGACCGAGGACGAGTCCGAGGAGTGCGGCGTCGGGATTCGCGGCGTGGCGCTGGCGGTCGATTCCGGGGTGTGGTTCGCGCTGTTGTTCGCGGCGGTGTACGCGGTGGGGTTCGTGACCGGTGACCTGCGGGTGACGGGGGCGTCGGCGGACGCGGAGCTATCTGGATTCCCTGCGCAGGTGGCGTTCCTGCTGTGGCTCGCGCTCGCCATCGAGTACCACGTGCTGATGGAGTACCGGTACGGGCAGACGGTCGGGAAGTACCTCGTGGCGGTTCGGGTGGTCGCGGACGACGGCGGGACGCCGACGTTACGGGCGGCAGCGGTGCGGAACGTCTTCCGCCTCGTGGACGTGCTCCCCGCGTTCTACCTCGTGGGAATCGTCTCCATCCTGGCGTCCGACAGGAAGAAGCGGCTGGGTGACCGGGTCGCGGACACGGTCGTCGTCCGCGCCTAGTTCCAGGGCGCGGCGTCGAAGTCCACGATTCGGTGTTCTTCCTCGATGGCGGCGATGCGCGCCATCTCGTCGTCGGTGAGCGTGATGTTTCGGCTCGCGAGGTTCTCCGTGAGGTGGTCGGTCGAGGTGGCTTTCGGGACGGCGGCGACGTGGTCGAGGCCGTCGAGCCACGCCAGACTCACCTGCGCGGGCGTCGCGTCGTGGGCGTCCGCGATCTCCCGAATCACGTCCACGTCCGCGACCTGGTTGCGGGCGATGGGGCAGTACGCGACGAGCCAGTGGTCGTGCTCGCGGGCGTACGACCGCAACTCCGCTTGCTGGAGGAGCGGATGGCACTCGACCTGGTGGGCGAACAGGTCGGGGTCGAGGCGGTCGCGGGCGGCGTCGAGCTGGTCGATTCGGAAGTTCGAGAGGCCGACGCGCTCGACGACGCCCGCCTCGTGGAGGTCGTTCAGGGCGTCGATGGTCTCCGCCTCGCTGTAGGTGTCGAGCGGCCAGTGGACGTAGAGCAGGTCGATGGTGTCCACGCCGAGGCGCGCCGCGGACTCGTGCGCGCTGTCCACGGCGTCCTCGTATTCGAGGTTGTCCGTGGAGAGTTTCGTCGCGACGAACACCTCGGAGGCGTCCGCGTCGCTGCGCTCGATGCCGCGCCGGACGAGCCCCTCGTTCCCGTAGCTCTGCGCGGTGTCGACGTGCCGGTAGCCCGCGTCGATGGCGGCGGCGACGCTGTCCGCGCACTGACTGCCCGTGAGCTGGTAGGTGCCGAGGCCGACGGAGTCGAACTCGCTCATACCCGTGGTCGTCGCGCCCGCCGCCTGAGTGTACCGGTTCAGCGACCGTCCCGCAGCCGGCTCGCGGTCGCCTCGGGCAGTCCCGCGTCGCGCACGGCGTCCGCGACCGCGCCGATGTCGTACGCGACGCGGCGCTCCTCGACAGAAACGCCGGACTCCGCGAACTCCACGAGCGCGTACGCGGCGCGCGGGTCGCGGTCGCGCGGCTGGCCGACGCTCCCCGGATTGAGGACGACACCGTCCGGGAACTCCTCGTGCGCCTGCACGTGCGTGTGGCCGAGCACGAGCACGTCCTCGCCGTCCAAGAGGTCGGACGAGAACTGCTCGGGGTACGTGTAGTGGTCGCGCCGCGTCGGGTGGTCGTGCACGACCTTCAATCGGCCGTCGAACAGCACGCGCTCGCGCGGCAACCCCCGCACCCACTCCGCCTGGGCGTCCGAGAGGTCGCGTTTCGCGTGCGTGACGCCCGCGCTCGCCATCCCGTTCCCGTGGAAGCTCGCGCCCGTGGCGACCGTCCGGTCGTGGTTCCCCATCACCGTCGGCACGTCGCGCTCCCGGAGCGCCGCGACGCACTCGGCTGGCCAGGGATTGTACCCGACGACGTCGCCCGCGCAGACGACCGCGTCCACGTCCGGCATGTCATCGAACACGGCGTCGAGCGCCACCCGGTTCGCGTGAATATCGGACAGAACGCCGACTCGCATACCCCGGTCTTCGGCCTCCGCCCCCTATTCGTTGTCGGCGAACGCGACCGACACCTCGTCATCGACGGTGACGCCAGCCGCGCACACCGCGTGCTCGAACGCCGCGTCCAGCACCTCGCGCGCCGCGCCTTCCGGGGTGTCGGCGTCGAGCGCGTATGCCTCCGGGCTGTCCTTCTCGTAGGTCGCGACGAGCGTCGGCTCCGCGACCGCTCGCACCAGCAACGCGTCCTTCCGCACGATACCGACGTAGGCCTCCTCGGCTCCGACGACGCCGGCGATGCGCGGCGTGTCGTAGTCGTCCTTCTCGTAATCCAGCGAGAACAACCCCGACACCAGCGCGTCCCGGGGCGGATACCCCAAGTCCAGTTTCTCCGTAATCGGGTCGACGTGCGACCCGTTCCCCACGACCGCCCGCCCGTCAGACTCCCGCACGCAGTTGTAGGACACGTACGGATTGTCCGTCGCTTCAGCGTCTTCGGTCGGCACGACCGTTAACAGGCCGTCACGCTCCACAATCGTCCGATTCGGGAACGACCGCGACGACACTCGATACGCGCCCACGCCCGGACCGACGACCACGAACCGCCCAACGTACATGCGAGAACGTGCGCACACCACGCAAAAATAGGTGTCGGAGTATGCACGAACAAGCTTCCCGGGGGTGTCGAGGCCAGACTTCATATCCTAATAATCGATATCAACTACTGTGAAGACAACTGAACGAGAGTGCGTTGCCGCGCTTCGCACCGCTGCCACTCGGCTCGGTGAGTCCCCTACGAAACAGCAGTACGAAGACCTTGGATTAACTCCGGCGCACGCGACTATCCTCCGCGTTATGGGCAGCTGGAACGCGGCCAAGGAAGCCGCGGGCCTCGAAACGTACTACGCCGGCGAGTTCGGCGGAAGCGATATCGAACCGAAACCGGACGACGTTGATATCCCGGAGGATACCGACTGGGAGTCGCTCTCCGGAAATCAGCGCTGGTACTACAAGAACCGACAGCGAGAAATTGACCGGAAGGAAGACCGACGCGCTCGCCTCCGCTACTGGCTTCACACGTACAAGGGTGAGGAGTGCGCGTGCGAACGCTGCGGGGAAGACCGGCCCGCGACGCTTGACTTCCACCACACCGGCGAGAAGACGATGGGAATCAGCCGGATGGTCGTCCGCGGATTCAGTCGCGACTCGATTCTCGCAGAGATAGCCGAGTGCGAAGTGCTCTGCGCGAACTGCCACCGCGAGGAGCACTACGTCGTCCCCGACGAACCGCCTTCGCAAGGCTAATAAATACGAGTCTCCTCTGTCAGATTGTAGTCCCGTGGGGTAGCTGGCCAATCCTTCGGCCTTCTGGGGGCTGAGACGGAAGTTCGAATCTTCCCGGGACTACTTCTCCCGTCGTTCGTCCGTCAGACGCTCGTCCGCTCTCCGCGGGCGTCGTTTCGACTGGAACGTTACTTCTCGCCGTACTTCTCGGACTCCTGTTCTTCGAGCGCGTCGAGTTCGCGTTCGGAGTTGTACTCGTTGTCGTCGCCGTGTTCGCGGCCGGCCGCGCCGGTGAGTTCGCCGAGCACGGCTTCGCGGGCGTCCTCGTGGGTGTCGTACTCCGTGTCTTCGAGGCGGTCGAACACGTCGCCGAGTGATTCGGTTTCGTTCGGGAGTTCCTCGGCGGTTTCCCCGTAGACGGCTTTCATCTCGCTCGGGTTCGTGGGGTAGCTCAGGCCGTCGAGCGTCGCGTCCACGGCTTCGAGGGTTTCCTCGACGCGTTCGGTGCGCTCGTGCTGGCGTTCGCGCGCGCTGTCGGTGACGTCGTCGCGGCTCATACGCGAGTGTACTGTGTGATGCTGGAAAACGGTGGTGGCTACTTCTCCACGTCGAGCAGGGCGACGCGCTCCCTGACGAGGTCGGTGAGGGTGGCGTCGGTGGCGGCGCGCTCCGCGTCCGAGATGTCGAAGAACGACGCGAGCGCGGGTTCGTCGAGCGCGTCGAGCGTGTCGTGTTCGTCCACGAGCGCGCGGAGGTCGTCGAGTGCGGCGGGTTCGTCGCCGCCGTCCGCGAGGATGACGGCGTCCGTTTCGCCCTCCGGGACGCCCATTTCGAGGGCTTGCCGGATTTGGCGGCGGCCGGCGGCGTAGAGGAGGATTTCGACGGCGCGGTCGCGCGCGACGTTCTCCCCGCGGTCGAACGCGCGGTTCGCGTGCCGGACGGCGGTTTCGAGGTGGAGGCGGCCGGCGACGTACGCGGCGTCGAACGCCTGCACCGCGCTCCCGTGCTCGTCGCCGACGGCGTTCAGGGTCTCGACGAACGCGTCCACGTCCGACACGGTGACGCGGCCCTCGACGGTTCTCACTCGAAGTCACCCAGGCTCGCCTGGCCGTCCTCGCCGTCCATGTCCGCGGAGCGCGCCGCGGCTTCGGCGTCCGCGTCGGCGCGAACGTCCGCCATCGACGGGTTCTCGTGGCCGACGTTCTCCAGCACCGTCTCGGCCGTCCGTCGGCGTCCCCGGAGCGCGCCCAACACGACCGGTTTCGCGGCGTTCCGGAGGTCGGCGCGCGTCTCGATGCCGGCCTCGTAGAGGCGGCGCGCGCGCTTCCGGCCGACGTTCCGCACGCCCGCGAGGTCGAGGAGTTCCTCGCCGACACCGTACTCGACGCGCTTCCGGGCGTCCCGAACGGCCTTCGTGTTCCCGTACCCGAGGTCGCCGGCGAGGCGTTCGGCGGCGTTCAACAGCCACTCCGCGGTCTCGACCTTCCCGCGGATGTCGCCGGGGCCGACGCCGTAGCGTTCGGCGATGGTGTCCTCGTCCAGTTCGTTCGCCCAGTCCTCCAGGAGTTTCGCCGTCTTCGTCGCGGCGAGCCAGTCCTCCCACTGGTTCTCCTCGAACTCGCTCGGCATCCGCCCGAGGAACTCCGTCTCCCGCTCGTACGCGAGTTCGGTGTAGCGCTCGCGGTCGCCGGAGCGGAGGTAGAGACCGTAGAGGTCGGGCGTGCGGGCGACGAGGTGGTAGAGGCCGAACGGCGTCGGGTTCTCTGCGTCCTCCAGGCCGTGAAGGAGTTCCGCGGCGCTCATCGGGTCGACGTACAGCCGGCTCACGAGGTGGCCGCTCGACGTGGCCGAGAGCCCGCCGTCCTCGCGCTCCACGAAGTCGTTCGCGACGAGGTAGTCGAGCACGTCGTCCGTCACGGATTCGAGGCGCTCCGGGTCGTCCGTCTGCGTCGCGTACAGCGTCCCGGAGAGGAATTCGAGGAGGGCGTCCCGGCTCCGCGCGACCCCGGTGGCGACGGCGGCGAGGACGTGCGTGCGGAGCGCGGGTTCGGCCGCGAGCTTCGACCGCACCGGCTCGGGGTCGGCGTAGATGTACCGGTCGAACAGCTCTTCGAGTTCCTCGTGGGTGTTCGCGAGCAGCACGGCCTCGCCGTACGGGTCGAGCCCGGGGCGGCCGGCGCGCCCGAACATCTGGTGAACCTCCAGCACCGAGAGCGGTTGCATGCCGCCGGCGTCGCCGTCGTAGCGCTGCCAATCTCGAACAATCACGCGGCGGCTCGGCGTGTTCACGCCTGCGGCGAGCGTCGGCGTCGCGGACACGACCTTCACGAGTCTGTCGCGGAACGCCTCCTCCACGAGTTCGCGGTGCTCGCGCGCGAGGCCGGCGTGGTGGAACGCCGCGCCGCGCTCGACCGCGTCCGCGAGGTCGTCGCTCGTCTCCGTGTCGCTCACGCCCCGAATCTCCTCGGCGATGTCCGCCAACGCCTCGCGCTCGTCGCCGTCGAGGAACCGGCGGCTCACGTCCCCGAGCCGTCCCGCCGCGGACTCCGCGTTCCGCCGCGAGTTCACGAACACCAGCGTGGAGCCGCCGTCGGCGAGCGTGTCCTCCACGAGCGCGCTCGTCTGATTCCGGTTTCCGCCGACTGAGAGTTCGCGCTGACTGCCGTCGTCGAGGTGGAGTGACTGGCCGTAGTGGACGCCCGTCCGGAGGTCGATGGGTCGCCAGTCGGAGTCCACGAGTTCGGCGTCCAGCCAGTCCGCGAGTTCGTCCGCGTTCCCCACGGTCGCGCTGAGCGCGACCACCTGGAGCGAGGGGACGCGCTGGCGGAGCTTCGCGAGCGTCACTTCGAGCGTCGGCCCCCGGTGGGCGTCGTCCACGAGGTGGACTTCGTCCGCGACGACGCAGGAGAGGTCGTCAACCCAATCTGCGCCGTTCCGAATCAGCGAATCCACCTTCTCCGAGGTCGCGACGATGATGTCCTTGGAGCCGAGCCAGTCGCCGTCGCTCTGGTAGTTCCCCGTGGAGACGCCGACGGAGACGCCGTACTCCTCGAACGCCTCGAACTCCCGCGCCTTCTCCCCGGCGAGCGCGCGCAGCGGCACGATGTAGAGGGCTTTCCCGCCGCGCTCCACGGCCGACAGCATCCCGAGCTGGGCGATGAGCGTCTTCCCGCTCGCCGTGGGAACGCTCGCGACGAGGCTCTCGCCCGCCGTGACGCCCGCCTCGACCGCGGCCTCCTGCGGGGGGTAGAACGCCTCGATACCCTCCCCCTCCAGGTGGCCCGCGACACCCGCGGGGAGGCCGTCGAGGTCCGATGGTCTCATTGGGCGAACGTAGGGGGGTCACGCGGTTTAAAGTATCGTCCTCCCCTCCCTCGGGTATGGCGCGCGCGGAACTCACGACGGTCGAGGCCGTTCACGACGAGCGCTCCTGGCTGTTCACGGTCGTGGACGACTACGGGAACGAAGAAGAGGTGATTCTGGTGCCCTGCGAGGACTCCGTGGAGGCCTGGGTGAACACGTGCCCTCACGAGTTCCAGCGGTTCGACCGCGGGACGGGCGCGGCGATGCGGGAGAGGACGCCCGAGGCGTCCTCCGGAGACGGCGAAGCCGTCGGATACCAGGTCATCTGTCCGAAACACGGGTCGATGTTCGACACGTGCTCGGGGGGCTGCGACAACGGCGAGGCCGCCGGAACGACACTCGTGGACGTAGACCTCGCGGTGGAGGACGGCACGGTCTACCTCGACGACGAGGACTACGTCTTCCGGCACGAGGGCGGCATCGACGACACCGACGAGGGGCCGAGTTCGACGAGCCACCTCTCCTTCTAATCCCGACCGCTTTACCCCCGTCCAGCCCCAAGCCCGGGTATGCGAGTCGAGTTCGACCGGGACACCTGCATCGGGATGTACCAGTGCGTCGCGGAGTGGGACGGCTTCGAGGAGGACGCGGACGCGGGGAAGGCCGTGCTCGTTGACGGCGAGGAGGTCGAGGACGGCGTGTTCAGCCGGGAAATCCCCGAGGACGCGGAGTTCGACGCGAAGTTCGCGGCGCGGTCGTGTCCCGTGGACGCCATCCGCGTCTACGACGACGGCGAGCAGGTCGTCTAGGGTTTCACGAGGACTTTCACGGCCTCGCGTTCGTCCATCGCCTCGTAGCCCTCCGGCACGCCGTCGAGGCCGACCGTCTTCGTGAAGATGGGCGACGGGTCGAGCGTGCCCTGCAACACGTCCGCCATCAGGTCGTCCACGTAGGCGCGAACGGGCGCAACGCCGCCGCGGAGCGTGACGTTCTTCGAGAACGCCGTCCCGAGGAACTCGGCCTCCTCGACACCGGCGGGGACGCCGACGTATCCGACGGTTCCGCCGGGGCGCGCCACGTCGAACGCGGTGCTCATCGAGGACTCAGCGCCCACGCATTCGAGCACGTGGTTCGCGCCGCCGTACGTCAGTTCCCGGACTTCCTCCACGGCGTCCTCGCCGCGACTCGCTACCGTTTCGGTCGCACCGAACTCCTCCGCGATTTCCAGTCTGTCCTCGTGGTGGCCGACGGCGACGACGCGCTCCGCGCCGAGCCGCGAGGCGGCGAGCACGCCGCACAGTCCGACCGCGCCGTCCCCGACGACGACGGCGGTGTCGCCCGCCTCGACGCCCGCGCTGACGGCGGCGTGGTGGCCCGTGCACATCACGTCCGTCAGCGGTAGGAGGGCTTCGAGCGTGTCCTCGTCGTCCGCGTACCGCTCGGGAACCCGGACGAGCGTGCCGTCCGCGGTGGGTGCGCGCACGCGCTCGCCCTGCGCGCCGCCGTTCGCGCCGCTCCAGCCGTCGCCGTTCACGCACGACGTGTGGAGTCCCTTCCGGCAGAACTCGCACTCGCCGCAGGAGATGGAGAAGGGCGCGAGCACGCGGTCGCCGGGCCGGACGTGCCGCACGTCGTCGCCGACCTCCTCCACGATACCCATCGGTTCGTGGCCGATGCGGCTTCCCGCCTCGCGGTCGCTCTGCCCGCGGTACGGCCAGAGGTCGGAGCCGCAGATGGCGGTGTGGGTGATGCGGACGATGGCGTCCGTCGGTTCCTCTATCTCGGGGTCGGGAACGCTCTCGATGCGCACGTCGCCGGGGCCGTGGTAGACAGCGGCGTCCATACCTATAGCCCCGTCCGCGATTCGCAAAAACCCACGCCCTCACCAGCCAACACTTTTATACTTCCATGAGAAACGTGTGGGTGTCTACCATGTGTCACCCCTGGGAGGAAGTACCGGTCTGGACGGAGGAAGACGACGACGAGGACGCGGAGATGGCGGACGTCCAGCGCGAAGTCCCGCCTAGCTGATTTCCGCGTACTGCTCGGAGAGCTTCTCCGCCGCCTCGCCGAGCTGGTCGCGCTCGTACTCCGTCAAATCCCACTCCACGACTTCTTCGACGCCGCTCGCGCCGAGCTTCACCGGCACGCCGAACGCCGTGTCCTCGTGCCCGAACTCGCCCGCGAGGGGAATGCTCGCCGGGAGCACTTCGCCCGTGTCGCGGAGCACGGCCTCGACCATGTGCGCGACGCCCGTCGCCGGCCCCCACTGGGTCGCGCCCTTCCGCTCGATGACGTTCATCGCGGACTCCTGGAGGTCGGAGAGGATTTCGCTCCGCTCGTCCTCGTCGAACGACGGGTCGCGGCCGTCCACGCGAACCTTCGAGAACACCGGCACCTGCGCGTCGCCGTGCTCGCCGAGGATGGTCGCCTCGACGTTCTGTACGGGCACGTCGAAGCGCTGGGAGAGCACGTACCGGAACCGCGCGCTGTCCAAGCGGCCGCCGAACCCGATGACCTTCTCGCGCGCCCGCTCACCCGTCTCGTAGAGGTGGCGGTTCAGGAGGTCGACCGGGTTCGAGGTGGTGATGGAGACGAAGTCGTCGTTGTACTCCGCCAGACTCGACCCGATGTCCTCCATGATGGGCGCGTTGTCGCCCGCGAGGTCGATGCGGGTCTGTCCGGGCTTGCGCGGAATCCCGGCCGTGATGACGACCACGTCCGACCCCTCGGTGGCGGCGTAGTCGCCCTGCACGACCTCCGTGTTCGAGTCGTACGCGATGCCGTGGTTCGCGTCCGCGGCCTGCCCGACCGCCTCGTCCTCCTTCTCGGGGATGTCCACGAACACGAGTTCGTCCACCACGTCGCGGAGCGCGAGACTGTAGCCTGCCGCAGCGCCGACCGTACCCGCCGCGCCGACGATGCTGACTTTCGCCATACCCGAGAGTCCTCGCGGCGTTCTGTTAAGCGCTTCGACACCACCGACGACCGCCGGCTTCAGGGGTCGGAGACCGACACGGAGCCGTCGCCGTCGAGTTCCACGACCAGCCCACAGCGCTCCCGGAACCGCTCGATGACCTCGGGATCGTGCACCTCAGTGGACACGTGGAACAACCCGACCGCGTCGTGCTCGCGGAGGAGGTCGGCGAGCCGGTCGAGCGCGTCCAGCGCGCGCTCCTCGTCCGCGTAGTACGCGAGTTCCGTGATGGAGTCGAAACTCACGCGGCGCTTCCCCTCGGTGGCGTCGAGGAAGTCCTCCGCCACCGCGACGATGCCGTCCACGTCGTCCGGCGAGGACACGTACCGGATGTGCTCGGAGCCCCGCCGCGAGTACCCGCGGTCGACGCTCAACGCGTCCAGGACGTCCGCTCGCGATTCGTCCACGTCGTAGTAGTCGAGTTTCTGCTCGACCTCCCGCGCGGTGGTGCGCGTGGAGATGACGAGGAAGCGATCCGTGTCCGTCTTCAGGAAGTCCGTGTCGATTCGGTCGGTCTCCGCCGTGCTCGGATGCAGGAGGAGGACGCCGGTTCCCCCGGGAATCGACGCCGGCCCGCCCTCGATTGCGAGTTCGTAGTCCACACACTGGGACAGGGGTGCCCGGAACTTAACTTCCGCTGGCGTGCACGGCGAACACTCCGCTCCGCGGACGCCCGTTCGCCGGGTTTCGCGCCGGCGTCCTCGACCCAGTTCAGGTCACGCCGTCCGCTGGCCGCGGCTTCGTATGTGAAGGTTCGGCGGCGGAGAAACGAGACGGTCGCCTAGAGGTCGCGGCTGTTGAACCGGAGGTAGCCGACGAGGGGCGCGAGGACGAGCCACGCGACCAGGAGGACTATCATCGTCGGGCCGTCGAGGAGGACGGTGTCCGGGAGGCTGCCCAGGCCGGTGCCGAACCCGGCTTCGGGGACGAAGTTCGCGAGCGCGAACGTGTACGCGCCGGACGGCGGGATGACGTTGAAGACGAGGGGCCAGACGGCGTCCGGGGAGACGTTCAGGTCGAGCAGGGCGACGAGGCCGGTGGGAATCAGGGGGAGGATGAACTCGACGAGGATGAAGAACCCGGCCGCGCCGATGGTGGCGCGCCCGCTGTCGTTCGTCAGGCTGGAGATGCCGACGCCGATGGCGGTGTAGACCGCGCCGAGGACGAGCGAGAACACGCCGAAGACGGCGAAGGACGCGAGCGTGTACTCGTCGTAGAGCGCGAGCATGACGAGGAGGCTGACGGCGAGGCCGACGACGATGGAGAGGGAGAGGACGGCGGCGCGTCCGACGACCTTCCCGACGACGGCGTCGCGTCGGCTGTGGGGGAGTGAGAGGAGGAGTTTCGCGCTCCCGGACTCGACTTCGCCCGCGATGGATTTGTGGCCGACGACGAGTCCGGTGATGGGGACGAGGAGCGTGACGGGACTGGAGAGGAAGGCGATGAGGCCGAGCGTGTCCACGGTGGGGTCGCCGGTTCCGCCGCTCTCCGTGAACACCTGATAGAGGTAGGCCATACCGGCCATGAACAGGACGAAGAGGATGGTGAGCCCCCAGAGCATCCGGGAGCGCACGGCGTCCTGGAAGTCCTTTTTCGCGACGACGGTCCAGCTCATTGTGCGTCCTCCGTGTACGCCGCGAACACTTCGTCCAGGCTCGCTTCCTCGGTGGCGAAGTCGTTGACGGTCACGCCCGTGCTCTCGATGGCGTCGAGCACCCGGGTTTTCGCGTCGCTGCTGGCGCGCACGCGGATGGTGTCGCGGTTGGCGTCGACGTGCTGGACGCCCTCGACGCCGCGCGCGGCTTCCATGGCGTCCGGGGTGACTTCGTCCACGACGACGGTGAGGACGGTGCCGGTGCCGACGGCGTTCCGGAGGCCGCGGATGGTGTCCTCGGCGACGAGTTCGCCCTTCCGGAGGATGCCCACGCGGTCACAGACGGCTTCGACCTGTTCGAGGATGTGACTGGAGAAGAAGACGGTCGCGCCGCGGTCGGCTTCTTCGAGGATGAGTTCGCGCATCTCGCGCGCGCCGTTCGGGTCGAGGCCCGTGCTGGGTTCGTCGAGGATGATGAGTTCGGGTTCGCCCACGAGCGCCATCGCGAGCGCGAGGCGCTGTTGCATCCCTTTCGAGTACCCGCCGGCTTTCCGGTCGCGGTCACTGGGGTCGATGCCGACGCGGTCGAGGAGGGCGTCGGGGTCGTCGCTCGCGCCCTTCGACTCGACGGCGAACTCGACGTGCTGGCGGCCGGTGAGGCGGTTGTAGACGGAGAACCCCTCGGGGAGCACGCCGATGTCGTCGCGGATGGAGAGCGAGTCGTCGTGGGCGTCGCGGCCGAGGACGCGCACGTCGCCCTCGGTGGGGCGGACGAAGTCGAGGATGATGTCGATTGTGGTGGACTTCCCGGCACCGTTCGGGCCGAGGAAGCCGAACACCTCGCCGTCCTCGACTTCGAGGTCGACGCCGCGGAGGGCTGTGACGTCGCCGAACTCCTTTCGGACTCCGGCTAGTTCTATCGCTGCCATGTCCGGCGAATGTCACCCTGATGTGAAGAAGATACCGGAAAAAACTGCCTAGAGGTCTACTGTGGCGAACCGAGCGCTCCCGAGTGCGAGCGGCACGACCGCCCAGGCGAGGAGGACGGCGAGCGCGACCGCGAGGTTCCCCGCGCCCTCGACGGGGACGCCGGCGGCGCGGAGCACGTCCATGTAGGCGGTCGTCGGGTTGAGCGCCGGATACCACGACAGCCAGTCCGGTCGGAGGGTTCCGGGCCACGCGAACCCGTTGAGGACGTAGCGCGCGGCGTCAACGGGGAACCACCAGTAGAGGAGGAGGCCGCCGACGCCGATGCAGCCGAGGAGCGCGCGGGTCGGCGTTCGGGTCGCGGCCGACCAGCCGACGGCGACGCCGACGAACGCGGCGGTGAGCGCCAGGCCGGCGAGCAGGATGCCGGCCGCGGCGACCAGTCCGTCGATGGGGTGGGCGCGCGTCACCGCGAACGCCGCGCCGACCGCGAGCAGGACGGCCACGGGTATCGCGGTGGTGACGAACCGGGCGAGCGCGGTGCCCGCGACGAGTTCGTGCCGCGAGACGGGGAGCGAAAGCGGGATGCGGAGGCGGCCGGACTGCAGCGGGCCGTTCACGGCGTCGTAGCAGTTCGACGCCACCGAGATGGGGACGACGAGCAACAGCACGGGCCCGAACAGCCGCATCGTGTTCGGCGCGCTCCACGCGCTCTCGGTCAGGAAGTCGATGCCGCCGGCGACGAGCACGGCGAACAGCGCCGCGCCCGCCGTCGACCACGCGAGACTGCCGTCGGCGCGCGCCACCCGCACGTCCTGTCGCGCGACGACCAGCCAGCCGGGCGTTCTGGAGGGCATACTCGGCGTTCCCGGCCCCACTCCCCTAAACGTACCTACACCACGTCCTCGGGGTCGTGGCGCTCCATCATCCGCCCGACCTCCTTCTGGTACTGCTCGCGGCGCTCCGCGTCCGTCACGGGTTCGAGTGTGTCGTCGTCCACGGTCGTCGCGGCGGTCGGTTCCGCGGCGTGCAGCGACCGCTCCTTGTGGAGCACGCGCTCGCCGTCCGGCGTCGCGTACACCAGGCTCAACAGTCCCTTGTCCGTGTACTCGCGGTAGACCAGCCACACGCGCGTCTCGCTCATACTCCGGGGTTTCGCGCTCGACACCTTAACGCTGGCCGCTCTCGGTCTCGTCCGCGCGCTCGACCACGCCGACGTCCGTGAACTCGAAGCGCGCGCCGCCGGAGTCGCTCTCCCCGATGGAGACCGTCCAGCCGTGCGCGTCCGCGATTTCCGCGACGATAGCGAGCCCGAACCCCGTCCCGTCCGCCGTGGTCGTGTACCCGGATTCGAACACGCGCTCGCGTTCCTCGACGGGGATGCCGGGGCCGTCGTCCGCCACCGCGAACCCGCTCGGGAGGTCGGAGACGGTGACCGTCGCGTCCCGTCCGGCGTGCTCGACGGCGTTCCGGTAGAGGTTCGCGAACACCTGGCCGAGACGGCTCCGGTCGGCGCGAACGTGGTTCGTCGCCGGAACGCGGAGCGTCGCGTCCCGCGCGTCCACGGTCTCCCAGGACGCCTCCGCGCGCGCCGCGAGGTCGACGGTCTCGATGGTCTCCACGCCCTTGCCCTCCTTCGCGAGCACGAGGAGGCTGTCCACGAGTTCCGCCATCCGGTCGTGCGCGGTTCTGATGGCGTCCACGCGCTCGTCGTCGCCGTCGAGCAGTTCCGCGTACCCCATCGCGACGTTCAGGGGACTGCGGAGGTCGTGGCTCACCACGTCCGCGAACCGCTCCAGTCGCGCGTTCTTCCGCGCGAGTTCGGCGCTCGCGCGCTCGCGCTCCGTCACGTCCACGTACGCGTTCAGGGACTCGCCGCCGTCCGGGTCGAGCGGCGTCGCGGTGAGGAGGAAGGTGCGGCGCTCGCCGTCCGCGACCTCCCGCTCGACCTGCCGGCGGACGCTCTCGCCCCGCCGGATGTTCGCGTTCACGGCGTCCGCGGAGTCCTCGTCGCCGTCCGGGACGATGAGGTCGTCGAGCGCCGCGCCGCGGAGGCGGCTCGCGCTCACGCCGAACGTATCGACGAACGCCTCGTTCGCGCGCTCCACTTCCGGGCCGTCCCCCGCGAAGGACGTGAGCACGAGCGGCACGGGCACCGCGTCGAACAGCGCGGCGAACCGGTCGCGTTCGCGCTCGGCGCGCTCCTGCGCCGCGTGCAGGTCGGTCACGTCCTCGTTCACCGCGACGAACCCGACGATGTCGCCGTCGTCGCCCGTCACGGGCGAGATGGTTTGCTGGGCGACGTACCGCGTGCCGTCCTTGCGCGCGTTCACGATTTCGCCCGTCCACACGTCCCCGGAGAGGATGGTGTCCCAGAGGTCTTCGTAGAACCGGTCGTCGTGCACGCCGGACTGGAGGACGTTCGCGTTCGACCCGACGACTTCCGCCGCGTCATACCCCGTCTGCTCCTCGAACGCGGGGTTGACGTACTCGATAGTCCCCGCCCTGTCCGTCCAGTAGATGGAGTGCCCGGCGCTCTCCACGGCCGCCCGGAACGCCCGCGGTTCGACCTCCGCGAGCGCGTCCGGGACACCGTGCGAACCCATTACGTAGTTGAAGGCACCACCGCTACTTAAGCGTGGCTCGCACCCTCACGCCGTGGGCGCGTCGAACCCGACCCCGAACGACCGCCCCGTGAGCTTCCGGGGGCGAAGCCGGTAGTACGCGGAGTCGAGTTCGTCGAACCCGCGCTCCGGAATCACGTTCACCGTCGGGAGCCACGCGTTCTCCGCGATGGCCGCCGTCGCCGCCGATTCGCCGTCGCCTGAAACGGCCTCGATGGGACCGCGCGCGAGCACGCTCCGCGGCGGAGCTTCGCTGTACGCGGTGAACGACGCCACGTCGGTCGCCTCGATGCGCGCCATCTTCTCGCTGTCCTCGTCGTAGATGAGCTGGAAGTAGAGCGCGTCCCCGTCGTACCCGAACGACTGCGGCACGGCGTAGGCGTCGTCGTCGGTCGCGAGCGAGAGCGTGCCCGTGCCGCGTTCGGTGAGAACGTCGTCGATGGCGGTCGCGTCGAGTTCGGCTGTGCCCATGCGGGCGATGTGGTAGCCTATCGGATACGCGTTGTGCTGGCGGTCGGCGGGCACGCTTATCAGCGCCGCCGGCGAACCCCTCCGTGATGTCCGTCGCGCTCTCCGAGGTGTTGTTCGACGGCGAGTCGGTCGTGGAGCGCGTGGACTGCGGCGCGAACGCGCTCGTCGTCACCACGCACCGCGTCGTCGCGCTCACGCCGACCGGGAGCGGCGAGCGCGTGCGGTACGCCGACCGCCCGAACGTCGAGACGGTGCGCGTGGAGACGGCGGGCGCGACCCGCCATCTCCGCTTCGGCCTCCGGCAGACCGCGTTCGCCCTCTTCCTGTTCGCCGCCGGGACGCTGTTCTCGCTCGACGGCATCGCGGACTCCGTGACGGGCGCGACCGGCACCGCGCGCGAGGTCGGCGTCGGGTCGCTCGTGCAGGTGCTCTCGATGGTCGCGCTGTTCGCGCGGTACTTCGACGACGCGCTCGTCGCCCTCGGCGGCCTCACCGCCCTGCTCGCCGCACTCGGGTTCGCGCGCTACCTCCGCTCTCGCTCGCGGGCGCTCGTCGTGGAGACGTACGGCGGCGACGAACTCCGCGTTCCCGCGCCCGACGCGGACGCCGAGACCGCGGGACGGGTTCTGGAAGCGCTCGACTGAAACCCCGCGAGCGCCAAACTTCGGGTGATGGACGCGAGTCAGGTGCGCGAGCGCGCCCGCGACCTCCCCGCCGACCCCGGCGTCTACCAGTTCCTCACCGAGGACGGGGTCGTGCTCTACGTCGGGAAGGCCGTGGATTTGCGTTCGCGCGTGCGCTCCTACGCCGACCCGCGGAGCGACCGCATCGCCCGCATGGTCGAGCGCGCGAGCGCCCTCGACTTCGCGGTGACGGACACCGAGACGCAGGCGCTCCTCCTCGAAGCGAACCTCATCAAGCGCCACCAGCCCCGGTACAACGTCCGCCTGAAGGACGACAAGTCCTACCCGCTGGTGCAGTTCACCGACCACGACTACCCCCGCATCGAAATCACGCGCGACCCCGACGAGGGCGCGACCGCCTACGGCCCCTACACCGACAAATCGCGCGTCGAGACGGTGGTGAAGGCCGTCCGCGAGCAGTACGGCGTGCGGGGCTGTTCCGACCACAAGTTCTCGAACCGCGACCGCCCCTGCCTCGACCACGACATCGGCCTGTGCACCGCGCCCTGCACGGGCGAAATCAGCCGCGAGGACTACGTCTCCGATGCTGACGCGGTGAAGCGCTTCTTCGAGGGCGAAACCGGGATTCTCGCCGACCCGATCGAGCGCGCGATGACCGAGGCGGCGGACCGCGAGGAGTTCGAGCGCGCGGCGAACCTCCGCGACCGACTGGACGCCGTGCGGGCGTTCCACGGCGGCGGCGGGGAGGCCGTCGCCGGCCACGGCCACGAGCGCCACGTGGACGTGCTCGGTGCCGTCATCGAGGGGGACAGCGCGACCGTCGCGCGGTTGCACGCGGAGGACGGCCAGCTCGTGGAGCGCGACCAGCACCGCGTGGACGCCCCCGAGGGCGAAGACCGCGTCGCGGCCGTGCTCGCCGCGTTCGTCCCGCAGTACTACGCCGAGCGCGACCTCCCGGACGCCCTCCTCCTCCCGGAAGACCCCGACGACCCCGACCTGGACGCGTGGCTGGACGCGGAGGGCGTGGACGTGCGCGTGCCCGGCGCGGGCCGCGAAGCGACCCTGGTAGACCTCGCGCTGAAGAACGCCCACCGGCGCGCCGGCGGCCGGGACGAACTCGGCGCGCTCGCGGACGCCCTCGGCATCTCCCGCCCGACGCGCATCGAGGGGTTCGACGTGAGCCACGCGCAGGGCAAATCCGTCGTCGGGAGCGACGTGACGTTCGTCGAGGGCCGCCCCGAGAAATCCGATTACCGGCGGAAGAAGCTCACCGAGGAGAACGACGACTACGCGAACATGCGGCGGCTCGTCCGCTGGCGCGCCGAACGCGCGCTCGCCGGCGAGGACGACCGCCCCGACCCCGACCTCGTCCTCATCGACGGCGGCCGCGGGCAACTCGACGCCGCGCTCGACGCGCTCGACGAGACCGGCTGGGAGGTTCCGATAGTAGCGCTGGCGAAGCAGGAGGAGGTCGTGGTCGCGCCCGACCGCTCGTACGACTGGCCGGGCGACGCCCCTCAGTTGCACGTCCTCCAGCGCGTCCGGGACGAGGCCCACCGCTTCGCCGTCCAGTACCACCAGAGCCTCCGCGACGACGTTTCGACCGCGCTGGACGACGTCGAGGGCATCGGCCCGGAACTCCGCAAGCGCCTCCTCCGGCGGTTCGGGAGCGTCGAGGGCGTGCGCGGGGCGTCCGAAGAGGAACTCCGCGGCGTCGAGGGCGTCGGCGAGGCGACGGCGGAGACGCTCGCGCGCCGGCTCTGAGAAGGGGACGCGGCCGGGGTGCGGAGGGGACAGTGGCCGCGTCGGTGGCGGCGAACGGGGAGGAGGTCGCCGCCGGTGTTCGCTACACGCTCACCAATAATAAAACCTACTTACACTAATTCAAACCTAGTTGTTTTACTGGGGTGGGCGTCCCCGAACGCGTATGGACTCGGTTCCGCTCTTCGACTCCTACACCGAACGCAGCGAGATTCTCATGCCGAACCAGACGAACAACCTCGGGCGCGCGCTCGGCGGCGCAGTCCTCCACTGGATGGACATCTGCGGCGCGATTACGGGCCGGCGGTTCGCCCGCCGGCAGGTCGTCACCGCCTCCATGGACCACGTGGACTTCCTCGCGCCCATCGACCTCGGCGACATCGTGACGGTTCGCGGCTACGTCTTCGACACCGGCGCGTCCAGCCTCGACGTGAAGGTGGACGTGAGCGCGGAGCGCCCCAGCGAACGCGAGAAACGGGACACGACGAGTTCCTTTTTCACGTTCGTCGCGCTCGACGACGACGAGAACCCCGCGAGCGTCCCGGACGTGGCGACGCCGACGGACGAGGAAGCCGAACTGCGCGCCGACGCGCTCCGCGAACGCCGCGAGCGCCGGGAGGCGATTCAGTCCCAGTCCAACTGACCGCCGGACTGGTACTCCGTCACCGTGGACTCGAAGAAGTTCTTCTCCTTGTTCAAGTCCGCTTGTTCTGCCATCCACGGGAACGGGTTCTCCGTGCCGAACACGGGCTCCATGCGGAGCTGGCGGAGCCGCCTGTCCGCGATGTACTCGACGTACTCCACGAACTGCTCGCTCGACATCCCGAGCACGTCGTCCGGGCACGCCTCCCGCGCGTACCGCGCTTCGAGGTCAACGGCCTCCCGAATCAGCCCCTCGACCTCGTCCTCGAACGCGTCCGTCCAGACGCCGGGGTTCTCGTCCCGAATCTGATTGATGAGGTCGACGCCGAAGTTCAGGTGGAGGGACTCGTCGCGCATGATGTACTCGAACTGCTCGCCGATACCCACCATCTTCCCCTGGCGCTTCAGCGCGAGCATCATCGCGAAGCCCGCGTAGAAGAACACGCCCTCCATCACGACGTAGAACCCCACGAGGTCGCGCACGAACTCCCGGAGGTCGTCCGTGCTGTCGATGGTGAAGTCGTCTCGGTCGAGCGCGCGCGTCAGGTCGACGACGAACTCGTCTTTCGCCTCGATGGCGGGGATGCGGTCGTACATCCCGTACATGTAGTCCGGGTCGAACCCGAGGCTGTCACAGCAGTAGATGAAGGTGTCCGTGTGGATGGCCTCCTCGTACGCCTGCCGGAGGAGGTACTGCCGGCACTCCGGCGCGGTGACGTGCTCGTACACCGCGAGCACGAGGTTGTTCGCCGTGAGCGACTCCGCCGTGGAGAAAAAGCCGAGGTTCCACTCCACGAGCTGGCGTTCCGCGTCGCTGAGTGCGTCGCCGCGCCACTGGGACACGTCGTCCTGCATCGGCACCTCCTCCGGCGTCCAGTTGTTCGCGACGCCCTGCTGGTAGTACTCGCGCGCCCAGTCGTAGTCGATGGGCAGTATCTTGTTCGGGTCGTGCTGGCTGTCGGTGTTGATGACGGGCATTACTGACAGGCCTCGCAGGTCGGATCCTCGACGCTCGGCAGGCTGTTCCCCTCGTCATCGTCGTCGCTGTCGTCGCCCCGGAACTGGGTGTCGTCGTACTCCGTCATGTCGAGCGTGGACTTCTCTATCTGGCTCGCGCCGAGCGTGCGGAGGTAGTACGTCGTCTTCAACCCCAGCTCCCACGCGGTCGTGTACACGTCGTCCAGCTTACTCCCGTCCGTCGAGGGGAAGAAGACGTTGTGGGACTGACTCTGGTCTATCCAGGTCGCGCGCTCCGCCGACAGCCGGAGCTGGTGACGCGGGTCGATTTCGAACGCCGTCCGGTAGAGCTCTTGCAGGCTGTCCGGCACCTCGTCTATCTCCTGCACCGAGCCGTCGTGGTAGGTGAGCTTGTCGCGGAGTTCGTCCGTCCACAGCCCCCGTTCTTTCAGGTCTTCGACGAGGTGGGTGTTGACGCGCGTGAAGTCCCCGCTCATGTTCGACTTCACGTAGAGGTTCGAGTAGACGGGTTCGATGGAGGGCGTCGTGCCCGCGATGGTCGAAATCGTCGCGGTGGGCGCGACCGCCATCGTGTTCGAGTTCCGCATCCCGTACTCGCTAACCTTCTCCCGCACCCGACTCCAGTCGAGGCGTTCTTCGACCTCGATGGGTGTCTCGCGGCCGCGCTCTTCTTCGAGGAGTTCGACCGTGTCCTGCGGGAGGATGTCCCGGCTCCACTTCGACCCCTCGAAGGACTCGTACGCGCCGCGCTCGGCCGCCAGCTCCGTCGAGGACTCGATGGCGTGGTAGGCGACGAACTCCTGTGCGCGGTCCGCGAAGTCGAGCGCGTCCGCGGAGTTCATCGGGACGCGCTGGGTGAGCAGGGCGTCGTGGAACCCCATCACGCCCAAGCCGACGGGCCGGTGGCGCATGTTCGAGCGCTCCGACTTCTCGCTCGGATAGAAGTTCAAATCGACGACGTTGTCAAGCATCCGCATCGCCGTCCCGATGGTCTCCCGGAGTTTCTCGCGCTCCAGGCCGGACTCGGTGACGTGCCGGGAGAGGTTCACCGACCCGAGGTTGCAGACCGCGGTCTCCTCCTCGGAGGTGTTGAGCGTGATTTCCGTGCAGAGGTTCGAGGAGCGCACGACGCCCGCGTGGTCCTGCGGCGACCGGACGTTGCAGGGGTCTTTGAACGTAATCCAGGGGTGGCCGGTCTCGAACAGCCGGGTGAGCATCGTCCGCCAGAGGTCGCTCGCGTCCCGCCGCTCGTAGTTCTCGATTTCCCCGGCGTCCGCCAGGCGCTCGTACTCCTCGTACTTCTCGACGAACTCCTGGCCGTAGGTCTCGTGGAGGTCGGGAACCTCGTCGGGGGAGAACAGCGTCCACTCGCCGTCGTTCTGGACGCGTTCCATGAAGAGGTCGGGCACCCACGCGGCGGTGTTGAGGTCGTGGGTGCGGCGGCGCTCGTCCCCGGTGTTCCGCCGGAGGTCGAGGAAGTCCGGGAAGTCGAGGTGCCAGCACGCGAGGTAGGCGGCGGCCGCGCCCCGGCGTTTCCCGGAGCGGTTGATGGCCCCCGTCACGTCGTTCGAAATCTTGAGGAAGGGGACGACGCCAGTGGACTCGACGCCAGTGGAGGAAATTTCCGCGCCGGTGGCGCGGACGGGCGTCCAGTCGTTCCCGAGGCCGCCCGACCACTTCGAGAGCTTCGCGTGCTCGTGGTAGCCTTCGAAGATCCCGTCCAGGTCGTCGGGGATGGTGGTGAGGTAGCACGAGGAGAGCTGGGCGTGCGTGGTGCCGGCGTGGAAGAGCGTGGGCGTGGAGTGGACGAACCGCAGGGTGGAGAGCATGTCGTAGAACTCCTCGGCGTACGCCTGCCGGTCGCCCTCGTCCTCGCGGAGCGCGACGCCCATCGCGACCCGCATCCAGAACGTCTGCGGGAGTTCGATTGGAGAGTCGTCGTCTCGGAGGAAGTACCGCTGGTAGAGGGTGTCCATCGCGGTGTAGTCGAGGCGGTCGTCGCGGTCGAGTTCCAGGGAGTCGGCGAGCGCGTCGAGGTCGTAGGTGAGCATGCGCTCGTCCAGGATGTCCGCGGCGACGCCGCGCTCGATACCGTCGACGAGGGACTCGCGGTACGCGGCGTCGCTGGTGGGGTCGTCGAGGCGTTCGCGGCGGTCGCGTTCGCGCTGGACGCGCGCGGCGACGGCGTCGTAGGCGGGGTCGCGGTCGATGCGCGCGGTGAGCGTGTCGGTGAGGGCGTCGTACTGTTCGCGCGCGCTGGCGTCGGCGTAGCTGTTGCGTTCGGCGGCGGCGACGAGGTCGCTCGCGGTGGCGTCGTCGATGGCGTCCTCGTGGCCGTCGCGGGCGCGGTCGAGCACCGCGCGGAGCGATACGGTCGCGGTCTGGTGTTGCTGGCTCATGTGTGGTGAGTGCCGCCGCTGGCCGGAGCTGTCGCTCCCGGAGAAGGGCGGCTGTTCGGTCGCTCCCGACGGATTCGGCGCGTCGGGCGTACTCGATGTAGTGCGCCGGAACCGACATAAGGTTTTCCAACACACTTGCACAAGATAAAGTACAGTTTAACGTGCGTGCCGTGGCTTTATGTCACTCGTGGCGAACCACCACACATGAGCGGACGCGACGACCTGTTCTACCAGCTCGGCCGGCTCACCGCCGGCGGCCTCCCCCGCCGCCTCGTCGGCGTCCTCGGAGCGCTCGCCGTGCTCGCCCTCGCCGCCGTCCTCTTCTCCATCCTTTCGCCGCTGTACGCCGCGGGCGCGCTCCTCCTCGTGCTCGCCGCCGCCACCGTCACCGCCTCCGTCGAAGTCGTGCAGGCCTACGAGAAAGCCGCGCTCACCGTCTTCGGCGAATACAGGGGCTTACTCGACCCCGGCATCCACGTCGTCCCGCCGTTCGTCTCCCACACGTACGCGTTCGACATGCG
Organism: Salarchaeum japonicum; assembly: GCF_020614395.1. NCBI lineage: Archaea > Methanobacteriati > Methanobacteriota > Halobacteria > Halobacteriales > Halobacteriaceae > Salarchaeum > Salarchaeum japonicum. The sequence continues at coordinate 73,240 of NZ_CP085324.1, read as the reverse complement.
GACGCAGACCCTCGACGTCCCCCAGCAGGACGCCATCACGCGCGACAACTCGCCCGTCCACGCCGACGCCGTCGTCTACGTCCGCGTGATGGACGCCGAGCGCGCGTTCCTCGAAATCGAGGACTACCGGAACGCCACCGCGTCGCTCGCGCAGACGACGCTCCGCGCCGTCATCGGCGACATGGAACTGGACGACACGCTCTCCCGCCGGGACACCATCAATCAGCGCATCGACGACGAGCTCGCGGAGCCCACCGACGCGTGGGGCGTCCGCATCGAGGGCGTCGAGGTGCAGACGGTGATGCCGAGTCAGGGCGTCGTGAGCGCGATGGAACAGCAGGCGTCCGCGGAGCGCCGCCGCCGCGCGATGATTCTCGAAGCGCAGGGCGAACGCCAGTCCGCCATCGAGACCGCGCAGGGCGACAAGCAGGCCGCCATCATCCGCGCGCAGGGGTCGAAACAGAGCCAGATTCTCGAAGCCCAGGGCGACGCCGTCGCCACCGTCCTCCGCGCGCGCTCGGCGGAGTCGATGGGCGAACGCGCCATCGTCGAACGCGGCATGGAATCCCTCGAAGCCATCGGCCGCTCGCCCTCCACGACCTTCGTCATCCCCCAGGAACTCACGAGTCTGGTGGGCCGGTACGGCACTCACCTCTCCGGCGGCGTCGAATCCGGCACCGGCCTGGAGAGCCTCGACTTCGACGCGGAGACGCGCGAACTCATCGGCATCGACGACTACGAGGCCGACTTCGCGGAAGCAGAACGCCAGTAACCCTCACCGTCCTCCACTCCCGTTTTCACCGCCGTCCGTCCGCGACAGCGTCGCGTCCGCCGTCCGGCCGCGCCGATAGCGACCGCGACCCCACCCACGGCATTTATTGTCTATCATGAATAATAGGTGGGTGTGATGAGTTTCGACGACAGTTCCTCCGACGCCGTGGGCGCGGACGTCCCGCGCCCGCCGGACGTGACGGACGAAACGGACGACCGACCGACGCCGCTCGACGCGCTCTGGCGCGTCTACGAGCGCCTCCGGACGCACGTCCGCGAGTGGCCGGGTCGGTACGTCGAACAGCAGGCGAACGTCTACGAGAACTAGTCGTCGCTCGGTCGGACGCTCACGACCGGAACCGGCGCGCGCCGAACTACTTTCTCCGTGACGCTCCCGATGAGGTAGTGGTCGAGCCCCGTGCGTCCGTGCGTCCCCATCACTATCATGTCCACGCCCGCGTCCTCGGCGTACTCCAGGATGACGGTGCGGGGGACGCCGCTCCGCACGACCTCCTCGATTTCGACGCGCTCGGGGAGCATCGCGGCCGTCTCCGCGACGGCGTCCTCGGCGCGTTCGCGCTCCGCGTCGTCCCAGGCGTCGGACGCGATGCCGCTGCTCGGACTCTCGAAGCGGTTCCGGGTGTCCATCACGGCGAGCACGTGCACCGTCGCGTCGTACGTCGAGGCGAGTTCGCTCGCGTGCGTCACCGCCGCCGCCGTGCCCGCGCTGTTGTCCGTCGGGAGGAGGATGTCGTCGTACATCAGATGACACCTCCGGACGCCATCACGAAGAGGGCGACGGCGATTATCGCGAACAGGCCGCCGACGCCCGACTTGATGGTGTCCGTGTCGAGCGCCGCGGAGACGTAGGGCGCGATCTGGCCGCCCGTCACCGTCGCCGGCACCGTGAACACGACCATGTTCCACGGCGTCGAGGCGAGGCTGAGCGAGTGCCCGCCGACCAGCCCGCCGCCGAACACGTGGACGAGCGACGCGATGATGGCCGTGGTGGCGACGACGATGTGGTTCGTGCCGATGGCGACCCGCACCGGCACCTCGGTGCGGAGCATCGAGATGATGCCGAGTTCGCCGATGCCGAACCCGGCGAGCCCCTGGAAGACGCCGCCGACGCTGTACGTGCCGAACCGTTCGAGGTAGCCGGAGCGCGAGTACCGGTAGTCCTCGCCGTCGCGGTCGACCCGCGTCACCTGGCCCTCGTCGTCCGTGCGGACGCCCGCGGGGCCGAGTTTGTCGCTGTCGTCCGGGAGTGCCTCGTCATCGCCGGGGTGGCCGCCGTCGGTCGCCGCCTCGCCCTCGGATTCGTCGCCGTGCGCGAGGTCGATGCGGAACAGGAGGTAGGACGCCGCGAACAGCGCGAGCGCGAGCAGGCCGTGGAACACCCACTCGGGGATGACGAAGGAGAGGAGCGCGCCGCCGACGACGAACGGGATGCCGCCGAGCACGAGCGAGAGCGCGAGCCGGCGGTCTACGAGTCCGTACCGGATGAACGCGATGGACGAACTCGATAAGCCGAACGCCTCGCTGATGAGGCCGACCTTCACGAGCGTCTCCGGTTCGAGCGGGTGCGCGAGCAGGGGGAAGACGAAGATGAGGAACGGCACGAACAGCGCCGACCCACTGATGCCGACGGTGTTGACGATGGTCGCGCCGAGCAGGAAGAACGGGAACAGCCACCAGTATTCGAGCCAGTAGCCCGTGCCGCCCGCGTCACCGGTCGGCGCGAACCCGACGACGCCCGCGATGAAGAGGAGCGGCGCGGTGAACACGAACACGTGCTGGTACTTGAGGAACGTCTTCACCGCGCGGTCGTACGACGACATCTATGTGAACACCTCGCGGCGACTCGGTGCGGGAACGCGAACGCGCCCGGGGTTCGCCACCTGCGCCTCTCGGGGGATACTCGTACTCGACATAGCAAGCCTATACACCCGTTTCGGTGGAAAAGTCTTGATATACGGGCGAGGCCTGACGAGTCTACCCGAGTTCGGAGCGCCGGAAGGACGCGTAGCCGGCGAGCAGGCCGAGCGCGCCCCACGCGGCCATCGTGAGGACGTTGAACCAGAGCTGGGCTTCGATGCGGGACGACTCGCCGCCGAACGTCCCCGCGAGTTGCGGGTACTGGTCGGTGACGCCGCTGTAGACGGGTTCGGTGGCGTAGAGGTAGGCGGTCGCGGGGGAGAGCGCGTTGACGAACGACCGCGTGGACTCGGTGACGGTGGTGCCGAACGTGGTCGCGACGGCGTCGAGGACGGTGCCGATGTTGACGATGGGGAGGAACCCGAACCAGAACGGGACGAGCAGGAAGTACGCGCCGAACACGCCGAGCATCGCCCGGGAGCGACGCCTGGTCGCGGCGGACACGCCGACGAACAGGCCGGTGAGCGACACGCCGTAGAGCGCGGACACCCCGGCGAACGTGGCGAACCGGCCGAGGTTCGGCGCGTTCTCGAACGTCGCGAGCGCGACGACGAACCCGACGAGGAGGGCGACGACGACCGCGCCGAGCGTGACGCTCGCGCGGGACGCGAACTTCCCGAGGACGTACGAGAGCCGGGAGTTCGGGAGGCCGAGCACGTACTTGACGACGCCGGACTCCCGGTCGCCCGCGACGGCGAGGTAGGAGAGCGGCGCGACGAACAGCGGGAACACGAGGAACGTCATGAATGACACGTCGAACAGCGTCCGGTAGGGGTCGGGGTAGATGTTGCGCTCGGAGACGAACACGAGCGCGACGAGCGCGGCGAACACGCCGACGACGCCGAGCACGACGTACGACCGCGCGGCGTTCTTCAGGTCGTCGCGCGCGACGGTGCGGAGGCTCACGCCGACTCACCCCCGGCGTCCGCGGGCGCGCTCTCCTCCGCCGTCTCGTCGCCGGTGGTCGCGGGCGTCTCGTCGCCGTTCGTGTACCGCTCGAAGAGGGTTTCGAGGGACGCGTCGTCGATGGTCACGTCCACGACGGGCGCGGTGTCGTCGAGCGCGCGGAGCGCCGGCATCTTCGCCGCGGGGCGATTCACGGTGAGTTCGACAGTGTCGCCGCGCTCGCTGACGGCGGTCACGCCCTCGACGGCCTCGACGGATGCGAGGTTCGGCGCGCCGTCCACGTCCGCCTCGATGACGGACTCCGCGCTGAGTTCCGCGCGGAGGTTGTCGATGGTGTCCACGGCGACGAGTTCGCCGCCGCTCATGATGCCCACCCTATCGCAGACCTTCTCCACCTGTTCGAGGATGTGACTGGAGAAGAAGACGGTCGCGCCGCGGTCGGCTTCCGCCTCGACGATGCGGCGGAGGCGCTTGATGCCCTCGGGGTCGAGGCCGGACGACGGTTCGTCGAGCACGAGGAGGTCGGGGTCGCCGACGAGCGCGATGGCGAGGCCGAGGCGCTGTTTCATCCCCTTCGAGTACCCGCCGGTGCGGCGGCGCGCGGCCTCCGGCGCGAGACCGACGCGCTCGATGAGTTCGTCGGGGTCGTCGTTCGCGCCTTTCGTCTCGATGGCGGACGCGACGTGCTCGCGGCCCGTGAGGTTCTCGTAGAGTTCGAGGCCGTCCGGCAGGAGGCCGGTGCGCTGGCGAACCGCCCGGGACTCCCGGGTTGCGTCGTGGCCAAGCACGGTCGCGCTCCCCTCGCTCGGGTCGAGAAACCCGAGGAGCATGTCGATAGTGGTGGACTTCCCCGCGCCGTTCGGCCCGAGGAAGCCGTACACTTCACCGGATTCGACGTCGAGGTCGATGCCGTCCACGGCGACGAACTCGCCGAACCGCTTCGTCAGCGACGTTGTCTGGAGGGCGGACACACCCGGGGATTGGTGAGTCGGCCTATCAATCCACCGGACTACCAGTCCGCCTCGGGTTCGACGCCGGCGTCCTTCGTCTCGAAGTCCCACTCCTCCCGGAGGTCGCGCACGCGGTCGCGGATGTCCGCCGCGAGTTCGAATTCGAGGTTGTCCGCGGCCTCCCGCATCCGCTCCTCCAGGACCTCGATGCGTTCCCGTGCCTCCGCCTCGGTGGCGGGGCCGTCGCCGGTCACGTCGCTCGTGTCGGTCTTCGCGCCGGGGAGGTTCGTCTCCGACACCGCCTTCTCTATCGTCGTCGGGGTCGTGCCGTGCTCCTCGTTGAACTCCTCCTGGATTCTCCGGCGGCGCTGGGTTTCGTCGATGGCGTCCGCCATCGCGTCCGTCGTCTCGTCCGCGTACAGGACGACCTCGCCGTTCACGTTCCGCGCGGCCCGTCCCATCGTCTGAATCAGGCTGGTGCGCGAGCGCAGGAACCCCTGCTGGTCGGCGTCCAGAATCCCCACGAGCGACACCTCCGGGATGTCCAATCCCTCCCGGAGGAGGTTGATACCCACGAGCACGTCGAACTCGCCCAGTCGGAGGCCGCGGACGAGTTCGTGCCGTTCGAGCGTGTCCGTCTCGTCGTGCATGTACTCCACGGCCACCCCGGCCTCCTCTAAGTACTCGGTGAGGTCTTCGGCCATGCGCTTCGTGAGCGTCGTGACGAGCACGCGCTCGTCGCGCTCCGCCCGGTTCTGGATGCGCTCCATCAAGTCCTCTATCTGGCCGTCCGCGGGCGACACCTCCACCTTCGGGTCGACGAGGTAGGTCGGGCGGACGATCTGTTCCACGACGTTCCCGGACACGTCGCGCTCGTAGTCGCTCGGCGTCGCGGACACGTACAGCGTCTGGTCGGTCTTCTCCTCGAACTCCTCGAAGGAGAGGGGGCGGTTCTCGTACGCCGTCGGCAGGCGGAAGCCGTTCTCGACCAGGCTCTCCTTCCGGGACTTGTCGCCCGCGAGCTGGCCCTTGATTTGGGGGACGGTTCGGTGTGACTCGTCGATGACCGTGAGGAAGTCGTCGGGGAAGTAGTCGAGGAGGGTGTAGGGCGCGTCGCCCTGCTCGCGGTCGGAGAAGTAGAGCGTGTAGTTCTCGATGCCCGAGCAGTACCCGGCCTCCCGGAGCATTTCGAGGTCGAACGTCGTGCGCTCCTCGATGCGCTGGGCGGCGAGGAGGTCGCCCTGCCGCTCGAAGTACTCGACGCGGTCTTCCATGTCCGACTCAATGCGCTCGACGGCGTTCTCCAGACGCTGTTCGGGAATCGAGTAGTGCTCCGCCGGGTGGACGAGCACCGCGGGTTCCTCCGACTGCACCTCACCCTCCAACGGGTCGATTTTGCGGAGCGTGTCGATTTCGTCGCCCCAGAACTCCACGCGGACGGCGTACCGACCGTACATCGGGAAGATTTCGACCGTGTCCCCGCGCACCCTGAACGTGCCCTGCGTGAAGTCCACGTCGTTGCGCTCGTAGTTGAGGTCTACGAGCCGCCCCAGGAGTTCGTCCCGGTCTATCTCCTGTCCGCGGGCGAGTTCGAGGCTCATGTCCACGTAGTTCGACGGGTCGCCCAGCCCGTAGATGGCGGACACGGACGCCACCACGATGACGTCGTCCCGCGTGAGAAGCGACCGCGTCGCGGAGTGCCGCAAGCGGTCGATCTCTTCGTTCACGGACGCGTCCTTGTCGATGTACGTGTCCGTCTGCTCGACGTACGCCTCCGGCTGATAGTAGTCGTAGTAGGAGACGAAGTATTCTACTGCATTATCCGGGAAGAGGTTCTTGAACTCCTCGTACAACTGCGCGGCGAGCGTCTTGTTGTGCGCGATGACCAGCGTCGGCTTCTGAATCTCCTCGATAGTCCACGAGACGGTGTTCGTCTTCCCCGACCCAGTCACCCCGAGCAGCGTCTGCTTGTCCACGCCGTTCTCGAACCCCGCCGCCAACTGCTCGATGGCCTCGGGCTGGTCGCCCGCGGGGTCGAACGGCGCGTCCACCCGAAACGGCTGCTCCGCGTCCGGCCGGTCCGGCTGCAACGCACCCTCGGAATCACTCATTACCGATTCATGGGGACGAAGAAACGTAAGCGCCGCGCCCACCGAAACGCCGGGATTTTTCCTCCAGGTTTTGCGCCCGACCAGCGGGAGGGTGGAAAAAGTGGAACGTGAGCGCCGCGCCCACCGAAACGCCGGGATTTTTCCTCCAGGTTTTGCGCCCGACCAGCGGGAGGGTGGAAAAAGTGGAACGTGAGCGCCGCGCCCACCGAAACGTCGGTTGGGTTCGCGGCGTCAGTCGCGGCGCGCGAGCAGCGCGACGCCGAGGAGCGCGAGGACTGCGACGACGACGCCGAACCCGGGCACGCTCGCCGTGGATTCCGTGCTCGTCGCGTTCGGGTCGGTGTCGGTCGTGGACGTGGCGGCAGCCGTCGTGGTCGTCGTCGTTGCCGTCGCGGCGGTCGTCGTCGCGGCGGTCGTGGTGGTCGTGTCGTCCGCCGTCGCAGCCGGCGCGCCGTCCGTCGTCGTCACCGTGGTCGTGGTCGTTGTCGCGGTCGCCGTCGTCGTGGTGGATTCGTCGGTCGCCGTCTCCGTGGTGGTCGTCTCCGTGGGCGTGTCCGTGGTGGTGTCGGCGGTGACGGTCACGGTGAGGGCGGCGGTTTCGGTGTTCCCGGCGTCGTCGGTGACCGCGAGGCTGACCGTGTACGTTCCGGCGGTCTCGTAGGCGTACGTGGTCGTGCGGTTGTCCGCGACCGCGGGGCCGAGGTTCCACGTGTAGTCGGCGACGCCGGACGCGTCGTCGCTCGCGGTGTCCGGCGCGAACGTCACGGACTCCCCGACATCGACGGTGCGGTTCGCGCCGACGGCGACGGTCGGGGCGACCGCGTCGAGCAGGATGTCGCCCGAGGTGTCGGTCGCGACCGCGCCCTGGCCGTCGCGGGCGGTGACGGTGGCGGTCTCGTTCCCGGCGGTGTCGTCCGCATCGACGCCCACGGTCGCGGTGTACGTGTCGCCGCTCGCGTGCGTGAGTTCGACCGTGCCCGCGCCGAACGCGGACGCGTCCGCGGTCACGCTCCCCACGTCACCCGTCGCGTTCGCGGTGATGGTCACCGCGTCGGAGGCGTTCACGATACCGTCGGCGTTCGTCGCGTCACGCAGGGTCGCGTTCACCAGCGCGACGCCGGTCTGGTTCCGCGTCGCGTTCGCCGTGAGCGTCCCGTCGAACGTGTTCACCCCCGTGGACGCCGAGTCGAGCGCGAGCGTGTAGTTCCCGTCCGTCGCCACCGCGTGCGTCCCCTCGTACCGGTAGGGGTCGCTGGACGAGATTTCGTCGAGGTCGCTCCTGTCGAGGGTCTCGTTCTCCGCGCCCGAGAGGCCGAGCGACGCGCTCTCCACGCCCGCGGTCGAGTTGAACCCGAACCGGAGGTCGCCGTCCGCGGTCGTGTTCAGCGTGAGGTTCCAGACCGTGAATCCGCGGTCGATGGTGGCGTTGTCCTCGTACCCGGGACTCGTCTCCTGTCCGTCGAGCGAGGTCGCGGACGCGAGCGTGCCGTTGTACTCGCCGTTCGCGTCCGGAACGTACGCCGTCCCGTACCGGTAGCCGTCGTCCGTGTCGCTCACCGAGAAGTCGTCCACGCCGAGCGTGCGGTTCGACGGCCCCGTGATATCGACGGTGGTCGCGCTCAACCGCTCGTCCGCCTCGAACGACACGCCGAGCTTCCCGGACTCGTTCGCGAGCGTGAAGTTCCACGTCCGGAACACCTGGTCGATAGTCACCTCGTCCACGAGGTCGTCGTCGTCCGTCCCCTCGGGCGAGGTCGCGGAGTCGAACGTCACGGTGTAGTTCCCGTCACTGCTCCCGTCGTACGTGCCGTTGTAGACGTAGGGCGCGCTCGAATCGCTCGTCGAGAAATTGTCGAGGTCGAGGGTCGCGTTCTCCGCGCCGTCAACGGTGAGCGTCAGCGAGTCGAGCGCGTCGGTCGCCTCGAACGAGACGTTCACGTCCTGGCCGGGCGCGGCGGTCGCGTTCAGGTTCGTCACGTCGAACATCCGGTCGATCGTCGCGCTGTCCGTCACGCCAGGACTCGCCGCGTCGCCGTCCATCGCCGTCCCGGATTCGAGCGTCCCCTCGTACGTCCCGTCCGCGACCGGCGTGTAGTTCGCGACGTACGTGTAGTCACCGCTCAACGACACCTCGTCGAAGTCCGAGAGCGACAGGTCGGTGCCGTCCGGCCCCGAGACGGTCACCGAGACCGACTGGAGGTCTTCGGTCGCGTCGAACGACACCCGTAGACTGTTCGACTCGTTCGTCACGGAGAAGTTCGAGAATTCGAGGGGTTCGTCGGTGTCCGCGGCGGCCGCGACGCCCGCGCCGAGCGCGGGATTGACTTCGCTCCCGTCGAGCGTCACGGTGTCCGCGGTACCGTTCAGGTACGTGTACGCGAGGTTCGCTGGCGAGTTCGACTGGAGGTAGAGGAGTTCGGGCGTCGCGTCTCCGGCCCAGTCCACCGCCGCGATTGGGTCTTTCTTCGCGCCCGCGTGGATGCTCTCGGAGGTTCCGTTCGCGTACAGCAACCGCACGTTCCCGCTCCCGTCCACTATCGGCACGCTCGCCGTGCCGTCCCCGTCGAAGTCTCGGGGTGCGCCGATTGCGCCGGGGTTCGAGGGGTTCTTATCGCTCAGGCGGGTCGAACTGGAGCCGTCCCACACCATCACCTGGCCGGACGCCTGCCCGACCAACGCGAGTTCGTCGCCCGCGTCGGCCGAGAAGTTCCCGACGCCCACCGCGGCCTCGACTTCGAAGTCGTCGGTGACGAACTGGGGCGACCCGGCGCTCGAATAGTTCACGCGCATCAGGAAGTCCCCGCCGCTCGTGGACGTCTCCCTCGCGTAGTAGACGGAGTTCGTGCCGTCGCCGTCGAAGTCACCGACGGCGACCTTGGTCTTCGACTTCTTCGCCTGGTCGGCGAGCAACACGTCCTCGCCGGTGCGGTCGATGGCGCGGAGTTCGTTGTTCTCGTTGACGTACGGAACCTCGACGTAGTAGTCGTCGTCGAGGTTCGCGGCGCGACCGACGATTTCCGCGCTCACGCCCATGTCTATCGTGTCGCCGGACGCCGTCGCGAGCGTAACGTTCCCCGAACTGCTATCGACGTACGCGAACTTCACGACCGGGTCGGTGTCGCCGGTCGCCGCGGCCGCGCTCTGCGCGGCGATGCTCGTCGCGATGGGGGCGACGACGAGCATCGCGGCGAGGGCGAGTACGGCGGCTCGCCCACTTCGGTGAGTCATTTGTCAGTTGGACGCCACTCACACGGAAAGGCCTTCTCGCCGATTTACCACTCTTGAACGTTGTGGCCGCTGATATCGGGCCGTACGTGCGTGTGGAGTTTACGTCGCCGAAAACCGAAAAATCAGGGTGGTTTAAAAGACGGAGTCGGCGGTGGCCGCGCCGACCACGGAGAAGATAGCGCCGACGCACGTCGCCTTCAACGTGAGCGCCGCGAGCGCCACTGGCTCCGCCGCCACGCCCGCCGCCTCCGCGAACGTCGAGGGCGCGCCGAACGCGAACGCCAACACCAACACCGACCCGAACGCGACGAGCAGGAGGCTGAGGAACCGCACCGGCACCCCACCGACCTCCGCCTCCCTGTCCGGGTCGCGGTCGTCGTCCGCCTTGTACAGCGCGCCGTACCCGATACCCGACACGATGAGCACCGTCACGAGCACGTGATACCACCGCATCCCTCCCGCGAGCACCCACACCTCCTCCGTCACCACGAACGGCCCCGCCAACAGGAACCCGCCCACCACCTGCTGGGCCGTGTCAGCCAACGCGTACCGCTTCCCTCGCCCGACCATACCAGCCACAGAACCACCACCCAAAAGGCACTTTCGACGCCCAGCGGCGCTCGCTCGTTCGGCGGACTCTCACGCTGTTCGAGTTATCCTGTTCGCGGGTCACTCCGTTCCCCGCTCGCTTATTCGGAGAGCACTCTCGCTGTTCGTGCTCTCCGACACCACAACCGATACTTGTCCACTCCTCCTTCCCTTGGTATGAGCGTTCGCGAGGAGTTCGACGAGTGGGCGGCGTCGGGCCGCGATAAGGGCATGGAGGAGCGACACTGGCACACGGCGAAGCACGTGCTCGCGCGGATGCCGGTCGAGGCGGGCGACACGGTGCTCGACCTCGGGACGGGGAGCGGGTACGCGCTCCGCGCGCTCCGCCAGCGCGACGTGGGGCGGGCGTACGGCCTGGACGGCGCGCCGGAGATGGCGCGGAACGCGCGCTCGTACACCGAGGACGACCGCGTCGGGTACGTCGTGGGCGACTTCGGGAGTCTGCCGTTCGCGACGGACAGCGTCGACCACGTGTTCTCGATGGAGGCGTTCTACTACTCGGCCGACCCCCTGGAGACGCTGGCGGAGGTGCGGCGGGTGCTGCGTCCGGGCGGGACGTTCTACTGCGCGGTGAACTACTACGAGGAGAACACGTACTCGCACGCCTGGCAGGACTCCATCAGCGTCGAGATGACGCGGTGGAGTCGCGAGGACTACCGGCGGAACTTCCGGGAGGCGGGACTGGTCGTGGCGGAGCAGGACAACGTCGCCGACCGCGAAATCGAGATTCCGGACGCCGCTGCGTTCCCGACGGAGGAGTTCGACACGCGCGAGGAGATGGTCGAGCGCTACCGCAGACTCGGCACGCTCCTCACCGTCGGCGTCGCACCCTGACCGCGCCCGCTCCACTCGAAACAGGGGTTGGTTCGGGGTGTCGGGAATGGGATGTGCCACACAGTCCCGTCCCACGCACCCTCCCGGGCCTCTCGACGCCGCTCTCGTTCTGACGCGACCTCCCCGTTTCGCGTGGAGTTACGGCCGGTAGCGCCCGCCGACGTAGTCGATGACGACGAAACTCACCGCGGTCACGACGAGGAGGACGGTGCCCATCGCGGCCGCGGGGCCGATGCTCGGGCCGGCGGTTCTGTCCACGAGGAAGCGCTTGAGCGCGACGGGCATCGTGTACGTGTTCTCGCCCGCGAGGATGACCGTGGAGTCGAACTCGCCGATGCTGATGGCGAACGCGAACGCCGCGCCCGCGACGACGCCCGGCCAGACGAGCGGGAGTTCGACGTCCCAGAGCGCGCGAGCGCGGTCCGCGCCGAGGCTCCGCGCGGCCTCCACGAGTCGGTCGTCGAGGTCGGCGAGCATCGGCGCGACGTTCCGCACGACGAACGGGTAGCCGGCGACGGCGTGCGCCATCACGACCACGGCGGGGCCGACGACGCTCACGCGATAGGAGCCGATATCGACGCCGAACACGAGCCCCTGGAGCAACCCGAACCCGACGACGACGCCGGAGACGGCGATGGGAGCCATGAGGACGGTGTCGCCGAGTTTGCGGAGGCGGCCGCCCCGGGTGCTGAACGCCGCGACGACGACGCCCATCGGGAGCGCGACCGCGAGCGCGCCCAGCCCGAACAGCAGGGAGTTCCAGACCGCCACCGACGGCTCCGTTCGACTCCCGCCCTGGCGCTCGACCAGGAGCCGCCACCATTCGAGCGTCGGGTCGTCGAGGCCGCCGACGCTCGCGAGAACCATGCTCGCGAGCGGCAGGACGAACACGACGACTATCACCAGGCCGTAGGCGGCGATTCCCGCGCGGGAGAGCCAGTCGCGGAGCGTGTCCGCGGAGAACAGCCGGGCGCGCGGGAGCGGTTTCCCCGTGCCGCTGCTCGCGCGCCGCGCCTCGTACCGGAGGTAGACGTACATGAAGAACAGCGAGAACGCGGTTTCGAGCGTGCCGAGCGCCGCCGCCGTCTCGTAGTCGAGCTGGTTCACGCTCGCGTACAGCCACACCTCCACGGTCGCGAGCCGCAGGCCGCCCAGCCCGAGGACGATGGGGAACGTCATGAACGTGAAGACGAACGTGAGGAGCGCGCTCGCGGCGAGCGCGGGCACGAGCTGGGGGAGCACCACGTCCGTAAACGACCGCACGCGGCCCGCGCCGAGGCTTCGCGCGGTCTCGACGGCGTTCGCGTTCACGTTCTCCCACGCCGTCCCGACCATCCGCGTCACCAGCGGCGCGTTGTAGAACGCGTGCGCGAGCACGACGAGTTCGAGCGTGTACAGCATCTCCACCCGTCCGAACCCGAGCCAGGCGAGCACGTCGTTCACGGTGCCGAAGGTGCCGAACGTCGCGACGAACCCCGCGACCACCATGATGGACGGCAGGACGAACGGGAGGATGGTGAGCGACTTCAGCGTGCTCCGCCCGGGGAACTCGAAGCGAGCGAGCACCCACGCGCCTGGCACGCCGAGCAGGACGCTCAGAACGGTGGAGAGAACCGCCTGATAGGCGGTGAATCCGAACAGTCCGAACTCGACGTTCCCCGCCTCGTGGACGAGCACGACGAACGGCGGCCGGGAGACGAGCGCGGGCCGCGCGGTCGCGAGGAACTCGACGGTCCACGCCGCGGCGTCCCCGGGCACGCGGAGCGGGGCCTCGAACAGCGTGTGCGCCGCGCCGAGGAAGAACGGGTCGCTGAGAACGCCGAGCAACACGTCGGGCGTCACCGCCGCGAGCGGGTCTGCGAGCGCGCTGAACACGCCGTACCCATCTCTGAGGACGGCGTTCTCGAACACCGTCCAGACCGGGTAGTAGAAGACGACGAGCAGGACGAGCAGGGTCGCCAATCCGGTCGCGAGCAGGAGCGCTCGCGCCGGCGTCGGCGCTAGTTGCTCGCTATCTGGCGCGCCCACTCGTTTATCCATCCGTCGAGGTTTCCTGCGAGTTCCTCGTACGTAAACGTCACCGGCTCCGGCGGCTCGTGCGCGTACTGGTCGTACTCGTCGGGGAGGTCGGCGGTCGTCGTCGCCGGGAACTGGACGTTGTTCACCGCGATGTTCGCCTGCGCCTCGTCGGTGAGCACGAAGTCCATGAACGCCGCGGCGGTCTCGGGCTGGTTCGTGTCCGCGAACCGCGCCATCGCCTCGGGGTTCGCGTACCCCTGGTCGTTCAGGAACCCGATCTGGTGGCGGGGGAGTTCGTCCTCGCCGTGGTAGTACACCTGGTCGGTGGAGTAGGAGACGACGATGGGACGCTCGCGGTTCATGTACGCGTTGTACGCGGGCTGCCAGTCGTCGAGGATGCGCACGTCGTTCTCCACGAGGTCCTGCCAGTAGTCGAGGTAGCCGTCCGCGCCCATCTCGTGAATCGTCCAGAGGAGGAACGCCCGCCCGGGGTCGCTCGTCTGCGCGTTCTCCGCGAGGAGCGCGCCCTGGTAGGCGGGACTCGTGAGGTCGTCGAACGTCTGCGGCTCCTCGATTTCCGTGCTGTCGTAGACGAGGCTGATGTAGCCGGTGTCGTAGGGGAGCGCGCGGCGCTCGGGGTCGATCTGGAGGCTGTCCTTGATTCGGCTCGCGTGCGAGAGACCGCCCGGCGTGTCGAACAGGGTCGCGTCCGGGAGCTGTTCGTCAACGCGCACGAGCTCGCCCGTGTTCAGGCCGACGAAGAGGTCCGCGTCGATGCTCGCGCCCTGCTTCTTCCGGCTGATGAACTCGTTGACGCCGTTCGACGGCGCGGTGAACTCGATTTTCGTGTCGCGCTCTGCCTCCCACGCCTGCTTCAGCCAGTTCCCCGCGGTGCCCTCGTCCCCGAAGAAGGAGTCGTAGGTCGCGATGGTCAGGGGTTCGTCGGGTTCGCTCGCCGTCCCGGTCGTCGTCCCCTCGGTCGTGCCTCCCGTGGTCGTGTCGGTGGTCGTGCCGTCGTTCGACTCGCTGACGTTCAGACAGCCCGCGAGTCCCGCGATGGCCGCCGCGCCGCCGGTCTTGAGGTACGTACGCCGCTTCATTACTCGGTTGTTTCACTAGGTGGTACATAAATCGGGCGTTTCCGACCGAAGCGTTAACTCGGGGGCTGGAGAACCTCCGGGCGTGCCGTCCAGACGCGTCGCCCTCACCGCCCTCGTCGCCGCGCTCGCCACCCTCGCCGCCGCCGTCCTCTTCGACGTGCTGGGAACCGTGTTCTTCGCGCTCACCGTCACCTACCTCCTCGCGCCGCTCCACCGCCGCCTCAACGACCGCCTCCCGCCGTGGCCGGCCGCCGCCGCGACCACCGTCGCCGTCACCACCGGCGTCCTGCTCGCGCTCGCCTCCGTCACGCTCCTGCTCGCGCGCCGCGCCGACGACATCGTGCAGTTCATCCGCGAGATACCCGCCGAGTTCACGTTCGTCGTCCTCGACACGCCCGTCGTCGTGGACGTGAGCACGCTCCTCGCCGCCGCCCGCGAGGCCGCGAGCGCCGTCGCCGTGGACGCCGCCACCGCCCTCCCCACGCTCGGCCTCAAACTCACCGTGTTCGCCTTCCTCGTCTTCGCGCTCCTCATCCACCACCGGGACGTGGAACGCGCCGTCCTCGCCGCCATCCCCCACACCTACCACGACGTGACGAGCGCGCTCGCCGGCCGCGCCCGCGCCACCCTCTACGCCATCTACGTCCTCCAGGCCGCCACCGGCCTCGGAACGTTCCTCATCGCCCTCCCCGTCTTCTTCGCGCTCGGGTACGGGCCGTTCCCGACGCTCGCGCTCGCCGCCGGCGTCCTCCAGTTCCTCCCCGTCGTCGGCCCCAGCATCGTCGTCCTCGCGCTCGCCGGCTACCACCTCACCACGGGCGACGTGACGAGCGCCGTCCTCGTCGTCGTCGTCGCCGGCGTGCTGGTCGCGTGGCTCCCGGACGTGCTCATCCGGCCGCGCCTCGCCCGCGAGACCGCGAACCTGCCGGGAAGCCTCTACTTCGTCGGGTTCGTCGGCGGCCTCCTCACGCTCGGCCCCGTCGGCATCATCGCCGGACCGCTCGTCGCCGCGCTCCTCGCGGAAGCCATCCGCCTCCTCGCCGCAGAACAGACCCGGAACCGCACTACGTAGCCACGTCCCGCCCGAGTTCCCGCCACTCCGTCAGGCTCCCCTCGTAGAACTGCACGTCCGCGAACCCCAGCCACCGCAGCACGACGAACGTGTGACTGATGCGGCGGGCCGTGTTGCAGTAGAGGACGACGCGCTCGCCGGGCACGATGCCTTTCTCGCCGAGCGCGACCTCCAGTTCGTCCGGGTGCTTGATGCCGCGCGTCCCCTCGTCCACGAGCGCCTTCCAGTCGAGGTTCACCGCGCCCGGAATGTGGCCCTCGTCGTACTCACCGGGTTCGCGCGTGTCCACGACCACGGCGTCGCCCTCGCTCGCCGCCGCCACGGCGTCCGCGCCGACGAACGGCGTCGTCTCCGGCGGCTCGGGGTCGTACGTCGTCGGTTCGACCGACACCGCCTCCGCGGATGCCTCGTGGTCGCGCGTCCACGAACTGAAGTCGCCGTCGAGCAGGTGCAGGCGCTCTATCGGGTGGCCGTGGTAGAGCGCGGTGACGAGGAAGCGCGCCGCGAACACGCCGTGCGTGTCGTCGTACGCCACGAGGTGCGTGTCGGATTCGACGCCCGCGTCCGAGAGCAGTCCGGTCCAGTCCTCGCGCGGCGGCATCATCCCGGACTCGCCGTCCGCCGTGCGGAACGCATCGAACGGGACGTTCACCGCGCTCGGGACGTGCCCGATGCCGTCGTACTCCCAGGCGTCCCGCACGTCCACCACGCGCACGCCCGGGTCGTCCAGGCGCTCCGCGACCCACGACGCCGACACCACGAGGTCGTCCGTCTCGCTCATACCCGGCCTACGAACGGCCCGTCCTTAGCCTCGCGGGACGCGACACTCGGACGAACTACCGGCAAAAAGCGCCGCTGTATCTGGATAACTCTCGGTGAACGCGGAACAAGCCGCGAATAGCCGGATATACTTGCCTCCACTCGTGTCGAGAGGGGGTTCCTGCCGACGGCGGATGAGGTTATGTGGGTGGCCGAACAATACCCGGATAGCATGGCAGAAGACGATTACGCGAACGACGTGCTCGTGAGCGCGGACTGGGTCGAGGAGCACCTCGACGAGTTCGAGTCCGACGACCCCGACTACCGGCTCGTCGAGGTCGACGTTGACACCGAATCCTACGACGACTCCCACGCGCCCGGCGCGGTCGGGTTCAACTGGGAGACCCAACTCCAAGACCAGGTGCAGCGGGACATCCTCGAAAAGGAGGACTTCGCCGACCTCCTCGGCTCCCACGGCATCACCGAGAACTCCACCGTCGTCCTGTACGGCGACAACTCGAACTGGTTCGCCGCGTACGCCTACTGGCAGTTCAAGTACTACGGCCACGAGGACGTGAAACTCCTCGATGGCGGCCGCGACTACTGGGTGGCGAACGACTACCCGACCACGGACGAGGTTCCCGAGTTCCCCGAACAGGACTATCAGGCGCGCGGCCCCTTCGACGGCATCCGCGCCTACCGGGACGACGTGGAGACCGCAATCGACCGCGGCATCCCGCTCGTGGACGTGCGCTCGCCCGAGGAGTACTCCGGCGAGATTCTCGCGCCCCCGGGACTCCAGGAGACCGCGCAGCGCGGCGGCCACATCCCCGGCGCGCAGAACGTCTCGTGGGCCGCGACCGTTAACGAGGACGGCACGTTCAAGACGAAGGACGAACTCGCCGACCTCTACGAGGACGCCGGCGTGACGAACGACCAGGAAGTCGTCGCGTACTGCCGCATCGGCGAACGCTCCAGCATCGCGTGGTTCGCGCTCAGCGAACTCCTCGGCTACGACGACGTCACCAACTACGACGGCTCGTGGACCGAGTGGGGGAACCTCGTCGACGCTCCCATCGAACAGGGCGAATAACTCGCACCCTTCTTTCCGCGGACGATGCCTAGAAGGCCCCAGCAGTCCACGCTCTATGTATGACTCCCGACGACGTGTTCGAGCGGGTTCGCGAGGAGAACGACACCGCGCTCTCCCGGCTCGGCTCATCGAAATCGCTGTACGCCGCCACCGGCGGCGAGATGGAGACCGAGGACGTGCTGCGCGCCGCCGCGGACGCGGAGTACGCCGCCTACGAGACCTTCCAGGAGTGGGCGGACACGAGCGACGACCCCGCGAGCGACCGCTACCAGGAGACCGCAGACGAGGAAGCAGACCACTACGACCGCGTCACCGCCAAACTCGACGACCACGTCCCGAGCGAGGACGTCTCCGCGATGCACGACCGCCTCCGCGCGCTCGACGACCCCATCGAACGCGCTGGCGGATACGTCGGCCGCCTCTTCGCGACCCGCGCATCCAAGGAACAGTACGTCGGGTTCTTCGTCGGGCAAGCCGACCCCCAGACCGCACAACTGTTCCGCGACCTCAAGGGCGACCTCGACGACCAGGACGTCCGCGCCCGCGACCTCCTCGACGCCGTCTGCGACACCGCCGAGGACTACCAGCGCGCCATCGACGCCGCCACCGACACCATCCAAGCCGCCTACGACGAATACACCCAACAACTCGAATCCCTCGGCGTCAACCCTAAACCGGTCTGCTAGACGCACCGTTTTCCAGTTCGGGGTCGCTTCGCGACCCACTCACTGCAAAACCCTGCACGAAAAATGCCGGTCGCCTCCGGCAACCGGTCAATCCCGCTCACTTCCGGGTTCTTCGAACCGCTCGTTCGCGCGAACGCGTCCCGCCAACCGCCCCGCTCCGCTTCCGCTAACCGCCCCGCGCCCGCTCCGCGCCCGTGGCGTGGGTTGAAGTAGGATGGCGGGGCGAGCAGGTGGCGTGCTCTGAGAGGAGCGCGGGACGGGAGCGCGAAACCCCGGCGGCGCGCCCGCCCGCGAGCGAGGACGCGCCGCCGTGAGCGCCCCCCGGTTCGGGAGTAGTTCTATACCGCCCGGGTGTGCAGACAGGGGTATGACCGCTCCCCTGTCGGACGACGCAGCGAGCCGATTCGTCACCGTCGCGCGCACCGCGCTCGGCGATAGCCTGCGCTCGCTGACGTTCTTCACGCGCACGGACTACGAACAGCTCTACCTCCGCGACGACCTCGAACAGGACGCCGACCTCTCCTCCTTCATCGGCCACGAGTGGCAGGCGTTCCAGCTCACCCAGGACACGTACAAGGGCTCGGAACTCGGCGAGTACCAGTACACGGTTCGGTCGTTCGAGAACGGCTTCCTCCTCCGCGTCGCCACCGAACGCGACGGCGTTTTCGTCACCACGGACGGCCTCACCGTCACGCAATTCGACGAGGCCGCGAACGCGCTCGAATCCGTGCTCGAAGACCGCCGGGACTAGAGCGAGACCGACGCGACCGTCTCGTACTCCGCCCCTTCGTGGGTGAGCGTGCTCTTCGTCAGCCTGACCTCGGAGACGCGCGCCGTCCCGACCGTCGGCGACCACTCCCGCACGAGTTCTTGCACGCGGTCTTTCCCGCCGGCGTGCTGCATCCGCGCGAGCGTGACGTGCGGCGTGAACTCGTGGTCGTCCGGGTCGAACCCGAACGCGACGAACTCCTGCTCTACGGCCTCGTGCAGGCGGACGAACGGCTCCGTCCCGGCTTCGACGCCGAGCCAGAGCACGCTGATGTAGTCGAGGTTCGGGAACACGCCGAGCCCGCCGTACGTCGCGTCGAACGGCTCCACGCCCGCGTCCGCGACGGCGGTTTCGAGCGCGTCCGCGACCGCCCCGGCCTCGCCGTCGGGCACGTCGCCGAGGAACTTCACCGTCACGTGACTCTGCGCGGGGTCGGTGAAGGAGAGCCCGTCTGCGTCCGCGAACTCGCCCTGGACGGCCGCGACGGCGTCGTGCAGGGATTCGGGGAGGTCGACGGAGACGAACAGCCGCATGGCCGGGAGTCGGTCTGCGTAGCCCTTAACCCCGTCCCTCCCATATTCGCGGGTATGACTGACCGAGAGGACGAACGCCATCATTTCTCCGAGGGCCAGGGCTTCGACGACCCCTACGAGGGGTTCGACCTCGACCCGCCGGAGCTCGAACCCGACCTGAACGAGGTCGACCCCGTGGACTCCCGCGTCGTCGCTGACAGCCTCGACGAGCGGAACCTCTCCACGCAGGACGTGGACGCGGACGACCTCATCGACGTGGGCCTGAACTACATGGGTATCAACCGCCACGAGCAGGCCGCGGACGCGTTCGAGCGCGCCGCCCGGTACGCGGACGACGACGAGACCGCGCAGGAAGCGTGGGTGAACAAGGGCGTCGCGCACGCCGAGATGGAGGAGTGGGACGACGCTGCGGGCGCGCACCGCGAAGCCGTCTTCATCGACGAGGACGGCCCGTTCGCGGCGGAGGCGGAGACGAACCTCGCGTACGCGCTCTGGGAGTTCGGCGACGACGAGGAAGCCATCTACCACGCCGAGCGCGCGGTTCGGAAGGACGACCGCCTCCCGCAGGCCTGGTACAACCTCGGGTTCATGGAGAACGAGCGCGGCCGCCACGAGGAAGCCCTCGAATGCCTGGATAACGCCATCCGACTCGGATTCAAGCAGGCGGACGTCTATCAGGAGAAGTCTCGCGCGCTCGACGAACTCGGCCGCGAGGAGGAGGCCGGCGAGGTCGAGGCGCGGGCCGACCGCATCCGGAAGGAGCAGGAGCAGCGCCTCGTCGACCAGGAATGATCGTCAGCGAGCGACAGACCGACCAGGGACTCCTCGTCACGGTCTGCGACACGGGCCTCATCGGGGAGACGTTCGAGGACGGCGACGTGTCGCTCACCGTCACCGAAGAGTTCTACGGCGGCGACGAAGTCGGCGAGGACGACGTGCTCGACAGCCTCACCCGCGCGAGCGTCGCGAACCTCGTCGGCACGCGCACCGTCGAGTTCGCCATCGACGAGGGCTTCGTGGACGAGACAGTCGTCCTCGACATCGCGGACACCCGGCACGCCCAAGTCCTCCGGCTCTGAGCGCCCACGTCGTCGCGCACGCCGGCGAAACCCCGGTGCATCGAAGGAACCAAACGCCTCCGAACCCTCCTTTCGTACATGGCTACGGGTGAACAGAGCCCGCTCGACGTCGAGCGGGTTCGCGAGGACTTCCCCATTCTCGACCGGGAGGTCGGGGACGGGGTTCCCCTCGTCTACTTCGACAACGCGGCGACCACGCAGACGCCGAACGAGGTCATCGACACGTTCGGCGACTACTACCGCGGGTACAACGCGAACGTCCACCGCGGCATCCACCAGCTCAGTCAGGAGGCGTCCATCGCGTACGAGGAGGCCCACGACCGACTCGCGGAGTTCGTCGGCGCGAGCGGCGAGCGCGAGGAGATGATTTTCACGAAGAACACGACTGAGGCCGCGAACCTCGTCGCGTACGCGTGGGGGTTGAACGAGCTCGGGGAGGGCGACGAAATCGTCCTCACGGAGATGGAACACCACTCCACCCTCGTCACCTGGCAGCAGATGGCGAAACGCACCGGGGCCGAGGTGAAGTACATCCGCGTCGACCCCGAGGACGGCAGCCTCGACATGGAGCACGCGAAGGAACTCATCGGCCCCGACACCGCGATGGTGTCGGTGGTGCACGTCTCGAACGTCCTCGGCACCGTGAACCCCCTGAGCGAGCTCGCGGACATGGCGCACGAACACGACGCGCTCATCTTCGGGGACGGCGCGCAGGCCGTCCCGAACCGCCCCGTCGATGTCGAAGACCTGGACGTGGACTTCTACGCGTTCAGCGGCCACAAGATGGCCGGCCCCACCGGGGTCGGCGGTCTCTACGGGAAGAAGGCGATTCTGGAGGAGATGGAGCCGTTCATGTACGGCGGCGAGATGATTCGCCGCGTCACCTACGAGGACTCCTCGTGGAACGACCTCCCCTGGAAGTACGAGGCCGGCACGCCCCTCATCGCGGAGGGAATCGCGTTCGCCGTCGCCGCGGACTACCTCGACGACCTCGGCCTGAAGAACATCCGCGCGCACGAAGAACGCGTCACCGCCGAGGCCTACGACCGCCTCAGTCGAATCGACGGCCTCGAAATCTACGGCCCCCGCGAGGACGAGGAGCGCGCCGGACTCGTCTCCTTCAACCTCGACGGCGTGCACGCCCACGACCTCTCCAGCATCCTCAACGACCACGGCGTCGCCATCCGCGCCGGCGACCACTGCACCCAGCCCCTCCACCAGAAGATGGACATCGCCGCGTCCGTCCGCGCGTCCTTCTACCTCTACAACACCGTCGAGGAACTCGACGCGCTCGTCGAGGGAATCGAGTCCGCGAAGGACATCTTCGCCTGACTACTGCAGACGCTCTCCCACCACTTCTTCCGCGCCGAGCAGGCCGCTGTAGCCGTACGCCCCGAACACGCCCACGAGCGTCTGCGCGAGCCGCGCCCGAAACGACACACCCCAGGTGTCTCCTCCGGCCTGCGAAACCGTACGGCCGCACGGTAGGCTTTTACGCCGCACGACCCACGTATTCCGTATGAGCATGGGTTCGGACATGTACCGGCAGCAGATCCTCGACCACTACAAGAACCCCCGGAACTACGGGGAACTGCCGGACCCGACGTTCACCCACGAGGGCTACAACCCCTCCTGTGGCGACGAAATCGAGTTCGACGTGACTCTCGCCGACGACGGCGAAACCATCGAGACCGTCGCGTGGGACGGCGACGGCTGCGCCATCAGTCAGGCGTCCGCGAGCATGCTCTCCGGGAAACTCCCGGGGATGACGCTCGACGAGGTCGACGACCTCGACCGCGACGACGTACTGGAGATGCTCGGCGTCGAGGTGACGCCGATGCGCATCAAGTGCGCGGTGCTCGCGGAGAAGGTCGTGCAGGACGGCGCGCGCGTCTACCAGGGCGAACTCGAAAAAGCCGCCACCAGCACCGAAGACGACGAATAACCCGATTCTTCTCTCTCGTCGGTTCGCGGTTTTTCGGATACCAGAGCGAATAGATAGAGCGCCGGACGTCGTGGAGCGTCGTCGCGTTATTCGGGTTTCAGGCCGCCGTCCTGGACGCGCATGACGGCTTCGCCGTCGGCGAGGTTGGGCGCGTCGACGAGGCGGACGATGCGCTTGTCGTTCTTGGATTTCCGGAGGTAGATGCGGAACGTGGACTTGTGGCCGAGGATGTTCCCGCCGACCGGCTTCGTGGGGTCGCCGAAGAACGCGTCGGGGTTGGACTGCACCTGGTTCGTGACGACGACGGCGCTGTTGTAGAGGTTCCCGACCTTTTCGAGGTCGTGGAGGTGCTTGTTGAGTTTCTGCTGTCGGTTCGCGAGCTCGCCGCGGCCGACGTACTCGGCGCGGAAGTGCGCGGTGAGGGAGTCCACGCAGAGGAGGCGGACGGGGTAGTCGTCGTCCTCGTACTCGCTCCCGATCTCCTTCGCCTTCTCGGCGAGGAGCATCTGGTGGTTGGAGTTGAAGGCTTTCGCGACGTGAATCTTGTCGAGGAAGTCCTGGATGAGTTCCTCCATCGCGTCGTCGTCGCCGGGTTCACCTTCGATTTCGCGGTCTTCCATCGTCGCCGCGAGCTGTTCGTCGGAGAGGCCGCGAACCATGTCGTCGATGCGTTCGGGGCGGAAGGTGTCCTCGCTGTCGAGGAAGATGACGCGGCCGTGCAGGCCGCCCTGCTCCTGGGGGAGCTGGGCCGTCACCGCGAGTTCGTGCGTGACCTGGGACTTTCCGGCACCGAACTCGCCGTAGACTTCCGTGATGGACTGGGTTTCGACGCCGCCGCCGAGAAGTTCGTCCACGTCGGGGACGTTCCACGTGAGTTTCCCGATGCGCTGGCGCTGTTCGAGGATGGCGCTCCCGGTCTCGAACCCGCCCACGTCGGCTTCCTCGCGGGCGCTCTGGATGATGTCGGCGGCCGTGGAGTCGCCGACGTCCGCGGTGTTCGAGAGTTCGCCGGGGCTGGCGACGGCGATGCTCTGGAAGGACTCGTAGCCCGCGTCGCGGAGTTTCTCGGCCGTGGCGGGCCCGACGCCGGAGAGGGTTTCGAGGTCTGCGTCTGCTGGCATGTACCCTGTTCTTTCGCCCATACGACCTTAAACCCTCGTAAACACCGGAGTGAAAGTGAAACTGGCGGGCGTGGCGGGGGTCGCGTCCGTCCGCGTGCGAAGGTTGAAACCCGGTGCGCGGGACTTAACCGCGTCAGTCGCCTTCGCAATCCTATGAGTACCGAGTCCGCCACGTTCTGCCCGCGCTGTGGCGACCCCACGACGGAAGCGGAGACGGGGGCGACGCGACGCGAGCGGGCGCTCTGCAACGACTGCTACTTCGACGACTTCGACCTCGTGGACGTCCCGGACACCATCGAGGTTCGGGTGTGCGCGCGCTGCGGCGCGGTTCACCGCGGGAACCGCTGGGTGGACGTGGGCGCGCAGGACTACACCGACATCGCCATCGAGGAGACGACGGAGGCGCTCGGCGTGCACGTCGGCGCGAGCGAGTTCGACTGGCAGGTGCGCCCCGAGCAGGTGGACGCGACCACCATCCGGATGCACTGCCGCTTTTCGGGGATCGTTCGCGGCGAACCGATGACCGAGGAGGTCACCGTTCCCGTCCGCATCTCGAAGGAGACCTGCCTGCGCTGTGGCCGCATCGCCGGCGACTACTACGCGAGCGTCGTCCAGGTGCGCGCCGTCGGCGACCGCACGCCCACCACCGAGGAGACGGAGCGCGCGAAGGAAATCGCGAACGACATCGTCGCGGACATGGAGGCGACCGGCGACCGGAACGCGTTCGTCACCGAACTCTCGGAGAAACCGGAGGGCCTCGACATGAAGCTCTCCACGACGAAAATCGGGAAGAACGTCAGCCGCAAACTCACCGAGGAGTTCGGCGGCTCCTTCTCCGACTCGGAGACGCTCGTCACCGAGGACGAGGACGGCAACGAGGTGTACCGGGTGACGTTCGCGGTTCGCCTCCCCGAGTTCGTCGCCGGCGACGTCATCGACCTCGAAGACGACGACGGAGGCCCCGTGCTCGTGCGTTCGGTTCGTGGGAACCTCAAGGGCGTGCGCGTGACGACGGGCGAGCCGTACGAGGCGAGCTACGAGGTCGGGGACGCGCCCGACGCCCGGAAACTCGGCACCACCGAGGACGCCGTGGACACCACCGTCGTCACCGTGGAGGACGAGAACGCCGTCCAACTCCTCGACCCGGAGACGTACGAGGCGAAGACCGTCGCGCGCCCGGACTACATGGACGAGTCGAGCGACACCGTCCCCGTCCTCCGGAGCCGCGAGGGCATCCACGTCCTCCCCGATGCCTGACCTCGCCGTCCTCGTCGCGAAACCCGACGCCGAGGCCAGCATCGAGAGCCTGCGCGCCGAAGGCGTGTACGACGACGACCGACGCGTCCGCGAGCGCGACGACGACCGCGTCGAACTCCCCGTGCTCGCCGCGCCCGCCGAGACGGACGTGCTCGCCACCGTCGAACAGACCGACCCGGACTACCGCTCCCGGGGCCTGGACGACCTGCTCCGCGAGCGCGGCTGGAGCGAGGCCGAACGCGAGCGCGCGCCGTCCTCGTGGGCGGTCGTCGGCGACGTGCTGCTCGCGGACTTCACGGACTGCCCGCGACCGGGCGAGGTCGCGGACGCGCTCCTTACCCTCCATCGGGAGGCCGACACCGTCCTCGACCGCGGCCCCGTCAGCGGGGAGTTCCGCACGCCCACGGTCACCGTGCTCGCCGGGAGCGGCGACACCGAGACAGTCCACGTCGAGCACGGCACGAAGTACGCGCTCGACCTCTCGCGCGTGATGTTCTCGCCCGGAAACCAGCACGAGCGCGCCCGGATGGGCGACCTCGCCGTCGAGGGCGAGCGCGTGCTCGACATGTTCGCCGGCATCGGGTACTTCGCGCTCCCGATGGCGCGCGCCGGCGCGGACGTGACCGCCGTCGAGAAGAACCCCGACGCGTTCCGCTACCTCGCGGAGAACGCCCAGCTCAACGAGGTCTCGGACTCGATGAACCTCGTGCTCGGGGACTGCCGGGACGTCGAGACGACCGCCGACCGCGTCGTGATGGGGTACTACGACGCGCTCGACCCGGACGCCGACTACCTCGCCACCGCGCTCGACGCCCTCGCGCCCGGTGGAACCCTCCACGCGCACGCCACCGTCCACGAAACCGACCTCCCCGACGCGCCCCGCGAGCGCGTCGAAGCGGCCGCACGGAACGCAGACCGCGCCGTCGAATCCGTCGCGGTTCGGCGCGTGAAATCCCACGCGGAGGGCGTCTGGCACGTCGTCGCCGACGTTCGTCTCGCGTAGGGGGAACACAGAAGGGCCAGCGCTCGGTACGGCCAGTATGAACCGTCAACAGCTCCTCGCGATATTCTTCGCCGTCGTCATGCTCACGTCGGCGGTGTTCTACGTCGTCTCCTCGGTCTAGTCCACGTCCCACACGTCCGCCATCGGACTCCGGCGCTCCCGCCCGCTCCCCGACTCGCCGTCCGCGTCGTCGCTCGTGGCGCGCCCGCGGTCGGTCTGCTGGGTCTGCTGGGTGGCGTGTTCGATGTCGTTCACGCCGGCGCGCGCGGCGTCCGCGTCCAACTCGGGGAGGGCGGGCGTCGTCATCCGGTCTACCTGTTCCGCGAACCACTCGGGCATGTCAGTGCGGGCGCGCTCGAACACGTCGAGCACGGAGTCGTCCGCGATGTAGGTCGCGCCGTAGTCGTCGGGCGCTCTGACGACGCGGCCCGCGGCCTGAATGATGGTGCGGAGGGCGCTCCGGTAGTACCACGCCCACTGGCCGTCCTCCAGGCGGCGCGCGACACGGGAGTCGCCCGTGTTCAGGAACGGTGCCTTGCACACCACCTGCCAGCGCGCGAGGTCGCCCTCCAGGTTCAGGGCTTCCTCCATCTTCACCGAGAGGAACACCTCGGGCTTCCCGCTCGCCTTCCACGCGTCCAGTTCGTTGTCCCGGTTCTCCGAGGTGTGCGTCCGCACTCGGCCCGCCACGCCTAATTCGCGGAGGTGGTCGCGGAGGCGCTCCTGGATGCCATAGGAGTGGCAGTGCACGATTCCCTTCTCGTCGTCGTGTTTCTGCATCACTCTCGCCACCACCCGCGCGACCTTCGGAAGCGTCTCGTCGCGCTCGTCGTACGTCATCTTCCCCCGGGTCACGTCGTACAGCGGCCGGTTCTCCACCGGGAACGTGTGCGGCACGTCCACCAATGCGACGTTTGACGGGTCGAGCCCCACGCCGCGACAGAACGCCTCCTTGTTCAGGATGGTCGCGGAGAGCAACGCGAACCGTTCCGCGCGATCCCAGACGGTGTGCTGGAGGTACCGCTCGGGGTTCATCGGCTTGATCGTGATGCCGCGCTCGGACTGGTCGACGACCCACGTCGTCGCGGACTCGTGGTCGCGGGAGTCCTCCGCGAACCACTCCAGCTCCCCGATGAGCTCCTGGAGTCGGTCGCGCTCGCGGGCTTCCTCGGCGGTGAGTTCGTCCACGCCGACGAGCTCGTCCTTCCGCGACTCGCAGACGCGCACCAGGGAGTCCGCGAACCGCGCCGCCGCCTCCACGTCCCCGTCCACGTCGGGTATCGAGACGTCGCCCCAGACGGGGACGCTCGCGGGCGAGAGGTCGATTGTCGCGTACATCTCCGCCCACTCCGCGAGGCCGTGCGCCTCGTCGATGACGCAGACGTCCCTGGCTCTGAACACCTCGCTCCCGGCGGTGCGCATGAAGTACGCGAGCGTCATCGCCGCGAACTCGCGGGAAGAGGCGATGGCGCGGTCGGAGAAGTACGGACAGCGGTGTTTGACCGCGCAGTCGTAGCCGCGTTCGCGGGCGCAGGGCGCGCGGTCGACCGGCGTGTCCTGCTCGTCCGGGAGGATGCACGTGTAGTTCGACTTCCCGCGGATGAGTTTGAAGTCGGAGAGCAGGTCGTCCGAGGACACGTCGTCCAGTTGGCTGACCTGCGGCGTCGTGTAGTACGCGCCCACGGGTTCCGCGGGGCCGGCCTCGCCCGCCTGCCGCGCGCACCCCATGATGGCGCGGGCGAGCAGGCTCTTCCCGCTCCCGGTGGGCGCGCGCACCAGCACCACGTCGTTCCCGTCCGCGAACGCGTCCCGCA
The DNA here is from genome assembly GCF_020614395.1 of Salarchaeum japonicum. Classification (NCBI taxonomy): domain Archaea; kingdom Methanobacteriati; phylum Methanobacteriota; class Halobacteria; order Halobacteriales; family Halobacteriaceae; genus Salarchaeum; species Salarchaeum japonicum. The sequence goes on along the minus strand of NZ_CP085324.1, from coordinate 45,643 downwards.
CGTCGGAGAGCGCCTGCTCCTGCGCGCCGCGATAGCTCGGCGCGGGGAACTCCTCGTGGATGCGGGCGGGGTTCACGTCAGGTGTGGAGCGCGGGGAGCGCCTTAGGTCGTGCGACTCTCCCGAACGTCCGCCACGTCCTCGGCGGTCGGGTTCTCGGGGAGCGCCTCGATGCAGTCGAAACACAGGAAGAACTCCGTGTCGTCCCGGAGTTCGAGCGTCAGGCCGCCCGAGGACGCCTTCTCCAGGTCGCCGAAGTCCCAGAAGTCGCCCGCGCCCCCGGAGATGGCGACGGGGTCGCCACAGCAGTCGCACGTGGATTTCGCCATGGGTCGTGAAGGAGCGAGCGCCGTATAGGCCTCCCGCTCCCCCACACCTATGGCGTCTCCCGCCCATCTACTGGTATGCGCGTGCTCGTCACCGGCGCGACCGGGTTCGTCGGCGGTCGCCTCGTCCCCGCGCTCGCGGACGCCGGTCACGACGTGGTCGCGGTGGTTCGCGACCCCGACCGATACGACCCGCCCGACGGCGTCGAGGTGGCCGCGGGCGACCTGCTCGACGACGACCTCTCGCTCCCGAGCGCGGACGCCGCCTACTACCTCGTGCACTCGATGGGGTCGGGCGGCGACTTCGAGGAGCGCGACCGGCGGTGCGCTCGGAACTTCGCGGCCGCCGCGAGCGACGCGGGCGTCGAGCGCGCCGTCTACCTCGGCGGCCTCGGCGGCGACCGCGACGACCTCTCCGACCACCTCCGCTCCCGGCGCGAGGTCGAACACCTGCTCGCGGACGGCGACTACGACCTCACCGTCCTCCGCGCCGCCGTCATCGTCGGCGCGGGGAGCGCGAGCTTCTCCGTGGTGCGCCAGCTCGTCGAACACCTCCCCGTGATGGTGACGCCGCGCTGGGTGCGCACGCCCTGCCAGCCCATCGCCATCGCGGACGTTGTCGCGTACCTCACGTGCGTCCTCGCCCACCCGGAGACCGCGGGAGAGACCTACGAAATCGGGGGGCCGGACGTGCTTACGTACGAGGAGATGCTTCGCACGACCGCGCGCGTCACCGACAACGCGCTCCACCTCCTGCCCGTGCCCGTGCTCTCCCCGCGGCTGTCGTCGTACTGGCTCGCGCTCGTCACCGACGTACCCACGTCCGTCGCGCGCCCGCTCGTCGAGGGCCTGAAGAACCCGGTCGTCTGCGAGGACGACCGCCTCCGCGAGCTGTGTGACGTGACGCCGACCGCGTTCGAGGACGCCGTGCGAGCCGCGCTCGCGGAGGACGCGTGAGCGACCGGTACGGTCGCACGTGGGTGTACGAGAGCATCGTCGGCGCGATTCCCGGGCTCTCGCTCCCCGACCGACTCGCGGTCGCCGTCCAGTTCGTCCTGTTCGAGGCGCTCGTGCTCGCCGCCGCCGCGGCCTACGGCTACTGGAACGCCGTCGTTCCCGGCACGGTCGCCGTCGCCGTCGCGGCCGCCGGGAGCGCGTTCATGCTCGACATGGGGCGGCGCGTCCGCACGCTCTCGCTCCCGGACGACTACACGCGCCTCCTGTTCGGGTCGAGCGTCGAAGTCGTGCTCGGCGTGCTCGCGTACGTCGCGCTCGTCACCTACCTGTTCGTCGTCGATCCGCGGGACGGCGCGACGCTCCTCGAACAGCTGTTCGGGCCGTCGCCCGCCGCGCCCGCCGTCGCCCTCGCGTTGCTCGTGCTCTGGGACGTTTGCTACCGCATCGGCACCGGCTGGTGGGCGGCCGTGCTCGCGGCCTACCGCGAACTCCGGTACTCGTTCGACGGCGAGACGGCCGCGGAACTGCGCGCGCTCGACTCGCGGAACGTCGGGTTCGCGCTCCTCCAACTCGTCCTCGTCCCCCTGCTCGGCGACCAGCCGGTGCTGGCGCTCGCCGTCGCGGGACACGTACTCGCGGTAGGAAGTGTGGTGGCGGTCGCTCGGTTCAGTTCTTCTTGATGCGCTGGAAGGTTTCGAGCAGGTCGTCCGCGGACTCGCCCGAGTCGTACTCGACGGTTCCCTCGTACTGCGTGCGGGTGTCGTCGTTCGTCGTATCGACGGACGAGTTCTTGCGTTCGCGGCGCTCGTGTTCGGCTTCGTCGTAAGACCCGATTGACATGGTAAGACAAACCAAGGTTAGCGGCTTTGCCATATCAATGTATCGCCGACTAGCACGACAAGTGACACGAAATCCGTATCGAATCGACCGTTCGGACACCACAGAATCGAATCGGTGTGGGTTCGGACGCAGAACGCGCGGCTCGTGAGAGAATCGTCAGCGGAGTGCGGCCGGGGTCGTGGCCGCGGCCGTGAACCTACGGGGTCGGGGGATTAAAACGAAACCTGGGTGGGGCCGTCGACGCCCATGGGGGTGGGGTCGCGGTCGGAGTAGTTCCGGCGACCGATGGCTTCGCCGCCCACTGCGCCCATGAGGGCGTGCTGGGCGGCGGTGGCGTCGTCGAAGGTGTCGTCGCCGGCGCGGTCGATGATGTCCCCGAGGGTCTCGGTGCCGTTGGGGAGGTCGAGTTCGAAGTCGCCGTGGGTGGTCTTGATGTCGTCGGCGGTGGTCGGGTACTCCTGGGTTTCGAGCAGTCGCGCGGCGTCTCTGAGCGTCATACACGCTTCTGGATGATAGACCATTAAGAACGTTCTCCATGAACGATGGTGTAGAATAATAGTTTCCTTAAACACAAGCCGCTGGCCGTTCAGCGTCCCGTATGGTGCACGCGGACCTCCACGTCCACACGACCCGCTCCGACGGCACGTTCGAACCCGGCGAGGTCGCGCCCGCCGCCGCCGACGCCGGCCTCGAAGCGGTCGCCATCACCGACCACGACCGCGTCCAGCCCGACCTCCCGCCCGTCACCACCCGCGCGGGCGTCGAACTGATTCACGGCATCGAACTCCGGGTCGAAACCCCCGACGAACAGATCGACCTCCTCGGGTACGGCGTCACCCCCACGGACGCGCTCACCGCCGAACTCGACCGCCTCCAGCGCGACCGCGAGACCCGCGGCCGCCGCATCATCGAGAACGTCGAATCCCACCTCGATATCGACCTCGACCTCGACGCCCGCGAGGGAATCGGCCGCCCCCACATCGCGCGCGCCGTCGTCGCCCACCCCGACACCCGGTACGACGACGTGTCCGGCGTGTTCGACGACCTCATCGGCGACGACGAACCCTGCTACGTCGCGCGCGACGTGACCGGCTACGACGAAGGCGTCCGCCTCCTCCGCGACGCCTGCGGCGTCGTCGGCCTCGCCCACCCCCTCCGGTACGACCACCCCGACGCCGCGCTCGCCCGCGCGAGCGACCTCGACGCCGTCGAACTCCACTACCCCTACGACCGGCCCGTCGGCCAACACCCGACCGACGCCGGCTTCGACCGCGTGCGCGACACCATCGACGAACACGACCTCCTCGCCACCGGCGGCACCGACGCCCACGGCACCGAACTCGCGAAAGCGGGCGTGAGCGAAGCCGAGTACGACCGCCTCCGAGACCGCCTATAACGCCGGAGGCACCAAGTTAAGGTAGCTGCGGGCCGGACTATCGAGTATGCGTTGTCACTACTGCGACCGGAGCGCCGACGTGTCCGTCGAGAAGGACGGCCTCCAGGTCGGCCTCTGTGAGGACCACTTCCAGGACCGCCTGGAGGAACTCGCGGACTCGGACGCCCTCCACGACCTCCGGGAGCAGCTCGACATCGACCGCGCCTAACGGCTCGAATCCACGTCGATAGCGTCCACCGGACACACGTCGACGCAGAGCATGCAGTCGATGCACTGAATCTCGTTCGCCGGGTCGGCCTTCCGCTCCGACTCCGGATGCCCGGGCGTGTCCACCCACTCGAACACGTCCACGGGACAGTCCTCCACGCACGCGCCGTCCGCGTTACAGATATCGAAGTCCACCGCGACGTGCGTGCCGTGAATCCCCAGTTTCTCCGGTTCGTCCACGGGCCCCCAGACGTCGTGGCCGTTGTGCGAATCCACGACCTCCCTGTTCTCGTCGAAACTCGGGTCGATAGCCATACTCGATGGTTCGTGTCGCGCTACTTAATTGGCGCGCAGCGCCCTCGCTGGACGCCGGCCACCACAATTGAAACGTCGCGCACCCCAACACTGGGTATGCGCAAGGTTCGACTCTCCGAGTTCTCCTCCCGAATGAGTCCGGCGGACGTGAGCTATCCGCTCGCGGACGCGCTCGGGACGACGAACGTCTCCCTGAACTACTACGAACTGGACGAGGGCGACAGCACGTCCTTCGGCTATCACGCCCACGAATCACAGGAGGAGGTGTTCTACGTGCAGGCCGGCACCGTCACGTTCCGCACCGAGGAGGAGAGCGTGCCGGTGCGGTCGGGCGAACTCGCGCGCTTCGCGCCCGGCGAGTACAAGCACGCGGTGAACGAGCACGCCGACCGCGCCATCGTGCTCGCCGTCGGCGCGCCCCGGGAGGCCGGGGAGACGACGATTCTCCGGTACTGCGAGGAGTGCGAGGCGGAGACGACCCAGACTATCGAACTCGCGGACGACCGCGAGTCCATCGTCGCGCGCTGCGAGAACTGCGGGGGCGAGACGGGGCGATTCACCGATGAGTGAGCATCCCCCGAGACTCGTCTACGACGACGAGTGCGGGTTCTGCACGTGGTGTGCGCGCGTCGCGGACGACCTCGGGGAGTTCGAACTCGTGGGATTTCACGAACTCACGCCCGACCAGCGCGCGCGCCTCCCCGACGACTACGAGACCTGCGCGCACCTCCTCACCGACGACGCCGTCTACGACTGCGGCGAAGCGATGGAGCAGGCGCTCGCGCGCATCCATCCCGTCTTCGACGCCGCCGTCGCGGTGTTGCGCGAGGTTCCCGGCTACCCGTCGCTCCGCGAGAAACTCTACCGGTGGGGTGCCGACCGCCGCGACTGGTGGGGGAAAATCGTGCGTTGCGACCCGCCCGCGACGGATTAGTCGGCCGCGCTCGCCGACCGCGCGTACTCCGTGAAGTTCTCGAACAACCGTTTCGCCTCGCAGGCCTTCTCGAAGTTCTCGGGCGTGATACCGTCGGTGACGGCGTCCTTGCGCTCCGCGGGGAGGTCGTCCTTCCGGCGGGTGACGCTCTCCGCGGTCTCCATGTCGTACTCGGGATGGAACTGGACGCCGACCGCGTCGCCCTTCCGGAACCCGTGGACGCCGTAGTCGTTCTCCGCGAGCAGCTCTGCGTCCGGCGGGAGTTCCGTCACGGCATCGGAGTGCGTGGTGAACACGAGGAACTCCTCGCCCAACCCATCGAGCAGGGGGTCGTCCCGGGTTTTCGAGACGGTGCGGTAGCCGATTTCGTACTCGTCCATCCCCTCGACGGTGCCGCCGAGCGCGTCCGCGAGGAGCTGGTGGCCGAAACAGACGCCGAGCACGGGCATGCGCTCTGCGGCCTCTCCGACCCACTCGCGGGTGGGCTGAATCCAGTCCTCGTCCCAGTAGACGGACGCGCGACTCCCGGAGACCACGGCGGCGTCGAACTCGAAGTCCGTCGGGACGGTGCCCTCCGTGACGTGGAACTCCACCAGGTCGGCGTCGAGTTCGCGGCGGAAGTTCTTCAGGGTGTCAGCGCCGTCGTGCGCGGCGTTGACGAACGCGATACGCGGGGTGCTCATACCCCGCGTACTGCGTCCGCGTGAAAATGCATTTCGGCGGTGTCACTCTGCGTCGGTATCGAAGCGGGGATGGAAGTGGTTGTGGTGAACTATCACACCACACGATACGGATGGGCGGGCCGGCATAAAGCGCGTGCGGTCGCGGAAAGAACTGAACCGGGAGAGATAACGGGCTTCCCGTCGCGCTCTCCACCATGCGCGCCATCAAGGACAGCGTCCACGACTACATCGAGGTGGACGGCGTCGCGTCCGCCCTCCTCGACACCCCCCAAGTCCAGCGGCTCCGCCACATCAAACAGCTCTCCACCGTCCGCCTCGTCTACCCGTCCGCGAACCACACGCGCTTCGAGCACAGCCTCGGCGTCTACCACCTCGCCGACCGCGCGCTCGCCCACCTCGACGTCTCCGGCGCGCGCGCCGACAAAGCCCGCGCCGCCGCCATCCTCCACGACGTGGGTCACGGCCCCTACGGCCACCAGACCGAGGGCATCATCGAGCGCCGCCTCGGCCGCCACCACGACGACGTGACCGACCTTCTCGCGGACGGCCCCGTCGCCGACGTGCTCGCGGATTACGGCCTCGACCCCGGCGGCGTCGCCGACCTCATCGCCGGCAACGGTAAACTCGGCCAGCTGGTCGCCGGAGAACTCGACGTGGATCGGATGGACTACCTCGTCCGCGACGCCCACCACACCGGCGTCCCCTACGGCACGGTCGACCACGGCCGACTCGTGCGCGCGCTCACCTTCCGCGACGACGACCTCGTGCTCGCGGAGGGGAACGTCGCCACCGCAGAATCCCTCCTCGTCGCCCGCGCGCTGATGAACGCGACCGTCTACCGCCACCACGTCTCCCGCATCGCCGGCGGGATGCTCGAACGCGCGAGCGAACGCCTCCTCGACACGAGCGACCTCGCCGTCGCCGCGTTCGCGCGCATGACCGACGACGAACTCCTCGCCGCCCTCCGCGACCACGACGAAACCGAGGAGTTCGTCCGCCGCCTCGCCGAACGCGACCTCTACAAGCGCGCGGCCTGGTGCGAGCGCGACGCCGTCCCCGAGGACGTGGTGGTCGCCGACCACGACCGGGTTCGGGCGTTCGCGCGCGATATCGCGGACGCGGCGGGCGTCCCCGAGAAGCACGTCGTCGTGGACACCCCCGGCCGGCCGTCGATGCCCGAATCCAGCGCGCGCGTCGTCGTCAACGGAGACACGAAACGCCTCGCCGACCACAGCCCGCTCGTCGAAGGCATGCAACACTCGCAGGAAGTTCAGTGGCGCTTCGGCGTCTATGCACCCGAAGAACACGCGGAGGCGGTCGGTGCGGCCGCCGAGCGCGAACTCGGCCTCTCCGGCGTCGGGGACGCCGTCGATTACTGAGCGACCGATTCGAGGATTTCGGCCGCACTCTCCAGGGCGTCGTCCAGTTTCTCGCTGTCGGGACCGCCGCCCTGCGCGAAGTCCGGCGGACCGCCGCCGCCGCCGCCGACCAGGCTCGCCAACTCACTGACGACCGCGCCGGCGTTCACGGGCACGCCATCGGGGACGCCGACGACGAACTGCGCGCCCTCGGCCCCGGAGCCGACGACCGCGATGTTGCCGTCCTCGACGAGCGCGTTCGCGGTCGCGCGGAGCTCGTCCATGTCGCCGTCCACGCGCTGGATGACCGCCGTGGTGCCCGCGACCTCGACTTCTTCGGCGTCCGCGCCGCCGCCGGCGCGCGCCTCCGCGAGCTGTTCCTTGAGGTCTTCTATCTGCTTGCCGCGCTCCTTCCACTCCGTGAAGAACCGCTGTGCCGTTTCGGGGAGTTCGTCCGGCGTCACGTCGAGCGTGTTCGCGGCGTCCAGCAGGTACGCCTCCTGCTCCTGGACGTGCTCGATGGCCGCGCGGCCCGCGGCGAACGTGAACCGCTCCACGCCGTCCTGCACGCGCTCCGTGTTCAGGATTTTGATGGTGCCGATGTCGCCCGTCCGGGAGACGTGCGTCCCCCCGCAGGCCTGCACGTCGTCGCCGACGTGGATGAGGCGGATGTTCTCCCCGGCGGGGATGCCGCCCTGGTAGAGGTCGAAGCCGTGCTGGGCCTCCGCCTCGTTCCGGTCGGGCCACTCCTGGTGGACGGTCGTGTTCTCCCGCACGACCTCGTTCGCGCGGTGCTCTATCTCCTTCACCGTCTCCCGGTCGAGGCGCTCGTAGTGCCGGATGTCGATGCGCGAGGAGTCCACGCCCTTCTGTGCGCCCGCCTGCCGGACGTGCTCGCCCAGCACCTGGCGGGCCGCGTGCACGACGATGTGGGTGGCGGTGTGGTGGGCCATCAGGCGCTCGCGGCGCTCCCAGTCCACCTGGCCGCGCACGAACTCGCCCTTCCCCGGGTTCTCGTTCGTCCGGTGGAGGACGACGCCGTCGCGCTTCTGCACGTCCTGCACCTGGATGGTCGCGTCGTCCGTCGAGAGCGTCCCGCGGTCTGCGGGCTGCCCGCCGCCCTCCGGGTAGAACCGCGTCTGGTCGAGCACCACGTCGTACACCGTCTCGCCGTCCATCTCGCGCTCGAACACGTCCAGCACGACCGCCTCGAACTCCGTGCGCTCCTGGTCTTCGTAGTAGAGCGCCTCCGTCTCCGGCAGGTCGCCGAGGCGTTCGTCCCGCGACTCCTCCTCCTCGAACGCCTCCGCGGAGTCGTGGCGCTGTGCGACGAGCGAGTAGAAGTCGTCCGGCGCGTCCACCTCCGCGCCCTCTTCGGACGCGATTTCCTCCACCATGTCCGGCTGGAGGCCGTGGCTGTCGTAGAGATCCACGAGCGTCGAAGCGGGAATCGGCTCGCCGCGCTCGGCGTGGTCGCGCGCCAACTGCTCGACCTTCCGACTCCCGCGTTCGAGCGTCTCCTCGTACTTCCCGACCTCCTTGCGCACGATGTCTCGAATCGTCGAGCGGTTCTCGTACCCGAGCCGCTCTGCCTGTACGTCCACGAGGTCGGCGAGGTCGTCCGCCACGCCGACGGTGTCCATCAGGCGAACCGTCCGCCGGAGCACCATCCGCGCGAGGTAGCCCGTGCCGACGTTCGACGGCACGATACCGTCGCCGAACATGTAGGCGAGCGTGCGGCAGTGGTCGGCGATGGCGTAGAGGTCTTCGAGCGGCCGCATCAGGTCGTGCAGGCGCTCCGTCTCCACGTCGAGTTTGTCCGCGAGATTGTCGCGCGCGGCGTCCATGTCCTCCACCTCGTCGATGTCGAGGTGGCCCGCGAGCTTCGACGCGCGGTGGACGAGTTCCGCTTCCTCATCGCTGAGTTCGATGCCCGCGCTCTCCTTCAGCGTCGCAATCATCTCGGGATAGATGGCCTCGTAGACGGTGGGCGTGCCCTGGCTCATCCACGTCCAGCGTTCGAGGCCGTAGCCGGTGTCCACGACGCGGCGGTCCATCCGCGCGTACGTGTTCCCGTCCTTCATCTCGTACTCGCCGTCCGGGTCTTGCTCCATCGACATGAAGACCAACGTCGCGAGTTCGAGGCCCTTGTAGATGACTTCGAACGCGGGGCCGGCGTTCCCGCCGCCCACCCAGGGGTCTTCGATGAACGTCACGTCCTCCTTGGGGACGCCGAACGACGCGAAGAACTCCTCGCAGTACTCGACGCACTGGTCTTTCCAGTACACCTCGCCCTCGTACGCGTAGTCCGTGCCCTCGTCCGCGTTGAAGGCGTGGTGGCCCATCATCTCGAACGCCATCGTGTGGCGTCCGGTCTTCCCGACGTTGTCGATGTCCTGCATGCGGATGCAGGGCTGACTCACCGCGAGCGGGTTCGCGGGCGGCGGGGACTGCCCGCTCGTGACGTGCGGCTGGAAGTCGTAGATAGACGCCTGCGTCAAGAGAACGTCGTCCCGCCAGCGGTTCGCCGCCACCGGATACGGACTGATGCGTTCGTGGTCGTGCTCCTCGAAGAAGGAGAGGAACTCCTCTCGCATCTCTTCGAGGGTGTACTCGTCGTCGAACCCGGGGTCGTCGATGAACCCGTAGTCCTCACAGGGGGGTTCGCCGCACGTCTCCCGCTCGTCGTCCCGCGTCCAGAAGTTCGCTCCACACTCCGTACAGGATTTTCGCGTGAAGCCCTCTGATTCGAAGTAGTCGAGACGGTACTCCTCGGTGAGGTCGCTCATTGCGCACAGGTAGGCCGTCCTGTCGGTAAAACCCTTGTACTTCCGCACGACACCCGCATCGGTCGCCGTGGCCCTCGTCTTTTTGCGGCGTCCGCCCCAGGCCTCGTGTATGGGACGAATGGTCGACGGCGAGTGGCACACGGACGAGGAGATGCTAGAACACGACGAGTCCGGGGAGTTCGAGCGCGCCGAAACCTCCTTCCGGGACTGGATTCGGGGTTCTCGGAAGCGCCCGGACGAGGTCGTCACCGACGGCCCGGAACCCGCGTCGGGACGCTACCACCTCTACGTCTCCTACGCGTGCCCGTGGGCGCACCGCGCGCTCACCGTGCGCGCCCTCCTCGGCCTCGAAGACGACATCTCGGTGAGCGTCGTCGACCCCGTCCGGTACGACCAGGGCTGGGAGTTCGACGCCTCGAAACCCGGAAGCACCGAAGACCACCTGTTCGGCTCCGACTACCTCCGCGAGGTCTACCGGGAGGCCGACTCCGACTACACCGGCCGCGTCACCGTCCCCGTCCTCTGGGACACGGAAGAAGACACCATCGTGAACAACGAGTCCGAGGAGATAATCCGGATGTTCGCCACCGCCTTTTCGGAGTACGACAACGGCGTCGACCTCTACCCCGAGGGCGACCGCGGCGAAATCGACGACGTCATCGACGACGTCTATCCCCGCATCAACAACGGCGTCTATCGCGCCGGGTTCGCGGAGTCCCAGGACGCCTACGACGACGCCGTCCGCGACCTCTTCGACGCCCTCGAAGAGTACGACGCCCGGCTCTCCGAGCAGCGCTTCCTCGTCGGGGACTCGCTCACGCTCGCGGACGTCTGCATGTTCACCACCCTCTATCGGTTCGACGAGGTCTACCACAACCACTTCAAGTGCAACTACCGCCAAATCACGGACTACGACGCGCTCTGGGGCTACCTCCGTGAACTCTGCCAGCTCCCCGGCGTCGAGGCGACCTGCGACATGTGGCACGTGAAACAGCACTACTACCGGAGCCACGGCGACATCAACCCGAAGCGCCGGGTTCCCATCGGCCCCGACCCCGACTTCTTCGCGCCGCACGCCCGCGACGACCTCCCCGGCGACCTGCCGGACGTGCTCGCCGCGTAACTTAGGGGGATGCGCGCCAACGGGAGCGTATGTTCTCCCGCGACGACCTCCCCGGACTCGCGCTCGCCGTCCTGGTCTGCGAAGCCGTCGGGGCCGCGCCAGCGCTCGTCACCGCGACCGGCAGCGGGTCGTGGTACGCGACGCTCGTCAGGCCCGCGTTCGCGCCGCCGAACTGGGTGTTCGGCCCCGTCTGGACGACGCTGTTCTTCCTGCTCGGCGTCGCCGCCTACCTCGTCCTCCGCGACGGCCGCGGCCGCGAGCGCGAACTCGCGTTCGGGCTGTTCGTCGCGCAGTACGCGCTCAACGTCGCGTGGACGCTCGTCTTCTTCGGCGGCGAGAACATCGCGGGCGGCCTCGCCGTCATCGCCGGCCTCTGGGCGCTCATCGTCGCCACCATCGCCGCGTTCTCCCGGGTGAACCGCACCGCCGCCATCCTCCTCGTCCCCTACCTCGCCTGGGTGTCCTTCGCCGCGTTCCTCAACTACGAGTTCTACCGACTGAACTGACCTGTCTCCCGCCGTTCGCACCGCCACAGCCCCGGACGGGTCGAACCGTGGCGTACAGTTTTCCCTCTCGCGCCCCTCACTCCTGTATGTCCCGTGATACCGCCGCGCTCACCACCCATCTCCGGGAGCGCCTCGGGCCGAACCTCCGCCTCGTCTTCGACTACCAGGGCGAGGAGGTGACGTTCTCGTACGTCCGCGACGACCTCCCCCGCGACCTCGTCCAGAAACGCTGCGAACTCATGGTCGAACTCTACCAGAACGAGTACCGCGAACTCGTCCAACGCGGCGACGACGAAGTCGAACTCACCTCCCTCACCGCCTCCCTCCACCTCTTCGACATCGGCCTCATCCTCAACCTCCGCGACCCCACCGACCCCCAGGGCGGCGTCGCGTTCACCTTCGACTACGAGACCGGCTCCCGCCTCATCGGCTTCGTCGCCGAGTGCTCCGAAGTCCTCTACGGCGACGTCCACCACACCGTCCCCGACGACCCGCTCAGCGACCTCGTCGAATAGAACAGACGGAGAACCGAAACCCTAGTTTTCGAGTGCGACGGACGCGAGCAGCGCTTCTAGCTGGACTTTCTGCACGGACTTTTTCCGGCCTCGCGTTCGCTCGGCCGGAAAACCTCCGCTAAAAGCGTGGATTAGTTTTCGAGTGCGACGGAGGCCAACAGTGCCTCTAACTGGACTTTTTCGTTGGCTCCTTCGGCGATGCGGTAGTCGGCTTCGCCGACGCGGTCCATGAGGCGGACGGCGGCCTCTTCCTCTAGCTCGAACTCCCAGACGGAGCGGTGGAGTTGGTCGATGATGTCGCCGCCGGCGAGGCCGCGTTCGGTGAGCATCTCGTCGAGGACGCTGCGCGCGGCGACGAAGTCGCCGGTGATGGCCGAAGTGACCATCTCCTCGATTTCCTCGGGGCGCGCGGTCGCGGTGATTCCGTACACGACGTCCTCCTCGACGCGCTCGCCGGTCGCGGCGGCGGCCTGCAGGCTGTTGATGGCGCGGCGCATGTCGCCGTCCGCGGCGTACACGAGCGCGTCCACGCCGTCGTCGGTGTACTCGATACCCTCCCGTTCGGCGATGTTCCGCACCTGCGCGGCGACGGCGTCGTCGCTGAGCTGGCTGAACCGGAACACCGCACACCGCGACTGGATGGGGTCGATAATCTGCGAGCTGTAGTTACAGGAGAGGATGAAGCGGGTGTTGTTGGAGAACTGCTCCATCGTCCGGCGGAGCGCGGACTGCGCGTCGCTCGTCAAGGCGTCCGCCTCGTCGAGGAAGATGATGCGGTAGTCGTAGCCGCCGAAACTCGCGCGCGCGAAGTTCTTGATGCGGTCGCGCACCACGTCGATGCCGCGTTCGTCGCTCGCGTTGAGTTCGAGGAAGTTCTCGCGCCAGTCGTCGCCGTACACTTCCTTCGCGATGCTCACGCTCGTCGCGGTCTTTCCGACGCCCGCCGGCCCGGCAAACAGGAGGTGGGGGAGGTCGTTCTGTTCGACGTAGCTCTCGATGCGGGAGATGATGTTCTCGTGGCCGACGACGTCCTCCAGGCGCTCGGGTCGGTACTTCTCGACCCAGATCTCCTGGCGGCCCGCGCTCTCACTCATGCCTTGGGGGAGGTGCGGGCGCGCCTTAAGTTCCGCGAGACCCCGGTGGGTCGCGTGCTCGCACGCGCCAGTCCTGTCGCGCGACGAACGCTTATCTCCTCGGGCGACCTCACTCCCCGTATGGCACGCACACAGCGTCTGCTGGCCCTCCTCCTCGTGGCGGTGCTCGCGCTCGCGGTCGTCCCCGGGAGCGCCGCCGCGGACACCCGCGCGGGCGACACGGTCGTCGTCGCGGAGAACGAGACGGTGGACGGTCTCACCGCGTTCGGCGGCGCGGTCGTCGTTCACGGCACGGTGGACGGTGACGTGACGGCGCTCGGCGGCACCGTCGTCGTCTACGGCACCGTCACGGGCGACGTGACGGCGCTCGGCGGGACGGTCGAAATCGACGACGGCGCGGTCGTCCGGGGCGACCTCACCGCCGCCGGCGGCACGGTCACCATCGCCGGACGCGTCGGCGGCGACGTGAACGCCGCCGCGGACACCGTCACGCTCACCGACACCGCCGTCGTCGCGGGCACGCTCTCCTACGACGGCGACCTCGTCAGCGCGCCCGGCGCGACCGTCGAGGGCGGCGTCGTCCAGGGCACCGGCGGGTTCGGCCCGCTCCCCGCCATCCCCGACTGGGTCGGCGCGGTCTCCGGCGTCCTCTCCACGCTCGTCGTCGGCGCGCTCCTCGTCGCCGTCCTCCCCCGATTCACCGACCGGGTCGCGGACGCCGCCGTGGACGCGCCCGGCCGCGCCGCGCTCGTCGCCGTCGGCTTCCTCGTCGGCGTCCCCCTCCTCCTGATACTCGTCGCGTTCACGCTCATCGGCATCCCCGTCACCATCCTCGGGGTCGTCGCGTACGCCGTCCTCCTCACGGTCGGGTTTGTCGCCGGGAACTACGCGCTCGGCCGGTACATCCTCTCGATTCGCGAGATGGAGAACCGCTGGCTCGCCCTCCTCGTCGGCGTCCTCCTCGTCGGCGTTCTCGACCTCGCGCCGCTCGTCGGCGCACTCGTCCAGCTCGCGGTGTTCCTCGTCGGCGTCGGCGCGCTCGTCCGCGCGCTCGTCGGCGCGTATCGCGCCCGCCGCGGCGGGGACGGCGACGCGGACGCGACACCCTCAAACGGGCCCGCGGCCTAACCCCGGTATGCACGTCACGGTCGAAGTCGTGGGCGACGACACCCACGAGTTCGACGTCTCGGACGCGACGTACGCCGACCTCCTCGACCGCGTCGGCCTCAGCCCCCACGAGGTGTCGGTGATGGTGGACGGTCGGCCCGTCCCGGAAGACCAGCCCGTCGAAACGGACTCCGTGAAGGTTCTCCGGCTCATCCGTGGCGGTCAGCGTTAGACGCGCGGTCGCCCGCGACCACCTCGGCGTGATGCGGGTGCTGGACGGCGCGATGCTCGATGTGGACAGCGACACCGTCGAGCGACGCATCGCGGCGGGCGGCGTGTTCGTCGCGGACGACGACCACCGCGTCGTCGGCGCGCTCCTCACCCTCCCCCGGGAGACCGGCGCGCACGTCGAGGCAATCGCCGTCCGTCGCGCCCGCAGGGACGCCGGCATCGGCTCCCGCCTCGTCCAGTCCGCGGCGGAGCGCTGGCGGCCGCTCACCGCCGACTTCCGCCGCGAAGTCAGGCCGTTCTACGCGTCGCTCGGCTTCGACATCGAGGAACGGGGAGACCGCTACCGCGGGACGCTCAGATGAGGGGTTCGACGAGGTCGCGGCCCGCGTCGAGCAGTTCCGCGACGCGCTCCTGACTCCCGGCCTCGGCGTACACCCGCATCTTCGGCTCCGTCCCCGACGGCCGGACGAGCAGCCACGACCCGTCAGCGAGCAGGATTTTGAAGCCGTCCGCGTCGTTCACGCGCTCCACGCGCTCGCCCGCCACCGTCTCGGGTAGGCGGTCTGCGAGCTCGCGGAGCACCGGCTGTTTGCGCTCTTCGAGGCAGTCGAGGCTCGTCTTCTCCTGGTGGATGTCGCCGTACTCCTGGCTGATGCGGTCGAGGCGCTCGTCGATACCGCCGTCGTTCGCGGCGGCCGCGGCGTACAGCGCCATCAGCACGCCGTCCTTCTCCCGGACGTGCCCGCGAACCGAGTACCCGCCGGACTCCTCGCCGCCGACGAGCGCGTCGTGGTCGCCCATCGCCTCGGCCACCCACTTGAACCCGACCGGCACTTCGACCACGTCGGCGTCGTGCGCCTCCGCGATGCGGTCGACGAGGAACGTCGTGGACACCGTGCGCACCGCCGGCCCCGAGCGGGTTTCGAGCAGGTAGTCGTAGAGCAGGGCGAAGAACTGGTTCCCGTCGAGGTAGCCGCGGTCGGGCGCGACCGCCGCCACCCTGTCCGCGTCCCCGTCGTTCGCGACGCCGAGGTCGGCGTCGTACTCGTCCACGGCGATTTCGAGGCCTTCGAGGTTCGCGTAGTCGGGTTCGGGCGGCGTTCCCCCGAAGTCCGGGTCGCGCTCGTCCCGGAGCGAAATCACTTCCGCGCCCGCGGCGCGCAGGAGTTCGTCGGTGACGCCGCGGCCGCTCCCGTGCATCGCGTCGTACACCACCGTCAGCCCCGAGAGGTCGGCGTCCACGAGGTCGAGCGCGTGCTCGCGGTGGGGACTCACGAAGTCCACCTCCTCGACCTCGCCCCAGTCCGCCTCGGGCTTCACCGTCGGCTCGTCCAGGTGTGACTCGATGGCCTCCGTGACCTCGGGGAGCGCGGGCGCGCCGTCCGCCGGGATGAACTTCACGCCGTTGTACTCGGGCGGATTGTGGGAGGCCGTGATGACCACCGCGCCCGCGAGGTCGCGCTCCACGATGGCGTGCGCCACCAGCGGCGTCGGACAGTCCCGCTCCGGCAGCAGTACGTCGAAGCCGTTCGACGCCAACACCCGCGCCACCTCGTCCGCGAACCCCTCCGAGGTCTCCCGCGCGTCGTACCCCACCGCGACCGTCTCCCCGCTCCGGCCCGCCTCGTCGAGGTAGGTGGCGACGCCCTGCGCGACCATCCGCACCCGGTCGTCCGTGAACACGTCCAGCGTCTCCCGCCAGCCGTCGGTTCCGAACGCGATTTCGTCCATACCGGGACTCTCACCGCCACCCCGTAAAACGCCTCGCTTCACACCCCACGCGGGATGCCGGTCACTCCACCAGCCGTTCCTTCCGTCGGCGGGAGAGCTGTTTTATCTCGTACTCGCGGCTCATCGCGGCGGACTTCGTGTCGTACTCCTCGACGTGCCGGAGGGTGACGGGCGTGCGGCCGCGGGTGTACTTCGCGCCGTCGCCGGCGTCGTGTTCGGCGACGCGGCGCTCCACGTCGGTGGTGTAGCCCGTGTAGTACGTGCCGTCGGCGCATTCGAGCACGTAGACGTAGTGGGACACGGCCGAGTCGTCGCGTCCCGCGGGCTTGGGGGTTTCCGTTCCTCCTGCGAGCCGATGGAGGTATATTCGACGGGGTGGATAGGGTCGAATTCTGGCGAAAACCGCCCCAGTGAGGCCGGTGTGGCCGTTCTCTTATGGGAAGTCTTATTAAGCGGGGCGGGAAAAAACGGCGTGTATGGCAGACCTCATCGTCAAAGCCGCAGTGAAGGAAGCGCTCGACGACAAGAACGTTGCTTCGGACTTCTACGACGCCCTCGACGAGGAAGTCGAGGAGATTCTCGCCGACGCGGCGCGCCGCGCCGAGGAGAACGGTCGCAAGACCGTTCAGCCGCGAGACCTCTAAACAGGCTTCGTTCCTTTCGTATTTTTCGCGCCGCGTAGCCCGGGCTACGGGTACTCGACCGTCACGCCGTCCTCGGTTCCCACGTGTACCTCGTCCGCCATCGACGGGAACACGCCGTGTTCGACGATTCCCGGAACCGCGTCGAGGTCGAGCGCGGTCGCCCCGGGGTTCGGGAGCTCGCCGAAGTCGCAGTCCAACACGAGGTTCCCGTTGTCGGTGACGACCGGGCCGTCCTTCCGCTCGGCCTCCCGGAGCGAGGGTTCCGCGCCGAGGTTGCGGACGGTGTCCGCGACGACGGGTTTCGCGTCCGGCAACACCTCCACGGGCACGGGGTGGTCGAGCACCGATGCGGTTTTCGAGGGGTCGGCGACGACGACGAAGCGCTCCGCGGCGGCGTCCACGTACTTCTCGCGGGCGTGCGCCGCGCCGCCGCCCTTCACGAGGTCTGCGCCCACTATCTGGTCTGCGCCGTCGATGGCGATGCCGAGCGTGTCCACGTCGGCGAGCGTGGTGAGGGGGACGCCCGCCTCGCGTGCGAGTTCGCGGGACTGATACGAGGTCGGGACGCCCGCGATATCGAGTCCGGCATCGACGCGGTCGCCGAGCGCTCGGATTGCTTCCGCGGCCGTGCTTCCCGTGCCGAGACCGACGACCATCCCGTCCTCCACGAGGTTCGCGGCGGACTCGCCCGCGCGTCGCTTCAACGCCTGCGTGTCACTCATACGTGGGTGGTCGAACTCCGCCGGCAAAAAACACTCACTACAGGCGCTCGCGAACCGCGCCCGGGTCGTGTTCGAGGCTCAGCACGCGCGAACGCCCGCGGCCCTCCAGGCTCTCGTACTCCGCGCGGATGAGGTCGAGCTGGTCGAGCTTGTTCACGATCTCCGTGTACCGCGTGTACCCGAGGTCGGTGCGCTCGGAGAAGACCTCGTACACGTCGCCCGCGCGCTCGCCGTCGTGGTCGGCGACGACCTCCATCAGCGCGCGCTCGTTCTCCGTGAGGCCGTCCAGTCGCCGGGCGAGGTGGAGGTGTTTCGCCTCCTCGGAGACGGCGTCCACGTCCTCCTCCTCGACGACGGGGCTCGCGCGCATCTCCGCGTGCAGGCCCGCGCGACGGAGGAGGTCGATGCCGACGCGGAGGTCGCCCGCGTCCGCCGTGAACTCGGACACGCGGTCGAGGAGTTCGGTCGAGACCGCGCCGTCCCGGAACCCGGCTTTCACGCGGTCGCCGAGGATGCTCGCGATTTCGGTGCGGTCGTAGACGGGGAAGTAGGCTTCCTCGGGACGGAAGACGGACTGCACGCGGCCGTCGAGTTCCTCGATAACGTTCAGGTCGAGGTCGGACGAGACGAGAATGACGCCGACCTTCGCGCCGGCGTGGGTCTCGTGCGCCCGCAACAGCGAGTACAGCGTGTCCGACGCTTCGTTCTCGTAGAACAGGTAGTTCACGTCGTCCAGCGCCACCACCAGGACTTCCTCGCGCTCCACGAGCTTGTCCGTCACCTGATTGAACAGCTTCTTGAACGAGATACCGGAGGAAGGCGGCTCGTAGTCGAAAATCGCCTCGAAGATGCGGCTGAACACCGCGTACCGCGTCGAGTCGTGCTGGCAGTTCACCCGCACCGTGCGGACGCCGGTCTGCGCGCCGAGCTCCCCGAACAGCTTCTGCACCGCCGTCGTCTTCCCCGTGCCGGGCGGCCCCCTGACCATCGCGTTCAGCGGGCGGTTCCCGCGGACCGCGGGCCGGAGCGCGTACTGGAGGGTCTGAAGCTGGGATTCGCGGTGCCGGAACACCTCGGGGACGTAGTCGATTTCGAAGACGTGTTCGTCGCGGAACACCGTCTCGTCCCACGACAGCATCCCCTCCTCGGGGTCCTCGGCCATCACGCGAGAGATTCGCCGCAGTCCACTTAACAGTACTGCAGGGCCTAGAATTTCTCCAGTAAGCGCCGGTAGAACGCGCGTTCGCGGTCGCTTCCCTCGTCGCCGTCCGCGAGTTTCTCCACGATGAGTTCGGGGGTCGAGCGCGCGAGGTGGTTCTTCACGGGCGAGCGGTTCACGACGAGTTCGCCGTCCTCCAGTCCCACGGCTTGGATGCCGTCCACGGTCACGTCGAACCCGCAGGCGTCCCGGATCTCGCCCGCGAGGTGGCTGACGAACACGCCGCTCGCGCCCGCGTCGTCGAGCGCTTCGAGGATGCCCGCGATGATCTTCGCGGACGCCCCGGGTTCCGTGATGGATTCGAGTTCGTCCACCAGCACGAGCGTCGTCGCCTCGGACGCGCCCGTGGCGAGCCGGCCGAAATCTCGGAGCGTGGCTTCGAACGCGCCCGCGTCGAGCGTCCCCTGGGACTTCGCGTAGTAGTGGAGTTCCTCGACTTCTGGCACGCGCGCGGACTCCGCGGGGACGGGGAGGCCCATGTGCGCGAGCACGACCACCGTCGCGACGAGGTCGAGCGTGCTCGTCTTCCCGCCGGAGTTCACGCCGGAGAGGAGCGCGACGCCGTCCGCGCCGTAATCCACCGGCTCCACGTCCTCGAAGGGAACGTCGAGCAGGGGCGAGCGTCCGCCCTCGATGTCGAACCCGTCGCCCGCGCGCTCCGGCGTCGCGCAGTCGAAGTCGTCGCAGAACCGCGCGACGGCGAGTTCCACGTCGAGTTCGAGCGCCGCCCGCACGAGCGCCGTCGCGTCCCCGCGGGCGTCCGCGAGGTCGGCGGCGAGTTCGCGTTTCCGCCGCGCGGCCCGCCGGTCGCGCGCGGCCGCGAGTTCCTCTCGAAGCCGCGAGACGGCGTCCTCCTCGCGCTCCACGGGAAACGTCGGGTCGTCCGCGAAGACCTGGCGGGCGATGCTCGCCTCGCCCTCCGTCAGGTCGAGCGCGTCCACGAGGTGGTCGCGCGCCGCCCCGACCGCCGCGTCGAACTCGTCCGCCAGTTCGCGCGAAAGCAGGGAGTCCACGCCCGCGCCGCGCTCCACGAGCGACAACAAATCGGCCCCCTCGATGGTCACGTCCCGCTCCTGAATCGCCTCCCGGAGCCGGTCGTTCGCCACCGATTCGGCGGTGGAGACGGCCGCATCGAGGTCGTCCACGGCGTTCGTGAGGCGGTCGAGTTCGTCGTCGCCGGCGACGCTCCCGTCCGCGTCGAGGCGGGAGAGCGCGCCCTCCAGCGTGTCGAGGTCGAGCGGCGGGTTGAGACTGCTCCGGCGGTGCACCGCGACCGCGGCCTCCAGGCGGTCGCGGTTTTCCGCGAAGAACGCGAGCGCGCGCTCCGGCACCACCTCCGCGGGGTGTTCGAGGGCGTTCGGTTCGACGCGCACGTCGCCCTCCACGTCCACGCCCGCGAACGCCTCGTCCAGCGCGACCACGGTCGAGTAGCCGCGCGCGAGTTCCGCGAGCCCCCGGGCGTCCTCGACGATTTCCACGCTCACCTCCGGAATCAGTTCCTGCGCCTCGCTGTACGTCTCCGCGTCCGTCGTCGCCAGACACCTGTCGCGCACCCGCACGCCCTCCGGCTCCGCGAGCGGTTCGACGCCCGCGAGCGCGTCCAGCACGCCCTCTTCGACCTCCCGCGAACGCGCCCTATCCACGAACTCCCGGACCTCCGCGATGCGGTCGGGACTCCGCGAGGGGTACAGCGTCCGCAGGCGCTTCTCGCCGTAGCTCGTCACCGCGCGCTCCGTCAGGAGCGCGAGCGCGTCCTCGTAGAGTTCGCGGGCGCGGTCGGTCGCGAGGAAGCCGCCCGGGTCGTCGTGGCGCGCGCGAATCGCCCCCCGGACGACGCGCGCCGCCCGCCCCTCACTGATGCCGGGCGCGCTCGCGACGGCGGCCACGTCCCCGCGTTCCAGCGCGCCCTCCGGGTCGTCCAACTCGCGGAGCGACTCCGCCGTCTTCGCGCCGACGCCCGGCACGTCCTCCAGTTCCATTCGACAACTCTCTACTCGCCCCACCGGAAAAACCTTACCTCAGTTCCCGGTCCAGCGGAGCGCGCCGAGCGTTCCTTCGAAGAGGACGACCATGGTGACGGCGACGAGGATGGGGGCGACGCCGGTGGGGTCGGGCGTGAAGAGGAAGGAGATGCCGAGGAACGCGCCCCAGAAGAGGAGGCGGCGGCTTTCGAGCCACCGCCGGGTCGTGATGCCCATCATGATGGCGAGCATGATGAAGAGGGGGATCTGGAAGACGACGGCGAGGTAGCCCATGAGGATGAGGATGAGGTTGAAGGTGTCGGAGAGGGCGAACGCGATGTCGGCGACGGGCTGGCTGTAGTTGTAGAAGTAGCCGAAGACGGCGGGGAGGACGACGAAGTACGCGAACGTCAGGCCGAGGACGGCGAGCACGAGGCTCATCGGGACGGCGGCGAGGTAGTATCGGCGTTCGTTCGGGTAGAGGCCGGGGCGCATGAACGCGTACGTCTGGTAGACGAACACGGGGAGGGCGGCGATGAGGCCGGCGAGGCTCGCGACCTTGAACTGGGTGATGAGGAGTTCGAGCGGCTGGTACAGGTGGGGTGCGCCGCGGCCCGCGGTTCCGGTGGGCGCGGGCGGAGTCGCGGGGATGACGGCGTACCAGAGGTGGTTGATGACTTCCTCGCCGAGCGGCCAGACGGCGATGCTGACGAGGCCCGCGACGCCGACGACGATGGCGAGGCGTTTTATCATCTCCTCGACGTGGTCGGCGAGCGGGAGTTCCTCGTCCGTCTCCGGGCCCTCGACGCCCCCGACCGTCTCGTTCTTCCGCTCGACGGGCGTCGCGCCGCCCATCGAGTCCTCGGGCATGTCCGGGAACGCCTCGTCGCTCTCCACCGTCGCCTCGTCTTCGAGCGGGCGCTCCGGCTCCGCGAGCGTCGGCTCCGCGTCCTCGACGCGCTCGACGGCGGGCGTCGGCGCGACTCGGCGGACTGCGGGCGTCGGTTCGACCCGCCGCACCGCGGGCGTCACGTCGTCCGCGGACGCCTCGTTCGCGTCGTCGTCTGGCTCGCGCTCCCCGCTGGTGTCGGCGGACGCGTTGCTCCCGTCGTCGGGTTTCGGGTGCTGTGACTCGTCGTGGTCTCCGACCGGTACGTCCGCGCCGGGCCGCCGGGCCTCCCCGGTGTCGGCGCGCTCCGCGTCCTCGCCGTCACCCATTCGTTGCGCGGAGATACGCGCGTCCCGCGTTATAGGCTTTTTACTTCGTGGCCCAGACGAGAAGATTGATAACTCGGAGTCGGCTACCCGCAAGGGAATGAGTAGTTCGGGCGGCGTACGCGAGGACGCAGCGCGCGCTGTCGGCGTCGGCCGCGAGACCGTCGGCGTCACGCTCCGCACCCTCCAGAAGAAACTCCAGGTCGCGTTCGTCTTCTTCGTCGTCGGCCTGCTCGGCGGCGTGCTCGCGATGCGCCTCCTCATCTGGCCCGAACTCCGCGCGGACCTCCTCGCCACCGAGGCCCGCATCATCACGCAGACGCCGTTCGACGTCATCCTGATGCAGGTGAAGATCGGGCTGATAACGGGCGTCCTCGCCACCGTCCCCGTCCTCTTCTACCACGCCCGCGACCCCCTGAAGGAGCGCGGCATCCTCCCCGACGTGCAGGTGAAGGTCTGGCACCTCGTCGTGCTCGGCGTTGCCGCCGTCCTCCTGTTCGCGCTCGGCGTCGCGTACGCCTACGGGCTGTTCTTCCCCATCGTCTTCTACTTCCTCGCGGACTACGCCGTGAAGGCCGGTCTCGCGCCGATGTACTCCATCGTGATGTGGACGGAGTTCATCCTGATGCTCGCGGTGTCCTTCGGTCTCGCGGCGCAACTCCCGCTCGTGATGTCCGCGCTCGCGTACGCCGAAGTCGTCCAGTACGAGACGTTCCGCGATAAGTGGAAGTACGCCGTCGTCGGCATCTTCGCGTTCGGCGCGGTGTTCTCCCCGCCCGACCCCTTCACGCAAATCCTCTGGGCGCTCCCGCTCTGCCTGCTCTACGGCGTCAGCCTCTACATCACGCGATTGGTCGTCACCGCGAAGCGCGGGAGCGAACGCATCGACGTCACCGGCGTCCTCCGCGCGCGCTGGAACCTCCCGCTCGCCGTCGCCGTCGTCGGGTTCGCGCTCGGGTACGGCGCGTACCGCTACGGCGTCGTCACGCGCGTGAACGACGCGCTCTCCGGCACCATCTACCCGCAGGCCTACCTCCTCCCCCAGTACGACCCGCTCCCCGTCGGTATCGCCGTCGGCGCGGTCGCGCTGGTCGGCGCGCTCGCGTACGTCGTGTTCGTCGCCATCGAACGCGCCGCGTCCGCGGAAGCCGAAGTGTACGGCGGGCAGGTTCCGAGCCCGGAGAACCTCAACCTCGACGTGCTGGACGCCGCGGGCGTCCGCGCCGCCCCCGAGGAGCGGTTCGTGGCGATGGACGAGGAGGAGGCGCTCGACGCCGCCCGCACCGCCATCGACGACGGCGACGACGAGAAGGCCCAGGCCATCCTCGACCGCTTCGACGACGCCGCGGACGAGCGCGAGGAGCAGGCCGCGGAAGCCGAGGCCGAAGAAGAGGAGGCGGGCACGATCACGAAGCGCACCGCGGGAATGCTGGACGCGTTCACCGAGGACGAGACGACGGAGGACGACGTTGGCGGGTACTACGAGGACATCCTCGCCGTGCTCGGCGCGCTCCGCGGGCGCGCGTTCCGCATCGCCGCGGTGTTCCTCAGCGTGCTCGTCGCCTCGTTCGGCTTCCTCTACTACGGCGGGCTCGCGACGCTCCGCGACGACTTCATCGGCCGCCTGCCCGCGGACGTTCGCACCGCGAGCAACGCCAGCGCCGGCCCCGCCGCCGACCCCGGTACCGCCGCGACCGCGATGCAGTGGCCCATCACCCTCCACCCCGTGGAGGCGCTCGTCTTCGAGGCGAAGGTGAGCGCCGTCGCCGCCGCCCTCGCCACCCTCCCGCTCGTCGTCTACTACGCGTGGCCGGTGCTCGCGGAGCGCGGCATCCTCACCGGCGACCGCCGCACCATCGTCGTCTGGGCGGGCGGCGCGTTCGGCGGCCTCGCCGTCGGGAGCGCGCTCGGCTACCTGTTCGTCGCGCCGAACGTCATCACGTACCTCGTCGCGGACGCGCTCCGCGCGGACATGGTCATCAGTTACCGCATCAGCAACTTCCTCTGGATGGTGTTCCTCACCACCGCCGGCATCGGCCTCCTGATGGACGTCCCCATCTCGATGGCGCTGTTCCACGGCGGCGGCATCGTCTCCTACCACACCATGCGGGAGCGCTGGCGGGTCGCCGTGCTCGTGAGTTTCGCGCTCGGCGCGCTCCTCACCCCGGACACGGTGTACACGATGCTCATCGTCGGCGTCCCGCTCTCCGCCGCGTACTTCGTCGGCCTCGGCGTGCTCTGGGTGGTGACGCTCGGCGGCCGACGCGGCGGCGGCCCGACACCCGCGGAACGCACGGCCTAAGTAATACCCTGCGAATACTCGGGTATGCCGAAGATAAGCGTGGACGTGCCCGAGGAACTCCTCGACGACCTCGACGCGCACGTCGGCGAGAACGGGAAGTTCGTCAACCGGAGCGAAGCGCTCCGCGCCTGCATCCGGAAGACGCTCGACCAGCTCGACGAAATCGACGCCCGCCACGGGAGGCTCGACGATGAGTAGGGACGCGCTCGCGACGGGCCGCGTCGTCCTCATCGGGATTTTCATGACCGCGCTCGTCACGAGTCAGCTCACCGCGTCGAAACTCCTCATGTTCCAGTTGCCGTTCAGCATCCCCGTCACGGGGAGTTCGCTCGTGATGCCGGGCGCGGCGCTCGCGTACGCGCTCACGTTCTTCGCCTCCGACTGCTACAGCGAACTCTACGGCCGGAACGCCGCGCGAACGCTCGTGAACGTCGGGTTCGCGATGACGCTCGTGATGCTCGCGCTCGTCTGGACGACCATCGAAGCCCCCATCGCGCCGTTCTCCGGCGTCGGCCAGGCCGAGTTCAGCCGCGTGCTCTGGTCGAGCGCGAACATCGTCGCCGGCAGTCTGCTCGCGTACGTCGTGAGCCAGAACTGGGACGTCTACGTCTTCCACGCCATCCGCCGCCGCACGGATAACAAGTACCTCTGGCTTCGCAACATCGCCTCCACGGCGACGAGTCAGGCCATCGACACCGTCATCTTCGTCACGGTCGCGTTCTACCTCGCGCCGACGTACCTCGGCGTCGGGAGCGCGTACGAACTCTCGATGGTCGCGTCGCTCATCGTCGGTCAGTACGTCCTGAAACTCGCCATCGCGCTCGCCGACACGCCGTTCGTCTACGGAACGGTCGCGTACTTCCGGCGCTAAACTTTCGAGGCGAACGCGTAGTTCGGCTTCACGTCCTCGATTTCTACTTCGAGTTCGTCGCCCTCGCTCGCGCCGGAGACGAACACCGTGAACCCCTCGACGTACGCGATGCCGTCGCCCTCCTTGCCCTCGTCCTCGACGGTGACGGTGAGGGTGTCGCCGGCCGCGACGGGCGCGTTCACGTAGTTCTTCCCGACGACGTACAGCTCGGAGGAGGACTCTCTGGAGGCGTCGGGGCTGGTGACGCGAACGAAACTGAACGACTCCTCCACGTCCTCCACGAACGCGTCGAAGTCCGGGCCCTCGAACACCTTCACCGCGAAGTGCCCGCCGGGCGTGAGGAGGTCGCGCGCCGTCGCGAGCGCCTGCTGGGCGAGGTAGACGGAGCGCGCCTGGTCGAGGTTGTACTCGCCGGTCATGTTCGGCGCCATGTCCGACACCACCACGTCCACGTCGCCGCCCGCGACCTCCCGCACCTCCGCCTTCGTGTCGTCCTCGGTCATGTCGCCCCGCACCGTCTCCACGGCCGCGGGCACGTCCTCGATGTCGTCGATTCGCTGGAGATCCACGCCGACAACGCGACCGCCAGACCCGACTTCCTCCGCGGCGACCTGCATCCAGCCGCCCGGTGCGGCCCCCAAATCGACCACGGTCGCGCCGTACGGCAGGAGCTCCAGCTCCCGGTCGAGTTGCTTCAGTTTGTACGCCGACCGGGCGCGATACCCCTGCTGTTTCGCGCGGTTGTAGTACTCGTCCTTCCCGCTCATACCCGAAAATGAGCCCGCGAGCGGTTACGTGCTTCGTTCGCCCGCGAGATACCGGCGGACGCTCCCGGACTCGACCGCGACGACGACCTCGTTCGTCCGCCGGAACGGCGGCGTCGCCGGCGCGTCGTACCGCCACAGCGCCGGCTCCCCCACCGCGTCGATGTCCGCGGCGTCGAGCGCGTCGAGCAGTTCCGCGTGCTTCCGCCGCACCCGGAATTCGGGCGTCCACCACGAGAACGACAGCACCGCGACCGTCTTCGGCGGTTCGACGGCGAGGGAGACGGCGTCGTTCGACGGCTCGGGCGCGGTCTCCGGCGTGTACGACGCCGGGAGGAAGAACGACATCGTCACGCCACCGTCCGTGTCCTCGGTCTCGACTGGGGCCGTCATCGCCACCCGCTCGCCGGTCTCGACGCGCGCGGTCGCGTCGACGGCGTCGCCGCCCTCGTTCGCGCCGTCGATGTAGCGATAGAGTCGGCGGAACGCCGCGCGCTCGGAGGGAGCCGTGGTTTCCACCCGAACGGTCTCCGGGTAGCGCCGGAGTTCCACGCCGTCGAGGTCGGCGACGTGCGTGTAGTCGAGCGTCTCCACCCGCCACTTCGCCAGGGCGTCCGCGAGCGTCCACGCGCCCAGCGCGCCCGCCGCCGCGCCGACCGCACCGCCGGCCAGTTTCAGGGTCGTCCGCGCGTCCATACGCGACGAGTAGGACGCCCACCGGTAAAGCCGGTTCGGGGTCGCGTCACGCGCTTCACGCACGCGCGCGTACCGTGTGCCTTTTTATGTCACCTCGTTCTACCTCTGGACAAGATGTTCAAGGCGATTATTAGCGCCGACACGCTCCGCACGACACTCGACGCCGTGAGCGTGCTGGTGGACGAATGTAAGATCCACCTCAACGAGGACGGACTCGCGATTCGCGCCGTCGACCCCGCGAACGTCGGCATGGTCGACCTCGAACTCTCCAGCGACGCCTTCGAGTCGTACGACGCCGACGGCGGTCTCATCGGCGTCAACCTCTCCCGGCTCGAAGACATCGCCGGAATGGCGGACGCCGGCCAGCTCATCCACCTCGAACTCGACGAGGAGACCCGGAAGCTCCACATTCAGATCGAGGGCCTCGAATACACGCTCGCGCTCATCGACCCCGACAGCATCCGGCAGGAACCCGACCTCCCCGACCTCGACCTCCCCGCGACCGTCGTCATCGAGGGCGGCGACCTCGACCGCGCCGTCCGCGCCGCCGACATGGTCTCCGACCACATCGCGCTCGGCGTGGACGACACGTCCGAACTGTTCTACGTGGACGCGGAGGGCGACACGGACGACGTCCATCTCGAACTCGACGCGGACGACCTCATCGACCTCGAAGTCGGCCCCGCGCACAGCCTGTTCAGCCTCGACTACCTCAAGGACATGAACAAGGCGATTCCGAAGGACGCGGAAATCACGGCCGAACTCGGCGAGGAGTTCCCGGTCAAACTCCACTTCGACCTCGCGGAAGGCCAGGGGAGCGTCACCTACATGCTCGCCCCCCGCATCCAGAGCGACTAACAACCCGGATTTCGGCGTCTCCTACTGTTCTTCTACCAGCACTGTCTCGCCCGCGCGGACGGTGTCGCCTTCTTCGACGAGCAGCGCGGATTTCTCGTAGGTCGGCGGGAGTTTCACGTCGGCGCGGCTGCCGAAACTGATGTGGCCGATGCGGCCGCCGCGTTCCACCGTCCGCCCGGGGTCGAGGTGGGGGTGGATGCGGCGGGCGAACGCGCCCGCGATGAGCACGACCTCGTAGTCGTCGAACTGGAGGGTGACGCGCTCGTTCCGGTCTGAGTCCTTCGAGAACGCGGGCTTGTGCGCGCCGGGCGTGTGCGTGACGTGTTCGAGGAACCCCGATTTGGGCGCGCGGTTGACGTGCACGTCGGCGGCGCTCATGTAGACGCCAACGCGGAGCCAGTCGTCCTCCTCACGAATCACGGAGACCGTGCCGTCGGCGGGCGCGACGACGCCCGACGCCGGCGTGTCACGGTCGGGGTCGCGGTGGAACCAGAGCACGAACGCGGGCGCGAGCACGACGACGGCGAGGCCGAGCGGGACGAAGGCGAACGGGAGCGCGGCGACGAGCGCGTACGCCGCGAGCCGTCGCGCGCCGGGGGCGAATTGCACACGCAGCGTTCGCGCGCCGGGGGTTTGGGTGGTTCGGTCGCTATCCGCGGCGTTTATTCGGGTTCGGAACGACCACGTGAACGAATGGACGCGCGCCACGCCCGATACCCGTTCCTCGCGAGCGCCCGCACGGCGGTTCAGGAGGCCGGCGTGGATCTCGCGGACGTGGTGCAGAACGACGACGCGGTCGTGGAGCGCGCGCTGGAGCGCGTCACCACCGCGGTCACCGACCGCGAAATCGGCGAGGCCGCGCACAGCACGCGCGTCGAACTCCTCTCCTATCCGGTGGCGCGCGTCATCGTCTCGCTCGTGGACGAGAACATCCTCGTGCGGCGGTACGCGCAGGGCGAGGCGAACACCGCCTACGAGCGGTTCCGCGACGACTTCACGACCGACGACGACCTCGCGAGCGTCGGCGGCGACGAACGCGTCTCCCGCGACGACCTGCTCCGCGAGTTCGACCTCCGCGACCACGTCACCCCCACCGAGGAGGGGTTCGACGTCGGCGTCGCCACCTACCTCCTGCTCTCCTCCAGCATCCGCGGGGAGGACTGGCGGCTCGTCAACCGCCGGCTGGACGACGGCCGCGTTCCCGTGTCCGGCCTCGAACTCGACGACCTGCTCCGGCAGGCGGTCGAAGACCGGGTCGCGGACGGCCTCCCGCTCTCGGTGCCGGACGCCATCGGGAGCGAACTCGGCGAAGCCGTCTCGGAGGTGAAGACCGTGCTCTCCGAACTCGACCTCACTCGGGACATCGACACCGTCGTCCCCGAACTGTTCCCGCCCTGTATGACGAACCTCCTCGAACGCGTGCAGCGCGGCGACCACCTCCCCCACCACAGCCGGTTCGCCATCACGGCGTTCCTCGCGAACATCGGGCTCAGCACGGACGAAATCGTCCAGATATACGAAGTGAACCCCGGGTTCGGGGAGGAGATGACGCGCTACCAGACCGACCACATTCAGGGCGAGAGCAGTCCCACCGAGTACACCGCGCCCGCCTGCGCCACGATGAAGTCGTACGGCGACTGCGTGAACCCGGACGCGCTCTGCGACCACATCAGCCACCCGCTCTCCTACTACGAGGCGAAACTCGACGACGCCGACGAGGACGAACTCGACGACTGGCGCGACCAGAACGACCAGTCGGAGGCCTAGTCGCGCGTCGAGAGGTAGAACCCGATTCCGCCCATCACGACGAGGAAGAGGACGAGACTCCCGACGACCGCGAGCGTTCCCTGACGACCGAGCGACTCACCGTTCACGGACGCGGTTCCGACCAGCGCCGCGATGAACACGACCACGCCGAACGTCGCCCAGCCGGCCTCGACCAGTTTCTCCCGCTCGAATGCCATACCAAGGGCTTCCCGAGAACACGCCAAAAGGGCTTCGAAGCGCCCGCTCGCACGCCCACCGCTCGCACGCCCACCGCTCGCTCCCTCCGTCTTCCGAGACTTCATGACGGATACCGCGGCCAACCGGGGGCGTGACGTGACACTCGCCGTCGGGCGTTCGCGACTTGCGCGGCCCCCGCCCGACGCCGCGGAACGGCCGCCTGCACGCCCCTGACGCCCGAACGAGCGCGTAAACGTCTACCGGAACTGAGCGCCTTACGGTCGCCGAGTCCCTACGCACTCCCATGGTGCCCTCGAAACACACCAGCACCACGACCAGCGAACCGACCGCGCTCTCCCCCGGCGGCCCCACGCGGACGCGCGCCGACCGCGCGCGCACCGAACGCATGGCCGTCACCCCGCTCGGCGGCGGACGCTACGAGGTCGTGACCGAGTACGACACCGTCTACACCGTCCACCTCCCCGAGAGCCGCTGCACGTGCCCGGACTACCGGCACCGCCGCGCGCGCTGTAAACACCTCCGGCGGGTCGCCATCGACGTGACCGCCGGCCGCGTCCCCGCGCCCGGCCAGCGCGAGGCCGCCTGCGCGGACTGCGAGCGCCCGGTGTACGTCGCCGCGGACGAACCCAGTCCCGTCTACTGCGACTCCTGCACGCTCGACACCGGCCGGTTCGTCCGCGACCGCGAACGCGGCGACCTCCTCGTCGTCGCCCGCACCACCCGCGACCGCGCGAACACCGTCGAGGTTCCCGGCTGGAACACCACCGTCGCCGACTACCCGACCAACCGCGGCTACCCGGAGACGGACGTGGTCGTCGACGTCCTCTACCCCATCGGCCGCGACCTCACGCCCGACGACCTCGCGCCGACCGACCTCAAACGGTACGCGTTCCCGCGGAGCCGCCTCGAATCCCTCGGTCGGCCCGACTGACACCCGACGTTTAAGGATTCGCGTGGTGACGCGTCTCGCGTGCCCTCCACGCCGTCCGACCCGCCCGACTCGTCCGACGCACCCGACACCATCACGGTCGAGGTTCCGCGACGCGGCGCGTTCTACCTCCTCGTCGCGCTCGTCCTGCTCGCCAACCCGCTCTACACGAACGGCCTTCTCCTCGGCGCAGACCACGCCTACCAGTACGAAGCGCACCGCGTCGAACCCACGGACGACTCCCTCGTCGTGCACAGCCTCGCGGACGACGACACCGAAGACCGCTTCCCGCTCGACGGCGTCCTCTGCGCGGACGTGCCCTACGACCGCGCGTGCACGCTCGAACACGCCATCGGCGCGGGCGAGGTGAACGTCACCGTCCCCTACGAGATGCTCGCCACGCCCGCCGAGAACCCCTACTTCCTCGGCGGCGACGGCCAGTTCTACCGCCGCACCGGCGTCCCCGTCGAGGGCGAGGACGCCTACCGGGTCGGGCACGAGCGCGTCCCGGCCGCGGCCGCCCTGCGCGCCCTCTCGATGCCCGCGGGTGACGCCGGCCCGACCGTCCAGCGTGTGCTCGCCGACGGCTCCGTGACGACGTTCCACGAACTCGACGACGCCGGTCGCGTCCTCCGCGACGACGGCGACTACTACGTCGTGTTCGCCACCGCCCACCGGTACTCGAGCGGCGGGTTCACGTCCTGCGGCTCGGAGGGAGACGGGTTCTGCGAGCGCGTGGAGAACACGATGCTCGTGCGGTCGATTCCGACGCTCCTCGGCTGGCTGGGCGCGGTCGTCTGCCTCGTCCTCGCGCGGCGCGCGTGGCGCACCTAGAGCATCTCGGCGGCCTCGTCCACGTCGAGGACGCCCTGCGCCACCGCGTTCAACACCTTCCGCGCGTTCTCGGCGCGGTTCGCGTCGCTCCCACCGTCGTCGCTCGCGGCTTTCAGGTCGGCGATGGTTTCGCCCGATTCGAGCGCCGTCTCCTTCTTCACGCGGTAGTTCCCGCCGTCCGTCTGGTGGAGGTCGTGCGGGTGGAAGAAGTACCAGTCCTCGCGGTCGAAGCGCGCGCCGACCTTCGGGCGCGCGCCGAAGTTCTGGGAGAAGTAGACGAGCGCCTCGATTTCCTCGCCCGTGAGATAGATGGGGTCGCCCGACGACGACTTCGCCTCCACGGCGTAGAAGCTCTCGCCGTCGCCCGCGAGCACGTCCGGGAGTTCGCGCTGGGTCGCGCTCCCGGACGCCGGCGCGCGCATCACCGCGAACCCGGCCTCGTCGAGGCGGTTCACGAGTTCGCGCTCCCGCCGGTCGCCCTTCCGGTTCCTGACCATACCCCTCCTTTGACGCCCGCGGTAAAGAGCGACACGTGTCGCCGCGGCCGCGCGGTTTTTCCTCCGGACGGTCGAACCGCGGGACAGTGAGCGACAGCGACCCCGTGGACAAGAAGTCGAAGACGGACATCCTCGCCGCGCAAATCGAGGAGGGGACGGACGAACTCGAACGGCCCGCGGGCGCGCTCTTCCTGTCCGCGATATCCGCGGGCCTCGACATCGGGTTCGGGCCGTTCTTCATGGCCGTCGTGCTCACGCTCGTCGGCGGCACGCTCCCCGAGCCGGTGACGACCCTGCTCGTCGCGAACGCGTACACGTTCGGGTTCGTGTTCGTCATCCTCGGGCGCTCCGAACTGTTCACCGAGCACACGACGCTCGCCGTCCTCCCCGTGCTCGACGGCCGCGCCTCCGTGCGCAGGCTCGCGCGCCTGTGGGGACTCGTCTACACGGGGAACGTCCTCGCCGGCGCGGTGTTCGCGGCGGCGATGGTCGTGCTCGCGCCCGCGTACGGGGTCGCCGGCCCGGACGCCTTCGAACACCTCGCGGTGCCGCTGGTCTCCCATCCGCCGCTCGTCCTCCTGATGGGCGGCGTGCTCGCCGGCTGGCTGATGGGGTTGCTCTCCTGGCTCATCACCGCCGCGGACTCCACGATGGCGCGCATCGTCCTCGTCTGGCTCGTCACCATGGGCATCGGGCTCGCGCACCTCCCGCACTCCATCGCGGGGAACGTCGAGGTGCTCGCCGCCGTCCTCTCCTCGTCCGCGGTCGGCGTCTCCACGTACGCCGGCTTCCTGTTGCTCGCGACCGCGGGGAACGTCGTCGGCGGGTCGCTGTTCGTCGCGCTCCTCAAGTACGGCTACGTCGTGCGGGGCGAGGAGTGACCCGCCGAAAATTTTTATTCCCAAACCCGATAGTGGGTGTATGAAATCTCGTCGAGAGGTTCTCGGGGCCGCCGCGACCACCACCGCGCTGACCGCGCTCCCCGCTCGGTCGGTTCGGGCCTCCCAGTCCGCGGGCACGCTCTCGGTGTCCGTGACGGTGTCCGCCGACTGGGACGCACCCCGCATCCGCTTCGACTACGAGTACGACGTTCCCGACTCGGTGTCCTCCTTCTCCATCTCCGCGATGCCGTCCGGGTTCACCGTCGAGTCCGACGGCTTCGAGCGCGACGGCCGCGAGTACGTCTGGGACGGCACCGACTCCCCTCGCCAGACTGTCTTCCTCCCCGCCGACTCGTCGGCCGTCGGCGACTCCCTCACCACGCAGAACTGGGGGTACGTCGCCGCCGACTCCGCGTTCGTGTGGATACCGTCGCTCGGCGTCAGCTCCCCCGACCGAGACCTGCGCGACGTGTCCCGCTCGCGGTCGTTCGACGGCGAGGGCGTCGCCACCTCGTCGTTCGCGTTCGCCGGCCCGCACACGACCGTCCGCGAGTTCGTGAGCGACGCGCAAGCGACCGTCGTCGTCCCCGACGCGGTCTCGCGGGACATCGACACCGCCGCGCTCTTCGAGGAACTCGCGTTTCAGCAGACCCACCTCTCGCAGCGCCAACGCTACACCGACACGGCGCTCTTCCTCCTTCCCCGCGAACGCATCAGCCCCCGCGGGATGGCGTCTACGACCGACATGGTGGTCTCCGCCGCCGCCGTCCCCTCCGGGTCGCTCAACGGCGTGCTCCCCCACGAGTTCGCGCACGTCATGTTCGGAACGTTCGGCGGCGGACGGATGCGGTGGCTGACCGAGGCGAGCGCGGAGTACTACGCGCGTCTCACGCTCTTCAATCGCGGTCTCGCGAGCTTCACCGAGTTCCACAACGGACTCGACACGAACGAGAACTACGACGCCGGCTACACCGACATCGTGCTCGCACAGCCGTACACGTGGACCGGCACCAGCGCCCACTACCGGAAGGGCTCGCAGGTGCTCGCCGCGCTCGACGCCGAGATTCAGGCGCGCTCCGGCGGCGACCGCGCGCTCATCGACGCGCTCGCGGACACCTCGTTCCCCCTCACGTCCTACCAGGGGTTCGAGAACGCCGTCGCGCGCTACGCCGGCGAACCGATGGACGACTGGCTCGACCGGTACGTCAACTCGGACGGCCTCCCCGGCGTCCCCGCCGACCCCCAGTACTTCGTCCTCCCCGGTGTCTCCCGCGACACGCTCGACATCTCGACCACCACCGACGCAACGACGACGCGCGCCGCGACGACCGACACCGCGACCGACACCGGCACCTCGACTGACGCCGCGTCCGGGAGCACGCCCGGGTTCGGCGTCGGCACGGGACTCGCGGCGCTCGTCGGCGGAACAGTCGCGGCGCTCAAAAGAACGGAGTCGGACGAGTAACGGCGCTTACGTGCCGTGCTGCCAGGAGTCCATGTACTCGCGCTGGACGTCCGTGAGCTCGTCGAGTTCGATGCCCTCGGCGTCGAGTTTGAGTTCAGCGACCTCGCGGTCGAGCGCGTCCGGCACGTCGTGGAGGCCGTCGTCGTAGCCGTCGCCGTGCGTCGCGAGTTCGCGGACGCAGACGGCCTGCACGCCGAACGACTGGTCCATCACTTCGACGGGGTGCCCGAGGCTGACCGGGCTGGCGAGGTTGACGAGGCGGCCCTCGGCGAGCACGTTCACGCGGGAGCCGTCTGCGAGTTCGTACTCCTGCACGCCCTCGCGGACTTCGCGTTCGTTCACGGAGAGGTTCCGGAGGTCTTCGAGGTTGATCTCCACGTCGAAGTGCCCGGCGTTCGCGAGCACGACGCCGTCCTTCATGTCCTCGAAGTGGTCGGCGGTGACTACGTCCCGGTTTCCGGTGGTGGTGACGAACACGTCGCCGCGCTCGGCGGCGTCGTCCATGCTCGTGACCTCGTAGCCCTCCATGTGGGCTTCGAGCGCGCGCCGCGGGTCGATTTCGGTGACGATGACGTGCGCGTTCTGTCCGCGCGCCTTCTTCGCGACGCCGCGCCCGCAGTACCCGAACCCGGCGACGACCACTGTTTTGCCGGCCCAGGAGAGGTTCGTGGTCATCGCGATGTTCGCGAGCGCGGACTCCCCGGTGCCGTGCACGTTGTCGAAGAGGTGCTTCATCGGGGTGTCGTTCACGTTGAACATCGGGTAGTCGAGCGCGCCGTCCGCGTCCATCGCGCGGAGGCGGTGGACGCCCGTGGTGGTCTCCTCCGTGCCGCCGATGATGGACTCCACGAGCTCGGGGTACTCCTCGTGGATGCGGAAGACGAGGTCGCCGCCGTCGTCCACCGTGATGGTGGGTTCGTGGTCGATGACGGCGTCGATGGCCTCGTAGTACTCGGTGTCGTCGATGCCGTGCTCGGCGTACGACGTGATGTTCTCGTGGGCGTCGAGCGCGACGCTCACGTCGTCGTGCGTCGAGAGCGGGTTACAGCCCGTGATAGCGACCTCCGCGCCGCCCTCCGCGAGCAGTTCGACGAGCGCCGCCGTCTTCGCCTCCACGTGGAGGGCCATCCCCACGACCTCGCCCGAGAGCGGGCGCTCCGCGGTGAACTCGTCTTCGAGCGCGGAGAGAATCGGCATGTGTTCGCGGGCCCAGTCTATCTTCTGTCGGCCCGACTCGTGTTTCGCGTCCACGTCGGAGACGCGTTCGCTGATGGGTGCGGCCGTTTCCATACGTATCCCTTACGTACGCGACCCAAAACCCTACCGAAGAGAACCGCGTGAGGGTGGGAGACGGCGAACCGCCGGGGTGGTTCCGATACGACCAACCGTCGCGTCGGCACCGCGACGACACCCGTACTTCGAGCGCGTTCGGAAAAAGACCGGTGGCCGCCTCAACCGACCGCTCGGTACGCGGCGAGCGCGTTAGTTCAGGCCGGGCGCGCTCTCGCGACCGTTCCCGTTACCCGCCGACTCGTCGTCGTCCTCCTCGTCGTCTTCATCGTCTTCATCGTCTTCGTCGTCTTCGTCGTCAGCGTCGTCGTTCGTGGACGCCTCGTGGTCGGGGCCGCGGTCTTCAGGCGGGCCCTGTCTGTCGTTTTCGGCGTTCTCGTTCGCGTCGTCACCGTTCGGGCCGCGGTCTTCGGGCGGGCCCTGCGTGGTGTTCTCCGCGGTCTCGTTCACGTCGTCGGTCTCGTTGCCGTCATCGTGACCGGGACGGTCTTCGGGCGGGCCGGCGTGGTCGGGCCGGTCGTCAGCGCCCGGGTTGTTCGCGGTGACGAAGTCCGCGAGCACGCGGCCGTCCACCGCGCCGTCAGCGAACGTCGCGGCGATGAACTGCTCGACCTGCTGGCCGAACGGGCTCTCCTCGGTGACCGTCTCGTTCTCCTCGCTCTCGCTCGCGTTCGTCTCCGCGAGGAGCGTCACGGTCGCGGACGCCGTGGTGTTGTTGTGCGTCGCCGTCACCGCCACGGTGACGTTCGTGTCGGGCGCGGGGAGGACGACGGTGCCGTTCGCGTCCGTCGCGTACGTCCCCGTGCCGTTGTACGTGGTGTTCGTTGTCTCCGTGACGTTCACGGTCGCGTTCGCGACCGCGGTGTCGTTCGCCGTCACGGTGACGGTCGCGTCACTCCCGGCGTCGGGCTGGTCGACGCCGACGCTCAGTTCGCCGGTCGCCGTCGCGCCGGCGACCGCGGGCGTTGCGACCGCGAGTACTGCCATGGCCGCGACGAGCGCGGCGGTGAATTTCATCGAGCGCATCGCATCCCACCCTACCACCGGGACGGAGAAAAGGAGGGATGAGCGTTCGACCCGTTCACTCGGTTCGAGCGAGCGCGAAAACCCGTTCAGGAAAGTTCACGCGCCGCGAAAACAGCGGATTCGGGGTTAGTCGGCGCGTTCCGCGAGGTCGGCGGCGCGGTCGGCGGCGCGCCCCCTGATTTCCGCCTCGTCGAGCGTGACGAGGTCGCGGTCTTCCATGAGCACGCGGCCGTCGCAGACGGTGTGACGCACGTCGCTCCCGCGGACGGCGTACGCGAGGTGGCTGACGTGGTCGTGGACGGGCGTCAGGTGGGGGGCGTCGAAGTCCACGACGGCGAGGTCGGCGTTCGCGCCCGCCTCGACGCGGCCCGAGTCGAACCCGAGCGCGTCCGCGCCGCCCGCGGTCGCCATCTCCACCGCGGCCTCGGCGGGCACGGCGGCGGCGTCCTCGGCGGCGAGCTTC
This sequence comes from Salarchaeum japonicum, assembly GCF_020614395.1. Lineage (NCBI taxonomy): Archaea > Methanobacteriati > Methanobacteriota > Halobacteria > Halobacteriales > Halobacteriaceae > Salarchaeum > Salarchaeum japonicum. Next base: position 8,932 of record NZ_CP085324.1, on the reverse strand, counting down.
CCGAGCATCGCGGCGTCCCGCAGTTCGTCGAACACGTCGAGGTCGTTGTTCGACGCCGCGCCGTCCGTGCCGAGCGCGACCGTCACGCCCGCCTCCCGGAGTCGCTGGACGGGAGCCATCCCGGACGCGAGCTTCATGTTCGACGCCGGGCAGTGCACGACCGCCGTCCCGCGCGCCGCGAGCAGGTCGATCTCCTCGCCGTCCACGTGCACGCCGTGCGCGAGGAAGTCGTCCTCGGTGAGCATCCCGAGGTCGTCCGCGTGCGCGAGCGGTCGTTCGCCCTCGGACTCGACGATGGGTTCGACTTCGCCCGCGGTCTCGTTCGCGTGGAAGTGCAGGGGAACTCCCGCGCCGCGCGCCTCCGCGGTGAACTCCGCGAGGAGGGCGTCGTCCACGGTGGTGAGGCTGTGCGGCGCGTACACCGTCTTCACGCGGCCGTCCGCGTAGCCGTCGTACTCGCGGGCGAAGTCGAGGCTCTCCTCGTTGTCCGCGCGCGCCGACTCGTCGTCCTTCCCGACGGTGACGACGCCGTGGCCGAGTCGCGCCCGCACGCCCGCGTCAGCGACGGCGTCGGCGACCGCCGGTTCCTCGAAGTACATGTCGGCGAACGCCGTCACGCCGCCGCGAATCATCTCCACGAGCGCGAGTTCGGTGCCGGCGCGCACGTCCGCCGCCGTGAGTTCGGCCTCCGCGGGCCAGATGTCCTCCTGCAGCCACGCGTCGAGGGGTTTGTCGTCCGCGTACCCGCGGAGGAGCGTCATCGCGGCGTGCGTGTGCGCGTTCACCAGCCCGGGCATCACCAGGCAATCCGCGGCGTCCAGCGTCTCGTCGCCTTCGGGTACGTCGCCCACGTCCAGAATCTCGCCCGCGTCCTGGTCTACCAGCACGTCCGCGCGTTCGACCGAGAAGTCGGGGCGAAGCACCCGCCCACCGGTGATTTCGAGCGTCGTCATACCCCCTCTCGCGGCTTCGGAGTCCTGAATCTATTGGTGCATACCTCTTTGCCGGTCGCCCGCCAATCCCCGCTATGCGAATCGCCGTCCCCAACAAGGGCAGACTGCACGACCCGACCGTCGACCTGCTCGACCGCGCGGGGCTCTCGATAGAACCGACCGCCGACCGCCAGCTCTACGCCGACACCGTCGACCCCGACATCACGGTGCTGTTCGCGCGCGCCGCCGACATCCCCGAGTACGTCGCGGACGGCGCGGCCGACCTCGGCATCACCGGCCTCGACCAGGTTCGGGAGTCCGGCGTCGACCTCGAAGACCGCCTCGACCTCGGCTACGGGGAGTGTCGGCTCGTCCTCGCCGCCCCCGAGGAGGACGACCTGGCGTCGGTCGATGACCTCGCGGGAAAGACCGTCGCCACCGAGTTCCCGCGGGTCGCCCGCGACTACTTCGCGGACGCGGACGTTTCGCCCGACATCGTGGAGGTGTCGGGCGCGACCGAACTCACGCCGCACGTGGAGATGGCGGACGCCATCATCGACATCACCTCGACGGGGACGACGCTCCGCGTGAACCGCCTCGAAATCGTGGACGAAGTGCTCGCGAGCTCCGTCCGGCTGTTCGCCCGTCCGGACGTCGAGAGCGAGAAGGCGAGCCAGGTCGAGACCGCCTTGGATTCGGTCATCGCCGCGGAGGACAAGCGCTACCTGATGTTGAACGCGCCCGCCGACCGCCTCGACGAAATCGAGGACGTGATTCCCGGTCTCGGCGGCCCGACGGTGCTGGACGTGGACGAACCGAACACCGTCGCCGTCCACGCCGTCGTCCCCGAACGCGAGGTCTTCCAGACCATCACCGACCTCAAAGAGAAGGGCGCGAGCGACGTGCTGGTCACCGAAATCGAGCGACTCGTCGAGTAATCGGGACTAGTCGCGGAGGCGTTCGCCGGGTTCTGTGGCCTTCGCCGGAACGAAACGCCTCTGTTCCGCGAGTGAGCGGCTCGAAGAGCCCGAACGAGCGGATTCACCGCTCGCCGTCGGCGAGCGGCCTTTTTATGTTACTTTTTGCGAGCGGGGTTCGCAGAGCGAACCCCCGACGCAAAAATTTACTCGAGCAGGCCGAGTTCTTCGAGGCGGCTGACGATTTTGTCGACGGCGTGTTCGGCGTCCTCGGGTTTCTTGCCGCCGGTGATGACGAGTTTGCCGGAGCCGAAGAGGAGGGCGACGACTTCGGGTTCGTCGAGGCGGTAGACGAGGCCGGGGAACTGTTCGGGTTCGTACTCGATGTTTTCGAGGCCCAATCCGATGGCGATGGCGTTGAGGTTGAGTTGGCGGCCCAGGTCGGCGGAGGTGACGATGTTCTGGACGACGATTTCGGGGTCGTCTTCGACTTCGATGTTGAGTTCGCGGAGTTTGTCGAAGACGATGCGGAGGCTTTCGTGGACGTCTGCGGTGGATTTCGCGCCGGTGCAGACGATTTTGCCGGAGCGGAAGATGAGCGCGGCGCTCTTCGGCTCCTGGGTGCGGTAGACGAGGCCGGGGAACTGCTCGGGGTCGTAGTCGGCACCTTCGAGGTCCATGGCGACGCTCTGAAGGTCGAGCTCCTGGCCGATTCCCGTGGAGGCGACCACGTTTTCAATGTTGATGGTTTCCTTGGGGTCGGTCATATACGACTTAAATATCGTATTTAACCTTTATAAAGTTTGGCGGTCCGGCGAGCCGGACGCCTACCTGCTTTTAACAAACGCCTTGTGTGGACGCCCCCAACCGCCGGTGTGTACCTCCTCGAACTCGTCGGGTCGGACGACGACTTCGCGCTCGCGGAGGCGCGCGCGGCCGCCGCGCCGGACGCCGACCTGGTCGCGCCCGGTCTCGCCGTCGCGCCGTCGCTCGACCTCGACCGCGCCGCCGACCTCGCGTTCACGCGGTACGCGAGCCGCCTCGTCGGCCGCACGGACGCGAGCGTCGAGAGCGCCGCGACCCTCCTGGACGCCGCGAACGTCGGCATCGAGGGGACGGTCGCGGTGCGCGCGACGGACGTACGGGGGAGCGCGGGCGTGGACACGCAGCGCGCGGAGCGCGAACTCGGCGGCGTCCTCACAGACCGCGGGTTTTCCGTGGACCTCGACGACCCCGACTTCGTCCTGCGCGCGGCGTTCAGCGACGACGCGTGCGCGCTCGGCTGGCTCGCGGTCGCGACCGACCGCGACTACGACGCCCGCAAACCCACGAAGCGCCCGTTCTTCCAGCCGGGGTCGATGGATCCGATGCTCGCCCGCGCCCTCGTCAACCTCGCCGGCGCGCGGTCGGGAACCCGCCTCCTCGACCCGATGTGCGGGACGGGCGGCGTGCTCATCGAGGCCGGCCTGGTCGGCGCGCGCCCGCTCGGGAACGACGCGCAGGAGAAGATGGTGCGGGGGGCGCGAGAGAACCTCCGCGAGTACGCCGACGACTTCGCGGTGTGGCGCGGGGACGCCACCCGCCTGCCCCTCCGCGCGGACGCGGTCGATGCGGCGGTGTTCGACGCGCCATACGGCCGACAGTCGAAAATCGAGACGCACGGTCTCCGCGACCTCGTGGGCGGCGCGCTCTCCGAGGTCGAACGCGTCACCACCGGGCGGTGCGTGCTCGTCGCCGACCGCGACTGGCGGGACGAGGCTACGGCCGCGGGCTGGACCGTCGAATCCCGGTTCGTGCGGCGCGTCCACCGCTCGCTCGACCGGCACGTCCTCGTCCTGGAGTGACCGGCGCTCGCGGCGCTCGCCGATGACGCCAACCCGGTTCGGATTCCGACGTTTTCCCTGGTACCCGTTCGGGACTGTTCGAGGAGACGGGTGTTTCGCCGGGGTTTCGAACGGGAAACGCCCGTGAACGACGAGTACGTACGACCCCACATGCCACGTCCGGCTACCCCGTCCCTCCCCGGTCGTCTCGACCGCGCCGCCGACTGGGGCGTGTACGCGCTCGTCGCCGGCACGCTCCTCGGCCTTGTCGCGTTCGTCACGAACCCCGTCCCCGACCCCTCGTTCCCGTGGGCGACGCTCCCGCCGTCGCTCCGCCTCCCCTACGCGCAACCCCGCATCGAGCACTGGCCGGTGTCGTACACGCTCGCCGTCTGGCTGTGGGTGTTCGGCCTCCCGTTCGCGCTGCTCGCGGCGTACCGCCGATACGCCCCCGCGACCGGCCTCCGTCGCTCGACGTGGCTCGTCGGATTGCCCGCCGTCCTGATGGTTGCGCTCACCACGTACTGCCGGTACTTCTGGCCGAAGCCCGACCCGGCGACGTGGAACGCGCCCGCGTACACGTTCGTCTGCTGGGCGTACTGCTCGTCGTACGTCACGGTCTGGAGCACGCTCGCGTACGCTATCGCCGCCGTCGGCGTCGCCGCGTTCCTCGTCGCTCGAACCGACGGCGACCGGGCGGTGGTCGCGGCGGGCGCGTTCGGCGTGCTCGCGCTCCCGCTCGGTCTCCCGGCGCTCTACTACGCAACCACCGAAAGTGACTGACCGTTCAGTCAAAACGGCTTAGTCGGCTGAGTTCCTTCCTCCCCGTGTGAGCGCGATAGATGCCGACCACCTGGCGTTGACGTACGCCGACGGAACCGAGGCCGTCACGGACGTGTCGATGGACGTGCCGGAGGGCGAGTTCTTCGGGTTCCTCGGCGCGAACGGCGCGGGGAAGACGACGACCATCAAGACGCTCGTCACCCTCCTGAAACCGACCGCGGGGTCGGTGACGGTGAACGGCTACGACGTCGAGGACGACCCCCGCGAGGTTCGCAAATCCATCGGGTACATGGCCCAGGAGACGAGTATCGACCCCCAGTTGACCGCACGGGAGAACATCCGGTTCGCGTGCGAGGCGTACGGCGTCCGCGCCGACGCGCGCGGCGACCGCATCGACGAACTCCTCGACCTCGTCGACCTCGCGGACGTGGCGGACAAGCAGGCGAAGGACTTCTCGGGCGGGATGAAAAAACGCCTCGACGTGGCGACCGCGCTCGTCCACGAACCCCCGATCGTCTTCCTGGACGAACCGACGACGGGCCTCGACCCGAAGGCGCGAAACCGCCTCTGGGAGTACTTCGAGCGCGTGAACGACCGCGGCACCACCATCTTCCTCACGACGCAGTACCTGGAGGAGGCCGACCACCTCTGCGACCGCATCGCGGTCATCCGGGACGGCGAAATCGCCGTGGACGGCTCCCCGCAGGAACTCAAGTCGCGAGTCGGCGGCGACGTGCTCGAAATCGACCTCGACGACCCGACCGCGGACGAGGTCGAGCGCGCCCGCGACCTCGCGCTCGACTCGCGGCTCGTGGACGGCCCGGACGCCGTCGAGACGACCGACGCGGGCATCGTCGTCACGTCCGCGGAGGCGCGCCGGCACGGCACCGACCTCCTCGTCGCGCTCTCCGACGCCGGCCTCACCGTCACCGGGTTCAACGTCCGGAGTCCGACCCTGGACGACGTGTTCCTCGCCATCACCGGCGAGGAGTACGACGCCGACCCCGCGGACGACGCCGACGCGGGTGATGGCGAATGAGCGACGGCCGCGCGGCCGGAAACGGCTTCGTCGTGGACACCTGGGTGAACCTCAAGCGCTGGCTGATTCGCACCATCCGCAACCCGTTCGTGGTGACGTTCAGCCTCCTGAACCCCATCATGTTCCTCGTGTTGTTCACGGAGGTGTTCGGGAACCTCGCGGGCGGTGCGATTAGCGGCATGGTCGGCGGCGACGTGAGTTACGTCACCTACCTCGTGCCCGCCATCGCAATCCAGGTGTCGCTCATCGCCGCGACCACGTCCGGCGTCGGCCTCGTGGAGGACATCGAGTCCGGGATGTTCGAGAAGGCGCTCGTCTCGCCGATGCACCGCGGCGCGGTGTTCTTCGGGAAGTCGCTCTCCGAGGTCATCCGCATCGTCGTCCAGGTCGTCATCATCCTCGCGTTCGGCTACGTCCTCCTCCTCCTCGGCGAGGGCGGGAGTTTCACCGACTACATCGACACCGGCGTCCTCGGCGCGCTCGGCATCGTCGCCGTCGGCATCCTCTTCTCCATCTGGTTCACGGCGTTCTCTAACGTCATGGCGCTCGCCACCCGCGACCAGGAGTCCACGATGATCGCCGTGAACGTCCTCCAGTTCCCCCTGCTCTTCCTCTCCAGCGCCTTCCTCCCCCTGGAGAGCCTGCCGGGCTGGGTGCAGACCGTCGCCGCCTTCAACCCCATCACGTACGGCGTGGACGCCGCCCGCGCGCTGATGTTCGGCCGGGACACCATGACCGTCATCGAGGTCACCGCGTTCGGCGGGATGTGGGACACGCTCGTCCCCGCGGTCGCCGTGCTCGGCGCGCTCGACCTCGCGCTCGGCGCGGTCGCCGTCTACTACATGGCGCGCGCCACCAGCGCCGACGCGCGCTGACCGAGAGGAGTACCACTTTAGGGTGCAGGCGCGTTCTGCACGCGTATGGAACAGTACCTCGGGCTCGTATCCGAGACCCTCCGGGGCGGCAACCACAAGCCGAACCGGACGGGCGTCGATACGATTTCGGCGTTCAGCCGGCACTACGAGACGGACCTCGCGGACGGCTACCCGCTCCTGACGACGAAGAAGATGGACGGCTTCCGCTGGAAGTCGATGCTGCACGAACTCCTCTGGTACCTCTCCGGCGAGGAGCACGTCCGCGACCTCCGCGAGAAGACCGGTATCTGGGACGAGTGGGCGGACGAGGACGGCCACCTCGACACCGCCTACGGCCGGTTCTGGCGGCGCTACCCCATCCCGGACGAGGGACTGCCGGGCGAGACGTGGGCTGGCGAGGAGAATGACTGGGTGAACGACGAGGGGACGTTCGACCAGATTCAGTACGTCCTCGACCAGCTGGAGGAGAACCCGAACTCGCGGCGTATCGTCGTGAACGCCTGGCATCCCGCGAACGCCGCCGTCTCCACGCTCCCGCCGTGTCACTACACGTTCGTGTTCAACGTCCAGGGCGACCGGCTGAACCTCCACCTCACCCAGCGCTCGGGCGACATCGCGCTCGGCGTGCCGTTCAACCTCGCGGCGTACGCGCTCCTCCTCACCGCGATTGCTCAACGCACCGGCTTCGAACCCGGGACGTTCGCGCACACCGTCGTGGACGCCCACGTCTACTGCGGCGAGGGCGCGCGCGGCGACTGGTACGGCGATAACCTCGCCGAACTCCAGTCCCGGCTCGCCGACGACGACCCGCTCGACGTGAAATCGTGGGTCGAAGCCGAAGCCCCCGCGGGGAGCACCGACCCGCGCGGGAAGCCGTACGACCACGTCCCCGGCCTCCTCGAACAGCTCTCCCGCGACCCCAAGCCCAAGCCCGACATCGACGTCGCCGACAAACCCCTCGACGCGCTCGAATTCGGCGATATCGCGCTCTCGGACTACGAGTCGCATCCCGGCCTGGACTTCGGCGTGGCGGAATGAAACTCAGCATCGTCGCCGCCGTCGCCGCGAACGGCGTCATCGGCCGCGAGGGCGGGATGCCCTGGCACTACCCCGAAGACCTCGCGCACTTCAAGCAAACCACGACCGGCCATCCCGTCATCATGGGTCGGCGGACGTTCGAGAGCATCCGCGAGCGCATCGGCGGCCCGCTCCCCGACCGCACGAACGTCGTCCTCACCAGCAATCCCGACGGCCTCCCGGACGGCGTCGTCGGCGTCGGAAGCGTCGAGGAAGCCGTCTCAGCCGCCCGCGCCCGCGACGACGAGGCGTACGTCGTCGGCGGCGAAACCGTCTACCGCCAGTTCCTCCCCGACGCCGACGAACTGATTCTCACCGAACTCCGCGAGGAGTACGAGGGCGACACCCACTTCCCGGACTGGAATCGCGAGGACTGGGCGGAAGTCGAGCGCGACGACCGCGAGGAGTTCGCGTTCGTCACCTACCGCCGACGAACCGACGAATCGTAAGGCCGCACGGCGGCTAGCGCCCGAGTTCCGCGAGCATCCGCCCGAGTTGGACGCGGTCGCTGTTCCCCTCGGCGAGCATCACGTCCACGTCGCCCGCGAGTTCGTGGAGTTCCGCGAGGTCGTCGCCCGCGTACCGCGAGCGGCCGACTCTGAGGATTTCGTCCAGGACTTCGGTTCCGTCCAGGCCTTCGTCCACGAGCAGGTCGTCGAGGGTGGAGCGCGCGTCCGTGAAGTCGCCGGCCTCGGCGTCGTCCAGCATCCCCGAAATCTCGTCGTCCAGTCCCACGTCCTGGAGGGTCTCGTAGGCGGCGTCCATCGTCACCTCGCCCTCCGCCTCGTACGTGGCTTGTGCGGCGGTGACGGCCTTCCGGAGGTTGCCGGCGGCGTACCCCGCGACGTACTCCAGGCCGTCGTCCTCGTACGCGACCTCCTCGGCTTCGACGATGTCGCGGAGGACGCCGACGGTCTCGTCCGCCGTCGGCGCGCGCACGGAGACCGGGAAGCACCGCGAGCGAATCGGCGGGATGAGCTTCGTCGGCTGGCGGGTCGCGATGACGAACTGGGTCGCCTCGTGGTGCTGTTCCATCACGCGGCGGAGCGCCTGCTGGAAGTCCTCGCGGATGGATTCGGCGTTGTCGAGCAGGACGGTCGTGTAGTCGCCCGACACCGGCGGATAGCTCGCGGACTCCTTCAGCACGTAGTTGATGAGGTCGGCCTTCGAGGACTCGCGCTTGCGTTTCGGCGTGATGAAGTGCTCGAACCGGGGGTCGTTCGCTATCTCCTTTTTCGTCATCCCGAAGAAGTCCTTCACGTTCAACTCGAACAGGTCGTTCTCGCTCTCGTGTGCGGCGGCCGCGAGCGCGCGCACCGCCGCGGTCTTCCCCACGCCGACGGGCCCGTGGAGCACGAGGTTCACGGGTTCGTCCACGGCGTCCTGGAGGCGTTCGCGCACGTCCTCCTGCGGGATGTCGTCGAGGGAGGGCGCGTGCGTCTCTATCCAGAGCGGGTCGTCCATACCGGAAGGAGTCGCGGCGCGG